>CAWFBH010000006.1:0-328825 GCA_963814035.1 uncultured delta proteobacterium
GTCCAACTACGGCCACCGCAAGTGGAGTTCTCTACCAGACTTACTTAGGTGGAAGCGGAACCTCCGCGACCGAATTCAGCGGACCGTCGGCTTCGGCGACGCTGCCACCAGCATCGCCCTTTTTGGCGGCAATGTTTACGTCACCGGCTTTACCACCTCCGGCGGAAATAGCACGACCTTTCCGCTTCCAACGGGCGCCGCATGTTTCAACGCCAACAACAGCGCAGGGTTTCCCTTTGGCGGCGGCGTGGTTCCGACCACCGGGTTCGTATTCGAGCTGAATCCGGCCGCAGCTACCGCCCCCGGCCAGCTGGTTAATTCCTACCTGATCGGCGGCAGTGGAGCCGTCGATATACCCGGTGGTGTTGTGGTCGATTTCAACGGCAACATCGTGGTGGCCGGTGTGACTTTCTCGACCGACTTTCCGGTCACCTCGACCGCGTTTCAATTGAGCAATAGCGCCGCCGGCAATGAAATTCGACGAGCCAGGCATTCCTGACCGTGCTCAATCCGAATGGAACGATCTGCCCGCCGACCCCAACCCCAACAGCTACGGCCACCTCAACCGCAACGCCGACTGCATCGCCTACCGCCACCGGTACTGCGACTGCGACTCCTTCACCGACCGCCACTGTGACCGAAACCCCAACCGCGACGCCGACCGCTACCGCGACTGAAACGGCCACCGAGACGCCGACGGCGACTCTCACCACCACGGCGACTGCGACGCCAACTCCAACGCCGACCGCGACTGGAATTCTCACGATGACTCAGACCCCAACCCTGGTGCCGACCCCAACCCCGACGCCGGCGGGCAGTGTAACTGTAATCGAACCGGCCAGCGGAGGCGGCAAGCCAGGCGCGACGGTCGGCGCGGGCACTTTCGGATACACTCCTGCCGACATCAATCAGCAGGTCATCACCACCGTCAGTGTTACCGTGAGCCATCCGGGGATTTTCAGCTCCCTGACGCTGACCGCATCGCTCAACTCCGTACCTGCGGGATCGGTGACGGTTAGCGCTCCTGACATCGCTTCGACAACCATCTTCACCTTCAGCCCGGCGATAACGATTCCGTCAGGCGGAGAACAGGTGCTCACTTTCTCACTCGCCGGGGTGATCTCGGGCGGAAAGAGCGTCGAATTGGAAACGATGCCGAAGGTGAAGCTGGCCGGGATCGTCGGGCACCGCAAAAACCAGGAGGAGGCGGCGCGCTCATGCTTTCATTAGGCCTGCTCGGTTTAGTCATGTTGCCCATGAGCGGTAAACAACGGCGGCGCGCCGCGATCCTTTCCGGAGCTATTCTGCTGATGGCGACGGCGCTGGCCGGATGCGGTGGCGGCGGCGGTTCCGGCGGTACCTTCGGCGGCAATGCGTCAATGCAGCAAGTCGTTGCAGTGGACGTTTCGGAAGGTGGAAACCAGGTTGGGGTGGGCGGCCTCCCGATCGACCTCGGCAAGGTCGATAAACAATAGGATCGCACACCCGGAAAGGCGTCGCCTCGATGTCAAAATCGAGGCGACGCCACCGGTCCTAACTAGCCGGATTGCGGCAAACGTAAATCGCGGCGGGCGCGCCCAGCACGGTCACGCGCAGGATGCTCGAGGGTCGAATATGCGCTTTAGTCCACAGCTCACTCATCAGGCGCATCTCGGCGCTGAGGAGAACCATCGTGCCGCCCGGCTTCAGGACCCGGCGAAACTCGGCAATCAGCTTCGGATACAGGCGTCGATTTTCCGGATGCGATCCATGCTTCATGCCCCATGGCAGGTTACTGACGACTTTGTCGACGCTCGAAGTTTCCAGCGGCAGCGCGGCCGCATCCCATTGCTTGATCTCGATGGGTTTGTAGCGCGGTCCGATGTTCTCGCGCGCCGCCTCCAGCGTATCGCGATCGCTGTCGCCGCCCAGCAGCATCGCGTAACGGCCGAAATGCGCACGCTCGATCAGAACGGTGCCGGTTCCACAGAGCGGATCGAGGAAAACATCGTCGGGCGCGGGACCCGATACCAGCGCCAGCGCCGCGGCGACCGAAGGCCGCAATGATCCCGGGCGATGCGCGATTTTGTAGTCGCGAAAGCGCATCGTGTCGTCGCTGAGCCGCAGCGTGAAGATGAACTCATCACGGAGCATCGTCGCCCAGAACTCGACCTCGGCATTGTCCTCATCGAGGCGCCACAGATGGTCGCCATGCTCGAGGACTCCGGTCTCCACCGCATGCTTGAAATCCACGCGCCGGAACTGATGCTCGCCGGAAAGCCGGGCAACCACCTTGAAGCGAAGCTTCTTTCCCGCGCGCGCACCCTTGACGATCGCGACCCGCGCATTCAGCGCCTCATCGAGATGAGTGCATCCACGAATCGCGGCGCGGACCTTGTCAAGCGAGGTCGCATCGTCGCCGAGGCCGCTTCGATAGGCAACGATGGCGAAGAGATCCTCGGCGCAGCGCAAAGCAGCCAAGCGGCGCGGGCTTCGGCGCCTCGAAGATGAGCATCCCGGCGCGCTCGGGCACGGTGCGAATCCCCAGCTTTGTGGCGCGAGGAATCAGTGCCTCGATTTCGCTCCAGGCGATCGATTGGAAGCCCGGCTGCGTCTGCACGATGTATACGCCGGCGCCGGCGCGCAACTGCGTCTGAGTCGGGCGCGTGAGAGCTTGAGACGAATGCGTCGACTGTTTGGCGAGAGGCTTCCTCTCGCGATAGGCGGAAGCTCTGGGGAATTCTGGCGGACGCGGGCGGCGTGGGGCCGCGCCTTTTTCGCGCGGCTGGCGCATAATGCTACTTCCTGACTACTTCTTGCCGCGGCCGGCGTATTCGTGAGTTTCGGTATTGATCGTGATCACGTCGCCTTCGTTGACGAAGTGCGGGACCTGCACGATGAGGCCGGTTTCCATCGTCGCGGGCTTCAAGGTGTTAGTGACTGCCGCGTTTTTCATGCCGGGATCGGTGCGCTCGACCTTCAGGTCAACTGTCTTGGGCGGCGTGACGTTTAGCGGGGTGGTCTCGTAGAACTCGACCTGCACTTCCATGTTGGGGATGAGGAAGCCGACCACGTCTTCGATCAGATCGCGCGGGATGGTGATCTGCTCGTAGTTCTCGGTGTTCATGAAGTGGTAGTCGTCGCCGTCCTGATAAAGGAACTGCATCATCACCTGGCTCAGGATGACGCGCTCGACGCGATCTTCCGAGCGGAAACGGTTTTCGGTCTGCGATCCGGTCTTGATGTTGCGCAGCTTGGTCTGGACCATCCCGCGCCAGTTCCCCGGCGTGATGTGGGTGATGGTCATGACGCGCCAGAGATCTTTGTTGTACTCGAGAACCATTCCGGGACGCAGTTGGGTGGCTTGGATCAGCATACGTTAATCAATTTAAGCATTATCGGCGATTTGAATTGAAGTGAACTTCGAATCTTACCGGCGCTGGACGAATGGAGCAACCGTGCGGACCGCTGTCGGTCAGCTCGGGAACGGATTGCGAATAGTCCAGCGATTCGAACATCTGACCGTTCAGCAAGTCTTCGGTGTACAATACCTCCGCCCCGCCGCGAAGCGCGGATTGGATGATCAAGCCGTCCCAAAGAGAACTAGAAAGGATCGTTAAAAGATCTTCGACCACCAAGGGCGCGAGGGCGGCGGGTAGGCGCCGTTGGGGTACCCATTCGGATAAGCACCGTTAGGGTATCCGTTGGGATATGCGCCGTTGGGATAGCCATACGGCGGCGGGGCCGCGCCATACGGATTTGCCGGATAGCCATAGGGGTTGCGCGCGTACGGGTTCACCGGATACGGATTAACCGGGTAGGCATACACGCCCACCGGCGGATTCGATCCGTAGACGGCACCATTCGCAACGTTCAAATCGATCGATGACTCGACATAGTTGCTGCCCACACCATATGCGCGAATGGTCGCTTCTTTGCCGAGCATCGTGAACGACACGTTGAACGAGGTATCGCTGCCCGGCGAAATCGCGATGGGCTGGACCAGCCGCCCGTCGATATAAATTCCCGCGCGATGGACATTGGCGCCGGCGATTTGCCCGATGACCTGGTAGTTGTTGGTTTGCGCAATCGATTGCTGCACGCCGAGGATGTTGATTTGCACATCGGTCAGCGGCGCGAGGTTGTCATTTGCATGCAGATGGCGGCGCGACGGCGACTTGCTCGGAATCTCGGCGGCATTGGATGGTCCTCGCGAGGCCATATCGATCGGCGGCGCATCGGTCGCTGCCGTTCCTCCACCCAGTTCGATCATCTTCTCATGCCCACCGGTTTCGACGCCCGGCGTGGAATTGTCGGCAATATGAACCTCCGCCGCGCGGCCGCTCGCATCTTCGACCCGAATGGTCTCGCTCGGCGAGACTTGCTCCAGCTTGAAATCGAGCAGCACGCGCTGCGCGCCGGGAACAGGCGCCAGCTCGATTTTCTGAATCATCGCGTCCGCATCATAGATGCCCGCGGATTTGAGAGCGGTCCCTTGCAGATATCCCTTGATATGAAGGCCCGAATCGTCGGTCTCGCGGCTGGTGATTTCGACCCGCGGCGCCGAACCATCAGGAACCGTTGCAGCCGCCTCGCTCGCCGGAGGCTTGACGACATCAGGATGCGTTTCATCGGGCAACGCTTTAGCGACCGCGCCGGTCGTTGCCGGGACGCGGCTTTGGAGCGACGCGAGTTCGGCTTTGAGGGGTGACCATTTCGCCGATTCGATTGCGCCGGGATTCTTGACCATCGCTTCATCGACGGCGCGCCGGTCGGCAACCAGCGCAGTCATCGCCGCGGCTGCCGCATCGTTATCACGCTTGGTAATCGCGGCCGAAAGCGTCTGCGCGTCTCCTGCGAAGCTCGCCATCGCGCCCATCGCATCACTCGCGCCGGATTTGGTGCTGTCGCTGGTGAGGCCGTTGAGGATCGCGAAGGCGGAGTCACTGAGTTGTTGCGCGTCGGCGCGGAGGTCATCGCCACGAGCTTTCGGCGCGAGCATCGCCAACGCGACGATGAGGACGAACCCCATCGCGCTTGCCAATCGCGCCCGGCGCTGCAGGAGACCTCGCATCCATCCGATCATACGCCAAACGCCTGTGCTTAAAAACTGCTAGAAGTGCTTAGCTATCATTCCTCGAATCTAAGAACGCATGACGGTGAGCCGACTTATGGTTCAATCGAGCGGTTGTGTTAGGATTGGCTTCGCCAGGTGGGTTTGAATCTGAAGTGAGTTCGAGCGCTTTGAATACCGATTCGACAACGACTGCCTCGCTGGAGGCGGAGTATCGCGCGCTCACCGAGGGCGAGGGCTTCCGTCTGCTCGACAATCGCATGATTGTGCGCGTAACGGGCGACGATCGCGTCTCGTTTTTCCATGGGATGTGCAGCGCCGATGTAAAAGGCGCGCACCCCGGCGATATCGTGCCGGCGCTGTTTCTCACCGAGCATGCCCACGTCATCGGCGACTTCTTCATATGGTTTGAGGAGGAAGCGCTGACGCTGGAGACGGATTTGACCGCATGGCCGCGAGAAAAAGAGCATCTGGAAAAATTGCTGGTCGCCGATGATGTCGAGATGGAGGAATTCCATCCGATGACAGTCCTCCATATCGAGGGACCCGGCGCTGCCGATGCGCTCTCAGCCATCGAAATCGCGGGCGCGCATGCGCTCAAGCCGTGGCATTGCTCGAAATCCGTCAATGCGATCCTCGGGCGCGTGCCGAGGTTTGGTGGGGATGCGTTTTCTCTGCTCGGCGATCGCGGCGTGTTGAGCGAAATCGCCGACCGCCTGGCGGGTTGCGGAGCCGTCGCGGTCAGCGAAGCTACCCTCGATATCCTCCGAGTTGAGCATGGCCTCGCGAAGGTCGGCGTCGATGCGACCGAAAAGACCATCGCACTCGAAGCGCGTCTGCAACGCGCGATCTCCTTCAACAAAGGATGCTATCTCGGACAGGAAACCATCGAACGAGCGACCGCGCGCGGCGGCCTCAAGAAGAGACTGTATGGGCTGCGCCTCGAGCGGCTGGTAGCGACTGAAACAGCTCTCCTGCTTGACGACAAGGAGGTCGGTCGCATAAGCAGTGCGGTGCTGTCGCCGCGACTGGGGGCGATTGGACTGGCCACGCTGCATCACAGCGCGTGGACGCCGGGCAGTGCGCTCATCGCGCGCACCGAGAGTGGCGACCTCAAGGCAGTGGTAAGCGAGCTTCCGTTCGACAAATAGTTCGTGCAACTAGCTTACGATTGATGATTAAATTCTGGACTTACAGTCCTGATAATTGTTGGAGGCACAATGGCCAATCAGCTTGGAAAACGGTATCAGTGCGAGAAATGCGGCACCGAGGTTCTATGCAACAAGGCGGGCACCGGAGAACTGGAGTGCTGCGACGGGCAGATGAAGATTAAGGAGGCGAAGCCGCTTCCCTCGTCAGATTAATCGCATCGCGAGACGGCATGCCGTCAGCAACTGCGACGGCGATGGATCCGGGGTGGTTGAGGATCCGAGAAGTAAATGGCGCTTGATAAAGCCGACCTGGTTCTTCACGAAGGGGTAGTCTTCGGACATCCGGAAAGCGACTCGGTCGCGATTCTCGAAGGGTCGATCCTCGCGCACGGCAAATTCGCCGATTTGAAATCGATGGTCGGGCCGCGCACCCATCTGCTGAAGATGGCGGGGCGCACGGTGATTCCCGGCTTCATCGATTCGCATCTACACTTCATGGAAGCGGCGGCTGCCGCAACCGGCGTCTCGGTCTGGAAGTATCGCACCCTCAATGAGTTGCTGGCTGAGCTCCGCCTCGCTGCCGGCAAGACGCCGCCGGGCAACTGGCTGCGCGCCTTCGGATGCGACGAAGCTCTGATTCGCGATGGCCGCGGTCCCTCGCGCGAGGAACTCGATCAGGCCGTCCCGAAAAATCCATTGCGCATTCGGCATTCGACGCTGCACGGCTCATGGCTGAATTCCCGCGCGCTCAAAGCCCTGGGAATCGAGCAGCCGGACTTCCAACCTCCCAACGGCGCGCTGGTCGTGAAGGATGCGACAGGACGCGCAACCGGCCTGGTGGTTGGGATGGAGGAATGGATCACCTCCAAACTTCCGCTGGTTACCGCCGCGGAGGCCGAGGCGCGGGCGCGCATCTTCAGCCGCGAATTGGCGGCCGCCGGCGTGACCGCCTTCACCGACGCGAGCCCGCGCAACGATGCAGCGCAGGTCGAGGTTTTCGGGAAGCTGGTCGCCTCGCGCTCGATCTGTCAGCGCGTCGGCATCATGCTCGGATGGCAACATCTCAATACGCTCCCGGCGGCGTCGGCGGCGGCGCGCAACGCCAGCATCGCCATCGCGGGGGCGAAATTCATGCCGCATGGTGGCAATCAGGCCAACGCGCTGGCGCGTGAAGTCCGCTATGCGGCATCGATGGGACTCGACTGCGCGTTTCATTCGACCGAAGTCGAGGAACTCGACGCCGCGATGAGCGCTATCGAGGCCACCCTTAAGGCACTCGGCCCGGATCAGGCTGAACGGGTGGCGTTTCGTATCGAGCATGGCGGCCTGATCCCGCCGAACTATCTCGGCCCGATTCGAGTCGCCAACGCATGGGTCGTCACCAATCCAGGATTCATCTATTATCGCGGCGCCAAGTATGCCGGCGATCCCGGATTGATTCCGTAT
The DNA here is from genome assembly GCA_963814035.1 of uncultured delta proteobacterium. Lineage (GTDB taxonomy): Bacteria > Desulfobacterota > Binatia > Binatales > Binataceae > DATGKG01. The sequence continues at coordinate 7,651 of CAWFBH010000006.1, forward strand.
CTCTATCGCCTCAAGAGCCTGCGCGAAGAGGGTATTCGCCTCGCCGCTGGAAGTGACGCGCCGGTGACGCCGGCCAAGCCGCTGGTAGCGATTTCCGCCGCGATGGAGCGTACTTCATTCGAGGGTTACGACCTCAACAAGAACGAGAAAGTCGACCTGCAGCAGGCCTTTGCGATGTTTACTTCCTCGGCGGCGCGGCTGGCGGGACTGCACGCGGGCGCTATCGAGCCTGGGCGGCTCGCCGATATGGTCATCCTGAACAAGAATCCCATCGGCGCGACGCCGACCGATTTGATGAACATTCCGGTGGACATTACGCTCGTGGGCGGGCGTATAGTTTATGAACGCGGCCGCCCGGCGATCGCGCAGAGCGACACCGCCGACCTGCATTCTGGTCAATAGTTAAACAGCACGCTCGGCAACTCAAAATGTCCGACGAGACTCTATCAGCCACAGCGCGCGATGGCGGCGCGCCCGCGGTTCTGTTCGAGAAACGCGGCGTCGTCGCCTGGGTCACGCTCAATCGCCCCCTCCAGCTCAACGCGTACAATATCGCGATGCGCGATGCGCTGTTCGAAATCCTCAGCGCGGTTCACGACGATCACGACTTCCGCGCGATGGTGCTTACCGGCGCCGGCAAGGCCTTCTCGACCGGCGGCGACCTGAGCGAATTCGGCAGCGCACCCTCCCCTACTATCGCGCGATGGGTCCGCTTTCGCCGCGACGTATGGGGCCGGATGCGCGCCTTACCGATTCCCACCGTCGCCGCGCTGCATGGGTTTACGGTTGGCGGCGGCCTGGAAATGGCGCTGCTGTGCGACGTCGCGATTGCCGCCGAAGATACCCGCATCAGCCTGCCGGAAACCGGCGCGGGCATGATTCCGGGCGTGGCTGGCACGCAAACCGCGCCGCGTCGTTTGGGTTTCGGTCGCGCGATGGATCTTTGTATAACAGGACGTTGGATTGACGCGCGCGAGGCGTTACTTGTAGGTTTGGTCGCCGAAGTCGTCCCGGGGCAGGACTTGGACCATCGCGCTCTAGAAGTTGCCCTCGCGCTGGCCAGGCTTCCGCGCGAACAGGCCGCATTGCTTAAACTTGCGATACAGGAAGGACTGGAGTTGCCGATTCGCGACGCGATCGCTCTCGAACGGCGTTTGGCCGAAAGATATAGGATGATTTCCGCGTCCGCGACGAAGCCCGACGGAATTCCGCCGCGACGCGCGAAACAGTTCGCTCGATAGTAGCCGCACCCAGGAGGACAGCGGGTCAGTGAATACAGTTAACTTCGTCACGATTCCGGCTTCGATAGTTCCCGATCAGGAAATCGTGGTCTCCGGCGATCGCCGCCTCACGTACGCGCAATTGAACGAGATCGTCGGCCGCTATACCGCGGTCTTCAAGCATCTGGGGCTCGGGCCCCGCGACGTCGTCGCCGCGCTCGACACCAACTCGGAACGCTATATCGCCAGCTACTATGCGGCAGCGAAGGCGGGACTCACGTTTCTGCCGCTGAACTATCGCGCCAAGGATCCCGAACTCGAGTACATGATCAATACCGCCAAGGCCAAGGTGCTGTTGGTTGGCGATCGCTACCTCGACCTGGTCGGGCGCATCCGGTCGCGGCTCAACGTGAATGAAGTGGTCGCAATCGGCAGCGGCGACGGCAATATGTACCGGTTGTCGGAACTCGCGCGCCGCACTGAGCCCGACGAGACCGAAGCGGAAGTCGAAGAAGAAGACGTCTCGGTGCTGATGTACACCAGCGGTACGACTTCGCTACCAAAAGGCGTGATGCTGCGCTTCCGCGATTTCGTCGCCTACGTCACGGCGAACGTAGAGATGGCTGATGGGACCGATCGCGGGGTGGCGCTGGTGTGCGTGCCGTTTTACCACATCGCCGGAACCACCGCGATGATGACCAACATCTGGACCGGCCGCAAAGTCATCGTGATGCCGCAGTTCGATCCGAAGGCCTGGCTCAAGCTGGTGGCCGAGGAAAAAGTTACTCATGCGTTCGTCGTCCCCACGATGATGAAGCAGCTGCTCGATGAACCCGGATTTAAGGATGTCGACTTTTCCAATCTGACTAACCTTGCCTATGGCGGCGCGCCGATGCCGATCCAGGTCATCCGCCGCGCCATCGAAGCGTTCCCGAGCACGGTCGGCTTCGTCAACGCGTACGGGCAGACCGAGACGACCTCATCACTGACGGTGCTGGGTCCCGACGATCATCGGATTGAGGGAACGGCGGAGCAGAAGGAACTGAAGCTCAAGCGCCTCAATTCGATCGGCAAGCCGCTGCCCGACGTCGAGATCAAAGTCCGCGATGACGACGGCAAGTTTCAAGGCGCCAGCGTGGTCGGCGAAATCTGCATCCGCACCCCGCGCATCATGAAGGGCTACGCGGGACGCGAGGACGATTCCGCGCTGCCCGACGGATGGCGCGCGACCGGCGACCTCGGCTGGGTCGACGAGGAAGGCTACGTCTTCTTCGCCGGGCGCAAGGACGACATGATCATCCGCGGCGGCGAGAACATCGCGCCCGCGGAAATCGAAACCGTACTGATGAGTCATCCAGCGATCGATGAGGTCGCGATCATCGGGGTGGCCTCGGTCGAATGGGGCCAGGTCGTTAAAGCGTTCGTGGTGAAGCGGCCCGGCGAGAATGTCACCGAGAAAGAGCTGATCGATTTTTGCCGCAAGCGCCTTTCGAGCTTCAAGTGCCCGGAATCCATCGAGTTCATCGACGCCCTGCCGAAGAATCCGCTCGGCAAGATCCTGCGTAAAGAGCTTCGCGCCCTGGTTTAGCAGCGGCGGTGGGGGACGGCGTGAAAAAATCTCGCAGCACGACCGTTCGCGGACAGAAGTCGGGAAGCATCGTGGTCGCAACCGCTGGCGGATGCGTCACCGCGACGCTCACCTCACCCTCGAATGGCAACCGCATCAGCGCCGCGATGGCGACCGAGCTAATGGATCTTTTCGAGCGCGTCGAAGACGACGGTGACCTCGCGATGCTCGCCATCACCGGCGCCGGCGATATTTTCTGCGGCGGCTTCGATGCGGACGTGAATCCGAACCTGGTGGAATCTCTCGCCGTCATCTCCAAGCCGACGGTCGCAATTATCAATGGCGATGCGACCGATGAAGGGATGGAACTCGCGATGGCGGCCGACATTCGCATCGGATTGGCAGATGCTCGATTCGCGTTGACGCAGCCCTCGCGCGGCGAGATGCCACGGTTCGGAGGAACCCAGCGGTTGCCGAGGCTGGCCGGGGTCGCCAATGCGATTCGGATGCTGGTAGAAGGCGCGACGATCGACGGCAACGAAGCGATGCGCATCGGGCTGGTGACGTATCTCGCCGGCGACAGCAAAAGCCTCGGCGCGCGATCGGGCGAGGTCGCGCAGGCGATCCTCACGCGCGGCCCGGTCGCGGTCAGAATGGTGAAAGATGCGGTCCGCAAGGGCTACGATATGACCCTGGACCAGGGCATCAGGCTTGAAGAGGATCTGTATGCCCTGCTACAAACCACCGCCGACCGTGCGGAAGGTGTGCGGGCATTTTTGGAGAAGCGTAAGCCGCTGTTTCGCGGCGCGTGACTAGATTTATTTGATACAATTTCGCGACAGGAGATTAGTGGGGCCGATGGCTAACCAGCTGGGAAAAGTTTACATCTGCGGCAAATGCAGTTCGCAAGTGATCGTGACCAAGGGCGGGACCGGCACGCTGAAGTGCTGCGGCGCCCCGATGGAACAAAAGAAATGACTACGCCCTTGGCGTGGTCATTCTGATCGATCGCTAATATCTCACGCACCAACATCGCAATGGAGGCAACTCGGCTATGGATGCCAATACTTTCGTCGCCGAGTTGATGCGCGAGAACGATCAGCTTCTCGCCCGCCTGGCGCCGGCCGCCACGCTGGCCGCTGAGGTCGGCGGCGATCTCGCGCCAATGAAGCTGCTGCGCGTCGCGCTTAAAAACGAAATCGAGGCAAGCGAGATCGCGGCGATGTGGCTTCCTGCGACCGGAAACATCGCGCTGAAACTTGCCCTCGCGCGGCAAGCCGGCGACGAGGCCAAGCACTACGGCCTCATCGAGGAGCGCCTGCGCGAGCTCGGCGACAACCTGGCGGGTTTCAATCCGCTCGCGGCCGGCTATAGCCCGATGTTTCAGTATCTCAAGGGACTCGCTACCGACGTCGAGCGCGTCGCGGCCGGGCAATTCACCCGCGAGGCGATCGCGATGGTGAAGAATCGCCAGTTCATCGAGCTATGCGAGAGGGCCGGCGACGACCAAACCGCGCGACTCTACCGCGAGGTCATCGAACCCGACGAACACTTCCATCATGAATTGGGCGTGCGGTTTCTGCGCGAGCTTGCGATAGACGCGGATTCACAGGCGCTCGCGCGTGCGGCCCGCTCGCGCACCATCGAGTTGGCCGAGGAGCTGCAGAACCTGGCCTACACGCGCGCGAAGATTCATCACGCGCCCGGCTGCTGATCCCGAAGGACATCATAAATGCTCGGAACAATCTTTCTCGGCTTGATCGCGGGATGGATCGCGGGACTGGTGATGCGCGGCTCGGGCTTCGGCGTCATCGCCGACATCATCATCGGGCTGGTGGGCGCGGTAGTCGGGCGCTGGATCTTCAGCTTCATCGGCGCGAGCCCGCACGGCCGCATGGCCGACCTCGCGATGTCTGTTGTCGGCGCGATCGTATTGGTGGCGCTCGTCCACGCGGTAGAGGCCTCCCGCTAGGTAACTAGGCGCTCTTCCGGACCTCGCGCGGACCTTGCGGGCTGGCGAACGGTTTTGCCTTGATACGAATTTCCACGCTACCGCCAAGTGCCGAGGCGGTGCGAATGATGGTTCCCATCGTAAGGTTCGCACTCCGCCCGATTCGATACGGGCAATGACTGGTTAAGAAATCGAAGCCACTCCATGAGTTCATCTTTTAGCCGTGAGGTCGATTATAACTTGTATGCTATGACCTGGTTACAGCGCGTTGAAGCCTTCGCGGCTATACAGCACCCGATGCGCGCCGAGGCGCGCGCGCATCGCCGCGAGGAGTTGCTCCTCGACGCCGGGACGGAACCATCCCTCGTAGCCCAGGCGATCGTATAGCTCGCCGATGCCGAGGGAGCGCGAGCGACGGCCGCCGGAACCATCGCCGGCGAAGTAGCTGTCCACGATCACGCGATCGGCGGCTTCATCTGCCAACTCCGCGAAACGCTCCGGATGATTCGGCATCATCGGCGAGATCGCGAGCTGCACCGGAATTCCTTCGCCACGCATCATCCGCGATGTCCTTAGGCGCCGCTCCACCGAGGGCGACGTCGGAGTCAACGCGCGGCGAACGTTGTCGTCGTCGGTCTCCAGCGTGATGGATACGATGACGCGGTCGCCCAGTTGCTTCAGCAAGTCGAGGTCCCGCTCGACCATCGGACTGCGCGTCTGTAACAGCACCCGGCGGACCGGAAATTCCACGAATGCCTCCAGCGCGCCGCGCGTGAGGCGAAGCTTGCGCTCGAGGCCTTGATACGGATCGGTGGCGCTCGACATGAACACCGTCGCGGATTCGAGGCGACCGGATTTGCGCATCGCGGCGAGCTCCACGAGCAGCCGCTCCTTCAGATTCATCTTCGCGATGACCCAGCTTCCCCACGGCGCGCCTTCACCCTTCATCGCGATGGGAAGCGCGCGCACATAGCAGAACGGGCATCCTCCGCCGGCGCCGAACGCGCATCCGATGTACGGGTTCAGCGAATATGCGAAGCCCTTGAGGAATCCGCCGGTGGGGTTGAGCGCGCGCGAGGTCCGCTCCAATTTGTAATTGCGCGGCTTGGGCACAGGCTTCAGCCTGGCGACGCTATGAAGCGGGGGAATAGAACGCCAGCGTACCGGCATGACCGGACCGCGGCGCCCGGCCATCGACAGGCTCGATCCATAGCTGCGGCTCCGGCGTCGGTCCGCCACCTTTATCCGGCTCGGCGAGCAGCCTTACGCCCGCAAAGACAAATTCGCTGGAATCCGGCGCCCATATGGTGTGCGACAATGCCAGCTGATCGAAGTAATGATACGCGACCATCTCTTCCTGGGTGGAAAGGAACATATCGAGCTTGCGCGTCTTGCCGCTTTTCAGATCGACCAGTTCCCATTGATAGAACGGACGTTCCGGCGGCACCGCGATGTAGGCGAGATATTTTCCATCGGGCGAGTAAAAGTACGCCGCGACGTCTTCGCCGGTCACGCGCTTCGACTCCGCATTGGCGATATCGACCACGCGGATCCCGTGCAACACCGAATCGGCGCCGATGACCGCGCTGGAGTACGCGAGATGGCGCGAGTCGGGTGCCCAGATGAAGCTGCTTTCGCCGATCGGCAAACTTGCCAGCGCTTTTGGATTGGTTCCATCCGCATCGGCAACGACGAGGTAGGATTCGGCATTATTGTTCGCGATGTATGCGAGGTGTTTTCCATCGGGCGACCAGCAGGGAGTCTTGAACGGCAGCCGACCGCGCGACATGGTACGCAGCGCGTCCTGGCTGGTGGGCGATATGCTCATCAGCGTGACGTGTTCGGAACGCGACTGGTTGCTGTTATTGGTATGCACTACGAGACGGTCCGCGGTGCGGTTCCAGTCGTAGTAAATCGGCAACCCGCTCAGCACCATGCGCACCGGGGCCTTCTCTTTGACCTCGGCAAGAATCAGGCTCAGGCCCTCGGGCTCGCCGAGCAGAAAGGAGACGCTTTTACCGTCGGGCGTCCAGAAAACATAGTCGATGCGTTCGTTGCGGCTGGCAAAAATCGGGGTCGAGAAATGCTTCGCGAAGTCATATACCGAAATGCCGAATTGATTGCCGTCGGCGTCACGGCCCATCCACGAATACGCCAGCTTGCTCCCATCGGGGGAAAAGGTTGGCCAGCCGTATTTCATCACCGGCACGCGCGGCTGCCGAGGCTCTTCTTCTGAGGGAGGCATGCCCGGAAGGTCGAACTGCGTTCTCATCGCGACCGGAAGGATGCCTGACCGGGCACGCACCTGCAGGCCCTTCACCGGGCAAGTGATGCATTCGCTCTTGGTGCAATCGCCACTGCATACGTAAAGTTGGTCGTCAGTGCCGAGGACCACAATCCTCGCGGGTTTGCCGGCGGCCAGGGCGTACGGGCCGGTCAGCATCAAGGGAGCAGCGATCGCGAGCAGGGTGAAAAGCATTGAGGAGAACGAGGTTTTCAGGGTGAGAATCGATACGCGAGGTTTCCGGCTCATCGATGTTAAGAATTGCGCCCTCCCATCCGCAACGCAAGCACGCGAAGATCGGACTGACGGCGTTGACATGCGGCCCGCTAAACATGAAAAGTGAAGGTATGAGGCGAGCGATTATTTTTTTGTGTGCCGCCCTGATCCTTGGCGTCCCGCATCTGGCCCGTGCGCAGTATGAGGATACGGACCGGCAGAATCCCAACGAATATACCGACGAGGATTCGCAGCCGCTGCGCATACTCGCGTACTTTGTCGCGCCGCTTGGGTTCGCCCTCGAATGGGGTGTGGCGCGGCCGCTTCACTATCTGGCGACCCAAACCTTCCTGGCGCCTGCGATGAATGCTGAGACGCGCGAACCGACGTTCACGCCGCCCGCGATTGCGGAGATTCCGCTCGACGATGTGGGTGACGAACCGCCGCGGCCTTCGCGTTTCTCCAACGACGTGCGGACCAAGAGCACCGAGGAAACGCGGGCGCCCTCGACGGGTAAGGGTGCTCCGACCGGCGCGGGCGCTGAGAGTCAACCCATCATTCGTTGAGGATCGTTCCGAAGCCCCGACGGGTTGATGGTTCAGGGCAAAATTGCAAGAATTTTTGCTAATCCGATTGCGTCTAATATTCGATGGTAAGCTAATATAGTTCAGCCCTTGGAGGGGTACGTAGTTAGATGGCTGCAAAGGGAAAAGCTCCGACCGATCCGGAAGAATTGAAGCGTTGGCGCCTCGATGAGCAGGCGAAGGAGCGTGCCAAACGCGATCGCGAAAAGGCTGAAATCGGCTCGCTATGGAGCCGCCGCGACTTCCTCGGCCGCCTCGGATGGGGTGGCTTCGGCGCGTTTGCGACGATAGGGCTCCTCGCCGCGGTCCGCAGTGCATTTCCGCGTGTGCTGTTTCTGCCGCCCTCCAAGTTCAAGGCCGGCTTCCCGGATGACTATGTCGTCGGTGAGGTCAGCGAAAAGTTCAAGCAGGATTTCCGCACCTGGATCATTCGCACCAAGCAAGGCTTTTACGCGATCTTCGCCAAATGCACTCATCTCGGATGTACCCCGCGATGGCTCAAGGCGGAGCAGAAGTTCAAGTGCCCCTGTCATGGCTCGGGCTATTACATCAGCGGTTTGAACTTCGAAGGCCCCGCGCCCCGGCCGATGGATCGCTTCAAGATCAGCGTCGGAGACGATGGGCAGCTGATCGTTGACAAGTCGGTGCTGTATGAGATGGCGCCGGGCGTCGATCCCAACGAGCAGCATCCCGAGAGCATTTTGAAGATAGCTTAAGGCATTCAGCTAGATCGCCTATCGATGTAATCTCAAGGCGCGGTCGGAAACGATCGCGCCTTCTTTTTTTTAGAAATCTTGAGGAGTCCCGCATCATGCCGAAAATCAAAGCTGGAAATATCAATCTGAACTACGACACTTTCGGCGACGGCGAGCCGCTCCTCCTTATCATGGGATTCGGGATGCCGGGCATCGCATGGCTGCCGTCGCTGCCGATGCTCGCCGGCTTTAAGTGCATCTACTTCGACAATCGCGGTACCGGGATGAGCGACAAGCCTGAGGGCGTTTATACCATCGAGCAGATGGCCGATGACGCGAGCAACCTTTTGAGCTCACTTAACATCCGCAGCGCCAAGGTGTTCGGCGTCTCGATGGGCGGGATGATCGCGCAGGAACTCACCCTGCGCCATCCGGAGAAAGTGGCGAAGGTCGTCCTCGGATGCACCACGGCGGGCGGACCTGAGGCGAAAATGGCGTCGCCGGAAGTCGCGATGAAGCTGGTCGAGGGAACCAAGCTGATGGCGTCCAATCCGGAGCAGGGACTCGACACCATCATGCCGCTGCTCTATCCCGAGGACTTCGCCACGGCGCATCCTGAGATCAAACAGTTGATGCTCGCGGGGATGCGGATGATGCCGCCGACGCCGTCCGATGCGGTCGATCGCACGATCGCGGGGATCATGACGTTTAACGCGTCCGATCGCCTCGCTCAGATAAAATGCCCGGTGCTAATCGTTCACGGCGATCAGGATCTCTTGATTCCGCCCGAGAATGCGCAATTGATCAAAAATCGCATCCCGCAGGCCGAGGTGTTCATGATTCCCAATGCGGGGCATGCGTTTCAGGCCGCTGACCCGATCGGCATCCATCAGCGCATCGTGCAGTTCCTGAAAGCCTGACGCCACGCAAAATACGGAGGCGACTACTATGCCGGGCATCGACCATCTGATGATCAACGCCAACCAGTATGAGGCATCGGTAAAGTTCTACTCGTGGCTGATGCCGAAGATCGGCTATCCAGAGATGCACACCTATGAGGGTGAGGATCCGGTGACGGGATTTTCGGGTCCGGGCGGGAGCCTGTGGCTTTCGAACTCTGCTACCAACCTGCGCAGCGACAACTTCCACAAGCGGCGCGTGGGCCTGCGCGAGATCGCATTTCGCGCCGACAGCCGCGACCAGGTCGATGCAATCGCGAAAGAGGTCGAAGCCAACGGCGGCACCATCCTCGACCCGCCGCAGGAATATCCGCAATACGCGCCGGGATACTATTCGGTGTTCTTCACCGACCCCGACGGCCTCAAGCTGGAAGTCGTGAGCTACCCACAACCACTGGCTCTCGGCGCATCCCGAACAGAGCCGGAAATCATTGCTTCCCAGCCAGACGCCTGGGTAAGTGAAATATTGAAAGGTTCGACGCCATTGGTTGAGATGGCGTAACGGATGGTTCGATTGTTGCGGGAGCATCCAATATGACGAAACGAAGCCACCCCGAGGCATTGCGGAGAGGCGTCCTGAGCGCTTCGCGAAGGATTTCTCGCTCAGTTCCGTGGGATAGCACTTCCGGACGCGACCACGAAAGTGCACAAACAAACCCACTCTGAACCCGCCGCCCAGGTCGAAAATTACGAAACGAAGCCAAATAACGCTGGAAAATCCAAGATATTCTGAAATTGAGCGGCCTGTTTCGCCGTTCTCGGTAGGTCCCCTACGATGCGATCAGAACATTTCACCTGACCGAATGGCACGGTGGGCGGGAACATTGAAAGTGCAAAAACAAACCCATTTCCGGCGTAAGCGGGGAAATGCTCTTGGTCTCGGCGAAGGACCTCGATTGGCACCGTATGCCGCAACACCAAAAGCGCAAAAACAAAGCCACTTAACGCAACGTTTCCAAGGCTTTTATCTTCGCGACTCGACTACAATCCGCTTGTCGCCCGCCCGCCCCTTCCGGCTCAGTTGCACCCGCTGCGCGCACAACTCGATGACGTATCCGTCGGGGTCCGTCACGTATGCCTGCCGCTCGCGCATGCCCTCGAACTCGTATTCCTCGCGTTTCAGGAGCTTGCCGCCCGCGGCAACGACCTGCGCAATCGCGTCATCAACGTCCTCATCGCGCTCCAGGTTGAGGCCCCAATGACTGAGCCCGCCGCCACCTATCGACGCGCCGTCGACCTGCGACAGCGCAATTACGTCTTCGCATCCCGGGGTGCTGAAGATCATCTGGCGGCCATGCGGATGCGGGCCCATCGGGCCAGAATAGTCGGTCAACAATTCCAGGCCGAAGATGTCCTGATAAAAACGTGCCGACCGCTCGATATCGGAAACATTGAGATTGATGTGCGAAAGCCCTCGGGTGCGAATCATCGGAGACTCCTCCTACTTGATTCCATTTAGATAATCGTCTAATTAGATAGCTGTCAAGGTAGATGAATGTCTAATTAGAAGGGCCTCGAATCATGGATCCCGCCACCGCGCTGCTGCGCTTCTTCAAATCGCTGGCCGACGAAAGCCGGCTCAAGATCATCGGCCTGCTCGCCGCCGCCGAGCACAACGTGCAGGACCTCGCGCGCCTGCTGAAGCTCAAGGAGCCCACGGTGTCGCATCACCTGGCGATCCTGCGCGTGGCCGGGCTGGTCGGAATGCGCACCGACGGCAACACACATTGGTATAGCCTCGATTTCGAGACGCTGCGGTCGATCAGCCGCACCGTGCTCACCCGCGAGAAGCTGGCCAGCATCGCCACCGACCTCGATGCCGAGGATTGGGAACGCAAGGTGCTCAGCAACTTCATGGACGGCGAGCGCATCAAGGAAATCCCGACCGCGCGCAAGAAGCGCTGGGCGATCCTCAAGTGGCTGGCGGGGCGCTTCGATCCGGATGTCGAGTACACGGAGAATCAGCTCAACGAGATCATCAAGCGACACCATTGGGATACCGCGACGCTGCGGCGCGACATGATTGGATACCGGATGCTGGCGCGCAACCAGAGCATCTACCGGCGCCTGCCCGAATCCGAATGGCGCCGTGAAGAGAAATGGGCCGGCCGCGACTAGCGTTGGCACAAAAAAGCGCAGTGCGGAAGTCAGCGCGCCAGCAGGCCGACCACTCCGCCCAGCACAATCAGCCACGCCGAATTGAGCTGATAGCGCAGGAGCAGAAACGCGCTCACGATCGCCAACGCGATGGTGGTGAAGTCGACCATCGCGGCCACTCCTAGTTGCCACGTCACCAGCACCATCAGCGCGAGCGCGCCGATGTTCACGCCGTCGAGGAAGGCGCCGGTGATGGGTGAGCGTCGCACATAGGGCAGCACGAGCCCGCTCAGCGCGACGAACACGAATGACGGCAGGAAGATTCCGATGGTCGAGACTGCCGCGCCGGGAACGCCGCCGAGCAGGTATCCGACAAAGGTGGCTGTGGTGAAGACCGGACCCGGCGTGATTTGTCCGACCGCGACCGCATCGAGGAGTTGCGACTTCGTCAGCCAGTGCAAGCGATCGACCAGGTCGGCCTGGATGAATGCGAGGAGCACATAGCCGCTGCCAAACAGCACCGCGCCAACTTTCAGGAAAAACAGGAAGAGCGCCATCAGGCTGAATGATGCCGCCCCTGCCGCAGCGGTTTTGAGTATCGCGAGTTTCGAAAACATCGCGAGCGATGCGACCTCGCGACGAGCGGCTCGGACTCCGATCAACACAATTCCCGAGCCGAACAGCACGATCAATTCGTTGGCCCCGAGGAAGCTTGCGGCGACTGATGCGATCCCGAGTGCGATGAGAACGCCGTCGCGCAGCGCCGCACGGCCCAGCCTCCACAGCGCCTGAATGACGACCGCGATGATCACCGGCTTGATCCCGTAAAGCAGCGCCTGCGACTGCGGCATCGAACCGAATTTCGCATAAGCCCACGCGATCGCGAGGGTGATTAGCACCGCCGGTACGATAAAGCATAGACCCGCCACCATCAGCCCTTTCCATCCGCCGCGCCGATAGCCGATGTGAATCGCCATCTCGGTCGAGTTGGGGCCGGGTATCAGGTTGGTCGCGCCGAGCATGTCGAGAAATTCCGCGTGCGAGAGCCAACCGCGGCGGCGCACTACCTCGTCTTCCATCATCGCGATGTGTGCGGCGGGTCCGCCGAATGCAGTGATACCGAGGCGCAGGAACAGCCGTGTCAGCTCGCCGATCGCGTCGGGCGCGTGCGTCGAGGATTCCGGATTGGCGCGCGCCTGATCCATCGAGGGCTCGCTATTTCGCGATCACGGTTTCCCGCATCGTCCCATGCGCATCGATCTCGAGTTGCATCGCATCGACGGGCGGGCGCGAGTACTGCCAGGTGATTCCGCGCTGCGCCGCGATTCCGATCGCGGGCAGAATCGTCGATGCGAACACCAGATACGCATTGTGCACGGTGTAGAGATTGACCGCGGTGGCATCGGCCCAGGTCATCTTCATTTCGGCGAGATGCTCGCCTAGGCGGTCCAGTACGAATTTGGTTTTCTGCGTGAGCCCGGATGCCGATACATCGTCGCCCGCAACGATCTCCATCTTACCGCCGCTCATCGATTTAACTTCGCCCGCGCCCGCTAGCACGAAAGTGCGCGAGGGCGCCGACGCCGGCATCGTGTAGTAAAAACCGAACAGCGCGGGTTCAGTGACCGGCGCGATGGCGATTGCGACATTGGTTCGCGCGATCGGATTGTTGCCCTCGATCTGCACGTCCCATCCAGCGAGACGCTTCAGGTAGCCCTGGTTAAATTCGTTGAATCCCGCGGGAGTCAGCGGCTTCGGAATGCGCAACTCCATGCCGCACACTGCGTTCATCGGACGGCCCACCTCGCGCAGGTGCCGCTCGATGACGCCGTAACCATCGTCGAGCTTGATGAGCGGGACTGCGACCGCGTGCACAATCTCGAAACCCGCGCTCGCGACCGCTCCCGAGGAGAACGGACCGATGCCTTTGACGAAGCTGAAGCCGCCTTTGGGATTGTCGATTAGCATTCCGCCATCCTCATCAATTTCCGCAAGCCCTACAAGCACATCGCGCTACCTGATTTAATGAACGCCCAATTACGAATCGGAGTTCGAGGACGCGATGAAAATTTCCTGGGACCAGATCAAGCAAGAATCGCTCACCCACCTGCGCGAGTTGGTGAAGCTCGACACCAGCAACCCGCCGGGCAATGAGCGCATCGCGATCGATTACTACGCCGGAGTGCTGGGCAAGTACGACATCGACTTCACCGTGCGCGAGAGCGCGCCGACCCGCGCCAACCTCGTGGCGAGGATGAAAGGCCGCGACTCCTCGAAGCCGGGGCTGCTGATGTCCTCGCATGTCGATGTGGTCCCGGTCGAAGCGGCGCAATGGACGCGGCCGCCATTCAGTGCCGAGATCGCCAACGGATGCATCTGGGGCCGCGGCTCCATCGATATGAAACCCAAGTGCGCGATGGATTTGGCGGTGATGACATCGCTCAAACGCGCCGGCATCCAGCCCGAATGCGATCTGGTCCTCGCGGCCGTCGCCGATGAAGAAGCGGGCTCGGAGATGGGCGCCAAATTCCTCGTCGAGCGCTATCCGGACCTGATCCGCGCCGGCTATGTGCTCAACGAAATCGGCGGCTTCACTGTCCATCTCGGCGATGCGCGCTTTTATCCGATCCAGGTCGCCGAGAAGGGATTCGTCACCGTCAAGATGACGGTAAATGCGCCTCCCGGGCATGGTTCGATGCCGCGGCCGCGGCACCGCGATCGAGAAGATGGCCGAGCTCATCACTAAAATCGTCAAGACTCCGATGCGTCAGCACGCCACGCCGCTGATGGAAAAAACTCTCAAGTCGCTCGGCGTGCCACTCGATTCGCCACCCGCGCTCTTTCGCCCGATGCTCGCCAACACCGTGAGCCCCACCATCTTGCGCGCGGGATACAAGGATAATGTCATCCCCGGCGAGGCGAGCGTCGTCCTCGATGGGCGCACGCTGCCGGGCGAGAATCCCGAAAGCTTCATGGCGGAGCTGCGCGCGATCGTCGGACCCGAGCCATCATTCGAGCTGCTGAAGACCGCGCCGCCCGCCGAGACCACCATGGATACGCCGCTCTATGACCTCATGAAGGTGAAGCTCGAGGCCGGCGACCCGGGCGCGCGCGCCATTCCGTGGATGATTCCGGGTGCGACCGACAACAAGTTTTACGCGGAGCTCGGAATGGCGTGTTACGGCTTCATGCCAGTGAAGCTCGACCCGCATCTTCCGTTCGGGTCGCTCTTTCATTCCAATGACGAACGGATGCCGATCGAGGGATTTTATTGGGGCCTGAAGGTTTACACCGACACGGTGCTGACCTTCGTCGGCACGAAGTTCGCCGACATTTTTGAGTGATGTGAACGATTCGAAGCGGGCTCGACAGTAAGTCGCCTGCGGCGGCGCGTAAAGCGCAGTGCCGGCAGGACAGACCATCGTCCCATCGCGAGACATGCGCTGCATCGATCAGGTTTCGTCGAGCGCGACGAGGTAAACCGCCCCGTTGGGCAGCCGATAGGCATGCGTATACGGGTGCCCATCCGTCGACGCGCTCGATGAGGCGCGGCTCGGAATCGAGTTCCTCGCGCACCTCATCCCAATCCTCAACCTCGGCGTCGGGGATGCGGAAATATTTCTCTTTGCGCTGGTAAACCAGCATGCATCGCGCCATCGTCGTTCACCGGGGCACGGTTATACCCTCACTGCGCCATGAAGCCGCCATCGACGGGCATCGGAAGGCCGGTCACATACGAGGCGTGATCACTGCATAGCCACGCGACCGTCTCGCCGATTTCCGAGGGCTCGCCCAACCTGCGCAGCGGGCCGCCGCGCGCGAATCGCTCCTCCGCCTCGGGACGCTTCCCAAGCAGGCGATCCATCATCGGAGTGCGGATGGGTCCGGGGCATACGGCATTGACGCGGATGCCATGCTTGCCGTACTCGATGGCCGCCGCACGCGTCAGTCCCGCGACGCCATGCTTCGCCGCCACGTAGGCGGGCATCCCACGCACGCCCGCCAGTCCCGCGCCTGAGGATGTATTGACGATCGCCCCACCCTTGCCCTGCTTGAGCATCTGCGCGAGCTCGGCCTTCATGCACAACCACACGCCGGTCAGGTTGATGGCGATGACGCGATCCCAGTTGTCGCGCTCGCATTCATGGGTGAGGCCGTTTTTGCCCTCGATGCCGGCGTTGTTGAATGCGCAGTCGATGCGTCCATAGGTCGCGACCGCCTTCGCGATCGCTGCTTCGACGTCTTCGGTTTTCGATACGTCGGTCTTGATGAAGACGGCATCGCGATGGCCGGTGTCATTGAGCATCGCGAGCGTCTGATTACCGCCTTCCTCGACCACGTCTGCGAGCACGAGCTTGGCGCCCTCGCGCGCGAAGATTCTCGAGGTCGCGCGCCCGATGCCCGAGCCCGCGCCGGTGATGAGCGCGACTTTGCCTTCCAGGATTCCCGCCATGACCCTTACTCCCGCTCCGCCATCGCAAAGCTTTGGAACTTGCGCGAGGCGAATTTCCACTTGCCGTCAACCTTCACATATTCGTCGTCGTAAAAGCCGGTGCCGATCCATTCGAAATTTTTCTTGGCGCTGCGCAGCTCGACATAGCAGCGCCCGGTCGCGGTGGTTTTGCTCTTCAGATCAACGACATGGTTATGGATGTAAGGTCGCGGATTTATTTCGCCCAGCGCGCCCGCATACATCTTATGCAGGTCCGCGTGGCCTTTGGTGGTGACTTCGCGTTTGCGGCCCTTGCTAATGAACTGTCCGTCCTTGGCGAACAGATCGATCATCGCATCGAGGGTGTTCTGCCACACGCAGTCGCAATAGCGCACCGGCAGCTCGCGGATAGCTTCGCGATCGGCAAGTTCCGTAACCAATTCTTCGGTTGACTTCATGATGATAGCCTCCTTGTTTCTCTTTTTTCTGGTTCCCCTTCCGCTTTAGGGGAAGGGGCTGGGGGTTAGGTCTTCTTTCGAAATTTCGGCAGCGTAACCTCCGGAGTTACGTCCTCAAATGCCACCTCGACCGGCATATCGAGGCGCAACTCTTCCGGCTTCACACCGACCAGCCAGGTGACCATGCGCACTCCCTCATCGAGCTCGATAACGACCGGGCTATAGGGCACCTCGAACTGCGGCAGCATCGGCTGCTCGACGGTGGTCCATGAAAAAACTTTTCCGCGCCCCGATGACTTCCCCCACTCCCATCGGAACGAGGCACACTTGGCACACATGTCGCGCGGGATGTGACGCCACGTTCCGCAATCGGTGCAGCGCTGGAAGCGCAATTCATGGTTACGGCAGTATTCGTAAAATTCCTTCGCATATCCGCGCCGCGCCGGCAGCGGCTTGCGATATTCCATTACGTCTTGCGGCATAGAAATTATCTCCTGAGGATGGCGAGGCTGCCGTCGCCAAAGTCGCCCCATCCGGTGACGAGGCCGACCTCGGCATCTTTGACCTGGCGATCGCCGCATTGATGGCGCAACTGGCGGGTCGCCTCGACCACATGATTCATGCCCCACACGTGCGCCTCCGAATGAAGTCCGCCGTGGGTGTTGATGGGAAAATCGCCGCCGAGCTCGAGCCGCCCGCCCTTCACGAAATCCTTCACCTCGCCGCGCTTGCACAGACCGAGCGCCTCGATCTGCAGCAGCACCACGTAGCTGAAGCAGTCGTAGATTTCCGCGAAATCGAGATCGCTTCCCTTGATGCCGGCCATCTCGAATGCTTTCGGCGCCGCGAAGCTGAGCCCGATGGTGAACGGATCGGGACGCGACGGGATGTCATCGGCAGGATACGGATGGCCTTCGGCGACACCGGAAATATAAACCGGCCGCTGCTTCAAATCCTTCGCGCGCTCCGCCGAGGTCACCACGACGGCGCACGCCGCATCGGTTTCGAGGCAGCAATCGAACAGCCGGAACGGATACGAAATCCAGCGCGCCTTCATGTAGTCGTCGAGGGTGAGCGGACGCCCGCGCATGATGGCCTTCTCGTTGAGCTGCGCATGCTTGCGCGCGGCGAGCGACACCGCCGCCATCGCCTCAAACGGCGTGCCGTAGAGGTTCATGTGGCGCGTCGCGATCCATGCGTACCACTGCACCGGCACCGATGCGCCGTAGGGCAGGTACCATTCGCTGATGGTCGGGCCGAGCGGCCGCCGCCACCGCCGCCTCCGCCTCCGCCCTCGCGACGGCCGCTGGTACTGACGCGCATCGCGGAGTACCCGAGCCATCCCATCGGCACGAGGACGTTTTTCGCGACGCCCATCGACACCGCCATCGCGGCGCTCTGGAGTCCCGTAACCGATGCCGCGCCGCCGGTATGCACGGTGACGGCATATCTCAAATCCTCGATGCCGAGGTTGGCGGCGAAATGCTCCGCCGGCGATCCGATCGGCGGCCCGACGATGCCATCGATGTCATGCGGCGTCAGCCCCGCATCCTGGATTGCATTGACCGAGGCCTCCAACGTGAGTTGCAGATCGGTCTTCTTCGTTCCTCGGGTAAACTCGCTCTCGCCGACCCCAACGATACAACTGCGATCCTTCAAACTCTCCATCGCTCCCCTCTTCTTCCGATCCCCCTTCCACTTCAGGGGAAGGGGCTAGGGGTTAGGTCTCCTACAGCGCGGCGTAAAATGCGTCGAACAGTGCCTGCGCGCGCGCATCGATCAGCAACCCATTCGCCATCTGGTTCATGGTGTAGCCGAAGCCGACTTTCTTGATCGGATCCGCAAAGCCCAGCGAGCCGCCCGCGCCCGGATGCCCGAACGCCTTGATGTTGGGGCCGAAACCCATGCCCGGCTGCGACAACATGAAGCCCATCGAGAAGCGCGTCGGCATCCCCATCAGCACCTGGTCGGGACCGAAGGACTGCTCGGCCCAGAACCGCTCCAGCGCCTCCGGCCGCACGATGCGATACCCATCCACCTCGCCGCCGCGCGCCAAGGCGCCATACATGCGCGCCAGCGAGCGCGCCGTGGTATGCGCATTGGCGCCGCCGATTTCCGCGCCGCGCCACGCGCGCGAGTTGGGCACGCCCGGCTTGGTGAGAATCGGAGGATTCATGAACGCCGCGGCGGTCGGACCCTTGGGATCTTTCGCCGCCTCTTCGAACAGATTGGGCATTCCGGGTTCCGGCGGCGGTGACGGCAGGATGTCGGTCACACGCCCATCATGCTTCGCGTCCAGGCCGATATGCGTATCGAGTCCCAGCGGCTCGGCAATCTCGGTGCGAAAATAAGTGCCGAGACCTTTTCCGCTGATGCGCCGGATGACCTCGCCCACCAGCCATCCGATCGTGATCGCATGGTAGCCATGCTTGGTACCGGGCTGCCAAAACGGCGTCTGCTCGGCCAGCGCGGCCGCCATGGTGTCCCAGTTATAGATGTCCTCGTCCTTGAGCGGCTTGCTGACGCCCGGCAATCCCGCGCGATGGCTCAGGATATAACGCACCGGCAGATCCTTCTTGCCGGCCTGCGCAAATTCGGGCCAGTACTTCGATACGGGCTCATCGGGGTCGAGCTTGCCCTGATCGATCAGGCGATGGGCGCAGGTCGCCGTCAAACCCTTGGTAGTGGAATAGACATTGACCAGCGTGTCGCGCTGCCATGGTTTGGTCTTGGCCTTGTCGGCATGACCGCCCCAGATATCGACGACACATTTACCGTCGAGATTGATCGAGCAAGCGGCGCCGAGTTCGCCGCGCTTTTCGAGATTTTCCGCAAACGCTTTCTTGACGCCTTCGAAGCGCTTGTCGCATTCACCTTCGATTTTGTAATCCGCCATTGGAGCCTCCAGCTTCGGTTTCTATAGCACCGAAAACTCAAACTCTTCCAACCGGATTCGCGAATGCTGTCCCGCCTTTCGCCTACCCACCTTTCTTTCGAAAATACCCCTTGATAGCCTCATCGCTCGGACAATCGCTTGCGACCTAGACAAATAGCAAAAGCGTTGGGAGCTTTCGGCGCGGTCGCGCTTGCGGCGCTCGTGGGCCTGACCTATTACGTCGTGCACAATCGCGCCGTCGGCCCGACCATCGCCACTATCGCGGGACTCATTCCCGGCTCGCTCTACCATGTCCACAATTTCCATTGGGTGCAGATGAAGGGCGGCCAGCAGGAATGGGTGCTGACGGCCCACGATGCCAACTATTCGAACGACAAGACTTCGCTCATCCTCAATGACCCTGTTGTCACGCTAGTTTCGAAGGATGGAAAGCCGGTCACGGTAAAAGCGCCCAAAGCCGTGCTCGATCTCGATGGCAACAAGGTCAAGCGCGCGACTCTCAGTGGTGGAACCGAGATCCATTACGGCGACTTCGTGATGAACACCGAGCAGGCGACGTTTCTCCCCGATGCCGACCAGGTTGATGCGCCCGGTCTGGTGACTATCGTTGGCGAGGGCATCAAGGTCACCGGCATCGGGATGACCGGGCATACCAAAACGCGCCAGTTCGAATTGCTCAAGGAAGTCAGCACCTACATCGCGCCGCGACACGCCACTAGCCAGGATTCGAAAAAGGGCTGAATCCGAGGCTGGATTGATGACCGGGGCCGTCCAGAAATTATCCGCCATGGCGGTGATTGGAATATTTCTCGCCTTCCTGCTCGCACCGCGTTGGGGATTTGCACAGGACGAACCCGAGCCTGAATCCTCGCCAATCGAGACTCCACAGGCCGAACCCACCGATTGGGTTCCGGTGACCGCCGCCGATGCGGAGCGCGGCGGGCCCGCACCGACTGCGGAAGCTTCTCCGGCGACTGCCGAAACATCCGCGCCCGCGCCGACCAGCGCCGAAGTGCCCTCGCCGGCCGCATCGAGCAGTCCGGCCTCGATGGAGACTCCCGCGGCTGGGTCATTTCATTCGACGATAAGCCGCGAGCGTCCGGGCAAGATGTCGCCGAGCGCTGAGAAGGCTGTCCCATCGGCGGCTGAACCCCCAGGAGCTTCTTCCACGGCAGGTGCGACGCCCTCGCGGAAGGCTGCCAAGGCCACAGGCGGGGCAGCAATCGTGCCGGAGAATTCGCCTTTCGCCGGGATGAACTTCGGCAATCAGAAAGGTCCGACCAACATCAAGTCTGATACCCTCAATCTCGACTATCAGAACAAGGCCATCCTGTTCACCGGCCATGTCCATGCGGTCCAGGCCGGCGGTGACCTCACCAGCGATACCCTCAAGGTCCAGTACGGCAAGGATTTCAATGACATCAAGATGATGTACTCGGATGGCAACGTTCGGATGAGCCAGGGGACGCGATGGATCACCAGCGACCATGCGGTGCTGGATCAGGACAAGCATCTGCTTGACATTCCATGGGAATCCGGTGGTTCACGACGGCGAGGACCAAATCACCGGCTCATTGATCACCGTTGACCTGGTGAGCGGGAAAAGTACGGTGCAAAATCCGCGGGTGGTGATCTTCCCTCGAGAGTCGAAAAACCCTGATAATGTAACCGCGCCAGATAGCCCGTGAGTTAGTTGGACGGATGGCCCTCGAAGTAAAGCTCGGACAAGATTTACGCCTGCGTCAGCAGCTGGTGATGACTCCCCAGCTCCAGCAGGCCATCAAAATCCTGCAATTATCGCTTCCGGAACTGGAGGCGGTGGTCCAGACCGAACTCGATTCCAACCCGGTGCTGGAGCCGCTGGATACCAGTCCAGCGGAAAATGCCCCGGAAAACAGCAGCAATTCCGACGAAGATTTCACCCCGCCTCCCGATGGCGAGCTGTCCGAGGAGCGCGAGGCCGCTCCGGCCTCCGCCGATGAGCCCCCCAACGAATGGGACGCGCCACCCGGGTCCGAGGAGCTTCCGGTCACCGCCAGCGAGGCGCGCGACGCCGCCGTCGAGATGGAGCAGTTCGATCGCATCGACAAGCTCGACTGGCGTGAATACATGGAGAATTACTCCAACAATTGGCAGGAGGCCGAACCTGCCGATCCCGATGACGAGCGGCGCCAGACCGTCGAGAACACCCTGACCCGCAAGACCTCGCTCGAAGACCATCTGATGTGGCAACTGCGGCTTTCGAGCCTGACCGAGAAGGACCAGCGCATCGGCGCGACCATCATCTATAACCTCAACGATGACGGTTACCTCGAAACCCCGCTGGCTGAACTGGCCGCGCAGGTCGAAGTATCCGAAGCTGATGTCGAACGTGTGCTCAAGCGGGTGCAGCAGCTCGACCCGCCGGGAGCCGTCGCGCGCGACCTGCGCGAGTGCCTGCTGCTCCAGCTCAAGAACCTCGGCATGGAGGAATCGCTGGCGGCCCGCGTCGTCAGCAATCACCTCGATTTGCTGGAGAAGCATCGCTACAACGAAATCGCCAAGCTGCTCGGCGTCACCGTCGAGGCCGTCAACCAGGCGCAAAAGATTATCTCGCTGCTGGAGCCCAAGCCGGGCCGTGACTATGGCGGCGAGGAGCCAACCTACGTCATCCCCGATGTCTTCATTG
The DNA here is from genome assembly GCA_963814035.1 of uncultured delta proteobacterium. Classification (GTDB taxonomy): domain Bacteria; phylum Desulfobacterota; class Binatia; order Binatales; family Binataceae; genus DATGKG01. Next base: position 29,678 of record CAWFBH010000006.1, read on the forward strand.
TGAAGATGGGGAACGATTACGTCGTCACCTTAAATCAGAGCGCGGTGCCGCGGCTGCGGCTGGCCGGCTACTATCAGCGCGTGATGAACGATGGGCAGACGGGAGCCGAAACCAAGGAGTACCTGCAGGAGCGGCTGCGCTCGGCCAAGTGGCTGGTGAAATCCATCTATCAGCGCCAGCAGACCATCTACAAGGTCGCCAACTCGATCATCAAATTTCAGCGCGCGTTTTTCGACCACGGCATCGGCAGCCTCAGGCCGCTGGTGCTGAAGGATGTCGCCGAAGATATCGGCATGCACGAATCGACCATCAGCCGTGCGACGGCGAACAAATACGCGCATACGCCGCAGGGTATTTTCGAACTCAAGTTCTTTTTCACCTCGGGGGTGAAAGCAGGCAGCGGCGAGGATGTCAGCGCGGAAACCGTGAAGGAAAAAATCCGCGCGATGGTCACCGTCGAGCAGTCCAACAACCCGCTCTCGGACCAGGCGATCGCTGAGATCCTGCGTCGCGACAACATCAACATCGCGCGCCGCACGGTGGCGAAATATCGGCAAGCATTGGGAATCCTGCCGTCGGCGAGCCGTAAACGGGTCGGGTAATATCACCGACTCAAAGGTCCAGGCCAAGCAGCATGAGTATGAACAATGGCAAGGGCAAAAAGAGCCGCGCAATCGGACGCAAGGCCAAACGCGCGCAGCGCCTGGCGGTGGTGAACGTCGCGGTAAACGTCACCTTTCGGCATATGGAGCCGACCGATGCGCTGCGGCAGTATGCGGAAAAGAAATTCGCGCATCTCGGCCGCGCGCTGAAGCAGCCGGCCGAGGCGCATTTGATTCTCGAGGTGGACAAGTATCGCCAATGCGGCGAAGTGACCTTCAAATGCGGCCGCATCACGGCAACCGCGGCCGAGGAGAATACCGACCTCTACGCCGTCATCGATTTGTTGACCGACAAAGTCAATCATCAGCTGAAGAAGCATCTCGAAAAAGTGAAGAGCAAGAAGATGCGTTCGCTCTCGACGCCCGAGGTGCTCGCCGCTGCTGAGGAGACGTAACAGCGAAGCGGCGCGAAAGTTGACCTTCGCGACGCGCTCCTACATAGATACGTATGGGATCAGAACGGACCTCATGAAAATTACGGACTTCCTCACACCCGAGATGATTGCGCCCTCGCTCAAGGGGCAGACCAAGGCTGAAGTTTTGCAAGAGCTCGCAGGATGCCTGACCAAGGAGCATCCGGAGATTCCGGCCGCCGAGATGTCCGCGGTACTGGCCGAGCGCGAGCGGCTGGGCTCGACGGCGATCGGCGACGGCATCGCGATTCCTCACGGCAAACTTCCCAAGGTCACCAAGATCCTCGGCACTTTCGGGCGTCACGTGCAGGGCGTCGATTTCGAATCCCTCGATGGCAACCCGACGCATCTATTTTTCATGCTGGTCGCGCCTGAGGATTCCACCAGCCTCCATCTCAAGGCGCTGGCGCGCGTCTCGCGTCTGCTGCGCGACGGAAATTTCCGCGAGAAGCTCATGACCGCGCCCGACGCGAATGAACTCTTCCGCCTGATTCGCGAGGAAGACAGCAAGTTCTAGTTCCCGCCGCCTCAGCTTGATAACAATGAAGCGTGGCCTCGGATCCGACCCAACCGCGTTTGATCATCGTCACGGGCGTGTCCGGCGCCGGGCATACCTCCGCGATGCGCGTGCTCGAGGACCTCGGTTTTTACTGCGTCGATAATCTCCCGGTCGCGCTCGCTCCCACGGTTCTGAAACTAGCCCGCGAAAGCGGTAAGGATTTCGCCGGCGTCGCCCTCGGCATCGATTCGCGGGAGCGGATCTTTTTCGCGCAATGGCCACAAATCTCGGCGGAGCTGGAGCGCGAGGGCGCGCATCCGGAAGTTCTGTTCCTCGATGCCTCCGACGAGGTCCTCGCCCGCCGCTATTCCGAAACGCGCAGGCCGCATCCTCTAACCAATAGCGGCAAGGGCATCGTTGAAATGATTCGCGAGGAGCGCGAGGCGCTCGCCGAAATGCGCGAGCGCGCCAGCCGCATCATCGATACCACGACTCTGACCGTGCATGAGCTGCGCGAGCGGGTGACCGCCGCCGTGATGGGCTCCGCGAGCAACGATCGCATGGTCATCTCGATCGTTTCGTTCGGCTACAAGTACGGCGCGCCGGTCGGCCTCGATGTGGTCCTGGATGTGCGCTTCATCCCGAATCCGTTTTTCATTCCCGAACTGAAATCGCTCACCGGCCTCGATCGGGCGGTGCGCGATTATGTGATGAGCAAGCCGGAGTCGAAGCAATTCATCGAGGAGGTCGGCAGGATGCTCGATTTCCTCATTCCGCTCTACCGGCGCGAGGGAAAAAGCTACCTGACGATCGGCCTCGGATGCACTGGCGGCCGGCATCGCTCTCCGGCGCTGGCACGCGAACTGCGCGATCGCCTCGCGCGCAGCGGCTATGAGGTCCTCGTGCGCGACCAGGACGTCGCGCGGTAGGCGGCAGCTGCGCGAGGACGCTCCGGGCGACCTTTCGACATTGTCGAATGTGCGCGGGCGCGGAGACTTCGCGATGCGCTCAGGGTGACTTTTTCGGCGATGCCGAAAGCTCAATTCATATTGCTTCCGCAATCGACATTGATGGTCTGGCCCGTCACGCCCGCGCCGGCGTCGCTCACGATGAACAACGATACGCGCGCAACTTCATCCTCGGTCGCCATCCGGCGCAGCGCGGCGCCTGATAGAAAGCCCTCGCGCACCACTTCGTATGGTTGCCCGAGCGATTCAGCCCGCGCGCGCATCACGCGCTCGATGCGATCGCCCTCGATGGCGCCGGGACAGATGCAGTTCACGCGGATGCCGCGCTGACCCCATTCGCCGGCCAGCGTCTGCGTCAGCCCGATCATCGCCCACTTCGCCGCCGCATAGGGCGAGCGCAACGGATAGCCTCGGCGCCCGGCGCCCGACGAAATCATCAGGATGTTGCCCGACTTGGCCTTGTCCATATGCGGAATCACCGCGCGCGAGGCGAGCCATGCGCCAGTCAGATCGATGTCGATGACTTCCTGCCATTCGGCGAGGCTCATCTCGGTGATGCGCTTGGTCGGCCCCGCGATGCCGGCATTGTTCACCAGAATGTCGAGGCGCCCGAATGCCTTCAGCGTCTCGTCGGTCATCTTTTTGCAATCGGCTTCCTTTGCGACATCGGCTTGGACGAAGGTCGCCTTGGCGCCGATTTTTTCCAGCTCGGCGCAGGTCTGCTTCATCGGATCGAGGGAGCGCGCCGCGAGCACGATCTTCGCGCCCGCCGCGCCATACTTGAGCGCGATCTGCTTGCCGATTCCATATCCGCCACCAGTGATGATTGCGACTTTGTCCGCGAGCTCGTTCATGGGATTTCCTTGTAACTGGATATTGTTCGCGACTCTAATAGCATTGAACGCCATCGACAAACTCGCGCCGGGAGTTCTTGTCTCGATAGCGGAGCCGCCCGTATCATAGTTTCCTCGAAATGGCCGCCATCAAACCAATGACCGTACCTCCCGCGAAGCCCGCCAGCGGAGGTTTCACTTTTCTCGATGGTGTCAAGATTGCCGCGATCATCGCAATCATCGGCGTATGCGGATGGTTGCTGTGGGCGCATTCCGAATGGTTTCGCGATCCGCAATCGGTCAAGCGCGAAGTCGTCCAGTTCGGAATCTGGGGACCCATCATCTACATGGTGCTGTATGCGGTCGGACCTTCATTCCTGGTGCCCGGCGCGGTAATGACGATCGCGGCCGGGTTGGCATTCGGTACGGGTTGGGGCTCGGTCTATTCGCTGATCGGCGCGGATGTGGGAGCGGTGGTCGCGTTCGGCGCGGGACGATGGCTGGGGAAGGGATTCGTCGAACGCATCGTGGGTGAGCGTTTCCACGAGGTGCTGCGGAAAATCGCGCGCAACGGCTTCCAAATCATTTTTTACCTGCGGATGGTGCCCGTCATCCCCTACAACGCGCTGAATCTGCTCGCGGGCGCATCGCCGATCAAATTCAAGGATTATTTCTGGGCCTCGATGATCGGGATGGTGCCTGGCACGATCTTATTCGCGTTTCTCGGCGACGCACTATGGCATCCGATGTCGCCGAAGTTCTTCCTCGCGCTGTTGCTGATCGGTCTCAGCGTTCTATGCGGTGAGATTTGGCGTCGATGGTCGAAGATCGGCGTCGAAGAACCCGCCTAAAAAGTTCTCCGGCATCCTTCTTCCCTCGCCCTTTTGGGAGAGGGTGGCGCTACCGCGCCGGGTGAGGTTCCTAGTGACTCGCGGCCCAACTGCCAAGCGCGCCGTTGGGATTCATCGGTGAGGGATCCTGCCATGACATCGTGAGCTGCGCATCGCGATGAATCGGGCGCAAGTGCCGCTCGATGATGGTCTCAAGGATTTCCGGAATTTCGAAGATCGCGCGATTGTTGAGGCCGCCGACGCGCGCGCGAAATTGCGCCAACCGCTCGGGATCGAGCATCGGAACAATCGCCGTCGCAATCTCAGCGAACGAATGCAGCACCACGCCGACCCGATTGCTGATGATCCAGTCGGTGTTGTAACGCTCCTGCACCATCGTCCATGAATTGCGCTCGACGATCACCGGCAGGCACATCACCAGCGCCTCGCTGATACTTCCCGGCCCCGGCTTGCCCACGAAGTAGTCCGCGAGATTCATGAAGCGGGGAATCTCGCGAGTGAAGCCTTCGATATGAAACGGGAATGGGAGCTCAAGCGCCATCAATTGATCGCGCAGATGCTGGTTGTGCCCGCACATAAAAATGAGCTGCGTCTTCAATCCAGCCGCGGCGACTCGCTTCGCGATGGTGAGCATTTTGCGCGAGCCGTGTCCGCCGAACATCACGAGGCCGGTAGGCAGATCAGGACGCAGGCCGAAACGCCCGCGCTCAGCCGCGCGGTCGGCATGGATCGGAAGATAAAACTCGGGGCGCACGATCATCCCCGAAGTCTTAAAGATTCGCTCGCTGGGATGGCCCATCTCAAGCGCCTGCTTCACGGCAAGATCGGTGGCGCAAGCGAAATATTGCTCCTGCCGCTCCATCCAGAAGTGCGTTGGATAGTCGGCGAGGTCGGTCAGGATGGTGAGCATTGGCGTGAGCACGCGATTGAGTTCGTGATCGCTCGCGCGCAAGCCATCGAAGATCGCGCGATTGAAGTTCGGTATCAGCGAGACCACCAAATCGGGAGGCGCGCCTTTCCAGAAGCGCGCGAGCAGCGCGGCGGAGGGACGATGCATCTGGCGAATCAGCATCTGAACGCCGCGCAACATCGCACCGGTGCCGAGCGTCATTCCGTAGCGAAGCAGGAACCGATTGTAGGCATCCTCGACACGGATACGCGCGATGCGTTTGATGATATCGATCGGCTCCAGCACCTCGCGCAGATTCACCATGCGGACTTCCCACGCGCGGCGATCCAGCTGAAGCATCGATTGCAGCGCGGTCGCGCTCGCGCGATGGCCTCCGCCCGCATCGAAGAAAATCAGATCGACTTTTCTTGGCGCCGATTGCCGCCGTGAATGGAGGCTCGCGTAGTCGGCATCACTTCGTTCCCATTCGGGCGCAAACAGTTGCCGGACTGGATAGAAACGGCTCATCTACTCAACCTCGCTTTCGGATCCTCTCGCAAATCCTGTCGCGCATCGCTTTCGATCTTGTTCCATCGCAACAGCCGCAGCGCGCCGCTCGGTTCTTCAACCAGCGCGGTCCGGCTTTGCACCCAGTCGCCGTCGTTGACGTACAAAATCGGGCCGACCATGCGATGGTCAGGCTTGTGCGTATGTCCGCAAATCACGCCGTCGACCCTGCGATCGCGGGCGGCGTGCGTCACCCGTTCATCGCGGAAATCCATCAGATAATGGACTGCGGATTTGAGCTGGCGCTTGAAATAAAGGCGCGCGGCGCGTTGCCGCGAGATCGAACCGCCGCACTCGCGGTTGTACCAGAGGTTGACGCGCAGCGCGGCCGAATAGCCCACGCTCCCGATGATGGAGAGCCATCGCGCCCCGTGCATGCCACCGTCGAACTGATGACCATGCGTTACCAGCATGCGGCGGCCTTCCTCGGTGCGGTGCACAAAGTCCTCGTGGCATTCGACGCTGCCAAAAAGAGTCTGCACCATCTCGGTGCTGCGTTCGTCGTGATTGCCGGGCATGAAGATCATCCGGGTACCGCGCCGGCGCCATGCCCATAATTCCTCGATAACCGCGGTCTGCGCGGCGGTCCAGCACCATCCAGGCCCGACGTTCCATCCGTCGATAACGTCACCCACGAGGAAGAGAGTTTCGGCGCAGTGGCTACGGAGAAAATCGAGCAGCGATTCCGCTTTGCAGCGGACGGTGCCGAGGTGGAAGTCCGAGATCCAGATCGAGCGATAGTATTTTCGCTCGCGCACCGCGGCGTCGGGCAACGACAAATCGCCGATGGGTTGGACCATCGAATGCGACCGTTCGGTGCCGGGCGTAGTTATATCAGCCATACGACGCTTCCCCTCGACCCATCAACACCCACACCGATCTGAGCACGGGTGATGGAGGAAAGCTGCCAATTTGCTTGAATATTTGGCGCGCGAAACGTTATCGATGTGTTACGTCGAGGGCACTTTATGTCTGAGATGGTCGCGTTTTCGGAAAACAAAGAGGGCGCCGTGGTGACGACGCCCTCTTCTCGATTGCGAATGGTTTCGGCGCTTAGGTGCCGCTGGTCCAGCTCTCCAGATACTTTTTCTGCTCCGGCGTCAGGCTGTCGATCTTGATGCCCATCGAAGCCAGCTTCAGACGTCGCGACTTCATTTTCGATGTCGATCGGAACGTCATGCACTTTTACCGGCGAGCTCGTGATCGCCACGCGGCCCATCGCGAGGCGAGCGCCTGGGTCGCGAAGCTCATGTCCATCACCTGCGCCGGATGGCCTTCCGCGCACGCGAGATTCACCAGGCGTCCCTGCCCGAGCAGATAAATCTTACGCCCGCCATTTAGATGGTAAACTTCGATCTCGCGCAGCCCTTTATCGACTTTGTGCGACGAGCTTTTTGAGCGCGACGAGATCGATCTCCACGTCGAAGTGGCCCGAGTTGCAGACGATCGCGCCGTCCTTCATCACCTTCATGTGCTCGGCGCGGATGACCTCGCGGTCTCCGGTGACTGTGATGAACACGTCGCCGATTTTCGCGGCCTCCGACATCTTCATCACGCGATGCCCATCCATCGCGGCTTCCAGAGCGCGAATCGGATTCACTTCGGTAACAACGACGGTCGGCGCCGAGGCCATGCGCGCGTGACGCGACGCCACGCCCGCACCATCCGTAACCCGCGACGACAAAGGTACGATCCCGCGACCAGGATTCCGGTCGAGCGCACGATCGCCTCGACGGTCGACTGGCCGGTGCCGTAGCGATTGTCGAACAGGAACTTGGTCTGCGCGTCGTTGACGGCGACCACCGGGATGCTCAAGCGCGCCATCTTTTTCCATCGCGCGCAGGCGGATGACGCCGGTGGTGGTTTCCTCCATGCTGGCGCGTACTTCCTCGGCCTGCTCCTTGAATTCGGTGTGCAGGAGACTCACGAGATCGGCGCCGTCATCCATCGTGATATTCGGATGGCTCTCGAGCACCGCGCGCAGATGGGCGTAGTAGGTGTCGCGATCCTCGCCATGAATCGCGTAAGGATGGGATGTCGTATTCCTCCACCAAAGCCGCCGCGACGTCATCCTGGGTCGAGAGCGGATTAGATGCGCATGCGGTGACTTGCGCGCCGCCCGCTTTCAGCGCGCGCAGCAAGATTTCCGGTTTCCGCCGTGATATGCAGGCATGCGCTGAGTTTCAGGCCTTTGAGCGGCAGGTCTTTAGTGAAACGCTCGCGGATTTTCCGCAGCACCGGCATCTGCAGGTCGGCCCATTCGATCCGTCCGCGCCGCCTTGGCGAGCCCGATATCGGCGACATCGAAATCGTTACTGACGCGCCGTGGTTTGGGCATGGCTTTCCGCTTACTGGCTATTGATCCCACCGTGATTGAACTCCGATTGTCTAATCGATTCTGTTAGCTGGAATGTTGGGCCGCTCAGACCCAGTTATCGTTTGCCGTTCATGCCCGAAAGCCGCTGCGCATCGCGTCGGCCATGTTGGTCTCTTCCCACGGGAAGAGACCATTTTTGGGCGTGCGTCCGAAATGTCCATAGGCCGCGGTGGCCTGATAAATCGGGCGTTTCAGCTTAAGGGTGCGGATGATGCCCGCGGGGCGGAAATCGAACAATTCGCTAATCGTTGATTCCAGCTTCTTGTCGGGAACCAGACCAGTATCGAAAGTGTCGATGAGAATCGAGACTGGCTCGGCGACGCCGATCGCATATGCCACCTGGATTTCGCATTTTTTCGCGAGGCCGGCCGCGACCACATTCTTCGCCACATAGCGCGCCATGTAGCAGGCCGAGCGATCGACCTTGCTCGGATCCTTTCCCGAGAAGGCGCCGCCGCCATGTCTGCCATAACCGCCATAGGTATCGACGATGATTTTGCGTCCGGTCAGCCCACAATCGCCATGGGGTCCGCCGATGACGAAACTGCCGGTAGGATTTACGTGGAAGACGGTCGAGCGATCAAGGTAGCGCGCCGGTATGGTCTTCTTGATCAGCTCCTCGATGATGACCTCGCGGATCGTCGAATGGCTGACGTCGGGTTTATGCTGCGTCGAGACCACCACCGCGGTGACCTGCTCCGGGCGTCCATCAACATAGCGCACGGTCACCTGGCTTTTTCCGTCGGGGCGCAGGAAATCGATCTTCTGCTCTTTGCGCAGCTTGGTGATGTTCTCCATCAGATGATGTGCGAGCGCGATCGGCAGCGGCATCTGCTCGGGGGTCTCATCGCATGCGAAGCCGAACATCAGGCCCTGATCGCCTGCGCCCTGTTCCTTATGCAGTCCCTCGCCTTCGGTGACGCCCTGCGAGATATCGGGAGACTGCGGCTCAATCGCCATCAGCACATTGCAGGTTTTGGCATCGAATCCGGTCTCAAGATCGTCGTAGCCGATACCGCAAGCGGTGTCGCGCGCAATCTTCACGAAGTCGGGATGTGCGCGGCTGGTGATTTCGCCGGCCAACACGATGAGGCCGGTTTTGGTGAGGGTTTCCAGCGCGACGCGGGAGTTGGGGTCTTCGGCAATCAGCGCATCGAGAACAGCATCAGAAATCTGATCGCACATCTTGTCGGGATGGCCTTCGTTGACCGACTCAGACGTGAACAGAAAATCCTTTAGCGGCATTCGCTAGGGCTCCTTCGATCGTAAATTCAAGCCATGACAGTGAACGTCGGTTGACGCAATTGGTGGTTGCGTCTGGCGAGCGATGAACCTGGCTCGACTGGTAGAGGGCTTGATGTGCGTTTACGCAAAGCGCCCCGCGCGTACGTCATTCGGACGAGCGGAGCGCCATTAATTTAGGATGAGGATGCTAGCCTGACCTCTTGGTCGGGGTCAAGAATGGCTGCGCGCGGGCCCGCTACGAAACCTCCGGTTGCCGCTCGTTTGCGGCGAAGATATGCTCACCGCCCATACTCCTTTTCACACACTCGCCGAATCTTCCCTGAGTCGCGCCCTTCGGGAGCGCCCTGGAGCCGGAGCCTAACGACGGTGAAAAAACGGTTCGTCTACCTCGCACTCGCAACCATCATCTCAAGCACTTCGAGCGCATGTCATAAATCCGTTCCTGCCCCGCCGACGCCGACCGTCCTCGTAACCGAGGTCGTCCAGAAAGACGTGCCGATTTATTCCGAATGGGTCGGGACCACGTTGGGATTCGTCGATGCCCAGATTCATCCGAGAGTGCAAGGCTATCTGCTCAAGCAGGTCTACCAGGATGGCCATCCGGTGAAGTCCGGCGAGCTGCTTTTTCAGATCGATGACCGCGACTACAAGGCGGCCCTCGATCAGGCAAAGGGCGACCTGGCGCAGCAGCAGGCCAACTATCTCAAGAACAAACAGGATCTGGACCGCGATAAAACCCTGGTGGCGCAAGGCGTCATAAGCACCGAGGAGTTCGATCACATCGAGCAGTCGACGCGGGCGACTTCCGCGCAGGTCGAGTCAGCCAAAGCCGCCGTCGAAACCGCCCAGCTCAACCTCGAATGGACCCAGGTGAAGTCGCCAATTGACGGCATCGCCGGTTTCGCCACCGTCCAGGTCGGGGATCTCGTCACCCCCGCGACCCTTCTGACGACCGTGTCGCAGGTAAATCCGATCAAGGTGAATTTCCCGATCAGCGAGCAGGAGTACCTGCAGGCCTCCGATGAGATCAAGGAGCATCAAGCCACTGGTCACGCGAAGGGCGAGCCGGATCTCCAACTGATTCTCGGGGATGGGACGACCTACAAATATCCGGGCCACTTCTATCGCGTGGACCGCGAGGTCAACATCCAGACCGGAACTATCGAGGTCCAGGGACTTTTCCCAAATCCCGATGCGGTTTTGCGTCCCGGCCAGTACGCCAAGATTCGCGCCGCCAACAAATCTCAACCTAATGCTTTGATGGTGCCGCAGCGGGCCGTGCAGGAGACCCAGGGCCAATACCAGGTAGGCGTGGTCGGCAGCGACAACATTGTATCGATACGAACCGTCAAGCCGGGCGATCGCGTCGGCAGCCTCTGGATCATCACCGATGGAGTGAAGCCCGGCGAACGCGTCATCACCCAGGGCTTGCAGAAGGTCAAAGACGGCATGCAGGTGATCGCGCAGGAAGACCCCACCGCCGCAACATCTCCTTCGGCTCCCACACCGGGCGCGCTGCCATCCGGCGCCGCGCCCGGAATGGGGCATCAGTAGCATGTCGCGGTTTTTCATCGATCGCCCGATTGTCGCGATGGTGATCGCGATCGTGTTCGTGATTGCCGGCGCGGTGATGATTCTGCGGCTGCCGGTCGCGCAATTTCCGGACATCGTGCCGCCTAAGATTCAGACCACCGCGATTTATACCGGCGCCGATGCTCTAACCGTCGAGCAGTCCGTCGCCACTCCCATCGAGGAGCAGGTCAACGGCGCCAAGAACATGATCTACATGCAGTCGATCAGCGGCGCCGACGGCACCATGACGCTGCAGGTCAGCTTCGATGTCGGCACCGACGTGGATCTCGACCAGGTGCAGGTACAGAACCGCCTCGCACAGGCGACCTCGAGTTTGCCCACCGAGGTCAACAACTACGGACTGACCACCCAGCAAACCGTCGGCATCCCATTGCTGGTCTATGCGATCAGCTCGCCGAAGCGGACCTGGGATCAGACCTTTCTGTCCAACTATGTCGCCATCAACATCGAGGACGAACTCGCGCGCATACCCGGAATCGGCCAGGTGAAAATCTTCGGCGCCGCCAACTATGCGATGCGGGTATGGGTCACGCCCGACACCCTGGCCAAGCTGCAACTCACAGTCAATGACATCGCCAACGCGATTGCCGCCCAAAACGTAGTGAATCCCGCCGGGCGGCTGGGCGACGAACCCGCGCCGCCCGGCCAGCAATTCACCTATACGGTGCGTGCGCAGGGACGTCTGATGAGCGCCGACGAATTCGGCGACATCATCCTGCGCGCCAATCCTGACGGCTCGCTGGTGCGGCTCAAAGATGTCGGCCGCATCGAACTTGGCGCAGAGAGCTATACGCAGCAGGCCACCACCAATGGCGCCCCCGCGGCGGTGGTCCTGCTTTATCAGAACCCCGGCTCCAACGCGCTGGCGGCCGCCACCAAGGCCAAGCAGAAGATGAAGGAGCTGGTTGCCCACTTCCCGCCCGATATGGAATCCGCGCTGACGCTCGACACCACGATTCCGATCACCGAAGGCGCCAGGGAAATTGTCAAGACCCTCCTCGAAGCGATCGCGCTGGTCATCCTGGTGGTGTTCATCTTTTTGCAGAGCTGGCGCGCGACGCTGATCCCCATCCTCACCGTTCCGGTCTCGCTGGTCGGCGCGTTCCTGTTCTTCCCCGCGGTCGGATTCACCACCAACAGTCTTTCCCTGCTGGGCCTGGTGCTGGCGGTCGGATTGGTGGTGGATGATGCGATCGTCGTGGTTGAAGCCATCGAGGTGAAAATCGCGCAGGGGAAATCTCCGCGCGAGGCCGCGATCGAAGCGATGGACGAAGTCGGCGGAGCGCTGGTGGGTATCGCGCTGGTGCTCTCGGCAGTGTTCATCCCGGCGGCTTTTCTGGTCGGCATCACCGGATCGCTCTACCGGCAGTTCGCGTTGACGATCGCATTTTCCGTCATCGTCTCGGCCTTCAATGCGCTCACTCTCAGTCCGGCTTTGGGCGCGCTGCTGCTCAAGCCGCGCGACGAGCAGAGCGCCAAGGGGCCGCTGGGACGCTTCTTCGGATGGTTCAATCGCGGCTTTGCCCGCATCACCGACGGCTACACCAGCATCTGCTCCCTACTGATTCGCAAACTGGCGATCGCGATACTGCTGCTGCTCGGCTTCATCGTGTTGGCCGGCGGCCTCGGCAAAGTCGTGCCGAGTTCCTTCTTGCCTGACGAGGACCAGGGCTACTTCATCATGAACGTTCAGCTTCCCGAGGCCGCATCGCTCCAGCGCACCGCGGCGGCGATGAAAGAGATCGACGAAATCCTGAAGCACGAGCCTGGCGTTCAACATTATTCCGCGATCGCCGGGTACAGCCTCCTCTCGCAAGTCAGCAGCACCCGTTCTGGGTTGTACTTTTGTCAGCTCGACCCTTATGACCAGCGCAAAAAGCGTCAGCTCTTTGCCCAAGCGATTATTGAATCGATGAATCGCAAACTCGCCGCGCTACCCGAGGCCCAGGCCTTCGCGTTCCCACCGCCGGCGATTCCCGGCATCGGTCAGGCGGGAGGCTTCGACCTGATGGTGCAGGACAAATCCGGCCAGACCGTTGACTATCTGTGGGACAACACGCAGAAGTTCCTCGACGCGGCCAGGAAGAGACCCGAACTGGGCAGGATGAACATCCTGTTCAATCCCGCGACGCCGCAACTCTTCGCGAGTCTTGACCACGCGAAAGTCTTCAAGCTTGGCCTTTCAACCACCGATGTCTATGGCACTCTTCAGGCCTTGCTGGGCGGGCTGTACGTGAATCAGTTCAATCGATTCGGGCGCGTATGGAAGGTTTTCGTCGAGGCGGAGCCGGCCTATCGCCTGCGGCCCGAAGATGTCGGGCAATTTTACGTGCGCAACAAATCCGGCGCGATGGTGCCGCTCTCGACCCTGATCGATTTGCAAAAAGCCTCCGGACCTGAGTTCACCACGCGCTTCAACGAATATCGGAGCATCGAAGTCTTCGGCTCCCCGGCGCGCGGATATAGCGCGGGCCAGGCGATGAGTGCCATCACCCAAGTGGCCAATCAGGTGCTGCCGCGCGACATGGGAATCGCATGGAATGGGATGAGCTATCAGCAGGCGCAGGCCGGCGGCGCGGCCGGAGTGTTCGCACTTTCGCTCATGTTCGTCTTCCTGATCCTCGCGGCCTTGTACGAAAGCTGGTCGCTTCCCTTCAGCGTACTGCTAAGCACGCCGGTCGCAGTATGCGGCGCGTTCTTCGGCCTATGGGCGCGCAAGCTCGACAATGACATCTATGCGCAAATCGGCCTCATCATGTTGATCGGATTGTCGGCGAAGAACGCCATCCTGATCGTCGAGTTCGCGCGCGCCGAGCGGGAGAAAGGGGAATCGGTAGTTCAGGCGGCGCTCAACGGAGCGCGCTTGCGCTTGCGGCCGATATTGATGACCTCGTTCGCATTCATCTTTGGACTGCTTCCGCTGTGGACCGCCATCGGCGCGGGCGCCGCCGCACGCCGACTCATCGGCAGCGTCACCATTGTCGGGATGATCTTCTCAAGCGCCTTCGCCATCATGCTGGTGCCAGCGCTGTTCGTGCTGGTCGAGCGCCTGTCGGGCAGCGCCAAAAACGATGCCTCGGCAGCAACCACCGCCGAGGCATCGACATCGAGCGAACCCGCGCGCAAGACCGGCTGATCCCTACGGGCCGGCGCGCAACAACACCGCCTGCGCTGTCAGCACCGGCATCGCGCGGGGGAAGCTCGACATCGCCGTGTAGGTCGGCGAGGGAGTTCCCTGCGACGGGGCTGCAAGGTCGCCGAAAGCGAGGGTGAAGCCCTCCCGCGACGATTCTATGTTCGCACGCGAGGTTATCGCCGCCGGTTCAGTCACAAATGGTGAATTGAAGTTCTGCGAGCCATAGAAGTACACCTGCAACTCGTTGTTGTTGCTCGGCGTCAGGGAAGGCGCGGCGGCAGATACAGGACTGGGCCCCGCCGCAGTCGCACCGGATGACTGATCGATCGGCAGTGACGATACGCCCCGCCACGCACCCATCAGGCCGGCGGCGTATTGCGGTGCTATCTTCCAGCTATAGGAAGCGGGTTCGCTGCTTCCCGCGACGTGGAAGTAGAGCCACGAAGTTATCTTGTTTCCGTTGCCCACATTGTCGTCGCGAATGAGACTCCAACCGGTAGGTGGCGTCGGTAAATTGGTACCGGTCGCGTCGGCAATCACAATTTGCGCAAGAAATACGTCGCCTGAAAGTGTCCCGTGCGGCACGCTTACCGTCACCGTGGTCACCGTCTGATTGGAATCGGCCAGCGGACCCGTCGCCACGAAGTTGATCATCCCTGGGGTCGGCGCGGCCGTCATGGTCGGCGCAATTGTAGCGGTCGGAGTTGGTGGAACTATGGTTGGGATCGACGTGGGTGTCGGCGCGACCGTGATCGTCGGCACGAAAGTAAACGTCGGAGTTTGCGTCGGAGTAGCGGCGGTAGTGGGAGTCGCGGCGGTAGTCGGAGTCGCGGCGGTAGTCGGAGTCGGTGCCGTCGTTGGTGTCGCCGCAGTAGTAGGAGTCACGGCGGTAGTCGGGGTCGCCTCGGTGGTCGGGGTCGCCGATGTCGTGGGGGTTTGAGTCGAGGTTGAGGAAATCGTCGGCGTTGCGGTTGGCGTCGCCGATATTGTCGGCGTCGTGGTCGGCGCAGGCGTCGAGGTCGGTGTCGAGGTCAACGTCGCGGTTTGAGTCGGAGTCGTCGTTGCGGTTGGGGTTGGTGTCGCGCTCAGCGGCACCAGCAACACGGCCTGTGCGGTCAGAACTGGCATACCGTGCGGGAAACTCGCCATCGCGATGTAGGTCGGCGATGGGGTTCCGGATGGAGGCGCGGCCAGATCCCCAAACGCGAGCGCGAAGCCTTCCTTCGTGGATCCGATGTTCGAACGGGTGTTTATCGCACCGGGCTCAGTGATAGTTGGCGCGGAGTTGCTCTGCGAGCCGTAGAAATACACCTGCAACTCACTGTTGTTGGCCGGTGTTAGCGAGGGCGCTGCATCTGAGACCGGACTGACCCCGGCGGCAGTCGATCCGGAGGACTGGTCGATTGGCGATGCGGTCGAGGTGCCGCGCCACGCGCCCATCACGCCGACCGCGAATTGTGGGGCGATGTTCCAGCTATAGGAGACCGGTTCGCTTGAGCCGGCGACGTGAAAATAGAGCCAGGAGGTTATCTTGTTGGCGTTGCTGACCGCGTCACGGCGGATGAACGTCCAGCCCGCAGGTGCGGCCGGCACGTTGGAACCGGTCGCATCCCATAGCGCTATCTGAGCGAGCAGCAGGTCACCCGGTTGGACCGCCTGCGGCAACCCGACGGTCAGGGTGCCGACTGCCTGCGCAGAGTCGGCCAGGGGCCCGCCTGCGACAAAGAGCACCGTCGATGACGGAGTCGGCGCCGGAGTCATCGTGGGAGCGAGGGTAGGTGTCAGGGTCGGCGTCGAAGCGGTGGGAAGTATAGTTGGCGGAGGCGTCGGTACCTGGGTGGATATCGGCGTTGGCGTTGCGGTGATGGTCTGGGTTGGGGTCGCTGTAATAGTTGCGGTTAAGGTCGGAGTCGGCGTCAAGGTCGCGGTTGACGTGCGCGTAGGAGTCGCCGATACGGTCGGAGTAGCCGTTAGCGTCGCGGTCAAAGTCGCCGACGCGGTCATCGTCGGGGTAGCGCTGACAGTCGTCGTCGCGGTCCTAGTCGGAGTTCCTGTTAATGTGGGGGTCGCGGTTTTGGTTGCAGTGCTGGTTGGAGTTGTAGTCGGGGTCGGAGTCACGACCACCACTCCGGCCGGCACCAGCAACACCGCCTCCGCTGTAAGGACTGGCGGCGTTCCGCCGGGAATATTGGAGCTCGCGGTTGCCGTATAAGTCGGCGACGCGGTTCCTTCCGAAGGTGCGGCCAGGTCGCCGAACGCCAGCGTGAAGCCCTCGTTTGCCGACATTGCGTTGAGGCGCTGAGTTATCCCCGCTGGCTCGGTGATAACCGGAGGAAGAAAGGACTGCGCGCCATACATGTAGACCTGTAATTCATCGTTGGTTTCCGGAGTCAGCGAGGGTGCGGCAGCGGAAACCGGATTTGCTCCCGATGCTGTCGCTCCCGAGGATTGGTCGATTGGCGTCGTCTGCGAAACGCCCCGGTAGGCACGCATCACTCCCGCCGCATATTGCGGTGAAATGTTCCAACTGTAGGACGCAGGTTCGGTGCCCCCGGCAAGTTTGTAATATAGCCATGAAGTCAGCTGATCCCCGCCGCTGCTTACCGTGTCATGTCGGATGAGGGTCCAGCCAGGCGGGATCACCGGAACATTGGTGCCGGCCCCGTCGTAAACCAGCAACTGCGCGAGGAGAACATCTCCCGACTGAATGCCACTCGGAACATTTAGGCTGAGGCTAGCCACCGGCCCGGAGGTGTCGGCCATCAGGCCCGCTCCGACGAAGGTGATTGGCGACGACCCGGTATCGGGAAGCTGCACCGCCAGCGCCATCGAGCGGTCGAAGTTCATCGATACTGTCTGATTGGCAGGAGCGAAACTGTTGCTCGCCGGCTGGTAAAGCTCAGTCGATGCGAGCGTGACGGAATCGAGCGTGCCACCACCGGCGATGAGAATCTTTCCCGCATTCGGGCCCGTCATAATTGTGCTGGCGATCGCCTGCGCACGGGCAGTGTTCATCGAGGGGGTGAGACTGGCGGACGCAAAGCTATTAGTCGCCGGGTCGTAGAGCTCGCTTGAGGAGGTGATGACACCGCCGGCGGTCGCGCCACCCGCGATGAGAATTCTGCCTGCCGCGATTCCGCTGGATATCATCGTCGCGGTCGCCAAGTAACGGGCCGTGTTCATCGACGCCGTTTGATCCATCTCCGAGGCGAAAGTATTGGTCACCGGATCATACAACTCGGTAGAAGCCAGGGGAGCGGAGGTCGGAGCGGCGGCGAAACCACCTGCGAAAAGAATTTTGCCCGTGTTGGGGCCGGTCGTAAGCAATGTCGCGGTCGCGCCGAAGCGCGCGGTGTTCATCGATGCGGTCTGATTGGCCGGCGCAAAAGTGTTGGTCGCGGGGTCGTAGAGCTCGGTGGACGCCAGAGAATCGGTATTGCCGGCGCCGCCCGCGATCAAGATTTTTCCCGTATTAGGTCCGATCGTGAGCACGGTCGCGGTCGCCCCGTAACGGGCGGTGTTCATCGATACGGTATCATTGGCCGCCGCGAAGGTATTTGTCGCGGGATCGTATAGTTCGGTCGAGGCCAGGGCGGTCGTGGTATTGGCGCCGCCGGCGATCAGAATTTTCCCGGCGTTGGGACCCGACGTGATCATGGTAGCGGTTGCCGATCCACGCGCGGCATTCATAGTCGGGGTCTGGTTTGCCGCTGCAAAGGTGTTGGTGGTGGGATCGTAAAGTTCGGTGGTGGCGAAGACCACCACGCCTTGATCGCTAGGACCGGCTCCAGCCCCGCCCGCGATCAGAACCTTGCCGGTATTGGGTCCGCTGATAAGCACCGATGCGGTAGCGCCGTCGCGGCCGCTGTTCATCGACGCGGTCTGGTTGGCTGGCGCAAAGCTGTTAGTGGCGGGATCGAAGAGCTCAGTAGTCGCGGTGAAATCCTGCATCGACGAACTGAAGCCGCCGGCGATGAGAATTTTGCCGCCGCTCGGACCTGTAGCAACATCGCCGAGCTGTGCCGCCTTGGGACTGAGCTGGAGTAGCACGACAGCCATCGGTACCAGGACTGCCAGGACCAGGAGGGTGAACTTCAGCGAGGCGCGCGCATTGGATGCGCTGCGTAACCAGAGCGAGCTCGACGATCTCAGCGGACGGGAACGATTTTGCGCCGGCGATAGGTCGCGGTTTTTCCTCAATCGAAGGAATCCCAGCGCGGCCCCCAAACCCAACAGCACTACTACGAACGTCGACGTGATAATCAAAACAAAACCTCCCGCGCCCGATCCCATTGATACCCGCCGTATCCTAATTACGTGCCACGTTGAGTCGCAACAGCTTCACTTGCGCCAGTAAAGCCAGTTCAAAGCGGATGAACAAGTGAAAATTATGTGACGCGCGATCGCCACCAGACCAACTCGCCGTTCAAACGCGAGCGGCTGCCACATATAGGACATCTTTGTTCATCGAAGCATGCCCCGCTGCTGCGTTCACTTCGGCAAAACCCCTAACGACCGCATCGGCAGCTCAACAAACGAATTGGGTGGCCATCTCGCACCCGGCGAACGCAGGCGAGGAGCGGCTTCTAGTCGCCTTGCGCGGCGTTGATCACTTTGTTGCGCGCGTTGAATTCAAAAATGTAGTGCGGCTGGCCGGCGTCACGATAGAAATAGCGCGTTCCGCTATTGGTATCGGTCGGTTCAATTCGCGTCGGTCGCCCGAATGTCTTTTGCACCTCGCTCGCATCTTTCCCGATCCAGGTGGCGAGGAAGTCCTTCCGTGATAGCGCGGGAACCTTGTCCGAGGTGTCGACGTTCCGATCCGATTGGAATTGGCTGGGGAGAAAAGTATTGCATGCGGTCGCACCGGTCAGCAGCACGAGACCGATGACGGCGGCGATCTTTCGAATCCGCGATAGGATTGAGGCATGCGTGTCCACGGTGCGCGATACTTATGGACTGGCGCACCTCGTGATGCAAGACAGCCCCGCATCTTGAGCATTCGGCGCAGTGGTGTGATAGTCGCGATGAGGCGTTGTCTGGGGCCTTGACGATGACGCTACCCAAAAAGATTTCCACTCCTCGGAGGATTTATGCGCGCCGCGATAATGCGAAACAAAAAACTCGTCGTCGATGAGATGCCGGTTCCTCAGCTCGGACCCGGCGAAGTGCTCGTCAAGACGCTGGCCTGCGGCATCTGCGGCTCCGATCTTCATGCTCTGAAGTTCGCGGATAAAATGGTCGATGCGGTCAAGCGCTCAGGCGGCGGCGCATTCGGTATGGATCTGGGTCGCGACATCGTCATGGGGCATGAGTTCTGCGCCGAAGTCGTCGAGTTCGGACCCGGCACCCAAAAGACCCTCAAGCCCGGTGCGCGCGTCTGCTCGTTTCCGATCCTGCTCCGCGGCGGCGGCGTCGAGGCGGTCGGCTATTCGAACGATAACCCCGGCGGCTATGCCGAATTCATGCGGCTCACCGAAGGCCTGCTGTTGCCGGTTCCCAATGGCCTATCAACCGAACACGCCGCACTCACCGAACCGATGGCGGTGGGCTATCACGCGGTGCAGATGGCTCGGATGGATAAGCGCGACGTGCCGCTGGTCATCGGATGCGGCCCGGTGGGCCTCGCGGTGATCGCTGCGCTCAAGCTCAAAGGCGCGGGCCCGATCATCGCGGCGGATTTCTCGCCGCGCAGGCGTGACCTGGCGGTTAAGATGGGCGCCGACATCGTCGTCGATCCCAAGGAGAAGTCGCCCTACGACACCTGGACCGAGATGGCCAAGGATCCGTCGGCCGGGGCTGCCGCGCCGGGATTCATGGCCGGGCTCGCGCTCAAGCCGGCGGTGATTTTCGAGGCGGTCGGAGTGCCCGGCGTCATCGAGCAGATCATGATGAAAGCGCCGCGCGCGGCCCGCATCGTGGTAGTCGGCGTGTGCATGGAGCCCGACCATTTCGAGCCGTTCTTCGGCATCAACAAGGAGCTCAATCTGCAGTTCGTGCTGGGATACACGCCGGAAGAGTTCTCGACCACGCTGCAGAACATCGGCGAGGGCAAAGTCCCCGTCGAGCCGCTGGTGACGGGCAAGGTGGGCGTCGAGGGCGTGGCGCAAGCGTTCCAGGACCTCGCATCGCCGGAGAAGCATGCGAAGATCCTCGTGGAGCCATGGCATAGCTAGAGCCTCTGCGAAAGCTGGGGCCGCGACGCGTTGAGCGAGAGAGATCGTGTTTCGCCGATCAGGTCCGATCCGGGACCGTCGGCAAATCAATCTTCGATGCCGTGCTGTGATTTCAGCAGCATCTCGAAGTAGGATTCCGCGATCAGATTGTTGCCGTTCACGCCGAGGGTGCGAAGAAGTTCGTCTACCGCGGGACGGCTCGCTGCGGGATCGCCATGCTCGCCGAGGACCGCCTCGATTTCACCAAATTCGCCGAGACCTTCAACACGATCGAGGTGAAGCCGAATGTGATCGCGCATCATCAGGACGCGCGCCTTACGCACGGTGGCAATGGTACCGAGAGCCTCGGTCAGCATCGCGCGGGTTTTGTGCGGCTCGGGAATGGGCACGATTTCGTAGCTGCTGAGCTTGAGGTGTTCGCTCGCCTCGCGGCCGTAGTAAATCAGGCAGGCGCCGGATTCCTCCTCGCGAAGTTTCAGCTTGCCCTGGTTGACGCGAAAGAAAGTATCGCGCTGGAGGAGTGTCGCTTTGAAGCGGTAGCCGATGGACTCGGCCTCAACGCGGGCGCGATCAAGATCGGGCAGCTTGAATTTCGCTTCGAGGTTTTGCATCCGGTGCTTCGGTTTTCGACATTAGCTCATCGACGTCGCCGGTGATCAATCGTCCGCCGCGTTGGTAGGTGAGATACGCCCACGCCCAATCGAACATGACGATCACGCGATTGCGGAATCCGATCAAATAGGCGATGTGAACCACCGACCAGATGAGCCAGGCGAAAAATCCGCTCAGCTTGAATTTGCCGATCTGCAAAATCGCGAAAGCGCGCCCAACGGTGGCCAGCGCCCCCTTGTCCAGGTATTTGAACGGTTTGTAGGATTCGCCCTTGAGCGCGCCGATGATGTTTCGCGCCGCCCATCGTCCTTGCTGAATCGCGACCGGCGCGAGTCCCGGCATGGTGCGGCCTGCGGCATCGACGCAGGCCGCGAGATCGCCGATCACGAACACTTCCGGATGCCCCTCGATCGTCAGATCGCTGCGCACCTTAATCCGTCCGCCACGATCGAGTTCCACACCCATCGTTTTGGCCAATGGCGAGGCGGCAACGCCCGCGGCCCAGATGATCGTGTGGGCGTGGATCTCGGACTGGTCGAGCCGAATCAGATCGTGCTCGATCGCTTGCGCCGGACTGCTGGTATGCACCTCGACGCCGCGGCTCTGGAGCGCCTCGGCGGCTTTCGCCGCCAGCTTCTCATCGAAGGTCGGCAGGATTCGCGGACCTGCCTCGACCAAAATGATTCGCGCTTCGCGCGGATCGATGCGCCGAAAGTCGCTGACGATCACCTGGCGCGAGATTTCGGCGATTGCCCCGGCCAGCTCGACTCCGGTCGGGCCGCCGCCCACTACGATGAAGGTGAGCAGCCGCCGCCGCGCGACCTCGTCGGTCTCGCGCTCCGCCATCTCGAACGAGAACAGAATCCGTTCCCGAATCTCGATAGCCTCCTCGAGGCTCTTCAACCCTGGCGCATAGCGCGTCCACTCATGGTGGCCGAAATACGAATTGTCCGCGCCTGCCGCGAGAATCAGAAAATCGTAATTGATGTCGCCCTGGCCGGTGGTCACGCGGCGCCGGCTCAGATCGATCGAACGCGCCTCCTCCAGCAGGACCCGGGTGTTGAGGTTCTTTCGAACTATCGCGCGAATCGGATAGGCGATGTTCGCGGGCGAGAGCCCCGCGGTCGCCACCTGGTAAAGCAGCGGTTGGAACAAGTGATGGTTGCGGCGATCGATGAGCGTGACCTGAACTTTCGCATCCTTCAGTGACCAGGCGGCCTTGAGGCCGCCAAATCCCGCACCGACGATCACGACCTGCGGTGGTGGCTTCGAAGATAGATCCTCGCGAATTTTGCTAACGGTGTTCTCGCTCGCGGTAGGCATAGGAACGTCTGACTGCTGATGGCGAAGCGTGCTGGCTGATTACACACCCGCGTCTTCTGAGAATCCAGAAACGCGGTTTCCATCCGCGATCCAAACTTGACAGCTCAACGAAGCGCCGCATAGCCTTCGATGGTTCGATCGATTTGAAACTGACTTCATCCGGGTAACACAGCGTGGCGAATCCGAAGAAAGACCTCGACCCCATTGAGACGCGGCTGCTGGAGCTGGGATTCGATCCCGCGGCGCCGATTCCTGAGCGCATCGCAAAGCTTCGTGAGCTGCGAGGAAAGTCCGGCGCGAGCGACCTCGCGATCGCCAGGACGCTCGGCGATACGAATGACGACGCGGCCGGAAATTTGCTGGTCGAGATGGAGGCCAGCGCGACCGGCGCGCTGCGGCGCGAGATTCGCCGCGCGATCTACAAGCTGCGCCAGCACGGCATCGAGGTGCGCGAGCCGGAGGCCGAGCACACAGCGTCCTCGGTCGCGCCTGCCGAGTCGGGGCTGACCGCGCTGATGTCTCCGCTCGATCCTGAAGGTGCGCAGATCGTGTGGATGATTCGGGCGCGTGCTCGCGGCGGCATCGTCAGGCTGTGGGGTCTGGTTTCCGAAAGCCAGGGGCTGGTCGGTGCCCAGAATCATGCGCTTAATCGGCGCGAGCTGAAGACTCAGCAGGAGGAACTGGAGGAGCAGGCGGGCGTGAAGCTCATCGAGATCGATCCGCATCTTGCCGATTTCATTCTATGCGATGCGTACCGCCGGACCTCCGAATCAGCTCGCCTGAATGTAGGAAGTTTCTACGCGCTCCGTACCGAGGTGACCGGCGCGCCGCTGCCGACCCAGCTCTCGCATCCGATCTATGCGGAGTTCGCGAAGGAAGCCGCGGAAGAGCCCTCCATCGACTTGTTGAAAGAGCCGGAGGTCATGGCCTTTCGGATCCCGGTGAAAGATCTGGAGCCCTACCTCGAAGAAGTGAACCGCGCGCAGGAGAGCGTGCTCGTGGTCAGCCGCACCTCGCAGGAGGATCGCATTCTGGGCGCGGTCGAAAAGGCCATCGGCGAGCTGCTCAGCGGCGAACGCGCCGAGCGCCTGCGCCGTCGCCTCGAGGATACCGGGCTCTATCTGGCGAGGACCGGGCGTCGTCAGCAAGCCGGATGGGCAGCCGCGGCAGCGGCCAAAATCCGCGATGGCGCCGACCTCAAGAAGGTCGCCTTCTTCCGCTCGATGGTGCAGACACAGCTAGGTGCGCTGATGGTGCAGGAGGCCGAGCACAAGCGCGAAGAGCCACGCCTCATCATGACCCCAGCCGAGGCGATTCGAGCGCAGGAAGCGACTCGCGCACGCGGCCAACGACGCTGATCCACCGTTTTACGATAGCGAAATAAAAGCGAAGACCCTTATACCGTAAGGGTTATTTGGCTTCGTTTGGTAAATCGACTGCGAGCATCGCGAGCGGTCGCCCTCGGCGCTTCGGGAAAGTCTCGAACGCCGAGTGGGTTTGTTTTTGCGCTTCTTCCTGGCCGGCGTGCCGAATGCCGCGAACTCCGATGCCCCGTCGGCATGGAATGCCGCGCGACGGGCTGATGAGAGCCGGTCGCGCTGCGCGACCGGCGGTGGAGCACCACCTGCCTCCGTAAAAACGCAGCAATTCCCGACATAAAGTGGGTTTGTTTTGCGCTTTTCACATTCGACATCACGGCTCCCGAGGTCCTTTCGCCGAGACTCAGGACCACTTCTCGCGATGCCGAGAAGTGGGTTTGTTCTTGCACATTTATGACAATGCTTTTCTGCTCACTTTCCCGTCTTGAAATAACACTGGCAGTATACCATATCTGGCGCGTACCGACCCGACCCGGGAGGTGTTATGCCTCAGCGAGCCTCTAATCCGACGCGGCGTTATTTCAGCCACTTCCTTGATTCATCGCGATGGTCATCGATCCCGCTTCGCCCCGGCGACATCATCATCTCGACCGGTCCTAAATCGGGAACCACCTGGACGCAGCGGATTGTTTCCGTATTGATCCACGGCGAGCATCTACCGGGATCTTTATCCGAGATTTCCCCGTGGATTGATTTGCGTGCGTCTCCGGTTCCGATCGATGCGCTTGCGGCTCGCCTGGCGGCACAGACTTTTCGGCGCTCGCTGAAAGCCCATCTGCCGTTTGACGCGCTGCCTTACGATCGCCGAGTCAAATACATCTGCGTCGGTCGCGACGGGAGAGATGTGGCGCTGTCGGCGCACAATCATTTGATGGGCTTCACCGATCAGGCTATCGAGATGGCAAATTTGCCTCCCGGACTGTTCCCGGATCGATTCGAGCGGGTGTCCGCTGACATTCACCCATATATCAAGGAATTGCTGACCCGGGGCAATCCGAATTTCCCGTGGGAAACCGAGGGCTATCCGAACACTTCGCATTTCTATCAGATTCAGAGCTTTTGGAATTTTCGCGATCTGCCCAACGTCTTCATGACTCACTACGAGGATTTGAAAACCGACTTCGCGAACGAGACTCGACGGATCGCGAAATTCCTCGACATCGACGCGAGCGACGAACTCATCGCTCTGGCGCAGCGACTTTGCTCCTTCGAAGCGATGAAGCGCGACGGCGCCGAGCTTATGCCGATGGCGGTGGCCATACTCGACGGCGGTGCGCAGCGCTTCTTCAACAAAGGCGTGTCGGGCAGATGGAAGGAGGTCTTCACTGCCGACGAGTTGGAGCTCTATGACGCCGCGGTTCGTCGCAGCCTCACGCCCGATTGCGCGCGCTGGCTCGAGCACGGAAGGCGCGCGCTCACGCCTCAATAGAGACGCGCGCTACGCGGTCGCGTGCTGCTTGCGATACGCCATCAGCTTATCGATGTCGAACTTCCACAGCTTCGCCGCATTGAGGCCGAGGATCTTTGCGCGCTGGTCGTCGTTCAGGTCTCGCATCTGGCGCTCGATGGCCTGCGACGAATGCGGCCACGAACCCTCGTGATGCGGGTAGTCATTCGCCCATAAAAAATTGTCCACCAGGTTGTACTTCACCGCGAGGTCCAGCCCGACCGCATCTTCCTGGAATGACGCGTAGCCGTTCGAATGGAAATATTCGCTGGGCTTTTTCTTCATCTTCGGGAACGCCCACATGTGATGCTTCATGTAGGCCTCGTCCATCGCTTCCAGCGCCCACGCGACCCAACCTATGCCCGACTCGATCGCCGCGAAGCGAATGCGTGGGAAACGCTCGATCACGCCCGAAGCGCATAGATGCGCGACCGGCTCGATGGTCGGGACCAGCGAATGGGAAACATAGTTGATGACCGCGCCGCCATCTTTGCGCGCCGCGCGCGGATCGCGTCCAGTCGAGACGTGGAAGGTGATTGGAATGTCAGCGTCCTGAATGGCTGCCCACATCGGGTCGTACATGCCGAGGTTATAATTCGGATGGCGCGCGTCATGGGCGCCGAAGATCGGTTTGCATGGCAGCGTGAGGCCGCGGAATCCCATTTTAGCGACGCGCTGGATTTCGGCGGTCGCGGTGTTCACGTCGGCGGTCGCGATGCACGCCATCGGCGACATGCGATCGTTGTATTTGCCGAACGTCTCCCAGGCCCAATCGTTCCAGATTTTGCATTGCGCGCTCGCGAACTCGGGGTCCGCGGTCGCCCACATCGTGAGGCCTTTGTTAGGGAAGATGATCTCCGCATCGATGCCGTCGCGCACGTGATCGCGCAGCCGCTCTTCCGGATCGTAGCCGCGGCTGTTGCGAAAGAGGTCCTCGCCGGTGAGCGAACTGTCGAGCAGGCGCGAGCGCGCCCATCCTTCGGAGATACTCCACTTGACGCCGTTCTCGTCGACTTCGACGCGCGGCAAGCGAGGCAGGTACTTCTTGTCGATGCGCTCCGCCCACAGATTGGCAGGCTCCTGCGCATGGCAATCCGCCGAGATCATGAGGAAGCGGTTCGCATCGCCCGGCGTCGCCGTACGTTTCCAGCCCTGATGTCCCGGCGTGTCGAGCCGCCATCGATTATTTTGATCGACTTCGTTTCCAATTGAAGCGCCCATGGAATTCTCCTTCCTGCTCGCCCGCCGATGCGGCTGGGTTGCTGCCGATGCCGTTGCGCCTCGAAGCCTAACGCAAAGGATGCGATCACTCCAAGAGTAGCGAATACCCGAAGTGCGTGCGCTTCCATCCGAGGCGCTCATAAAACTTGTGCGCGCGGGGCCGAGCGAGGTTACTGGTTAGCGCCAACTTGTAGCATCCGCGGCGACGCGCAAAGTCGGTCGCGGCCGCCATCAGATGTTCTCCGATTCCCGAGGAGCGAGCTTCCGCATCGACGACGACATTTTCAACCACCGCAAACGGCTTCAGCGCGTGCCCGAGGTGCGGAACGGCGATCACATGGCAAGTCCCGAGGATTTTCCGGCTGCCTCGGCGACGAGGATCGCGTGATTGATGGTCGCGCGCGAGGCGACTAAACGCCGTCGCCAGCCTCATTTTAGGAACACGCAAGCTCAAGTAGTTCTTGAGATGAAGTTGGTCGTAGAGCTCGTGTAGTCGGGGAAGATCAGACTTTCGGGCGCGCCGGATTCGCAGCGATTGAGAATTTGATCGAGCCATCAGGTCGGATACGATGGGCACCAATGTTCGAATCGTCAAGCGCGATCGAAGTTCTTGCACTTAAAGTAGAAAATAAGATTTGCATGATCGAACAACAAGCCACTCAACGGAATCCGCGTCATCGATCTGACCCGCGTGTTGGCCGGGCCGTTTTGCACCATGAATCTCGCCGACCTCGGCGCCGAGGTCATCAAGGTCGAGGTGCCGGGGCGCGGTGACGATTCGCGCGGCTTCGCGCCGATAATTCCCGGCGGCGACTCGGGCTATTTCTATAGTGTCAATCGCGGTAAGAAGAGCGTCACCCTCGATCTGAGGACCAAAGAAGGCGCCGACCTGCTCACCCGGCTCGCAGACAAATCTGATGTGGTGGTTGAGAATTTCTCACCCGGCACCATGGAGCGTTTCGGGATCGGATTCAAACATCTGAGCGCCTCGAATCCGCGGATCATCCTGTGCTCGATTTCCGGATTCGGGCAGAGCGGTCCGATGGCGACGGCGCCGGCCTACGACATCGTCGCGCAGGCGCTCGGCGGCACCATGAGCATTACGGGATATCCCGACGGCGATCCGCTCCGATGCGGCGTGTCGATCGGCGATCTCTCGGGCGCGTTGTATGGCATCATCGGAATCCTCGTCGCGCTGCGCACCCGCGATGCGACCGGCCAGGGCCAGCACGTGGACATCTCGATGCTCGACTGCCAGGTCGCGATGCTCGAGGACGCCATCGCGCGCTTTTCGGTCACGCGCAAAGTACCGGGGCCGCTCGGCACGCGGCATCCGTCGATCACGCCATTTCAGCAGTTCCGCGCCACCGATGGCTTCTTCGTCGCGGGCGCGGGCAATGAAGCGATCTGGCAGCGTATGTGCGAGGCGATCGGAATGCCGGAGCTGAAAGATGATCCGAGGTTTCTGCGCAATGCCGACCGCACCGCGCATCATGCCGAACTGGAGAAAATCCTCGCGCATCACTTCGCTACTCGGACTCGTGCCTACTGGCTGGAGAAGCTCGAAGGCGCCTCGGTCCCCTGCGCGCCGATCGCCAATGTCGAGGAGGTCACGCAAAACTCGCATCTCAAGGAGCATCGGATGATTCTTCATGCCGACCATCCGAGCTTCGAGGATCTCATAGTGCCGGGGACCCCGCTGCGCAATCCCGACTCGACCGCCACTCCTGACACGCGCGCGCCGAAGCTCGGTGAGCATACTGATGAGGTGCTGGCGGCTCTGTTGGGACTGGACAAAACCCATCTGGCCGATTTGCGGAAGCGGAGTATCATATAGAAATTGACCCCGGCGAATCCCGAGCCTGCGGCGAAACCGGGCGCACAAAGAATCGCGGTCCGCATCGGCGGGGAACTCGCAACCTTGGTGGAGCAGCTCAAAAGCGTTCAGATGATTCGGAAAAGCAAATTCATTGCGATGGCTCTGGTGGCCCTCGCGCTAACCATCGGACCGATGCCGGCGCGGTTCGAATCGCGCGGCAATGCGCAGGTCGTTCGCGCCTCGCGCAACATTTATGACTTTACCCTGCGCGATCTCGACGGCCGCGAAACCAAGCTCAGCCAGTACCGCGGACATCCGGTGGTGATCGATTTCTGGGCGACCTGGTGCGCGCCCTGCCGCCATCAGATTCCGGAGCTGAAGAGACTCTACACCAAGTACCATAAGTCGCGCGGCCTGGTGGTCCTCGGAGTCGCGTGCGACACCGTGCAGGGCGATGGCGTTAGATCAATCCGGCCGTTCGTGCATGAATTCGACATCAGCTATCCGGTGTTGCTCGCCGAAACTCCGGTGCTGGATGACTTCGGCATCGAGGCCTTGCCGACCACCGTCTTCCTCGGCTCGGATGGCACCATCGTCGGCCGCGTGATGGGCGCGGGCGCGACGGGGGAACTCACCGAGAGCGTCAACGCGTTGCTGGCGAATCCCACCGGCAAGTCGAAGCCCGCGAAGAAGATGACGCCCGAGGACGAGAAGAAGGATAACCTCTACAACATCGAGTATCGGCGCTAGTCGAAAGCTAGTTTCTTTTTGCAACTGTGGTTAGAATGAGGGCGCATGGACGCGAGTGAAATCGAGCAGATGATCGCCAGCGGCATTCCCGATGCGCGCGTCGAAGTGCGCGACTACACCGGCGGTGGCGACCATTTCGAGGCGGTGGTGGTGAGCGAAAGCTTTGAAGGCAAGTCGCTCGTCGAACGGCATCAGGCGGTCTACACTGCGCTCGGCGACGCGATGCGGGCCCGCGTGCATGCGTTGACGCTTAAAACATTGACCCCGGCACAGGACGCGAATCGGAGGTAACCCAAATGGCTGACGTAGCCGAAAAGATTCAGTCGACCATCAACAACAACAAGATCGTGCTCTTCATGAAGGGCAATCGCAGTTTCCCGCAATGTGGCTTTTCTGCCGCGACGGTCGAAATTTTCGAGCAGCTCGGCGCGCCCTTCGAGACCGTCGATGTGCTGGCGGACATGGAAATTCGCGAGGGCATCAAGCGCTACAGCAACTGGCCGACCATCCCGCAAGTTTACATCAATGGCAAATTTGTCGGTGGATGCGACATCGTGCGCGAGCTCTACGAAAGCGGCGAGCTCGAGCCGATGGTAAAGCAGGCAGTCGGCGCGAGTGCCGTGAAGTAGCAAATCCACTCATTCAGTTTTTGACGAGATAAGCGCGTCGCGGCGATGGCCGTGGCGCGCTTTAATTTTTAGGACCATACGAAATCAAGGATCGAGGCGATTGAGGTCGCGCGGATAAAGCGCCGCTTCGCGAACATTCTTGAGGCCGAGAACCTGACAGGTCAGGCGCTCCAACCCGATCGCGAGGCCACCATGCGGCGGCATGCCAAAATCGAACATCCTCAGATGCGACTCGAATGGCGCAACCTCGATGCCTCGTGCCCGCAACGCCGCCTCAAGATCCGACCGTCGATGCAAGCGCTGACCACCGGTGGTGACTTCGAGTCCCCGCAGCAACAGATCGAAGCCGGCAGCATGCACACCGTCGCTCGCAGGATGCGTATAGAACGGCCGGCTGCTTAAAGGAAATTCCGACACGAAGACTGCCGCGACGCCGGCTTCGCGCTCCGCGATTTCGCACAGCTGACGCTCCGCCAAAGGATCGAGGTCGTCGACCAAATCGGAGCGTCGATGAGTCTTGCGCAGACGATCTACGCACTCGTCGAAGGTCCAGGTCGGCGCGCCCTCCAGCGACGGCAAGTACGCGTCGAACTGCGCCAGCGAAACCCTGAAGCGATCGCGAATCGCTGTGAACATCTCGGTCAGAAACTCGCGCTCCAATTGAATGATGTCATCGAGACCCTCGATGAATCCCATCTCCAAGTCGAGTGAGAGGTATTCGCACAGATGCCGCGACGAAGCGTGCGGCTCGGCGCGATAGACGTGGCCGGTTTCGAACACGCGTTCCATTCCGGCCACGGCATGCTCCTTGTAGAACTGCGGACTCTGCGCGAGATAGGCGGCGCGATCGAAATACTTGATCGCAAACAGATTGGTGCCGCCCTCGGTCGCGCTCGCGACGATCTTCGAGGTGAAAATTTCCGTGAATCTGCGCCGCCGCAGCGCCGCGCGGAACTCCTCGGCGAGCGCGGCCTCGATGCTGAAAATGGCACGGCCGCGATCGGTGCGAAGCGTTAGCGGACGCGCGTTGATTGCGATGTCGAGCGAGATCTCCTCAGGCGCGAGGTTGAGGTCAGCGGCAGTACCTGCGAGGCGGCATTGAGTACCTCGATCTCGCGGCACTCGATTTCGATTCCGCTCGGTGCGCGATCATCGAGTCGAGCTTGGCCGATGATCATGACCGCTGAATCGGCACCCAGACCGAGATGTTTCACCTTGGCGGGATCCACTACAATCTGGATGATGCCGGAGCAATCCTGAAGCACGATAAAAGTTGTTGATTTGGTTTCGCGAATCCGCCGAACCCATCCTTTCAAGGTGACCGCTCTCGGTTGCGACCGGTCCAGCTCCGCAATCAGATGCCGTTTCATGTCTCTTTCCTCCTCGCAAATAAAAAAGGCCGCGGGTTTTGCACGCCCGCGGCCTTTTCCGGTAACCGGTTTGGTTCTATTCGATCACGACACCGGCACACGGGCGCAGACGCATGAGCGTCGATTATCGCCGTCGTTGCGGTTGTCGCGATTCAGCATCATTGTGATCCAGTTAGCCGCGATGGCGTCTCGGAGTCAACTCGCGAAATCGCCAACCTCGACAGGTCCACCTCAATGAGCGGTTGTATGCGCAGACGGATCGTTATTACGAAAGACGCGCCGGTCGTCGGCGTCGATGTGGGCGAGGATTTTCTTGACCTCGCGTTACTGACACCAGATCGCGTCCGGCTCTCGTATCGTCGTGTAGCGCTGGATGGTGTCGCGAGGCCGGTTGTCGATTCGATTGCGGATCGGATTGCTGAAGCGCTGAGCCGCGACCTGCGAGGCGGCCTCGCGCTGGTTGATTCGCCGCGCACGCCGCGCGACGTCGATTGCTCGTCCGGTAAATGGTTCAACGGAAGGACGTGCCGCCAGCGAGAGTCATCGATGCGTCGCTGCGCGAATTGCTTCGCGAGAGGTTCGATGGAACGATGCGCCCGCTTTCCATGTTCCCCACCCCGCTTGCGACTTATTTCGGCGGGTGCGTCGCGCGCAGCGGATGCAAACCACATCTGCGCGCGATCGCCGAAGAGATGCTAGCGCCGGTCATCGACATCCCTCGCGCAACCAAGACCGGAGCCCTCGCAGGCGGAACCTTCACGCGCTTCATGCTAACGGGGTTCGCCGTCTTTCCGGCCCTCGAGCAACTCGGCGTCCGCGCCTTCGAAGCATACCCGGACCTACAGTTGCGGCTTTGGTCCGATGGCGTGCATGTTCCGCCGAAAAAATTCCGCCGCGAAGCGCTCCGCGTGCGGAAGGAAATTTGTAACAAGCTGGCCGCGTCTCTTCAGATTGCCAACTTCGTCGTGCCCACAACCCTCGATGAGGCAGATGCGGCGGTCCTCGCGCTCAGCGCCGCCGCAAGTGCTCCCGCGCACGCGCTGATTGAGCTGCGGTGTCCGCCGGAAGGACGCTTCGCCGTGGCGTTTGCGCCGCCCTGAAATCCCCTCGCGCTTGACAAGCCTCGGATCGGTAGGTTCAAAGGTAGGGGCCACTCAATCAATCGGCGCGGGAGTTAATTTTTGCCTAGCTTGGAATTCAAGGCGGTCTTCTTCGACCTCGACGGCACGCTGGTCGATATCCATGGACCGCTGTTTCTCGCCGCGAAAAAAGCGATCGATGATCTTGGCCATACGCCGCCGCTCACCCGCGAGCGCTACTGGCAGGCCGTCGCCGAAGACGATCGCATGCTGGGGGTTCCCGCCCATCTGCAGCGCGATTTCGCGAAGTTGGCGTTCGCTTACTTTATGACCGAAGTTGATTCAACCGAGCGGATGGAAATTCTCCCTCATGTGCCTGAGGTGCTGACCGAGTTGAAGCGCCGAGGCTACGTCACTGCCGTCGTGACCAGCCGCCCCGGAGACCCGGGCCGACTGATGAAAAAGCTCGCGATGGTGGGTCTCGCAGCGCATCTCGACCAGGTCGTGACGCAGAACACCACTTCGATAACCAAAGCACTGGATAAGAGCGAAAGCCTTCGCGAGACGGCCCGCCGCGCGGAAATCGACCCCACTGCGATCGTCTATGTGGGCGATGAGCCGCGCGACATCATGGCCGCGACCAACGCCGAATTTGGCGCCGCGATCGCGGTCGCGACCGGACCCGCGACCTACGATCATCTGCTGACGCATCCCGAGCACAAGCCGCATCATGTGATGCGCTCGATGGGCGAGTTGCTCGAGGTCCTGCAAAATTTCGGGGACTACTCGAAGTAGGATGAGCGCATCGGACAGTAACAAGCCGCCACGCGCGCTGGAAGGCATCAAAGTTGTCGAAATTTCATGCCTCGACAATATGCCAAACTATTCCGCCGCGATGGCCGCCAAAGCATTCGCCGACCACGGCGCCGAGGTCATCAAGGTCGAGCCGCCTCGCACCGGCGCTCCTGAGCGTCTGCGCGGTCCTTTCAAGGATGAATTGCCCGATCCCGAGACCGGCGGCGTCCATCTCTATCTAAACACCAATAAACTCGGCGTGACGCTGGATATCACCAAGGATGCCGGTCGTGCGCTTTTCTTCAAACTCCTCGAGGGCGCCGATATCGTGCTCAATCCGAATCTGCCCGCGGAAAATGATCGCCTGGCGATCGGATGGCGAACCCTGGTCGAGCGCTTCCCGCGCCTGATTGCCGTTTCGTTGACGTTCCTTCGGCGCCGATTCGAGGTATCGCGATGCGCGCGGCGGCGATCTCGTTGCTACTCACATGAGCGGGGTCGGATGGGAAACGCCGGTTAACCAGGTGACGGATTTCGCTACTCATTCGCCGTTGAAGCCCGCCGATCGCCAGGCCGACTACCTGGCGGGATATACCGGCGCCGCTGCCGCGATGTGCGCGCTCTTCCAGCGCAAGCGCACCGGCAAGGGGCAGCATGTCGATGCCAGCTCATGGCTCGCGATGGTCAGCATGTTCCGCCCGGCGGTAGGAATTCATACCCATGAGTCGGCCGAGGCGCCTTATGGCGTTCGCATCCGCACCCGGGCCAAGCTCGGTCTGCCCTGGGTCTATCCGTGCAAGGATGGCTGGGTGAGTTTCAGTCCTATCACCGATCGTTTTTGGAAAGGCACCAAGGCCGCGATGGGCCACCCGGAGTGGGCGGAGACGGAACTTTTTTCGACCTTCATCAGCCGCGCGACTCATCATGATGCGGTCGAGGCCTCGCTCATCGATTGGCTTTCCGACGTTCCGAAGCAGGAGGCGTTCGAAAAGGCGCAGGCCCAGCACGTGCCATGCTTTCCGGTCAATCTTCCGAGCGAGGTCGCTGCTAACCCGCAGTACAAGGCGCGAGGATTTTTCGTCGAGCACGATCATCCCGCCGCGCGGGTCGTGCGGATGCCGGGCGCGCCATGCGTCTTCAGCCGCACCCCATGGCAACTGCGCAGCGGCGCTCCGCGCCTCGGCGAGCACAACGCGCTGATCCTCGGCGAGCGCCTGGGACTTTCTTCCGATGATCTCGCCACACTGCGCCGCGACGGGGTTATCTGATCGCTTTTCAGATGATAGCGGATTCGCTCGTGGTGCTGGTTTCGAATGCTACGGCGATGGCGTTGGGTCGGCGATAATTCCCGAGCATCGGTAAAATGGCGTAACCCCGAAATTGAGAATCGACTGGAGAATTTCCTGAACGTGTCCCGTCATCTGGACCGGTCCTCCCGCCAGTTCATCCATTTTTTCCTGGCATCCTTCGAGGCTGTATGCAGATGTGGACACGGTCCTGCGATGGTTGGCCGGATCTTCCTGCACGAACTGCTGGGTTGTGCATCCAACCGCCATCGCGCTAAGGCCTACCACCAGCCACCACCATCGCGATCTATTCACCATGCTCCCGATGTTTCCCTGATCCAGTCAGCAAGTCTAGATAGATGAAATTCGTCGCAACGACGTGAGCCTCGCTCTCATTGAACGTGTTGCCCGTGCGCCAACACCAGCTTGCCATGGCTACGACAATCCCATTCCAGGTTCCCGTCGATCGCCGCCGACGCATGCACCCCGTCGTTGGCGATCATCCGCGTATGCAACGTCGCGGTCGATTGCGTGCTGGTGCAGGCGGAAGGGCTGGTGATCAGCGCGCGGTTAACATTGATCTGAAAATTCGCCAGCGGGTCGGTGTTCTTGACCACCTTGATTCTGACCCGCACTCGCGGTCCCGACGGATTCCCCTCGGTGAGGTAGGTGGCTCGGACATCATCGCTGCCACTCTGGGCGACCAGCACGATTGGCAGGTCGATCGCATCCGCGTTACTGGCGCGGACCAACTCGCCGGAGGCCGCATCCTCGGAGAGCACTTTGTCGAAGGTCAGCGTCGCGCGCTGAAGTTGAATGCCGCTTGGAATGGTGAAGCGCCCGGAGATCGCAATCGAACCGTTCGCCTTGTTCGATCCGGTATTCTGCACGGTTCCAGACACCGTCGCGGGCGACGCAGTATCGTCCGAGCCGACGGTTTCGCTCTGGACGCCGGGGACCATCGTGCCCGGGTCCGCGACGATTTGTGGAGTTCCTCCGGTCGGGTCACCAAACCAGAAGGTTGCCGATGAGCTTCCGGCCGGAATCGTCACGCTCTCGATCGCCGCTCCGTTTTGCGTAAGTGAAAAAACGCCGGTGTCCGATGAGGAGGTAAGTTCGACGGTAGTGGCCGTAGTGAAGGTCAGCGGCTGTACGGTTCCGGTCGAGGTGTCCTGCATCTGGATGGTGATCGGTCCGAGCGAGGCGGTGCTGCTTACGGCGCCCGAGACTGACGCCGTCGTGAACACCACTTGCTCGAACGGATTGCGCGGCGCGATTTGCGCAAAGTAGGCGTCGAAATCGGCCCCGCACATCGTGGGCACGCCGCGGAAGTTGGTGCTCGTTCGTTTGACCGCCGCCTGCAGGAAGCTATAGCTCAGGTTGGTGCCGCAGGTCGGGCTGCTTTCATCGATAGCCGGCCAGAAATATCCGCCCTCCGAAACCGTGCCGTTCGAGTTGAGGAGCCATGAGGGTTGGCCCGCTCCCTGCCAATCGCCGGAGGGCGCCGGGCAGCCGGCCCCGATTACCCCGGCGTCGGCCTGCCAGGGGGAAACGAACAAACTGCCGCAAGTGGAGTTTCCGTCAAAGTTGTAGAAACACGCCTGATTGGTGGCAGCCTCCAATCCGGAATTGGAAGCATAGGCGAGGCATGGGGTGTCCTTGCTGCCATAGCTGACGGTCCCTTTTGATTCGAGCAAGTCGGTGGCAGCACCGTAATCGACACCATTGTTGCTGCCGTTGTAACACCATGGCTGACGAGAGATGGAGCGCGCCTGATTGGTGTCCAGGAAGCAATCGGCCAGCGCCCCTGCCGTGCCGAAAGCGTCGAGCGGATTGCCGCCGAAGTCCGTCAAGACCGGAGTCGCGGTGTAGGTCGTCGGGGTGAGGACGATCTTGTTTTCGGCATTCTGAAAGCCGAGCGCGTTCAAGATCTGCGCGAGGGTCGGACTGGTGCTGCCATCGTTGAAGGTGGTCGCCACGGTGCTCCACATGACGGCGGTGGCCGGCGTCCATGCGGTCTCAAATTGATAAGTGCTGAGGCCGGTCCAGAACGGGGTGGTCGTGGGGTCATTACGAAAGGTCAAGCCGCAGGGGCTGCTCGAAGTGAGCGGGCTGGGGCAGTTATTTTGCGGGCTGTCTTCGAAATTGGTGAACTCTTCGAGCGAAGCCGCAAACAGATAGTTGGTGGTGCTCCCATTGCCCACCATGTACAAGCCGGTCTGCAAGTTGCCGCTGCTGTCCCGGGTCGAATAGGGCACTCCATTGGAGGAATACTGATTCTGCAGATAGACATAAAGCTGCTCGATTACGTCCCGGGCAAACCCGCATTGGGTCGCGGTACCCCCCGTCGGATTTGCGCAGATCTGGGCGGCTTGCGACGCGGGTAGCCCGTTGATGACCTTGGTAGTCGAGAAATACGGCGACCGCAGAAAAGCCTGGTAGTTGTAGTACTCGACCAGCAGCAGCGCCGCCATCGTCTGATAGTCACTGAAATATTGCAGAAGGTTGATGGGATCCTGGTAAAAGGTCAAATCGGCGCCGAAGCTTGCCGCCGCCGGCAGCGCCACGGCACTCTCGCAGGTCCCGATGATTCCATCATTATTGGTGGACTGCAGCGCGATATTAATCGCCACCAACGCCGAGCTGATGTCGGGTAAGCCGCCTCCCGGACCGTTGGCGATCTGATTCGCCAGACTAAGGATATCAGCCTGAGTTACATTACCGGTCGTGCTCTGCCCGGCCGAAAGCAGTTGGGTATACCGGGTGGAAACCGCCGCGATCGAGGTGAGCGCATTGGTGACCGAACTGTTCGATAGCGCGACTACGCAGGTTTGCGTCTGGATCGCGGATTGGATATCCGCCAGTTGGCTGAGATAGTCTGGAGCTCCTGGTTAATTTCGAAAAGCTGGTTCTCGACGTCGGTCTGATAAGCCGATTGCGAGTTGAGGCCGAGTGCAGTCAGGGCGTATCCGGTCAATGCTTCGGTGGCGCCGCCGGAGACGCCTGCGACCAGCGTCCCGATGACCGCCGTCTCCTGCGCCTGGAGCTCGGGAGCGAGTCCAATCGACAGGATAACCAACAACGCAACCATCGATGTTTTGATTAGCTTGCGGTTGTTATGAACCACGGCCTTAAACCTCCCCAAGGCTGGCAGCTCTTCGCAAACATCGCTTGGCTCTTCTCCAGAGCTGCGGATTCGAGCGATACCGACACGATATCGACAGTGCAAATGATGGTCAATAAAGCATCTGTAAGTTGTACACATCGGTCCAAAGCGGAAATTACGCGGATTATTGGCCATAAAGCGAAGCCGGCGAACAATCGCTTACTTCATTTTGCAATCTCGCAGGTACTAGGTTAGGAACGACTGACCAGGTCCTGCGCATGTGGTGTCGCGAGATGAGGAGCCGCGCTAAATGACGCTTCCGTTTGAAGGAATCAGGGTCGCGGATTTCGGATGGATCTTCGCCATCCCGCACGCCACCGCATGGCTGGGCGCGCTTGGCGCCGAAGTCATCCGGGTCGAGTCGAGCGTGGCGCCCGACCTGGTGCGCTTTTTAAGCGGCACCGACGGCACTCCCGGCATCAATCGCAGCGGGATTTTCAATTCGATCAATTTCTCGCGCAAAAGCGTGGCGCTCAACCTGATGGATCCGCGAGCGCGCGAGATCGCGCATCGGCTGGTCAAGGCCAGCGACATCGTGACGGAGAACTATACCGTCGGTAACATGAAGAAGTTCGGCCTCGACTATGAGGCGCTGCGCGCGATCAAGCCCGACATCATTATGTTGTCCGGCACGCCGCTGGGGCAGACCGGGCCGTATGCGAACACGGTGGGATTCGGGCCGACCACGCAAGCGTTCGCCGGCATGTGCCATCTGACAGGCTACCCTGGCGATTTTCCCTGTGGCATCGGCGGCACGTGGCCGGATTTCGCGGTCGGCACCGCGATGGTGTTTTTCATTCTGGCCGCGCTGCATCATCGCGATCAGACCGGCGAGGGTCAGTACCTCGATCTTTCGATGGCCGAGACGGTGACCGCGATGCTGCCGGAAGCGATGATGGATTACTTCCTCAACTGGCGCGACGAGGGCCCCATCGGCAATCGCGACACCGGAATGGCGCCGCACGGGGTGTTCCCGGTCAAGGGCGACGATCAGTGGATCGCCATCGCCATCGCGAGCGATGCGGAGTTCGGCGCGTTGTGCGAGGTGCTGGGAATTCCAGGCCTCGCGAAGGAAACGCGCTTTGCGCGGCTGGCCTCGCGCCTCGCCAATGTCGATGACCTCGAGCGCGAGGTCGCGTGGCGCACCCGTGAGTTCGATCGCGCTTCGCTAGTGGCCAAACTTCGCGAGCGCAATCTCGCCGCCGGGCCGGTCTACAATCCGATCGATCTGATGGAGGATCCGGCGCTGCGCGAATCGGGCATGTTGGTCGAGCTCGACCATCCTGAAAGCGGCAAGCGCATCGTGCCGGGACTGCCGGTCGCCTTCAGCGCGATGGCGCCCGACTATCGCCCCGCGCCCGCCATCGGCGCCGAGTCGGAGCAGGTGCTCGGCGAGCTGCTCGGCTATTCGCGCGAGGAAATCGCGCGACTTCGCGAAGAGAAAGTCTTAGTGTAGAAAGTCATAATCTGAGAACCAACCTGAGGTCCTTATGACTGACGCACAAGCGATTCCTCATAGCGGCGGCGCGCGCCCGGGCGCGTTTGCGATTTGGCTGCAGGCGGTGCGCGCGCCTTCGCTCAGCGCGGCCGCGGTTCCGGTGCTGCTCGGCACCGCGGTGGCGGCGCGCGACGGATTTTTTCATGGATGGCGGATGTTGATCGCGCTGATCGGTGCGGTCGCGATCCAGGCCGGCACCAATCTCATCAACGACTACTATGATTTCCGTAGCGGCGCCGATTCGCATGAGTCGCTCGGCCCCAGCATGGTTATTCAACGCGGGCTGCTGACGCCGGAGCAGGTCTGGCGCGGAGGTATCGTCGCATTCGGGATCGGCGCGGTGCTCGGCTTGATGCTGGTGTACTTGTGCGGATGGCCGATTCTCGCGATCGGCATCCCGAGCATCGCGGCCGGATACTTTTACACCGCGGCGCCGGTCTCGCTCGCATACATCGGGCTCGGCGAGCTCACGGTGTTCCTGTTCATGGGACCCGCGATCGTGCTCGGCGCGTATTACGTGATGGCGCTGACGTTTTCATGGGGTGCGCTGTGGGCCTCGGTCGCGCTGGGATTCCTGGTCGCCGGCATCCTGCACGCCAACAACATTCGCGATATCGAGACTGACGGTTTGCATGGCAAGCATACGCTGGCGACGATTCTCGGACGCGACGGCGCGATCTGGGAATTGATCACGCTCGACGTGCTCGCCTATGCGACCACCCTGATTGCGGTGCTCGCGCGCTCGCTGCCATGGACCGCGCTGCTGGTGGTTATCACGCTGCCGCGCGCGCGCGATCAGATTCGCATCGTGCGCGGCACCACCGACGCGAAGAAGCTGAATCTTGCGCTGCTGCGATCGGTGCAGCTGCACATGGAGTTCGGCATCCTGATGATTATCGCGTTCGTGGTGGCGGCAATCCTCAAATGGTAGCGGCCACCACAACATATGTTTTCGGTGCGCGGGAGCAGATTCGCGACCGCATCACCGAGGTCGAACGCCAGATCGACGATAAGAGCTATCGGCCCGGCCCCTGGGACAAGCTGCTGAAAGATGCGCGGATGCTGCCGCGCGAGGAACGTGCGGCGCTCAAGGAAGAAATCACGCGCGTCAGCGGCAAGCTTCATCGGCGCGATGAGAAGCGGACGCTCTCATTCGCGACCGGACTCATCGCTGAGGCCGTGCTGACCGTCGTCGGCGGAATTTTCCTCGTGCTCGCGATCCATAATCAATCGAACGCGTTCGGAATCATCGCCGCTTTTATCTGGATGATGACGTTTCAGCCGCTGGTGAAAATCGGCGTCGGATACCTGCTCGGCGTCGGCTACGAATACGCGTACTTCTACAATGCCGAGCCGCGCTTCAAGATGCGCTTCGGCGATTATCTCGCGGCGCCGCGATGGGCGCGCATCGTGCTGCATTTGTCGGGCACCATCGGATCGCCGCTGGGCGCGTGGCTGGTGCTGATATGCCTGCCCAGCGATCTTCGCATCGCCATCGATGTGTGCTGGGCGATTTTCTGGATCGTAGTCGCGGTGAATATCGCGGGATTCATCGTCGCGCTGGCGGGAGTCAAGAAACTCGGCCCGATGAAGGCGAGCGCCGGCAGCGGCGGAGCGGCGGCATTGGAACTTCGCGAGGCGCTGGAATTCTGAGCGACGATATCAGGGCTTGGTGAAGATGAGGTTTTCGAATTGCGGCGGTGAAGTTTCGAACTCCGCGCGCAATGCCTCGTAAGCCTTCAAATCATCCACGGTGCGGAAAAATCCGCGATGCACATAGCCGAACACCGGCAATCGATTCGCCACCATCGGACCGAATAGCCCGGTGAAAAGCGCCCACGGCGGAACCTTGGGAATCAACTCGAAGATCGCGGGCTCCATCACAATCACACCCGGATACATGTACGCCTCGAGCGATGCGGGATCGACGTCGGTGAGCTCCGCAGGATAATCGACATAGGTCAGCGGATTGCGCGACGTGATGAGGCGCATCCGGCGGATTCGCGCGTCGCGATCGATCTCGATGTGCTCGTGTGCGCGACCATCGTTCGGCTTCAGCAGCGCGACAGTCGCAATCGCGCCGCGATCGCGATGCTGCGCGATCATCGCGGCGAGATCCAAATCGAGAATGCTGTCGCTGTTGGCGAGCACAAAACTTTCGTTGCCGAAGTATCCGCGCAGTGCGTTGAGCGGACCGCCGGTGCCCATCAGCGTCGGCTCTGGCGAGTAGGTAATTTCCATTCCCAGCGATCTGCCGTCGCGCAGGCCGCGCTGAATCTCGCCCGCCAGATGATGCACGTTGATGGCGACCTGGGTGATGCCGGCGCGCCTGAGCATCGCGAGCGGATAATGAATCAGCGGCCGGCCACCCACCTCGAGCATCGGTTTGGGAGTTTTCTCGGTGAGTGGACGCGCCCGCTCGCCCAAACCCGCCGCCAGCACCAATGCCTTCATCGAGGAGTCCTAATCATACGCTCAGCCCCTGTTGCAGTTTCGGAAAATCGCCGCCGAGGCGAGCGAGCATCCGGCGCGCCTGCGCAAGAGCATGCGGGATGTATGCCGCGTACTCGTGCTTTCCTTCCCGATCGAGGAACACGAACAGCCCGATGCATTTGAGCGCATGCTGCAGGACGCACATCGCGTAGCTTTTCAGGAACGCGTCGCGACTCATCGTCTTGACGCCACGCCGCAGTAGTCCGGTGAAATAAAAATCCAGCAACCGTTCTTCCATCGCGGGCGAAATCAGGTCGCACGTGTCGCGGGTGGTGAGCAACACCGCGAGGTCCTGGGCCGCCGGCGCCATCAGCGCATCCTGGAAATCGATGACACGTATCTTCGGCGACGCTAGGTCGCCTTGCAGGAAAATATTATTGCCGTGGAAATCACGATGCGAAAACACGCGCGGCAGCGCGCCGAGTTCGCGCGCGAGCGTTGCCACGTCGGTCTCAATCGCTCGCGCATCGGCGCCGGGCGCAACGGCATCGAGGCCGAACTCGATGAAGCGCCGCATCTCCCACGCAAACAGGCGCTCGTCGTATGCGACCTGGAACGCGAGGCATTCGCGGTTCGCATTCGCGCTGCCGTCGATATGAAATCGCATCAATTCGCGCACCGCCTCGCGATAGAGGTCGGCCGTCTTGGTGGGATTGCTGCGCGCGGCATCGAAGAGCGAGAGCGAGCCGACATCCTCGACCAGGAGCATTCGATCCTGCGTGGACCAATCATATAAAGCGGGCACCGGCGCGCCGAGCGAGCTGAGAAACCGATGCAGGTTTATCCACGGCGGCTCAGGAAGAGGCCTCGGATAGAGCTCTAACGCGCGCGCATAGAGTGGGAGATCCTCGGGACCGAGATCGATGGCGATGGCGCTCGCGGGAGCATCGGAAGCATCGCGAATCGCGACCCGCCAGAAGCG
The DNA here is from genome assembly GCA_963814035.1 of uncultured delta proteobacterium. Classification (GTDB taxonomy): domain Bacteria; phylum Desulfobacterota; class Binatia; order Binatales; family Binataceae; genus DATGKG01. Next base: position 71,676 of record CAWFBH010000006.1, read on the forward strand.
CCGCGTCGAGACATCGCCTCGCAGCGCGAGCAACTCGCCAGCCCTGGCGCCGCGCCACTTCGCTTCGATAGCGCGATGCGTCCAGTTCGCGATGCGTCGATCGTCGGCTTCCATCCGGTTTGAATTCTATGCATCCGTGCGCGGGCGAAAAAGCAACCGGCCCACCTCATTTGAGGCAGGCCGGATTGCACATACGAGAGGAAACTCAGAGGCCTTAGTCGCCCGAGATCGCGTGCCCGCCCTGCGCGGCCGCGGTCAGCGACTGAGTGGTGAACCAGCTTCGATCCACCGCGCCCATGTTGATGAACCATGAATCAGACGAAGGCGCGTGCGACGAGGGATGATAACAGACAGTAGCAAAACCGCTCTGAACGTTAACTGTCGAGGAGCCGACTTGGAACAGCCGCTTGAACGGATAGATGGCGATGCGCGCGTCGGGCTGCGAGCGGTCCGCATAGTAGGTCCACGACACGTAGTCATTGAACAACTGGCCGGAGCGATCGTAGGTGTCGCCGGTCATCACGAAGTCGGCCTCGGAATCGACATACAGAATCTCGTGATCGTATAGCGAATTGAAGTGCCCAGCGCGGGGACGCGCTTCGACCAGGAAGTTGTGCCGAATCTGCCACGGATCGGGGCAATGACTCGCGCCACCATCAGTCGGGCATTGCACATCCGGCGAATGACCGACGTTGATCGCGGAGAGCATGTTCTTCTCGCCGAGGAATTTGAAATCGTAAAATTCGTTCTTGCCGCTAAACCCCTCATAATGGTTGGGGTCGTAGGCCTGCGGGCCGGTCGCGCTATCCATGATGGCATAGCTGAGCCGGCGGACCCGGCGCGCGCCCGGCGTGTATGACCACATGTCGTCGTCGCGTTGAGCATTGGCATAGCGATAGCGGATGAATCCCGCGCCGCGGTCGCTTTGCGGCGCGAGGACCGGGTAGAGCAGGCTCAGGAAGTAGCGGCCGGTGGCCTTATAGTCGGGATCGATCGGAACCGGATCGACTTCGGTCCGGCCCACCTCGTTATAGCCGGCATAATGCCCGACTTCGTAATCGTTGATTTCACGATACGGCTGGTTCAGTCCCCAATAGGTGCTGGGGCAATCGAACCAGCGCAGATCGTAGTCATCGCTCGAGATCGGACGGAACGCGACGTTCCACATGATCTTGTCCGCGGCGTGAGGATCATTGGAATCGAGGATCGGGAATGGCTCGCCCGATACGTATCCGATCAGACTGCGTCCATCGGGTGAGAGGCGGACCTGCGCCGAATATTTCTCGGTCGCCTCTTTGTAGGGTGGCGGCCAGTCGATGCGCTCGGTCGGCGCGATCTTGAGCGACATACCATGCTGGATGCGCAGGTATTCGCCCGGACTGACGAGGTCCTTAACCTTGGCCGCGTTATCGGGAGTGATGAAATCGCCCGGCTTCACCTGCGCGAGGGCGGGTGAAACCGTCGCGCAAACCGCGCCCGCCAGCAGGGCGATCGCGGCCTGCTTTAGAAATCGTCGAAATTGCCCCATGAGAATGTTGCCTCCAGAGACGTTGGGTTCCATGTCCTTAATTTGCCGGCCGGTACCGAATACGCCTCGTTTGTACCATCAGCATGGAGCGGTCATTAGCTGTGCTCGCAAAAACAGTCAACGCGAATAACGCGAGAATCGTCGACTTAAAGTCAAGGTGGAGTTCCCGCGGCGAGGTGCCCGGAGCTGGAATCATCGCGCGCGAATCTACGCTTTCAAGTATCAGGTAGAAAAAATGCATGCCGGACAAGGTAAATCGCACGATGCGACCCCATTCCGTAAGAACGCCGCCGATAACTCCCTCAAAGGCCGGCTTCTAGAAGACAGTAGAATTTCTCATGCGCAAAAAAATCCGGCCCACCCCGATTGGGGCAGGCCGGATTGCGAACGCGGTCTGGATATACGGAGGGTTTAGTCGCCGGAGATGGCGTGACCGCCTTCGGCTGCGCGCGCCATCTGCTCTGGGGTGAACCAGTCGCGATCGATGGCGCCCATGTTGATGAACCATGAATCGCGCGACGGCGCCTGCATCGACGGATGGTAGCAGACGGTCGCGAAACCGCTCTGCACGTTGATGCTGGAGGAGCCGACCTGGAACTCGCGCTTGAACGGATAGATCGCTATGCGCGCATCAGGCTCCGAACGATCGGCATAGTACATCCACGAAGTGTAGTTCACGAAGAGCTGTCCCGAACGATCGTAGATGTCGTTGGCCATAACGAAGACGGCCTCGCTGTCGAGATAGAGGATCTCGTGATTGTACAGCGACACGAAACGACCCGGGCGCGGCTTGGCTTCGATCACGAACATGTGACGGATTTGCCACGGATCGGGACAATGGCTGGCGCCGCCGTCAGTCGGGCATCGCACGTCGGGGGAATGACCGACGTTGATGGCCGCGAGCATGTTCTTCTCGCCCAGCATTTTGAAATCGTAGTTTTCGTTCTTGCCGCTGAAGCCTTCGTAATGATTGGGGTCGTAGGCCTGCGGACCGGAGGCGGTATCGAGAATTGAATAGTTCAGTCGTCGCACACGCCGTGCACCCGGCGTCCAGGTCCAGCTGTCGTCCTGATGATCTGGATCGGCGTAGCGGAACTTGATGAGACCGGTGCCGCGCGCATCTTCCGGCTGAAGGACCGGGTAGAGCAAGTTCAGGTAGTAACGGCCGGTCTTCTTGAAATCGGGATCGATTGGAATCGGATCGACTTCGGTGCGGCCGACTTCGTTGTATCCAGCATAGTGGCCTACTTCGTAGTCAACGATCTGGCGGAAAGGTGCATTCTTGCCCCAGTATTCGCTGTCGCAATCGAACCAACGGAGGTCGTAGTCATCACTCGAGATGGGACGGAAGGTTTCGTTCCACATCACTTTGTCGCCGGCATGGGGATCGTTCTCATCGATGATGGGGAACGGCTCGCCCGCGACATATCCAACCAGGCTGCGGCCATCGCCGGACAAGCGAACCTGCGCGGAGTACTTTTCGGTCGCTTCCTTATAAGGAGGAGGCCAATCGATCCGTTCGGTAGGCGCGACCTTGAGACTCATCCCGTGCATGATGCGCAGGTACTGGCCCGGTGACACCAGGTCCTTCACCTTTTGCGCATTCTCGTCGGTGATGAAGTCTCCCGGTTTGACTTGCGCGAGGGTGAATGTCGCTGTTCCTAACACTGCGGTAACAATCGCGAGCGAGGCGACAGTAATCCAGAATCTTCCAAAACTCCGCATAAACATTGGCCTCCGTTGTCCCATCGTGCGGTTAAGTATTAATAATGCATCAAATATCCGCGAATCCTTCTAATACGCCTGATTAGCTCCGGGACTACTAAGTGTCAACAGGGGTAATGCGTAACCTTTGGAAAGACCCTCTGAAGCTGCCCTCATGAATCTGAACTGACGTTCAGAAAATCGTTCATCGAAGGTTCGCGCCGCGCCAGTCCGTTGGAAATAAGCCGCTCATCGGGTAAGGATATTCTGATTAGTTCCGAGCGGGTGAGATTATGGTGACCTGGTTTCCGTTGCTGGTGACATTGGTGGTGGCCGGCGTCGTGGTCGGCGTGATGGTGAACATCAATGCGTTGATCGGCCCGCAGCGGGTCTCCGCGATCAAGATGGAAGCCTTCGAATGCGGCAATCCTCCCAGCGGCAGCGCATGGGGCCGTTTCTCGGTGCGCTTCTACCTAACCGCGTTGCTGTTCCTGGTCTTCGATGTCGAGGTGATTTTCCTCTATCCGTGGGCGGTGGAGCTGCGGAAGCTGGGGATGTTCGGTTTCATCGAGGCGCTCATCTTCATCGCGATCCTGTTCGTCGGGATTGATTTACGCATGGGGGCGCGGCGCGCTCGATTGGGACTAAGCCTCGATGCTGATCGACAAGCTCAAGGAAAAATTCGGCGCGCGCTATCCTGCAGAGCAGCAATGCGCTGGGCGAGGACACCATCGTCATCGATCGCGAGCGCGCACCCGAGATCTTCCGCACCCTGCACGATGACGCCGATTTCGCCTTCGAGTTTCTCATCGATGTGACGGCGGTGGACTGGCTCGAGCGCCGCCCGCGCTTCGATGTCGTGTATCAGCTTAAATCGATGACGCGGAGTGTTCGCTTGCGGGTGAAGATCCAGGTCGGCGCCGGCGATGACGCATGGGTGCCGAGCGCGTATCCGGTCTGGAAGTCGGCCGATTGGCTGGAGCGCGAATGCTTCGACATGTTCGGCATCCAGTTCCGCGGGCATCCCGACCTCCGCCGCATCCTGCTCTACGACACCTTCGTCGGACATCCGCTGCGCAAGGATTATCCATTTCAGAAGCGGCAACCGATCGTTCCGGAAATCGATCCGATTACCAAGCCGCTGCGACCTACGAAGTAGAGAATCATCATGTCGCTGCCCGCACGCTGGTCACAGAAAATCGAGGCCTCGGATCCCGCCGACGAGATCATGGAGCTCCAGATGGGGCCGTCGCATCCCGCCGCGCACGGCACCATCAAGTTCAATTTGAAGCTCGACGGCGAGCGCGTGGCCGATTGCGACGTCGAGGTCGGCTATCTCCATCGCGCATTCGAGAAGATGTGCGAGCAGGGGACCTGGACCCAATGCTTCCCCTACACCGACCGGCTCAATTACGCCTCGCCCTGCATCAACAATGTCGGCTTCGCGCTGGCGGTCGAGAAGCTGCTCGGCCTCGAGCTGCCGGAGCGCGCGAAGTATCTGCGCGTGATCATGAGCGAGATTTCGCGCATCACCGACCATCTCACCTGCCTGGGGATGGCGGCCAGCGAGGTCGGCGCGGTCACCGTCGCCTTCCTCATGATTGAAGGGCGCGAGATGCTCTACGACCTGGTCGAGGCGGTAACCGGCGCGCGCCTGACGGTGACCTGGTGCCGGGTCGGCGGGGTCGCGCATGATCTGCCCGACGGTTTCAAGGAACGGGTCGGCATCGCGCTGAAGCACATCGATGAGTTGCTGGCTGACTGCGACAAGCTGCTCTCGCGCAATCGCGTTTTCATCGACCGGATGTCGGGCATCGGCATGCTTCCACAGAAGGACGCAATTTCCTACGGATTGACTGGCCCGCTGCTGCGCGCGACCGGCGTGGCTTACGATGTCCGCAAAGCTACCCCGTACCTGGTCTATGATCGCTTCACTTTCGATATCGTTACCGGCGAGCGCGGCGACAACTACGATCGCTTCAACGTCCGCTTCCGCGAGATCGCCGAATCGCAAAAGATCATCGCGCAGGCGATGGCCGATCTTCCCGACGGCCCGGTGATGGTGGGCGATCCGAAGATCGCGCTGCCGCCCAAGGAACGCGTCTACAATTCCATCGAGGGGCTGATGAACCACTTCAAGCTCATCATGGAAGGGATCAAGGTGCCCGCCGGCGAGACCTACTCGGCGGTCGAGGGCGCCAACGGCGAGCTGGGCTTCTACGTGGTCAGCGACGGCAGCGGCCGGCCCTATCGGGTGCGAGTGCGGCCGCCATGCTTCCTCGCGATGGGCGCGCTGAACAAGATGCTGATCGGCCACATGATCCCGGACATCATCACGACGTTCGGGATGATCAACATGATTGGCGGCGAGTGCGACCGCTAGGACCTGGGATTCTACCGACGTACCGTCGGTAATGTTCGGTCCATCGCTTCTCCCGCTTTCTTTTGCGAGAGAAGCTGGCCGTCGCGGTTCTCGCGATGGCTGCGATGCGAGAACCTTGACGGACTGATGAGAGCCGGTCGCGCTTCGCGACCGGCTCTGGTGGAGCGCCACTTGCCTTTGTAAAAAACGCAGCAATCCCGGGCATAAAGTGGGTTTGTTTTTACGTTTCTCGCTCGCCGCCAGCGTGCCGCTTGAGGTCTTTCGCCGCGCCGCAGGATAACCTCTCGCGATGCTCCGAGGGCTTCGTCCGACCAAAGCCAAAATCGAAAATCCTTAATTTTCAAGCACTTGGTGGCTTCGTTTGGTATTTTCGCCTTCATTCGCAGGGCCCAAAATAGCTGCGGCGCCCGTTCTGGCGCCGTGAATTCAGCATAGCACATCCGAAGGCGGCAGGCTTTGTGTCCGCTTAATGCAGAACGGCAGGCGTCGAGGACGCCCGATGCGAGTGGGCCAGCGCATCCAGGATCTGCTCGCGCTTTACCGGTTTGGTCAGGACCGCGTCGCACCCCGCTTCCAGCGCCATCCGCTGATGCTCGGTCGAAGCGTGCGCGGTCACCGCGATAATCGGGGTGGTCAGGAAGCGCGCCTGTGCGCGGAGGAAGCGGGTAAGCTGCAAGCCATCCTCGCCGCCCTTGAGAGAAATATCCATCAGGACCGCCGTGATGGCCGGCTCCTCGGCGAGCGTCTCCCGGAGCGCATCGCTGTTCGCGGCGACGCGCACCTCAAAAAGATTGTGAAGCATCATCCGCATCATGGTCTGGGTGTCCGGATCGTCTTCGACCAGCAGCAACATCGGCAAAGTCGGCTGGGCGGCGACCGCCCTTGGATGGCCATTTTTTCCGTTCGTGGTTTGCTGAGGCGCGGAAAAATGGATGGTGAAGGTCGAGCCCGCGCCCTTGGTACTTTCGACTTCGACCCGCGCCTGGTTGGCCTCGAGAAAACGCTTGGTGAGCGCGAGGCCGAGCCCGCTGCCTTCAAATTTGCGGTTGAAACCGGATTCTTCCTGGATGAACGGGTGGAACAGTTTCGGCAGAAATTTGGCGTCGATGCCGACGCCGCTGTCGCGCACCGCAATGCATAACTCACCGCCCTCGCGAAACTGCCGCACCTCGACGACGCCACGCTCGGTGAATTTGATCGCGTTGCCAATCAGGTTCTGCATCGCGGCCGAGACGCAATACTCGTCGGCCGTGACGGACGCGCCCTGAGCCTCGTCGGCGAACCTGAGCGCGAGGCCCTTGCGCTTCGCCAGCGCGCGAAAATCGTCAACCTGGCGCGCGACCAGTTCCGACAAATCCAGACGCTCCGGTTTGCATACCAACCCGCCGGCCTCGATCTTCGAGTAGTCGAGGATGCCGTCGATGGTTTTTACCAGGCGCTTGCCCGAACGCGCGGCGGCCTGGAGATATTCGCGCTGGGAGTCATCGCCGATTTCCGCCAGATGGTCCCCGATGACATCCATGTAGCCGAGGAGGACATTCAGCGGCGTGCGGATCTCGTGACTCATGTTGGCCAGAAAGGCGCTCTTGAGCCGCGACGATTCCAGTGCGGCATCGCGCGCGTTGGCGAGCTCGGCCTCGTAATTCTCCTGATCGGTGACGTCGTGCTCTTCGATGATCATGCGGTCGGGATGGCCGGGCAGCACTTTGCCGTGCGCTTCGAACCGGCGCCATTGGCCGTTCTTGCATAGGACTCGAAAACGAATGTTAAAGCCGGAGTCGGGATTGGCGAACGCGGCTTCAGCAGCCTTGATCACCGAGGGTGCGTCGTCCGAATGAATCAGGTCAAACCCGCCGCGCCCGACGACCTCCTCGACGGTGTAGCCGCATTGCTTTTCCACCGAGGGGCTGACGAACAGCATCCTGCCCTCGCGGCTCAGCATCACGATGAGGTTGTCAGCGTTTGCGACCAGACACCCGAAACTGTTCCTTCTCTTGTTCGAGGTTTTGCTCGGCGCGCACGCGGGCCGTGATGTCGGTGCTGACCGCGATGCCTCCACTCACGAGGCCGTCACTATCGCGCACCGGCTGACCCCAGATCTCGAACCAGCGCCCGTTCACCTGGGCCGTGGTGGTTATAGTCTCGCCGCGAAGGACCGCGTCGAGGGCTTGGACGATCTCGCGCGAGTCGGCGAACAAGTCATACATCGACTTGCCGATTCCGGGGGCGCCGAAGGCAGGATCTGGAATTGCCGCGCCTTCAGCCATCGTGAGGATTCCATTGGCGTCGAATTCATTAACAATGATCGGGGCATGGCTGATGATGTCGCGCAGACGCCGCTCGATATTCCGCAGCCGCTCCTCGTCGAGCTTGCGCTGCGTGACATCTCGCCAGTTGAAAACGACCTGCTGCGGTTCGTTTTCGGAGGCGGGCAAAATCGTTGCCTTGCCTTCGATAAAAATCCAACGACCATCGCGATGCCGAGTCCGGAAACTGATGACCGTATCTGCCAGGGAAGCATCGATGCCCGCCAAGGCATTTTCCACCGGAGGCAAATCGTCAGGATGCACGAATTCGCGGAAGTTACGCCCCGCCACGTCGTGCGGGTCAAGGCCAATCAGCCGCTTCACCGAGGGTGCGACGAAGGTTATGACGCCCTCAGCATCGAAGACCGTCAGTCCATCAGAGGCATGCTCGATATATGAACGGAACCGCCGCTCGCTGCGCCGGAGCTTGTCCTGCGAATGGACGTGATCGGTGACATCAGTGGCGAACGAAATAACGCACAGTTGTCCCTCGTAGGTGGCAATCGCCGCCGAGAGGCTTGCGTACCGGATAGCTCCACCCTTGGTCTTAAATCTGACGGTGCGATGGCGGATTGCTCCGGTCGCCTGGAGCTCGCTTCGGATCCGATCGTATTCGGAATCATCCTCCCAAACGCCGAGGTCGAGCATGGTTCGACCGATTACTTCCTCGCGGCTGAAGCCGGTTCGCTCGAGGAACGTGGCGTTCACCTCGACCAGTTTGCGGTCCTGGACTGAGCTAACTGAAACGAGGTCGTGGCTATGGAGGAGGAATTGCCTCATTTTTGGGCACGCCGATCCGGATGGCGCGCCGTGCTCTACGTCAGCAAGAAGAGTGCCGTCGTTAAGTCACGAAAAGTCGTTATAGTTGTAAACGAGAGACAGCGTTGACGCGTCGAGGCTTCAGTCCTGCTACACCCAAGCGACAGTGGCCGAAGTGCAACATCCGCCAGTCCGTAGATCCGCCCACTGAATGTGGAAATTTACCTCGCTTGATCCAGCGTGCGTCGCGCAATCAGCCAGTTGAGTATCCCTCAACTTACTTGATGATGCCGCGGGTGCGCAGCGACGCGACGGTCGCGGCGTCATAGTCGAGGAATTCGCGCAGCACTTCATCGCCATGCTCACCGTGCAGCGGAGCTGCGCGTTGGATGCGTCCCGGGGTGGCGGAAAACTTCATCAGCATTCCGGTTTGCCACACCTTGCCCCATTGCGAATGACTCAACTCCGCGAGCAGCTCATTCGCAGCGATTTGCGGATCGGAAAACAAGTCGCGGAAATGGCTGACCGGCGTCGCGGGAATTTTTGCCTTCCTTAGTTGAGCGAGTGCGTCATCGCGATCGCGATGCTGGAACTCCTCGGCCAGCGCCGACGCGAGGCCTCCATGCGAATGCTCGGGCTCGCGCGCCGCGGCCGCATAGTCGAGCTTCGGCAGCGAAGCGAAAATTCCCCTCAGCGCTTGCCATTGCGCCGGCGCCTCGACCGCGAGGAACAACCACTCCCCGTCACGACATTGATACGCGCGCGCCAGCGCCGAAGATCCACGACGTTCGGGCGCGCCATTTTCCATATCCGGGCGGCCATCGTAAAAGATGAATTCGCCCGCCTGAAACGCCATCGAGGCCTGCAGCAGGGTCGTCGAGCAGAACTGACCGAGACCCGTCTTCTGCCGCGCCCGCAACGCCAGGATGCATCCGAAGGCCGAGAGCATCGCGGCGCCGTAATCGCAAATCGCGCAGGTGAGATAGACCGGATGATTATGCGGTCCGCCTTGCGCCGCCATCACGCCCGAGCGCGCCTGCAACAGCGGATCGAAGCCGGGCTGGTTGTGATCGGGGCCGGTGTTGCCGAACGCGTTGACCGACATATAGATGAGGCCGGGATTCGCCTTCGCCAGCGTGCCGTAATCGAGCCCGAAGCGCTTCATGCGGCCGGGGCGGAGATTTTCCACCAGCACGTCGGCTTCTTCGGCGAGGCGATAAACGATGTCGAGGCCTTCGCGATGGTTGAGATCGATCGCGAGTCCGCGCTTGCCCTGGTTCCATCCGAGAAAGCCGAAACCGAAACTGCGAAACGCATCGCCATCGAGGTTTTCGATCTTGATCACGTTGGCGCCGAGCTGCGCGAGGATCATCGGACCGTACGACCCCGCGATGTAGCTGGCGAAATCGAGCACCGTGACGCCATCGAGCGGGCCTTTCGCGAGGCTGCTCTCATTGGTCGCGGTGACTGGATGTGGCGCATGGTGGAAGCTTTCATGTCGATGAGCATCCGGCTTCGCAGGCGCCGGTCCGACAATCTCGCCGGGCGTCGCCTCCAGCGTGACCGGAACCCCGAGCTGCACGGTCTCGCCGAGCACCGGATCGCGCACCTGCTGGCGCATGCCGATGGCGGCGGTTTGCGGATACGCGATGAATTCCTGGCGCGTCATGACCGGCGCGCATGGCACATCGGCCTCGCGCAGGATTTTGACCCATTCGTCGCGCGGCCTGGTGCGAATCACCGGCTCCAGGATGTCCTTCAGCGCCTGCCAGTGTTCCGGAGGAATTCCCCACGGCGCGTTTTCGAAGCGCGAATCGGACACCAGCTCGGGCAAGTCGAGCGCGAGGACGAATTTTCCCCAAAACGTCGCGTTGCCGCAGGCGGCAAACAGGTACTTGTGATCGGAGGCCTCGAACAGCCGATAGCATGGGATCGGACCGAGCGGATCCTGGGGCCCGTGATAGAGCGTGGTCATCTTCTCGTGCTTGAGCACGCCGCCAGTTTGTAGCGATAAGGCGCCCGCCAGTAGCGAGACCTCCAGTTCCTGACCCTCGCCGGTATGCTCGCGCGCGATGAGACCTGCCACCGCCGCGCTCGCGCCCAGCACCGCCCGCCGAATAGCTCGCGGCGGGAAACACCAGCGGGACCGGGTTGCCGCTGCGCGCCCACTGGCTGCCCGCAATGCCGGCGCGAGCGGCGACCAGATCGTCGCAGGCATCGAACTCCGCCTCGGGACCGCGGCTTCCGAAGGGCGGCACATTCAGCACCAGCGCATGCGGATTGTTTTTCCGTATCGATGCGTAATCGAGACCCTCGGCCTTCAGCCGCGCGGGCGTCGAGCCGGTAATGACGATGTCGGCGCTTTTGACCAGTGCCGCGATCGACCACTTGCCGTCGGTCGAATTGACGTCGATGGCTACCGAGCGCTTCGACCGATTGAGGACCTGAAAATGCGGCGTGCCACGGTCGGGTGCGCCGCCCGGCGGCTCGACCATGATCGCATCGGCGCCCTGCTCTGCCAGCAGCATCGCGGCGTAAGCCGCGCCGAGGTTGGAGTGGAACTCGAGGACATTGATTCCGCTAAGTGCTTTCGCCATTTCAATCGGATATTCGTCTACTCGATGGCTTGACTTCAAGGCATCGAAACGTGTCGTTAATCATTTCGTAATCTGATTTCCTTAGCTTGGCGCCTCGGTGCGCTAGCATCGATGTGGATAATTCTGTCCGTCGTTCATACGATCGTTGGCAAATCTTTGGTGGGGAAACTGATGCGAAACCGAAAGGTCTTGTTACTCCTGTTTACCGCGGTAATGGTGCTCGCGGGATGGCGCGCGGGATGGTCCGAGCTGTTGATCAACGGCGCCGGCGCAACCTTCCCATATCCGATTTACTCCAAGTGGTTCGACGTCTATTCGAAGGCACATCCGGGGATTCATTTTAATTACCAATCGATCGGATCCGGTGGCGGAATCCGCATGGTCACGCAAAAGACCGTGGACTTCGGCGCCAGCGACGCTCCGATGAACGACGAGCAGCTGAAAGCCGCCCCCGGCCTGCTGCATTTTCCTACCGTGATGGGCGCGGTGGTGCTCGCCTACAACCTCCCGGATGTGAAAACGACGCTCAAGCTGACCGGACCCATCATCGCCGACATTTTTATGGGCAAGGTCACGAAGTGGAATGATCCGGCCATCGTCAAGCTCAATCCCGGCGTCAATCTGCCGGAAGACGACATCACGCCCTGCCATCGATCCGACGGCAGCGGAACCACCTACATTTTTTCGGACTACCTATCGAAAGTTAGCCCCGATTGGGCCAAGGGGATGGGCAAGTCCACCTCGCTTAAATGGAGCGGTGGACTCGGCGGCAAGGGTAACGAAGGTGTGACCGCGCTGCTGCAGCAGACGCCGGGCGCGATCGGCTACATCGAGTTGATCTATGCGCTCAACAACCACATCCCGTTTGCCGACATCAAAAATAAGGAAGGCAACTTCGTCACCGCGAGCCTCAATGGGGTGACTGCGGCGGGCGACGCGGCGGCGCGGATGTCGAATCGCGTGCGGCTGGCGGTAAACATGGCGGCCGACTTCCGGGTTTCGATCACTGACGCTCCGGGAGGCGCTTCCTATCCGATATCGTCGTTCACCTACCTGCTCGTGTATCGGCAGCAAACCGACAAAGCCAAAGGGCAGCAGATCATCGACTTTCTCCAATGGGCGCTGCACGACGGTCAGCAATATGCCTCCGCCCTGCAGTACGCGCCCCTTCCGGCCCCGGTGGTCGCGCTCGAGGATAAGCAGATCAAGGAGATTCGCCTGCCTAAATAGCTTGGCCGCGAAGACTCCGGGCAAACAGACGCATAGGATTTGCAGGGGATGAAACCCGCGCTATAGCGTTGGCGTAGTTCCCTGCAATGAAACGAAGCGCGCAAATACTGGTCCTCCTTGCCTGCGCCCTATGCGTCGCGGGCATCGCCGCGGCGCAGTCCGGCACCGTCGATAAAACCGCCAGCGAGAAGCTGACCAAGTATCTCCACAACCACCGGCTTCCGATGGTCGGTGCGCAGATCAGCGACACTGATTCCGGCCGCCAACTGATGCTCTATGGCTTTGTCGCCACCGACTTCGGCAAGGATGACGCGGTGACGAAGTCGAGAAGGTATCTGCACGACTCGACGATTCCAGTCGTCAACAATATTCGCGTCAATCCGCAACTGAAGCATCTCAAGCGCCCTTCATCGCCGAATGAGATGGCGCCCGGTGCGATGGGTTCCGGTGCCGCGCCCCCGCCGCGTGCCGATTGGGAAAACACCCTGGACAATACGCTGCGCGCCGGCGGTGCCTCGCCATCTAATGATCCCGCTCTGAAGATGCCCGCTCCCGGCGGCCCCGCTCCTGTCGCTCCCGGCGGCACCTGGTAACCGGCGCGCCCTGCGCGCATTCGGGTTGCCTCGTGGTACAATTCCGCTCGCCGTGGTCGACAAGATAATCGTTTTGCGCGAAGGGGGACGCTCCAAAGATCCCAACGACGAACGCAATTTCCGCATCAAGTACGCCGAGGTTTTGAACCCCGCGCAGTACGAGGCGGTGACGCATCGCGAGGGTCCACTGTTGGTGGTTGCGGGTGCGGGCTCCGGCAAGACTCGCACGCTGATTTATCGCGTGGCGAGGTTGATCGAGAGCGGCGTTCCGCCGGGCGCGATTTTGCTGCTGACCTTCACCCGTCGCGCGTCCCAGGAGATGCTGCGTCGCGCCGAGCAACTGGTCGGCGATCGGAGCCGCAACGTTTCCGGCGGGACGTTCCATTCATTTGCGAACACGGTGCTGCGCCAGTGGGGCGCGCCGCTGGGGCTGAAGCCCAACTTCACCATCCTCGATCGCGCCGACATGGAAGATGTCATCAACCTGCTGCGCAGCCGGATGGGACTGGGCTCGCGCGAACGGCGCTTTCCGAAAAAGGGCACACTGGCCGAGGCCATCAGCATGGCGCGCAACAAGCGGCGTGCGCTCGACGAGGAAATCCAGCTCGACTTTCCGCATCTGATCGAGCATGCGGAGGAGATCGTTCAGCTCGCGCAGAAATACGAAGCCTACAAGCGCGAGCGCGGCCTGCTCGACTACGATGACCTCCTCGACAAGCTGGTCGAACTGCTCCAGCAGTACGGCGAAGTCCGAAAGCGCCTGTCGGACGCATATCGCTACATCATGATCGACGAGTATCAGGACACCAACGAGGTGCAGGCGGAGATCGTGCGCCTGCTCGCGGCGAATCATCGCAATGTGATGGCGGTGGGCGACGACGCGCAATCAATCTACTCCTTTCGCGGCGCCAACTTCCGCAACATCCTGGACTTTCCGAAAATTTTCCCGAATGCACGCATCGTCAAGCTCGAAGAGAATTACCGCTCGATCCAGGGCATTCTCGATGTCGCCAATGAAGTGATTTCGCGCGCCGCCGAGTCCTATACAAAAGTGCTGTTCACCAAACGCCAGGGCGAGCTGCGCCCGATGCTGGTGCGCGCCGCCGACGAGCACATGCAGTCGCGCTTCGTCGCTCAGCGCATCCTCGAGTTGCGCGAGGAAGGCGTCGAGCTGAATGAGATCGCGGTGCTGTTCAGGTCGAGCTTTCATTCCTTCGATCTGGAACTGGAGCTGCAGCGGCGCGATATCCCGTTCATCAAGCGCGGCGGCTTCAAGTTCATCGAAACCGCGCACGTGAAGGATGTCCTCGCGCATCTGCGCGTGGTCGCGAATCCTACTGATGCGGTGTCGTGGCTGCGCGCGCTGACGCTGGTAAAGGGCGTCGGCAATCGCACTGCCGAGCGGCTCATCGAAGTGCTGATCAACGCGCCCGAGCCGGAGAAGGCGCTGATCGCATCGAGCGCGGTGACGATTGCGCGGGGCGAGGGTCCCGAGGGATTCCGCCGGCTCGCCGAGCTGCTCGCCTCGGTGCGCGCGGAGGGAAAGCGTCCGGCGGAGCAGGTTGCGGCGACGATTGCTTATTACATGCCGCTGATGCGCGAGGCGTATCCCGATGACTTCCCCAAGCGCGAGCGCGACCTCGAGCATTTCCAGAACATCACCGAGCGCTATCGAAGTCTGCAGTCGATGCTTTCGGACATGGCGCTGGAACCGCCCAACGATTCGCTTGGCGGCGTGCTCGCGACCGACACCGAGGACGAACTGCTCACTCTCAGTACGATTCACTCCGCGAAAGGTCTCGAATGGAAAGTGGTGTTTCTGATTTGGGCGGCGGATGGCCGCTTCCCCGGTCCCCAGAGCATGGATCCCGAGGACCTCGAAGAGGAGCGCCGCTTGATGTACGTCGCGGCCACGCGCGCCAAGGACGAACTCTATCTCTCCTATCCGATTTACATGTTCGATCGCGCGATGGGTTACACGATGGGGCGTGTGTCGCGATTCCTCGAGGATGTCGCGCCGGAAATTCTGCCCACTGCGATGCTTCAGGAGAGCGAGGACAATCCCGCTTGATGATGCGTCGCCCTCATCTCATCATAATTGCCTGGTTCGTGATCGCGCTGATGCCCGCGCTGGCGGCATGCGACGCGACGCCGCAGATCGCGATCGTCGGGCCCGATAATTCTCAGCGCGCGGCGGTCAAGGTCGAGATTGCCAACACGCCGGATGCGCGCGAGCTCGGGTTGATGTATCGCAATCATCTGGCGGAGAACGCCGGGATGATTTTCATTTTTCCCGCTCCCAGTGCGGCGCAATTCTGGATGAAGAACACCGTGATCCCGCTCGATATGATTTTCGCGGATTCCAGCGGCAAGGTGCTCGGCATCGTTGCCAACGCGCAACCATACTCCGAGGCGCTGCTGGGCGGCTTCGACGGCACGCTCTATGTCCTCGAGGTGAATGCCGGCTACGCCGCGCAGCATCATGTGGTGGTCGGAGACCGGCTCGTATTTCAGGGTTTTAGTCCGCATACCACGCGGTGAATTGACGTGCTTTACCTGAGGTCGCGTGGCTTTAACACGCGTCTCGGTTGCGATATCTATGTGCGTGGCGCGCATTCGGACGCTTGACTTAAGCGGGCCGGCGCGACCCCTTCAGCCCGAAAATTTGGAGCATGGGTCTTAAAGAAAACATCGACAGGATGCAGGAAATGTCGCGCCTCGCCGAATTCGGCGGCGGCGCGGAACGCCTTGCGAAGCAAAAGAAAGACGGCCGCATGACCGCGCGCGAACGCATCGAGTTCCTGCTCGATCGCGGCTCGTTCATGGAGCTCGACAAGTTCAAAACGCATCGCATCACCGACTTCGACATGGCGAGCAAGAAGATTCCCGGCGACGGCGTGGTGACCGGCTTCGGCACCGTTGACGGACGCCAGGTCTGCGTGTTCTCGCACGACTTCACCGTGTTCGGCGGAAGTCTCTCGGGCGCGTTCGCCGAAAAAGTTTGCAAGGTGATGGACCTCGCGATGAAAGTCGGATGCCCGTTCATCGGGCTCAATGACGGCAGCGGCGCGCGCATCCAGGAAGGCGTGGTATCGCTCGCCGGCTATGCCGACATTTTTCTGCGCAACGTGATGGCCTCGGGTGTGGTGCCGCAGATCTCGGTGGTAATGGGGCCGTGCGCCGGCGGCGCGGTTTATTCTCCCGCGATGACCGATTTCATCATCATGGTGCGCGAGAGCTCGTACATGTTCATCACCGGCCCCGACGTTATCCGCGCGACCACCCACGAGGAAGTCTCGATGCAGGAGCTGGGCGGCGCGGATACGCATTCGCAGCGCTCCGGCGTGTGTCATCTCGAGGCCGACGACGATCAGGGCGCGCTGATGATGATTCGCGAGATGCTCTCCTTCATGCCGTCGAACAACGCCGAGGATCCGCCGTTTCGCGCCAGCAAAGATGATCCGGAACGGCGCGACGCCGAGCTCGACACGATGGTGCCGGAGAATCCCAACAAGCCGTACGACATGGTGGAGCTGATTCGGCGCGTCGTCGATGACGGACATTTTTTCGAGATTCAAAAAGACTGGGCGCAACAACATTCTGATCGGCTTCGCGCGCATCGGCGGATACTCGGTCGGGGTGGTGGGAAATCAGCCCGCCAATCTCGCCGGATGCCTCGACATCGATGCCTCGGTGAAGGGCGGCGCGCTTCGTGCGCTTTTGCGATTGCTTCAACATCCCGCATCGTTACGTTTGTCGACGTGCCGGGATTTCTTCCGGGCACGGCGCAGGAATTTCAGGGCATCATCCGGCATGGCGCGAAGTTGCTCTACGCTTTTTGCGAGGCGACGGTGCCGAAGGTCACCGTCATCACGCGCAAGGCCTACGGTGGCGCCTACGACGTGATGTCCTCGAAGCACATTCGCGGCGATTTCAACTTTGCATATCCGAGCTCGGAAATCGCGGTGATGGGGCCGGAACAGGCGATCAACATCCTCTATCGGGGTGAGATGACGGTGGCCAAGCGCGCGCGAGCTGACCGAAGACTATCGCAAGACCTTCGCGAATCCCTTCAAGGCCGCGGAGCTCGGCTACGTCGACGAGGTCATCATGCCGCGCGACACCCGGCCTCGCGTCATCGCGGCACTGAAGGCGCTGGAAAACAAAGTGGAAAAAAACCCGCCCAAGAAGCATGGCAACATCCCCCTCTAAGCCAAAGATGTTCAAGCGAATATCTGATTGCCAACCGCGGCGAGATCGCGGTCCGCGTCATCCGCGCATGCCGCGAACTGGGCATCGAATCGGTCGCGGTTTATTCCGAGGCCGATCGCGCCGCGCTCCACGTGCGCGAGGCCGACTACGCGGTGCTGGTCGGGCCCGCGCCCGCCGCACAGAGCTATCTGCAAACCGAAAAGATTCTCGCCGCCGCGAAAGAAACCGGCGCCGATGCGATTCATCCCGGCTACGGATTTTTTTCCGAGAATGCCGGCTTCGCGCGTGCGGTCGAAAAAGCCGGCATCGTGTTCATCGGGCCTCCGCCAGACGCGATCGTGCGCATGGGCGACAAAGTCGAATCGCGCAAGCTGATGGCGGCGGCCGGCGTGCCGGTCGTTCCGGGCTCGCCCGGGACGCTGGAGACCGAGGAGCAGGTTCGCGAGATCGCGAACAAGATCGGCTTCCCGATCATGGTGAAGGCGGCGGCAGGCGGCGGCGGCAAAGGCATGCGGCTGGTCGAGAGCGACAAGGACCTCGGCGTCGGTGGTTCGCACCGTTGCCAGCGAGGCCAAATCGTCATTCGGCGACGGCCGTTTTTACGTCGAGAAGTTCGTGCGCAAGCCGCGCCATATCGAGGTGCAGGTTTTCGCCGATCAGGCCGGCAACACGGTGCACATGTTCGAGCGCGAATGCTCGATTCAGCGGCGCCATCAGAAGGTCATCGAGGAATCGCCCTCGCCATTCGTCACGCCCGAGATGCGCGCGAAGATGGGCGACGTCGCGGTGCATGCGGCGAAAGCGGTCGAACTACGTCGGCGCGGGAACTATCGAATTCCTCGCCGACGCGGACCGCAATTTTTACTTCCTCGAAATGAACACGCGCATCCAGGTCGAGCATCCGGTGACCGAGATGGTGACCGGTCTGGATTTGGTGCGCTTGCAGATCGAAGTTGCGGCCGGCGCGACGCTGCCCTTCAAGCAGTCCGATCTCAAGCAGAACGGATGGGCGGTCGAATGCCGCATCTATGCCGAGGATCCCGCGGCGGGATTCGTCCCTGCGCCGGGAAGAATCGAGACGCTGAAGTTTCCCGAAGGCCCCGGCGTTCGCAACGACGCGGGCATCTACGCCGGCGCGGAAGTCACGATGTTCTACGATCCGATGATCTCCAAACTCGCAGTCTGGGGCTCCAGTCGCGATGCAGGCGATCGAGCGGATGCGCCGTGCGCTGGCGGAATTCCAAATCGCCGGTGAGCTAACCACCAACCTCGATTTCCATCGATGGATGATGGACCATCCGCGATTTCTGGCCGGCGACTTCGACACCAACTTCATCAACCAGGAATGGCATCCGGGCGCCGAGGCTGCCGAAGAAGACCCGGAGCGCGCTCGCCGCGATCGTCCTGGCCGCGCATGCGCGCAGACGCAGCAGCAATCACGCCAACGGTCAGCCTGCCGCCGCGCAGCAGGGCCCGCGCGTTTCGCCATGGAAGACGCGTCGGCCGGCTCGATGTGCTTGAGGTAACTCGCGTGGCAACGCAATATCATGGCAACAATCGACGGTCGGCGAGCATGAGCTCGAGATCGAGGAGCTCGCGCATGCGGGCGGGTTCGAAATCAACCTGGGCGGCAAGAAATCAAAGCCGACCTGCGACAGGTCGGACGCGACTTCATTTTCGATAGTCGTCGGCAATCGCTCGTTCGACCTCGACGTCATTCGCGAGGGCGAGAGACTGTCGTGGTTTCCTCGCGCGGAGGCGTGACGCGGCTGACGCTCGAAGATGCGCGCGCGGCGCGCGATGCGGTCGCGCGGCGCGCGCGAGGTGAGCGGAAGGTTCAGATGCGCGCGATGATGCCGGGCCGCGTGATTCGGTGGTGGTCAAGCCGGGCGATCGGTCGGAAGCGCAGCAAGGCGTGGTCGTGATCGAGGCGATGAAGATGGAAAATGAGTTGAAATCGCCCAAGGCCGGGCAAAGTCGTCGAGGTCAAAGTCACGCCCGGCCAGACCGTCGAAAAGGGCGAACTGCTGATCGTAGTCGAGTAAGATCGCCGAGGACATGCACGATGCCCGAAGCAAAAATCACCAACTGATTCGCAAAAAAATCGCGACCTCGACGACGCGCGCAAAAAGTGGGAAGAGCGAAGCGCGAGCCCGCGCTCAAGCGCGGCACGGAGCGCCGCGAGAAATTCACCACCACTTCGGGGATCGAGATCAAGCGCGCATACAATCCCGAGGATCTCGCGGACTTCGACTTCCTCGCGACCTCGGTTTTCCGGGCGAGTATCCGTTCACGCGCGGCGTGCAGCCGACCATGTATCGCGGGCGGCTGTGGACGATGCGCCAGTACGCGGGATTCGGCGACGCCGAGGAATCCAACCGCCGCTATCGCTATCTGTTTCGAACGGTCAGACCGGGCTGTCGGTCGCATTCGATTTGCCGACCCAGATGGGCCGCGACGCCGACCATCCGCTGGCGCGAGGCGAAGTCGGACGCGTCGGCGTGTCGATTCGGATCGCTCGAGGACATGGAGACGCTGCTCGACGGAATCTGCCGCTCGACAAGATCTCCACCTCGATGACGATCAACGCGACCGCCTCGATCCTGCTCGCGCTTTACCTGGTCGCCGCGGAGAGGCGCGGGGTCGCGATGGGACAAGCTCAACGGCACCATCCAGAACGACATCCTGAAGGAATATATCGCGCGCGGAACCTACATCTATCCGCCGCGCGGCTCGATGCGCGATAATCACTGATATTTTCGCGTTCGCCAGCAGCGAAGTGCCGAACTGGAACACGATTTCGATTTCCGGCTACCACATCCGCGAGGCTGGCTCGACCGCCGCGCAGGAACTGGCGTTCACGATCGCCGACGGGATCGCCTACGTGGAGGCGGCGGTGAAGGCTGGCCTCGAGATCGACGACGTTCGCCAGCCGCCTGTCGTTCTTCTTCAACGTGCACAACAACTTCTTCGAGGAGATCGCGAAGTTTCGCGCCGCGCGCCGCCTGTGGGCGCGGATCATGAAGGATCGCTTCAACGCGAAGGACGAGACGCTCGATGATGATGCGGTTCCACGCGCAGACCGCGGGCTCGACGCTGACCGCGCAGCAGGTCGATAACAACGTCGTGCGGGTGACGCTGCAGGCGCTCGCGGCGGTGCTCGGCGGCGCGCAGTCGTTGCATACCAACTCGCAAGGATGAGGCGCTGGCGCTGCCGACCGAGAATCCTCGGCGCTGCTCGCGCTGCGCACGCAACAGGTGATCGCCAACGAGTCCGGCGTGACCGACACCATCGATCCGCTGGGCGGTTCGTACTACGTCGAAACGCTGACCAGCGAAATCGAAAAGAAGGCGCTCGAATATCTGGCGAAAATCGACGACCTGGGCGGCGCGGTCGCGGCGATCGAGCGCGGCTATATGCAGCGCGAGATCCAGAACGCGGCGTTCCTCTATCAGCGCGAAATCGAAACCAAGGATCGGATCATCGTCGGCGTCAACGAGTTCACCTCGGGCGACGCGCCGCCCGGCGATATCCTGAAAGTGAATCCCGGCGATCGAAGCAGAAGCAGCGCGCGAAGGTCGCGCGAATCCGCGCGGAGCGCAATCGGGAGCCGCGGCGAAAGGCGCTGGCGCAAGTCGAGGCGACCGCGCGCGGCGACGGCGAATCTGATGCCGGCCGATCATCGATGCGGTGCGCGCGTGTTGAACGCTCGGCGAGATCGCGGACGCGATGCGCCGTGTATTCGGCGAGTATCAGCCGGTCAAATGTGGTGCTGAGCGTAACGCGACGCACGATCATTACGCGTCGGCTGTCTCAGATGACCGTCTGTGAAAATTGGTTGCATCCGGACATGGTGCGGCAGTCGGACGGAGGTGAACTAAGGGAGAACAACAGATGGGGCCGCTTCCGAAAGGCGTTTTCCTGACCAAAGGGGTTGGGCAAGCATCGCGAAAAGCTCAACGCTTTCGAGCTGGCGCTGCGCTCGGCGCAAATTGCCGAATATCAACCTGGTGCGCGTCAAATCGATTTTCCCGCCCAACTGCAAATTGATCTCGCCGCAGGAAGGGCTGCAAGTATCTGACGCCCGGGCCAGATCGTCTTCGCGGTGATGAGCGACAACGCGACCAACGAGCCGCATCGGCTGATTGCGTCGTCGGTCGGCGTCGCGATTCCCGCCAATCGCAGCCATTACGGCTATCTTTCCGAGCATCACAGCTTCGGCGAGACCGAGCAGAAGGCGGGCGACTATGCGGAGGATCTCGCGGCGATCGATGCTGGCGACCATCCTCGGCGTCGATTTCGATCCCAACGCCAGCTACGACGAGCGCAAGGATATCTGGCGCGTGTCGGACAAAATCGTCACGCACCCGCAACGTCACGCAATCGGCGATCGGCGATCGCGACGGATTGTGGACGTCGGTGGTTGCCGCGGCGGTGTTCGTCGACTGGCCGGAAAAGTAGGGAATTGAGTCCCGCGCCTCGCGAGGCTACGCTGAACTCATGGCTACCGAAATTCTCTATTGCGCTGCTTGAGGCTACAAACCCCGCGCGGCCAGTTTGGCCGACTCATTGAAATCCAAATTCGGCGAGAATGCTGCGATCACTCCCGGCAAGAGCGGCCAGTTCGACGTGCTCCTCGATGGCGAACTGATCTTTTCCAAGTCGCAAGTCGGGCGCTTCCCGATCGATGGTGAAGTCGAAAAGCTTTTCGGCGCGCAAAAAAAATAATCGCGCTGCTAGCGATGCATATCGAGGATGTCCTTGAAGCCGCTCTTCGCGTGCGGCCCGAGGATCATCATCTCGAGGATTCCCATCCCCTCGCGCGAGCCAAACTTCGCCTTGCACACTGCCTGGATGTGTTGATGCATCGGGTCGGCCTCGTTTACGTCGGAGAGCTTGAACGATTCGTAGGCCGAGACGTTCTCGCCGACCCAGTAGCCATGCCCCCACTTTGGGTGGCCATAGCCGATGCCGTGCATGTAGAAGTTGTAGAGCGTTTCCAGTTGCACGCGATTCTCGCCGGCGCCCTTCAAAATGATCTCCGCACGTTTGGCATGACGCGTCCCCGGCGCGTACTCAACGTTCCAATCAACAGCCTTGGCGATCTCAGGAGCGATTGAGGGATCGGTTTTCGCGATCGCGCCAAACTCGTGCCATCGCGAGCCGTCAGGATTTTCGTTGACGTCGAAATGAGTGCAGGCGTCCTCGAAGTTGGTCGGCGACCATAGCCAGAAAAACTGGAAGGGCATTTTGTCGGGAACGCCGGGCGCCTGGATGCCGACCGGACGCACCCCCCATGAGCGATCGCGCGATCCCCACACTCGCGACGGCGCCGCTTCGTAGGTTTTTCCACCAACGGTCAGCTTGCCGGCATAACCGCCGTGCTGCGTGAAGCGCGTGAGATCCATCATGAAGCGATTGTTCTCGGGATTGCGGCGGGTGAAGCGCGGCTCCTCGATCGCGTGCGCGCGCGCCTGAAATTCCAAATCGGCCTTGATGTCCTGGTGATCGACTCGCAGGCGGACGGTTCGCATCGGCTGACCGATCTCGACTGATATCGGACCGACCCTGGTATCGAGACGATCGTTGCCGAGCGCGCGCGAGGCGCGCACGCAATGCTGGACGCCCCCGACGATCATGCTGAACGCGGCATCGATGATCCCGACGTTAGGATAAATTCCCATCGCGGCGGCGAAGTAAGGTTCGCCCTCGCGGAAATAACCGTTGAAGAAAAATCGATCGTAAAAATTCCGGTCGCTGGTAAAAAGCTGCTGCACCGGTTCCGGCGTCTGATGAATCGGATAATCGTCGCCCTTGCTGATCATTGGAAATCTCCCTGCCGCGTTCCACGTCCGCTATTTCAGAAAAGATCGCGCTCGCAAGCGCGATGCGATTAAGTCGCGTGTTAGCTGTTGCCGAGGAGTAATTTGCCGAGGTCGGCCGGTTCGGTGCGAATCGCGAAGTAGAATGGGCCGAACTTCGCGTAACCTGCGCTCGCCTCGTCAAACCGCATCTCATAGACCAGTTTCTTGAACACCAGCGCGTCGTCGGCGAAAAGATCGACGCCCCACTCCCAGTCGTCGAACCCGATCGATCCCGAGATGATTTGCGTCACTTGGCCGGCATAGCGGCGCCCGACCATCCCGTGCTCGCGCATCAGATCGCGGCGGTGCTCGATATCAAGGCGGTACCAGTTGTCGGCGCCCTCGCGCTTCTTGTCCATCGGGTAGAAGCACAGGTAGCGGCGCGGTGGAATTTTCGGGTAGATGCGCGCCGCGACTTTTTCGCGTTGCCGCGCGAGCTCGGCTTCCACGGCCGCATCCCACTCCTTCGAATGCGCCTCGATATTCTTCGCCGCGAGGTCTTTGTAGAGCGCGACCGAGGCCTCGTAGAGTCCCAATTCAACCACCGAGAGATACGACGTGGTGGGTTCGAGGTAGTCAGCCAGCTCCAGATTCGCGATCGCGATTTCGGCCTGATTGAGTTCCTCGAAGCTGCGGCGGAAATGCACCAGCATCAGGTCGCCCTTGTGGCCGAGCTGCGAGAAGCATGCGCTCTCGCCGTCCTCGCGCTTGGCCATTTCGCCGAGCAGCGACGCCGCCTCGGTTACGACGCGATCCTGCATCTCGCTTTCGAGCGCGCGCCAACTCGCGCGCCGAACGCGAAACATCTGGTGCAAAATGGCGTAGCCTTCGAGCGCCAAGGGCGAGGCTGGAATTTTATTGGAGGTTTTTGCGTCGTCTTTCATCGGTTCGGATTCCCGGATTCCTCAAAGGCCAATTATGTGCCGCCACGCGCTCAGATCGATACTGGCTTTTACCGTGGCGGCGAGCCGAGCATATTCCTCGTCGCGATTTGGAACCACGCCGCCAGGCGTCGGCAGGTTGCGACGCCGCCGTAACTCGTCGAGCAACGCGGTTCTGATCGAGGCGTTTTCGAAGATTCCATGATATCGTACCGACGAGGTTGCCCGCGCTCGACACCGCGCCGTCGGCGTAGCGCGCGTATTCGTTGTTGCGCGCAATCACGGTGAACGCCGGCGCATCCGTGTCGGTCGGCGTGACCGACCCCATATGGATTTCGTAGCCGCTGATATCTTGCGCATTTTCATTCGCCGCGAACCATCCCGGGTTGGGTCGCGCGGTCACTCGCGCAGTGGACTTTTTTCTTTTGAATCGTGTTCTTAGCGGAAGCAGGCCGAGGCCTTGCGCGAACGGCTCGTGCGATTCGATTCCGTAAGGGTCTTCGATCGCTTCGCCCATCATTTGGCATCCGCCGCAGATTCCGAGCACGAGACCATGGCGACTCGCGTGTCCTTCGATTGCATCGGCGATGCCTTCGCGACGCAGCCACGCGAGGTCGGCCATCGTGCTTTTGGTGCCCGGCAGGATCACGAGATCCGCATCCTCAAGATCGGCAATATCGTCAACGAATCGCAACTGAACGCCAGGTTCGTGCTCCAGCGGTAGAAAATCATCGAAGTTGGAAATAAATGGAAGCTTGACCACCGCGACATAAAGTTCCGAAGGTGAGGATACTCGAGGCGCGCGCATTTGTAGCGCAACCGAATCTTCGTCGGCGATCCTCAATCGGTCAATCCAGGGAACAACTCCGAGCACCGGAATGCCGAATCGCTGCTGGAGAAACTCGAGGCCATCCTTCAGCAGCGCCACTTCTCCGCGAAACTTATTGAGCAGAAATCCCGCCACCCGGACGCGCTCATCGGAGGCGAGCAATTCCATCGTGCCGACCAGTTGCGCGAATACGCCGCCTTTGTCGATATCGCCAGCGAGGATCACCGGTGCATCGGCGACGGCCGCCACGTGCATATTAACGATATCGGAGCGCCGTAGATTTATTTCAGCGGGATTGCCGGCGCCCTCGATAACCACGAGGTCGTGGCGCGCGCGCAACGTTTCGATGCAGTCGCGGATGGTCTCGTGCAGCGACGGCATCATGGCGCAGTATTCGCTCCAGTGCATGCTTCCGATTGGCTTCCCGAGCACCACCACCTGTGAGCGCATGGCCGGCTCGGGCTTGAGCAGGATCGGATTCATTTCGACAGTGGGCTCGATGCCCGCAGCCTCGGCCTGTACCGCTTGCGCGCGACCGATCTCGAGGCCATCCAGGGTGACATAGGAATTAAGCGCCATGTTTTGCGACTTGAATGGTGCGACCGAGAATCCTTCGTCGCGAAAAATTCGGCACAGCGCAGCGACAATCAGACTTTTGCCGACCGAGGACGCGGTGCCCTGGATCATGATGGTTTTAGCGCGCTTCATGTCAGGAGTCGCGCGTTTTCGCAGGCGCGCACGAATGATTCCGCGATCGACGGATTCGACGCCCAATGCGCATGCACATACGAGGCAACCACATTCGCGCCCGCATAACCTTCTTCGAACTCCGCACCCCACTTCGGGCGCACGCTATATAGATAAGGCAAAGGATTGCCGCCGTCGCGTTCGAGTATCGAGTAGCGAAATTGATGTCCGCGAAAGCGCGTTGCGGTTGGACCGAGAATCGAGGGCGCGCGCGTTTCGACTTCCACGTAGCCGAGTGCCTGCAGCTTCGGCGACATCGCCGCGATCCTGGGAATCAAACCGACCATCGGCCAGGTCGTTCCATCAAGGGTGCGGATACCCGCGGACAAATACATCAAGCCTCCGCATTCCGCATAGGTCGGGCGGTTCGAATCAGCGAACCGGCGGATCGCGTCGATCATGCGATGATTGTTCGATAGCTCGCGTGCGAGAATTTCGGGATAGCCACCGCCGAAATAGAGTCCTTCAACCTCGGGAAGCTGTTCATCATGGCTTGGCGAAAACCGCACCAGCTCGGCGCCGCATTCCTCGAGGCGGCGCAGATTGTCTTCGTAGTAGAAATGAAATGCATCATCCCAAGCGAGTCCAATCCGGCAGCGCGGATTTGAGACGCGCACCGAACCGCCCTCATCGACAAGGAGTGAGCGCGTGGAGCGTGCGATCGATATGATCGCATCGAGGTCGAGCCATTCCGAGGCGACCTTTCCCCAGCCATCGAAGAGGCGCTGCGGCACCGCATCTTCATCGGCGCTGCGAAGTCCCAGGTGCCGCTCCGGAAACGCTAGCTCCGGGTCTCCAGGAAGACCGCCGACGACCGGCACCTCCGTCGATGCCATCCGTAGCATGTCGAGATGCCCGCGGCTGCCGACGCGATTGCAAATAATGCCCGCGACATTCAGTGAGCGATCGAAGTGCGCGTAGCCGGCGGCCATCGCGGCGATGCTGCGCGCCATTCCCGATGCATCGATGACCAGCAGCACCGGAGCATCGAGCCACTTCGCGATTTCGGCGGTCGAGCCTTCATCGCCGGTCGGCGTCGCCGAGTCGAACAGGCCCATCATTCCTTCGATGACCGCGAGGTCGAAACCTCGCGATGCGCGCGCGAGGGTTGCCAGTACCGCGTCGCGCCCCATCATCCAACCGTCGAGGTTGTGCGAGGTCACGGCCGCGGCGCGCCGATGATAGGTGGGGTCGAGGTAGTCAGGACCGCATTTGAAGGCGGCAACTTTCAATCCGCGCGACCGCAGCGCGGCGATGAGGCCGACCGTCGCGGTGGTTTTGCCTACGCCGCTGCCGGTTGCGGCGATTGCGATTCTTGCAATGTTCACGCTGGTGCGCACAGATGCGGGAGTGTACTACGTCATCCGCACCGATCGCATCATCGAGGAGTCAGCCGTTCACGCGCGGCAGAACCTCATTCACGAGGCGCTCAAACTGGCCCTTCTGGTCCCACGAGGTAATGCGCAGCGCGATCGCCTTGGCGCCGTCATTCGCGAGCTCGTGCAGATGCTCGGCGCATTGCTCGGGCGTTCCGGCCGCCGTCCACGATGCGACCATCTCGGGCGCGAAGACCGGGCCGTAGTATTCATCGAGAAAGCGTTTTGACTCCGCGAGTGCGGCATCGCGATCAGGATTGATGTTGACGTTGTGGTATTCGATGTTGCCGAAGCTGGCAGGATCGCGGCCCTCCGCACGGAGCGCATCGGAAAGGCGAGCCCAGTTGCCCGCGAACATTTTCGGAAACAGTTGCACCGTCATCCAGCCGTCGGCGATTTTCGCGACTCGTCGCATTGGCGCTTCGGCAGCCAATGGCGCTGGATTTGCGGCGATCCAAATCGGACACGGTTTCTGAATCGGGCGCGGCGAAATCGTGACGCCCTCGAAGCTTCGATACTTGCCTTTGAAAGTCACATTGTCTTCGCTCCACAGCCGCCGGCAGATTTCGATATTTTCCGCCATCCGGTTTCCGCGCTGCCCGTCGCCGATGCCCCACACGCCGCCCTCGCGCGCGCTCACCCCTCCCGCGACGATGCCAGTGCACGCCGCCAGCCACATCCTGCCGTTGGAAACAAGGTCGAGCGTCGCCCATTGATATGCGAACACGATCGGATCGCGAATCGGGAAGCTCGCCATGCATCCGACGCCCAGTTTCATGCGCTCGGTCGCGGCGCTCAGCGCGCCCAGCAATGTGATCGATTCGGGCCGCGGCTTCGCCATCACGCTGTCGCCTACCCAAATCGAATCGAAGGCGCCGGAGCGTTCAGCAGCTTGCGCGAGCTTCAACATCTCGGGCCAGGTCGCGATACCGAAGAATACGCCGCGCTGAGGGAGCGTGAAGCCGAAGCTGATGCGGGCTGCCATCCGATTCTCCTTACTGAATTTTCAGGCGAGCTTTTTGAGTGAGTGCCGGATCGAGCTCCCCGGCGCGGCCGCCATTGAGGGTCGCTTGATAAGGCCCCGCGGTTCGAGTGCGCAGAAATTCCGCGACTGGCCCATTGGGCCCGCTCGGCGAAACGATATCCAGCTGATGGGGGCCAATCCCGAAGCGTGTTCCGGCAGCATCAAGGTCGCGATCCTCGATAGGCGTGCCGCTGCTTCCAGTGATGACGCGATACCATCCCGCGACTTTTGCCGCATCCGCAACGGCGACAGTGAGATTCGCAAGCCCACGGACTCTGTTTGGATGAGAACGGTCGCGCGGCACGCGTTCATCGCGCGGCGTTTCATCCTTGATCAGAAACGGCACGCTTCCGTTGAATGGCGCATTCGGTATCGAAAGGACCCAGCTCAGACGATATCCGTCGGGGCGATCGCGCGTCATGCGGTTGGGATCGGTGATGGCGATGCCGGCGCCGCGAAATTTCGCGACATCCGCCGCGAGGTCATCGGTCTGCGCACAGAAATCCACGATGCCGCCGCTTTTGCTCATTGCCTCGTACCAGGGATGCCCAGCGACGGGGGCGAGGAATGCTATCAATTCGATGTAAGAGCCGTCGGCAAACGCTATCAGCGCGTTGTGAGTCCCGATGTTGTGTTTGCCACCGCGCACGACCGTGAAGCCGAGTTCGCCGTAACTCTTGATGGCGGCCTCGAGGTCAGGCGCGACGACGACGAAGTGATCGATTCCCTTCAGCATGGCGAATTCCTTTTGGCGGAGGCGCAAGCGTTGCCCGGAAGCCTGAGATACCAAGGCTGCGCGCGAGCGACAAGCGGCTTGTCTATCTAGCTGTAATGGCGTGACGAAGCCAGAAACAAGCGCATCGGCGAGACTTCGCGGGTGACGGGATTCACCATCAGGCCGAGGCTTTCGAGAGTTAGAGCGCTGAGCAGGGGCGTCGCGCTCGAAGGTCCGAACACCACCTTCGAGGTGCCGCGCCGATCGCCGAGTTCGAAGAATGCTTCGCCGATGTCATGGGAGCGGCGCGAACCGTCGGCCAAGGTGAAACTCTTCGCGATCGAGTTTCTTCATAGACAACTCACGCGCCGTGGCGGCGGGGATCACACTGTAGATCGCTCCCGTATCAATCAGAAATTCCACTTCAATCGAGCGGCGTCGTGACTGGCGAGGATTTGAGATTTTTGCCTCGGTAAAGGTGATCCTCATCGTCGTCCCTCGCATGCATCATCCGCCATGGAAGTTTGGAAGCCACGCATCCTGGCTTGATGGTAACATGACTGCAATCAACTGACGGGAGCAGTTAAAATTTAATCACTATGCGGGCGACCCTCACCACCTCGATCATGCTGGTTTCGATTCTCGCCATCTGCGGGTGCGGTTCTTCCGCAAAGAAAGCCGAAGAAGACGCTGCGCAAAAGCAGGCCGAGCAAAAGACCGTCCTCGATAAGCGCGCCGACTTCGCGAAACGATGCGGCGACCCCGTTCATTTTCCCATCAGCGACGAATGCGTCAGGCTCGCCGGGGACGAAGGTCCAAAGTTGCGGCGTCAGAGCGATTTAACTGTCGCGGTGTGGCGCGCGTGCGCGCTCACTCCCAGTTCCGCCGAGACCATCCGTCAGGAACTCGTCGCCAAAGGCAGCGCGAAAACGCCGGTCGGTCAGAAGATGATCGGCGAGATGGAGCGCACCGAGCAGCATTCCGATAGCCCTTGTGTGGTTGCCGATCTGCGCGACCTCGATTGTGTTGCCGGCAACAGCGAAGCTTGCGAAAGCGCGCGCAATTCTGATCCGTCGTGCATCGCGTGGATGGATGACAATGACACGCAGGCGCGCCTCAAATGCATCGGACGCGCGGTCCACGATTCCTCGTGCATGGCCAAGCCACCGCAAGAAGGCGCGGCGAGTTACTTTTCCGACAGCCCCGCTGAAGCTGAGGATTGCCGGCGCATCGAAGATGCCTGCCTGCACTCGTTCGACGAATGCGCCAACGTAAAGGATGCGCTGGAGCTCTTCCTACATCCTCGCAAGACGGCGCCCTCGCAATGATCCAGCTCATCCTTGCGTCCTTGCAGCTCTTCAATTATTAACATCAGTTAAGTATTAACCATGTTGATGTTGGAGAGCTAAATGGATAATCCTCAGAGCTGGGATCCGGATCGATATGCACGCAATGCCCGTTTCGTCTCTGACCTTGGGATGCCCGTGGTCGAGTTGCTCGCCCCGCAGCCCGGCGAGCGCATCCTTGACCTCGGATGTGGTGACGGCGCGCTGACTGCGAAGTTGGTAGCGATGGGATGCGAGGTGGTTGGCGTCGATGCGAGCGAGCCGCAGGTTCGTGGCGCGCGCGCGATGGGCCTCGACGCACGCGTGGTGGACGGCGAACACCTCACCTTCAACAGCGAGTTCGATGCGGTTTTCAGCAACGCCGCCCTGCATTGGATGCGCCATCCTGATGATGTGATTGCCGGGGTGAGACGCGCGCTCCGGCCGCGCGGACGATTTGTCGCCGAGATGGGCGGGCGTCGATGCGTCGAGAAGATTCGCACCGCGCTGGTTGATGCGCTCAATCGCCGCGGCCTCAATGGGGCCGCCGCGGTGCCGTGGTATTTTCCCGACATCGAGGAATATTCGGGGCGCCTGGTCAAAGGCGGCTTCATCGTGAAGTACATCGCACTGATTCCGCGGCCGACGCCACTGCCCGGCGACGTTTCAGGATGGTTGGAAACCTTCGCGGAGAACTTTACCTGCAAGCTGGCACCCGCCGATCGGCCGGCCTTCATCGACGAAGTGCGCGAGGCTCTGCGCCCCCAATTATGCGACCGCGATGGTAAATGGACTGCGGACTATACCCGGTTGCGTTTTGCGGCACACCGCGCGGACTGAGATGATGAGGCGATGGATCCAAAGGGTAAGGTAGCGCTTATCACCGGCGGCGCGCGCATTGGCCAGGTCGTCGCCGATACTCTCGCCAAGCGCGGGTGCGGCCTGGCGATCGTCTATCGCGCGTCGCGCGACGCGGCTGAGAAAACCGTGGCCGCCGCGAAAGCGCTCGGTGTTAGTGCGATCGCGGTAAAAGCCGACGCGCGTAAAGCGGATCAAATCGAAGCCGCGGTGAACGATACGGTCAAGTCGCTCGGCCGGCTCGATATTCTCATCAACATGGCCTCTACCTACATCAAGACGCCAAATCCTACCGAGGCTGACTGGGCCGATGCGATCGATTCGAATGCCAAGAGTGCTTTTATGTTTGCCACGCATGCCGCGCCGGCGATGAAAAGCGGTGGCGCCGGACGAATCGTTAATTTCACCGACTGGCTGCCGATCAGCAAACGGCCTCGCTACCAGGGATACGTCCCCTACTACACCTCGAAGGCGGCGGTCGCGGCGCTGACGGAAAGCCTGGCGCTGGAACTCGCGCCGGAGATCCTCGTCAATGCGATCGCGCCCGGCCCGATTCTCGCGCCGCCCGATATCACTGCCGAGGAAACCGCGCGCGTGGTCGAAGCAACTCCGCTGCGCCGATGGGGCGGCGCCGAGGAAATTGCAAGGGCCGCGCTATTTCTCATCGAAACGGAATTCGTGACCGGCGAATGCATCCGCGTAGATGGCGGACGCCATCTTTTCTAAGCGGTTGGCGACGCCTCTTTTCTGACGCTACCCCAGGACACCCGAGCCGGCGATCTCGCCGATCTGCTCTTCGCTGTAGCCGAGGATTTTCTCGAGTACGTACTGATTGTCCTGGCCGAGAGTTGGCGCCGCGCGGCGCGCCTGCGCGGGAGTTCGCGAAAGTTTGGTGCGCGAACCCTCGACGATCGTCTTGCCATAGACCGGATGTGGCAACTCCACGAAATGGCCGCGAGCCGCGACTTGCGGGTCGGTGTAGAACTCGGCGCTGTTCTGCACCGCGTGGGCGGGGATTCCGCGCGCCTGCGCCAGCCGCTCCGCTTCGCGAGGCTCCAGCTCGCGACTCCAATTCGAAATGATCTCATCCAGTGCGGATGCATTCTTGTGCCGATCGGCGAGCGTCCTGAATCGCGGATCTCGCACCAGCTCTGAGTGCTTCATCAGGTCACATAACGCGATGAAGTTGTCCTCGGTTTTGCAAACAACCGCGACCCATCGATCCTCGCCCTTGGAAGGATAGACGCCGTGCGGCGCAAAATCCGGATCGCTGTTGCCGGCACGGAAATCGCCCCGCCCGTTGACGCTGTAATCGAGCAACGCGGGAGTCAGGAAATGCAGCGATGCTTCCGCCTGCGACTGATCGATGTACTGGCCCTTGCCGGTGCGGCGTTTGTATTCGAGCGCGGCCATAATCGCGATCGCGGTGAAGCGCGGCGAAACGTAATCGGTGTACGCGCCGAAGGGCCCGGCCGGCGGGCGATCGGCCCATCCGGTGAGATTGTGAAAACCGGAAATCGCGGCCGCGAGATTTCCAAAACCCGCAAAACTCGCGAGCGGACCAGTCTGCCCCATCAGGCAACTGCTCAGCATGATGATCTCGGGTTTAATTTTGCGAATCGCCGGATAGTCGAGGCCCCACGCCCGCATCGCTTTGGGAGAAAACGATTCCGTGACCACGTCGGCCCATTTGACCAGATCGGCAATGACCTCGCGCGAGCGCGGATTTCCGATATCGAGCGTGATGCCGAACTTGCCCGCGTTGCAGTTGCTGAACAGCCCTGACGCATCGGGGCCGATCTTGTTGGTCTGATACGGCTGCAGCGTGCGCGCCGTATCGACACGGGTGGGCGATTCGACGCGCACGATGACCGCACCGTAATCGGCCAGCATCCGCGTGCCGGCTGGCCCGGCCATCACCCACATGAAATCGAGGATCTTGACGTCTTCGAGCGGTAACCGCGCCATCAGATGATTCCTCGCTCTTGAAGTTGAGATAGTTCGCGCGCCGAGATGCCGAGTTCGTCGCCATAAATTTCGCGGTTGTGCTCGCCTACCAGCGGTGGCCGACGGCGATACTGAATCGGTGACTCGCTGAATTTCACGAACGGGCCGGGATAGCGAAACGAGCGGCCCAGTTCCGGATGTTCAACTTCCTGGAAGTAGTCGCGCGCGCGAAGCTGCGGACTTTCCACCACGTCCTCGATGGTCGACACGGGCGCGAACAAAAAGCCCTTGTCGATCGCGAAGCGCAACAGCTCCGCCTTGGTATGGCTCGAGGTGAATGATGACAGGATGTCGCATGCGCGATGGTATTCCGACATCGGCTCCGCGCCGCTCGCGAGCGCCGCGCCGAATCCTATCCAGTCCTTGTGCCCGGTCGCCTCGTCACACCATCCCTGCTCGGCGAGGTATCGCATCAGCTTGACCGTGAACACGCCGAGCGCGGTGCCGAAGAGAAAGGTGCACGAGATCCATCCATCCTTCGCGGGCCACAGCAGTTTCGCCGTCATCGGACCAGATTTCACGCCTCCGGCGGCGCGGCGATACTGATCGGCGTCGAGCGGCGCCGCGAGGATGCCGGATTGCGTCGCGAGCGCGAGCGATTGTTGCGCCGAGATATCGACGTGCTGGCCGAGGCCCGACAAGCATCGTTCATGATGCGCCGCGAGCGCGCCGACCGCCCCGTCGGCGCATGCATGGAGATAACCCTGTGGCACGCTGACCCGCACCGGAGCGCGATCATCGTCGCCGGTCAATACCAGCGGCCCGCCCGCCGCAAGGATGACCAAATCACTGTCCGCATAACTCGCCTTTGGCCCGTCCTGTCCAAACGGCGTGATGGATACACCGATGAGTGCGGGATTCTTCGCGGCCAGGTCCTGATAACCGAGTCCGAGCGACGCGAGGTAACCGGGACTGTCCGACTCGATCAGGAAATGTGCATCTTTGGCGAGGCGAAAGAGAATGTCACGGCCCTCGCTGCGTGTGACATCGAGCGTGATGCTTCGTTTGTTACGATTGTACGACCACCAGTAGAGCGAGCGGTTCGGATCGGGCTGGCCCTGAAAAAACGGACCAATCTTGCGCGCCGAGGAACCGCCGGGCGGCTCGACTTTGATCACATCGGCGCCGAGGTCGCCGAGAATCTGGCCGCACAAGAGGCCGCGCTCGTTAGTGAGATCGAGTACGCGATAAGGCGAAAGCATCCTCGTTGCATAGCATTGACCATTGAATCGGCCAATGCCGCCGATCCAATATTCGAAGCGCCGGGACATCGACGATCATGAATAAAGGAACCCTGATCATACTGAATGGCGGATCGAGCGCAGGTAAAACTACGCTCGGCAAGGCGCTGCAGGACGCGATGGACGAGTGCTACCTTCTGCTCGGCATCGACGCTTTCTGGTTTACGCTGCCACCGCGTCAACTCAATCTCAATCGCGTCGACCCAGAGTACTACTCGTGGCAAGTAACCATCGAGAATGGTCTGGAATATTTCAGAGTCACGCCAGGTCCGGTCCTCGATAAGGCGATGCGCGGCCGCTATCTCGCCATCCGCCAGTTCCTCGATCTCGGTTTCAATGTGGTCGCCGACGATGTGATCTGGAAGCGCGAATGGCTGCTCGAGGCGCTGGAGATTTTCGATTCCTATCGCGTCTACTTCGTGGGAGTTTTCGTCTCCGATGTGGAGGGTGCGCGGCGCGAGATCGCGCGCGGCGATCGCCATGCGGGTTGGGATCGTGGCTCGGCGCGGTTTGCGCATCATGATGCGATCTATGATCTCTCGATCGACACCACCGATCACGATCCGATGCTGTGCGCGTCCGAGATTAAACGCCCGCTCGCGAACGAAGCCCCGCCCAAAGCATTCGAGGAAATGCGCCGCCGATTTCTTCCGCGCTGATGAGCGTTAGTAAGGTCGCGCGTCCGTACCGATAATCTCGCGCGCCACCAGCGACTTCATGATCTGCGCGGTGCCGTCCCCGATTTCGAGTCCGATCACGTCGCGCATGCGCTGCTGATGCGGCAGGTCGAGCGAGAAGCCAAGATGGCCGTGCAGCAACAAGCATTGATGGATAACCTGCGCGGAGAGTTCCGGCGCCAGCCACTTCGCGCCCGCGGAGATCCATCCATGCGGCTCGCCGCGATCCTTTTTCCAGAGCGCTTCGTAACAGAGTAGGCGCGCCGCGCGGAGTCTCACCGCCGCCTCCGCTAGAGGGAAAGAGACGCCCTCAAAACGCGCCAGGCTTCCGCCAAATGCCTGCCGTTCGGTGACGTAGGCACAGGTTTCATCGACGCTCTGCTGCGCGGCGCCGATGCACATCAACCCGATCATCGAGCGGCTGAAATCGAATCCCTGCATCACCTGCACGAAGCCCATGCCCTCGGCGCCGATGCGCGCATCGGCGGGAACCCGCACCGAATCGAAGAAAATGCTTCCGCGCCCGACAGCGCGGGAACCGAGATCGCGAAAACGCGTGCGGCTCACGCCGGGCGCGCTCAAATCGACATAAAAGGCGCTGACGCCGCGTGCACCCTGTTCGACGCTGCCGGTGCGCGCCATCACCAGCGCCGTCGCCGCCGAGCTCGCGAAGGAGATCGAGGTCTTCTCGCCATTGAGGATGTAGGTGTCGCCGTCGCGCCGCGCCTGCATCTTGATGTGAGCAGCATCGGAGCCACCGCTGGGCTCCGTGACCGCGAGCGCGGTAATAAAATCTCCCCGGCAAATCGCTGGCAAAAATGCCGCCTGCTGCCGCTCATCACCATTGCGCGCGACAATCGCCGCGACCAGGGCCGCGATGAGGAGAACATACGCGGCGTTGAAATCCGCGCGCGCGATTTCCTCATGCGCGATGCCGAGCGACACGTAGTCGAGGCCGGAACCGCCGAAGCGTGGTTCCACCATCGATGCGAGCACGCCGAGTTCGCCGAGCTTCCGCACCAGCTCGGGTGGCAGGTCGGCGTCGCGATCGCGCGTCATGTAATGCGGTTCGAGTTCGCGCCGGGAAAAATCGCGCACGGTCGATTGCAGAAGTTGCTGTTCCGAGGTCAGGCCAAAATCCATTGCGATACCTAATTTGCCGGTGAGGATGTGTCGGCGCCGGGCAGCTGCTTGAGGCTCGTGCCGAGCGAGGTCGGCATCTGCTCTTCCATCTGCTCAGCGGTGCTGGGCCCTTCGCCCGATTGGTTTTCGTAGTGATTCATCATCATTTGCTGAACGTCTTTTTTAGTCGAATCGTCAGGCGTGAAGCCCTCGCCGCGGGCGAACTTCATCCGATCGTCGGGGCTCATGTTGAGCCAGAGCTGGCTCGCCTGCATCGAGTTCCCGCGCATCAGCGCTTCGGTGTATTCCTGCTGCGGCGATTTCTTATGGAAGAGGAAACATCCCGAGGCCGCGGACAGAACGATCGCGAGCAACTAGCGCTGATGGTCGCGGCGTCATCGGAGCTTTAGTAAATCACCACGCTGCGAATCGATTTGCCCTCATGCATCAGGGTGAAGGCGTCGTTGATCTTGTCCAGCGGCATCGTGTGCGTGATGAGATCATCGATGTTGATTTTTTTGTCCATGTACCATTCGACGATTTTTGGTACATCGCGGCGGCTTTTCGCGCCCCCGAATGCGGTTCCTTTCCAGGTCCGCCCGGTCACCAGCTGAAATGGCCGCGTCGAAATTTCCTGGCCCGCACCTGCGACGCCGATGATCACCGACGTGCCCCATCCCCGATGACAACATTCCAGCGCCTGCCGCATCAGGTTCACATTGCCGACGCACTCGAAAGAAAAATCCGCGCCACCACTTGTGAGATTTACGAGATGGGGAACGAGGTCGCCTTCGACCTCTTTCGGATTGACGAAATCCGTCATGCCGAATTTCACCGCGATCGGGACCCGCGCGGGATTCACGTCCACACCGACAATCTGGCCCGCGCCGGCCAGCCGCGAGCCTTGAATTACGTTAAGTCCGATGCCGCCGAGGCCAAACACCACGACGCGATCGCCGGGCTGCACTTTCGCGGTGTTGATGACCGCGCCGATTCCCGTCGTCACGCCGCATCCGATGTAGCAAACCTTGTCGAAAGGCGCGTCCTCGCGAATTTTTGCGAGCGCGATTTCCGGCAGCACCGGTGTAATTCGCGAAGGTCGAGGTGCCCATGTAGTGATGCAGCTTTGCGCCGCCGCGCGAAAAGCGACTGGTGCCGTCGGGCATGACGCCGCGACCCTGGGTTTCGCGAATCGCGGTACACAAGTTGGTCTTGCCCGACAGGCAACTCGGGCAGTTGCGGCATTCCGGGATGTAAAGTGGGATGACGTGGTCGCCCTTTTTGAGCGCAGTCACGCCCGGCCCGGTTTCGACGACGACGCCCGCACCTTCGTGCCCGAGGATGGCGGGAAATAGTCCCTCGGGATCGGCGCCCGAGAGCGTGAACGCATCGGTATGGCAGACGCCGGTCGCCTTGATTTCGACCAGCACCTCGCCAGCGCGAGGTCCTTCGAGATCGACGGTGGTGATTTCGAGTGGTTCGCCGGCTTTGTTTGCGATCGCAGCCCTGACTTTCACGCGATGCCTATCTCCTCAGTTGAATGGCGCCATTCGAGATCGCCGGCTCGCCACTTTGGGTGAGCACGTCGAAGTAAACGATGTCCGATTCGCGCGCCAGGGTCCGCACCATGATGTCCGACGGCATCAGCACCATGCCGCTGAAGCGCCCCGCGATGCGCGCGACTCGTGCCGGATCGCCTCCCGCCTCCGAATGAACGAGCTGCGAGACAGCCAGCGCCAGCGTTGCGGTGCCGTGGAGAATCAGTTCGGGCAGGCCGGCGTCGCGCGCAACCTTGATGTCGGTGTGAATCGGATTCCAGATTTGCGCGCATTCGGTGTAGGTGTGCGCGAGGCCGCCCGGGACGTGAACCTTCCCCTCGGCGCGAGGATACTTTGGCGACGTACTCAAGCGCGGCAATTCGGAATTCGCGGTGAGCGGCCTGTCGTCGCCGACAACCTCGACGCCGCGATAGATGCTCCCGTACATCGAGGTGCAGACCGGCTTCCCGGATTCATCGATGGTTTCGAGCTTCGTCAACTGAAATGCGCCCGGCTTACGGCGCTCGATCGAAACGACGGATGCGCGCGTGGTAAGTTTCTCCGGCGGCCGAATCGGGCGATGAATCACGAGATCGTGTGTCGCATGAACGCCGCGTCGCGCTTCTTCTGCGGTGAGATCGCCGCTTTCGAATCGCTGGCGCATACTGATTATCACCGGCCATTCGATGCAGACCGGGAACATCGGATGCGCGAGGAATTTCCGCGCGTCGCGCGTGTCCATGTAGCATGGCATCAGGTCATCGAGCGCGGCGGCATACGCCATCGACCATCGCGGTTCGATTTCGGCGATGCGCGGCTCCGACGAAGCTCCGACAAATGATGAAGGCAAAGGCATAGGCTATTTCTACGCGCTCGAGTTTTCCTCGTCCACTGCGGCGGCGTCGTGAGTTAGCCGTGACATAGGATGACGGATAGCCTACGCTTCCAGACGGAGAAATTCTGATGTTCGAAGATGAAACCGTAGACGTGAAATGCCCGAAGTGCGGGCATTTGAATTCGATATTGGTCCATGAGATCGAGGAGCACGCTGAAACTCATTTCGTATGCGTCGGATGCAACGCCGGCGTGAAACTCGAGGCCGAGCAGTTCCGGCAACATCTGAGCAAAGTGCAAAACGAACTGCAGCAGCTCGAGCGCGATGCGGCGCGCCAGGCGACCCAAGGCAAGCGCCCGAAGAAGGATGACTTCCAGATCTAGTGCGCGTCGATGAAATCGATTACCGCGCGATTAAACTGCTCTGGATATTCCGACATGAACAAATGACCGCCTGGTAGCTCCTTGAGCACCGCTCCGGAAATCCGATCGGCAATCAGTTTTGCGTTTTGCGGCATCACGAGGCGATCTTCGCGCCCCGTCATCACCATCGTCGGAACGTGGATCTGGCCGAGGCGCGCGCTCGCATCGAAGCTGGAGGCCGCCGCGACCTGGCGCGCCAACGCAAACTGCGGAATCGCATACTGCGCGCGGATGCGATTATCTTTCTCAAGCACCTCAGGATGGTTCTCGATAGTGTCGTCGCAGAACACGGCTTGTAAAACCTGCTTCTGCTGCTGCGGAGTCGCGTTGGAGCCAGCCACGATCGCGGCGAGGTTTTCCGGCGGCGTCGGCACGATGTCCTTGCCACCGAAATGCGTGCATCCGAGGATGAGGCAGCTCAGCTTGTCCGGATGGTTGATCGCGAACTCCTGCGCGATCATTCCGCCCATCGAAATTCCGAGCAGTGCCGCGCGCCCGATGCCGAGCGCGTCCATCAGGCCGGCGGTATCATCGGCCATCTGCCTGATCGAGTATGGCGCGTCGGGTTTGTCGGTGCGTCCGGCGCCGCGATTGTCGAAGACCACGCATTTGTAGTGCTGTGAGAGCACATCGATTTGCGCGTACCACGCGAGCATGTTCG
The DNA here is from genome assembly GCA_963814035.1 of uncultured delta proteobacterium. Lineage (GTDB taxonomy): Bacteria > Desulfobacterota > Binatia > Binatales > Binataceae > DATGKG01. The sequence continues at coordinate 111,111 of CAWFBH010000006.1, forward strand.
AGCCGAGTCCGCGGATGAGCACCAACGGCCGCGGTCCCGCGCCATGCATTTCGTAATAAATTTCGATATCGCCAACGCGTTGTCTGGGCATGATCCGTCACGTGCTCCGTGGTCCACGACTCATCGCCATGAACTTCAGCAGGGGTTCGGCGTCGGACTTGTCCCAGTAGTCACGCCAGGCCTTGATTTTGCCATCGGCGAGCTCAAAGACTCCGACCACCGGGAGCTCACATGGTTCGACAGCGTTGGTCTTGTTCCTGAAGTGCTCGACTCGTTCCGCCATCACGGTGTTCGCGTCGCCGACGATCGAGGTGACTTCAAGCTTTATCTCGAAATCCTTTTGCATCGAGCTTAGTTTGGCGTGCGCCGCCTGCGGGCCGATGGCTTTCGCCTTGGGAAACGGCACATCGTAATAGATGCAGTCTGGGGCGATGAGTTCTGCGAATTCCTTTTCTGACAGCCAGGCCCAGCGCGCGCACAACTTACGGACCGCCTCGATATTAGCCGAAGTACTCATCGATTAGGCTCTCCTCTTAATCATTAATATCGCCGCAGCTCACCCTGAGCATGATGGCGAATCTAGCCGCATCGCCCGTCGATGCCAAACGACAATTGCGGCTAACCTTCCTGGTCGATCTTGCGCTAAGAATTTCTCCTCGGAAGGAGACTGAACATGGCTGACGACGCCCGCAACGAAATCGTGATCGAACGGAATCTGCTGATTCCGATGAAAGATGGCGCATCGCTGTCCGCGGATCTTTATCGGCCCGCCGGCAGCGGCAAATTTCCCGCGCTGATGAGCTTCTACCCGTACCACAAGGACGACATGATCGGCGCGTCGTTCGAGGCCTCGCGTCGATATTTCGCGCAGCGCGGCTACGCGCACCTGCTGATCGATTTTCGCGGGCTGGGCGGCTCCGATGGCGTCGCGTGGGAAGCGATGCATCGCAACGAGGGCGTCGACGGCGCCGAGGCGTGCGAGTGGATCGCGCGGCAGAGCTGGTGCGACGGCAATGTCGGCATGTGGGGCCTGTCATACGGCGGCATCAGCTCACTCAAAGTGGCCGCAGAAAATCCGTCGCATCTGAAAGCGATCGTGCCCATTCAGGGCTCCGCAAACATTTACGCCGATTACATCGCGCCCGGCGGATGCCGCACGCTGCTCGGTTCCTATGGTGCATGGGGCTCCTTCATGCTCGCGATGAACCTGATGCCGCCGACCAATACCGATCGCGACGGCCGCTGGTATCGCGTGTGGATGGATCGCCTCGAAAAGAGCGTGCCGTACGTGCTGCCGTGGTTCGAGCATCACGACTTCGACGAGTATTGGAGCGCGAAAGCGGTCGATCCCGCGAAGATTACCATTCCTACATTCATCATCGGTGGATGGCGCGACATTTTTCCCGAGGGCATGCCCGCGCTCTATCCGCATCTCAAGGGTCCCAGGAAATTGCTGATGGGACCGTGGATGCACGGCCTGCCCGACGGCTCGCCCTACGACGCGATCGAGTTCCTGCCCGAAATGAAGCGATGGTTCGATCATTATTTGCGCGGCGAGAAGAACGGCATCGAGAAGGAATCGCCGGTCACGATTCATGTGCAGAATTCTCGCGAAGGCAACGCATGGCGACACGAGGGCGAATGGCCGATCGCGCGCGCCAGGGCGCATACGCTTTTCCTCGGTGCGAATGGGAAATTGGGTCCGTCAGCCGATCGCGAGGAGCAGGGCGAAAATTATCGCGCCGATCCCACTATCGGCGCCGCCGCCGGTCTTTGGGATCCGATGGCGCTTGGCGTTGGCCTACCGCAGGATCAAACTGACGACGATTTGAAATCGCTCGCGTTCACGACCGAGCCGCTTGCCGAGGATATCGAGATCAGCGGCGCGCCCGAGGCCGTCATTCATGCCGCGATCACCGAAGGTGACGATGCGAACCTGGTCGCGAAGTTGTGCGACGTCGATCCCGACGGCGGCTCGGCGCTCATCACCACCGGATGGCTGAAGGCGAGTCATCGCAGCTCGCCCGCCCGGAAAGAAAACCTTCACAATGGCGAGGCCTACGAATTCAAGATTCCACTGTGGAGCACCTCGTACCGGGTGCCGAAGGGGCATTCAATTCGGCTTAGCGTTTCGTGCTCCGATTTTCCGCATCTGTGGCCCGATCGGCAAAAGCCCGAGCTGCGAGTTTTCTTTGGCGGCAAGCGCGCTTCGAGCATCTCGCTTCCAGCGATCCCGGCAACGAAGGAAAAACTGAGCGGAATGGAGATTCGCCCGCCGGCCACGCCTCCGCCTCCCTCGCCGATGCGTCCGATTTGGAAGATCGAGCGTGACCTTGCTGCCGGCGCGGTCAGCGTGAGCACCGGTATGACGAACACGATTCCGTTGCCGCAGGGCGGCACGATGAACATCGATCATTGCGTGGTAGCGAAGGTGAGCGAGGCGCGTCCCGATGCTGCCTCGGTCGGCGGCAACACCACGATGACGATCGATTTGCATCACGTCGGATGCATCAAGGTGCACACGGAAAGCTTCGTCACGCAGACCGGACTGATGCTCACCGGCCGCGTCACGATGGACGACAAGCCGATTTTCGAAAAGCGCTGGACGCGGTAACCCGAGGTGGCTACTTAACCTCGCACTAACTTGGCCGAGGGAAAATTCGGCGGCCTGCTCGCGCATCCGCTTCTTGGTTTCCTCGTCGCCGAGGCCGCTGCGCGCGAGGTCGGGCCTCACCACCGCAATCGGGTCGCGAAGATCATCGACATAGCCGAGCGCATACGCGCCGCGCGCATATCCCATCAACCGGAGCAAATCGACCGGCAGCGTGCGCGCGATCTCGAGCGGCACCGAGAGATACTGATTCTCTTCCTGGCGGAGCCACGAAACATTGTAGGTAATGTTGATGCCGGCGCGGGTCGCATCCGAACGATTCGCGCCGCCGCCATGATAAACAGCGCCGGTATAAAGGAGCACCGAGCCCTTGGTCATCTCGGCCGCGATGCTGTCCTCCTCGCGAAACTGCAATTTGTCCTCGAAAAGATTACTGCCCGGAACAACGCGGGTCGCGCCATTGCGCTCGGTGAAGTCAGTCATCGCCCATAGCGTGTTGCACTGGACTTCGTAGCCCTTGGGGAAGGGGAAAAAATCGAAGGCCCATTGATCGCGATGAATGGGCTGCGCGGGCTCGCCCGGGCCGATCGCGATTACCTGGGTAAGGTGAAGCTGAAAGCTCATCGCATGCGAGAGGACTTTCTTCGTGGTCGCGAGGATGAGCGGATTCATTACCAGGTCGCGGCATCGCGGTGAGCGTCCGACCAGTCCCCCGGTGCGTTTGGTGCGCCGGCCCGCGAAATCATCGGGACCAAATCGAGTCGCCTCAATCCACGGACGCAACTCCTCGGCGACGCTGTCCATCGCCTCGGGCGTCACCAGTTGATCAATGATCGCGGCGCCATCCTGGGCGAGCGCGGCCGCTACCTCGTCTGCCGATGCGGTCGCGCCAAAATGCTTCAGACTCATGGGAATCCTCCGAGTCGGCAGTGTATCAGGATGCGACCTTCATGTCTCATTGCTACAGGAACGTCTTCCCAGGGCTTCGGATCATGCGGAAGAGGAATTTGGGTCAGTGAGATTCTATTCGTGAAAAATGACACATCGTCTGTGCCGCCCAATCGATGTGTCTGTTCCGAAAGTGAGACAGCGGGAAGTTCTGAAGACTGAGGGTTAGCCCAATAAGGAAAACGGTTTTCCTGTCTCACAATTCTCAGTTCATCCGCCCCATCGGCCCGAACCTTGTTATGTAGAGGCCGCACCAGAAAGCCGGAACAGCGACTTTCCACTCATAGCAGGGGGCCTCCGCGCTAGCGCGACACAGGGGGGCCCGTGTCATTTCATCCACTTTCACGTCCCGCAAGACTGCTTGCGATCGTAGTCGCATTTTTCCTGATTGGATTTCTCGGCATCAGCTACTTCTACGGTCTCAGCTACTGTGATGATCGTACGCAACTGCTCGGCAATCATCCTTTCTCCGCTGAGGTCGCGCAAAGCGCGGGCGACTCGGATCCGAATGCCATCCTCAAGATGCAGATCCGATTCGCATTGCGGCACCGCGACGAGCTTCGGCGTCTGCTCACCGATCAGCAGAATTCGGCGACACCGAGTTATCACAAGTGGCTGAAGACGGGCGAGTTCTTTAAGCGTTTCGGCCCCGCAACATCGAAGGTCCGCGCCCTGAGCGATTGGCTGCGCGAGGAAGGATTCAATGTCACCAACGTCTCGGCCGGATATCTGGAATTTTCCGGCAGCGTCGCGCAAGCGCAGCGGACTTTCGCGGTGGAGATCGCAAGGTTCGGCAAGGGCGGTGCATACGCCAACATCGGCGATCCTTATATTCCGATTCGTTTCGCCGATGTGATCGGCTCCGTGCTCGGCATGGACAACATGACCCACGCGGCGCCCGTCAGCCAGGCGATCAATGGCAGGTTCGATCCGAATGCGATCATCAGCGGCAATCAGGCTTTCGGCCCCGGCGATTTCCAGACCTTCTATGATGACAATCCGAGTGCGGGCCGCGACGGCACGGGGGACTGTATCGCGATCGTTGGCACCTCGGACTTTCTCGACGCCTCGATGAGCGCGTTTACCGAGCAGTTCGGTTTGCCGCCAATCAGTTACACGCGAGTCGTGCACGGGACCAATCCGGGCATCAACGGCGCCGATGTCGAAGCTGAACTCGATCTGCAGTGGGCGCACACGGCCGCACCCGGCGCCGCGATTATGTTTCATCTTGGCGGATACGTGGTCGACGACATCACGGGTGCAGTGAACGACAATCAGTGCGGTGCGATCAGTATCAGCTACGGATTTTGCGGACCTTCTCCGGCCTTCATCAACGGCGTGATCCATCCGCTATTCCAGCAGGCCGCCGCTCAAGGCCAAACCGTTTTCGTGTCATCCGGCGATCAAGGCGCCGCCGGCCTCGGCTACGATCCGGTTACCAATTCCTGCGTCGCGGGCGCTTCACCCTCAGTCAATGAGATGTCGGCGGATCCCGAAGTGACCTCGGTGGGCGGAACGCAATTCGAGCCGACCTTCGCGAGCGGCAACGATCAGGGATACAGCATCGAGAGCGCGTGGAATGACGTCAGCGGCGCCGGCGGCGGTGGCGCGAGTCAGATTTTTCCCAAACCCGACTACCAGACCGGCCCCGGCGTCCCCAATGATAACGCGCGCGACGTTCCGGATGTCTCGATGATGGCGAGTCCGAATTCCCCCGGCGCATTCTTCGGCCATGACATGAATGGTAGCGGCCAGGTGGTCTGCTGCGTCGGTGGCACCAGCCTGTCGGCGCCGCTGTGGGCGGGGCTTTCCCGCAACCTTGCGGAAATCGTCGGGCAGACGCGGCTTGGCAATCTCAATACCGTCATCTACCAGCTCGCCAATCAGCAATACGCGACGGCGGGCTTTCATGATGTCAACATCGGCAACAATGGCTATAACGGCCTGCCGGGATTCAATGCCGGACCTGGCTACGATCAAGCGACGGGATGGGGAACGGTCGATTTCGCGGTCTTCGCCAATGCGGTGAACATCCTGCTCAATCCCAACGCCACGCCGACGCCCACCGCCACGCCGGCCGCGACTCCAACCGCAACGCCTTCGCCGACTCCGATCCCGACGCCGACCGGCGGGGTGCTGAGCGCGCCCGCGACGCTGGCCTTCCCGGCCACCGCGACCGGCAAGCCGGGCAGCATAAAGACACTGATGATCCGGAATCTGAGTCGGACCACACCGTTGTCGCTCGCGATGGGATCGGTGGCGGCGCCGTTCGCCATCTCAGGATCGAGTCATTATACGGTCGCGCCCAGGGCCAGCCTTCCCATCGCGATTCTTTTCAACCCCGCCACCTGCGGAACTTCCAGGCAGCTTTTTCAAATCATCAGCAGCGACCCGAATCATCCGACTGCGTCGGTGGTAGTTACTGCGACGGTGCTCGGTGGGAAGCTCTCGGTACCTTCGAAGGTCGCATTGACAGCGCCGATGACGGCGGTCGCCACCAGGACGGTCGTGTTGAAGAACTCCGGCGCAGGGATGCTATTAGGTAGCGCACAAGCTTTCGGCGCGAACTCACCGTTCACGATATTAGGCGGTCCGGTGTCCTTCTCTCTCGCATCGGGACAATCACAAACGGTCACGATTCAATTCAAACCGGCGAGCCGCGGTACGGTAGAAGGAAACCTCACCATCGCGATGGCGAATCCGGTCGGCACCGCCTCGATAAGCGTATCCGGCTCCGCGAAATAAGTTCGAACCCAGTACCGAGGCGATAGTTTCACTATCTCCAGCCTTTCGTGGCGACGGAGCGCCCTCGGCGTAGCATCGACGTGACGATGGATTGGATCGGCGGTGAATTTCCTCGATAAATGCTGACCTTTTTGGTGGTTCCTTTATTGCTTGAGAAGCTCCTTCTATGCGGGGGTCATCGGGGCACGTATCGGCCCGCAGTCCGTGTCGATATGGCGGGATTGTCGCTCTCGCGATCGGCCTTGCCGCGTTCTGCCTGTCGATAGTCGCCTACCATCCTCACCCCGGGTATGCGAACGATGGCGTCCGCCTCAGCGGCAACCATCCTATCGCGGCTGAAGCTTTCACCTCCCTGGGCGATGCCGCCGAAAACACTTCCCTCGATATGCAGATTCGTTTCGCGCTTCGCAACCGGGACGAGCTCGACCGGTTGCTCGCGGACCAGCAAAATCCCGCCTCGGCCCACTTTCACCAATGGCTGAAGACGGGAGAGTTTCTCCACCGCTTCGGCCCAGGCAAGTCGGAAGTGAAGGCGCTCGAGGCCTGGCTTACAAGCCAGGGTTTCACCATCACGACGCGCGCTTCTGACCACCTTGCGTTTACGGGCGACGTCGCAACCGCGCAGCATGCCTTCGAGGTGCGAATCGCGCGCTTCGGCGACGGCTCGACTTACGCCAACACCTCCGATCCAGTTATCCCGCGACGATTTGCGAAAGTCATTGGCGCGGTTCTCGGGATGGACAACATGGTCCGTGTGATCCCAGCGTCAAGTCAGTCGGCGCCATTCGCAACGCGCACTCAGCCGGTGGCAGGCGCGAAGAACTATCAGCTCGCAGCCGCGGAGTTGAATACTTCGGAAAACCTCGGCGGCTCGCCAATCGGCCAGGTCATCATCAACAGTTCCGAAGCTTTTGGGCCCGGCGATGTGCGCGCCTTCTACGACGAATCGGTAGGCTCCGGACACGACGGTACCGGCGACTGCATCGCGATCGTCGGCATCTCCGATTTTCTGGATTCAGCAATGACCGCATTCACCAGCCAGTTCGGCCTGCCGGTCATCAGCTATACGCGCGAAACGTATGGCGGCAATCCCGGCATCAACGGCGGTGGTGAATCAGAAGCCGAACTTGACCTGCAGTGGGCGCATGCCGCCGCGCCGGGAGCGGCCATCGTCTATCACCTCGGGAGCGACCTTGTATCCGATATCAGCGGCGCGGTGACCGACAACCAGTGCGGCGCGATTAGCATCAGCTATGCATTTTGCTCCCCAAGCGCGTCACTCATCGAAAATACCCTGGACCCCCTCTTCAAGCAGGCCGCCGCGCAAGGGCAAACTGTCTTTGTCTCGTCGGGTGACAATGGCGCGGCGGGCCAGGTCATCAGCGGTAGCTCATGCGTTGCGGGCAGCTCCAAATCGGTCAATGAGATGTCGGCCGATCCTAACGTTACTTCGGTCGGGGGAACGCAATTCAATCCCACCTATTCGGGCGGAAATGACGTCGGCCACGCGACCGAAAAGGTCTGGAACGATGGTATCGGCGCGAGCGGAGGAGGCGCGAGCGAATTCTTCTCCAAACCCGGCTATCAAACCGGCTCCGGTGTTCCCGCCGACGGCGCGCGTGACGTGCCCGACATCGCGCTGATCGCGAGCCCGGAATTTCCCGGAGTCTTCTGGGGCCACGATGTGGGAGGCACCGGGCAGATCACCTGCTGCATCGGCGGCACGAGCCTCGCAGCGCCGATTTGGGCCGGATTTTCCCGCGTCATCGCGCAGCTCGCCGGTAATACCCGGCTCGGAAATCTGAACCCCCTCATCTATAGCCTCGCCAACACCCAGTACAACAGCGCCGGATTTCACGATGTCACCAGCGGCAATAACAACTACAACGGCGTGACTGGATTCACCGCGGGCCCCGGCTACGACCAAGCTACCGGATGGGGCACTATTGACTTCAATGTTTTCGCGAATGCCGCGGAAAATTGGCTCGCGGCGAGTACGACCCCGACGCCCACGGCAACTCCTACTTCCACTATGACGCCATCAGCGACGGCGACCGTCACCGCTACTTTTGTCGCGACGCCAACGGCTGCACCGACGATCAAATCCACCGCGACTCATACCGCTGCGGCCACCATGACAGCCACCGTTGCCGCAACGCCGACGGTTGCGCCGACCGCTACCATCAGCGCAACCCCAACCGCCATCGTCTCGCAGACTCCCACGCCAACTAATGTTGCTACCCCGAAGCCAACAACGATCCCCACCGCTACGGCCACTCAACTTGCGACGCAAACTCCCACCCCAACTGTGGTGGCGACTTCGACCCCGATCATCACCACGACCCCAACCATCGTCGCGACTTCGACGCCGACCGTAATCGTCATCCCAACGCCTACTGCGACCCCGACGCCGATATCGGAGCCGAGCGGCGGTACCCTGAGCGTCCCTGCCTCGGTTCGCTTTCCCGCCATCGGCGTTGGGATGAAGGCCACGCAGCGCACCATCCTCATCGCCAACCGCAGCACCTCGACGCCGCTGGCTATCGACGTCGGAACGCTGCTGTCTCCGTTCACGGTTTCCGGCGCGGGCCAGTACACCTTGCCCCCGCGTGGCAACGTACCCGTGACGATCGTTTTCACGCCGGATGTAGTCGGGACGGTGAGCCAAACTCTGCCAATCAGGAGTGGCGATCCCAAGCATCCGTTCGCGAGCGTGGTGGTCAGCGGAACGGTGCAATCCGGAGTGCTTTCGGCGCCGAGCCAGATTGCATTGATAGCGAAGTCGACTGTTGGGGCAACGAAAACGGTAATTCTGCGGAATTCCGGCAAGGGAATGCTCTCCGGCACCGTTGAGCAATTTGCCCCGACCTCGTCCTTGAAGGTGCTTGGTGGTCCAATCCAGTTCACTTTGGCGCCGGGCAAGACGCAGCCAATAACGATTCAGTTCCTTCCGTTGGGTGGCGGCGTCGCTATCGAAGATCTCGCGATCGACACCGCGCCGCCGCCGGGAACGACCACGATCCTCGTGACCGGCACGATGCGCTGATCGGTTCTTTTTCCACTGCCTCCAGCAGGCTTCCGGATAAATGGTGATGCGCCGCGCGTACTTTCGTCGATCGCTTTGCTAAATTGTCTTATAACCGATCGATTCCGACATTCACCGAAATGATTCGTCTGCATTACGCAAACCGGCTGGAAAATCTGGTCGCGCCGCTCGCCGATGCGATCGCGTCAGAGCAGCGCGCGCGCCCGCTCGATCCGGCAACCATCGTCGTCCCGAGCCGCGTTATCGAGCACTTCCTCAAGCATCGGGTGGCGGAACGCATCGGAGTCGCGGCGAACCTCGCTTTCCCCTTCCTGCGGCGTTTTTTCGCGAAGGTGATCGAAAACGCCGAGCCAAAGCTCCATATCCTCGACGTCGAAGAGCTCGAGCTGGTGTTGTTCGAAAGCCTGCGCGCCGCGATCGGCCACGACGAGCTGCGCGCGCCGCGCATCTACATTGAGAACGGACAGCCGACTGAGGTGGAAAAGGAGATCAGGATCTTCCGCCTGGCGCGGCAGTTGGCGCGCCTGTTTCGCGAATACTCGATCGCCCGGCGTCCCATGCTGCAACGGTGGATGAAAAACTCCGCGGGTGACGGCGAGCTGTCCGAGAATGAAAAATGGCAGCGGCGTCTATGGATGTCCACCTTCGGTGCGAATGGGGTTTTGCGCGGCGAATGGAAGTCCGACGATGCCGAATCCCGGTGGATGCTGCTGCCTGATGCATTCGAAACAGTCGCCACCTCCAGTCTGAAGGCCGCGCTGCCCAAGGTGGTTCACGTGTTCGGCCTTGCCTATGTCGGACCCGCATACCTTCGAATACTTTCGCAAATCGGAAAGCTGACCGACGTCCACCTCTATGCGCTCAATCCCTGCCTCGAGTTCTGGGAAGATGTCGAGCATCTTTCCCGCAGTGACCGCGAGTCATGGGCGCGCCGCTTCAGCAAGGTCGGCAGCGCGCTCGAGGAATCGATCGATCCGTTCAATCTCGATGCCTTCCGCGACACGCCGGCGCTCCGTTTGTGGGCGCGCCCCGGCCGCGAATACATCCGGATACTGAACGAGCTGACCGAATGCGATTTCGACCCGCACTTCACGCTAGCGGGTGATCGGGTGACTTCACTGCTGGGCAGTCTGCAAGAAGACATCCTGAATCGCGCGCCCCAGCGAAGCCTCGCCGATTCGGATCCTCGCGGAGATGATGCAAGTATTCGATTTCTCGCTTGCCCTGGTATCGCACGCGAGGCGGAGATCGTCGCGAACGAAATCTGGTCGATGCTCGAGCGTGATGCTCGCGGCCGTGATGCGATCCGGTTCCATCAAATTGCCGTGATCGTTCCTGACGCGCTCTACCCGGATTACTTGCCCCATCTCGAAAGCGCGTTCTCCAGGCTTCATCAGTTGCCGATGAATATTGTCAACCGCGGATCGATCAGCGAAAGTCCGGTGCGCGAGGCCATCTCGCTGTTGCTACGGCTTCCGCTGGGACGTTTCTCGCGCGATGAGATGCTGCATCTTCTGAATCACCCGGTTATTAGGGGTGAGGATGCCGAAATTGAGACCGAGCAAGCCGCCCGCTGGTGCGAAGAGCTGGGGATCTTCTTTGGTGCCGATGCTAACGATTTGTCTAACACCTATATCCCTCCAGACGCATACCATTGGGATCAAGGCCTCCGGCGTTTGGCGCTGGGAGTTTTCCTGGGTCCCGAGAGTGATCAGGAGCCACGCTTCTATGCGGGGCCGGAGTCGATCGAATATCTTCCTTACTCCACCACTCAGGATGAGACTGGCGCTGTAGCTACGTTCATTCGAAACGCGCGCGGCCTACTCGCCGATGCGGTCGAGATCCGCTCCGCCAGGCTGACGCTCGCGCAATGGTCGCAACGACTAAGCGACATGATCCTCAAACATATCGAGGTCGATGATCCGGTCGATGATCGAATTCGTGAACGCTGCGTCGAGGCGATCGAATCGATAACCCGTCCCGAGTTACGTTCGGCGCCGGTCTCCTATCAGATCGCGTACGAAGCGCTCTCCGCTCGAATGGCGGAGCTGGAATCGCAACATGCTCAGTTCACCGAGCATGGAATAGCCATCGGTCCTTTATCCGCTCTGCGCGCGATACCCTTTCGCGCAATCTTCATGCTGGGGCTGAACGAGAATCAATTTCCTGAGCGCGATCGCCGCGAGCCGATGGACCTTCGCCTCACGCGCCGCAAAGCCGGCGATGTGACTCCCACCGAGAGGGACCGTTATCTGTTTCTAGAAACCCTTCTCGCGGCCAGGGAAAGGATTTGTCTGTCCTACACCGCGCGTGACGCGAAGACTGGCGACCAACTTGATCCATCCTCGGTGATTCTTGAGCTGCAATTTATTCTGCGTGGCTATGTAAATAGTAAGGCGCTCGACTCGCTGACTATCAAACACCCTTTAAGTCGATACGATGGCAGGTACTTTCCGGGATATCGATCCCGACGGTTCGAAAGATCCACGCGACCAGCTCATAACCTATGACGATGAAGCCCGGCGCGGCGCCGCGATGGCGGCGTTGCGAAGAGACCTCGCGCATCATTGCGGGGACCTACCTCTCCCTGGACGCGACGAGCCAATCTACCTGCACCTACCGAAGCCGGCGCGTGAAGTGCTGCGTCCCGCCATGAGATTGGTGGAGGTTCCATCAGCCAGGTCTGAGCGAGTCGGACCACCTGAAATCTTGCTCCCGATCGCAGCCTTACGAAAGTTTCTGGAATGTCCGCTTCAGGGGGCGGCTCAGTATGCGTTGGGAATGTTCGACGACGACGGCGCTGACTTGGAGCAGTGGCAGGATGAGCCGGTAGCGCAGTCGATATTGGATCGCACCACCCTGCTGCGCGAGGTCTTTTGGAGGGTTCGTGCCGACCCGGAACTTCTGGTTAAAGAGTACGGTAAGGCGTTCCGAATCTTCCAGTTAGCGGGGTCCGCTCCGGCCGGACCATTCGCCGAAGCCGCCAACCGAACAGATTACGAAGACCTCGAGCGATGGTTCGAGAATGCCGAACGCGCCCGATGCGGGAGCCTCGCCCGTTGGACGCAGGTGAGAATCGGACGCGGCGACGAGCCCGGCAAGGCCGATCGCATTTTGCCGGAGTTGGTGCTTCCATTGCGCGGTGGGATCGGCGGCAGTCTGCGAGACTGCGTAGTAAGACTTCAGGGAAGTCTCGGTTTCATCTCACCCAACGAAAAAGGATCGCTACGTCTGGTCTTGCGCGACAGGAGCAAGGTCAAGGACTTTCTCGGAGGGTATGTCGCGGCGCTGGTACTCGCGGCATCGGGAGATCTTGCCGGTAAGCAGTTCGATGCGATTGTCATCGGAGCGGGAAAGAACAAATCCTGGAACGAGACTCGAAGTCTTGATTGCCCCACTGCGGACGTGGCGCGCGGTTATTTGTCTGATCTGATCAGCGATTTGTTGTTTGACCGGAATCACTATTTCCTTCCCATCGAGGCCGTGGAAGATGTCGCCAAAGAAATGTCTCGCGGACGCAACGATCTCCTCGATGCAATCTACGACGCACGTGACAACGAATTCAGTCGCTGTAGTTCCGACTATGGCCCCATCAGGAACGCTCGCCGCTTTGATCCACCGTCTATCGAAATGTTGCAACGCCTGATGGCGCGCCGTTTTCGATTGATTGGTGGAATTTTTGACAAGGCGGAGAAACACTGAGTCATGGCACTGCATTATCAGAGGCCCGTCATTCTTAAAGACCTTTCGCACGATCGACATGCCGTGATCGAAGCCGGCGCAGGCACCGGCAAGACCTACGCCATCGAGTACCTGGTGCTTGAACTTTTGCTCAACACCAAGTGCTCGATCGAAGAGATTCTGGTGGTTACCTTCACGGAGAAGGCGACCGCCGAATTGCGCACCCGGATCCGCAAATTGATCGAGAACGTTGTGGCGCCCTCCGCATCGATGGTGGACCGACCCGGCACGGACCTGGTCAAGATCAGCGACGAAGGCAGGCGGAAGCTCGAAACCGCGCTGTTCTCCTTCGATCGCGCGCCGATCTGCACCATTCATGCTTTCTGTCGGCGGGTGCTGACGGACCTTGCCTTCGACACCGGCGCAGCCTTCGGGCTCGAGGTAGTCGACGCGCACAGGGCATTTCATCGTGCGTTCAGAAATACCTTGCGCGAGATTCTCGCCGTACAAAGCTCGACTCGCGAGCTGCTCGACGAATGGATGACTGACGGTGAGACCGCGCGTCAAACGAATCGGGTTGATTCGCTCGAAGGGCTCCTGCGTGACGCACATTTCAACCGCTATCTCCAAAGCGGCGAGCGCGAACGGAATCAGCAGGCGATCGGGAAGCTTGCCCAGGCTTTCAATGCTGGTTTATTGAGGAAGCTTTGTAACCGAAACCGCAAAGCAGCCGCCAACATTCTTGACGCAATTGATGGACTAGCCGAGACCGTTGGCGCGCCCGGGGTGACGGGAAAGCAGCTGGACCGAGTCTTTGGCAATTTCAAAGACGAATTCTTCTCGCATCTCGCAGTCAAGACTATCGATGCAAAGGAACGCTCACTCCTCGATGCTCTGCTGGCCGGCCGTGCCGCGTGCTCGCTCGATGCCCGCGTCGTTGACGCGTTCCTTCCCCCGGTCGCCGAGAGGCTTCGCGCCGATAAACGCCAGCACGGCGAGATCGACTATGGCGATATGCTGGAAGAGGTAGGGCGGGCACTCGAGAGCGACCGCGGGCCATCGCTGCTTGCACTCCTGCGCGCGCGATTTCGTTACGGCCTGGTCGATGAGTTTCAGGATACCGATGACCTGCAGTGGAAGATCTTTCAGCGAATCTTTCTGCACAATGGAGACGGCAACGTTCTCTACGTCGTTGGCGATCCTAAGCAGGCGATCTATTCCTTTCGCGGTGCTGACGTATTTACCTATCTGGAGGCGCAGAAGAAGATCCTGACATCAGGCGGCGCGTCGGTACGGCTGACCGAGAACCATCGCTCGACCGCTGACCTCATCGACGGTTTGAACTTGATCCTTGACCAACAAGCTGCGCCGCCACTTTTTAGTGGAGTTATTCGATACGACCATCCGGTGGAATGCGGGCGTCCCGATCTGCGCGCCCTCGATGCCAGCGGAAAGCCGGTCATTCCCATCACACTGCTTAAGTATAGCCCGAACAATCCTCCAGCCTCGGTAGCGAGGCTCCGCGCGAGCCTTGGACGGCATATAGCGGCAGAGCTTCACCGTATGCTGTCTGATCCAAATTGCGCGATTTACATCAAGGACCAGAAGGAGTCACGGCGCGTCGAGCCTAAAGATGTTTTCATCCTCACCCGGACTGGTGCGGAGGCGATGGAAATAGGCGGCTACCTTCGCGAGCGAGGAGTTCCCTTCGCTTTTTACAAGAAGGATGGGTTGTTCCAGACCAGCGAGGCCTATGATGTCCTCAACGTCCTCAGTGCGATCGAAGATCCTGACTCCCAGACCAAGCGTCTAAAAGCGTGGATATCGCCGTTTTTCGCGGTACCCTATCAGGATCTTTTCGGCCGCTCGGAAGTGCCGGCTGATCACGAGCTTAATGAGCGACTCGACCGATGGAAAGCTCTCGCGGATCAAGAACAATTCGAAGAGCTTTTCGATCAGCTGGTTCACCGCAGCGGGTTGGTTAGCCGCGAGCTCTTCCTCTCCAACAACGAGCGCGAGCTCACCAACTATCTGCATATTTTCGAAATTCTCCTGGAGCAAAGACTGAAAGAGGGACTGTCGCTCGGCGAACTTATCGCCCGCCTGGAAGCTTTCATTGGCGAGACGGCTCTACCAGCCGGAATCGACAGCAATATTCAAAGAATCGAAAGCGAACGCAGCGCCGTGCAAATCATGAGCGTCCACATGAGCAAAGGAATGCAGGCGGATGTGGTATTCTTATACGGCGGCAGCGTGCGGCCGAACATTCTCCCTCGACTATGGGTCTATCACGATGAGAAGGGTGAGCGGCGCACGACGATTGGTAAGTCCGGGAGGGCACTGGCGAGGAGCTTCCTCGAGCGCGAAGCGCGGGAAGAGAACGAGCGCCTGGGCTACGTCGCCATCACACGCGCGCGCGCCAAGGTTTATCTTCCTGTCTATCCCGATCAATCGACCAAGGTGGGGGTGAATGGCTACTACGAGGCGTTGAACGATCGCTTGAAAGTCTTGATCGACGACCTCAATCGCAAAGCGATATCCGGGAAGCTTATAGAAGACGTCAAGGTTCGAGACCGCGCTTACGATCCTCAGAGTGTGTCGACCACTCTCGACCACGAGATAGCAACCTGGCTGCCGCCTAAGTCGATCGTCAGTCGCGAAGCAGTCGGGACACCTGCGAACTTCTTCGAAGCTCTTCGGGTTCGCGCGCGGCCGATGCAGACACGTTCGTACACTTCGCTCGAGAGCCGAAGGCTGGCACGCGAACACCCGGCCGATCCCGACGTCGAGGAATTCAAATACGACCTCGAACCCGCGGTTGAAGGAGCGGATTTGAGGGGCGGGCGCCGGGTCGGCATCTTTCTCCATGAGGTTATCGAGAAACTTGAGCTGGAGACTTTTGACCTTGCGCGCGACCTCGCCGGGTGGCGGCAACTCGATGCGGTCAAGGGCATTTTTATCGACGCGATGCGCCGCCATCAGCTCACAGATGACCGATGGTTGGAGCGAGGGACAGAGATCGTGTTCAACGTTATGACCTCGCGTATCGCAACTTTGCCAGGAAAAATGGTTGGTCCGCTTTATAAGTGTCCAAACGTTCGCGAGATGGAATTCGTCTATCCGATTCCCGAGCGTTCGCATTCATTGCTTGCCGCCGCCGGCGATGAACGATGGTCGGTTGACCGCGGCTACCTGAAGGGATTCGTGGATTTCGTTTTCGAGTACGAGGGCAAGCACTACTTTGCGGACTGGAAGAGCGACGCACTCGCGGCCTATGGCCCAGGCGCGATCGCTCCGCACGTGAAGGAACATTACGACCTTCAGGCGCAAATATATTCGGTAGGAATAGTTCGTCTTTTGGGCATCCGAAATGAGCAACAATATAACCAGCGCTTCGGTGGGTTGTTGTACTTGTTTATTCGGGGGATCCGACGCGACGGCGCCGGCGATGCGGGGGTGTATTTTCATCGCCCCGACTGGGCTGAGATTTGTCGCTACGAGCGCGGGCTGATTGGCGTCATCCCCACGACGGGTGCGGTCCAATGAGTGCCCGGTCGGGAAGAGCTGGTCGTCAAAGCACGCAACTCGAAATCACGTTCCAGAAAGCGTCCACTGAGAGACTTATTTTCGGGCGCTGCCTGCGTGACCTGGAGGCCGGCGCCGCGGCGCTCAACCTGGACCCCGACGGCGTTCATCTGGCGGTGGAAATTGCCGCTTTCGAACCCAACCTCGATGACGAGCAGCGGATCGCCTTGATTCTGCTGCTGGTTATCTCCCTCGCCGCGTTGGAGGAGGGCAGCACACGTTTTCCGGTCACCGGAGCTCAGTCGGTCGAGCCGATGAGCCGAATGTTAGACGCTTTGTGTGGCGAGTCTTTCGGCGCCGATGGCGCCGAGCGGATGAGAGCGAACATCAATGGGATTCTCACCTCAGGTACCGCTGGAAGGGTGATCGGGAGCGGCCCAGGAGAGTATAAACCTCTGATCTATCTGCCTCCGTACTTGTACCAGCATCGTATCTTGTCGACCGAGATAGGTCTCGCTCGGAGGTTGGCAAGCATGATCCGTGGGCCCCACGCCGCGCCAGTGGACGAAGAGAAAATTCATAAGCTGCTCCTCGACACGAGTTCGCGATCCGCAACTGCCGGTGCGAAGCGCATCGATCTGTCCGAGGAACAGCGCCTCGCGATTGTATGCGCGGCCACGAATCCATTGACAATAGTTTCCGGAGGTCCCGGAACCGGCAAGACTTCGATAGTGGTTGCGATATTGAAACTGCTGGTGAGCGCTGGAGTGAGTCCCAAAGAGATCGCGCTGACGGCGCCGACCGGCAAAGCGGCTTATCGAATTGGCGAATCGATCCGCGACAGCCTGGCCGGCAATCCTGATGACTCTGCATGGAGTGGCACAGAACCGACGACGGTTCATCGCCTGCTTGGATATTCACCAACCCGGCGGCGTTTTCGTTACCACAAAAACAACCCACTGGAGGCGAAGGTCGTCATCGTCGACGAGGGTTCGATGCTGGACCTGGAGTTGATCGCAAGCCTCGTTGCGGCGTTCCGGCCTGACGCCCGGTTAATAATCCTTGGCGATGCTGATCAACTTCCGTCCGTCGCCGCAGGCGCGGTATTTCGCGATCTCATGCCTACCGGAGACGGAGATAGGTCTTCACTCTCACGAAGCTGCATGCGGCTCACTCGTAGCTACCGAACCGACAAGGAAGAGCCGGTCGGAAAGACTATTTTCAATCTCGCGAGCGCCATCAATGCGGGTAACGCAGATGCCTTCGCGTTCGAACCGGGAGCTAACCATGTAAAGATCGCCAGGCGAGAGTCCGCCGAGCAGCTTGAGTTCGAAGGAGTCGAGTGGGTCGAGGAGGAGGCGCCGAGCGGCGAATTCCTCGAGCGCTGGTATGCGACGTACATTCGCGGCGACGCGGTGGCTGCCGATTTGAAAGACCGTATTTTCACTGCCAGTGAAGATGGTTTTGCGCCTTCCGAAGTCGGGTCTCTACGCCACTTGTTCGATCATATTGCGAGGTCGCGGATACTATCTGTGACGCGCATTTTCGAATCCGGCTCGGAGCGAATCAACTTTCAGTTGCACCGTCGCGCCGCGCACGATCGGAAAGATCCCTTTGATCGCGGAGGCTTTATGATCGGCGAGCCGGTGATGGTCCTGCGCAATGACTACCAGCGGTTGCTGTTCAATGGCGATCAAGGCGTGGTTCTTCAAGTCAGGCGGGGCGATGCGCGTTCGCCGATGGCAGTATTTCCCAAAGGCAGTAACTTCGTTGCATTCCCGGTCGAAGCGCTGAAGGACCATCTTGAGCTCTGCTATGCGACTACGGTGCATAAGGCCCAGGGTTCGGAGTTCGATTCGGTAGCTGTGGTCATGCCGAAGAAAGACCTTCCCATCCTGACCCGCGAAATCCTTTATACCGCTGTTAGCCGAGCGCGCCGCTCTGTCACTATTCTCGGCGGAGCGGATACTATCCGGTCGGGAATCTCGCGCAGGATGGAACGTTACTCCGGCGTGCGCGAGCAACTGGAAAGAAATCTCATCGAAATGCAGCGAGCGTGACCTATGCCCAGTAATTTCATTTTCGAAAAAAGTGGACCAATTACCACTATCACTTTCAGTCGACCGGAGCGGCGAAACTGCATCAATGAGGAAGTGATCTTCGATTTCGAGAACCTTCTCCATACTGTGCGCGATGATCGTGAAACGCGCGCGCTGATTGTAACCGGGACCGGGACCGCATTTTGTTCCGGCGCGGATCTGTCGGGGCTCAAGCGCGGCGAGGGGAACGATGAGCAGCGGGTGTTCTCCAAACAGGCAGGCAAGCGGATGCCGCGCCTGATCGGTCGCGTGTTCGATGTTCTCGCAAACCTGGATATCGCCACGATCGGCGCGATCAACGGCTACGCGGTCGGGGGTGGATGGTCATGGGCGCTGGCCTTCGATTTTTGCCTCGCGGTTGAGGCGGCGGAATTCTGGGTTCCCGAAGTGGACATGAACGTTCCTTATCGCGGCGCGCCCGCCAAGGTGCTCGCTGCGCGTCTAGGTCCCTGGCGCGCCAAGGAAGCCATCCTGCTGTGTAGGCATTACAAAGCGGCGGAGCTGCTCGCGCTCGGCGTGATCAATCGCATCGTCAAGCCGGATGAGTTGATGCCGGCGGCGCAGGAACTGGCGCGCACGATGGCGGCCAAACATCCCGACGCGATCGCGAATTCCAAGCGCGACATCAATGGGGTCTTCTTCGGGCAGCGATTGTTCTAAACGCCTCGCGTGCGAGAGCGTTTGGCAATCGCGAAGCTTCGGTACTACGCTTCCGCACAACGAATTGTTGGAGGCGTGAGTCATGTCAGTCCAGACCCAATCCGAGGCGCAGAAGATTCGCGCGTCGCTCAAGCATCCGGTGGTCGATGCCGACGGCCACTGGCTGGAATTTCCCCCGGTCATGATCGAGCAGTTGCGGAAAATCGGTGGTGATACCGCCGTCAATGGATTTTTCTCGTTCAACAAAGGTGTCGCGAAGGCGCTCGCCAGCACTCCCGAGCAGCGCAAATCGATGCGTCGCGCGCAGGAGGCGTTTTGGCCGGTGCCGACGCGCAACACGCTGGATCGCGCGACCGAGCTGATGCCGAAGCTGCTGTATGAGCGCCTCGACGAGTTCGGCATCGACTTCACGGTGCTCTATCCGACCTCCGGGCTCGGCGTTCCGTTCCATCCCGATGAGCAAACGCGCCGCGCCACCTGCCGCGCATTCAACACCTTCGTCGCGGACTACTTCGGGGAGTTTTCCGATCGGATGACGCCCGCCGCGGTGATCCCGATGAACACGCCGGAGGAAGCCATCGCCGAGCTGGAACATGTGGTTAAAAAACTCGGCCTCAAAGTAGTGATGATGGCGAGTGTCGTGCGGCGCCGGAATCCGGCGGAACAATCCACCGTCGGCGCGCCGGTGCGATGGTTCGACGTGCTCGGACTCGACAGCGAGTATGATTACGATCCGGTATGGGCAAAGTGCGTCGAGCTGGGCGTCGTGCCGACGTTTCATTCGGGCTCGCGCGGAATCGGGCTGCGCATGTCGCCGACCAATTTCGTTTACAACCACATCGGCCATTTCGCGGCCGCGAGCGAGGCGGTGTGCAAGGCGATCTTCATGGGCGGCGTGACGCGGCGCTTCCCGACGCTGAAGATGGGCTTCCTCGAAGGCGGCGTCGGATGGGCGTGCGGACTCTACAACGATCTCATCGGGCACTGGAAGAAGCGCAATCGGGAGGCGCTCGAGGAGGTCAATCCCGCCAATCTCGATACCGCGAAGCTCGCGAAGCTGCTGGGACAGTTCGGCGGTAAGTGGGTCGACCAGTGGCGCGATAACCTGGAAGCGATCGTGAAACCGGACCTGACGGCGGACATCGGCGGAATCAGGGAGCTGGATGATTACGCGCGATGCAAGATCCAGCGGGCCGAGGACATCCGGGATCTCTTCGTCAACAACTTTTACTTCGGATGCGAGGCCGACGATCCATTTAATGCCTATGCGTTCAATCGCAAAGCCAATCCGTACGGCGCGAAAATGAACATTTTGTTCGGTTCCGACATCGGCCACTTCGATGTGCAGGACATGAAGGAGGTGGTACCGGAAGCGTTCGAGCTGGTGGAAGATGAACTCATCACCAGCGACGACTTTCGCGACTTCATGTTCACCAATCCGGTGCGCTTCTTTGGCGAGGGCAATCCGAACTTCTTCAACGGCACCAAGGTGGAGAAGGATGCGCGCGCGCTACTCAGTTCGATGAGCGCGGCCGCCGGCCGGTAGTCATGCGCGAAAACGCGAAGGGCGACAAAAAGGCGAAAGTGTCGCACTGCCAGTAACACTGTGCTAGGATGATTCAGCGGCGCCCGGAAAAGGGCGCCGCTGTCGTTTCAGGGATGTTGAGCATCAAGAGAGAATTACCAAACGAAGCCACCAAGTGCTTGAAAACAAAGGAATTTTGATTTTTGGCTTTTACGCGCGAACCCATCTCGATGCCAGGTTGCTCCCCCTCCCTGGGTTCGAGTCCGAGCGGATCGTCGCTCGGGATTCCATATCGTGAGTATCGAAAATGCAAAAACAAACCCACTCGGACGCTTCGATTCAGCGCGTTCGATGGGAACTGCAATTACACAAACGAACCCAAACTCATGTGTGAAGGCGACGGAATCATCAGCCGCGCATGCGAGGCAGCAATAGAAAAATCCCGAAAACAAAGCCATTTGCAGATCAGGGCCATGGATCGCGTAAGCGCTTGATATTATTGAAGAATCATCCCTCGACTGACCTGCCGGTTAGGGCAAACGGATGTGGACGCGCTCCGGCGAAAGAGATGCGTCGGTGACCAGCATCGCGCGCATCCTTCGCGAATAGGGAGCCCTAGCCGCCACTCAGAGTGAGCGACTTCATGCCGGAGCCTCGACCGGAAGTTGCGGATCGCGTTTCGGTGGCAGATTGTCGTAGAGGTCGGCAATCAGAGCGGATTTAAGTTTCGCGAAACCCGCATCACTCCAGAGATTGCGCCACTGCAGCGGATCCTCGCGGAGGTTGTATAGCTCACCCTCGGTGCCGTCATAGCTGATGTCGGGAGCCGGAACATCAGGGCCGCCGAGGCCGCCGCGCAGGATCGCGTTAATGTCGAAACCGATGTCTCGAGTAGTCTTTTCATACACAGTGCATACGAAGCCGTCGCGATAGATGGACTTCATGTGCATACCAATTTGCGCGAACTGACTATCCCATTCGGTAATCACTCGCTCGCGTCCGGAATTCGCCACCGACGGCAGCGGCTTGCCATCCATCCACGAAGGAACCGGAACGCCGGCGATCGCGCAAAACGTCGGCGCCAGGTCGAGCTGGCCGACGGGCTCTGTAATCTCCAGCGGACTCATCTTCGCGCTCGGCGCCGGACGCCAAATCATCGGGATGTGCATCAACGCGTCGACGTGATACGGCCCCTTGTACACGAGGCCAAAGTCGCCCTGCAGCTCGCCGTGATCGGTGGTGAAGAACACGTCGGTGCGCTCGTCCCACTTTCGTTCGGCAACGCGCCGCAGCACACGGCCGCAGGCCTCATCGATGAGTTCGTTCTCGACATGAGTCATCGCATTGATTTCCCGCACCTGGTCATGCGTCATCTCGGCGGGAATGAAGCGGACCGGACCGCCCTCGAAATTTCGGAAGCGGCCCTCGTACCAGTCGAGCCAATGACGCGGCTTCTGACGCAGGATGGCCTCGATCTTCTCGACGCGACCCCGGATGTCCCGGCGGCAACTCCAGGTCGCGCCAGTTGATTCTGCGCGCCTCCGACTCGGGCGGATCCCATGGATGATGCGGGTCGGGAAAGCTCATCCATACAAACCAGTTCTCGTCAGGATCGAGCGAATCCAGAAAAGCGATTGTGCGATCTGCTACCCAGTCGGTGTGATAGTGCTCACGCGGGATCGGATTGTACTTCACTTCGGGAGCGTTGGTATCTCCACCGCCGGTCGCACTGAGTAGTGGAGCGAATCCGCCAAGCTCATTCGGAAAGTTATTCTGCAACCAGACTGAGTAATGCCATCCGCCCAACGGCACGTGCATCGCGAGCTCCATCCGCTCGAAGCCGCGCCATGGACCGGTGCTGCCCTTCCGTCCCATCGTGTTCTCGGGCCACTTTCCCGCCATGTCGAAGGCCGGCTCGAAGTGCGCCTTGCCCAGCAGCGCAGTGCGATATCCCGCCTTCTCGTGCAGATAGGCCGCGACACTTGGAGCATCGGGCGGCAGCGCGACGCCATTGGCAAACACCCCATGAGTGCGCACGTACTGACCGGTGATCATCGTCGAGCGCGCGGGCATGCACACTACGTTTTGATTGTGCGCGCGCCGAAAATTGATGCCGCTTGCCGCGAGCTGATCGACCACGGGGGTTTTCGCGATTTTGCCACCGTTGCACCCCAGCGCATCGTAGCGTTGTTGGTCCGTCGTGATGAAAAGAATGTTCCGGCCCATGGCGCGAGCTCCTATAGAGTCGGCATCGGATTGATTGCGTACAGCTCCGTCCGTTCGAGGCCCTCGTCGCGAAAATGATGGATTGCCTGGTACTCGGCGCTCATCCCCATCTCCATAAAAACCTTGCGCGACGGATATTCGACGATCGCGATCGCGTCCCAATCGCCATCGACGCCGACTACCGATTGCGCGACCTGCCCCGCGAACAAGATGCGCGCGCCGATCTTTTCCAGGATCTTCGCGACGTGGCGTCCATACTCATTGTAGGATGCCGCACCGTTGCCGGGTTTGAACTTAAGCAGGTTCAGCATCACCACTTTGCCGGTTTCGGGTGCCTGTGCGATTTTTTGCATCGCTTCGGGCGTGGGCATGATGGAACTCATCGGGACCTCCTGAACGATCAATCGCGCGAATTGAGCACTGCGGAAATGATTCGCGCTGTTACTCGGCGTGCGTTTTCAATCGATAGCCCCTGATGGCGGCGCAGCACTTCCCAGGTTTGCCATGCCGAGGCGGCGTCGAGCGCGGCGACCACTTCGGCACGCGCCGGACGCGGGAATTTCTGGATTTCATCGTGGAACACGGTGGCGGCCTCCTTGCGCGCGAAGGCGCGCGCGTCGTCAAGGCGGCGGCTCAATTCTTTCGAAAACGGTTCGAGAAGGAGCGAGGCGCGGCGGATCGGCGCGATTCGTTCCCACATCCGAACTCGCTGGCGGAGAAAGGTTTCGAGGCGATGTTCAAACGCACCATCGTTGGGAATCGGTTTGATCAACGGACGCAGGCGTTCAAATTGGCGATCGGCGGCGGCGGCATAAAGCGCTTCGAGGTCGGCAAAGTGATGGAACACCAGCCGCAGCGAAACGCCGGCGCGTTCAGCAACACGTTCCGCGGTAGGCTTGAGGTCTCCCTCCTGCAAAAGATCGAGGATCGCGTCAACCACCGCGGTACGGGCGCGCTCACCGCGCGCACGCCGGCCGTCGATCTTTTCGTCAACCGCCAGTTCCATTGACGAAAAATATAATTACATTGTCAGTGCAAAAACAAGGGCGAATCTTTCAGCACGTCGCTCGTCAGGTCGGGCGCCGGATCTCCATGATGTCGAGCAGATTTTCCGTGATGCGCAGGGTCAGGCCCCAGATCGTCTGACCGGCATAAAAGATCGCCGGGAAGTTTGATGACGGACGATCCTTGTCGCGACGCCATTCGTACTGCCCGCGATAGTTCGGATCGGCCAGCACTCGCAGCGGCACTTCGAAGACCTCGGCGACCTCGACTTCCTGGATTCGGTAATCGACTGGGCGCTTGAGCAGGCCCACGAACGGCGCGACCTGCATCCCGCTCGAAACCGTACTCATAGTAGGAAAACCACCCAGCACGTCGACCACCTGCGGCTCGATGCCGACCTCTTCATGCGCCTCGCGCAGCGCCGTGTGGAGCAGGGTTGTGTCGGTGGGATCGACCCGGCCGCCCGGAAACGCCACCTGCCCGCGATGGCTCTCGACCGAATCAGAGCGGCGGATAAACACCAGGTGCAAGTCGCCCTCGCGACGAACGATCGGCACCAGCACCGCGGCCGCGCGCGTCGCCCCATCACGAGCGGGACGGTCGTCGGGGTCGCTCTTATGCAATGCGCGCCGCAGCTTCTCGATCTGCTGATGCCTGGTGACGATGAGAGATTCATCCGCCGCCCCGCCGGCGACGTTGCGATTCGACTTGGACATGCTGGCTCCGTTAAGCGGATAGCATATCATGAAGCGCCGCGTTCTTATCACGCGGAAAGATGCGTTACCTCATTGGCAGATATCACGAAGTCGCGCTCAAGGGCGGCAATCGATGGCGTTTCGTCGATCAAATCAAAAATAATCTGCGCGCGATTTTCGGCGACTATGAACTCGGCCGCGCGCGTTCGCTCGGTTCGCGTCTGATGATCGAACTGCCGGAGGCGATTTCCGACGCGGCGGTTCGCGAGCGCGCCGCGCTGGTTTTCGGCTTGCAGAATTTTTCCATCAGCTATCCCGCGCCGCTCGATATCGAGGGCATCACGCGCGAAGCAATTTCGCGCGCACGCGGCATCGAGGCAAAAACGTTTCGCGTAAGCACCACGCGCGACAACAAACGGTTCGCGCTCAATTCGATGGAAATCGATCGCGAGGTGGGTGGCGCCGTCGCCGAGGAGTTCGGATTCAAAGTCGATCTCGAGAATCCGGAGCTGACGATTTCGATCGAAATCCTGCCCGACGGCGCATACGTTTCGGCCGGCAAGGTCCCTGGCGCCGGCGGTTTGCCGGTTGGGATTACCGGGCGCGGCCTGACGCTGCTTTCCGGCGGGATCGATTCTCCGGTCGCGGCGCATCGCATGATGAAGCGCGGACTACATGTGGACTTCGTGCATTTTCATGGTCATCCGCTGGTGACGACCGCCAGTCGCGACAAGGCGCTCGAGCTCGCGACGCATCTGACGCGGTTCGAGGGCCGCGCAACGCTGATGCTGGTGCCGTTCGGAATTCTGCAGCGCGAAATCGTCGCGAAGAGTCTGCGCCCGTTGCGCGTGGTGATGTACCGCCGCTTCATGATGCGTATCGCGGCGGAGCTCGCTCAGAAAGTTAGCGCGGCGGTGCTCGTGAGCGGCGAAAGTCTTGGCCAGGTGGCGTCGCAGACGCTGGAAAACATGATGGTCATCCAGACCGCGACGGCTATGCCGATCCTGCGCCCGCTGGTCGGGATGGACAAAAACGAGATCATCGTCGAGGCGCGCAAGCTGGGGACCTTCGAGACCTCGATACTCCCGGACGAGGATTGCTGCACCTTGTTCACCCCGCCACATCCCGAGACGCATGCGCGGATGAAAGAGGTCGAGGAATCGGAATCGCGACTCGAGGTCGATCGGATGGTGAATGACGCGCTCGCGCAAACCGAGGTGGTGCGGTTGAGCTTCCCGCCGCGACCGGCTTAGAAACCGATTTCGATCATCGCGAGACCGATCGCGATGGTGAGAATCGTGACCGGAATTCCCACCTTCAAATACTCCGAAAATGTGATGTTGACGCCGTGGCGGCGCGCCTGCTCGATGACGATCAGGTTTGCGATCGAGCCGACGACAGTAAGGTTTCCGGCCAACGTGCTCACGGCCGAGATGATGAGAGCGATGTGCTCGCTGCCGCCCAGCGCCGGAAAAATCGGACGGAAGAGCAGCACCGCGGGAACGTTGCTCACCAGATTGGAAAGAATCGTGACCACCACACTGAGGGTGATCGGATTCGCGAGGCGCTCGACGCCGATCCATTTGATCGCGTCCCGGTCTATACCCGTCCCTTCCAACCCGCCGACCACGACAAACAATCCCGCGAACATCAGGAGCATCGTCCAGTCCACCATCGCGAACACGCGCTGCGGCTTCAGGCGACGCGTGAAAAGCAGGACCGCGCCGGCACCGAGCGCCACCAGATGAGTCGGGAATCCAACTGCGAAACAGATTAGGGCGGCAAGCGCGACTATCGATGACTTCACCATCAAGCCGGGTATGGTCCTCCGGCTCTGCGAGCGATCGTCAGGATTCGGTAACCGTTCGCGCGACAGCTCCTCACGATAGACGTACCCAATGATGACGTAGTCGATCGCGAGACAGACTGTCGCGACAGGAGCGAGGCGTAGCGCGAAGCGCGCGTAGTGGAGATGCGCGAAACCCGCGACGATCATGTTTTGCGGGTTTCCGGTGATGGTCGCTGCACTCCCGATGTTGCTGGCGGTCGCGAGCGCGATCAGAAATGGCATCGCATCGATGCCGAGCAGCTCGCAGGTACCTATCAGCAACGGGGTCAGCGCGATGCATACGACATCATTGATGAAAAACGCGGCGAGGACGCCCGACGTCGCCACCGTCATCGCCAGCAGGCCATAGCCGGAACGTGCTTTAAGGAGCAGCGCGCGCGCAAACGATGTGAACGCGCCCGAGAGCCGCAGGTTGGCTACTACGATCATCATCCCGAGCAGCAGCGCGAGAGTGCGGTAGTCGATTGCGGCGCGCGCGGCGTCTTCGGAAATCGCGCCGCTGATGACCATCGCCACGGCGCCCGCGAAGGCCGCCCCCGCGCGATCGAGTCTCAGCCACGGAAATTTCCCGATCGCGATGACCGAGTAAGTCAAGATGAAGATGGTCAGTGCGGCGGCGGTGTGGGTCATCAGGTTGGAGGAAGAAGAGACCTCGTGAAATGATCGCGATTGAGCATCGCGCGATCAAGTCGTATGTCTTGCTCAAGTCGCGGAGGAAATCGGACATGGATTCGCAGGTTAAGATTGCCGAAATCGATCACGTGGTTTTCAGATGCCGAGACCAGAAGACGATGCTCGATTTCTACACGCGGCTGATGGGGCTGACCGAAGAGCGCCGCCTCGAGCAGATGGGCCTCATCCAGCTCCGCGCCGGCCGCAGCATGATCGATTTGGTACCCGCGGAGGGCAAACCCGACGCGAAATCGAAAGACGTCGATCACGTATGCCTCGGTATCGAGGCCACCGATATGAGCGCCGTCGCACAGTACCTAAAGGAAGCCTCGGTCGACATTATCGAAGGGCCGGTGAACCGCTACGGCGCGCATGGAATGGGGCTTTCGATCTATATTCACGATCCGGAAGGCAACGTCATCGAGCTGAAGCAGATGCCTAAGTGACCCGAAACGAGGTCCTGCCGGATTCCGCGGCGCCGAGAACCGTTGGCAGCTTTTGTGTCAAGGAGCGCTTGTTTTTGACTGCTACCACACTAGAATCTCTCCCGATGATAAAATCCAACTTTCGAATCCTGCGGCCATTCCTTACGGTGGTCGCACTTATAGGGGCTGCGGCGTTGTCGGGATGTTCGGGCGGCGGGCCGGCGAAAACCGCGCAAACCTACGTCGACAATCTCAAGTTGTATAACTATCCGGCCGCCTACCAGGCCCTGTCGCATCAGGATCAGATCGATAAGACGATGGACGACTTTCTGAGCGCGATACCGCTCGCGCCGGATGTCAGCCGCGACTGGTTCAAAGGTGTCCTCGGCGCCCAGGAATTCGCGGTCGGCGAGGTGAAGCAGGAAGGCGACGACAAGGCGGTAGTTACCGTCAAGGTTACGCGTCCCGATCTGCCGCTATGGGAACGCACCATCGACGCCACCACCGATCCGAACTCCGGTCCTGACCAGGCCGCGCAAAAGTCCCTCACCGAGAAAACCTTCCCGAACGTGAGTTACGACGACGACATCGTCACAGTGAAGGAAGGCGGCGTGTGGAAAATCCTGGTCGACTATCCCGAAAAAGAAGCCGTCGAAAAGAAACATAAGGAAGGCATCGAGGCCTACCATAAGCACGATTACGACAAGGCCATCGCCGCTTACCAGGCGGCGATTGCCGAACTCGATAAGGAAGAGGCCACCGGCAACGCCGGCATAAAGTTCCGCCTGCAGAGGGAACTCGACGACATCAACAACGTCAAGGCGCAGATTCCCGAAGGGCTTGCCTACGTTCCGAAGCTCGCGCTCAGCGACGTCGACATGAAGATGGCGGCCTCGCGGGTCCCGGGAATCTTCGGCAAGATCACCAATAACGGCGACAAGGCGATCGATGAAATCGTCGTCACCGTGACCTACTCCGAGGGCAAGGGCAACAAGAAAAAACAGGTCTTCTCGGAAGAGCATTCGATCGTTGTAACGCCGATCGAATTCGTCAACTTCTCCCGTCCGGTGCTTCCGTTCGTGCCCGGGGAGACCCGCAGCTTCGGCTTCAAGCTGACCGCGCCGCCCGAGATCCAGAACAAAGCTAACCCCGATCTCGAAGTGAGCGGCGTCGTGTTCACCCAGTCCAAGGCGCCCTTGCCGAAGGCGCCCGCGCAGCCGACCCCCACGCCGGCATCGGCTGCCGGAGCACCTGGCGCTGCTGGAAGCCCCGGAACGGCGCCTCCGCCTCCGCCACCACCACCTCCCCCTCCGCCGCCGCCTCCTCCGCCGGCGCATTGATCGAAGCCGCGCGAACGAGTGCATAATGGAATCGCGAAGGTTGACGGCCTTCGCGATTCTGTTTTTCTATGATTGTAGTTTATGGAGGTCCCGCCTGACGGTTTGCCTACTTCAGTCACCATCGCGATTCCGACCCATAACCGCGCACGAACATTAGGCGAAACGCTCGCAAGCCTTCGGTCAATCGCGATACCCGACGACGTCGCGCTCGATTGCGTCGTCATCGACAATGCCTCTACCGACGATACGCCGGGCATCGTTGACGCCGCCGCGCAGTCGTCGCCGGTTCCGATTCGCCGTGTCCTCGAGCCGCGGCAGGGTTCCAGTTTCGCGCGCAATCGAGCCGTCGATGAGGCGCGCGGCGATTTCATCTTTTTCCTCGATGATGACGCGGTCGCTGACCCACAGTGGCTGGGTGTGATGCTCTCAGCGATGGAGACGCGCAACCTCGACGCGGCATGCGGGATGGTGCTGCCGCGATGGAGTATGCCTCCGCCGCCGTGGCTCGGCCCCAAGCTGTGGGTGAAGCTCGCAGTGCATGATCGCGCGGCAATCGAATCCGCGTCGGCGAATCAAGTCGAGGCTCTCGATAACTACTTCAGCGCTAACGTAGGGTTTCGGCGCTCGGCCTTCGAGCGCTTCGGGCGCTTCCGCGAAGACCTGGGCGTGGTCGGCAAAAATCCAATGTCGGGGGAAGATACCGAGCTCTTCGCGCGCATTATCGCGAGCGGCGGCAAAATGGGATTCGTTCCCGGCGCCGTCGTGCGTCATCTGATTGGCCCCGAACGGATGACCCGCGCATACTTGCGCCACAAGAGTTTCGCATACGGTTTCGGCAGCGCGGTTGCGGGCGGCAAAAGCCATAACCGGCTGGACAAGCTCGCGAAGAATCTGTTTCGTATGTGCGCCGCCGCGCTGCGAGGTGATCGCGAGAGCGTCGTGTTCCATCAGCTCGAATGCGCAAACTTCTTCGGCTACTGGCGTGGCCGGCTAGCCCTCCGAGGCGCTTGAAGATTGTCGCTCGCGACAACGACGCTATCGGAGTAACCACTATGATCGGCTGTTCCGATGATATCGCAGCGAACCATCTCCCAGACCATCAGCATCGTAATTATTGCGATGCTGATTGCCGGTTCGACCGGCGCTGCTCGTGCGCAAATGCCGTCAGATTCAATGGGGCTTCCAATCCCGACCACAATTGTGGTGACCAAGCCGGCGCCTGGTGAAACGTTTCAGGCCAACCCGCTTATAACAGTCGGTGTCGGTACTGCTACTTATAGATTCATTTTGAAGGACGGCTATACCAATCACATCTACGTGAAATGGGCGAGCATCTGGGAACAGGTGCGCCAATCGAGTCCGAACCTGGTCGCGGCTGGCCTCGATGCGGATAAGTTCGGCGAGGTCGAACCCGGCACGACGGTGACCATTTCAGGGATGTACACGCCGGAACAACGCAACTTCGAAGTCCTGACCGTCGACTTCGGCGACAGCCGCTTCCGAAAAGATCAGCAACACTATTAGTGTGTCGAGCTCCCGGCCAGCCTCGCTCGCTCCCGGCCGACATAATCAAGCAGTTCGCGCCCAAACTCGGTCGAGGCCTGAACCAGTTTCAGATCGATCGGCGTCACCTGGGTCTGCAAGCGAATCAGGTCGCGATCTTCCTTGATATCGGGCTGAATGCCGCTGAAGAAAAGTCCGCTGCTCTCGAGCTCATCGCAAACCCGCGGAGCGGCCGGATTGTCGATGAAGATATCGACGAAGATCGCTTCCGCGCCTTCGGCGATGAGAGCCGCGCGAGCCGCATCGACGCGCCGCGTGCTCTCAGAGCCGGCTTCGACCACCGTGATGTAACCGGCGCGCTGCGCGCGATCGTAGTTGGAGCGAAGCTCGCCCGCGCCCTCGCCCATCGGCGCGTTGCCGAAAGCGACCTCGCGACCGAGACGAGAAAAAATCGCGCCCGCGATTTCCTGGTGACGCTCAGGGAGGTACACCGTGGTTTTTTCCGGAAGCCGGAAGTACTTGAAATAGACGGCCGGGGTCACGCGCTGCGGGAAATCGATCCCGAAACCCGATACCACCCAGGCGCCGAGTTTCAAGCCGGTAGGAACTCCCTGAACCGAATCGAAGGCCAGCTGGCTGAACACATGATGCGTGACCGGCTCGGCATATACGCCGATGCGGCCTTGCCGCTCAGCCTCGCGCAGCAACAGCGCACCGGTCCGCGCCAGCAAGTGATGCTGGCGGGCTTCGGGCAGAACCATCGCTTCGCCGATTTTCACGAAGCGCTCCAGATTCGGCCGCTCCAGCGCGCAATGACCGAGCACGCGACCTTGTTCATCGATGGCGACCGCCGAAGTCAATTCGCCACGCCGGTTCTTCTCGAGCAGTTCCTCGGGAGTGAAAACCTCGGTATGAAAATACGCCGCGCCGTAGACGCGGGTGGCCAGTTCGGGAACACCGCGAGCGTCATCCGGCGTCAGCAGCCGAACGATCGGCTTTTTAGATTCTCCGCTCACGATGATATCGATGCCTCCCAGCCGGTTCCTTTTAGCATAAAGTCTGGAAGTTATACTTTCAGGCTAGCTGGGTAAATCACGACTGCTTCCAGAGCAGCGACGTCAGGCGCTTGTCTCAGTTCCTCCACTTCGATTTGATTTGTCCGGGATTTGTTCCGAGGAAGGCACGCCGCATGGAGAAGATGCATTTCACCAGGATGGACCAGGGCACTGACGAGGATTTTCTTATCCTCAAAAGCGTCCATGAGAAAACTCTCGTCGATCTTCCCGACCGTCTGATGGCGATGGTCGAGGATCTCTCCGCCGATCAGGCCTACAACCTCAACCGCCGCGGCCATAGCCTGCAGGCGGCCACCCGTGCGATGCGCGATGGCGCCGACGAGGAGCTGATCGTGGTCGCGCTGTTGCACGATATCGGCGAAGCGCTCGGTCCGATGAATCATGGCGAGATCGCGGCCTCGATACTGCGTCCCTTCATCTCCGATGACCATTACAATTTGCTCAAGTATCATGGCCTGTTTCAGACTTACTTTTACGCGCGACATTTAGGCCTCGATCCCAACGCGCGCGAGCAGTTCCGCAATGAGTCCTGGTATCAGATGACGGTGGATTTTTGCGCTAAGTACGACGAAGTCTCGTTTGATCCCAATTATCCCAACCAGCCGATCAGTACCTTCGCGCCGATGGTGCGTCGCGTGCTGAACAAGCCCTGGCTGCCTCCGACCAAAGCCACCTGACCGATGCTCACGGAAACTACCAGCGACGTAATCAACACCTTTCTGCTCGTCTATGCGGGCCTGTTTCCGATTATTAATCCGATCGGCAACGCGCCGATTTTTCTCGGTCTGACGCGGCGTTGCACCGAGGGCGAACGCAACTCGCTCGCGTTCCGCGTGACCCTCAACAGCTTCTTCCTCCTCCTCGGTTCGCTGCTGGCCGGCTCATACGTGCTCGAATTCTTTGGCATCACTTTACCGATAGTGCGCGTTGCCGGCGGATTCGTCGTAGCGGCCACCGGCTGGAATCTTTTGCAGGCGCAACCTGAAGTGAGCGAGGTGCAGGCCTCGGCCAGACCGATGCGGCCGACCGACGCCTTTTACCCGATCACCATGCCGATAACGGTCGGCCCCGGCTCCATCGCGGTTGCGATCACACTCGGCAGCCAGCGTCCGCGCGCCGATACTTTGACCCATCTCGCGATGCTGGGGATCGCCGCCTTCGCCGGGCTCCTGGCGATCGTCGCTACTATTTATGTTTGTTATCGATTCGCGGAGGGCACGGTCGGCGCGCTCGGCGAGACCGGCACCGATGTACTGGTGCGTCTCTCAGCGTTCATCCTGCTCTGTATCGGCATCGAGATCATCTGGAATGGGTACAGCGCGCTGATGCACATCGCCGGCTAGGTCTCGCTGCTCTCAAACACGAAGTCCAGCATTCCGCGCCGCATGATGCCTTCGAGATAAGGGATCAGATCGAGTTGCGCCAGTTCCGATGGTGCAACCCATCGCCATTCAACATGCTCGTGCGGACGCAATCGAATGTCGTTCCGGTCGCCGGCGAGCGCACAGGCGAAAATCATCTGCAGGTACGGACCGATGCTGTTATGAATTCCGAGCAGCCGCGGCGTTGCAATTGCGAGCCCCGTTTCTTCTTCGATTTCGCGCGCGAGGCATTCTTCGAATGACTCACCCACCGCAAGATGACCGCCGGGCAAATCCCAGGTGCCCGGCTTGTACGCCATCGAGGGCGCGCGCTTCAGCACCAGCAGCTTGCCGCCGCGCGCGATCACACCATGAACTCCTACCCAGAACTGATCTTCCGCCATCGCTATCAGGCTAGTTGAGCGCGGCGCGGGTCGCCATCGCGTTTGAGCAAGCGACCCGCATCGAAGTAGGATTTCCCGCGCATCTCGGCGCATCTCAAAGTCTTGGGGAGAGCCATGGAAAAGTCGGAATTTTATCGCGAGGCGCGAAGGGACCTGACCGGACCGCTGCAAGGCGTCCGCGTGATGGACGTTACGACCAGCTGGGCCGGCCCGATGTGCGCATGCCTGCTCGCGGACCTCGGCGCCGATGTGATCAAAATCGAGGCGCCCGATGGCGAAGTCGCGCGGCGCATCACGCCCTACTTACCGGGCACAAACCCGCCCATCGGTTTTGCGCATGCGACGGTTAATCGGAACAAGCGCGACTTCACCCTCGATATGCGCGTGCCCGAAGGGCGCGACCTGTTTCTGCAGCTCGCGAAAACCACCGACATCATCGTGCAGAATTTCCGCCCCGGCACGCTGGTGAAGTGGGGCCTCGGCTATGACGACGTGCGCAGGGTGAAGCCGGACATCGTTTACGTATCGATCAGCGGATGGGGCCAATGGGGGCCCGATCACGACCGGGTCGGTTACGATCCGATGGCGCAGGCCGCCGGAGGTTTCATCTCGCTCAACGGCGAGGTGAACGGCCCACCAGTCAAGGCGCCGACGTTTCTGTGCGACGACCTCGCGGGACTACATGGCGCGATCGGCGCGATCGCGGCGTTACGCCATCGCGATCAGACCGGCGAAGGTCAGCACGTTGACGTCTCGCTCCTCGATGCGATGCTGTTCCAGTCCAACGGCTATCCGACCCTCGGCGCGATGGGGGTTCCGATGCCTCGCTGGGGCAACGAATTCAGTTTTTCGATTCCAGCGAACATCTATCAGTGTCGCGACGGGCGGATCATTGCCGGCACGCTGTTGGACAGCCACTGGAAAGTGTTCGCGCGACTCGCGGGACGCCCCGACCTCGCGGACAATCCCGATTTCGCGACCGCGGCGCTGCGCGCGAAGCATCGCGACGAATGCAACGCGCTGTTCGCCGGATGGTGCGCCACGCGCACCGTGGCAGAGGCGGTCGCCGAATGCGCCGCGAATGCGATCGCATGCGCCCCGATCCGTTCTTATGCCGAAGCCGCGCGCGATCCGCACGTCCTCGCGCGCGACATGATGCAGGATACGCGGCAAGCCGATGGCACCGTCGTGCCGATTGTGGGACCAACCGCGAAATTCTCGCGCACCCCGACCAGGGTGCGCACGCCGCGCCCCGGCGTTGGGCGCGCACACCGATGCGGTCCTCGATGAGCTCGGCATCGACGCCTCGACGCGCAAGCATCTGCGGGAGAAGAAGGTGATCTAGACGAAATTCCCTACTTGGGTAGGCGGCCCCAGCCGCCGCCACCGGGAGTTTCGATGCGAATGCGATCGCCCGGCATCAGGCGCACATTGGTTTTGCCGGGAAGCTTCTTGCGCTTGCCCGCGTGCACGAGATAGTTCGCGCCCACCGCTCCGTCGCCGCCTCCCTCGAGGCCCCACGGTCGCGTGATGCGACGATCAGTGAGCAAGCTGACGCTCGAATCCGACCAGGCATTCGAGTTCGCGCACCAGCCCGTCACCTCCGCGCGAAGAGCCGCGACCACCCGAGCCGCGCCGCATCCGATACTCGGTGATGCGCATCGGATAGTAGGTCTCCAGCGCCTCGATCGGCGTGTTCAGCGTGTTGGTCATGTGCGTATGAATTCCCGAGGTGCCGGGATGCTCGCGCGATGCACCCGCGCCGCCCGCGATCGTTTCGTAGTAGGAGAAGTGGCGCGCGCGAAAATTATCGAATCCACCGATAGTGAGATTCGACATCGAG
This sequence comes from uncultured delta proteobacterium, assembly GCA_963814035.1. Taxonomy (GTDB): domain Bacteria; phylum Desulfobacterota; class Binatia; order Binatales; family Binataceae; genus DATGKG01. Next base: position 146,350 of record CAWFBH010000006.1, read on the forward strand.
CCGGAACTGGCGGCGGCGATGCGATCGCGGCGCGGCCAGGCGCGAGCGCTTTGAAGAGCACATCGACAATCCGCTGGGAGGTTTCGACGTTGCCGCCGGCCACCGCCGCGGGCGGATTCGCATTCACGACCGAACCGGCGGGCGCAAGCACTTTGATAGGACGCATCAGGCCCTCGTTGGCGGGAACCTCCTCGGTCGCGATGCACTTCATGACGTAGAACGTCGCCGACAGAGTGATCGCGTAGTTCGCGTTCACGTTGCCCCGCACCTGCGGCGCCGAGCCCGCGAAATCAACGATCGCTTTGCCGTTTCCGATCCGAATCTTCACCCGAATCGGAATGTGCTCAGTACCGAAGCCGTCATCGTCGAGAAAATCTTCCGCGCTGTAAGTCCCGGGTTTGATCTTGCGCAACTCCGCTTCCATCAGGCGCGCCGAATAGGTCTTCAGCGCGTCCATCGCGGCGGTGATCGTCGCGCGACCGGAGGAATCAACCAGCGCGCGGACCCGATCGGAACCAATCGAGAGCGCGGCAATCTGCGCGCGCAAATCGCCTTCGCGCTCCTCGTGCACGCGCGTGTTGGCGAGGAACAGTGTCATCACATCGCGCGAGATTTTCCCGCCCTCGACAATCTTCACCGGCGGAAGACGGAAACCCTCCTGGTAAATCTCGGTCGCGAGCGCCATCGAGCCGGGCGCCATCCCACCGATATCGGCGTGATGCGCACGATTTGCGGCGAAGGCGAACGGGCGCTTCTCGTTGCTGAGGAAAATCGGCGCGACCAGCGTGACATCAGGAAGATGGGTGCCGCCCGCGAACGGATCGTTGAGCGCGGCAACATCACCAGGGAAGAGCTCGAGGCGCTCGATCGCGGCGCGCACTGAGAGTGGCGTCGAACCGAGATGCACCGGAATGTGCGCGGCTTGCGCGACCAACTCGCCGCGCCCGTCGAATAGCGCGCAGGAAAAATCGTGACGCTCCTTGATGTTGGGCGAGAAGCCGGTCATCCCGAGCACCACGCCCATCTCCTCGGCAATCGCGGCGAGGCGATTGTTCATGACCGCGAGCGTGACCGCGTCGAGCTTCATGCGCGCATCTCCAAATGCAGGTTGCCAAAGTCATCGACGCGTAGCGCAAATTCGGGCGCGACATACGAAGTGGAACTCAATTCGACAATCATCGAGGGTCCCGAAAGCTTTGCGCCCGCGCCAAGATCATCTCGTGAATAGACCGGCACCCGGTGAACTTTATCATCGACCAAAGTATCGATGTGCGCGACCGGCGCGGGCGATTTCGCGGCCTTCACAATCTTGCGTGGAGCGACCGGCGGGCCCGGAGCGGATGACCGCAGGCGGAGATTCACCACTTCGACGGGAGACTCGGGCGACGAATGCCCGAACGTCTGTTGATGCGCGGCATGAAACTCCTCGATGAAGCGGGGAGTGAGCGCCACCTCGAGCTCGTAGGATTGTCCTCGATAGCGCATGTCGGCGAAGAGTTCATGTTTAATCCGCGCGCGCGAAACTCCTTCAGCCGAAAGCTCTCGAACCGCGCGCTTCGTCATCGGGGCAGCCGCAGAAATCAGTTTGCGATGGCTCGGCGACGCATCGCGAATCGTCATCGAATACTCGCGGCCGAGCGGCGCGCCCAACGCACCCCATGCGCAGAGCAGCCCCGGGTTGCGCGGCAGAATGATCTGGCGGATGCCCAAATCGAGCGCGAGCTCGCAGGCGTGCATCGGACCCGCGCCACCGAATGCGAGCAGCGCGAAATTGCGCGGATCGAAACCGCGCTCGACCGTGATGACGCGAATCGCGCGCTCCATGTTGGCGTTGACGACGCGAATCACGCCCCGCGACGCGAGGGCTGGAGTGGTGCGCATCGCACTGGCGAGTTTCCGCATCACGCGCGTCGAGCACGCGGGGAAAATCTGCATCCGACCACCGAGGAAGTTTTCCGCGACGATGCGCCCCGCGACGAGGTCCGCGTCGGTGACGGTCGGAAGCTCGCCGCGACCATAGCAGGCCGGACCGGGATTTGCCCCGGCGCTTTCGGGACCGACGCGCAGCGCACCGCCGGCATCGACCCGCGCAATCGAACCTCCTCCCGCGCCGACGGTGTGAATGTCGATGACGGGAGTCCGCACCGCATATCCATTCTGATGACTGAGAGTGCGGATGCGCGCGCGGCGGTCGAACATCGAGACGTCGGTGGAGGTGCCGCCCATGTCGAACGTGATGAAGCGATCGGTGCCGATCGCGCGCGCCAACTCGCCCGCACCGATAACGCCGGCGGCGGGGCCGGACAGAATCGTGCGCACCGGCTCCTCGCGCGCGAGGTCAACGCCGATGGCGCTCCCATTGGACTGCATCACGCGTAGCCGGGAGCCTTCAAGGCGCGATTCGAGGTTCTCCAGATGCGAGGCCATTTTCGGCGCGACGTACGCATTCACCACCGTGGTCGAGAGCCGCTCGAACTCGCGATATTCGGCGAGGATGCGATGTGACACCGAGACCGGGAGGCCGATCGGTTTCAGCGCGTCGGCGATCGCGTTCTCGCTGGTGGGATTCGCATACGAGTGAAGCAGGCAAATCGCAAAGGCTTCGGCGTTGCTTCGTTGCGCAATTTTCACGATCCGCGAAAGCTCCTCCGGCGAGAGAGGCGTAGCGATTGTCCCGTCGAAATGCGTGCGCTCCTCGACGCCGAAACGCATCGCGCGCGGGACCAACGGTACCGGGCGCGAGGGAGAGAGCGCATACAACTCGAGGCGATTCTGCCGGCCGATTTCGATGAGGTCCTCGAAGCGCGCGTTGGTAAATAGCGCGACGCGGGCGCCCTTCAACTCCAGCAGCGCGTTGGTAGCGACGGTCGAGCTGTAGCTGAGCATCGAGGCTTTCGCGCTGGCGAGCATGTGCGCGAGGCCTTCGATTACCGCGCGCGCGGGATCGTCGGGCGTCGAGAGCGTTTTATGAACGACGAGCTCGCCCTCGACCATCGCGACGAGGTCGGTAAAGGTTCCGCCCGTATCGACGCCGGCGATGATTGTTGCGGTGAGTTGCCGTGGTCGCGCGCGTTTCACGAAACCTTCAACAGAATTTTCAGGTTGGAAGACTTGCCGCGCCTCATCGAGCGCATGAAGGCCGTCATCGAGCGGAAAGGTTGAGGAGATAAGCGGGCGCGGATCGATTTTTCCCGATGCCATCGCGTCGATCGCGGGCGCGAACCTGCCACATCGAGATCCCACCACCGTGATTTCATTGATGACGACCGGCGCGAGGTTGAGATCGGCGGATGCCGCCGCGGTGCTCTTCAGAATCAACGTCCCGCGTGGCCGCACCAACTCGAGCGCGCGGGTGAAACCGCCATTTGATCCCGTGCAATCAACCACCACATCAAAACGATCGTGCAGGTCCTTCTCGTGCTGGCCAACTAGACCGACGCGCTCCGTCTTTTCCGGATGATGCCCACCGACAGTCACGTCATACCCTTCGGCCTTGAGCGCCATCCCAACGAGCGCTCCCAGTCGCCCGTCGCCAAGAACGAGCACGCGCTGATTCCGCGGAATTCTGACCTGCGCGAAAATTTCGTAGGCGGCCGCGAGCGGCTCAACGAAGACCGCGCACTCATCGCGGATCGAGTCGGGAAGAGCGATGAGGTTGCGCTCTGGAAGGCGAAGGTACTCGGCGAAGGAACCGTCGCGGCCAAGGATTCCAAGCACCGTGCGGTTCGGACAATGCCGCCGGAGGCCGTCGATGCAGGCGCGACAGGTTCCGCATGCAGCATTTATCTCGCCGACGACGCGACGTCCTCGCAGCGCGGGATCTCTCGGTCTCAATCACATCGCCGACGAATTCGTGGCCGGGAATTCCGCGATATCCCATGTAGCCCTTTACGAGTTCGAGGTCGGTGCCGCAAATTCCGGCCATGCGGACGCGCACGACAGCTTCGCCGTTCGCCGTCGTCGGTTCGGGATAGTCGCGCCGCAGCGAAACTCCATTGTCGATTACAATCGCGCGCATGATCGAGATTTCGGAACCGCATTGAAACAAAAAAACCGCGAGGCCACTACCCCGCGGTTTTCATTGCAATGATGGAGACAGGCTCAGTCGGACTTGCCGCTCGATGCCGGGTTTGCTGCTCGCCGCCGCTTTCGCGGCGCGGCCTTCTCGGTTGACGCGGTAACCTTCGAGTCTGACGACTTCGATTCCGAGGCCGAGGCGCTCTTATCAGCGCTCGGCTTCGGACGTCTCGCTGGTCGAGGCGTTGCCGTTGGTCCCATTACTCGCACTCGAAGTATCTACGGGCGGCGGCGCTCTTTTTCGCGTAGTCGGTCGCGTACCATCCGCTGCCCTTGAGCACGAACGAGGTGCGACGAGATCATCCGCTCGACTTTGCTCTTGCAGTTCGGGCATTTCTTAAGCGGCGCCTCTTTGATGCCTTGCATCACCTCGACGACGCCACATTTCGCGCATTTGTATTCGTAAATCGGCATAGGAAAACGTTGTCGCTACGGAAAGACTACGCGTTACTAGACAGTAGGTAATCACCGCATGAGAACATTGTCAACCGAACGCGCTCTCAGCTTCACCTTTGCTTCGCTCTCAATCGGCAATGCACATCGATCCGTTTGGCGACGGCTGAAGGATCCTGCGTTGCGATGCGCAATACTTGTCTCGCGTGGCTGCGCCGCCTCGAAGGATCGTAACCTCGGCGCGCGGGAACCTTCGCGCTTCGGCAGATAGCCCGATCAGCTCGTCATTGGCGCATGCCCTTTTTCGGCCGGCGAGCGAGCCCGATTACCAAGGCCGCGCGGCATCGACCGCGAACAATCCGCGACGCTGACGAGCCCGGTCGGGCCACGAACTCTATCGTAACACAATCGGCGCCGATCCTGAGCCAGGCGAGCGATGGGGCCGCAGTCCGGCATAACGGCCCAGCCCGGATGAGCGCCATGGCGCGAAGGGTCGGCAATCAAATACTGCTGAATGATTTGGATGCCGAAGCAGCACCACCATCGGCGAGAAATCGATTCCGCCGAAAACCACCGGCAGATGCTCCCGGACCCAATCGAAGACCGGTTCGGTCACGAGTAGATAAAGCGGACGATCGGATTGTACGGGATTGGGCTCGATCCAGCGTCATCACGGCCGCGATGATCACGACCCAGAAATAAAGCTGCAGCAGTGCCCGGAGATAAAGCAGCGATCGAGATTACGAAGTACTGCCCAACGCCCCCACGATGACTGTCGGCTCCTAGCTAGATTGCGGCCCAGTTCGCGCGAGCGATCCGCGGCGGCGTGGACCGCGGCGGCCACGATATCAGAAAAGCCGGCCGCGGCGAACTGCTGCAGCGCGGCCTCGGTGGTGCCGCCGGGCGACGCGACGATGCGAATCAACTCGGCCGGCGCGAGCTGCGACATGCGCATGTTCTCCTCGGCGCCCGCGAATCGTCTTGCAGCGCCATCCGGATCGCGAGCTCGGCGCGGCAAGCCCTCATTGACCGCCGCATCGGCCAGCGCTTTGACGAACAGATAGACGTAGGCCGGACCGCTGCCGGAAAGCGCGGTCACGGCGTCGAGCAGCGGTTCATCTGGTAAGCGCGACAGCATCGCCGACCGCCTGGAAGATCTTGAGCGCGAAGGCCTCGTCGGCGTTGGTGGCGCCTTGCGACGCGCACCAGCGCGGCCATCCCATGGCCGACCATCGCGGGCGCATTCGGCATCACGCGGATCACGCGCGCGCTTGGCGCCGAGCGCACCGGTCATGCGCGCGATAGTGATGCCTGCGGCGATCGAGATGAAGAGCTGTTTCAGCGCAGGCGGATATTCTTGCCGCCGCACTTCCCGGTCAGGCACCTCGATCGATCTTCTGCGGCTTGACCGCGAGCACGATCGCGCGCGCCTCGCGCGACCACTTCGCGGTTGTCGGCGGTGACGTCGCGATTTTCAGCCTGCGCGGCTGAGCTTGCGCCGCCGCGCCGGATCGACGTCCGAGAGCGATCAGGTCGGCGGGCTTGAAGATTCTCTGCTCGAGCGAGGCCGCGCGCGAGCGCCTCGGCCATGTTGCCGCCGCCGATAAAGCCGAGCTTCTTCATCGTTGGACCGCTCGCCGAAAACCGCCCGCCCGACGCGCACGATCGTCGCGCCTTCCTCAATCGCGATCTCGAAGTCATCGGTCATTCCCATCGAAAGCTCGCTTAGCGCAAGGCCGGTGCGTCGCGGCAAGCCGATCGCGCAACTCGCGCAGCTGCGCGAAATATCGGCGCGCCGCTCGGCGGCTTTCGGCACTGGCGGCGGGATCGTCATCAGGCCGCGCACATCGACCTGTCGCGCGCGCCGCCTCGATCAGCGCTTCGACGTCGCCGGGCGCGACGCCGCTCTTGCTCGCTTCGCCGCCGAGGTTGACCTCGATCAGCACCGGCATCGGCGGCGCAGGATGCGCGCGCGCCAGCGCGTCGGCAAGGCGCGCAGAGTCGAGCGTTTGAATCAGATCGAAGATCGCGGCCGCGAGCCGCGCCTTGTTGGTCTGCAGATGGCCGATCAGATGCCACGTCGCATCGCGGCAAGTCGCGCCAGCGCGGCGCGTTTGGCGACGCGCCTCCTGCACGTAGTTCTCGCCGAAATCGCGCGCGCCGGCGGCATAAGCCGCGCGAACCGCCGCGGGCGGCTGGGTCTTGCTCGCGAGCACCAGCCGGATCGCGTCGCGCTGATCGGCCGGCGTTGCGCGCGCCTGCGCGATGCGCTCGCGAACCTCGCCGCAGTCGCCGCTGCGATTTCCTCCGCCGCGAGCATCAGATGATTCCGTGGCGGCGCAGCGCGGCGAGCACTTCTCGGTCGGCAAACCCATCACGTTGTCGCGCGAGCCATCGACATGCGAGATAAAGCCGCCGCCGATACCCTGGATGCCATAGGCGCCGGCTTTGTCGAACGGCTCGCCGGTAGGCGATATAGGTCGCGATCTCGTCGGCGGATGAGAGCGCGAAAGGTCACGCGGCTGATGACGGCCTCGCTCGCGACGATTTTTACGTCCGTCGCCAGCGCAAACGCCGTCACCACCGTATGCGTTCGGCCCGCGAGAGTGCTGAGCATTCGTGTAGCATCGGTCGCATCGAGGGGTTTTTCGAGAATCTTCCCCTCGCATTCAACGACCGTGTCGGCGGCAAGCACCGAACGCTGCGGATGCAGCGCGGAAACGGCGAGCGCCTTGTCGCGCGCCATCCGAAGCGCATAGTCGCGAGCCGCTTCGTCTGGATGGCGGATCTCGTCGAGGCCACTCTGCATGACCTCGAAGTCAATGTGCTCGCGGGTCAACAATTCGCGCCGTCGCGGCGACCCGGACGCAAGGATCAGTTTCGATGCAATCGTCATGCTATGAATTCAAATTATCCCGAGTTTTGGATCGCGAGCCACCCCAATTGAGATGCGCGGCGTCATCAGATAACCCAATTAGAGGTGACTATGCGGCGATATCATCTGGTCGCGATGATGGTTGGGGTTGCGGTGGGTCTGATTGGATGTGGCGCCAGTTCAGCCGGCCCTGAAGGCGCACCTCCTGCGCCGATGACGCAGCCTCAAGCCAGGGCTTCTGTCGCGGCCTCGCCGCAAACTTCGTCGTCAGCGTCGCAGTCGTTCCTGCAGGGATATCGAGCTTACCAGAATCACGACCTCGCCGCGGCAATTGATCGCCTCGGTTACGCATCGGAGCATTTTCCGCAGTTGGGCGACTATGCGCTCTACTATCGCGGCCTCGCGCAACGCGACTCGGGAGATCTTACGGACGCGGCGACAACTTTCGAGAACCTGATCCACAACTACTCCGAAAGCGTGACGATAGCCCCCGCGGAGGTCGCCCTGTCGGATGTCTACCTGCGCCTCACCCACGCAACTGACGCCGCTGCGGCCGCCTCTTGAGCTATAGCGAGAACGACCGACACGAAGATCGAACAGTCCGCGAGGCTGGCGTTGGCGAGGGCGCTGGCGGCCGAGGGCGATGCGCGCGGCGCATATCACGAGCTCATGACATTGCGCGAAACCTCTCCGCGCGGCATCCACGACTCCGAGGCGCGTAGCTTTGCCTATTCGATTCTCGCGAACAACGCCGAGGTCGCGAACGTTAATTCGGTCGAACATCATCGTGATGAAGCCGCATTGCTGCTGCGGGAAGGCCAACCTTCGATCGCATTGCAGGAAATCGCGGCGGGGCTCGCGATGATGCCGCCGAACGCGCTGCGGGCCGAATTTATCTTCATGAAGGCACAGGCGCTGAAGCCGCATCCGGAGCAAGCCGAAGCCGCCTACCTGCAATACCTGCGGATCGCGCCGAGCGGGCCCTCGGCGCCGGCCGCGCTCGACGCACTCGCGCTGATTTATTGGCATCGCGAGGATCGCGACCTTGCGCGCGCAACCTTCGGTAAACTCATTGCGAGATTTCCCGAGAGCCATTACGCGGCGGGCGCGATGCTTCGCATCGGTCGCATTTATGAAGAGGATCACAAATACGATCTCGCTCGCGCCGAGTACGGAAAACTGATTGCGGGATATCCTTCGACTGAATCCGCCGACGATGCGCGCTTTCGCCTGCCGTGGACTTTTTACATGACGCGCCGGTACGCGGAAGCCGCGAAGAGTTTCGCCGCGATGCGCGCCCATCCGGGAAGCGAAGCCGGCTCCCGTGACATGTTTACCTATTGGACGGCGCGCGCCAAAGAAAAATCCGGTGAGGTCGCGGGTGCGCATGCGCTCTATGAGCTTTGCGCCGCAAGCATCGACAGCAACTACTATCCGGATCTCGCGCGGCGACGGATTGACGCCGCACTGCCTGACCTCCCCGCCGCCAGTGCTTCCGATCCGAGATTCGATCCGAATTTGGCGGCGCCGGCGGGTTCAGCATCCTTTCACGTCGATCGCGTGCTCGCTCTGCGGGAACTCGGTCTCAAGGAACTCGAGGCCGGAGAATTGAAGCAGCTCGAAAGTCAGACGGCATCCGATCCCGAGTTGCGCAGTTTCGTGCTGGCGGGCTTGCAATCGTCGGGCGCCTACTACGATGCCATTGTCGCTGCGAGCAAAATGGAAAAACGCGGCGCGCTAAGTCATCCGGTGGCCGAGCGCATCCGCTACCCGCGCGCATATTGGGATCTGATCGCATCCAAGGCCAACGGCGACGGTCTCGATCCATATCTGGTGGTTTCGCTGATGCGGCAGGAGAGCTGGTTCAATCCCGAGGCGACTTCGGTTTCCGACGCGCGAGGATTGATGCAGTTGTTGCCGTCAACCGCAAGCCGGATGGTGCGTGAGAACGGCCTCGCGCTCGCGCAGCCGGTCAATCTCTACGATGCCGAAACCAACGTGGAGCTTGGCACCATCTACCTGAAGCAACTGCTCGCGATGTTCAACGGCAATGCGATTCGCGCAGTCGCCGCGTACAACGCCGGCGAGCACGCGGTCGTCGGATGGAATGAAAAATTCCCCGGTGATGACGACGAGTGGGTGGAGAACATCGGCTACCATGAGACGCGCGACTACGTGAAGCGCGTCATCGGCAACCAACGCGAGTATCAGATGCTATACGGCCGCGGGGTCCAATCGGCATCCGCCACGAGGCCCTAGCTACCAGAAGCGGAGGCGGCCGGTATCGACGTGGACGAAACCGGTGCGCGGATAGTATCCGACGCCGCCGCCGAACATCGACATCGCAGCGCGACGCACATTCTTAAGCGAACGCCCCTCGACGCAAATATCGATCGCCTTTGCATCGAGGTGCAGGCTGTGGACCGCAACACCCTCAGTGGCGAAGTGTAACATCGCGTTGGTTTTCGGCGTGCGATATCCCGAAATGATCTGGAACGGCTCCTTCGTCGCGAGCCGATGCTGAATGCCCACCAGCAAATCGAGCAGCGCGGGATCGATGGGCTTGATCTCGTTCTGCCGCCAATCGCGCAAGATGAAGTTGATCTCGTGAAGCGCGCCCGGAATGTATTCGCCATTAGCGAAGTAGGTGGTCTTGAGGCTCTCGCCGGTGTGCAAATTGTAAAACGATAACGACCGCGCGCGGTGCGGAATCACCCGATACGCAGCGATTGCGGCGCCGGGAATCAGCGCCGATCCTACCGTCATCAGCCCTATTTTCAGCAGATTGCGCCGGCTGACCAGCGCCGGCGTGACATCACTATTTTTCAATCCAGTCGTCCCCGTAACTGAACCTATTTCCTGGCCGTCACGTCGTGCGCGATACCATCATGGTTCTCCACGAGCGCAGCCACCCCGGACCAATCAATCAAATCGGTGACCTTCAAGCTAGCCGCGAGATGCTTGACGTCATCCAGCGTCGCCCCACCGAGCTCGTATATATCACGATCGACCTCGAGGAAAAGTCGCCCGTCGCCGGTTTTCGCGATCAGCACCGGCTCGTAGATGATCATCCCCGGCTCGCCCTTCGAGATTCGATGGAACAGGTCCTTGATGTTGTCGGGATCAAGCCGCACGCATCCATGGGTATGATAACTGTAGATGCTCGCGGGCGCGTTGGTCGCGTGGATGCCGATGCCGCGGATGCTCGTGCCGATCCAGTAATTGCCAAGCGGATTGTTGGGGCCGGGCTCGACTCGCGTCTGCACCTCCCTGCCCTCTTCTTCCATCTCATCCTGGATGTCGCGCGGCACTACCCACGCCGGATTTTTGTGTTTGCTGATCACCGAAAAGGATCCCGTGGGTGTCTCCCAGTCGGGTTTTCCTACTGCGACAGGATACGAAGTCACCAGCTTGCCGTCCTCAAAATAGAAGAGCATCCGCTGCGGAAGGTTCACGAGGATTCCGTTGCTGATGTCGCAGGGCACGATGTGCTCATTGTCGATGTGCACGCTGCGGCCGTGCTCGACGATCGAGAAGCGCGAGACATGATTCGCCTTCGCAATAAGCTTGGAATCCTCGCCGAGCTTGGCCGAGATCAGATGCACCTCCTGCTTGTCGCCGGGCGCGTACTCGAACTCCTTCCCGACGATGGTGTTGCTCAGGCAGGGGTAGTTGCGCAGCGCGTATGGCAGCGGCGTGGGCGTCGCGGTCGGCGTGACGGTTGGCGATGCGGTGGCGCTCGCAGTAGGCGCCAGAGACGCTTCCGGTGCCGACGGCGCCGGGTTGCGGGAGTGTTGGCACCCGGAAATCAGCAGAAACAGAAAGACCATGAACGCGGCAACCGCCGACATCATGAGGACTCCGGATTTGGCGGCGTCGGTCAAAAGCAGACGGCGCAATTATCTAGCGCCATCATAGCGGCGGCGACACCCGGAGTCATGACGCGTCACGTCAGGATCACGACCCGCCCAGCTTCTTGAGCGCCTGATCGACTCCCGGCATCCTGCTCGGCAGCTCTTTCCCCTTGAGCAATCCGCCCGCAGTAAGAACCATATGATGCGCGTGCGCATTCTTGATGGCGCTGCGAAAGCCCATCTCATCCTGGGTGTTGTTGATGGCGATCTTCAGCATCCGCAGGGTGAAACGATCAGTCTCCGCGATGCGCTCGGCCAGCGCGGTGGTCTCCGCTTCCAGCCGGTCGCGCGGGACGACCATGTTCACGAAGCCCAGCTTCTCGGCCTCCTGCGCCTTGACGAAACGGCTCTGATAGAGAATCTCCTTGGCCTTGCGCACGCCGACATCCCACGGAATCGAAAAGTATTGCAGCAGCGAGGGTAGAAACATCGCGTCATCGGAGGCCACCACGAGGTCCATCGCGGCCGCGAACATCCAGCCACCGAAAATGCAGAAGCCGTGAACTTGCGCGATGGTCGGCTTGGTGAGGTCGCGCCACCGCAGGGTGGCATCGATGTACAAATCCCACGAGCGCTTGTGCTGCCCGCGCATCCCCTTCGGATACGGCCGCTTCAGCGTGTCCTCCTTGTCTTCAGGCGTGCCGAGGTCGTGGCCGGAGGAGAAATGCTCGCCCTCGCCCTTCAAGATGACGACGCGAATGTCGTCGTCATCGTTGGCGACGGCAAACGCGTCGTCCATCTCCTCGATCATCAGGCGCGACTGCGCGTTCTTGTAGCGCGGCCGATTTAGAATCACCCTGCCGATGCGATCGGACTTCTCATACCTGATGTGCTTATACGACACGGTTGATGACCTCACTTCGTGATATGAGGCGCGTAGCCCGTGCGGACCGCATTTGTCAACCGGCATCCGACATTCGGGCGACATTTCCGCCCTACAGACAGACAGGTTGACCCGCGGATCGCGCAACAATAGCTTCACAATCGAGGATCGATGCTGACAGAATCCCCGAGCATAGCCACCAATCCGGTGGCAGACGATCCTCGCAGTCACCATCCAGGCTACCGCGCGCTCCTGATTCTTTTCGGGCTCGAGACGTTGGCCATCAACCTGGCGCGGCTTCCCGAGAGCATGCGGTTCGATCGCTTCGCGTTCTGCGACCATGGCGCCAATCTCACGCTGCAATACCTGATCGCGCAAGGGCTGCGTCCCTCGCTCGATTTCGGATACCACTACGGTCTGCTCCCTGCGCTGATCGGCCGAATCTGGTTCGGCATCTTCGGCGCCACACCGTGGTCGTATCAGGCCGCGATGGTGGTCGCGGATCTCTTATGCGCATGGGCAATCGCGAAAATACTCTCGCAGTTGAGGATCGGCGCGGTAGGTCTCGCACTCGCTGTCATCACACTCGGTTATGCCTTCCAGGCCACCTATGTGAACTTCGCCCACGCCACCGAGGCTGTACTCCTAAGTCACGCCCTCGCGGAGCAAGCCCGCGGTTCGCGTGTCAATGCCCTCGCGCTTGCAACGGCTGCGGTCTTCGCCAAACCCAGTATGGGTTGGGTATACGGGTTGTTGCTGGTGATCTTGATCGTCCGCCACCTAAGTCAACGCGGTTTCAATCTCGCACAACTCCTAGGCTCACTGACACCCGCCGCTATCACATTCGTGACCCTCGGTACGGCAACCGCAGTGCAATTCGGCTCACATACACTTCTTCACACGGTGTTACCGATTGAGGGGGTTTCCAACTACCGCGCCTTGAACTTTGGTCTGCTGGGCGCGGGTCGCCAGCTGTGGGACCCCAAAGGATATCCTTGGATCATCTACCTTATCGATGTGTCGGGGTTCCTGATCGTCAGCACAACATTTCTGTGCGCTTCAACATTACTTGTGTTGCGCTCCAGATATGAAAACCGATTGGCGTCGCGGCGGCGTGAATTGCTAGTCACTTGCACCGTACTGCACGTCGTTTTCCTTACACTATTTTTCGGAAACCAGTGGTCCTGGATTTATTACTCCTATGTCCTGATGATCGGGACCTCGATTGCTGTGACTTTGGGGCGTATTCAGCGTAGCGTCGGACTTGCCCTCTGCGTGCTGGCGGTTCTTTCGTGGACCGATTTCGCCTATTGGTCCTATCGATGGGCAGGCACAACTGCTCCAGCTACCACAACGGCGGGGCTCTGGGCGCCGGCAGACGAGCGCATCGAATGGTCACAAGTGCGTTCGCTGGCCGTCGGCCACAAAACCGTCATCCTCGATACCATGGGCGCCGCCGAACTCTTGTTTCCCGGCTTCGAAAAACCGGTAAGTCTCTATCTCACGCGCGGATTAATGTTGCAAAACGACATCGGGCGAAAGCTCGACCTGGTATCGGGCGCGGAGATGGTCATCGTGCCTATGATCCCGATGAGCAGCTGTACCGGTATTCCCGATGCCCCTGAGTTTAGAGGCGCAATTAAGGACCTCCAGTTAGCGTGGCACGGAAAGTACTTCGACGTTTACCGGCGAGGCACTTCTCGATGAATGATAGCACGCCCGCGCGAGTCCTCTTCAGGAATCGGAAAAATGTGGTCAACTTTGCGATATACCTAGCGCTGTCGCTGATCCTGTTCGGACGCGCACTGCCGGGGCATCTGTTCGATTCCTATGTCGGCCGCGAGACCGATCCATCGCTGTATATGTGGTCGCTCGCATGGTGGCCGTACGTCTTCCAGCACCAGGTGCATCCGTTTCTGACGAGGCTGATCTGGGCTCCACAGGGCATCAACCTCGCCTGGGTAACCTGCTTACCCTTGCTGGGCGTAATAGCGAGCCCGTTGACTACGACGCTGGGCCCGCTGGCGACGTTTAACCTGGTTATCCTGCTGCTTCCACCGCTCGCGGCCTTCACGGCATTTTTGCTGTGCAAGAGACTTAGCGGCTCCTATGTGGCCGGTCTGCTGGGAGGTTTACTTTTCGGATTCTCACCCTTCGTGCTCGGGCAGCTTCTAAGCCACCTGAATCAGCTGTTGATCTTTCCGATTCCGTTAGCGGTCTATCTGGTCGTCCGGCGCCTGCAAGACGATCTGAGCAACAACAGGTTCGTAGCCCTTCTAACCCTTGTACTCGCGATGCAGTTCCTGCTCGTACTCGAACCCTTCGCGGTGATGACGTTCATAGGTGGCGTAATATTAGTGTTCGCACTCCGAGTCAGCTGCGACGAGGTGCGGGGGCGGATTTTGCGACTGCTTCCCGAGATCGCAACCGCGTACCTGGCCACCGCCGTTTTGATGAGCCCATACATCTACTTCTATTTCGCGTATGGTTTTCCGCACCTGCCTCTTTGGCCGTCCACGATGTTCTCGACTAATTTGCTGAACTTCATCGTTCCAACTTCCGTGAACGCGCTTGGCAACTTCTCGGCGCTGAGAAAAATCTCCGCGACTTTTCCCGGTAATATTTTCGAGCAAGGCGCATGCTTCGGAATTCCGTTGCTCGCGGTCGCGACCATCTGGTGCCTGCGCCATCGCAGTGAACTGACGACGAAACTCCTGATGGCTACCATCGTGGTCAGCAGCATCCTCGCGCTCGGACCGTTCCTTCAGATCGCGGGACATCTGACGCTGCCGATGCCGTGGCTGGCGATCGAGAAGTTGCCTCTGATAAAGAGCGCGGTGCCGGCACGATTGGTTATGTATGCCTTCCTGGCGTTGGCGGTGATTTTCGCGCTGTGGCTGAGCGATCCCAAAACGGGCCGAATCGAGAAAGGGATCGGCATCTTTGCGGTAGTCCTCATGCTGATGCCGAATCTTTCGGCGTCGTTCTGGGCAACCCGCGCGCCGTTGCCGGAGTTCTTCCGCGACGGAAGTTCGAATCGTTTGCTGAGCAACGACGATATCGTTCTGCCGTTGCCGTTCGGCCAGCAGGGCATGTCGATGATGTGGCAGGCCGTCAGCGGCATGAACTTCAGGATGGCGTCGGGGCTCACGGGTTTGCAGCCGATCGAGATCCGGCGCTGGCCGGTCGTCAACCTGTTCGTCGGCTCGCCCGATCTTCCAGAGCCCGACCTTCAGCTCAAGGCTTTCGTCGCGAATCTCGGAATTACCGCGATCATCGTCGATGCAAGCGATGTGCGCACGCCGCAATGGATACGGTTGCTGTCGAACCTGCAGACCGCTCCGCAGGCAGTCGGCGGCGTTCTTCTATATCGCATCCCCCCCGATGCATTTGCGGCGTATCGAGGAATGAATCCGATCAAGCTTGAGCAGCGCGCCGAGCGATCGCGCTTCGAGACGGTGATCTCCGCGACCGATAAGTACCTCGCTTCCGGCGGTGTCATCTCCAAGCTGGATGTTCCCGCACTGCAATCTGCCGGTCTTTTCCCGGCCGAATGGGTTTTCGACAACAAGCCCGACGCGTACCGCGACGTCTGGGCGGGGGTAATCGATGGCAAAATCGGAATCGGGGTTGCGGGTTCGGCCTCCGGACTTCGACCGATCATCGAGAGCTATCAGGCTTTTGCCGACCAGATCTATTTTCCATACCCACGGCGGTGGTCACCGAGCGGCACTTCAAGCGTTATGCGAGATCTGTTGGCGCCGGAACTCTTCGGCTCAACCAGCGGAGAATCGCTGCAGTTGATGTTGATGACCTTCGATGCGGCGCGGATAAAGCAGGTCGCCGCGCAATTGTCATCGCAACCATCGGTCAGTCTTGCAGCTGCTCCGCGCGAAGCTTCTCGCTAATCGCCATCGCATTCAGCGCGGCCGTCAGACGCACCGGATAGACAGCAGGACTGGTAAGCGAGCGCTGCTTTGCACCCAGCATCGCAAATTCGCTCATGAAATGATCGCGCGATTGTTCCAGCGTCGACGTCGGCGCCGGCAGCCGCCCGCCGTTCTCGAACACCGGTTGCAGCATCGGGATGATTTTGGCAACCGCGGGCTTGAACTCGCGCGTCACACTGGCCGCCGATTCGTCAATGAGAGCGATCAGGTCCTGCGAATAATGTGCGCTCGCATCAAGCCCGCGGAAAACCTGCTTGCGTCCCGGCACGGTGGCCTTGCCGGAGGAGGTTTTAAGGCGTGGCCGGCCGAGATAGTCGCATAGCTTGTATGTGTAATCCGCGCTGGGCGCATCGTCACTGACAGTTAGCGCGGTACCGACCCCGAACGCGTCGATGGGCGCGCCGGAGCGAATCAACTCGGCGATGCGATATTCGTCGAGATTGCCGCTGGCGAAGATCGCGACGTCGTTGAGTCCGTGCTGATCGAGAATCGCGCGCGCCTGGCGGCTCAACTGATAGAGGTCGCCGCTGTCGAGTCTGACCGCCTGGATCTTGATGTCTTCGGTCGCAAGCCGCCGCGCGAGCTCCGCAACGTTCCTCACACCTTGCGCGGTATCGTAGGTGTCGACCAGCAGTGTGCTCAGTTTCGGAAAGGTCCTGGCGAAATCCTCGAAGGCCTTTTTCTCGGTGTCATGCGCCATAATGAAGCTATGACTCATGGTACCGAACACCGGCATCGCGTAGCGCTTGCCCGCGAGCAGATTCGAAGTTCCACTGAAGCCTGCAAGATAGCTGGAGCGCGCGGCGATCAAGGTGGCATCGGCGCCCTGCCCACGGCGCAGCCCGAACTCCACCAGCCTGCGCCCCGAGGCGACGCTGAAGCACCGCGCCGCCTTCGTCGCAGTGAGCGACGCAAAACCCAATTGATTGAGAATCACGGGCTCGAGGATCTGCGCCTCGATAAGCGGCCCGCGCACCTCCATCACCGGCTCGCCGGGAAAGAAAATGCTGCCGTCGGGGATCGCGCGGATCGATCCGGTGAAGCGCAACTGCGACAGGTGCTGCAGGAATTCGGGCTTGAACAGATGCAGCGACTCCAGGTAGCCGAGCGCATCCGCATCGAAGTGAAAATCCTCGACGATCTCCAACACGCGCTCCAATCCAGCTGCGATCATGTAGCCGCGGCTGGAGGGAAAACGCCGCACCATGACTTCGAACGAGGCGGTACCATTCATCCCGCGCTCGAAGAAAGCCGCTGCTACGGTAAATTCGTAAAGATCGTTGAGGATGGAAACCTCGTGCGGATCGAGGCGCAGGTCAATCGGCATTGTAGAATGACTCTAGCGAAAACCGGCGTGGCGCGGGAACCGAGGTTGACTCAACGAGGCGGCTCGGGAGGCTCC
This sequence comes from uncultured delta proteobacterium, assembly GCA_963814035.1. Classification (GTDB taxonomy): domain Bacteria; phylum Desulfobacterota; class Binatia; order Binatales; family Binataceae; genus DATGKG01. The sequence continues at coordinate 163,784 of CAWFBH010000006.1, forward strand.
GGCGGCTTGGGTGCAGGCGGAGTCGGAGGATTATCGTGCACGATGCGGGTCTCGCGGTCGCCGCGGTCTCGCAGCACGTTGGAGATTTTCTGCAAGCGCTGATCGACGAGATAATTGACGGTGCCGGGCTCCTCGATGCTGCCGGCGCGGACGCCGGTGAGCAGCTCGATGCCATGATCAATGGTGTCGATCGGATAGATGTGGAAAACGCCGCGCGCGACCGCATCGACGACCTCTGGATCGAGCATCAGATTGTCGACATTGGCGCGCGGGACCAGGACACCTTGCGAGCCGGTGAGGCCGACCGCCTTGCATACGCGGTAGTAGCCCTCGATTTTCTCATTGGCGCCCCCAATCGCCTGGACATTCCCGTATTGGTCGACGGACCCGGTGACCGCGAGATTCTGACGAATCGGTCTACCACTGAGCGCTGACAACAATGCGTAGATTTCCGTGGAACTCGCGCTGTCACCATCGATGCCGGAATACGACTGCTCGAAACAGATGCTCGCGGTCATCGCGACCGGATGGGTCTGGCCGAAGCGATTGCGGAGGAAGCCGCTCAGGATCGCCACGCCCTTGTCATGCGTCGAGCCGGACAGGCGCGCCTCGCGCTCGATGTTGATGAGTCCACCCTGGCCGAGCGCTACGGTCGCCGTGATGCGCGAGGGACGTCCGAACGCGTATCCGCCGACATCGATGACTGCGAGTCCATTGATCTGCCCCACCGAGGAGCCATCGAGATGCACGACTAGCGTCCCATTGGCGATCAGACGGCGAATCTCTTCCTCGATGTAGTTGAGCCGCAGCATCCGCTCGCGGAGCGCGCGCTGCACGTGCGGCGCGGAAACAACATGAGCGCCCTCGCTGAGGGCGAAGTAGGCCGACTCGCGCGCGAGGTCATCGATGGGTTCCATTACCGCGAGCATCCGCGCGCGATCGCCGGCCAGCCGCATGCCGAACTGCACGATCCTCGCGAGTGCTTCACCATCGAAGGGCGGAAGGTTCTCGCGCCGTACCAACTCACCGACGCGGGCCGCATACTTTGCGGCGGCGGTTTTATCGGCGCCGACAATCGACCGAATTTCCGCCTTCACCTTGAACAGCTCGGGAAAATCGGTGTCGTAAAAATATAACATGTTGTAGAGATACGGCCCGCCCAGCACGAGAATCTTGTTGCGCACCTCGATCGATTCGGGACGCAACCCGCTCACCGCGAAAAATGGAAACGGTTCGAAGGTTTCGACGGTCACGCGGCCGGACTTGAGGCTGCGCTTGAGCGCCTTCCATACTCCCGGCTCGATCACCGCATCCTCCATGTCGAGGACCAGGAAGCCTCCGTGCGATTTGATATAGGAGCCGCTGATGATGCGGGTGAAGTTGGTGCCGGATCGTCCGAGCGGATCAATCCATCGCTCGATGGTGCCGAAGAGATTGCGATAGGTTGGGGCATCCTCGTTTACTACCGGCGCGCCCTTTGTTTCCGAATTGTCAACCATCACGTTGACCTGGTACTCGAACCAATGCCTTCCATCTTCTGGCGGTTGCGGCATTCCGGGAACACCTTGCGGCTGACGGCCTTCGGTTTCACGGAAGCGATCGAGGTTGTCGAGGATGTGCTCTGCGACGTGATCGAGGTAGGCCACAACGCCCGGATTTTCGAACTGCGCCTTGATCTCCGCGATCAGAGGATTGACCAGTCGCGCGGCGAAAGAGCGCTCGATGGCGCGAATGTCCTCGATCAGCTCGCGCATCAACTCCTGCTGTTTGAGGACGACAGCACCGAACTCTTCCTGCAGCACGACTTGCGCCTTGCCCAACACCTCACGCTGCTCATCGGTCTTTTCCTGCATCGCCTTGTTCAGCGCCTCGGGCGACTCGGGCACTTTGCCCTCGATGAGCGGGATGAAGATCACCTGGCCGTTCGGCGTGGTCTGGATTGCAAAGCCGCGCTCCCGCGCCTTCTGTTCCAGGCCGCCGAAGAGTTCCTGCGCGCGTTTGTTGTACTTCTCGCGCAGTGCCGAGCGTTCCTGATCGAAATCTTCTCGTCGGAACGCCTTGGGGAGTTGCTCGATGATCGATTCGACCAGTTGATTCATCCGCTCGCGCAGCTTGCGGCCATTGCCGGACTTCAAATGCAGCGCGCATGGCGCCTCGGGGTTGCGAAAGTTATGCACGTAAACCCAGTCACCCGGAGTCGGCATCGAGGCGGCTTTTTCCGTGAGCAGCTTCATCACCGAATCGCGCTCTTCGCGCGATCGCACGCCGGACACGAACACGTTGTAGCCCGGCCCGCCGATGCCGATTGCCATCCGAATCGCATCAAATGCGCGGCCCTGGCCGAGCAGCTCCTCGCCGTTGCCATCCTTCGACGCGGCAACCAGTTCGTCCGGGGTTAGGGGAGGCGCGCCGCGCAACTCCGAAGGCGGCAGTTCGATTGGCGCCAGCGCCGGCTTGAGTTCAACCGGTTTGGTTTCAACCGGTTTGGCTTCAGAAGGATTCCGCAAATCTCCGGCGGTGTTTTCAGGCATGCGAGGATCTCACTGGCGGGAGCGGAGGAAGGCACGCTCGTTAGTTGTTGACTTTGATTCGTTTAGGCTTTTGCTTCGGCACGATGACGATGAGTGTGCGATCGCTCCATCGCGCCTCGACTGCCTCGGCCTCGATCGGCACCGCGAAGGAGTAGGCGCTTTCGAAGGTTCCTTCTGAACCGGCTGAACCGGCGGGCGCGCGCACGCTCAGTCGCTGCCCCGCGACGTCGATCTCGATTTGCTCGGGATCGACATTGGGCACCGCGACCCTGACTTCGTAACGATCGGGATGATCGAGGATTTGCGCGTTTTCGAATTCATCGCGCTCGGGCGCGCGACGCCATCGCGAGATCAGCATCTCGTCGAAGAATTCGTCGATCGCGCGTTCAAAATCCTCGACGCTTATTCCTGCTCGCCTGGCCATTCCGAAAGCCTCGCGCCAATTCTAATGCGTCCCGCCTATGCTGGTCGAGCCTGCCGTCGCGATTTCGCGCCGCGCCGCTGGCGAAACTGGCGCTTGCCTCATCCGAGGCCTCAACGCTATGGTCCCTTGGTGGCGAACTTCAGCAAAATCCTTTCCGCGACAGACTTCTCCGAAGACTCAACTCTTGCGATCGGCTATGCCGAAGAGATCGCGCGCCGTTTCGGCGCCGAGATCATCCTCCTGCACGTCGACCAGGCGCTGCCGCCAGTGATGGTATCGCCGGAGATCGGACCGGTGATGGACGTCGGCGCGATGACGCGCATCGCGGAAGAGCAGCGCATGATGGCGCAGAAGGAACTAGACAAACTCGTCAACCGGATGCGCGATTCCGGCCTCAAGGCGCGCTCGCTGCTCAAAGTCGGCTCGCCCTTCCTCGAAGTGATTCACGCCGCGCAGGGCGAAGGCGCCGATCTGATCGTGATGGGCACCCATGGCCGCACCGGCATTGCCCATGTGCTGATGGGAAGCGTCGCCGAGCGTGTCGTGCAGAAAGCACATTGCCCGGTGCTGACGATTCGGCACCCCGATCGCAAGTTCAAGCATCCGCTCGACAAGTAGCCGCCCCCAAACAGCCACCCAAGACGCGCCGGGACTATTTTCCCGTGAAGCGGGGCGACCGCTTTTCGATAAAGGCTTTCACGCCCTCCGCGAAATCTTTCGAGTGTGTCATCAACTGCACCGCCTCATCATTGTCTTTGATCGCGGTTGCGAGGTCGGTGAACAAATGTTCCCAGACCATTCTTTTCGCCTGCGCGACGCCGAGCGGGGAGCATTTACTCGCGATGTGGCCGGCGACCTCGCGCGCGGTCTCCATCAGCTTGTCATGCGGCACGACGCGATTGACCAGGCCGATCGCGAGGGCCTCCTGCGCGTCGATGAGACGTCCGGTGATCGCAAGCTCCATCGCGCGGGTCGCTCCGACGATGCGCGGCAGCATCCAGCTTGAGCCATGCTCGATCGCCAGTCCGCGCTGAGTAAATATGAGGCCCATCCGCGCTTTATCCGAGGCAATGCGGATGTCCTGGTAGAGGCAGAGCGTAAAACCCATCCCGACGCAGGCTCCATTGATCGCGCCGATGACCGGCTTCTTGAGCGCCATCGCCCATGAATACTGAGTGCGGTAGTCGGGCCGCGTTTCCTTCGGCAGATCATCCTGCGGTGCCGGAAAAGCTCCGCCCGCGGTCGCACGCCCTTGTGAGATCTCGCTCAGCCCACCCATATCGGCGCCGGCGCAGTAGGCGCGTCCCGCGCCGGTGACGATGATCGCGTTGATGTTGTCATCGCGATCCGCATCGAGCATCGCCTGACGCATCTCGGAGCCCATCCTGCCCGTCCACGCATTCATCTTGTCGGGCCGATTCATGGTCACCGTCGCGATGCGATCGGCTTTGTCGTAAATGATGTCACTGAAATCCATGGTTTTGCCTCCGGCTCACAGCCGATAGTCGAAGTTCAGTTTTAAGCTTGAGGAGCCCGATCAAAGCATCACTTGGATGGGGATGCCAAACGGAAATTTCGCGGGTCTGACACGCTTCCCCTTCATCCTTGCGGCTGTTAGGTAGTTTCGGTGACCGAAATCTCCGCGAATTCCGTTAAGAGCCGGACCTTGCCCAAACGCGCACTCTTCTTCCGATCGATAACAATCTTAATAGCGATTTTCCTTAGCTTCGGCGCGCCGCCGACGCGCGCCGAGCAGGCCAGCAAGGCGATGGTGGTGTCGGAGAGCGCGCTGGCGACCGATGCCGGGCTGGCGATTCTCAAGCAAGGCGGCAATGCGATCGATGCGGCGACAGCCACGGCGCTGGCCGTCGGCGTCACCAACCCCGCTTCGTGCGGCATCGGCGGCGGCGGCTTCATGCTGATCTACCTCGCCAAGGAAGGAAAATTTTACGCGCTCGACTATCGCGAGACGGCGCCGCACGCGGCGAGCGCCGACATGTACTATCGCGATGGGCATCCCAACGAGGAGCTGGCGAAGGTCGGCCCGCTGGCGGTCGCCGTGCCCGGCGAGATCGCCGGAATCGACACGGCGCTCAAGCGCTTCGGCACCATGAAGTTTCAGCAAGTGGCCGCACCCGCGATCAAACTCGCACGCGACGGTTTTCCGGTCAGCGAGCATCTTGCCGGTGAGATCAAATCCAACACCTCGATGCTCGCGATGGATCCGGGGCTGAAAGAAGTCTTCCTCAAGGAAGACGGCTCGGCGCCCGCGGCCGGCGAGAAGATCTATGCAAAGAAGCTCGCCGAGACGATGGAGCGCCTCGGCAACGCCCCAGCCGCGAAGTTTTACAATGGCTCAGTCGGCAAGGAACTGGTTACGTATCTCCAGGAACACGGCGGTATCCTGACCGAAGAAGACTTGGCGGATTATCAGCCTGTTTGGCGCGATCCTCTACATCGCGCCTATCACGGGATGGTGGTCTATGCGATGCCGCCTCCGTCCTCGGGCGGCGTGGTGCTCGAAATGCTCGGGATGCTGGAACCGGGGCATCTGCCCGGTCTCGGCCTCAATTCACCGCCCTATCTCGCGCGCCTGATCGAGGTGATGCGCCAGGGCTTCATCGATCGATCGCTGTACGCCGACCCGGTCTATGTTCACGTTCCGCTCGATATCCTGCTTTCGCCGGCCCATATAAATGACGCTCGCGAACGCGCGCTGCATCAGAAGAGTCCCGCGCCGGCAGGCGAGGAGGCGCATGATCATGGCACCTCGAATCTGTGCGTGGTTGATGAGGCGGGCAACGTGGTCGCCATCACCACCACTATCAATACGGTCTTTGGCGCGAAGATGACGGTGCCGAAACTCGGCATCATTCTCAATGACGAGATGGACGACTTCTCGGTTTCGCCGGGTGTTCCCAACGCCTACAAACTTGCGGGCGCGGATGCGAACTCGATCGCGCCGGGAAAACGTCCGCTCTCCAGCATGACGCCCATCATCGTGATGAAGCAGGACAAACCGGTCCTGGTGGCGGGAGGTTCCGGTGGTCCGACGATTATCACCGGCGTGTTGCAGGTGATGCTGAGCGTGCTGGATTTTCGCAGCACCGCTGAAGAGGCGGTGGCTGCTCCGCGGCTGCACGAGCAGGCGACGCCGGACGTGGTTCTGATCGAAGAAAAGATGCCGCAAACCACGCGCGATGCGCTCGAGCAGATGCGCTATAAGCTCCGTGTCATTCCGCAGCTCGGCGCGGTCAACGCAATCACCATTGCGCCGGGCAGCCTCCACAGCGCGTTCGATCCGCGCAAAGGCGGCGGCGCGGCGGGCTACTGACCCTGCACGTCTCGATTTATCGCTGCCCCGCACGCCTGTAGAGTTGTCGTCGTGGCTGAGGAGGCATCGAGCGCGGCGCGCATCGCGCGTGACGTGAATGGAGCGCCGGTGCGATGGCATAGCGCCGAAACACTCGCAGTGCCGGTGGTCTTCGGCATCGCCGGGCTGATTTTTTTCTTTCATCTTGGCGCGTACGGATTCTGGGAACCCGATGAGGCGCGGTACGGCGAGATCGGACGCGAGATGCTCGCGCTGCACGACTTCATCGTTCCGCATCTGAATTACGTCGCGTATGTCGAAAAGCCGCCGCTGTTGTATTGGCTGACGGCGCTGTCGTTTCGCATCGTTGGAATCAATGAGTTCGCGGCGCGCCTGGTGCCCGCGTTGTCGGCGTTGCTGGGGGTGCTGGCGACATTCATCTTCGTGGATCGTGTGATGGGACGGCCCCGGGCGGTGATGGCAACGGCGATCCTCGCGACGGCGCCGCTGTATGCGGTGATGGCGCAGGTGCTGACCACCGACATGCTGCTCTCGGCGTTGACGACAATCGCGATCTTCTCGCTCTTCCTGCATTTCAAGGAAGGTGGGATGTGGTGCTGGATCGGATACCTCGCGATGGCGCTCGCAACGCTGACCAAGGGGCCGGTTGGAATCGCCTTGCCGGCGCTGACGACGCTGGTTTTCCTGTGGTGGGAGCGCGCGCTGCGAGGTGCCATTGGCCGATTCCACGCGGTCGCAGGAGGAGTGTTGATCCTCGCGATCGTTGCACCATGGTTCATCGCGATCAGCGTTCGCGAGCCGGGCTTCCTCGACTTCTATTTTATCGGCGAGCACATCCGCAGGATTTTCGATTCGTCGTTCAGTCACGGAGAGCCGGCTTATTTCTACATTCCGGTTGTCATCGTGGGGCTGCTTCCGTGGTCGTTGCTGGTGCCGTTTCTGACCTGGCGCAGGATGACACCGAATCCAGCGCGCCGGTATTGCACAGTCGCCGCGCTGGTGATCATCGGGACCTTCTCGGCGTCGAGCGGCAAGCTGATTCCATATATCATTCCCGCCTTTCCTCCACTCGCAGTCTTGCTCGCCGACGGAATCATCACGTGCGCCCGAGTTGACGGATCCCGCCCGCTGCGCTCGCCCGATTCGCGAATTTTAATGGAATCGGGACCGCTGCTGGGACTGCTCGGTGCGGGGATCATCATTGCGGCGATGAAAGCCGCATCGTTTCGCACGCCGTATCTGATGCTGCTGCAGCCGGAGCTGTTTGCAATCGGCGGGATCCTCATCTTCGGCGGCGCAATGACGACCATTGCGTTTTCCGCGCGGCTCAACGGCGCGGGGCTGTCGTTGATCGTCATCACACTTGCGGGCGCGCTGTGCGCCGCCACTTGGGCGCGACTCGCGGCGGAGCCATTGCGATCGTACGCGAGCTTGGGCCGAGCAGTCGCCGAGCGAGCACCCAACGCGAAAATCATCTGCTACCATCGCTATGTTCAAGGATTGCCGTTCTATACGCGGCGTCGGGTGATCCTGGTGGGGCCGCTCAGTGAGTTGCGCTTCGGCGCCGAACATGCGCCCGATGCTGACAAGTTTTTCTACACCACCGACAACGAATTGCTGCGGCTGTGGAATCAGCCGGGCGATACCGTCCTCGTGCTCGATGCCGGCGACCTCGCGAGGTTGAAGGACAGACTCGGCAACTTCACGCTGTTGGCGGTCGAGCACACCAAGCGCGCGATCATAAATCATGGAGAACAACTTGCCCGCGATTGAAGCGCCCTATCACACACCCGAAGCGCCCGCGCGACCCGCGCATCCGTATCGCGGCTTCGCGATGCGCATCGGGCTGGGCGTCGCGATCATCGGTTTCTTGCTGTGGCACTTCGACGCGCGCCCGGCGCTGCGAGTCCTGGCGCGCGAGCGTCTGACCTACTTCGCCGCTACGGTCGCTTTATATGTCGCGGCCCAGATATTTTCGAGCCTGCGCTGGCAACTGCTGGCGGCGCTGCTGAATCTGCATGCGACGTTTCTCGAGTGTGTGCGCTACTACCTCATCGGGATGTTCACCAACGTGTTCGTGCCGGGCTGATGGGTGGTGACGCAGCGCGCGCGTTTTACCTCGGGCGGAAACATGGAAAAATCGGCGAGGCGATCGCATCGGTGGTCGCGGATCGAGCTTACGGATTGTTGGCGCTGGTCTGGTTCGCGGCAGTTATCGCCATCACCATGAATCATGGAACCTTGGCAGCAAGCGTGATCAAACCGGTGATCGCGGCGGGAATCGCGACCTTCGCGGCATTCCTCGCATCACCGCTGGTCGCGCGGCTCATTCATCTGGCGCCGCGGGCGATAAGGCGCTCGCTGGGAATCATCGCGCCATACCTGCATAGGCCGGGAGCAACGTTTCCGGCGATCATCCTGTCGATGATGCTTCAGGCGACGCTGGCGGCATGCCAATACGTCCTCGCGCTTGGTATAGGGCTGCATCAACCACTATCCACATTCATGCTGATCGTGCCCATAGCTGGTGTCTTCGCGAGTCTGCCCGTCACCCTCAATGGCCTTGGACTTCGAGAAACCGCGTACCTGCTTCTCTTTGGAATGGCGGGGGTCGCGCGCGATGATGCGATAGCGCTGGGATTGCTGTTTTTTTGTGCGACTACAGTTGGCGGTCTGCTCGGAGGACTTGCCTTCGTGACGACGCCCATCCCCGAGCCGCCTGCGCATGGCGGATAAAACGATGTCTCGATTTTGTTTCAAAATATTCAAATTTGAGGCGTTCTTATATTGCGATTGTCTTATGCGGTTTGTATATTGTGGCCTAACCAATCGGACAGGCCCGTCTCAAACACCGGAGAATTGCTTATAGATATGGACTTCATGAAGACCATGTTCCTCAACCCGCCTTCCTACGAGGATTTCGATGGAGGCGCGGGTTCACGATATCAAGCCACCCGCGAGGTCTGGTCGTTCTGGTACCCGACCTGGCTCGCGTATCCCGCTGGCATGATTCCCGGCGCGCGCCTCCTCGATGCGCCTCCGCATAACTATACCGTCCAACAGACCGTCGACGAGGCGAAGAATTATGACCTCGTGGTAGTGCATACCTCCACTCCGTCACTGCGGATGGATGCGCGCACGGCCGAGTCCATCAAGGCCGCGAATCCCAACTGCATTATCGCGTTCGTTGGAGGTCATCCGACCGCGCGCCCTGAAGAAGTCCTCAAGATTTCCCCCGCCATCGATATTGCGGGGCGCAAGGAGTTCGACTACTCGATGGTCGAAGTCGCCCAGGGGATGGATTGGGCCAATATCGGCGGTATTAGCTATCAGCGCAACGGCTCGATTCATCACAATCCCGATCGCCCGATTCTGACCGGCGAGGACCTCGATAAGCTTCCCTTCGTGACCGAGGTGTATGAGAAAAACCTCGACTACCTGAAGTACAACAGCCCCTACTGCCAGTATCCGTATGTCTCGATGTACACCGGCCGCGGATGCCCGGCGAAGTGCACGTTCTGCCTCTGGCCGCAGGTGACGCAGGGTCACAGCTATCGCACCCGCAGTCCGGAAAGCGTCTTCGAAGAAGTCTCGCAGATGAAAGCCAAGTTCCCCAAGATGAAGGAACTCTTCTTCGATGACGACACCTTCACCGCCGACCCTGCGCGCGCGCGCAAGATCGCGCAGTTGCTCAAGCCGCTCGGCATTACCTGGTCGACCAATTCGCGCGCCAATGTCGATTACGAAACGCTCAAGATCATGAAGGACGGCGGCTTGCGCCTGTTTGTGGTTGGATACGAAACCGGCAACGCGCAGATCCTCAAGAACATCAAGAAGGGCGTCGGCCTCGAGCGCGCGCGCCGCTTCACGCGCGATTGCCATGAGATCGGAATCCTCATCCACGGCACCTTCATCCTGGGACTCCCCGGCGAAACCCGGGACACCATCCAGGAATCGATGAAGTTCGCGCGTGAGATGGATTGCGAGACCATCCAGGTGTCGCTCGCGTCGCCCTACCCCGGCACCGAACTTTACGACTATGTCGAGAAGAATGGTTATCTCGCGGTCAACCCGCTGCTCGACCAGGACGGCTATCAGAAGTGTACGGTGCAGTATCCCGGCTTGACCAACGATGAGATTTACGGCGCGGTCGAGAAGTTTTACCGCAGCTTCTACTTCCGTCCGAAATACATCTTCAAATCGATACGCAAGATGGCGACCTCGAGCGAAGAAACCAAGCGCCTGCTCAAGGAAGGCGCGCAATTCCTGTCCACCATGCGTCAGCGGCGGCATCAGCTGCGCGATCATCCGACGGTACAGGCGTCGGCCTAGGGAGCAAGCAGAAGCGAAGACTTTCGCGACCCATGAAACTTCTGCTCTTCATCGCGGAACTGGGAATCCTGGTCTCGACGATTTATTACCTGGCGGCGATCGTCGCGGGATTGCTGTTTGCCCGTCGCGCCAACAGCGGGCCGCAGCCGTTGCCAAAGATTCCGCCGCGCGTCGCGATCCTCAAACCGCTGCGCGGGGTCAGCGATCATCTGCGCGAAAACATCATCAGCTTCCTCGAGATCGCATATGCGCGCGTCGAATTTATTTTCGGCGTCGATAGCTACGAGGATCGCGCCATCGATGTTCCGGTTTCGCTGCGCGCGCCTTACCAGTTCGCCAACATCACCGTTACGGTCGGTGACGAGCCGGGCTGCTCAAATCGGAAAGTCGCGAAGTTGGTCAAAATGGCGGACCGCGCTTCCGAGAAGACCGATATCTTTGTGCTCAGCGATGCGGATATTTCCGTCGAGCCGGATCATCTCAAGCGAGTGGTCTCAGAGCTGACCGCCGATGAAAAAACCGGCCTCGTCACTTGCATCTATCGCGGCCGGGCCTACGACAGTTTCGCCTCGCGGATGGAAGCGCTTTTCATCAACACCGATTTCGCCCCGCAGGTGATTCTCGCTGAGGCGCTCGAGCCGATGCACTACGCGCTGGGCGCAACCATCGCGGTCAGGCGCGAGGCCCTCGAAGCGATGGGCGGTTTCCGCGCGCTGAAGGACCTTCTCGCTGACGACTTTCACCTCGGCGCCAAGGTTTCCGAGGCCGGCTATAAGATCGAGCTTTCCAGTTCAGTCGTCACCGTGGCCTGCGAGGATCACGACTTCGCCGACTTCTGGCATCATCAACTAAGATGGGCCCGGACCTATCGTCACGTCAGACCCCTCAGTCTCGCGACGATCTTTATCCACGGGCCGTTCTGGTGTTTGATGTACCTGGTTGCGAGCCGGTTCTCGATCCACGCGTTCGACGCGCTCGCTATGGTGTTGGGGCTGCGCATGCTGATGGCATCGGTCATGATCGGCAAGGTTCTCAAGCGTCCGCAGTCGCTTTTCGACGTGCTTCTCATTCCGTTCAAGGATCTCGTCATGACGGCAATTTATTTCGCCAGTCTCACCGGCAGAACGGTCAAATGGGGCGGGCGCAAGTTTCGGTTGTTGCCCGGCGGCGTGATGCGCGAGCTCGCCTGACCTCTTCGTTCGTAGAGTCACCGAAAAATGCTGATTTACCTGGTGCTTGCAGTCCTCGCGAGCACTCTGATGGCGCTCGGCCTGCTGATGATGAAGAGCCGCGCCACCGCGCTGCCCGACGCCCGCGGCGCGCGAGTCATCAGCGGCGTACTCGCGTGGCTGCGCGATCCGATGTGGACCGGCGGAATGTGCGTTCAACTCGTGGGATGGGTGCTGTTCGTGATCTCGGTCTCGCAGGCGCCGGTTTCAATGGTCGCGGTGATGATGCAAGGCGGCATCGCGCTGTTCGTGTGTTTCTCTGTGGTCGTAATGGGGGAACGGGCGCGGCCGGCGGAATGGGCGGGTATCGTCGCCATCGTAGTCGGCATGATCCTGCTTTCGATGTCGCTTTCGGCGGGCGCTTCGCAGGGGGCGATCGACGGACGCATCGTGATGGCGTTTTCGGCCGGGTTGCTGATCGTAGCGGCGGCTTCCTTCACTCATCCGCGCCTCGCGCGTAACGGGACGGCGCAGGCGGTCAGCTCGGGAATCGCTTTCGGATTGGCGAGCATCTTCACCAAGGCGGCGACCGATACCTTCGAGGCAGGCAGCACCGAACTGGTATTGCGGGTCCTTACCGATCCATGGATTTACGCAATGGTGGCAGCGAATATCAGCGGCATGATCATGCTGCAGAACTCCTTCCATCAGGCGCGCGGCATCATCACGATGCCGCTTTCTGGCGCGCTCTCGAACCTGGTGCCGATCGTGGGCGGGATGCTGGCCTTCGGCGAGCGCTTGCCGGCCGATCCGGTCGCCGCGACGATGCGCATCGCCGCCTTCATCCTGACCATTGCCGCGAGCACCACCCTCGCCATCACCGAGGAAGAGAAGCTGGAAAGCGCGCCAGTGCGGGTCAAAACCGCCGGCCTCGCCGGCTGAGCTCTTTTTCGCTGCTGCATCCAAATTGTTCTAATTTGAAACAATCTGATACAGCCTCCTCAACATTTGAGATACAGCCAGCCTAACTAACGTAAGGAAAGTGCTGGAGTTTTATTCGGCACGAATCTCGCAATATTAACCACCAAACGTCTGGCGGAAGGTTGCTCATGAACCACCCTTTGCGAGGGTTTGGACGGAACTCGCGACGGGCGGGGGGAATAAAGGGGAACCGTCTGAGGGCGGGGATTACAGATTGGCGGCGAGACCGGGGGGACTCGCCGCCGTCTTAATTTTTGCTCGCGGCGATATCCCCCCGGTCCGCGCTACGGCTCAGAACTTCGCTTTCGGTACCTTCAGGCCCGGCACATCAGCGCGAGTCTTGAACACGGTCCCTTTCTTGTCGGCATCATCGGTATTATCCGCCGTCACGATGTAGAGGTCCTGCATGTCGCGGCCGCCGAACACCAGGCTGGTCACCATCGTGGCCGGCACCTTGATGCGCTTCTTCACCGTGGCGTCCTTGCCAAAATGAACTACCTCGCCCACGCGCACCGCCGCGACCCAGAGACCGCCTTCGACGTCCACCGCCATGCCGTCGGGCCAACCCTGCGGCAGCTTCGCGAAGATGCGCCGATCTTTGACGCCGCCATCGGCCGTCACGTCATAGGTCCATACCGCGCCGGTCGGCGAATCGCAGTGATAGAGATGCTTGCGGTCCGGACTCAGCCCGAGGCCGTTGGTCACCTCGATTCCGTCCCACAGCTTGGTCACCTTCCCCGGAGGATCGACGCGAAACAGACTGCCAGGGATCGGCTTGTTATTGCTCAGCGGATCGAAGTTGATTTGTCCGGTATAGACGCTGCCGTTGTCGTTGGTGGTGAGATCGTTGAAGCTGCACGACTTGCCTTCCCATTCGGTGAAGAGGCCGCGGCTGTTACCGGTCTTGTCGTCGAAAAGGATCAGTCCGCGGCCGGTCATGACGATGCCGCCGCCTTCGTTGAACATCATGCCGCCGACGCCCTTGCGCTTCGGCACCACGGTGTCGACCTTGCCGCCCGGATTTAATCGATAGACGCCGCCATTGGGCACGTCGCTGAAATAGAGACGATCCTGCTCATCGACGCGCGGGGCTTCCAACAATCCGAAACCTGAGGCGAGGGTGGTAAGTTCCATCGGCTGATCCTCCAGCGCCCCGTTTACCACGGTTGCCCCGAAAGGTGCGAGCGCCGCGAACTCAGCGACCTCAGGTCGGAAATGGATTCGCCGGCGACAGATTCACGCCCGGCGGCGGTGGCGGCATCGGCGGATTGGGATCGCCATTGCGCTCATTGGTATCGATGAGGCCAATCTGGCGATGGAACACCCATACCAGCGTCGGCTGAAATACTCGGGTTAGGAGCGCGATCGAGGCAGCGCCGCCGATTACAACGATTGCCAGAGGCCGCTGCGTCTGCGCACCAATCCGATGCGAGAGCGCCGCGGGCAGAAGTCCCAGGCCATCGACCAGCGCGGTCATCATGAGGGCGCGGAATCTTCGGTCGGCGCCCATGACGATCGACTCGAGCACCGGATGACCCTGCGCATAAAGCTCATGGATGTAGAAGTTCAACAGGATGCCATCCATGATCGCGATCGCGAAGATCGAAACGAAGCCCACCGCCGCCGATACGCTGAACGGAGTGCCGGTTACCACCAACGCCAACACACCGCCCAGGCATGCGAGCGGAATCTGCGCCATCAGGATGAGGGTATTAACGATGGAAAGCGTCGCCCCGTAGAGGATGCCCATGATGATGAGCAGCGCCAGAGGAATGACGACCATCAGCCGTTGATTGGCGGCTTGTAGCTCGCCGTACTCACCCACCCACGCCAGATGGGTTCCTTCAGGGACCTTGATCTCGCTGGCCACGCGCGCCTTGGCATCGGCGACCGTGCTCTGAAGGTCGCGTCCGGTCACCGAAAAGCGTACCGGCACGTATCGCTGCAGATCGCCGCGATAGATGAACGCCGCGCCACTTTCCGCCTCGACATGAGCGATCTGTCCGAGCGGAACATTGCCGCCAGTCGGCACATTGACTCTGATGTTCTTCATCGCCGCGATGCTTTGGCGGTATTGCGGCTGCCACCGCACCACCAGGGGAAAGCTCATGTCGCCTTCCAGCACCTGGGTCGCAGCCTGACCGCCGATCGCCGCCTGCACGATCGCCGAAACATCGCCGGTGTTGAGTCCGTAGCGCGAGGCGGCGAGGCGGTCCGGCTGCACCACGATGTTGGGCTGGCCGAGTGAGCGGAAAACGAACACGTCGGTAACCCCGCGCACGCTCTTCAGTATTTCGGCGATGCGATTGGCGAGCGATTCATCGGTATCGAGATCGTAGCCGAAGACTTTGACCGCGTTGGAGCCGGCCTTTACCCCCGACAGAGCCTCATCGATGTTGTCCTCGATATTCTGCGAGTAGGAAAAACTGACTCCGGGGAAGCGGCTGTGCAGCTTGCTATCAACCTGGGTGACCAGCCGCTCCTTGGTCAAGCCCTTTGGCCACTGGGTGTCAGGTTTAAGGTCAACTGAGAATTCGATGCTGAAGAAACTGGTGGTCTCGGTTCCGTCGTCGGGACGGCCGAGTTGCGAAACCACGCTCTTGACCTCGGGGAAAGAGAGAAACACGTTGCGCATCTGGTTGACCAGCTTCGCGCCATGGTCAAGCGAAATGGTGGTCGGCATGATCGCGTGCGCCCAGATGTTGCCCTCTTCCAGCTTGGGCAGAAACTCGCCACCGAGACGCGGAAAGAGTGACAATCCCGCGATCATGATCACGGTGATAACCACCAGCGTCAGGCGCGGGAAGCTTAAGACTCTCACGAACAGATGGTGATAGAAGTTGTGGAACGCCTCCCAGATAAAATTCTGCGTCTCCTTCATCCCCTTGCGAAGCAGGAAGGAACTAAGGACCGGAGACAGCATCACCGCGAGGATGATGGCTATGGTGAGGGCGTACGCATAGGTATGCGACATCGGCGAGAAGATCGCGCCTTCAACTCCTTTCATGGTGAAGAGCGGAAGAAATGCTACCAGGAAGATTAGGGTCGAGTAGAACATCGGGCCGCCTACTTCGACCGAGGCGCGCCGGATACAGTCATAGGTGCTCTCACTGGGCAGCTCATTGGTCGTCAGATGGCGATAGATGTTCTCCATCACGATGACGGTGGAATCGATGATGATGCCGAAATCGACCGCGCCTAGCGAAAGCAGGTTCGCCGGCGTTCCGGTGAGATAGAGCAGGATGAACGCGCCCATCATCGCGAGCGGAATATTGATCGCGGCAATGATGGCGGTGCGCAGGTTGCCGAGGAAGAAGATCAGGACCAGGAATACCAGCACCATTCCGAGCAGGAGATTCTCCAGGACGGTGTGAAGGGTGGTATCGACCAGTTGCGTGCGATCGTAATAAGGGACGACTTTGTAACCCTTCGGCAGTAACCCGGTACTGTTAAGCTCCTTGGTCTTGGCTTCAACCTTCTTGAGTGTCTCCAGGGTGTTACCACCCTTGCGCATCAAGACGATTCCCTCGACCACCTCGTCCTGATAGTTCATCCCGACAATTCCGAGACGCGGCTGCCAGCCGATTCCTACATCACCGACGTTCGCGATTCTTATGGGAGTGGAGTTGTTAGTCGCCAGCACGATGTTGCGGATGTCATCCAGCGTATGGATAAGACCAATCCCGCGAACGTCGAAGGCCTGCTCGCCAACATTCAGATAGTTACCACCCGAATTGGTGTTGGAGTTCTGGATTGCGGAGATCACTTGCGCGAGCGGGATGCTGTAGTAAATCAGCTTCTGCGGATCGAGCTCGACATGGTACTCCTTGGTAAGTCCTCCAAACCCATCGACGTCGAGCACGCCCGGCACCGTCTTGAACTGCTTTTCGCAAATCCAGTCTTCTACCTGCTTTTCCTTGATCAGGTCGTGGTCAGCACCCTGAACGGTATAGCGATAGATTTCTCCAATCGGATTTTCCGGCGACAGTCCGGCCTGGATACCTTGCGGTAAGCTGACGAATTGGAGCTGATTGATGGTTTGAACGCGATCAAACTCGTAGTCACTGTCCCAATCGAAATACAGACGAACGTCCGAAAGGCCATAAAGGGAGATGGACTCCATCGCGGTGAGATGCAGCATCCCGCTCATGCCGTATTCGGTCGGCACGGTGACGAGTTTCTCGACTTCCTCGGCGCTCAGTCCGTTGGGCAGGGTCAGGACCTCGGTCATCGGCTGGACGGGATCGGGATAGGCCTCAATGTCTAGTTCATGAAAGGAGTACAACCCCGCCAAAACCAGCATGATGGCGACACCTATCACCACCACTCGCTCGCGCAGGGCGAGCGTCATCAAAGCCTGAATCATGGCCTAGGCGCCCTCACCATGCGCTTGATGCCAAAGCGCATTGACCTGCAGCGATTCGGCATCAACCACACTCTCGCCCGCCTTAAGCCCACTGAGCACGCGCGCCACACCTTCTTGCGTCCACGCCGTTATCGCAACCGCGCGGCGTTCGAGCCGGCCATTGCCGGCATCGACGAACGCGTAATATTTGTTGGTGTCGAAGACCAGCGCTTCCTGCGGAACCACCAGCGCATCGCCGGCGCTGGTAACGATCTTGACCCGCGCGAGCATCTGCGGTTTCAGCCGCAGCCCCGGATTGTCGATGGCGCATCGAATCTGGAGCGTATGCGTCGTCGGATCGATATTGGGGCTGATGCGCGCGATGGTCCCCTTGAAGACCTCATCGGGAAACGCGGTGGTGACCGCTTCGAGCGACTGGCCGAGGTGCACCCGCGCGAGATCGACCTCATAGAGATCAGCGGTAACCCAGATCGGATCGAGGGTGCCGAGCTGATATAGAACGTCGCCGGGATTGATCGCGGTCCCGCGCACCGCCTGGTTCTTCACCACGATGCCGCTAATCGGCGCGCGCATCCAGATGGTCGGCGACGGCGCCTTGAGCGCGTTGATGTCTGACTCTTCCATGCCCAACAGCAGGAGCTTCCGCCGCGCCGCATTCGCCATCGAAGCCGCCAGGTCCGCGCCGCCGTCGATGCTGCTGCCGGTACTGACCTTGATCGTGGTGAGCGCCTGGAGGTACTCGGCCTCGGCCGTCATGAAGTCGGGGCTGTAGAGCTTTGCGATCGGCTGGCCGCGCGTGACGTTATCCCATAGCGAGGCACGGATGTCCTCGATTCTGCCCTGCACCCGCGAAACGATGGTGGAGACCTTCTTGTCATCGAAGGTGAGCTGTCCGGTAGTCTCCAGGATACTCGGCAAAGGAACGTCCTTGACCGCCGCGAAAGACATCCCCGGCAGATCGCTCTGCTTGAGCAGCAGATACTCATGCCCATCGTCCTGCACCAATTGCGGCGCGGGCGCGGCCGGCGCGGACGCCTCGTTGTTCGAGTCCGCTTCGCATCCGGCGAGGCAAAGCGCCAGCAGCGCGCAACTCACGAACGTGACTATGAGTCTGGTTTTCATTGTGGCAAAGGCGCCCCAATCGCCTGTTCCAACGCCACTCTCCCTGCGATGAATTGATTCGCCGCCTGGAGATAGCTTACGCGCGCCGCGTAACTGCGTTGCAGCGCACCCGAGAGCGCCACGAAATCGATCTTGTCCGATTGATAGGCGGTCAGCGCGACGCGAAAGTCCTGCTGCGCCAATGGTATCAGCGACCTGCTGTAGAGCTGCGAGCTCTCGAACGCCAGTTGCGCGGAGCGGAATAGCTGCGTCACGGTCGCCTCGGTCTGGCTGCGAATGGAACTGAGATCGTCGCGCGCGGCCTTCAGCGAGAACTCGGCGCTCGTCACATCCTCGCGCTGATGGATCCAGAAAAAAATCGGCAGGTTGAATCCGATGGTAACCGTGTGGGCTTGCAAATTGTTGGGCGAGGGCCCCGCGCTCTGCTGCAGGTAATTGTCGAAGTTATAGCCGAGGGTGAAGTCGGGCAGATATTCCATCTTCGCCAGTTCCAGCGCGGTGTCCGCATTGCGCTCGGTCAAAGCGGTTTCCAGGATCTCCTGGCGAACCCGCGTCGCCATGTCGGTCAGCGTATCCAGCCGTAACTTGACCGGCCGAAGGTGCATCGATCGATCCAGTTCCAACGGCGCATTCGGAGGACGATGCAGCAACTGGTTGAGGGTGACGAGATCATTCGCGCGCGCGGTTTCATATTGATGCTGTTGGAGCTCGGCCTGCGCGAGATCGAACTCCGCACTAATGAAATCAGTCTGGGTCACCTGGCTGGCCGAGTAGGCAACCTGGGTTACCTCCAACACCTGCTTGAGTGCCGCGATTTTGTCGAGATTGACCCCGATCAAGGACTCGTCCAGCAGCACCTCGTAGTATGCGGTCTCGACCGCGGCGCGGAGGTCGCGAATGGTGGCGTCGTAGGTCAAGCGCGCGATTTTGGCGTTGCGTCTGGCCTGGTCCGCCTGCAGCAGCGCCTTGCCGGGGAACTGAAGTGCCTGGGAAACCTGATAGGACTTCAGTGGGGCATTGCCGATGCCGCGCGGGCTGTCGACGTTGGCAAAGGTCAGTTGCGGATCAGCCGGCGCGTAGTTCTGCAATATCTGATGCTCAGCGGCGTCCCATCGCGCGCGCGCCGCCTTGACCTGCGGATTCGCCTCGATCGCGAGCTCGACCAGCTGGTTCGCATCCAGCGCGGTCGGGCCGGTCTGCGCATGGGCCTCCGATGCAAATGCAACTCCCATAAGCATCACAACCAGCGCCACTCCGGCGATGTGCGTTCGGCATCGCATCTGGTGAGACAATGTCCCTTAGCACGCTCTCCAAATTGGAGGACAAACCCTGTCGCCCCGCCCGTATATGCCATGTGCATCGCAATGGCTACACCTGCGCGCAAGACTTCCCGTTCGATCGAATCGCGGAAACTTCCGCGCATTGAGGAGCTGGCCATCATACTCATTCAGGCGACCGCGAGTGTTAATTCAAAATGAAATGTAGGATCGGCCTCACGTCCCTCGACGCGCATGATAAGCCTTGCCGGCGCGGCCTCCAGGTTAAGACTCATTGGCGTACAGGCGCTCCGATCGCCTGTTCCAGCGCCACTTTCCCGGCCAGAAACTGGTTGGCGCTTTGAAGGTAGCTCGCGCGCGTCGTATAGCTCGACTGCAGCGCCGCCGAGAGCGTCAGGAAATCAATCTTTTGCGATTGGTAGGCCGTGAGCGCGACTTGGAATTCCTGGTTCGCCAGCGGTATCAGCGACCCCCGGTAGAGCTGCGCCGACTCATAGGCGAGTTGCGCGGTGCGATACAGTTGAGTGACCGCCGCCTCGGTCTGGCTACGGATCAGCTTGAGATTGGAACGCGCGGCCTCCAGCGAATACTTCGCGGCCGTGACATCTTCGCGCTGATGAATCCAGAAGAATACGGGCAGATTGAACCCGAACGATATGGTATTCGCGCGCGAGACATTGGGCAGCGGCTTGGAACCTGGCTCGATAAAGAAATCGTATTCATACCCGACCTGATAGTCGGGCAGATATTCCATTTGAGCCAGCTCCAGAGCGGTGTTCTGATTGCGCTCGGTAAGCGCGGCCTCGAGGATCTCCTGGCGCGCGTGAAACGCCATGTCGACCGCGGTCTGCAGCCGCAGGTCGAGCCGGTCCAGCCGCATCGTGCGATCCAGGTTGAGCGGATTGCCTGGGTCTCGATAGAGCAGCTGGTTGAGATTGGTCTCATCGTTGGCAAAGCTGGTCTGGTACTGTCGCTGCTGGAGTTGCGCCTGCGCGAGGTTCACTTCGGCGGCGATGAAATCGCTCTGCGCTGCCTGCCCCGCTGAATAGGCCACCTCGCTGACCTTCAACACCTGATGCAGATTCTCGATGTTCTGTCCGTTCACATCGATCAGGGCCTGATCCAGCAGCACCTGGTAGTAGGCGGTTTCAACCGCCGCGCGCAAATCGCGGATCGCGGCCTGGTAGGCGAAGCGCGCGATGATCGCGGTGCCCCTCGCCTCGTCGGCTTGCAGCAGCGCCTTGCCCGGGAACTGAAGGTTCTGGCTCAGCACCAGCGAATGCGACGCGGGATTTCCAACCAAGCCGTGCGAGGCATCAATGTTGGCGAAGTTAAAGGTTGGATCGGCCGGCGCGTAGTTTTGCTGAATCTGATGCTCGGCGGCCTGCCACTGCGCATGCATCGAATGGATTTGCGGACTCGACTCGATTGCGAGTTCGACCAGCTGATTCGCGTTGAGTCCCGTCTCGGCCCGCGCGCTCGAAGTCACCGCAAGCCCCATCGCGACCGCGGCGGACCCGATCAGCATGAGCAGCTTCCTTCGCGACGACGACATGGGGTCCATTCTCAATTTAGCAAACCGATGCTGCAATTCTTCCAAACTCGCCGGGTGCTCAGAGCCCATGGCTCAGCGTGATAGACACGCTCGGGTCCCGGCCTTTTAAGCCGGCCCCTTAGCTTATTACGTTGAGTATACCGTTCGGGATTCGTAACGATGGTCAGCGCCACGACATCAGATGGGCGGGGGCGAACGCGGGCCGGTCGAAAGTGTGCGGCCGGCGACTCGCAAGTGACCGTGCGCATTGGACGCCGGCGCGGCTCGATCGGGAGGAAAAATCAGAAGTGGCCGCCCAGGTCCAACGACGATGGGAAATGTGTCGGTAACCCGCGCGAGCGAATTTCGCGGCGATGCCAAAGGCGCGGCAGCCTGATAGGATTCTCCCATTGGATGGAGTATGCCGGTCAGCGGCTTCAGCAATTCCGGCTCGGTCGCGCCGCATGACCGCGCAGGCATCGAGGACAGCGTGAACAACACCGCGAACGCCCACCATAAGCAGCGCATCAGCCAGATGCGCTTCGTGATGCTCGCGATGTTTGCGGTCCTGACCATCTCTGCTGTCGGCCTCTGCTCCTGTACTCGCGACATTGCGCCCGCCGCTTCCTACGATCGCAATGGCGACGGACGGACGGACGAATGGCAGTATAAGCTAGGCGATGGAACTATCAAGATCGCCATCGATACCAAGGCGGCCGGGCGCCCCGACCTGATCCGCACTTATCACGACGGGCAGTTGGTTAAGCTGGAGCGCGATCGTAATCTCGATGGAAGAACAGACTGGATCGAGGAATACGATCACGGGCAATTGGCGCGCCTCACCCGCGACGACAACTTCGACGGCAAGCCGGACCTGGTCAACACCTATCGTCGCGGCAAGCTCGCGCTGGTCGAGCACGATCCCGATGCGTGCGGATCGGTCGATCGCACCGACTATTTCGATGATTCGGGAAAACTGATTCGCACCGAACTGCGCAAGCGCTAGCTACTTGCTCGCAACCCCACCGCTCTGCAACGAGCGCACGAAGAGCACCACCTGCCATCGCTCATGCATCGATAGCGCGTCGGCGTAAGCGGGCATCGCGATTCCGCCGTCGCGGATGGTGCCATAGAGGTAGCCGTCGGGAAGTTGCTTACTGGTGCCGTTGACGAGGTCCTTGGGCTTGGTCTTCAGCAGATGCGCGACGGTGCCATCGCCGGTGCCGGTAGGACCGTGGCAGGGCGCGCAGTTGGTGGCAAAGAGGCTTTTGCCGGCCTCGAGGTTCTCGGGCGTGGGCTGCAGAGGATTGTGCTCCGATGCGGTCATCTCGGCGCGCGTCATCGGCAGTTGCGGCGTCTGACCGCCGGTCGCGACCGGCAGCGTACCCTCCGGCATCACCCGCGGCGCCTCGGCCAGCGGTTGCACCGTCGCGCCGCGATACATGTCGATATCCCATGGGAATGACCACGCGGCGGGCGCTAGGAACGTCAGCGATAAGAGGATGAGAAGTGTCGCGACGCAATGGGATCGCATCTAACCCTTATAGCGCCGATCGGCGATGAAGGTAAGCCGAAAGAGTGGCCGGCGCTTACATACTGGAGGTCGTCGAACCAGACGAGGCGACCGGAGGATTGGGATTGGTCGCTACCGCCTTATGGACGAAAGCGCTGAGGCCTCCGAGCACGAAAGCGGCAACGCCGGCAATGATCACGACTCGGATGGTGCCGAGGCTACGGGGTTGACGATTGGAACTAATTGCGGTTGACATATTCCCTTAATATTCGGACACTTACGAATCGGCCGCCGATCAGCGACCGATTAGACGAACATGAGTAATGCTAATAACAACTTACTCTGCTTATTTGTCCACCTGATACTACTTTAAGGATTCCAGAGCTTGATGCAAGCCCCCATAGGCCTCGAATCAGACGATTTCAGGACCGCCTCCGTATGAATGTTGAGCATTCATCAAGGTTATTTGGCTTCGTTCAGTAAAATTGCTTAATTGCCACATTCGTCGAAGTGGGTTTGTTTTTGCCGATTCGCAGCGAACGAATTCCCGCCGACGATTCCTCCCGAAGTCGTCTGCGCTTCCGTTCCTCAGGCATTCCTGACCTGAAAGCCAAGGAGCCAAAAATCGAAAATCCTTTGTTTTCAAATACTTGGTGGCTTCGTTTATGTAATTCAGCATTCGCGCCTTCGGTATTTAAAACAGCGACGGCGCTCTTCCGAGCGCCGCGACCTCCAATATACCAAAAGCGCCCACCTCAATCATCAGATGCCTTTGAGGCTTGATTGAGGCGCGTTCGCAGAGTACCAGTAATAGACTGACTGGTCGGTTTAGAACCATCGCGCGAGGTCCTATTGATGTCATCCATCCAAGTTCCCCAAGCCACTACTCCGGCGTTACCTCAAACCGGCGAGCGCATCACAAGTCCCGGCGGGCGCGTCGCACCGGGGCCGCGCGGACCGATCAGCGCGTTGGGCCTGATGCGCGATCCACTCCCCTTCATGGAAAAGATTTTCCGCCAGTACGGCGATGTCGTCGCGGTACGGCTGCTGAACCTCCACATCTACGCCATCGCGCATCCCGACGGCATCAAGCATGCCCTCCAGGACAACCATCGCAACTACACCAAGTCGTTCGACTACCAGATTCTCGCGCGACTGCTCGGCAACGGCCTGGTGACCAGCGAGGGCGCGCTATGGCTGCGGCAGCGCCGCCTGATGCAGCCGATGTTTCATCGCCAGAAGATTGCGGCATTCGGCGCGATGATGACCGAATGCACCGCCGAAATGCTCGATCGATGGAAGCCGCGCGCGGAAAGCGGCGAGGCCTTCGACGTCGTCTCCGAGATGATGCGGCTCACGTTGCATATCGTTGGGCGCGCGCTGCTCACGATGGACCTCACCGCGCAGGCCGACCAGATCGGGCGCAACATGACCATCGCAAATGAGGCGTTCGCGGAGTTCAACCTTTCCACCTTGCTGCCGTGGCTGCCGACGCCGGGAAACCTCCGCTTCAAGAAGGCGACGCGCGAGTTACGCGCCATGGTGCTCGACGTCATCGCGCACCGGCGGCGCGAGGGGCGTGACTATGGCGATCTGCTCTCGATGCTGCTGGCGGTGCGCGACGAGGAGACCGGCGAGGGCATGAACGACGAGCAGCTTCGTGACGAAGTGCTGACGCTGATACTTGCGGGTCATGAGACCACCGCGACCGCACTGTCATGGATCTGGTACCTGCTCTCGCAACATCCGGAAGTTGAGGCGAAGCTCCACGCCGAGCTCGATGAGGTCCTCGGCGGACGCGCGCCGGCGATGAGCGACCTCAACAATCTGACATACACCGGGATGGTGGTTGACGAGGCGATGCGGCTTTATCCGCCGGTGTGGGCGGTCGGGCGCGCCGCGATCGATGACGACGAAATCATGGGCTACCGCATCCCGAAGGGCAGCAACCTGCTGCTAAGCCAGTGGTTTGCGCATCGCCATCCGTCATTCTGGGAAAATCCCGAGCGCTTCGATCCGGAGCGGTTCTCCGCCGAGAATTCGGAAGGGCGTCCCCGCTATGCCTTCTTTCCGTTCGGCGGCGGCCCGCGGATGTGCAT
Organism: uncultured delta proteobacterium; assembly: GCA_963814035.1. Taxonomy (GTDB): domain Bacteria; phylum Desulfobacterota; class Binatia; order Binatales; family Binataceae; genus DATGKG01. The sequence goes on from CAWFBH010000006.1 coordinate 188,466, forward strand.
CGGCAACATCTTCGCGTTGACCGAGGCGCAACTGGTGCTCGCCTCGGTGGCGCAGCGTTATCGCCTGCGGATGGTGCCGGGCCATCGCATCGAGCTGCAGCCGCTGGTCACGCTGCGCGCGCGCTACGGCGTCAAAGTGACCCTCGTGCCGCGCGCCACCGTGAGTTAGCAGAGACCCGCGATGCCACCGCGTCCCGATGTCAGCGAAGAGCGTCGCGAGCAGATCCTCAACGCGGCCGCTAACGTGTTTGCGCGCCTGGGCGTGCGCGAATCACGGATGGACGATATCGTCGCGGAGGCCGACCTCAGCAAGGGCGCGCTCTACTGGTACTTCAAGAGCAAGGACGACCTCGTCGCGGCGTTCATCGAGCGGGTATTCGCGCGCGCGATCGAGAATTTTCGCGAACTGCTGAAAATCGAGCTGCCATTCCGCGACCGCCTAAACGAGATCGCGCGAGGGGTGGCGGCCGACATCCGCGAGGTCACCCGGGTCCGCAGCGTGGTGTTGGAATACTATGCGCTGGCGGCGCGTGACGAGCGGGTGCGGGGGCGGGTGCGCGACTACATCGAGACGTTTATCGATTTGTCAGCGACGATGATCGCGGATGCCATCGCGCGCGACGAATGCCGTCCGACCGATCCTCGCAAGACGGCGATTTCCCTCGAAGCGATGTATGAGGGGCTGACGTTGCTGTGGTTCGTCGGCGCCCGCATCGAGGACATCGATGCGATGTTCGCTCACGCCACGCACCTGATCTTCGATTCGCTCCTCCTGCCTGAGTCCGCGAAGTCGTAGCACGCAATGGGCGGGGCTACGCGTCGGTCTTTGGAGGGCGGCCGGCCCACATCAGCATCGCTTCGAGGCGCGGGATCAGCGGCGGCGCGGCACTCTGCCATCGGATGAAGATGCCTTGCATTCGGCTGCCGGTGCGGCTCAGCTTGAGAGCCTGCTCGAGCAAGTCTTCTGCCCTCACCTCGCGCGCCTGATTGGTTCCCACCGAGATTTTGAGTTGCGCGCTGAACGCCGTAGCGATGCTGCGGCAAGCCAGGATCCCGGCGCGATCCCCGCTCATCTTTTCAGCCCGCCAGTAGCCGGCGAAGATCACGTCGCGCACCCACGCCACCCAGGAGAGAACGGCGGGCAGTGTCGTCTCTTCGCCCCCCATCAGCAGCGCGATGCGCGTATGCCCGAAACAGATATGGCCGAACGCCTGTCCCAGCGAGTAGCGAAGCTCGTCCAGTTCCAGCGAATCGAGCAGCGATGACGGCAAGACGATCACATATGGGGCTGCCAGCCCCAATGTCTCCAGCTGCGGGCTGACTTTGCGAACCACGAACACGCGGGTCGGCGGCGCATGGAAGCGCTCGCTCAACTCCTCGACGATGCTGTGAATGGCAGGGAACTGTGTCGCCGTCACCTCGGCACCCTGCAACCGGTAGTAAGTTTTCGCCTGCGTCGCGGTGAACAACATCGAAAGATAGACCGCTCCGACCGCGAGCAAAATGTCTCTCTCGCGCAACCACACCCCGCTGATCACGAGGACCGCGATAACGAGTAGCGCGAGCAGCAGCATCCATCGCTCGCTCGGATGCCGGTATTGGAGCAATCGCGAGTCTTCCAGTGGCAACGGCGAGGCGGGAAACCGTTCGCCATAGCCTTGATGGCTCAACGGTTCAGCGTCGGTTTCGCCGGTGTGGGGAACTTTGAGCATGTTTATGACGTTGACCGTCGAGGATGCCGCGACAGCGATGCGATGGTAACAGGGCGCACGCGCCAGATCATCGGCGAGCGTCTTCAGGCAAAAAGGAACCGCCGGCCCGAGGCGAGCCGGCGGATGTCATACATGATCAGCGCAATTAGTTACGCGGCAGCTTTGAGCGGCTGGGGCTTGAAGACCAGCCCGGTCCCGCTCGCATCGACGATGACCTTCTGGCCATCGCGCACTTCGCCCGCAATCAGTTTGCGGCCCAGCGCCGTTTCCAGCTCGCGCTGGATCATGCGCCGCAACGGTCGCGCGCCGTACGATGGATCGTAGCCCTGCTCGGCGAAGAAATCGCGGGCGGCATCGGTAAGTTCGAGGTCGATCTTGCGATCCTCCAGCCGCTTGCGCAGGTACGCGATCTGGATATCAACGATCTTGCGCAACTCCGGCTTGGTCAGCGGATGGAACACGACGATCTCATCGACGCGGTTTAAGAACTCGGGCCGGAAATGCTGACGCAGCACTTCGAGCGCCTGCGTCTTCATCTTGTCGTAGTCCTTGCCCTTGAATTCGAGGATCAACTGGCTCGCGATGTTCGAGGTCATGATGACCACGGTGTTTTTGAAATCCACCGTGCGGCCCTGACCGTCAGTCAAGCGCCCATCGTCGAGCAACTGCAGCAGCACGTTGAAAACATCGTGATGCGCCTTCTCGATTTCGTCGAACAGGATCACCGAATAGGGCTTGCGCCGCACCGCCTCGGTCAACTGCCCGCCTTCATCGTAGCCGACATATCCCGGAGGCGCTCCGATGAGCCGCGACACCGTGTGCTTCTCCATGTACTCGGACATGTCGATACGGACCATCGCGCCTTCACTGTCGAAGAGATATTCGGCGAGCGCGCGCGCCAGCTCGGTTTTGCCGACACCGGTCGGGCCCAGGAATATGAAAGATCCAATCGGACGATTGGGATCCTTGAGGCCGGCTCGCGCGCGGATGACCGCGTCGGAGACCGCCGAAACTGCCTCGTCCTGGCCGATGACGCGCTTATGCAGATGCTCCTCCAGATGCGACAGCTTCTGAACCTCGCCTTCGAGCAAGCGCGAAACCGGAACCCCGGTCCATCGCGCGACGACTTCGGCGATATCGTCCTCGTCGACTTCTTCCTTGATCAGGCGATTTCCGCTGCCCTTCTCCGAGACGCCCTTTTCTTCTTCCGCGAGTTGCTTCTCGAGTCCCGCCAGCTTGCCGTTTTGCAGCTCAGCGATTTTGCCGTAATCGTATTCGCGTTTGGCTTTCTCGATTTCGAGCTTGGTCTGCTCGATGTCAGCCTTGATTTTCGAGAGCTTTCCGAGCGCACCCTTTTCGGCTTCCCATTGCGCGGTGAACTGCTCGCGCTTTTGCTTGGCCTCGGCCAGCTCCTTCTCGATTTTCTGGAGGCGATCCTTCGATGCGACGTCGGTCTCGCGATTGAGTGCCGCACGCTCGACTTCGAGCTGCATCACGCGCCGATTTACTTCATCGAGCTCGACCGGCATCGATTCTTTTTCGGTGCGCAGCTTGGCCGCGGCTTCATCGACGAGGTCGATCGCTTTGTCGGGTAAAAATCGATCGGTGATGTAGCGCGCCGACAGAATCGCCGCCGTCACCAGCGCGGAATCCTTGATGCGGATCCCATGGTGAACTTCGTAGCGCTCCTTCAGCCCGCGCAGAATCGAGATGGTGTCTTCGACGCTCGGCTCATTGACCATCACCGGCTGGAAGCGCCGCTCGAGGGCCGCATCTTTCTCGATGTACTTGCGATATTCGTTGAGCGTGGTCGCGCCGATGCAATGCAGTTCGCCGCGCGCCAGCATCGGCTTGAGGAGATTGGAGGCATCCATCGCGCCCTCAGCCGCGCCAGCGCCGACGACAGTGTGCAATTCGTCGATGAATAGGATGACCTCGCCCTCGGCCTCCTGAACTTCCTTGAGGACCGCCTTCAGGCGCTCCTCGAACTCGCCGCGAAACTTCGCGCCGGCGATCAGCGCGCCCATGTCGAGGGAGATGAGCCGTCGATTCTTGAGGCCATCGGGCACGTCGCCGCGGATGATGCGTTGCGCGAGGCCCTCGACAATCGCGGTCTTGCCGACGCCGGGCTCGCCGATGAGTACCGGGTTATTCTTGGTCCGGCGCGACAGCACCTGGATGACGCGGCGGATTTCTTCGTCGCGTCCGATTACGGGATCGATCTTGCCCTGCCCTGCGAGCTTGGTGAGATCGCGCCCGTACTTCTCGAGTGATTGATAAGTCGCTTCGGGATTCGAAGAGGTCACGCGTTGATTCCCCCGCACCTTCTTAAGGACGCCCATCAGCTTGTCGCGAGTGAGGCCGGACTCGCGAAGAATTTTGGACACCGCGCCGGGTTCGTCGAGCGCCGCCATGATGACGTGCTCGATGGAGACATACTCATCCTGAAGCTTGCCTGCTTCCTGCTCGGCCGCCGCCATCACGCGCCCGAGGCGCTGAGTCATGTAAACCTGGCCGGCGTTCGCCCCGCCTCCGGTGACAGCCGGCACCTTCTTGATTTCGGTGTCGAGCTTGCGCCGGACGGCGGCCACATCAGCGCCGGAGAGTTTAAGTATCGATGCCGCTAGACCTTGGTCGTCTTCGAGCAGCGCGGAAATCAGATGCTCGAGATCGACGGCCTGATGATGAGCGCCGAGCGCCTTCGATTGCGCGCGCCCGAGCGCCTCCTGCAGTTTGTCGGTGTAGCGGTTGGGATCCATTATAATGTCTATGCCTCGAATACTAAGGTAAGCATTGGCGAAGTAACGGCAACCTCGGTATTTTTCGCACCAGGCATCGATAGACTAAGTCATGGACTAAGTCTAGTGTGAAATGACCATGGCGGAGCCCAAGACGGTCAATATTCATGAGGCCAAGACGCACTTCTCGAAACTGCTGCGCAGGGTCGCGCGCGGCGAGGAAGTAGTTATCGCTCGCGCCGGTCAGCCGATTGCGCGGCTGTCTCCGATTAAGCCGGCTCTGAAGCCCCGAGTGCCGGGCAGCGCGAAGGGCCTCTTCGTAGTCCCGGATAATTTCGATGATCCCCTCCCGCCGGAAATCCAGAAATACTTTGAAGGCGAAGGTGATTGAGAGCACTGCTCGATACGCAAGTGTTTCTCTGGTGGACCACCGATGACCCCCGGCTCTCGGCGCGAGCGCGAGACTGCCTCGTGGATCCGGAAAACAGTTTTTCGCTCAGCGTTGTCAGCGCGTGGGAAATCCTCCTAAAAGCACGCGCGGGCCGCTTGCCAATCCGTGGTGATGTGGCGCAATACGTCGAGGAGCATACGCAAATTTATGGATTCACCTTCCTGGATCTGCGCCTCGCCCACCTCCTAAAGTTCCATAGCCTTCCGACGCATCATCGCGACCCATTCGATCTTCTATTGGTGGCGCAAGCGCAAGTTGAAAACCTTCCGCTGGTGACCGCCGATGCACAGCTCAAGCGCTACGAGGTCGAAGTGATCTGGTAAGCGGCCTCGCCTCCAGTCCAACCATGGCGATTGCAAGTCCGATACTGATCGGTGTACCGGATCGCGGCGATCCGTTCGACATCGGGACGCGGCTGAACATCGGAAATCCTTTGCCGCCGCTCTCCCGAATCGCTGTTGCGGCGGCGCCGAACTAATCCGCAATCATCGCGGCCGCGCGAAGCAGAAGCCAAAAAACCCACGACCTTGATGAATCTCCGGCGGAACGGGCGAGTTAAATACGCAGGAGCGGCCCGCTCAACGCTCCGCGAGACCTAACAAAACACGTTGTAGATAAATTATGCGGTTAGTTGATTCGCATTATAAAGCAGAGTTTTCGGGCGCGCATTAAAGAAAAGTTTTGCCTCGCTCGGTGCACGCCTGCTATATCGCGGCGCAGCAAGTTGCCGATTCGCACTTCTGCTTGCTTTGGATCCCGGGTCTGATTGTCGGATAGCCGGCTCGACCAGCGCGCCGAATGCCGACAATCTGTAGGTAAATATTACTTCGGGACGCTTCAGGGCCGCCCACTTGATGGCGTGCAACTTGCTGCTAACTCCGTAGCCCGTGCGGTGTTGCGACATCGCACAGGGGTCATTAGTGGGGGTGTCCTTTGCGTTCTGTATTCTTATCTGTCGTATTCACCTGTCTGATTTGTGTCACTCCGGCTCTCGCCCGCGCAGGCGCCACGATTTCGCAGCCTGCCAGCGGCGCGACGGTTTCCGGTTCGGTCACGATTGCACTGACCACCGGCGCGGGGGTGTCATGGTCGAATGTCTACATCGACGGTGGATTCCTCGCGAGCACCCCGCCCTCGACCATCACCTGGGACACGACCAAGGTTACCAATGGAACGCACACGATTTCTGCGATGTGCTATACGACCAAGAACGTGACTTTCAATCCGTCGATTATGGTGACGGTCGCGAATCCGGTGTCGGCGGTCAAATTACTCTCGCCGGTTTCCGGCTCGGTAGTTGCGGGCTCTATCACCATCTCCGCCAGTCATCCGACCGGCGTATCGTGGGAAAATTTCTATATTGATGGCAGCTGGATCGCGTCCTCGTCGCCATACTCGTTCAGCTGGAATACGACTCAGCTTTCCAACGGCCCTCATACGGTCTCGGTAGTTTCATATGCCAGCAGCGGCGCAAAGAGCGGCACCGCTAGTGCCTCCATCACGGTGGCTAACGGTCCCAGTGCCAACCTCGCGCCGACGCCAACCGCGGCACCTACAGTTGCACCGGCACCGGTGCCAACCGCGGTAAAGACAGTAGTTCCAACGACCCCGGCGACACCGGTACCCACAGTCGCGCCGACCATCGCGCCAACGCCAGTCCCCACCATCGCGCCAACCGCAGTTCCGACGATTGCGCCAACTCCGGTTCCGACTGTGGCACCAACCCCAGCACCTACGGTGGCGCCGACGGCGGTCCCAACTATAGCGCCTACGCCGATACCGACCGTTGCGCCGACCCCGGTCCCAACGGTGGCGCCGACCCCGGTCCCAACAGTGGCGCCGACGGCGGTACCCACGGTCGCACCGACGGTCACGCCTACGACGACCCCAACCGTCGCACCGACCGCGACTCCGACGCCCGCCACGACGGCATCATTCTTCGTGTCGACCACCGGCAGCGACGGCAACAATGGAATGTCACCCTCTAACGCATGGCGAACGATTCAGCATGCGGTGAACACGATGCCCTCGGGGGAAACGGTTATCGTCGCGCAGGGCACCTATAGCGAACATGTAAGCATCGTTCGCGATGGCATCACGGTTCAGGCCGATCCCAACGCCGCTTCAACTCCGGTGGTGCAAGGATTCGACATCGCCGCCGAAAACGTAACCGTCAATGGATTCGAGGTCACCTTTCAGAACAATGCGACTCCGACCGGCTATGGTTTCTATGTCCACGGCTCCTCGAATGTGGTGGTCGAAAACAACTACATCCATGACCTTTGCCACGATGGCGTCATGCTGGATCCGGCCGACAGCAACATCCAGGTGCTCAACAATAAGATCGTGCATGCACAGATGTCGGGGATAAACATCGACGGCACCGGAGCGATGGTCGAGGGCAACGACATATCCGCCACCTATCAGCATCCGTCAGTGCTCGGCGGCATCTTCGCGGTATGCACCAACGACGGCGGGAGCGACGCGGATGCGGATGCGATCCGCTTCTTCGGCAGCAACCACATCATCCGATCTAATTATCTGCACGACATCGAATACGACTTCGGCAACAGCTCGGCGCCCAACCCGAATCCTCACACCGATTGCTTCCAAACCTGGGGTGCGTCGGGTGAGAGCACCACTAACATCCTGATCGATCGCAACTGGTGCGTATGGCCCTCGAATGGCAGCCTCGGAACTCATGCTGAGGTTTCGTCGATTGAAGCGCTGGACGGTTCGGTCGGGGACATCACCTACCAGAACAATGTCTTCCAGGACATGATTCGTGGGATCAATGCGACCCAGGACGGCGGCCAGGTCATCGGGCAGCTCAACTTCTACAACAACACGTTCGACCATGTGACCCAGGAAGCGATTGTGGTCGACGGCGGCGCGCGCAATGACAACATCGAAAACAACATCTTTTATGACATCGTCGGCGGCGACGGATTCATCTCCTACGCCGGCGGCGAGACCTTCGTGGATAACGTCTTCTATACTCGCGCGGGCGCGCCGGGCGGACGCTATTGGGGCGCCGGCGCGACGCCTGCCTTCATGGCCGTCAATCCACTCTTTGTGAGCACCGGCGATGCGACCGGAGTGGGAGCCAATTACCATCTCTGCGTCGCCGGTCAGAACGGATGTGCCGCGACCTCAACCATCGGCCATGTGGGTGTGACGATAGCGACCGTGCCCAACGACTACGATGGTAACCCGCGAACGACTGGATATTCGAGCGGCGCTTTTCAGATGACGCCGTAACGGCATGGGCAGGCCTCTCCAGGGGGCCTGCCAAGTCACAACCGAGAGGCCGAGCTCACGACGCTCGGCCTCTTTCTTTTAGATCGCGATCGCGTGCGATCGACCGCCTCATCAACACATTTAGATAACGCATCTGATCTTCGCGTCATCCGGCGGGCATCCCGATTGCCCAATCAGCCCGAGTGACTCGCAGGAAGTACTCATCCTGATGGACATTCAGATCCCGGTGATGGACGGCTTCGAGGCGATCCGCCGGATTCGGCAATTGGAAAAAGACACCGCGCGCGAACGGACCCGAATCTTCGCTCTCACCGCCTCGGCACTCGAAAGCGATGTGCGCCGATGCCTCGAAGTGGGCGCCGATTTGCACCTAAGCAAGCCCATCGAGAAGGCGGGCTGCTGGCCGCCATCAATCCTCCCACAGTCGACCCGGCCAGCCCGGCGGCCTGACGGCTTGGCTTCGAAGCCCGCACCTCCAGAGCCGGCGAGCACATCGAACAGGCGTTTAGCCCGTCCCGTCTGAGAAGCAACCGTTTGGTAACATAGAGTTCGCGAGTTCGTTATCGGGAATTTCCGCGCGCGAGTTTCCGCGTTAATCAGGAGTTCATCTCCGGCCCGCATACTCCGGCGATTCGATGTTCCAATTCGAGGGAGGAGTTCGTAAATGCAATTTCGCAAACTGCTCACGCGTTTGAGCGGAGCGCTGGCGGTCACCGCGATGGTCGGGGGAAGTGCGTGGGGAGCTTCCACGCCAATCGAACATGTGGTGGTGATATTCCAGGAAAATGTTTCATTCGACCATTATTTCGCCACCTATCCAATCGCGAAAAACACCGACGGGACTGCCTTCACGGCCGCGAAGGGGACGCCGTCAGTCAATGGCCTGACCGGCTCTCTGATCGATAGCAACGGGGAGAACAATCCCAACTGGAACGGAGCCTTCGGCGCCCCGTTCCGGCTCTCGTTTGCGCAAGCCGCGACCTGCGATCAGGACCACGACTATGAGGCCGAGCAGCAAGCCTTCGACAACGGCTTGATGGATATGTTTCCCCAGTTCGTGAACCTGGACTGCACCCCTTCGGCGCTGGATGCGGGCCATCCAAAAGACATCGTAATGGGCTACTACGACGGCAACACCGTCACCGGGATCTGGAACTACGCGCAACACTTCGCGATGAATGACAATTCCTACGGAACCACGTTTGGGCCCTCCGCGCCGGGCGCGGTCAACCTCGTTTCCGGTTACACCGGCCTCGCGGTGCAGGATGCGCCTACGGGAGATGTTACGGATGGGGCGCTTACCAACGACGCGCAGCCGGTCAACGATGTCTGCACGAGCCGCGACAGCGCGCATCTAACCGGTAAGAACATCGGGAATCTGCTCAACACGGCGAATCTCAGCTGGGGATGGTTCGAGGGCGGCTTCGATTTGACGATCACCAATCCGAACATGACCACTGGTTGCAAGCGCAGCCATACGTCGCTTACTAGCGCCTTCTCTGCGAAGGTCGATTATATTCCGCATCACGAGCCGTTCCAGTTCTATTCGAGCACTTCTAATCAGGCGCATACCCGACCCACGAAAGGGGTGACGATCGGCGCCTCCGATCCGAGCGGTGCGAATCACCAATACGACAGCCACGATTTCTTCGATGCTCTCAGCGCGGGCAGCATGCCCAACGTGGTATTTCTCAAAGCGCCCGGCTACCAGGATGGTCATGCCGGCTACTCCTCGCCGCGCGACGAGCAGATCTGGCTCGCAGATACCATCAACCAAATCGAGGAATCAAAATTCTGGGACACGACTGCGGTTCTCATCATGTATGACGATTCCGACGGATGGTACGATCATCAGATGGGTCCCATCATCATGCATTCGCAGCAAACGGCTAGCGCGATGCTGCAAAACCAGGGCGATGCCCTGACCGGCCCCGGCCTGTGCGGCAGCTCCTCGAATGGATTGCAAGCGCAAGGACGCTGTGGCTATGGGCCTCGACTTCCATTCCTGGTGGTTTCGCCGTGGGCCAAAACTAACTTCGTCGATCATACGGTTACCGATCAGAGCTCAGCGATCGCGTTCATCGAAAAGAACTTCGGCTTGACCGGTCCCATAGTTGCGGCCACCAGCAGCGATGCCGGTTCTTATGAACAATACGCCGGACCGCTCGACAATATGTTTGACTTCACGCAGTCCAAGGGCGAGGTCAACCGACACAAGGTCTTCATCGATCCGAATACCGGCGAGGTGCTGAAGAAGGCGCCCAAGAGCACTACCACTGGCGGCAACGAGCCGTAAGCACGATTCCATCTCGCATCGAACCGGGCGCGCGAGGACTTACTCCTCGCGCGCCGATTTTTTCCTGGCTCGATAAATCCAGTTTGCGATCTGCTCGCTACCTCGCTAGGCAAAGGCTAGAGGTGCTGCGTGAGTATCGAACCGTCCAACGTCGCGCTTGAAGTCAAAGACTCGGTAGCGATCGTCCGGCTCAATCGGCCCGAGCGGATGAACGCTTTTACCTTCCGGATGGTCGGTGAGATTCGCGAGGCCGTCGACCGCGCTGCCGCCGATGAGAAAGCGGTCGGCATCATCATCACCGGCACCGGGCGCGCCTTCAGCGCCGGCCTCGATGCGGTTGACCTCGCGCGATCGGCTTCCGGCACCGCGCAGACCGACATCGAAAGCTCGACTCCCGCGAGCGACGACCTTCCGGCGCTGTTCAGCTACCTGCTGCGGATTCCCAAGCCGGTCATCGCGGCGGTTAATGGCGTCGCGGCCGGAGGCGGCTTCGTCCTCGCGATGATGTGCGACCTTCGCTTCGCCGCCGAGACCGCCAGCTTCACCACGGTTTTTTCCAAGCGCGGCCTCATCGCGGAGCATGGCACCAGCTTCCTGCTGCCGCGCCTCGTTGGCACCAGCCGCGCGCTCGATCTGCTCTGGAGCTCGCGCCGCTTCGATGCCGCCGAGGCTTTGCGCATCGGCTTCGTCGATCGCGTGGTGCCCGGCGAGCGCCTGCTCGACGAAGCCTGCGCCTACATTCGCGATCTCGCCGCAAATGTCTCTCCTCGCTCACTGGCGGTGATCAAGTCACAGGTCTATGGTCATCTTTCCCTGGGTATGGAAGCGGCGATCCGCCATGCCGACAAGATCATGAACGAGGCGCTGACGCATCCCGATGCGACCGAGGGCGTCGCGTCATTTGTCGAGCGGCGTCCGCCGCGCTTCCAGCCCTGGAAAGGAGAAAAAATATGAGCGGGAAACAATTCGAAACGATTCTCTACGAAAAGTCGGGCCCCGTCGCGACCTTGACCATCAATCGCCCGGATCGCCTCAACGGCATGACCAAGAAGATGCTGCGCGAGGCGCGCGAGGCTCTTAGCGCGGCTGCCGATGATCGCGAGGTGCGCGTGCTGGTGCTGACCGGCGCGGGCAAGACCTTCTGCCCCGGCGCCGATCTGCAGATGGTCGCGTCTGACAGCGACGACGAGCCCTCCAGCACCGACGATTTCCGCGTGCCGGTGCTGCTTCACACGATGCCCGCGGTCACCATCGCGGCGATCAACGGCGCGTGCGCCGGAGCGGGGCTCGGATGGGCGCTCGGATGCGATCTGCGCTACGCCGCGCCGTCGGCCCGTTTCAACACCGCGTTCCTCGATGTGGGCGTCGCGGGCGACATGGGCGGTCCGTGGTCGTTGCCGCGCATCGTCGGCGCGGCCAAGGCGCGCGAGTTGTATTTCATGCCCGATAAGTTCGACGCGGCTGAGGCGTTACGCATTGGTCTCGTCTCGCGCGTCTTCCCGGATGAAACTTTCCGTAAGGACGTTGCCGCGATCGTGAGTCGGATCGCGGAAGCCGCGCCGATCGCATTGCGCACCATGAAGGCGCATTTCGTCGAAGCCGAGCGGATGGACTTCGCGAGTTACATCGAGCTCGAATCCGCGCATCATCTGCCGATGTTCAGTACCCACGACACTCGCGAGGCCTTCGCCGCGAAAGTCGAAAAACGCAAGCCCCGCTTCATCGGGCGCTAAGGAGAAATCTTATGTGGCTTCGTGTCCGCCAAATCGCGCTGGTCGCGAACAAGCTGGCTCCCATCGTCGATGACATGAAAAACGTCCTCGGCCTCGAAGTATGTTTTCGCGACCCGGGCGTGAAAGTCTTCGGGCTGGAAAACGCGCTGTTCCCGGTCGGCAATCAATTCATCGAAGTGGTCGCGCCTATTCAAGAGAACACTGCCGGTGGACGTTATCTCCAGCGGCGCAAAGGCGACGGCGGCTACATGTGCATCATGCAGTGCGAGGATCACGGACCGGTGAAGGAGCGCGTCGCGAAACTGAATGTTCGCAAGGTCATCGATCATGACACCGCGCATTTTCACAACATGCAGCTTCATCCGCGCGACACCGGCGGGACCTTTCTCGAAATCGATCATCAGCCGGGCGGTGAAGCGCCGGATGGGCCATGGGAGCCGGCTGGAAAAGATTGGAAACCGGCGGTCAGGACCAACGTCGTACGCGCGATCAAGGCGGTCGAAATCCAGTCGCCCGAACCCGACGCGCTCGCGAAGCGATGGGCCCAGATTCTCGACTTGCCGCTCGAGGGCAATGCGGTCGCGGTTCAGAACGCAACGATTCGATTCGTCAAAGAGACCGACGGGCGCGGCGAAGGCCTGAGCGGACTCGACCTCGCGTCGAATGATCGCAAGCATGCGCTCGACGCGGCCGAGAAGCAGGGACGCCGCATCAACGATGACACCGTGATGGTGTGCGGCATGCGTATGCGCCTGGTGTGACGCGATGGCGAAGTGGAAAATTCTCGTCGCGGGAGCGTCGGGGTTAGTCGGCTACGGCGCGGTGCGTCATTTCGCGAAGCTTCCCGATTGGGAAGTCGTCGCGGTTTCGCGCCGCGCACCCACTCATCTGTACGACGCACGATTCGTCTCGGCCGATCTTCTCGATGAGGATCGCTGCCGCGAACTCTTCGAAGAAATGACCGATGTGACGCATGTGGCGTACGCGGCGCTCAGCGAGAAGCCCGGCATCTTCGAGGGGTGGGTCGATCGCGCGCAGATGGAAGTGAACCTCACGATGCTGCGCAATCTGTTCGATCCGCTGGAAGGCGCGGCGAAGAATCTGCGGCATGTTTCGCTGCTGCAAGGCACCAAGGCGTACGGCGCGCACCTGGCGCCGATTCCGATTCCTGCGCGCGAGCGCGCCCCGCGCCATCCGCACCAGAATTTCTACTGGCTGCAGGAGGACTATCTGCGCGGCAAGCAGGCCGGGAAAAGGTGGGGCTTCACGATCCTGCGTCCGCAGATCGTGATTGGCGAGGCGATCGGCGGCAACCTCAGTATCATTCCGCCACTGGGAGTTTATGCGGCGTTGCTGCGCGAGGAAGGCAGCCCGCTTTATTTTCCCGGCGGCGACCCTTCGGTTTTCGAGCTGGTGGATACCGATCTCCTCGCGCGCTCGATGGAATGGGCCGCGACCTCCGAAACCGCACGCAACGAAACCTTCAACATCACCAATGGCGACGTCGCGACCTGGCAGGATCTCTGGCCGGTGGTGGCCGACGCGTTCGGGATGAAGCCGGGGCCAACCCGGCCGCTCTCGCTCGCGCTGGAAATGCCGAAGCGACAGGCGGAGTGGGCCGCGATCGTAAAGAAGTACAACCTGGTCGCGCCGGTGGACCTTCACGCCTATGTTGGCGAATCGTTTTTCTTCGCCGATTCCTGCCTCGGCTATCGCAAGGAAGGATCTCCCAGGCTGGTGAGTCAGCCGATGCTGGTGAGCACGATCAAGGCGCGGCAGGCGGGTTTCCACGACTGCATCGATTCCGCGGATATGATGCGCAAGTGGATTCGGTTGTTTCAGCAGAACCGGTTGCTGCCGCCGCTCAGCTAGACGTGGCTTTCAGCGCATTTGCCGCCGAGGTGCCGGCGATCTTTCCGAACACCGCGCCGGACATCAGTCCGGTCCCGCCCGGATAGTTGAAATAGAAAAGTCCGCCGACGAGCTCGCCAGCGGCATAGAGGCCGCGTATCGGCTTGCCGTCACTGTCAATCACTTGCGCGTCGCGGGTGATGCGCAACCCGCCAAAGGTGAATGTGATTCCGGTGGTCACCGCGAAGGCAAGAAACGGCGGCGTATCGATGGTGTTGGCCCAGTTACTCTTCGGCACCGCGAGACCTTTGGTATTGCGGCCATCCTTGATGTTGGGGTTGAACGGCGCCGACGTATTTACCGCCTCGTTGTAGCGATGGATCTCCGCTAGCGCAGCGGCGGCATCAACATCATCGAGTTTGCTCACTAACTCGTCGAGGGAATTCGCGACGACCTTAGTCACCTGCTTGATGCGATATTCGTCGCGCAACAGATGCTTCACCTTGTCGTCGAAAATCTGCCAGGCGAACTGCCCCGGCTGTTCGAGAATCACGCGCCCATACTTGGCGTAGGTGTAGTTGCGAAAATCCGCGCCCTCATCGACGAAGCGCTGCCCGCGCGCGTTGAGCATGATGCCGAACGGATAGCTGTGCTTCTGAAATCCATCGCCCACCGCGAGGTCGCCGAATTCCGGCGCATTGCGATCCCATCCGACGGCATGGCAGCCGGACCAGTTGCCATATGGCAGCGCGCCCGCTTCGAGCGCCATGCGAATACCGTCGCCGGTGTTGAACCGCGTGCCTCGCACTTTCGCGAGATCCCAGTTCGGGCCGAGGTAGCGCGTGCGCCATTCCGCGTTAGCCTCGAAGCCGCCGCTCGCGAGGACCACCGACTTCGCGCGAATCTCGGTGGTGCGGCCGTCGATGCGGACCTTCGCGCCATGCACGCCGTCGTCATCGCTGATAAGCGACAGCGCGCGCGCGTTGTATATGATCTTCGCGCCTTCGCGTCCGGCGATCGTATGCAGCGCCTCGATAAGTCCCGGACCGCCGCCCCACGCCTCGATCGTCAGGCCGCCCCAGAATTTGAATTTGCCCTCAACCTTGAAGGCCTGCCGGCCGTAAATCGGAGCGAAGCGAATGCCCTTTGCCGCGCATCCACTTGAGCGTCGGATGACTCCGGCGCACCAGCAGTTCGACCATGTCGGGATCGGTGTGATACTGCGTGACCCGACCCATATCCTCGAAGAACTGATCTTCAGAGTAGATGCCAAAATCGGTGTTGGCCTTTTCTTCTTCCGAAAGATCGGGAAGCAGTTCGAGGAGATCGTCGAGCGTGTTGTAGGCGACCCGAATCGCGCCGGCGGTGAACGTTGAGTTGCCGCCGCGCTCCGCGATCGAAGCGCGCTCCAGCACGATAACGCTCGCGCCATTTTCACGCGCGGCGAGCGCCGCGCACATCGCGGCGTTGCCCGCACCAACGATCAGAACGTCACATTCCATCAGGCTGGATCTAACCTGATCGCGCCGTTGGCGATAGCATTACGCGCGGCCGGTCAGGCGCGCGCGTTCGAGCACGCCTTCGAAAATGCGCACCGCAACCGCATCGACCAGCATCCCGCCCGCGCCCGCGGCACCGGCGCCATCGCGCGTCGCCGCCTGGTAAGCCTCGGACATCTTGCGCGCGCTTTCGATTTCATGCGGCGTCGGCGCGAAGACATCGTTGGCGAGTTCAATCTGGCTCGGATGAATCGCCCATTTGCCGACCGCGCCCATGGTTGCAGCCCAGGTCGCATCGCGGCGGTAACCTTCGGGATCCTTGAAGTTGCCGAACGGACCGTCGATCGCGTCGATGCCGTTGGCGCGACACGCGGTTATCATCCGGCCGCGCGCATGATGCCAGATGTCGCCGGGATATCGATTCGCAGGATCGGTCGCGACCCCGAAGCGCATGCCCTGGCTCGCCGAGAGATCGCCAAATCCGAGGATGAGCGCTTCCAGGCGCGGGCAACACGACGCGATGGCCTCGACATTCGCGAGCGCGGCGCTTTCCTCGATCAGCGCCTCGAGGCCGATTTTCTTCTTGAGATGGAGTTTGGTTTCGAGTTGGGTGAGCAGCGTGTCGAAGAACCAGATGTCGCGCGGCGCCTTGGGCTTCGGCACGATGATGATATCGAGAAACTCGCCGGCGCCTTCAACCATTTCGATCACATCGTCGTGCGCCCAATGAGTGTCGGCGCCATTGACGCGAATGGCGCGAACTTTCTTGCCCCAATTGCCGATGCGCAACGCTTCGATCGCATTCTTGCGCGAAGCCTCTTTCTGCGCGGGCGCCACTGCGTCTTCGAGGTCGAGAAAAACCAAATCCGCGTCACTCGCGATCGCTTTCTCCATCATCTTGATGCTGGAAGCCGGCACCGACAATTCCGAACGTCTTAATCGAAGAGCCATTAACTACTCCTTTGAACCAGTTGTGATGCCGACTTCGGCAAGAATCTCGGCGGTATGTTCGCCGAGCAGCGGCGGGCGCGCATAGACGCCCGGCGGCGTGGCGGTCATTTTGATTGGCGATCCGGCGATGACCAGCGGTGGATTGTTACCGGGCTGTTCGACTTCGACCAGCATGTTGCGCGCCTTCGGATGGGGATCATCGAATATATCTTTGACCGAATTGACGGGCCCGACCGGCACTTTTCCGCCCAGCGCCGCAACCACTTCGCGCGTAGTGTGCGCACCGGTCCAATCACCAACCACACCGCGCACAAATGTCGAATTGGCTACCCGGCGGACATTGGTGCGGCATCGATCGTCATTGACCAGCTCAAGATGACCCATCGCATTGCACAAAATTCCCCAGTGATTTTCTCCCGGCGAGGCAATTGCGACCGCGCCGTCGCGGGTGGAAAAAATATCGAAGGGGCACAGGACCCGCGTTCCATTACCCGCGGGTTCGTGAACGGTCCCGCCACGCGCGTAGCTGTAAACGAGAGTCTCGCACAGCGCGAGAATCGCGTCGTACATCGCGACATCGATAAATTGTCCGACCCCGTCGCGGCGCGCCGCGTGAATGGCGGATACCACGCCAAGCGCCGCGAGCGTCCCCGGATAGATATCGCCTACGCCGACACCGACTTTCGAACCCTGGGTACCAATCGGTCCAGTGACCGCGACGATGCCGCCCATGCTCTGCGCGACGACGTCGAAGCAGGGCCAGTCCGCGTAGGGACTGCGTCCCGTGCGTGGATCGCCGAAGCCTCGGACGGCGGCATAGACCAGCTTGGGGTTGTGCTCGCGCAAAATCTCGTAGCCGACCCCCATGCGATCCATGACGCCGGTCCTGGCATTCTCGACGACCGCATCGGCGGTCTTGGCCAATTTGAATAGCGCTTCGCGGCCCGCATCAGTCTTGATGTCGAGGACCACGCCGCGCTTGTTGCGATTGACGCTGGCGAAATAGCCGCCATAGTCGCATCCGTCGCGATCGGGTGGAGGCGGTCCCATCGGACGAGTCATGTCGCCGCCCGGAGGCTCGATCTTGATGACATCCGCGCCGAGGTCGGCGAGCAGCATCGTGCAGTAGGGCCCCGCGAGCGCCTGGGTGAGATCGAGCACGCGAACATCGGAGAGCGGACCACTACGAGTCGTCATCATCATCGATTCCCCCCGCGGTGTCGTCACCGATTCCCCCAATGACTGCGCCGCTTGATGAGCACCGTGCGCTCGCCCTCGAACACGACGGTGCCGTCCTGCTTGGTCCCCCAATGCTTGAAGCGCACGATGCCGGCGTCGGCGCGATCGGCGTCGCGCTTTTCGAGCACCTCGGTGTAGGCATACAGCGAGTCACCATGGAAAACCGGCGCGGTGAAGCGGATGCCGGTCATGCTCAGCTCGGCGAGTGCGTTTTCCGCGGTATCTTGAGTCGCGAGCCCGATACATACCGAGCCGGTGATGAGCCCGAACAC
This sequence comes from uncultured delta proteobacterium, assembly GCA_963814035.1. Taxonomy (GTDB): domain Bacteria; phylum Desulfobacterota; class Binatia; order Binatales; family Binataceae; genus DATGKG01. Next base: position 206,469 of record CAWFBH010000006.1, read on the forward strand.
GAGCCGCTGGCCGAAGTTGGTGCCGCGCATGCGATGCTCGTTGTAGTGGCCATCGGCGGTGTTGAGGACCAGCTTGGTGAGCATCTGATTCTCGATTTCACCGATGGTGGAGCCTCGCGCATGACGCATCTTCGCGCCGACCTCGAAATCCTCGAAGTAGTTTTTCGCGCCGGTGAGTTTTGAAATTGCGGCGCTCATGCTTTTGGCCTCGGCAGCAGGCGATCGGAGATGATTCGCATCTGGATTTCGGAGGTACCCTCGAAAATCTTGGTCAGCCGCGCATCGCGCCAGTAGCGTTCGAGCGGGAAATCCTTGGTATAGCCGTAGCCGCCGTGGATTTGCAGGGCCTGGCTGGTGACGCGCTCGGCCATCTCGGAGGCAAACAGCTTCGCCATCGAGGCTTCCTTGTCGCATCGGCGGTGCGAATCTATTTCATCAGCGACAAAGTACGTCAACTGACGGGCCGCCTCGATCTCGGTCGCCATCTCAGCGATCTTGAACCGAATCGCCTGGAAGTCTCCGATCGGATGGCCGAAGGCCATTCGACGTTGCGCATAGTTGACAGAATCTTCGAGGCCGCCACGTGCGAGGCCGATTGCGCGTGCCGCCGTATGCACCCGCGCCGTCTCCAGCCCGCTGACCGTCGCCTGAAATGCCTTGCCCTCCCCGCCGCCTTCGCGCTCGCGTCCCAACATCGCGTCGGCAGGCAGGCGCAGGTTGTCGAAGTGGAGCTCCCAGGTCTTCCATCCGAAGTAGCCGATCTTGCGAATGGGCGAGCCGGTGAGGCCGGGCGGAAATTTTCCGCGCTCCTTCAACACGAGGAACTGGCTGATGCCTTCATGACGCCGACGCGGATCCGAGGGCTGCCTCGTGCGCGCGAGCACCGAAATGAAATCCGCGCCGTCGGCAAATGTACACCACGTCTTGGTGCCATTGAGGACCCATCCGTCGCCGTCGCGGGTCGCCTTGCATGATACATTCGCGAGATCAGAGCCCGCATCGGGTTCCGATAGCGCCGCGGCTCCGAGGAATTCGCCGCGCGCCATTTTCGGCAGAAATTCCTTCCGCTGCTCCGCCGTGAAGCCGCCGCCGAGCCCGTTGCCGCGCGCGATGATGCTCGCGACGCTCATCCACGCGCGCGCCAGCTCCTCGGTAATCAGCACATACTCGAACGCGCCCATGCCGAGGCCGCCGTACTCTTCGGGAATCACGATGCCGAAGTAGCCCATCTGCGCGAGCTTGTCGCGCAAATCCATCGGAATGTCGCCCTGCTCGGGGTCGAGCTTGTTCGCGAGCGGCAGCACCTCATTCATCGCAAAATCGCGCGCCGATTGCTGTATCATCCGGCGCTCGTCCGTCATGTAACTCACAGTGGTGCTCCTCTTTTCTTCGCGACCAGGTTGGTGCGTTGATAGGTGATGACGATTTCGTCGCGTTGATTGCGCGCCTCGGTGCGCCAGGTGACGATGCCGAAGTTGCCGCGGCTGGCCGATTCTCGCGTCGATACCACGGTGCTGCGCGCGCTCAGCGTGTCGCCGGGATAAACGGGCCGCACAAACTCCATGTCGTTGATGCCGAGAAACGGGCCGCCCGCTTCGCTCAGGTCCTCAACCGAAATGCCGACCACGGTGCACGCGATCAGCAACGGATTGACGACCACATCGGGATGGCCGAGCGCGCGCGCATACTCGGCGTTGAAGTAGAGCGGGTTGTGCGCGAGCGTCGCGGTAGTGAAGAGCGAGTTGTCGCCCGCGTTGATGGTGCGTCCCCAATGATGCTCAAAGACCTGCCCCTCCTTGAAGTCCTCGAAGGAGTGGCCCTTCAGCATCAAGGTGAATTGACTGAAGTCGGGTTGATCCGCCATGCCTCAAGCTCCTAGCAAAGCTTTCGGCGATTCGTCTATGTTGCGGATCGAGGTTAAGGGGCATGAGCACCTCGGAAGCGATTGATAGTATCGGCCTCACGCGCGCGCTGGTCCGCGCCGTTCGTGGCATTCGATGGGAGGAAACTCCTGAAGATGCCCGGGAAGTCGCGCGGCATTGTCTGCTGGATTTCTTCGGCGTCGCGATCGCAGGCTCGCGCGAAACCCTCACCGACATTCTCGTCAATGAAATCGCTCACCAGCGAACATTCATCGGAAGCGAGCCTCATCGGCCGCAACGAACGCGCGTCTCGACTGACGGCTGCGCTCGTCAACGGTGCGGCCGGCCACGCGCTCGATTTCGACGATACGCATATGGCGATGGGTGGGCATCCGTCGGCGCCGATAATTCCAGCGATTCTTGCACTCGCGGAAACCACGGGCGCGACCGGACGCGATATCCTCGAAGCGATCGTCGTCGGCGTCGAGGCCGAATGCCGGCTCGGCGCGCTAATCGGTGCGCAACACTATGTGATTGGTTTTCACTCCACCGGCACCATCGGAACCTTCGGCGCGGCGGCTGCTTGCGCGCATATGCTCAAACTCGATGAAGACGGATGGCTGCGCGCGCTGGGACTGGCGGGAACGCAGGCCGCCGGCCTCAAGTCGGGATTCGGCACGATGGCGAAGCCGCTGCACGCGGGCCGCGCGGCGTCGAACGGGCTTTTCAGCGCAATCGCGGCGCGCGGCGGCTACACTTCGAATCCTGCGATCCTTGAAACCGAGGCGGGATTCTTTGCAACTCATTCAGGCGCGAAACCGAATCAGGAATTGCTCGATTCGCTCGCGGGGAAATTCCTGATTCGTGACAATCTCTTCAAATACCACGCCTCGTGCTACCTGACGCATGCGCCGATCAACGCCGCGCAGCTCATTCGCAGTGAACATCGTATCGATCCGAATTTGATCGACTCGATCGAAGTGCGAGTTCATCCGTCGTTGTTCAGCATCTGCAATATCGAGGAGCCGAAGACCGGACTCGAAGGGAAATTCAGCGTGCGCGCCACCACGGCGATGGCGCTGCTCGGCGAGGATACCAGCGACCTCGCGACTTTCAGCGACGCGAAAGTTACCGCATCCGAGGTGGTTTCTTTGCGCGATCGGGTGAAGGTTGTCGCGGCGGGAAAAACTCGGCAGACCCAGGCCGTGGTCCAGGTCAGGACGAATGGGAACGCCTTTCAGGCGGAATCGGATTCCGGAAAGCCGGCCAGCGATCTACGTCTCCAACGCGAAAATCTGATGCGCAAGTTCATCGCGCTCGCATCGCAGATCCTCGGCCGCAACGGCGCGGCGGCATGTTCGCAGGCCGCGCTCGATGCGGAAAACATCAAATCTGCCACCGAATTGCTGCGCCTCACCCGCGCCGCCTGAGGAAAACATCGATGCCACTTTTCGACCCGAATTCGATTACCCAGGCTGCCAACTCCGATGGCGAATTCAAGTTGGCGGCGAGGTTGTGGAACGCCGACGTAAGATTCGAGGTCGGCGTCGAAGCCTACCTCATGAAAATGCGCGAAGGGCGCATCAGCGAGTTTTCCAAAACCGACGCGCCAAAGTGGGACGTGAAGATCGCGGCGCCCGAGAGCGATTGGCGCGAGCTTCTAAAACCGATCCCGAAACCGTTCTATCAGGATTTGATGGCCGCGATGACGCGTCAGAATTTCACTCTCGAAGGTGACCGGCTCGGCTTCAATCCCTACTATCGCGCGACGTGCCGATTGTTCGAACTGATGCGCAAATCCGGCTGAGCGAGGAATTCAAATGCCACGTTTCGATACCGCAATCGGCCGCTACATCTACATCAGCATCGACGGCATCGAATACCGCGTCTACTTCGAGGAAGCGGGGCGTGGCATTCCGATATTGCTGCAACATACCGCGGGCGCGGACGGCCGGCAGTGGCGTCATCTGCTTGAAGACGCCGAGCTGCAGCGCGACTTTCGCATGATCGCGTATGACCTCCCCTACCATGCCAAATCGGTTCCCCCGACCGGCATCGAATGGTGGCGCAGCGAATACAAACTCACCAAGGATTTTCTACTGAAGTTCGTGACTACGCTCGCCCGCGAACTTGAGCTCGAACGTCCCGTTTACATGGGGAGCTCGATCGGCGGCCATCTCGCGACCGACCTCGCGATGCATCATGCGGACAAGTTCCGCGCGATTATCGGGCTCGAGGCGGGAATCGTCACTCCCGGCGGTTTCGATGATCAGTGGTCGCATCCGCGAGTGAGCAATGAGTATAAGGCGAGCGCGATGTACGGTTTGATGTCACCAACCAGTCCGGAAAAATACCGGCGCGAGACGGCCTGGGGTTATAGTCAGGGCGCCCCGCCCGTTTTCAAAGGCGACCTCTATTATTACTCCATCGATCATGATCTGACGGAGACTGCCGAAAAAATTGATGCGACGCGTACTCCGCTGTACCTGCTGACTGGCGAGTACGACTGGGCGACCACACCTGAAATGTCGGAAGAACTCGCCAAACGCATCAAGGGCGCGAAGTACACCACGATGCGCGGGCTCGGACATTTTCCGATGAGCGAGGATCCCGCGCATTTCCGCGAATACATCCTGCCGGTATTGCGCGACATCAAAGCGCGCTAGCGGCGCAGCCCAAGGTTTCCGCAGTCGGCCAGATTCTCGACTGACGATTCGAGCTCGCTTTTCCGTCTATCTGTTTATCAGCCTGAACTTCTCGGGATTCAGCTCCCGGACGCGGCCGTCGTATTGCAGCGGTCGCGCATAAATCTGCGCTGATTGTCTTTTAACGGAGGTAAAGCAATGAAAAGTCTAACCCGTATTTCGGCGGCAGCTGCGTTGGTCACACTACTCGCGATGCCAGCCTGGGCAGGAATTGGTCAAACGACCTACACTTACAGAACGACAACCACCACCTATACTGCGCAGCCTAATCCTCAATTGATCGCGGATTTGCAGGAAGCTTCGCAAAACGCGCTCCGTGATGGACGCGACGGCGACAAGAACAATCCCTACTTCGCTCAAAAGAGCGCTCGAATTGATAACCTGATCGCTCGCTTGGAGGCTGGACAGCAGGTCAGCGGCGAAGAGATCGATCAAGCACTGGCCAAACCGGACCTTTACTGAGCGGTTCGCGACGCTGATCGGCTGCTGCGAACAATCAGGGGTTCGCACTGTGGTGTTATACGCACGGAAATCGCGTTAAAGTCGCGGCATCATGGGCATCAGCATCTATCCGATCACTGGGACCTTTGGAGCGGAGATTGGCGTCGATCTGGGAGCGGTCGGCGCGGACGATATCGCGTCGATCAAAGAAGCGTTCTGGCGCTACGCGGTGCTGGTTTTTCCCGATCAGAATCTTACCGAGGAACAGCACCTCGCATTCGCCAGGCACATCGGACCGATTGAACCGTCGATTGGCGCCTACCGCCCGGATGCGAAACTACGGCTGCGACCCGAAATGGTCGATGTCTCGAATCTGACCTATCGAGGCGATATTTGGGCCGAGAACAGCAAGGTGCGTGGGCTGAATCTCGGTAACCGGCTGTGGCACACCGATAGCTCATTCAAGTATTTGCCGGCGCGGGCGTCGATCCTGTATGCGCGAAGCATCGCACCGATCGGAGGTCACACCGAATTCGCCGACCTGCGCGCCGCCTACGATGCGCTTCCCAACGAGATGAAGCGAAAGCTGGAGGGGCTCGTCGCGGAACATGCGCTTGCGTATTCGCGGGCTCGGACCGGGTTCACCAATTTCTCGGAATCGGAGCGTAAAGAGCTACCACCGGTCCCGCAGGTGATGGTGCGGACGATTCCTGAAAATGGCCGCAAATCACTCTACATCGCGTCGCATATCGGACATATTTTCGGGATGCCCGACGACGAATGCCGCGCGCTCGTCGATCAGCTCATCGCGCACGCAACCCAGCGCCAGTTTGTCTACACACATCGATGGCGTTTGCATGACCTGGTGATGTGGGACGATCGCTGTACGATGCATCGCGGCACCGAGTTCGACGATCTGCGTTACGAGCGTGATATGCATCGCGCGACCGTCTCCGACATCGCGAACACCTGCGAGCAGGAAGGCATCGCGATTCCGCCGGCCGGTGAGCACCCGCGCCCCCCTCTGTAATCTCCCGCTGAGGGGGCGAACAAAAGGAAGGCGGACAACTCTTTCAAGCGCGCGTTCTGGAGCCGATCAGCGTGCCGCCCGCGAGAGTGCGAGGATCGCGCACGGTCCATTTGCCGCGCTCGACGATGCCGAAGAATTCCTGCACATTGCGATTGAATGCATCGGGCTCTTCGAGGTTCACCGCATGCCCGGTGCGCGGCACCATCCACAAGCCCGCGCTGGGAACCGTTCGCTTAAGGAAAATGTTCGCGTCAAGGCACCCATCGTCCTCGTCGCCGCAGACCAGCAGCAGCGGGACCGTCATTTTGGCCAGATCCGCCTCCAAATCGTAGAGCGAGGGACGCAGCGCCTGGTAGTTGCGTAGGGTGAGCGCGGACCCCTTGGCCGAATGCTCGCTCAGATGTTGTACGAACTCCTGCCATCCGCGGGGGTCTTTATTCTGGAGTTGCACCCGCGACGCCCCAACTCCCATCGCCTGCGCGAGCGCGGCGGAACCTTCCTTGAGAAAGCGGTCGGCGCTGGCCTCGCATTGCCGGCGGAAAATTTCGCGCTCACCTTTCGGTGCGCCCGAACCGCCTCCCGCCGCGACCAGGGCCGTCGCCATCTGAGGATAGCGCAACCCGAAGTGCAGCGTGGCAAACGCACCCTGGCTCAACCCCACGACATGCGCCTTTGCGATGCCGAGATGGTTCAGGACCGCGACGATGTCGTCGGTAGCCTGAGTCTGACCATACGAGGCGTCATCCTCGGGAACATCGGAGGGCGGGTAACCGCGCGCGTTGAAGGTGATGCATCGATAGTTGCGCGAAAACCATCGGACCTGGGTCTCCCATTCGCGATGGTCGGCGGCGAACTCATGGACAAAGATGATTGGATGGCCGTTGCCGGTTTCCTCGAAGTAGAGTTTTGCTCCCGATGATTGTGCGTATGGCATAGGCGGATCTCCCCAAAGATAACTTCTAAATAGTATGCTTGGGCGATATGAAAAAGGTCTTGATGGTCTGCACGGGGAACAAAGATCGAAGCCCCACCGCCGCAATGCTGATCGCCGAGATGTGCGCGCCGATGTGGGTGACCTCGGCCGGCACGGAACCGTGGGCAAAGAATCCGGTCAATCAGGAATTGATCGACGAGGCCGATGTGATTTGCGTGATGGAAGAGGCGCATCGGCGAGTCATCCTCGAGCGCTTCGGCGATGCGCACGCCGACAAAGTCGTCGTGCTCGACATTCCGGACAACTACATCTGCTGGGAAGCGTCGCTGGTGCAGCTACTCAAGCCGAAGCTGCGCGCGGCGCTTGGAATCGTCAGCCCGCACATTCATCCCGCCCATCGATCGTCTAACTGAGGCTTTCGTCGAACAGGCGCAAAACCGCTTCCGCGAAGGCGCGCATGTTTGCCACGCGGTCACTGTTGCCGGTTCGAATCACCGCCGCGCGCTCACTCGGTCCTACCACCGCGATACATGTGGTTCCGGCGGCGTCGCCATAGCGGCTTCCAGTCGGACCTGCGGCGCCGATTTCAGCGAGCCCCCAGGTGGACGACAGCCGTTCGCGCGCGCCTTTCGCGAGGACCAGCGCGGTCGCTTCGGTGATCCCGCGCATCCCTTTGAAAGTTTCCTCGGTGAAGCCCAACAGCTCCTGCATCGACTTGCGCGTGTACACGACCACCCCGCCGAGGAAGTACGCGGAGGCTCCCGGCACGCTCAGGAGTGAGGCCGCGATCAGCCCACCCGACGAGGACTCCGCAATCGCAACAGTCTCTTTGCGTTGTTTGAGCGACGCGCCGATTTTTTCCGCGAGCGGCAGCAGGTCTTTCATAGAGTCACATCCTCGAGGTTGATGCGTGCAAACCTATCCAGAGGCCTATCGCCCCTGCAAGCGGATGCGAGCCTACTTCGTCGTCGGGGAGGGCGCGGCGGCGGGCGAGGCTGCGGCGGAGGGTGACGCCTCCGGGGAGGGCGCGGCCTCGATGGGGGCGGGGATATATTCGGGTGGGAAAATCTCGCGCCGCCAGCTGAGCAGCAGCAGCGTCAGGTCGCGCGCTTGTTCAGGCGTGAAGTTGAAGGTCGGCATCACCGTATGCGGCGAGATCTGGTCCGGCGCCATCAGATGTTCGTAGTTCCAGTTGAATAGCGTGCGCACGCCGGTCACGTGGCTGAAGTCGACCAGCTCGGGATCTTTGTCGCCAAAATAAGTGATCTCAGGGGCCGTCGCGCCTCCGCGCCCCTCGACGGTGTGACAAACGATGCACTTTTTCTTCTTGAAGAGTTGCTTGGCCGCGTTGATCTGATCCATCCCCGGCGTCGCGACATCGTGGCGATGGCAATAGTTGCATCGCATCTGCATCAGCTCACCGCGCGTGAGTCCATATCGCGTCGCGATGGCGTTCGAGAGCATCGGATCGTTCCAATCCTTCTCACCGTGCGCGGCATCCGCAGTCGTGGCCCAGCCCTGGCCACCGTGACAGGGAGTGCATCCGAACTGCTGGAACGGATGCTGGTCCATGTAGGGAAGATTCGGATGCGGCATCAGCGGCTCACCGAGGGTCGCGGGCAGCACGGCTCCCCAATCGTAACCAAGGTGGCAGGTGACACAGCGATCGACGACATTGATCTTGGGAATCCAGATCTGCTTGATGCCGCTTTGAAACGCGTCAGCCTTCTCGACGCCCGCGTATTTTTGCAAGGTGGTGCGAAAAGTTTTTTGAATCGGCCGCCACGATGGAAAAGCCTCGTGCCACAGCGCGAGCGCGACCAGGGCGAGGAACACGAACGACATCGCCACCAGCCATCCGTAGTCGGTCGCCTCGTAGGATTGTTGATTCCTTGCCATCGCAGCCTAGAGCATCCTCGGCATGACTGGGCGTGGAGTGCCGGGCAGATAGATTTTCCAATAAGGCCCGCGCAGGTAGACGCCGACGAAAATCAAGATGACGATTACGACGATTGCCGCGGCAAAGACGCCATTCTGATTGCGACGGGTACTCGGAAACCATCGGCCCTCGGCACTTTTGGGCGAGCGGTCGAGCCACGGCCACAGAGCCAGTACGATCAGCAAAAATCCCGGCAGCAGGATGCCGCCGAGAAAGCCGCCACTGATAGTCAGCGGACCGAGGCGCACGGTGGTGGATGCGACCAGTTCCTGCAGCCAGACGAAGTACCAGGGCGCCTTCGCCGGATTCGGCGTTACGGCGGCGTTGGCGGCCTCTTCGAGCGGAGCATTGAACAGGATTGCCGCCAGCAAGGTAACATTGAGAATCGCGAGGAACACCAGCATCATGCGCCGCGTCAGATTGGGCGACGAAGTAACGAGGTCCTGCTCCTCGAGATCGGTGGAACTGAGCACCTGCACCGAGGTTCCCGGCGTCAGCCCGAACATCGAGTAGCTCTTGGTGGTGGGCATCTCTTTCGGACGCATCGTGCGCTCGGAGCGAATCGGTTCGACCGCCGCGAGGCCGCCGTCTTTTCGCACGCGCCACATGTGATAGGCGAAGAGCATCCATAGCAGCACGGGCAGAAAGAAAACGTGCAGAACGTAAAATCGCAGCAGCGTCTGCTGATCGATTTGATTGCCGCCAAGCAACAGGAAGCTGATGGTGCCGCCGACGATCGGGGCCTCGCGCGCGATGTTGGTTCCTACGGTTACCGCCCAGAACGCAAGCTGATCCCACGGCAGCAGATATCCGGTAAACGAAAGCAGCAGCGTCAGCATCAAAGGACGACGCCGACCAGCCAGTTGGCGACGCGGGGACCGCGATACGCGCCGGTGAAGAAGACTCGCGCCATATGCAGGAAGACCACCGCCACCATGCCTTCGGCGGCCCATCGATGCTGATTGCGCAGGATGCGCCCGAAACTCACCGCAAATTCGAGGTCCTTGATGCTTCCGTATGCGCGTTCAGTCGACGGCACGTAAAAGAACATCAACATCACACCCGTGATGGTGAGGATCAGGAATAGCGAGGCCGATGCGGTCCCGAGCCACATCGAGTAGTTCCAACTCATCGCCGCGCGAGTGATCTTCGCGGGGAACCAGTGCAGCCACATGTTGCGAACGATCGCTTCCGACGATTCGCGTTCGCTTTCCGGCGACCACGTCCAGGTGATCGCACGCCACAATTTCGCCAGCCGGTTGCGCATCCTAGGCCTTTCCTTTCGCCGCGAGGCGGAAGCCGGGCTTCACGTCGATTGCGCTATCGACTTCGAGGAAACCATCAGGGGAAAGCTCGGTATCGAACCAGTTGAGCGGGCGCGGCGCCGGACCTCCGATGACCTGACCGTCGGGAGCGAAGCGGCTGCCATGACAAGGGCAGTCGAATTCCGTGCCTTTCCATTGGACCGTGCATCCGAGATGCGTGCAGATGGCCGAGATGACGTGGAAATCTTCCTTCTCGCGCACCACAAAAAGCCGGTGCGCGGAGTCGAAGGTAAATCCCGGCGGATACTCGTCGGGGCGCTTGAGTTTGAAGCGAGTCGGCGGCTCGTAAAGAATGTTCGGATAAAATGCCCGGCCCGCCGCGCCGATCTGCGCGATGAATGCCGCGACGACCGAACCCTTGCCGAGCAGACGCAGGACGCGCCGGCGCTCGGGGTCAGCTGCGTCGGGCTTTTTCATGTGACGCGGATCGCTCACCTCGCTTCGACCTCCTCGAACTGGAATCGCTCCATCGTGATCGCCGACGTTGGGCATCGGATCGCGCAGAGGCCGCATCGGATACACTTCGCCTCATCATAGAGGAACACGCTTGCGACGCCGTCCGCGCCGACGATCGGACTTATCGGCACCTGGTCGGCGATGCGATCGGCCTGCGTGAAATGCAGGCAATGCTCAGGGCAGATATCAACGCATCGATTGCATAGGATGCATCGCGCGCCGTTGTAAATCGGATGCACGTGGCAATAGAGGCAGCGGCTCGCCTGTTCCTGCGCTTCCTGGCTCGACAGCGCCGGTTCGACCTCGGTAATTCCGCTGCGCCGCTCGAGTGGCACGATCGGAATATATCGATCGATCTGCTCGTACTGCGGAACCATCTTGTAACTATCGGTAGGCATTTCCTCCACGATGACGCGCATCTCGCGCGGCGCGATGGTTTCGCCATGCAGATAGGCGTCGATGGAGCGCGCGGCGAGTTTGCCCTGTTGCGCGCAGGTGATGAGGAGTGAGGGCGGAAAGGCGGCATCGCCGCCGCCGAAAACGCCGGGAATATTGGTCGCGAGCGTCACCGGATCGATCTTGAGCGATCCCGCCGGCGTGGTTTCGACGCCATCTTCGGGTTTGAGGAATGAAAGGTCGGGCGCCTGCCCGATCGCGAGAATGATGGTATCGGCTTCGATGGTACGGCGCTGCGACTCATCGAATTCGGGCTTGAAGCGTCCGGTGTCGTCGAAAACGCGGACGCATCGCACCAGTTCGATTCCAACCGCTTTGCCGTCGCGCACGACGATCCGCTTTGGTCCCCATGATGGAATGAAGCTGACTGCTTCTTCGCGCGCAACTTCGAGTTCCTCGCGACCCTGCTCGGATTTCATCGCCGGCATCTCGCGTTCGGATTCGAGGCTGACGACATCGACTTCGAGCGCGCCGCGCCGCGCGGCTTCACGCGCGACATCGAGGGCAACCCGCATCGTACTGCCTTCGACGGCCTCTTCATCGGCGGTCGAAATGGACAAGCCGGGCACCATCGCGCGGACGGCGGTTCGAGCAGCATCGATCGCGACCAGACCGCCGCCGACCACAACGACTTTTCTGCCGAGCGGAACGCGATAGCCGCGATTGATATTGAGAAGATAATCGATCGCCTTGATGACGCCATCAGCATCGGCGTTTTCGATCGGAACGCTGCGGCCACGCGACGCGCCCACGGCGACGAAGATTGCGCCGAAGCCATCGGCCAGCAGTTCACGAACTCCGAAGGTGGCGGTCAGGGGCGTGTTGTAGCGAAACTCGACGCCCATCGATTCGATTTCCGCGGCCTGGCGATCAATCACCTCGCGCGCGAGCCGATACGCGGGAATCCCATAGCGCATCATGCCGCCCGGCGCGGCATCGCTTCGAACAAGGTGACCCGATATCCCATCAAGGCGAGATCATGCGCGCATGCCATCCCCGCCGGACCGGCGCCGACTACCGCGACCCGCGGCGAATCCTTGCCGCGGTTCCCGCGCTGGAGGATTTGGTCAGCATGAAGCGGGGTGACGCTGCCACCGCCCATCGAGCCGGTGATGACCTGCCTCAATGTAGCTGCCGAGAGCGACTCCGGGCCGAACTGGTCGGTAAGGAATCGTTTGAGGGCGCGAATTGTAACCGGCGCATCGATTTTGCCGCGCCGGCAGGCATCCTCGCAGGGCGCGCCGCAGCCACGACCGCAGATCGAGGCGATCGGGTTGGGATCGCGCGCAACGCGATAAGCTTCCGCGAAACGTCCCTCGGCAATGAGCTGAACGTAACGGCCCGCGTCGGTCTTGACCGGGCAGGCGTCAAGGCACGGGACATTCTTGCGAAACCACCAGAGGTCGCGCGGTTTCGCATCCACTATCGTCGCCATCAAAATCCCTCTTCCGCGAAACAGCTACTTCTTGCAGAAGGTGCGGATATAGGCGACGAGGTCTTTTATTTCAGGATCCTCGAAAGCATTATTCCAGGCCTGCATGTCGCCGCTCATGCCGTTGGCTTTGCCACCATTCTTGATGACGTTGAACAGCGTGTCATCGGATTCCTTGGCCATCCGGGCGCAATCGGTGAAATCGCGCGGCTTGGTGGCCAGCGTTGCGGCGCCGCTGCCGTTGCCCTTGCCGGCGTCACCGTGGCACTTGGCGCAGAAAGTCTGGTAGTTGCTTTTCGCGTCGTCGGCATGCGAAGCCGGCGCGATAACTACCAGCGCCACTCCAACTAACAAACCGCCCAAAATCGCCTTCATAGTTCGCATCGATATCTCCCTTCCACGCTCACTGGTAGCTGAGTTTCCTAGTCGCGGCCAGCCTTAAGGTATTCGAGAATTGCGCGCGCGTTCTGCGCGGGCAGATTCGGCAGTGCGCGCATATGCATCATGATCTGATCCCATTGGTAGGGAGCGAACTCCGAACCCGGGCGCGCGTTGTGACATTGATTGCAGTACACCGGCCACAGCTTGGCGCCGAGGCGAATCTGCTCACGCTTCTCGGCTTTGGTTTCTTCGGCGGCGCCGCAGGGAGTCGCAAGCGAACCGGCTACCGCGCCGACCAGGATTAATGCGATTAGAAGTCTTTTCATCGCCATCACCCCCTAGAAGCCCACCGTGAATTGACTGAGAAACGCTTTGTCGTTCGGAATCGATCCGGCCGGACTCGTCATACCGGCGCCGTTGATGAAGGTCCCGCCCGCATGAGGTAGCTCGAGGTCAAACTCGTTCTGCCACACGATCGATGGCGCTATCCAATAGTCGAGGCCGAACGCCACTTCACGCGAATGGGGCGCGTACTGGGCCGGCGATCCGTTGATGCCGAAATCGGGAATCAATCCCATCTGGATACCGCCTACGCCGATACCGGTCGCGCCGACGATGTCATCGCTATCGACGAAGTGCTGATTAACTCCGGAATAGCGAATCAGCGGTTCGAGCCGGTGGAAATAGCTGTTGAACTGGTCCGGGACTCCTGGCAGGTCCACGCTGTTGAGGAAGTAGCCGGCCTGGATATACCAGCCTTGCCGATTGTCCTGCGAGTACGGACTGGGCATCTGACGATATGAGGAGATCCATGAGCCACGCGTCTGGAGGCTGCCCCACATGTAGGCGAAGTCCACACTCCACGAGGTCAGCCAGTGGCCATCCAACCATTTGCCGTCATAGGTCGAGGCGCCAACCTCGAGCCGTCCGAGGTTCGCGTCGAGTGGCAGCGGATAAACGCGGAAGCGTCCACCGAATGACTTGCCATTGCTCTGCTTCGATGCAATAGCGATTGGTGCATTGGCAACGGCGCCGGGGACATTCGCGCTGTAACCAGGACCCTGCCCGATATAGACCGTGTAATCGAAGTCCTGACCAACCTCGCCCCATTGCAATCCATTGCGAATCTGGAGGCCGAGTTCAGAAGGCGGCACGACCGGCTCGACACCATAGGGTAGCGGCGCGGTGATGAAGCGGTTCACCCACATCGGGCTCTGGTCTTCGTACCAATCGCCGAACGGCAAATCGAACAAGCCGCCGATGATGGTAACGTCGTCGTTGGGGAAGAGGTAGAACAGGGCGCTCGAAAGATCGGTACCTGTCCCCGTATTGCCGAATCCAGCGCTGAGCACGCCCTCAAAGAGGATCCAGTCAGTCGGGCGGTAGAGCAGCATCGGTTCGAAATCGAAGAAGAAGGAGTTCTGGCTCTGATGGCTTAGTCCGGCGAGAGCGCCATTTTGCTGATCGAAGATGTAATCGAAACCCGCTGCGCCCGTGAGCGTGAAGGTATGCGTACCGAGGTAGCCCTGAACCGCTTTTGCCATGCCACTCGGGCTCGGTCCTTCTTCGACGCTCTGCTGGAGCGTTTTGACCTGTTCGGTGGTTTGGACGGTTTCGGTTTTGATCTGGGCATTAGTGGCTTTGATTTGCGCGTTTTCTGATTCGAGTTGCTCAACGCGCTGCTCGAGGCGCTGGATCTTCTGCAGTGCCTGTTCACGATCCGCGGCGAGATCTTTGATCTCCTTCTTGATCTCGCGGAGTGAGGAGCCGTCGGAGTCGGCGCTCCATGAAGGAAGAGGGGTCAGAAGAATCAGGGCCGCGAGAAGCCCCATTCGGCGCAACAATTTGCCATCCATCTTCATTTTTCCTTTTCCCATCGCTATTGGGAACATTCCTTATCCCATCGGCACGCCAATATTCGTGTCGCTACGAGCAAGGCATGTGCCTCGCTAAGAGGAGTCGAGGTAAAGATACATAGAGTTATCTAATGCAGTAGTTGCGAGCAGAAAGCGAGCGTTAGATACGAATCAATTTGGACGAAAAATTGGCACGTGACGCGAACCGCGCCGGTACTGGCGCCGATCGCGTCAGTTATCAAGAGTGTCGAGAGCGAAAAAACCGAACCGTGGAAGGATTAAGGGTGCGCGGTTTTGATCGGTTTGAGGAACTTTAAAGTCATCCGATCGCTTTCGCCGATCGCGAGGTATTTGGCCTGATCGGTATCGCCGAGGCGCAAGGTCGGCGGCAGGGTCCACACACCCTTTGGATAATCCTTGGTATCTTTGGGATTCGCGTTTATGTCGGACTTTCCCGCGAGGATGAAACCGGCTTCCTCGGCCATCGTGATCACGGAATCCTCGCGCACGTAGCCGGAGGCCGCCTTGGGATCTTGCGGCTTGGAAGGGTCGCCTCGATGCTCGACGACTCCCAGGATGCCTCCAGGCTTGAGCGCCTTGTAGATCGCTTTGAAGACCGCCTCGCCATTTCCACCGCGCATCCAGTTGTGGACGTTGCGAAAGGTCACCACCATGTCGGCGGAGCCGGCCGGAGCAATCTGCATATGATCGGGAGGATCCAACTGCGTGACGATAACCTTGCCGAAACGCGATGGATCACCGGCCAGCTTCTTTTTGTATTCAGCCGCGTTTTCTCCCTGTGAAATTGCGGCATACAGCTTGCCGTCGTCGTGGAGATAGGGAGCGAGAATGTCGGTATACCATCCGCCGCCCGGCCATATTTCGACCACCGTCATGTCGGGTTTGATACCGAAAAACGTGAGCGTCTCGAGCGGATGCCGATATTGATCGCGCGCCCGATCCTTGGCACTTCGGCTGGTGGAATCGACCGCGTTTTTGAGAGCTCCGGCGGCATCATTCTGCGCCCATCAGCTTGAGGATGAAAGGTAAGTATCGAGAGGATGAGGCCGAGAGCGAGCGCAAGTTTCGATGTCATGGCATCGATTCTTATATAGATGATGCGGCTCCGCCAGACCGAGATTCGCTGCTAGATGGTGTCGGATACTCCCGGAATGAATAGCGGCTCCATCGCGTAGCGCGCGATGTCCGCCTCCATTTCGGCGGGGGCTGGCGCCGTGGCCGCCTCGCTCGCGGCTTCGAGGATATTTCGCAAGATGGTCGCATCGCTCGAAGTGTTGAGGAACAGTCCCGGTCTGCTCAGCACGAAATGCGCGGCGCGCCGGATAGCGTCGCGGTCGCGCAATGGCTCATACCAACTGAACTTCCGTTCGTTGCCATTTTGCCATCGACGACGCGCGACCGACTTGATGGTCTGAGTCGCGACGCCTCGCTCATTGCAGAGTTTGATGAGCGCCTCGACATCAGAAGCATATTGCGGAATTCCGAGCATCGTGAAGTTGTAGGGAAACAGGACCGAGTCGAATCGAAACCGCTCGAGGCTTCGGCGATGCATCGCGGCGACCTGCGTGCCATGTCCGGTCACCCCGATGAAGCGCACCAGCCCCTGCTCGCGCGCCTCGACCAGCGCCTCCAAGGCGCCCTGCGGGCCGAGCGCGGTTTGCCATTCTTTTTCATCGACGAGGTTGTGCATCTGTATGAGATCAAGCTGCTCGACTCGCAAACGCTCGAGCGATCGATGCACACTGTCGCGCGCGCCCTCATAGGTGCGATCGCCCGTCTTGGTGGCGAGGAAGAAGTGCTTACGATGCTCGCGCATCCACGGACCGATGCGTAGTTCCGAATCGCCATACGCAGCGGCCGTATCGATGTGGTTGATGCCGAACTCGAGCAGGACATCGAGGATTGGGTCGGCTTTGTCCTGTTTCATCCCGCCCAACGCGGCGGCGCCGAAAATCACCCGCGAACTCTGATGACCGGTTTTTCCGAACGGAATCTTGTCGATCATTTTTCACCTCGGGAATCGAAGGAGGTCAGAGTTCTATTATCGCAATCGCAGTCCCTCGGAAAACTACTTTCCAGGAAAGCCTACCAACTCGTCCTCCATCGGTTCCTGACCCGTGATAGCTATCGGCGCGCCCTCAATCGACAACCGAATCGGCGTCTCGCCCTTTTTTTCGATGGTGTACTTGCTGAGCATCACGTTCTTGAACTGCATCGGAACTCCATTGCAGGCAAGAAACGTTGGTCCGTCGCAAATCTGGATGTGAAGATGCGGTTCGGTTGAGTTGCCGCTGTTGCCAAGCCTTCCGAGCACCTGGCCGACGTGGATTGCATCGCCCTTTTTCACCGCTACCGTGCCGGGACGAAAGTGCGCATAGCCGACGTAATGGCCATTACCAATGTCCTCGACGATGTTGTTGCCCGCCATGACGGCGGGCGTCATCTCAACTGCCAGCTTGTCCGAATGCGGGATGTTCTCGGCAATCCCATCGAGTGCCTCCACTACGCGGCCATCCGCGACCGCCGCGACAGGCACATCGTACGCGTGATAGCTGGAATTCCGATGCTCATCACCGCTGAAGGTATTGCCGTCGTCACCCAGCTTTATCCAATCGATCGCGTATCGCTCGGGCGACTTAGCCTTGCCGTCCAAAACGATCACTGCGCGCCGATGCAGCGAAGTGTTGGATGGTCCGTTAGCGGCAAGCCATCGAGCACCGGTGAGAGGCGCATCGATCGTCGATGCTGCCGAGGGCTCTTGAACGTGAAGTGATGACAGTGGAATAAGCTGCACGTCGTCGCCATCGCCATCGGGTTCGACGACCATCGCATTGTCGAGCACCGAGGGCGCTTGGTGTGAGCCAAAATTAAGAAATACGAACAGCATTCCCGACGCGCCGGGCGCCAGTACCGGATCCTGTGGCTTCAAATGGTCGCCCGACCCCAGCGCGATGAACGAAGCCTTTAGCGGGTCTCCCTCGATGGTCATGTCGAAGGATGCACCGTGAGATCCATGCACTCGGAGCGCGACGATACGCGCCGGCTTCTTGCCGAAATTCGAAAGATAGATCTCGTATGCAAGATGAGCCGTGCCATCACCAACAAAAGACATCAGTGGTCCAAGCGACGGCGCCGCGCTCATCAGCACTATACGTTGGATCGGCAGTGACGCCGCCGAGGGAACATCAGCAGCTTGCGAGTAAATGGCGCTGAGAGTCAGCAGCGCCACGATGATTTCGATACCAACAATCTTCCTGATCACGCGGATACAGCTACCTTCCTGCCATACGATGCCGCAACCAAAACGCATTCGGACCGAATCCTCCGAGACTTTCCAATTGCAGTTGGTGGTCGCTATGACACAATGGCGACCGGAGATTATCGCACTAGAAAGGAGAAGCTGATGGCTAAATCAGAGCGTTATCAGAAGGGTGCCGCCAAGATGAAGGAATTGTTCGGCGCGGAACCGCAACCGGGCATGATGCAGGAAGACTTCCTCAACATCACCGTCGAGAACTTATTCGGCGATATCTGGAATCGGCCGGGGCTCGAGCTCCGTGAACGCTCGATGATCACCGTCGCGGCATTGACGGTGCTGGCTCGCGAGCGCGAACTGAAAACGCATTTGCGCGGCGCGCTCAATGCCGGCATCAGCCGCGAGAAAATCACCGAGATCATGATTCATCTCGCGCACTATGGTGGATGGCCGGTCGGCGTCAATGGCCTGCGCATCGCGCGCGAGGTCTTCGACGAGGCCGACGGCAAGAAGAAGTAGGGAACTATCTGCGGTTATTTTCCGTTCGACCCCGGCAGATCGCAGAAAACCGCGGCCGCCACGACGGTCGTCCACAGGCCGTCGCGGTCGCCGATCGCCGACTGCGTGATGTTGCGAGTCTGGACGATCTTGTCGGACAGCTTCCAGATGTCCTTGCGCTCGTCGTAGCTGACGTTGGGATCGAAATCGACCCCGAGCGAGGTGGCCAGCATCGTCGCCGCGAGGTCTTCTGCATAATCACCGGCCTTCTGATCGGTCTGGCCGAAGCTCTTATGCTCGGAGAGGTAGCCGTAGGAATTTTTATCGGCCGGGATCGCTAGGCCAACCGAACGTCGCCACCAACCGATGCGGTTCGTTGGTGGCGTTGTCGTACATTACCGCAAAGACGATTTGCCCCGGGCTGAGGGTTTTGAGGCCATCCTGAATCGAGACCACTTTGCAATTCGGCGGGAAAATCGAGCTGACGCGGACCAGGTTGAACTCCGCGATGCGCGCGTCGCGCAGGGCCAATTCGAACGAGGTCAGCTTCTCGCGATGCTTGCCGACACCTTTAGTGAGGAAAATCGCCTTGCCTGTTGGCCCCATCTAGTTACCTCGAAAGTCGTAATCTTCGGTCAAATCGCCGCGCACCGAGTACTTGACCCTCAAACATAGGGGATGCGGAATCGGATTGCGAGATTGCCGCCGTGCAGATTCATGATGCGGTAACAAAAGCATCGTCCGAGATAAAAAAGGGCCGGAACTCGTCCGGCCCTTCGGGAGCGGCGAGAGTGGCCGCTATTTACTCGGCGGGCAGCGTGGCGGCGCGCTCGATTTCCAATGCGGGTGCGGCTTCGATTGAGTCGCTCAACCGCGGCGCCGATGGCAGACTCAGCAGCGTTTCGAGAAAATCGGCAAACCCGCGGGTGATGAGTCGACGATCGTACTTTTTTTCAGCAAGCGTGCGCGCGCGCCGGCCCATCTCTTCGAGAAGCACGGGCGCATTCATGCATCGTGAAATCGTATCCGCCAGCGTGCGGCCGTCTCCGGGAGGCACGACAAATCCCACCTCGAAGTCCCTCGCGATGCGCGCAACTTCAGCTTCGCGTTCCATCATCGCGACGAATGGTTTTCCGGCGGCAAGAATTCCATACACCTTGCTCGGCACCATGCATCCGGCCACACCGGCACCGAGCGGAACCAGGTGCAGATTCGCGGCCGCAAGCACTTCGCTCATTTCAGCCGGATTGACCCGATCGACGAAATCGACGTTTTCGAGCCGATTCGATCGCGCTTCCTTTTCGAGATACTTTTTTCGCGCTCCGTCTCCCACGAAAACAAACTTCACGCGAGGATCCCCGCGAAGGAGTCGCGCGCCCTCCAACACCGCTTCCAGATTTTGTGTCCAGCCCAGGTTTCCCGCATACATAACCACAAACCTTGCACAATATTTTTCCCGCCACGCCGCGCTCGGGGTTTGAGGTTTAACTGCATCGCAATCGATCCAGTTGGGTATGACGCGGATTTTTCTTGCCGGAATATTCCTGCGCCGTAGCAGCCCGGCCATGTCTTCGGAGAGCGCCACCAGCGCATCGGCGCGACGATAAGCTAACTGGTTGGCGAAACGAAGCATCGCGAGCAGCGGCCGGTTCGTCAGCGCGCCGGTCGCCTTCGCAACATCGGGATATAGGTCCTGGCAATAGTAGATGAAGGAGCATTTTCTCAAGAATTTCAGCGCCGCGCCCAGCACGCCGAGAACCGGCGGGTCAGTCTCGGCTACGACTACATCAGCGCGCTCGCGGAACGCGGCGATCGCGGCGAGCACAAAATAGATAGGGCGATTCAGGTGCCGCAGCGCCCGGCGTTTGCCCGAGGTCCTCAGTCCGAAGGTGCGCACCAGCTTCACCGCGCCATGGTTTTCGCGATGAATCAACGGCCAGACTCCTGACTTTGAGTTGTCGGCCGGACCGCAAATCACGGTTATCTGATGTTGTGCGGCAAGATCTTCCGCCAATTCCGTGAGCAGAGTTCCCGTAGCTTCGGTGTTGGGCCCGAATAGTCGGTTGAGAAAAAGAATCCGCGCCATGTTCCCTCCTCAGTGGCTATTCGACTGACTACTCAGTCGTAGCCGCCAGCTACCCACTAGCTGTTCGATTATCTCCGGCAGCGATACCGAAACGTGCCAACCGCACAACTCGTTTTGAATGCGAGTAAGATCGGAGATGTAGCAAACGTGGTCGCCGATTCGATTTTCGTCGATATAGTCACACTCCGAATCGATCCCGCTTACCCGCTCGACCATCTCGATCGCTTCGAGAATCGAACAGCTGTTCGCGCGGCCGCCTCCGATGTTGTAAACGGCGGCGCGGCGCGGCCGTTCGATGAAAGCGCGGATCGCCCTGCACCACATCGAGTGAATGGATATTGTCGCGGACCTGTTTTCCCTTGTAGCCGAAAATCCTGTACCGCTTACGCGCCAGATTGCAGCGCGCCAGGTAGCTGAGAAATCCATGCTGCTCCACGCCGCAATGGTTGGGGCCGGTGAGGCATCCGCCGCGCAGACACATCGTGTACATGCCGTATGAACGTCCGTATTCCTGGACGTAAGCATCGGCGGAGATCTTGGACACGCCGAACAGAGAATGGGTGCTCTGATCGATGGGCATCGTTTCCGGAATCCCGTTGGCAAAATGCTCGTCGGCGTAGTCCCAGCGCCGGTCGAGCTCGCGCATGGCAATGTGGTTCGGCGCATCGCCGTAGACTTTGTTGGTGCTCATGTGAACAAACACGCCATCCTCGCGACGCGCCTGCCGATACGCTTCGAGCAGGTTGAGCGTGCCGCGCGCGTTGACGTCGAAATCGTCAAACGGCCGCTTCGCCGCAAGGTCGTGGCTGGGTTGGGCCGCCGTATGGACCACCACTTCGGGCCGAAGCGTCGTCATCAATTCCGCGCACCGCGCACGATCGCGGATATCGACAGCGTGATGAACGAACTCGGGACAGGCCACCTCGAGGCGGCGACGATTCCATGTCGTATCGCCTTCTGGTCCGAAGAACTCCGCGCGCATGTTGTTGTCGGCGCCGTGAACCGACCAACCCAGTTGGGAAAAATAGTTCACCACCTCCGAGCCGATCAGCCCGGACGAGCCAGTTACCAACATTGTGGCCATCGATGGTCCTCGTTTATGTCCGGAAAAGAGCGAGCGCGATGAAATGAGAAGACGGTCACAGACGCGACGGCAATTGCTCTTCGCTATCGCGGCGTATCATAAAATTTCCCATCACCAGGAGATCCATTTTGGTTCTGAGAAAGCACTCGAGCGCCTGCTCGGGGCGGCATACGATCGGTTCGTTCTCGTTGAACGAGGTGTTGAGTAGAACCGGCACCCGAGTCAGCCGGGCGAACTCGCGGAGCAGTTTGTAAAATCGCAGGTTCTGCTGCGCGCTGACTGTTTGTAGTCTGCCCGTGCCGTCGACATGGGTGGTCGCGGGAATCTGATAGCGTTTTTCCGGCCGCACACTATGAGCCATCAGCATGAACGGAGATGTCTGCGACTCAATGAAAAAGTCGCCGACGGCTTCCTCAAGGACCGAAGGCGCGAAGGGTCGAAAGGCCTCCCGGCGCTTGATCTTTAGATTGAGAATGTCGCGCATTTCCGCGCGGCGCGGATCGCACAGGATGCTGCGGTTGCCGAGCGCGCGCGGCCCCCATTCCATTCGTCCCTGGAACCAACCAACCACCCTGCCCTTCGCGATCTCGGTGGCCGTCAGGCGGCAGAGCGCGTCTTCTTGTGGAACCGCGCAGATGTGGCAGCCGAGGCGTTCGAGTTCCCCCGCGCGTTGATGAAGCGCCGTGCCGATCTCGCTTTCGCTGAACTCTGGTCCCCAGTAGGAATGATCCATTATGAATGAGCGCGGATGCCCCAAGCGTCTGATGCCAGGTAAACATCGCCGCGCCAATAGCCAGTCCGGCGTCGCCTGCAGCCGACTGAATATATACTTCGTCGAATCCGGTCTGCTCGACTATCTTTCCATTAGTCACACAGTTGAATGCCACGCCGCCCGCCAGACAAAGCTTTCGCAGGCCGGTTTCCTGCTGAAGCTTCCGCAGACATTCGACGATGACTTCGTCGAGGCGAGCTTGCATCGACGCCGCGATATTCTGATGGCGGGCGTCGATCGGATCATCGGAACGCGCGCGCCGGTCCCAATCGCCGCATCAGGCGATCGGAAAACAACCGGCCCACCTTCGGTTCGCCGTCTTCCCACTCGTGTCTTCACTCCGTTTCGATGATGATTGAAGAACTCCGGACAGAGTTGGAAATCGATTCGTCCGCGATTCGGCGTCCGCACCATCTCGCGCATCAAATCGAGAAATGCCGGCTCGCCATACGACGCGAGGCCCATGACCTTGTACTCATCGCCATATTTGGGAAATCCGAGGTACTGAGTGAGCGCGGTGTACGCGAGTCCCAGCGAATCCGGAAAAGTAACTGCGCCAAGGGCTTCGATGCGATTGCCGCGGCCAACACCCCACATCGTGCTGGCGAAGTCGCCAAGACCATCGACCGAGAACAGGGCAGCCTCGTCGAATGGTGATACGAAAAAAGCGCTCGCCATATGCGCCTTGTGATGCTCGACGCGATGAATCTCGATCTGCCCGCGATCACTTCCGAGCGCCGCAGATACCGCATCTTCGATGTGTGGCAAAGGCGCCCTGCGCACGAAGCCGGCTCGCAGCATTAGACGGCATTCGCAACCCGTGCCATGCCTTACTGAGCAGGCGCGCCCATGGATCGCGCGCCACGGCCACCGCGCGCGACCTCGCGAGGCTTTGTTCCAGAGGCGTCAACCACATAACGCAGCGCGTCGGTCGGAAAACCGGCGCTATGCTTAATACGGTTGAAACGTTCCTCTTCTGCCGCGGCCAGCAGTTGGCCATCCGCGATGGCCGCCGCGCTGGCATCGCCGTGATACGCGTTTATTCCAATAATCGCGCTCAAACTGGTAACTCAGTGGATATCAACTTCAGACGAGTGACTATTCGGCACATTACCACTTCGGACTGAAGTCAACGGGACGACCTCGAACCAGATACAGGAGTTCATGCGCCGGCTTGGCCAACGGGGAATCGTACAAGGCGTGGGTGATCAGCCGGCTATGGAAGATGCCGAGCGTTAGCCATTGAAGCCAGGTTCGCTTCAGTTTGAAAGCCGCCCCGATGAAAGCCCCTATCTCATCATTGGTAACTAGAGACTCGCTAGTCGCCGGCATCATCGCTTCGGCGATCGCGAGCCGCAGGTGCGAGATGGAGCGCGGGTCGATTCCCATCACTTCGCAACACACGCGCGAGCCCGCGCCGGCATCATTCGATGCGATCAGTGAGTCCTTGCGAATCGGATCGCCCTCGAGCGGACCGCTTCGGTCGAGGAAGTAGGTCCCATCGAAGATCGCCAGTCGCGGCTTGAGGATCTTGTTGATCGCGAGAACCTTGCGCGCGAAGTCTGAATGATGGCGCAATCGCTTTGTATCCGGGAGGCAACCCCATTGATTTTTGAAGCCGAGGCTCACGCCGGTCATCATGTGAAGCTTGGGCACCGGCATGGTGATAAACACGTCGGTTTCGCGCGTGAGCAATCTCGAAAGCTCCACCGAGACGATGCTTCCGGCTATTTCGGTCTCGACCGTCTCGCGAGGATAGCCGGTCAGATTCACCGCTCGCGCGCCATAGCGCCGGCACATCTCCGGAATGCCGTGGCCTCTGAATGCTTCCTCCGCCGGCCACGAATAGGAACCGCCGTCGGATTCGACGACATTGATATTGCGGGTGCGGGAACTGAGCGCCCGAACCATCGCTTCGAGCACGGCGGGGCTGGTTGTTACTCCAGGCTTGTAGGTCGGATACGTTAGGTTCGGCTTGATCGAAACCCGCGCATTCGGCGCGACGATGGATCGCCAGTCGAGCCATTCCAGCGCGCGCTCGACTTCGCGATCGATGTCGCCGTCGACCCTGGATATCCAGACTTTGTGCATCAGGCAGCCGCCGATGCTTCGTGATGCGCGCTGCAAGTACCGAATCGAAGAGCGCGGCGTTGCGAGCGGCCGAATCATCGTGCGGCGATGTAGTCCAGAGCGAATTCGCGTGCGCGATCGGACATACCGCGATGCGCGTCGGCGTCCATCGCGATGCAATTCCTGGAGCGTCGCTCGCATCAGATCCGGCCGCGCCAGCGGCAAATCCCATCCAATGCCTTTTTGTTGCAAATCGCGCCATCGGGTTTGATCGCTGATCAGGACCGGGCATCCCGCCAGCATCGCTTCCAGGATCACAAATCCGAAACTTTCATTGGCGGTGGGAAGAAAAAGGAGACCATGGCGGCCAAACCAGTCAGGCAGCTCGGAAGTGGCTATCGGGCCTGCGTATTCAGTTCGAATGTTTGCCCCGAGGGTGGCAATCAACTTTTGACATCGCGCCCAGTAGGTCGAATCGTCGATCGGGCCCGCGATTCGAAATGTAATGTCGCCCTTCAATCCGCGCAGCGCTTCGATCGCGAGATGAAGATTCTTCACCGGCGTGATTCGCGAGAGGAATAAAATATCCAACTGTCCGGCGCGCTTGCGGTATTGCGAGGGTTCCCAGCATCGATAGTCGGCACTGAGGACATCCGGCGCTATCTCGATGTGGACGCCTCGCCCGATGACGTTGTCTATGTCGAGTGCTTCCTCTTCGCCGGACGCTTGCCACGTCACGCCATCGAACAACCCCAGCGCGCGCGCCATCGCGAGGAAAACCTGCTTTCTTCCGGCTTTGATCGCGAGCGCTCCCGGCGCGAGTTCGCCGCGCGGCGCAATCACGACGGGGACGTTTTGGAATCACTCCCAAACGGCGAAAAATCAGCGGAGCGATCCCGAATCTCCGCGAGAAAATGGTATTTAGATGAAGGATGTCGTAGTCGGTGCGCCGCAGTTGCGCGCGAATCGCATGCAGAGAACGTCAGATCTTCCGGCGCATAGAAGACCTCGCAAGCCGCGATTCATCACCCACTGGTTTGGTGCGATGCCCGCGGTAGGATTCGCTATCGCCCAGGTCGCGGTCCGCCGTCATCACCTTGAAATGGAATTGGTTGCCCAACGCGGCGACGAGATTACGGATGGTGACCAATTTCCCGCCGCCCTTGAAGCCCGGGAGGTAGTAGGGAACGGTGCTCAGCACCACCGGCTTGCGCTCACGCGAATGCATTTCCGGGTCGCCGCGCGGCCTCCTCGATTCGACTGAGAGTTTCGGGCACGCTGGCGGTGAGCGCCATCGGCAGCCAGAACCAAGGCGCGTAATATTGCGGCGCGCGAACCAGGCACGCGACGCCGACGCCGACCATCGATGCTGTGACGCCGATTGCGAGCGACAAAAACAGGTTGGGTGCGGAACCGCTGCTGAGGCTCGCGAGGATGAAGCGCCGCGATCGCGCGACCGCCAGTATCCATCCCGCGATGAATGCCAAGGTTCCGAGGATCCCCGATTCCGAAAGCAATCGGATCAGCAGGCTCGCCGCGTCTTCCTTGTTCATCCCGACGCTCACGATTTCGGCCGGCAGACGGCCGAGCCCGGGATTCTCGCGATCGTAGGTCACCGGATGCGCGCCGAGTCCGGCTCCCAGCATCGGAGCGCGCGCGAGATTTGCGCGCATCACCGACAGGTTGACCGCGAGCGCGATGGCCGACAGATCCTCCGCGCGCTTCACCTGGATATCGTCCGAGGTAATCGATTCGGTCGCGCCAAGCTTCTCGCTAAGCTCGGGCAGCGTGGAGGCGATCGCGGCATACCCGATGCAGCCTACAAGAATCGTCGCGACCGCAACCGCGGCAACTGCACGCCCGCTGATTTGTCGCGAGACCATCCACAACGAACCACCTGCCACCATCAGCAGAAAGAAATCGATCAAGGAAAGCGTCACCATAAACCCGGCGAGGATCGCGACCGCAGTCCAGGCGGGAACCATCCTTTGTAAGGCGTTGCGATGGGCCTTGCCGCGAAGACCAAGTCGAATGAGCGCAACTCCCGCACCGGTTCCCAGCACCATCCCCAGCGCCGAGGGCTCTTGCATGATCGAATTGGCGCGCACCATGCCATCCACGCTGCCGAGGTTGAACCAGACATTGCCGCCCGACCATCGATTCAGGAAGCTGAACTCCAGCAACCCGGGATGACCCAGAGCGTTGGCAAGCACGAATTGCGCGATGCCGATGAGAGCAACAATCGCCAGGACCATCACCGATAGTCGAACGTATCCCGCGAACAGAACCGGGCGACGCGCAACTTCATTCATCGTCGCGATGCAGGCCAGCAGCATGATCGAGACCCCGCCGACCTGCACGAATCCCTTCGCAAAGATTTGTGGCGAATCATCCGAAAGAATCACCGAGAGGGTGCCCACGAAGAGGAAAAGTGCGAACGCCAGGATCGTTCTATCGACGCTCGGATGAAGGCGGTAACACCGAGTCACGAGCCGCTCGATGGTCAGGAGCGCGATTGCCAACCCGACCACATCAGCCGGAGTAACGAGGCTGCCGCCAACGACGTGACCCGAAAGCGTCGAGGGGTAAGGCGAGAAATAACATCGCGAGCAGCACCGCCATCTCGATTCTGCCGATCCGCGGCTAAACGCGATTGATCGCTTTGCGAGCGACCTGCTTCGCCGCCGCGACCGCGTGATTGATTGCGGCGGCAGCAGCGCCAACTTCAGGATGAGAGCGCTGAATCCGTCGATTCTCGCGAAACGCACGCCACGGCTGCGTATTGCTCTGCCCTGAAATTCCCATCAACGTCACCGGCTCCGCCACGAACCCCGCCTTGATGTGGCGTCCGACCCGCAGCAAGAATTCGTAGTCGCATGCGATCGGATAGGTTTCATCGAACTGCCCGTAGCGCTCGAAGAGATCGCGCCGATGCAACGAGCCAGGATGCGCAACACGCTGATAACGTTTCATACGCGCCCAATCCCATCGCGTCCCCACCACTCGGCACTCGCGACCGTCATCATCGACCAAAATTGCCTGCCCCGAAACGTAGTTGATCGCGGGGTCGTCCGCCGCACCAAGCAACGCCGCGAGCGATGCGGGTTTTGCGAATCGGTCATCGGCGCCAAGAAAGCAGATCCATTCGCCGGTCGCCTGCGCCAGCGCCATGTTCCATGCATGAGGCACTCCGCGATCCGGCGCCGATTGCCAGTAGGTAAGCCGGGCACTGTTCGACTCCAGAATTTCGCGCGAACCATCGGTCGATCCACCGTCGCAGACGATTAGCTCGATCGAAGGGGCCGCCGTCTGCTCGAAGATGCTGTCGAGGCAGCTTTGTAACGTCCTCGCGCGATTGAACACCGCAATGATGACCGAGACTGATGGCATACTGCTCCTACGGGAAAGCCAGTTGCGATGAATAGACCGATGGCTCGGGCCGGTTACGAAGGTCTTCGTCGAGGCTGGCGGTGACTGCCGCCAGCACCTGCGCGACCGTGATCTGCTTCATGCATCGATTGTCGAACGGGCAAGCGTCGAGGAAACAGGTGTGGCATTCCACCGACCCTTCGAGCACCCGATGCTGACTGCCGTGCGGATACCATCGACGGCGCGGATTGCGCTGCGAAAAGATCGCGACGCACCGGGTTCCCACCGCGGCCGCGAGATGCTGCGGGCCCGAGTCAACGCAAAGCAGGAGATCGCATCGACGAAGGAGCTCGGCGGATTCGGTGAGTGACAATTTTCCCGCAAGGTTTGTCGCCCGGCTTCCGCATCGTATCTGCTCGCAGAGTGCGTAGTCCTCACCGCTCCCGATCAGAAAGACAGCGACACCTCTGCCCGCGAGATCCGCGCATACGCCGGCGAATCGGTCGGTCGGCCATAGATTGCACGGCCGTCGCGCGCCAGGCGCGATCGCGACGATCGGTCGTCCTTCGCTCTCGGCGTCGCGAAGCAGGAACCGCAGCGCCGCGCCCGGTTCGCTTGCAAATGGAGGAAAAACTGCCGCATCGCCCTCGATGCCGCACGCGTCGAAGCATTGCGGCCAGTCTCTCCACCTCATTGGGAAACTCCCGAATCTCCGCTTCAGCCTTCGCGGCGAATCCGAGGTGTTCGAGCCGCCATCCGAAGGCCCATCGTGCACCGAGGAGGCGCGCGATGACCATGTCGCGGATCATGCGGGAAAACCGCGCGCGGTCGAGAGTCAGATCGAACCACGCGTCGAACTTTCGCGCGCGCAGCTTCCGTCCGAACGCGAGTCGATCCTTCATCGTTCTGACTTCGTCGAGATCGTAGCGTACGACCTCTATCGATCCATCCGGCTCCGGCGAGAAGTTCCTCGGCATGACGTGACCGGCTGTAGCTTCCGGGCGTGGTGAGGAGCGTCAGATGCGCCTCAGGATACGCGCGGCGGATCGCGAATAGCGCCGGTGTCGCGCATACGAGGTCGCCGATCGCGCCGATGCGATAAACGCAAATGCGCTTGGGCCGAAGGGGCCGCCGCCGCGGCCACAACGCCAATCGCAGCGCGGCAATGAATCCATTGCCGAGGTATCGCAGGAGCGAAGCGCAACCAACCGTAGCCCACAGCATGAAGCGGGATCGTTTAGAAATCACTCTCACCCAGACTTGCGCGAATCCGCCACGGTGTTCGCTTTCACCGAAGTCGCAAAGATGCTGTCTGCCACTTCGCGGAGCGCGGGAACCCGACGACTCAGCGAACGCATCGCCTCGGAAAGTCGCACGATCTGGCGATAGTGCATCGGCATCAGATCGAGATCGCTCGGTTGCGGGTTGAGGGTGAGGAAGCCATCGACCGAAAGCATGGTCGGACCGACCAGGCGGCGAAATGCGGCGTCGATGTCGGACGGCTTCCAGTACCGCACCTCGAACCCTTTCGCCTCGCGAAAACCGCGCCGCGCCTGCTGCAACATCGAGAGCAATCCGTAGCGTGCAGCCATCTGGATCAGCACGGTGCCGCTGGGCGCGAGGACTCGGGCTGCTTCCGCGATCGCGAGCTTCGCGTCCTGCGGCGAAAAATGCTGCAACACGCCATACGAGTAGACGACGTTGAATCGGCCCTCGCGAAACGGAATGTAGCGCGCGTCGCCCACGAGAAAGCGCGCCTCGATCCCGAGTTGCCGCGCAATTCGCCGCGCCGGGCGAATTGACTCGAGGCCGGGATCCATTCCGACCGGCCGATAGCCGCGCCGCGCCGCCGCGATCGACCAGCGTCCCCAGTTACATCCGAGATCGAGCAGATCGCGCGAATCTTCGCGCGCCGGCGGCAACCGCAGTTCTGGAATCGGATAGCGCGGAAGTCTCCCAGCGATCCGGCGATAGAGGTTTCCGTTGGTGCCGACGATGGTTTTTTGCACGAAGGGATCGATGTCGCCATTGGCGACGATCTGTGCACCCTCGGCGAGCGCGGCGAATGATCGTTGGGTCAGATCGGGCAGCGTCTGCGGCACATCATCGACCAGCATGATCGGAATGCCGTCGACAATTGGATATTGGTGCGCGTGCTGACAGACAAGTTGTTCACCGTCGCGGCGCAGATCGAATTTGTCGCGCGGACAAACCAACTCGCGCGCAAACCAGGGATCGAGATCGACTGCGCGTCGCTCAGATTTTGATCACGATGCATTGTCCAGTCGGAAGGTAGAGATCGGTCGCGTCGCCGAGGTGGCGAAAAATTCGTCGACCGCGGCCTTAGCGCCGGCGCAGGTGCGGAAGCCGTAGTCGTCGTAAACGATTACGCCGCCGCTGCTCAGGCGCGGAAAAATGAACTGGCTCGCGAAGCGGACCGAGCTATATAGGTCAGCATCGATGTGCGCGAAGCAAAATCGCCGCTCCGCGACCACGGCGACGGTTTCCTCGAACGCTCCCCCGTGAATGACGACCCCGGGTGCGTTACCGAACAGCGCGCGCACTTCGAGTTCCGAAGTATCGGCGAAATCGCCCTTACAATGATGATTGTCGCGCGTGGGATTCGGCGCGGGCAGTCCCGCGAACGAGTCAAACAGGTGCAGCGTTCGCTCCGGGGCGCGCAGGCGCAATCGCTCATGCAGCAACAGCGCGGTTCCGCCGCGCCATACACCGAACTCCGCCGCTTCGCCCGCCCCAGCCAGCGCGAAGTCGAGCCATTGCAGCAGCATGAACATGCGATCGCGCGACACGAGCGACCGGCGCAGCGGACGATCCATCAGCGCGATGAGCGGTTCGCTCTCCAGCGGGCTGGACGATCGGGCTCTGCGAATGACCACTACTCGACCGCGAAACGTTGAGCCCGACCGAGTTGAAGATCGAATGCGCGATGTCCCTGCCGCTTCGCATCACCTTAAATGATCCTTGCGCACGATCACTTCGAGCGAGTATTCGCCATCGCTATGCACTATCGGATCCTCGATGGTGTGGCCGTCGGTGCATCGGCGCGCGGAAATAATCGTGGCGTCCGGAACCGCGCGCCGGATCAGCGGCAACAATCCGACCGTGTCGGGCGGATCGTCGCGATCCAGAAGGACGAAGCGGCGATGCTCGGGATTGAATCGCGACGGCAGCCTGCGCCGTTTCTCATACAGATCGCGATCGGGAACGAACAACATCAAATAGCCGCCGGGCTTGAGACACGGTACCAGTTTCGAAGGCCACCGAGGCGTCAGCGAATGCGCCAGGTGTGCGACGAGTACACGAAGTCGAAAGATTATCTTCCAATCGGTTCAGGAGTTGCGCATCGCCATGCTCAACATCCCATCCCATGCAATTGTCGCTAAGCAGGTCACCACCGTATCCGATATCGAGGCCTCGACCGAGGCAATACCTTTCGAAGAACCCTTCGCGTATACGCCGCGCTCGCGCCTTCGCGGTTTCGCCGAGATATACAGGCCGTCCGGCCGCGCGATATTTGATGAGTCGCGCATTGGCTCGCGCTTCACTTAGAAGGAGCCACACGCACGAGGGGAAACCCGTCGCAACTCAGATTTGACCATTCCTCGAATACCGACCAACGACCTTGGCGAGCTCATCTAGTCCACCGTTGGTCTCTCGCAGACCTCGCCGGAGCAAAGCATTTGCTGATCTTTCAGCCCTTTCCAGAACGGGCCTCAACGCCGGCGAAAAGAATCCGATGATTCGCGATCGCTCTATCGGAGAGAGCAGAAAACGCCATCCTACGAAGCTGGTTGTCCCTGCGAGCGCACAAAGAAACACTGCCTTAGTCTCGATATCAGATAGAAACGCTCCCAGAGCGATCACTGCGATCGCCAGTGCCTGTGAAGCACACCCGCCCATAACTTCGCGTCGCGACGCCGTTATCAACCGGGAAGCCATCGCGAACATCACCAGATTCTCGACCAGCAGACGGCCACTCCAGGTGAACGCTGCTCCCGTCACTCCGAAGCGCCGAACACATATCCACAGGAGCAGCGCGTAGATCGAAAAATCGAACAGATGCAGTTTCGCAGGGAGATCAGGACGATGCGCGCCGTGCAACAGCGCCAGCGGAATCCAGGCGACACTCGTAACGAAAGCTCCGATTGCCAATATCTGAAGGACCACTACGGAGCTACCGAGCATCGACCGGCGCCCGATCCAGAGCGACATGATCTGTGGCGCGAAGGTTACGATCATCGCGCACACCGGGAACATTATTAGTCCGAGCAACTTAAGTGAGCGCTCGAACAAGCGCCGGCTTTCCGCCGGTGCGACCGCGAACGATCGCGCGAAAGCCGGGAACATCACTCCCGAAATCGCCGCCGGCACCACAACCGTCTTGCCGGCAATTTCCATCGGAATGGAATACGCGGTAAGGGCCGCCATCGACAACAATCCGCCGATCATGAAGCGATCGAGATAGACCATGATCGGAATGATGAGGTTGGAGACTGTGATCCAGGCGCCAAATCCGATGAGCGGACGCATACACGCCAGTTCGATTCGCCGGTTGGTCCGCAGCGCGGGAAGGGCACTCAAGATCGCAGCGAGATAGGCAACCCATGATACCGCGCGATTCGCGATCAGAGCTGCAATCAGCCACGCGAGACTATGCGTGAACGGCAGCATCAGCGCCGGCGCGGCAAAGGACAGCATGCCGCTGGGAGTGCGAATGAGATTGAGTAAATCGAATCGATTGGCCGCGGCGAGCGCCGCGCGCAACGCCGACGCGGTGATCAGCATCGGCAGTCCCACCGCGACGACGTAGAATCCGGCAAGCGTTTCGCGCTGGAGCGCAAGCGGAATTTTAAGCGCGCGTTCGGTCAGCCATGGCGCAATCATCGCGAGCGCGGTCCCGGCGAGGGCACCCAAGATCAGCATCATCGCCAACGAGGTCCAGAATAGCGTCGCCGCGCTACGCTCGCGACCGAGACCAAATTCCTGCGCCATTGCCTTAGTCAGCGCGCGCCCGAGGCCAAAATCGAACAGCCCGAAGTATCCGGCGACCATCCACGACAGCGTCAGCACCCCAAAGCGATCAGTTCCCAACCGATGCAGCAGGATTGGTATCGCGACAACCGCGGCGAGCACCGGCAAGGACTCGCCGATGAGGTTCCACGCGAGGCTGGCGGTCAATCCCGGATCGGGCGCTTTGCTATCGAAGGACATTCGTATTGTGGGAAGCCGCGAGGCGAGTCGAGAGATCCTCGAGCAAATAACCGGGCTCGATGAACGGCCCGAAGATTGCCCGAGTCGCGTGATTGGGCACATCGGGACGCGCAAGATTCAAATTCACGAGGTTGCAAGAAAAGATCAGAATCATCATCGCACAGAGCATCCGCGGGTGTGCGCGCAACCCGATCCCGAGAAGAATCAACCCGAATGGCAGGATTGGAAGCAGATACGCGCGCTGCACCGGAATCTTCAAGAACAGCGCTTCGAACAAAATGAGGACCGATATCGACAACCCGATGATTCGGGCAAACCTTCGATGGCATCGAGCCAATTCGCGAATCATCAATGGCGCGATTGCGAGGAAGAAGAGTGCCGGCGGCAACCCCCAGAAATAAACATTTTTATAGATGAAGCGGGCCACATGACCGGTCACGGTCCATTCGCCGATGTAGTAGGTCAGGAATTCGAACGAGTAGCCGGAGGCCAGAAACTCCGGGATATAGAGCGTCGCGCCAATCGCGGTCGCGAGCGCCGCAGCCATCCAAAGTTGAGCCTCGCGCGGATGCTCGATTAGCTCCCATATTAGCAACGGACCCGCGAGCAGTATCGATGACAGCCGAGTTCCGACCGCGAGTCCCAGCATCGTCGCGGCGCCGAAGTATCGATTATCCAGCCAGAGCCGGAAACCCATCATGAAGCAGCCGAGCGCCCAGATGAAATCGATGGTGCTGGTCGAGCAGGCCCAGTACACCGGGTGAATCGCCATCGTGGCCGCGAGGAGATATCGATGCGGCACCTCGAAGTGCTCGCAAATCCGAAAGAAGGAATCCAGTAACAGCAACGACATCGCCACCGTCGCGAGATTGGTGGCAATTGTGCCGCCGCACGCGAAGAGCGGCCCGCACAACGCCTCGTAGGGAAAGTAGCCGGGCGGACGCGAGAGAAAATAGCGATGCTGCCAGAGCAGTGTTGCACCCGAATGAAGCTCCCGGATCGAATCGGGATCGGAACCTGGTCCCGCGAATATAAAGGGCAGGTACAGACACGCCACACTTCCGAGCAGCGCCCATTTGAGGCTGACCTCGTTCGTCCGAAGCACGAGGAGCCGAAACGACGACGCATAGCGAGGCCATCTAAAGTCGCCACTTTGGGTGGCGTTACTGATCTCGGTTGTAGCTGGAATTGTCAGAAACTCGATCGCCGGGGAATCGGATCGATCGGAACCGATTTGCGCTGACGGAAAGCATCGAACATCAGAATCGTGATCGACGAAAGTATCAGCGCGAGGAAGCCCGCGCCCAGCGCATTAATCAATACTCGGGGCCAGACCGATAAATCAGGCGATACCGGCGGCTGCAATACGATGAAGGCGAAATCGGCTTCGACCTCTGCCAGTTCCTCGCGCTGAATCTGAGTCGCGATGAGCTGATAGATTTCCTGTTTCAGCAGGCTGTCCGATATCCGCGTGATCTGCTGATTGAGCGAGCTGACCGCATCGGCGGCGTTGCGCACTTCGCGCGAGCGTAACCGCTCGCGCAAGTCGTCGATCTCGTAGCCGAGGATGCGGCGCGCGCGCTCCCGGCTGGGGTCCTCGAAACTCAGTGTCATACTGCTGTTCTTGACCGAATAGTCGCAACGCAGGCGCGCGAGCATGATCCGATACATCGCCCATTGCCGCGCATCGAGCGAGGCCCACGACTTCCCGCGCGGCAGAATTTCCGCATCCAGATGATGCCGCTCGACCATCGCGGTGATGAAGCTGAAGCTGGTGAGAATCGTGATGTATTCCTGCGCGGCGTCGGAGTTGTATTGGCTGCCGACCAGGTCGCCGAGCATCCCGAGGTTGCCGCCGCCGAGCAGTCCCTGCAGATGACCGGCAGTTTGCTGCGGCGTCATCGGCTTGATGATCGCCATCGCCTGGTACCATCGCGTGAGCTGAAACTTGCTGACGGCGAATGCCGCCAGCGTCGCGAGGATGGTTACCATCGCGAGGACCTTCCAATGCCGCGGCAGCGGCGCGAGGTAATCGCCCAGGTCATCGCCGTAGCTCGGCTCGGCGAGCAGCCGCGCCGCCGCATCCGCTGATGAAACCGGGCTCAGCCGCGAGGTTGCGCGACTGACCGACCGATGGTCGGTGGGTGCCATCGAGGCCTCTCTATAGTTGATGCTGTTTCACAGATGTGAAATGTCGTTCCGGCGAGGCCTCTATTGATGCATCGCGGTACAGACCAGCGTGCCAGTATGCGCATTGGCGCTGTCATCATTGACGATGCGCACCACCAGCGCGCTCGCGCTTAGCGACTCGATGTGGTGCAGGCGGACATCGCTGTTCGAGGCCTGCGAACCGATCACCGAGCAGACCGGATCATAACTGGCGTCGGCGAAGGCGCTGGTCCAGGTCAAGGTGACATCCGCCGCGCCGCTCGCCGCGATCGATCCGGTAGATACATTCTGATGCTTCCATCCGCCACCCTGTAGCACCGAGGTCTGCGCCTGAAGCTGGGTGGCCGCGACCTCGGCCGCCGAGGCGCAGCCGAGGCATTTTCCCTCGACGTTCACCTCGCCGGCGAACTGCGGCGCGAAATTCGCAAACAGCGGGTCGCTCGCCACCATCAGACTGCCCCCTTGCTCCGCCAGCGAATGCGCGCAGTTGAGCCCGAAGCATAGCGTGCCGTTGTTCGGGTCGGTCCCGCTCAGCGCCGCGGTGATGGTCCTGAAACGCGCGTCCTGGCCGGTGAAATCGAGGTACGGGAAGCCGCGAAACTGGTAAACGCTGCCGCCCTGCAGCATCGTCGTTTGGGTCGCGGTTTCCAGCACCACGATGCCGACGTTGCTGCCGATCGGCGCCGTGCTCGAGGGCCCCGCGGTCACGTCCTTCAGCACCAACTGCCCCGCGCCCGTGATGACGCCGCCGACCGGGCCGCCTTCCAGCTTCGAGGACGAATTGCTGGTTCCATAATACGAGGTGATGGGACTGCCGCTCAGCACGCCGTAGAAACCCGTGGTTATCGCCTCGACGCTCGAGGCGCAATTGACGATCTCGACCGGTGCGGGACTCGCACCGCCGCATACGGTGGGCGCGGTGATCGGAATGTTAGGGTTGCCGTTTTCGAAATGGCTGCCGAAATCCTTAAACAGCCCGTTGCCTTCGAGGTCGGCGCCATAGATGTTCCCCTCGAACGTGTTGCCGTAAGAAAAAACGTCGGGCGACGCGCCCGAGGGCACCAGCATTCCGGTCACGTTCTCGCGAATGCGGTTGCCGATGAACACGATCGCGTTGGATTCGGTAGCGCCAGGATTATTTCCCGAGCCGAGACTGATGGCGGTGCCCCAATCCTCAATGGTGTTGTCCGAGACCATCCCGCGCAGCGCGAAATGCGTGCTGACCCCGGTGCCGACGTAACATTTGGTGCCATCGGATTTCTGGCAAACGATCGAATTGCCCGCGATGGTGAAAGTTGAAAACGGCGTCGAATTGTTCACCGGCCCGATCTGCAAACCCACGGTGGACGCGTTGCCGATCGGATCACGAATCATCACCCCTTCCAGACCCACCCCATTGGCATCGACTTGCACGATCGGGCATCCGGAACCGAGGATTTGAACCGATGGCATCTGCCCGACATCGGTGCCGCCGTGCCCGCTGGCGCCCATCAACGTGGCGCCAAAAGTATAAAGGTTGATGGCGGGATTGCCGCTGCCCGGGCAGGTCACCATGTAACTTCCGGGCGCGGCCCACGCGATCGTTTCGCTGCCGCTGGCCGAGATCGAGGACTGGATCGCCGCGCGATTGTCGGTACCCCAGAGCACGCCCGCACTCGAAGTGGTGGTCGTCGCGGAGTTAGCCAGCGAGACTTGCGAGGCCGAAATGAAACTTGCGATGGTGCTTTGCAGCACCGCTCCCGAGGCGCCCGCGCCGCCGACGATAATCGCTTTGCCGAGGTCCGAGACTTTGAACGGTCCCGACGCGCTGGTCGGCGTCGCCGATCCCGCAGTCATCGCGCCATCCGAAGCGAGCTGTGCATCAGGCTTCGCGCTAAAGGGCGTGCTCTTGAGATTGAAGGTGCCGTTGAGACTGGCCGCGAGGTCATTGAGCTGCGCGCCGGATTGGCCTTGAAAAAGCACGTTGCCGGCAGTGTTGGGCGCGGTGCAGCTCCACACGCCGTTTTGTCCGAAGGCCCACGCGCCGCTCCCGCTATGCGCGCATGGGATCGTCGCCTGGCAATCTTTGCAATAAATCAACAGGCCGTCCTGCTCGGCGGGCAAGCTCGCGAAGGTCTGATTGGTAATCCGCGGCGAAATCGGCTGGACTCCGGAAAAGCGATCGTTGATCGCACCGCGAAAGGAGAGGCCGGCACTGTTGCCGACGAAATCGGGAATCGCCTGATAGGCGCCCGCGCCGGGCAGGTTCTGCTGCGCCCGCGAAGGCGCGGAGCCGAAGCAAAGGAGGAGCGTGACCGCGGCGGAGACGCGAAGGAGTTTCATCATAGAGTATGTACCCGTCGGCGCGACGCGGGATTCCGTTCGATCCCGAGGTCGCGTCACCATTCGCAGGCCGGATGGGGCGGGTCATCTCAAGCGCGCGCGCAGTTTCGCAGAGTATCGTTGATGCTGCGAGGGAAGGCTCCTCGGGCAGCATCGCAGTTGTCTGGTATTGGTTATAACTCATTCGCTTGCTCTTGTCAACTACTAGTAGTTTACAGATATGAAGTGTCCGTTCGGGTTCCGAGGCACGCGTCCGCCATCCCAAGGCTACTCATCCTCGGGAGGTCTGCGTCTTCGTGCTCCAATCCCTGCGTTAACCACTAGGCGTGTTTTGGGAGACATCTTGATAATACGCCGAGGGTTATGGCAAGGATAAATGCGACATGCTGACGGGTAAGCATCAACATATAGTCGCTTGATAGCTTTGGGATGAATTAGGGGAAATGTGACGCGAAGAAGTTTTCTAGGGATTCTCGCTGGCAGGCCGCCAGGTCGTTGGCGACAATCGGTGAGCCGGTTTCGGCGATAAGCCGTCACCCGGGATTTTTCGACTCATCTCGAGGCCGGTTTAATACAATCCCCTCGTTCAGCGAGCCCGAGCGGAAGCCCTTCAAATCCACCGCGACGAAGCGGAACCCGATCTTTTTGAATTCGCGGTCGATGATCTCGCGCGTCGAATCCTCAAGCAGCCGCGGCAGCTCCGAGGTCTCCACTTCCAGTCGCGCAACCTCGCCATGATAGCGGACCCGCGCGACCCGAAATCCCATCGCATGCAGCAGGGTTTCGCCGCGCTCTACTTTCTGTAGGCCTTCGAGCGTGATTTCGGTGCCGTAGGGGAACCGCGACGACAGGCATGGCGACGCGGGCCGGTCCCAGGTCGGCAGTCCCAGCGCGCGCGAGGCCTCGCGAATCTCGGCCTTGGTCATCCCGGCCTCGACCAGGGGATGGCGCACGCGACGCTGCTCGGCAGCCTGAATGCCCGGGCGATAGTCGTGGAGGTCATCGAGATTGACGCCATCGACGATCTCGGCAATCCCGAGCTCGCGCGCCTTGGCCTCGCACACCGTGAACAGGTTGCTCTTGCACAGGTAGCAGCGATTGAGCGGATTGCCCGCGTAGCCCGGCACTTCCAGCTCGTTGGATTCGATGACGACATGGCGCGCGCCGATGAGCTTGGCCATTTCGAGCGCCGACTGCCGGTCCTGATCGGGCATCGTGGGCGAGGTGGTAGTCAGCGCGAGCACGCGCTCCCCGATGGTGTCCTGTGCGACTTTGAGGACGAAGGTCGAATCGACGCCCCCTGAGAACGCGACGATGACGCTGGTCATCGGGGCAAAGATGCCTCGGAGGTTGTGGAGCTTCGATGTGAGCGTGTCGGTCATCTACCTATGCACGGATTTTAGAGCAATAGCATCTCTTTGGCGAATGCTTCGGGGGCTTGACTCGCAATTCCACCATTGCGCTGCCGATTTACTTCGACTGCCCTTGCAATAGCCCAAATCAACATTTCAATTTTCTGAAGCAGTTCATCGCAAGTAACAATCAACAAACCTTTGGAGTCGTTGCGAAATCAACATGCATTTAGGATCGAACGCGGCAAACCGTGCCGCGCCCTACAAAAAGATACAGGTGTAGCGAGCGGCCAGCGCGCCTGGCAAGGGAGGATCCTCGAATGGAACGCGGCGCGCCTGTCGGTGGAACGCTAACTCAGAGACTAGATTACGTCGGGTAGCTCTAGTGCTCCCAGAGTATCTGGGTCGCCTCGAGCGGCACCTCGACCTCGCGGAAAGAAGGCACGATTCGCGGCGTGTATTCGCTGGAGGGGCGGCTGGACGGGACTTGTCCGCTGTAGATGAAGCCGCTGATGGAGCCGGCGATCGCTCCCTCACGGACCATCGGTTGAATGGTCGGAGGTTCGCCGTTGCGCGGTTGCGCGTACAGCTCGACCCGTACCGCGTCGTGCTCCAGGTCGTCGAGATAGACCTGCACCCGGAAGTTATGAAAGTCACCGAGGGTTTCGCAGTGGGTCTGGCCGAAGCTGAGCTTCGACCAATTCTCCTCGAGCGCGGCGCCCCAGTGCGCGATGCGCTGCGATAGCGCGCAATGGGAGGCTTCGCGCTGGCGGTAGCGGCTGGCGGCTTGCAGGTAATATTTTTCGGTGTATTCGCGAACCGTGCGGTTCGCCGAAAATTCAGGCGTCAACCGCGCCATGCTCTCACGCATCATCGCAATCCACTGGCGAGGTAATCCTCGATCGTCGCGCGCGTAATATCTTGGGATTATCTCATGCTCCAGCAGGTCGTAGAGCTGCTCCGCTTCCGTCGCATCCCAGGCAGGATCGTCGCCATGCTCCCGGCCGTCGCCCAAGGCCCAGCCTACTTCGGGCTGATAGGCTTCCGCCCACCATCCGTCCAGCTCGGATAAGTTAAGGCCGCCGCTTGCGAGGATTTTCATGCCGCTGGTTCCGCTGGCCTCCCATGGCCGGCGCGGAGTGTTGATCCAGACATCCACGCCCTGGACCATCCGGGCCGCTAACAACATGTCGTAATCGATGAGGAATACCGCGTGCTGGCGGATCTCCGGACGGCGCACGAAATGGATCCATTCGCGGATCATATCCTTACCCGCCTGATCCGCCGGATGGGCTTTGCCGGCCAGCACGAGCTGCACGGGATGGCGTCGATCGGTAAGGATCCTCGCCAGGCGCTCGGGATCGTGCAGCAACAGATTGGGGCGCTTGTAGGTCGCGAAGCGCCGCGCGAAACCGAGCGTGAGCGCGTTGGGGTCGAACATCGATTTGGCGCGCTCAAGGTCTTCCGGCGCGGCGCCATAAGAGGCCATCTGGCGATGCGTCCTGCGGCGCAAGAACTGAACCAGCTCGTGGCGACTGTTAGTCCGCAGCGCCCACAATGTGTCGTCGGCCACGGTTCTAATCCTGTCCCCAACCCCCTCGGTAGTGCCGCGCCAGCGGTCCTTTCCGGCAGCTTGCGACCACATGTTTTCGGAGAGCTCGGATTCCCAGCTTGCGGTATGTACACCGTTGGTCACGCTGCCAACCGTAATCTCATCCAGCGGCCACCTGGGATAGAGCGGCGCAAAGATGGATCTACTTACCGCGCCGTGAAGCCGGCTGACCCCATTGATGGCGCCGGCGCCGCGCGCCGCGAGGTACGCCATATTGAAGGGTTCGTTATGATCGTCGCGATTGGCACGGCCCAGCGCCATGAGGTCTTCGAAGCTGATGTTCAATCGCTCGGTCGCGTACCAGTTCAGGTATAGATGCATCAGGGCTGGTGAAAATCGATCGAACCCGGCCGCGACGGGGGTATGCGTGGTGAACAGGTTGCCGGCGCGCGTGGCCGTCAGCGCCACCTCAAAGGGCTTGTCGTTCTCGTTCATGAAAGTGCGCGCGCGCTCGAGCACCGCGAAGGCGGCATGACCCTCGTTGAGATGACAGACCTCGGGACTGTGTCCGAGTTGCTTTAACAGACGCCATCCGCCGATTCCCAAAACCAGCTCCTGCTGCAATCGCAATTCGGGACCACCACCATAGAGCTCGCTGGTGACGGTGCGATGAATCGGCATGTTGCCTGGGTCATTACTATCGAGCAGGTAAAGGTTGAGGCGTCCGACTTTGGCCACCCACACGCGGAGCCGGAGCTTGTAATCCGGGAGATCGAGTTCCACTCGCATGAGTTCGCCTTCGCCATCGCGCACCGGAGTTATCGGCAACCAGGTGAAGGGATTGATGGGATAGAGATCGCGCTGGTTGCCGTCCTGATCGATTGCCTGGCGGAAAAAACCCTGCTGATAAAGCAATCCCACGCCGACAAGCGGGACGCCAAGATCGCTGCCGGCCTTGAGCTGGTCTCCGGCGACATTGCCCAAGCCGCCGGAATAAATCGGGAGCGCCTCGCTGAGTCCGAACTCCATGCTGAAATAGGCCACCCCGCTGAGCGCCGAGCGGGGATGCGTTTTTTGAAACCACGTCGGCGCGAGCAAGAGTTCGCGCCGGCCGAGGACGAGCTGTTCGACGCGATGGCGCAGGTCCTTATCCTTCGCCATCGCGTCGAGAGTCTTCTCGGATGCGTGATGCAGCATCAGCCACGGATTGCGCGTGATGAGCCACACCTCCGGATCGATCTGGCGCC
Organism: uncultured delta proteobacterium; assembly: GCA_963814035.1. GTDB lineage: Bacteria > Desulfobacterota > Binatia > Binatales > Binataceae > DATGKG01. The sequence goes on from CAWFBH010000006.1 coordinate 248,316, forward strand.
AAATATCGTCGCTGTGGCGGTTCCAGACCCGGCTCAGATCGAGCGCCAGCTCGCGCAGAAGGTCAATCATCGGTTCCGAATGAATGGACGATGCATCAGCTTGCGGCATTGGTAGCGGGGCTCCGTTGCGGGCTCGATTTTACGCTCGACTCCATCAAATCAGGGAAGTGTTAACCCTCAACGGCGAAATGAAGAACACGAGGTGATCCGATCCCCGACCTGGCCATGGTGGAGTATAGACGGCCTCCGGCATCGGCACCAAGCTGCCGAACACTCGAGCATCCGCGAAGGCCCGCACGCCAGATGTCTCGATGTAGGCGATTCCGACGGATTGTTATTGACAGCGATAACGCGCTATGGAACGCTGGCGTCAACTTTTTGGGAGGGATTCAGCTACATGAAGTGTCGAGAAAAGTTGTCATCGCGGGTGGTGGCAGGTCTTTTCGCGCTTGCGATCGCGCAATGCATGCTTCCCGGGTTACTTTCGCCGGCCGCCGCGGCCGCCTCCGGCACCGATGCTTGCACTCCGCCCATTTCCATCACGGGCTCGATCGAGCAAACCGCATGGCGACTGTTGGTGGCCGCTACATGTCCGGTCAACTCGAACAAATATCCATACGTGGTATGGGAAAACTGGATTGAGCAAGCGCAGCTCTATCCCAGCAATCCCGCCAACGGACTCACGGTACCAAACTCCGGCGCCGGCACACCGACCCATAAGCTGCACGGCAGCCCGCTCGCGTTCATCAACAATCCCGGCCTGATCGGCTCGCCCGATACCAACTGCAATCCGGCGACCATTCCGCCCTCCAACAATCCCAACCTCGTGGTCTGCGAAGAGGTCCGGATCAACGGCGCGACCGAGGACTATATCGCCGGGCGGGGATTCTGGAATCGCTCGAATCAGCAGGCTATCCCGGCAGCGTCGGGGACCTTCGAATTTCCCAAACCGGCGGTCGAAGTGAAGGCGGATTGGGAGGTGCTGAGCAGTTGCAATTCCGTACCGACGGGCGTCCACGTCGAACAAATAGGCGACACCTGTTATGCGTTGGCAGGCATCGCGATAATTTCCAAGCTGAAGGAAAATTGGATCTGGGCGACCTGGGAGCCGCAGAACCTCGATACCAACCCCAATCGATGCGTAGTGCTGGGTTGCAAAGATCCGTATGGCTCAAATCCGGTGAAAACCAATGGCGGACCGAATGGTAACACGCAGCTGACTCCCGCCTTGAAGACACTTATGCAAGAGGCCGCACTCACCCCCGAATGGTTCAACTATCGTCTCGACGGGGTGCAGACCACTTTCGTCGATGCGAACGGAAAACCAACGCTGCTGGGTAATTCCGTCATCGAGGGCGAAAATGCGGGCGTTCCACTTGGTCAGTCATCGTGTATCTCGTGTCACGCGGTTTCGTCGATCAAAAGCGATGGTACCGATGGAATCACGCTGTTGAATTCCGATCCGGTCGGCAGGCCTGTTGCATTGCCGAGCAGCGACTGGGTGCGGCGCGACTTTGTGTGGTCGCTGACAGAGGCATGCGCGAACTCGCCATTTCAGACCTGCACCAGTAATTAACGCGGATACCGACTTGCCAGAGGCCCTCGGTTCGAAACGAGCCGAGGGTCTCGGTTTTTAGGTTTGGCGGTTGGAAGCTATCGAAGCGCATTGTTCTCTCAGAATAGCCCATGCTCCTCCGTCGAAGAGCCAGCGACTTTTCGCCGAACATCAGATCGCGACGGGGTAGGCTCGTTTCTGTTCGCACGATAATTTGCGAGAGCAGGCACGGATTCGAGGCTTCAAGACGTGTCTTGAACAGATTGCTGAAACGGGAGAACAGACAGCATGTTTGGGGGGATCTTCAGCGGGGTCACTGCGTACACCCACGCTCAAAGCAGCACGCATCGCTTTTCGCTTCGCTATCGCATCGCACGATTAGGGAGGGCGGGGGCCGCCGCTGCTCTCCTGTTCGCATGCGTGGCTCCGGCCATGGCGCAAAACGTCCGCATGGAAGGGAATCTTGCCGCCGTTCTCGCCAGTCTGCGTCTGGTGGGCGCCGCTGAACCCTCGAGCCCATTGAACTTATCGATTCAATTTCTTCCGCGAGATCAGAGAGGCTTAGACGCTCTGTTAGCGGCGCAGCAGGATCCTGTCTCGGCGCAATACCATCGATGGCTTACGCCGGAACAATACACCGCGCGTTTTGGCCCGGAGGAAAACAAGTTCAATTCGGTTACAGAGTGGCTCACAAGGAATGGGTTCGTGGTCTCCGGCGGCTCTCGTCAGGAAGGTCAAATCCGGTTCATCGGAAACGTCGGTCAGGCGGAGACAGCCTTCGACGTACAGATTATGAAGTTTGGCGACGGCACCCAATTCTCCAATACCAGGGAGCCGAAGATTCCGGCGCGATTTGTGGGTGTGATTGGCGAAATTCTGGGACTCAATAACCTTGCTCGATTTGAACCCGAGCTGCGGATCAACTCCTCCCGGGTCGCCGCGCCTGCCATGGCCCGACCGCAAGCGATCCATCCGAAGCTGACATCCGGGCTATCGCCGGCGATAAGCTTGGGGCCATTGGGAGGTCTGGACACTACCTTTGCGCCACCCGATCTATACACATTCTACGATGAAACCCCATTATTGAATGCCGGAACCAACGGTGCGGTAGCCAACGACTGCATCGGAATTTTCTCTCTCAGCAATGTTTACCCTGACCTTCTGAATGATTTTACCGATCCGCCGCTGCTCGATTACACATTGCCCTCGGTCAATTTATCCGTTGACCTGGTCAATGGAGCCGACCCTGGCGTCAACTCGGCCGAGGGCGAGGCCTATCTCGATATCGAATGGTCGCACGCGGTCGCGCCAGGCGCGCCGATAGTCCTATATGTCCCGGATGAATCGTCACAGACGGGAGAGCATAGATACAGCCAGGAGCTCCGCGACGCGATCGGGGCCGCGGTAACCGAAAACCGATGTGGCGCGATAAATATCAGCTATAGCTCGTGCGGAGTGACTCCGGCCTTCATTAAAAACACCTTAGGCACGATCTTTTCTCAGGCGGCTTCGCAAGGACAATCGGTCTTCATCAGTTCCGGCGATAAGGGAGCTGATAGTTGCAACGAGAACCGCCGCGACGTCAATGAGATGTCGGCCAGTCCCAATGTCATGTCGGTGGGAGGAACAGAATTCGCTCCCAACTACGACAGCAACGGCAACGATGTCGGATTCGTCGCGGAATCTGCCTGGAATCAAAACGAGCAGAGCAACGCCGGCGAAAACGAAACCACCGGTGGCGGAGTAAGCAGAATTTTCCGCAAGCCTTCGTGGCAACGCGTCCGGGGCGTACCAAAGAGCAATGGACGCGAAGTGCCAGATATCGCGATGATCGCAGGCAGCCCTGGCGTCCTTGTCGTCACCGCCGGCGAGGTCGGGGGGACGCCGACGGATACGCCCCTCTGGCATAAAGACGGTGGCACCAGCCTGTCCTCTCCCATCTGGGCTGGCATCTCGCGTCTCATCCAACAAAAGACCGGAACCCGCCTCGGTAGCCTGAATCCTACTATCTACCAGTTAGCGAGCGAGGATTACCTCGGATCGGGTTTCAGAGACGTGACGACGGGAAACAACACCTTTGTCAACTCGCATGATCGCACTATCAAAGGGTACAGCGCGGGCCCCGGCTATGACCTGACCAGCGGATGGGGAACGGTGGACATCAGTATATTCGTGAATGCATATGCGGCGGCAGTAGAAGCATCCAGGCCGTAGTGGGAATGCGGCCGCTCAGATACCCTCGGCCTGGAACAAGTCGGTAGTCAGGTAGCGCTCGCCGGTATCGCAGAACACTACTACCACCACCTTGCCCTTGCCGAGGCGCTTCGCAATCTGAGACGCGGCGCAACAATTCGCACCCGAGGAAATCCCGACCAGCAGCCCCTCCTCGCGCGCGAGGCGGCGAGTAAACAGCGTCGCATCCTCGTCGCTGACTGGAACGATTTCATCGTAGACGCGGGTGTCGAGAGTCTTCGGCACGAAGCCCGCGCCGATGCCCTGGATCTTATGGAAGCCCGGCTCGCCGCCTGAGAGCACCGGAGAATTCTTCGGCTCAACCGCGACGATGAGGACCCGATTCTTCAGGTTCTCGTGTAGGTACCGGCCGACGCCGGTGATGGTGCCGCCGGTGCCGACGCCGGAAATGAACGCATCGATTTGCGGCAATTGCTCGACCAATTCCGGTCCCGTCGTATGAAAATGGATCTCGGGGTTGGCCTGGTTGTTAAATTGTTGAGGCATGAAATAACTCGGGTTGTCGCGCGCAAGTTCCTCGGCCTTCGAAATGGCGCCATGCATGCCACGGGTGTCAGGGGTGAGCACCAGGGTCGCTCCATACGCGACCAGCAGCGACCGGCGCTCCTCGCTCATCGTGTCCGGCATCGTAAGGATAAGCTTGTAGCCTTTAACCGCGCAGACCAGCGCCAACCCAATGCCGGTATTGCCCGAGGTCGGCTCGACGATAGTGTCGCCAGGCTTGATCCGCCCGGACTTCTCGGCGGCCTCGATCATCGCGAGGCAGATGCGATCCTTGACAGACCCGCCGGGGTTATAGTTCTCGAGCTTCGCCCAAATTTCGCTGTCGTTGGGGCCCGGGATGCGATTAAGCCGGACCACGGGCGTATGCCCAATGAGGTCGAGAGGGGATCGCGCGACACTTTGCGGCATGGCTGGATTTTAGGGCAATTGCGGCGTTTTCGCGAATGTCCAGTGAAAGTTGATTTGACTCCCTTCTTGACGACGCCTCTTGCACAGCGTTTGATCCTGCTAGCGGGAATTCGATTCCTGGAGGTCCAACATGAAGACGTTCCTATTCACCACTCTTTTTACCGTCGCCACCGCGGGACTGGCCTTAGCGGGTGGTGGCCACATGCAGGGGCAGCACTATTCGGCCTGCGCGAACAGCAACAGCAAGGAATGCCAGGATGCCAAAAAGGCATTCGCCGAACATCACAATGGGATGTATCCGGAGCAATACTACAATCAGTGGTACCAGGGGCATCAGGGCCGTTGGAGCCAGCAAGGCAACAACTGGCGCTTTGAAAACGCCGAGGGCGGACAATATCGCAAGGTCCACGACAAGTGGGAATGGGTAAAAGAGCATCACCACCACGATCACGATAACCACTAACGATTTGGCGCTCGATAGATAACTCGAACGCGCGTTCTGGCCGATGCCGCGATGCTTGATGGCTGGCGTCGGCATGTTCCACGCCATCGGGATCGAAACACTGGCCCGCGGAGGAAAACATGCATCCATCCGATGCGGGCCCGTGGATCGGTGATTGGGCGTGGGGATTACCTCTGATTGTACTGACGGTGGTGATCCACGTCTGCGGCCTCGCACTGATCGGTGAGAGAGTTGTGCGCAAAATGACCGGCTCGCTCGAGCATCGGCGCTTTCTTCCTCGCTTTGTGCTGGTGATGGGCCGCACGTCTTTTGAAGTCACCATCCTGCATGGAATCGAGGCGGGGATCTGGGCGATCGCCTTCCGCATCCTCGGCGCGCTGCCGGATCAGAGGTCAGCGATGCTTTATTCGCTGAACGCGATTACTTCGTACGGCCACGCGAATATTTTTCTCAAGGAACAATGGCAGCTGTTGGGCGCCTTCGAGGCGCTCAACGGCATGCTTCTCTTCGGGCTCACCACCGCTTTCATGTTCGCGATGATTCAACGCGTGTGGCCACTGGGCAGCCGGGAGCATCATCACGAAGGACTGGAACCTGAGCGTAGAGGCCGCTCGGCTCATTAGCTGCCAGTCTTCTTACTTGCCCACTCCTTCCAACATTATCGTCGCCGTCGCGGGGGCAGCTCCGTCGATCGAGAACGTCAATGGAACCGCGGTAACCTTGCCTTTGGTTGTTGGCGCGAACGTGACGACTATCGTTTGAGGCCTTCCCGGTGACAACGGGCCGATGGGGCCACCGTTAACCGTGAAAGGCGAACTCACCGTGGACGTTATGGACGCGTAGCTTCCCGACAAAGCGCCTTTGCCGATGTTCTTGATGACCAGGTTCTTCGTCACCGGCGTTCCACCAGCCTTGGCCGAAAGAATGACGGTTTTAGGCGCTGACAATTTTCCGGGTAGTCCCACCCCGTTCAAGGTGACGGTTAACGCGCCGTTGCCGAAGGAGTCGTTGCTCTGGATGGATACGGTCGCCGAGTTGGTCAGCATCGTCGGCGCAAACGTGACACTTTCCTTCTGAATCTTCCCGGGCGCGAGGGTAAATGCGCTCGGCGAAACGTTGAAGACGCTGGTATCGCCCAGCATCACGGTTCCGGTGAGGGTGCCGCTGCCCTTCTTGCCCGCGTTCTTTATGATAAATGCGGGCCTGGTCGAAGACGGCCTGGTAGCCGGTGGCAATCCGATACCAGCGGAGCCGACCGTAATCGTCGCGGGAACGCTAATTTTTGCGCCATCGGGGGTGGGCGTCGCGCTGGGCGTTGACGGCGAGGTGCTGGTTGCCGTCGGAGTAGGCGTAACTTTCGAAGTGGAAGTAGCGGTGGGCGTTCCTTTCAGGGTCGAGGTTGCGGTTGCGGTGGCTTTCACGGTGCTGGTCGCCGTAGGCGTCGGAGTGGGGGTGCGAGTAGGTGTTGGTGTGGTGGAAGCTACTCCGAGTCTGAATGCGCCGCGCCCGTGGGTTCCGATGAAAATCGTGCCGGATGTATTTTGCTCGATATCGTAGACCGGAACCGCCGGAAGTGCGTTCAGGTTAAACGGTTGCCAGCTCGCACCGCCGTTGGCGCTGTGAAAGACGCCGATGTCGGTACCGGCGTAAATGCTGTTGCTGCATGGGTTTCCACCGCAGCTTCCGCTGTTGTCAGTTGAATCGACCAGCAACTTCAGGACCGGCACGTCCGGCAAACCGGAGCCGTTTTGCACGATCATTTTGTTCGCAATGCTGTTTCCATCCGCCAAGGTCCAGGTGATGCCGAAATCGACGGTCTTATAAACGTGTCCCACTTGAGTATTGGCGGTAAAACCTGAAAGACCGATGTACGCCACGTTCGAGTTGTGCGGGTCCGGCGCGATGCTGGTGGCCTGGGTGGATAGAACCCCCAAGGCACTGGTTTCAAGCATCACCGTATCCAACCCTCCGGTCACATCCGTCCAGGTCGCTCCGTGAGGAGGATTGGTCGCGACGGACCGTTCGGCCTGCGTAGTATTGTTGACGGCAAACGCGACGGTACCTGCCAGATCGCTCATCGCCAGCGACCAGGCCGCCTGTATTTGTCCAGCCTGCGGCCCAAACTCGAGGTCTTCGATCGAACACTGCGCCGAACCGCACTGACCTCCTTCGAAGGCGCCGGAAGAAGTAAGGTCGAGGTCCGTCTGTTGCCCCCAGGTCGCCATCCCGTCGGTCGATACATACACCGAATGTGATCCAAACCAAACTCGATGTGCTACGAAAGGGTCAACCGCGAGCGCGGGATAGAACACTGGGCCGGGATCACCCTTGATGGTGTTCAGCAGCGCCTGCAGGTTGGGCGTCCACTCCAGTTTGCCCAAGGTATTGCAGGCCGCAATGTTTACATCCGGAGCACTGCACCAGGTTTGGCCGCCGTCGCTGGAAGCCGAGATTTGCGCATGATCGACCTCATCCAGCGAGAAATCGTGATAGACGAAATTGGGATCCTGGGGATCATAGAACTCAAATCCGCCGTCCCCCGTTTCGCTGTCCGGAGCGGCCCACCCCGAGACCGAGCCGCTGAAAAGCTGAGTCCCATTGTCCTGAAAGCCGGCAATCAATTTGGTCGGATCAGTGGGATGCGGACCGATGCCCTGGATCTGGCTGGCATTGATGTTTTGATTGAGCGAAGTGAAGGTCGGACTGTTCGAGGCGGGATCAAACATGTACAGACCGCCGTCGTTTGCTACCAAAATCTGGTTATTGGCCGGATCCATGGTCAAGGCGTGCTGATCCGAGTGAACTCCGCCATTCGGGCCAAGGAAGACCCACGAATGTGCATAGCTGCCCGCGGACTTGTACAACCCTACCCCGCCGAACCACAAGGTGGAGGGGTCGGTCGGCGAGACCAGCATCGCTTGATCATAGAACGATTGAGAGAAATTGTTGGGATTGCTGCCGTCGATGCTGGTGGGACCAGATGTGAACGAGGGAAAGGTCGGAGTGTTTACGGTGCCGCCGGAACCCCAAGTCACTCCGGCGTCGAAAGACGCGAACATACCTGAATACTCCGCGCCGTCATCGGACCCGATCATCGCGTAGACCACTCCGCCGACTGAAGGAGAAGGCCCGAGGGGAAAAGGTACCGCCGGGCCTACCGCGAGGCTTTGGCGACCCTCCAGAAAATTCACGCCAGGGAAAGAGGCCGGTTGAAAAGTCATCCCGCCGTCGTGCGAATAGTAAACATCGTCCGTGTCGATTCCCACATACACATTCTTGAGATTGGTCGGATCGATCACCACATCGTCGGCCGCGCATGGTGCGGTCCCATCGCCGATCAAGTCGCAGTTCCGGAATACGCTTTCCGGATATTGAGTCCAACTCGTGCCGCCATTGGCGGAAAACCACAGCCCGGCTTTAGTCGAGTCGGTTTCGAAGGTTCCCGCATCGGCGCGGCTCCCGCTAAATCCGCTGGTGGTGCCCGCAAAGATCCGTGGCTTGCCGGGTGTCGTAGTGGTGTCAATCGCCATCGAGGTGAAGGATGCATGATCGAAGGTTCCCGCTGAGAGCGCGGTCCAATGCGCCCCCAGATCGGAGGATTTGAAGACCCCTCCTCCGTACAGGGAATCGATAGAATTGTTGCCCTCGCCGGTGCCGACATAAATCGTGCTGGGGTTGGTGGTTGTATCGAGTACTATCGCGCCGATGGCCTGGGTTGGCTGGCTATCAAATACCGAAGCGAAACTCCCGCCATTGTTGGTGCTCACCCATAGTCCGCCCGATGCGGCGCCCGCGACGATGACTCCTCGAGCATCGGCGGCTACCGAGGTCATCCTGCCCGTCATCGCGACGGGATTACCGACCGCCGAGCCGGTAAAATTGGATTTTTCCATGATCGGCTGGGGACCGATAAAGGTCCACGTCTGCGCAACGGCGGGACTGGCGGCGCCGCCCAGCGCACTCGAAGCCACGCCCGGACGCGCAACCATCGTGCGTTCCATTTCATGCATTGCGGAAACCGCGCGCGACATCGCCTGCGCAGGGATGCCGTACTGCAAGCCCTCGCGCGAAGCATAGAAGATCTCGCGGCGCCGCGCTTCCAGCAGAGCCTCGCGACCATTGGTCGCCTCATGGCTCACTTCGGGCGTTTGCCGGGCGCGGGAAACGTCGAAATTGAAGAGCGCGCAGACCGCGACTGCGGCAACCGCGATGAGGAAGACCGTGGTTCGCGGGCGAATGGCGCTTAGGCGATTGATGAGCCTCAAAATTAAGCTATCTCCTCCGTCCGCAATAACGACGGCGCCACCACGCCACTTGATCTTGTCGATTTAGGGATTTTTCACTGCCCTACGACATCTTATAGATGCCAATGCTGCACGAAATCGCCTTCGCCTCTCCAATACCAGCAGCGATTGTGCATTCGCAAGTAATTTTCCGAGGCGGCCCCAGCTCTGGTGCGACGAGAACTCTGGTTCTTCGCGTTCGGAAGCTCCCGATGCGACTCAAGACCTCATTTGGGCATCATGATTTTGGCAGCATGCCGATTTGCCTCAGTACCGAGGCTTGGTCCCAGTAGATGCGTTCCGATGACATCAGGCCGTCCCGGAACTCGATGAACACCACGATGTCGATCTCGATGAGTTTGCCGGTCGGCGCTATGCCCGGCAGAAACCATTCCATCTGCTTGGTGTGATGGAAGCGCAGCTTATCTTCTTCGGCGATGCAGCTCTCGGTGGCCACGCGATTGGTAGTGGTGATGTTCCAATCGGGCGGAATCGAGGGAATGAATTCGTCGCGATAGTAGCGACGCAACTCGGCCTTGCCTTTGCCGCCGGAGCCGGTCGGCACATGGATCACGGCGGCATCTTCGGTCATCGTCGCGAGCGATTGCTCTTCGTTGCGATCAGTAAATTCGCCCGCCAGATGCGCCTGCCACAGGCGCACGTTGTCATTCGAGGTCATGACTCATCCTCCCGAGACTTATCGAAGTCCATCAGCAAACCCGCACTCCAAACATGAACTTTTTACCTAATTCAAGCTACGTGACCTACGCGATCGAGTCCGCCTTGCTCCAGCCCAGATTCTCGGTGAGGCTAGTCGGGGAAAAGCTTTCTCAGTATGCGGTCGCCAAGGGACACAGCGTGTTGAACTTCGGAGCGGGCGATCGATTGCGCGCCGCGGGTCCTCGCATCGCGGATGCGACGCTCGCGTATGACTATGCCCGCCGGCCTGACCTGATCGATCGCTATGGTGAATACGGCAGGACGCGGTACCGCGAAGACGTTCTATACAATGTCACCGAGCTCTCAGCGGCGGTCGATGCGGAGGATGCGGGCATCTTTCAGCGCTATGTTGCGTGGCTGAAGGTTGTGCTGGTCTGTCGTGGCGTAGCATCCGACGATATCGCGGAAAGCTTGCGTTGCATGGCGTCCGCGCTGCAGAACGATGCGCCAGGCGACAATTCCACCGGCGCGTCTTACTTGCAGATCGCGATGGAACAATTCTCCGCGATGCCGACTGCGGTAGCCAGCTTTCTCGTATCGGCGAACAAAGCACATACTATCGCTCGGCAATGCCTCACCGGACTGGTTCGGCTCGACGCGGCCGCGGCGCGCGAGACTCTGGACGACGCCATCGCTGCCGGAATGCCATTGGCGCGGATCTATACCGAGATACTTCCGCCCTTGATGCGTGAGATTGGGCGCCTCTGGCAGATGAACGAGATCAGTGTCGCCCACGAGCATTATTGCAGCGCGGCCGTGCAGTCGATTCTGAGCGGGTACTACGATCGCATGTTCGGCGTCGCGCGACGCTCTGAGCGCTCAGTGTTGGTCGCGTGCGTGGAAGGTGAGCAACATGAAATTGGAGCGCGCACCATCGCGGATCTGTTCGAGTTGAATGGATGGCGGACCGGTTTCCTCGGCGCCAATTTGCCACCCCGCGATTTGGTTATGCTGATTACGCAGGCTCGTCGCAAGCCCGATCTAATCGCGCTATCCGCCACCATGCCCGCCCATATCGCGAAGCTGGCTTCCACCATCGCGGCGATTCGCGACAGTTCGAACATCCCCATCATAGTCGGTGGTTATTTGTTCCAGGCGAGTCGCAACCTGGCCGCAAAACTGGGCGTCGATGGAGGTGTCAGTGAAGCCGGGGAAGCACTCGCCATCGCGGAGGCGCTGGTAGGAGTCAAAAGGTGAACTTGTGAGTTCGCAGGAAGCAACGGTGGTAGCTATCTCACGCTTCACGGTTCCGCGCGGCGCTGAGAATGACCTCGAGGCACGTTTCCTCAAGCGCCCGCGGCTGGTCGATCGGCATGCAGGATTTCTCGGTTGCGAAATTCTGAAAACCGGGAGCGATCCGGTGACCTTCGTCTTGATCACGCGATGGGAGAGTCGCGCGGAGCTTAAAGCCTACCTGCGCTCGGACGATTTCAGGTTGGTACACGCCGGCTCTGACGAAGCCGGCGCCGACTTCAAAGTTTACGACCTAATCGCGCGATGACTCGGGTCCGGCCGTCGTAGTGAGCGGTAACGAAACGAAAAATGTCGAACCCTGCCCGAGCCGGCTCTCAACCCTAATGTGGCCGCCATGTGCTTCGACAATCCGCCGCACGATCGCGAGCCCGAGTCCGGTGCTCTTCTCATTCGCGGTGCTGGTAGTGCGCGTCCGCGAGAATGGCTTGAATAGCTTGCTCATCTCATCCGGCGCGATGCCCTGCCCTTGGTCGGCAACCGCGAGCGTCGCTTCGTCCGGGCCGCGTAGCAGCGTGACTGTGATCGTCGTGCCGGCGGCGGAAAACTTCAGCGCATTGCTGATGAGGTTGTTGAGCGCCTGCTGGATGCGCCTCGAATCGATCTGGAGAACCAGCGGCGTCGCGTCGCCCGCGAAACAAAGTTTGCTCCCCTTCTTGCTGGCGAGGATCGAATTGAAAGCGAGGTTGTCGCGAATCATTGCCGCGATATCTACCGACCGCAGCTGGAGTTCAAGCCGGCCCGCGTTAATCTTCGAGTAGTCGAGCATATCGTCGACCAGGCCTCGCATGTAGTCGGCCGAGGCAGCCACGCGAAGCGAGCAGCTCGCGGTTCTCCGCGCTTAGACTTTCGCCGAGCTCCTCCACCAGCAGATCGACCATCCCAACGATGATCCCGAGGGGATTGCGCAGGTCGTGCGCCGCCATCCCGAGGATTTGATTTTTTTCGCGCACCGCGCCGTCGAGTTCTGCATTCTTGCGCGCCAATTCGCGCTGCGCATTTGCCAGATCGCTGTTAAGGCCGGCGATCGCGGCAAAGATGCGCGCGTCCGGAGGTGATTCCGTGCTCTCACTCAGGCTCTGCGAGCTGAATGTGTTTGATTGTGGTTGCTTGCGCTCCAAAGCGGCCCCCGGTCGATGATCAGCAGCTATCGTGCCGCGCGAAATGTCTCAAGCTGCGACATTAGGATTCAGTTGGTCACGACCGCCTCGGAAGTGCCGACGGATTTCAGCCAGGTGACGAGCACGATCCCCGCGATGATAGTGACCACCCCGCATATCACCACCGTGGGTTGCGGTCCTACGGTATGTCCCATGAAGCCCACAGTTAGCGCTCCGAGCGGCATCATTCCCACCGACGCGAGCTGGTAGGTGCTCATCACCCGGCCGCGCAATTCATCGGTCACGAACAACTGCACCAGCGTATTGTTACTCGCGCGAAAGTTCGTCAGCCCGGCTCCGATCACCAGTTGCGCTATGAGCGAAAGCGATAGCCACGGCGACAGTCCAAACGTGACGATGCCGATCGCAGACATGAAAAGCCCCGCGATAAGATTGTTTCGTATCCCGTCTGGGGTCACGCGCGAGGCGAGCGTCGCAGCGCCCAGCACTGAGCCGAGGCCTTGAATCGCCACCAGGAAGCCATAGGCCTTGGCATCGCCATGCAGAACATTGCGCGCGAAGATCGGAACCAGCACCAGGTATTGATAGCCGAAGCCGTTAGTCACCGCCGCGAGCAACATCTGTGACAGGAGCACGCGATGGCGCCATACATACGCGAGGCCTTCTCGGAGTTGCGCCAGCACCTTCGCGCCGCCGATATCGATGGTGCGCGGCGCGATGTTCATCTGCCATAGGCTCCAGATGACGGCGAGAAAGCTGAGCCCATTGATGAGGAAGCAAGTACCGGTACCCAGGTACGCGATGAGCAAACCTGCCGCCGCCGGACCGAGCATGCGCGCGCCGTTGAACATCATCGAGTTGAGCGCGATGGCGTTGGCGAGGTCCTCGTAGCCGACCATCTCGACCACGAACGACTGCCGCCCCGGCATATCGAATGATCCGACCGTACCGTTGAACGCCGCGAGCAAAATTACGTGCTCGACCCGCACCCGTCCGGTCAGCGTAAGCGCCGCGAGGGTGAAGGCGCTCAGCATCAGCAGCGTCTGGGTACCGATCAGCATCCGGCGCCGATCGATGCGATCGATCACCACTCCCGCGAAGAGGCCGACCAGCAGAATCGGCGCGAACTGCGCGAACGACACCACTCCCAGCATCATCGAGGAGTTGGTCAGCTTGAGCACCAGCCACGATTGCGCCGCGCTCTGCATCCACGTGCCGGCCAGCGATGTTAGCTGGCCGAAGAAGTAGAGCCTGTAGTTGCGATGACGCAGCGCACGAAAAGCACCGGCGCGAGCGGGTGTGGCTTCCTCGGCGACGGCCTCCGAGGTGGTGGGCGATCCCGCAGGGTCAGGGGCGGACACGGCGGGAGCCTCTCAAACGGATGGAAATATCGCGGCCGCGTACTTTCAAATTACCAGGATTCCAACGCACATCTCAGGCGCAGATTTCCTTAGTAATCGAAAAAGGCGCCGCGCGAAACTGCGCGCGCAGAGCGAGCGTCGTGGCGGGATTCACTGGATCCGGGCAGACGACCTCGGCGTCCGCCCGGATTATCAAAATCAGGCGAGCAGGTTGAGCAGATTCGAGTCACTTAATTGCGAAGCGGAAGCTGCCGTGCTCGTGGCGCTGGTGCTGCTGGTACTGGTCGTGCTGGAAGGGTTCAGGATGCTCGAAGCGGTGCTGTCGGTGCTCGAGAGGGCCTGGAGCAGATCACCTCCGCCTCCGCCACCACCATGGTGGTGATGATGCCCGCCGGCACCGCCGACCTGCTGCGCCGCAGCCTGCTGAAGGTTCGCGAAAGCCTGCTGCGCCGCCGGTAGATTACCGGACTGGAGCGCTTGCCCGACTGCTTTAAGGTCGGCCGCCAATGGGCTGCTGCTGGATTGCGTACCCGACGAATTTTGCAATGCGGAGGCAAGCGAACTGTAGGCCTGTTGGGCTTCTGACAAATTGCCCGACTGGAGTGCCGAACCAAGTTGCTCGAAGAGGTCGTACTTGCTTTGCGCACCGCTGGTTTGAGCGGAATTTGAAACCGAATAAAGCGATCCAATCGTAGAGACGCCCGATATTGATGACATCTACCACCTCCGTTGATTCTGACCCCGGCGTGATACGCCGTTTGCGTCATAGAAGAAGCACATAAGATGCCATAACAAATCCGCGCCGCCGCACATGATCGTCCTGATGACTACTGGTCAGACAGCGAAACAATTTTACACATTCGTCAACTGCGCGACCCATTCTGGGGCAGGGTGTCCGATTATAAGACGAGGGCCTCGTCGATTTGACTACTCGCGCATCACAACTCATTTTTGTAAATCACGCCGTCTTTCATGATGAGTTTGAGATTCTTCCGCGGCTTGGTCATGACTCTGAGATCGCTTAACGGATCACCCTCGATAACTAGTAGATCGGCGTAAGCGCCCGGCGCGATAACTCCCAAACTCCCAGTTTGCATAAGCAATTCGGCGTTGACGCTCGTGGCCGAGCGGATCACATTCGCCGGATCGTCGAGGTCCATCCTCATCTCGAACTCGCGCAGTTGCGACTTCTGCGCCTCGGAACCCCATAAGTCGGTGCCAAAGGCGATCGGCAGGCCATGCTGCTTCGCCCATCGGTAGACCTGTCGGCCTTTCGCGACCGTCGCGCGCAGATTCTCCACTATCGTGTTCGAAAGCCCGGTTTCGCCCGCCGATTCGATGCGCTGCACCAGGGAGATGAAAGTCGGGTCAAGATAGGCTCCCTCACGAGCCATCGCAGCCACGGTCTCCTCGGTAATGAAGTTGGCGTGCTCGATGGAGCGCACGCCGGCCTGCAAGCACCGCCGAACGCCCTCGTTGGTGTAAACGTGAGCCATGACATAGGTGCCGCGTCCCTTCGCTTCCTCGACGATCGCGCGCAACTCCTCCAGCGAGTATTCGTAAATGGTCGGGTGAGCCTCGGAAGGAAATACCACTCCGCCCGAAATGAAGACTTTGATCTGCGCCGCTCCCCGACGCAGTTCTTCGCGCGCGGCCTTGCGGACCTCGTCGACACCATCGGCGATGATCGCCATTACCGAAAACGGCCCCGGCTGACCGCACGGATCGACGACTTCATCAGGTGTGCGAAAATCGGCGCCACCACCGGTCTGGGTAAGAGCGCGACCCGAGTAGAACAATCGCGGCCCGATGATTTTCCCCTCCGCCAGAAGCCGTGCGATGCCATGATCGGCGCCGCCCGCCTCTCTGATCGAGGTAAAGCCATCCATCAGGCTGGCGCGGAGATAATTGGCCGCCGCGATGGCGATTTCTGATGCTGGATAAGCAATATTCTTCGGACTTAGAGACAGGCCGGTAATGTGCGCGTGCGCATCGATGAGCCCCGGCATCAGCGTTCGACCGCCAACGTCGATGACGTTCGCATCTTCACGATTCAGCGGCGTCGGCGATACGGCAAGGATTCGATTTCCTTGCACCATGACTTCGAAAGACTTCTGTAGTTCCGGAAATCCACCCAAAACCAGATTAGCATTTATGAAGAGATTCTTGGCCGCGCTGTTCATGATTGACTATCAGTCTTAGATGAATTCCGCTTCGACATCGTGGCCATAAAGCCATGAGTTCTGAGGCAGAGGCGCAGTCGTCGAAGACGCCAGGTTAGCGTCGCGTTTTTGCTGCTCCTCGCCGTCGGGCAGATGGTACGTGATGCCGTTGCGGCGCGAGCCTTCCTGGCATCGCGAAGCCCGCGGCTTACGGGTTTCTTCGTAGCGCCGCAGCGCGGCCTCAACGTCGTGCGAATTTTTCTGAAGACACTTCGCCAGCACCGCGGCATCCTCAATCGACTGCACTGCGCCCTGCGCCATGTAGGGCAGCATCGCATGGGCCGCATCGCCCATCAGCGTGACTCGTCCGACCGTCCAGCGCGGTAGCGAGTCGCGATCGTAGAGCGCCCATCGATTGGTCGCATCGACGGAGCCAATCATCGCACGGACCTGCGGGTGCCATCCTTCGAACTCTTTGAGCGCGTCGGCGATCTCACCCTTTGCGGTCCACGATTCGACCCGCCATTCACCAGGAGTCACCGCGACCCAATTGAGATACCGCGCGCCCGCGCCCACAAAATAATGTACGAAATGATGTTCCGGCCCCCACCACGCGCCAGCGGCCATCTCCAGCCCGAGATGCTGTACGCGCTCGGCGTCAACGAGACCTCGATACGCCACATGTCCAGAAAAGTGCGGCCTGTCCTTTCCGAGGATGGCCTCCCGCACGGTCGAATGAATTCCGTCCGCGCCGACCACCACGTCAGCTTCGGCGATCGCGCCGTTGTGAAATTGCGCTTCGACGCGGTCACCACGCTGAGTTACCGCGACGCAGCGATGGTCGAGATGAACGATTCCCCTGGGCACCGCCGCGGACAGGAGATCCAGCAATTCGGCACGATGAAAATGATAATAGGGCGCGCCAAAGTCGCGCTCGCAGACATCGGCCAGCGGCTGGCTCGCGATTATGCGCCCATCGTCCCATCGACGAATCACCGTCGCGCGTGGGCGCACACCGAAGCGGCGCATGGGCTCCGCGAGGCCGAGCCGGTACAAGATTCGCGTCGCGTTAGGACTTATCTGAACGCCCGCGCCAACCTCGCGCAATTCGGCGGCCTGCTCGAACACCTCGACCTCGAAGCCGGCGCGTCTCAACGTCAATGCGGCCGTAAGGCCACCGATACCCGCTCCGATCACGATGATTCGCATTTGGATGAAGCCTCCCTCACCGCGGGCGCGTCCTTGCGCGTCGAGATCTTTGTCATACGTGGTTTCACGGCGCCAGCCTTCCCGACATTTGCAAAACGCAGCGCGATTGCGCCAGCATCACAACACTAACGCCGTCGAAAGGGAGCGCGCGATGGATTTCAAGTTCAGCGACGAAGACGAAAACTTTCGCAAGGAATTCCGTGGCTGGCTGGAGCAGAACCTGCCGCGCGACTGGCGTGGCGACAACGAGCTCGATGCCGACGACAAAACCGAATTCGAGCGCCGCCGCGAATGGCATCGCAAACTCAACGCGGCGGGCTGGATGTGTATCCATTGGCCCAGGGAGTACGGCGGGCGCGGCGCTTCCCTGCTCCAGCAGCTGATCTACAACCAGGAACTAGATCGCGCGAAAGCGCCACCCACAGTCAATTTCCAGGGCATCGCGCGAGTAGGTCCAACCCTGATGCAGTGGGGCACGCCGGAGCAGAAGCAACGCTACATTCCGCGCATTCCGGCGGCCGATGAAATCTGGTGCCAGGGCCTCTCGGAGCCGAATCACGGCTCCGACCTCGCCGCTGTTGAAACCCGCGCCGTGGATATGGGCGACTACTTTGTCGTCAACGGCTCGAAGGTATGGACCTCGAACGCGCATCACGCCGACTTCAGCACTTTGCTATGTCGCACCGATCCGGAGCTTCCGAAGCACAAAGGTCTCAGCTATCTGCTGGTGGACATGAAGACTCCCGGTATAACCGTCCGCCCCCTTCAGCAGATCACCGGCGAGCGCGGCTTCAACCAGGTCTTCTATGACGACGTTCAGGTTCCCAAGTCGAACCTGGTCGGCAGGAAGAACCAGGGTTGGATGGTGGCGATGACCAACATGATGTTCGAACGCACCATCCATGGCGGACGGACCGACATGATGGTCGAGGTGCGGCAACTTGCCAAACTTGCAAAGACGGTTCAGCGCGGCGGCCAATCCGCGTGGGACGAAGAATATGTTCGGCAGGCCATCATGCGCTTTGCGTGCGAGGCCGAAGGGCTTAAGTACACCAGCTACCGGCAACTGACGCGCCAGCTTAGGGGCATGCAACCGGGACCCGAAGGCTCGGTGATGAAGCTTGGGACCACTGACCTCAACCTGCGCATCCAGAGTTTTGCGATGGAGCTCCTGGGGCCCTACAGTGTCCTGGAGTACCAGGCTCCGAACGCGATCGATCGCGGTAAGTGGTCGCATCGAATGTTGGCGGCGCGGCGCGGCACCATCGCAGCGGGCACCAACGAGATCCAGCACAACATCATTGGCGAGCGGGTGTTGGGTCTGCCTAAGGGCTAGAGCACTCTGAATTTGTTCACCGTTTACCCCACGATGTGATGGACGATTGGAAGGGTAATGAGACTTAGGATGGTCATAAACGCCAGTGCGGGTGCGAGCACGTCCGTGTCGAAACCAAAACGGTCTGCCACTATCAGAGTGAAAAGCTGCGGCGGCATCGCCGCCTCTAGCGTCGTAGCATGAAGATTCAGCGTCGTCAGGCCGATTAGCGAAGCTACGATACCTACAACTAGTGGCGATACTGCTAATTTGATTGCCAACATTGGCCACCAGCTTCTGAGCTCGGTGAGCGATGTCGCCACCATGCTCGGCTTCAGAGCCATCCCGAGTACCAGTAGCATCAGTCCCGAAGTGGACTGACCAAGAAGATGAAGCGCCATCAGGATGAATTCAGGCAAGGCGATACCGAGGAAACGGATCGCAAGGGCAAGCGCGGCCGACCACAACAACGGAAACTTGACTATCTGGATTAGCGTCTGACTGAAGGATGAACCAGATCCTTCATGATAAAACAGATCTAGCAGCGATCCCGTAACCAGATCGGAAGAAGTAACAGTGATTTCGCACAAGATGGCAATTTCCGTTACATGCACCACTTGCCGCGGAAATAATCCGCGTAGCAAAGGCATTCCGAGATAAGTGACATTGCCAAAAGCACTGCCCAGAATCAGCGAGCTCTTGAGTTGCCGCGTTAGAGGAAACAGCTGAAATGTTAGTAGCGCGATGGTTACGCAGACCAATAGGCCAGCCAACATCGCCAGGGGAACTTGCCAAAGGTCATTTCCGGCTGAGGATTTGTAGATGACCTCGATATTCAGAGCCGGTAGCAGCACATTTAGAACGAGAGTGCCGCACTGGCGGCGGGCAGCGTCGATATCGAGCGAAGGAAGAAAATGATGGAGGCTCGCCCCCGTCGCTGCAATCGTTGCCAGGGCCAGGAATACGTTCAACACGAGGGCTGAGGTAGGAAAGCAGCACGAGCGACGCTGCTCAGAGTCGTCCGTGGCTTAGCTCTCACGGTTGATGCGTTCCAGGTACCCGCGGCCGGCCTTGGTCAACCGAACGTAGTCCTTCAAGTCCACTATTGCTCCGTCCTTTATTTCCTGGATCGGGCGCATGTTCTCGATCAGTTGCAGAGTCCGCAACTTCCGTAGCTCAGCACGTACAATGCTATTGCCTTCGTAGTGTTGAGTGAATCCGGCCCACAGATTCTCCAAATGCTTTCGCTCAGTTAGCGGAAGCAAGAGTGTCAGCACGAATCGGATATCGTCGAGGCCGGCTTCCTGCTGCTGTTGTTTCGTGGCGATCTCGGTGAGCTCGAGTTCCACGCCGCCAGGCTTTCCTCTCACCAGCCGTTCGAGGATTTCCGGCCATAGCGCACCCAGCAACGTTACTCCTGCCGCCAAGAATAGGATCGCCTCGCCAGTGTTCAGCCGACGGTCTTCCGGAATTGCGCCAATCACGACTCCAGCGACATACAGGATCACAAGCGTCGGGATGCCGAAAAAGGAGAATTGGTCGCAGTGCACGCGGCCACTCCGGCAACTCGATGGGCGAATTCGCTTGGGAATCGCGGTTTGGTGGAGATGGCGTCATTAGGTTCACCTTTCAGTCGCGATCGACAGCCAGGATGGTTAGGTTCGGAATGCTGCGCCCAGCAGGTCCCTCCTGGACGGGCGCAAACCCGGCCTGGAGGTTGTTGATCATTAAATATGGTCAGGAAGCCGGTCAGGTCATCGCGGCTTCAGACACCGCATCACCGGCAATCCGGCTATGCCACATCACGCGAGGCTCGCGCATATCCCACGGCGTGGCCTGATGAAGCAAACAACGATTGTCCCAGATCACCGCGTCGCCACGCTGCCACTCATGATGATAGACGCGCGGTGGCTGACATGCGAAGTCGACCAGCTCTTGTAAGAATCGCTCGGACTCCGCCGGATCCATCCCCGAAATGTTATGCGCATGACGACCAATCAGCAGCGACTTTCTTCCGGTTTCAGGATGAACTTTTACCAGCGGGCGTAGCGGCACGGGACCATCGTGGAAACCATAGCCGCTGTATTCGCTGCCCTTTTTGGGCTTATGTCCAAGTTTTGCCTGGCTATAGTAAAGCGAGTGGTAGGCCGCGAGATTCTCGAGCTTCGCTTGAAGGTCTGTATCCAGGGCATCATAAGCGGCGCGCATGTCTGCCCACCCGGTTCGGCCGCCGGAGTTCGGCACCACTTCGGCGCTGAAGACGGCGCCTTTGGCCTGCACCGGCATATAGGTGCTGTCACAATGCCATCCCATGTTTCCCTTGAGCACCTTCATGAGGTCGCTGTCGTCATCGATGAGAGTGCCATCCGGCTTCACATTGCTGATTGCCGCCATTTCGAATTCGAGCTTGCCGAAGCGCTTGGCAAAGGCGATCTGCTCGTCGCGTTGGAGATGCTGCTCAGGAAAAATCAGCAGCGCATATTCAAGCCACGTATCGTGGAGTTCTTGCCAAGTGGCGTCGTCGAGCGCGGCAAGTTTCACGCCGGTTACGATAGCGCCGAAAGTGGCGTCGATTGGTTTAATTTCAAAAGCGCGCATTCGAAAGGCCTCCGATCAGTCGCGGCGTACTCAAACGCTAATCGAACAGCCGCCGCCCGGTCAAACCACCTGATCCCATGCGTCCGTTGACGGCGCAAATTTTGCCTGGTTGGACGACACGCTCCCGACCGCGACGGAAACCTACGCGAAATAAATCACAATCATGATCAGGTTGACCACCGCGAACGCGACGGGCAGCACAATTCTAATTGCGCCGCTCAATCTCCGGATGCGGGCGCCATGTCCAGAGCGGCCGGCGAGGTGCACCGCAGTCAGCTCGATCGCGGTGGCGAAAACGAACAGATAACAGATCAAGAAGAAGACATCGATGAAAGTCAGGTAAGGGACCTTCGGCAGGTTGGCCTGGATCGCAAAAGCAAATGCGATCACCGTCAGAATCGTCGTCACCGAGATCTGCACCTGGCTGCTAAGTTCAGTCGGGTCGATCCAGAAGACCGTCCACGACAGCACTACCATGAGCAGCAGCGGCAGGAAGACCTTCCAGATGTAGAAGTTAAAGTGGCGCGCGATGTCGATGGTGAAACGAACCTCGCTAATGGGTTCGCCGCCTACTCCCGGAACTTTCTCGATCGTCGCGCGGGTCCCGGTGATCTCCCACTGCGCCAGGGAATCATACACCCGTGGCTCAGCACTCATCGCATCGACACTTTCCGGCATGAGGGCCACCAGGGCATCGTCGGCGACGGTCGGATGAATCAGGATTTCCAGCGTTTGCTTGTCGAAGGGGAAGGTTCGGAGGCGGTAGGTATTCGATAGCTCGGCGCTTGACCGTTCGGAGTACCTTACGGTGCCGTCGGGAAAAACTCGAATCGTAACGTCGTAGGCCGAATGAGGCACCACTCCATTGACGAAATCGAAGCGCGGATGCCACACCTGTTCGGGCGGAAAGGTGCGGAACTTTTCCCAGGATCCTTGCGGCTCGAACACGAGTCGCGGGTCTTTCCAATGCGCGATGAGATAGCCAACCATCTTGAAACGCTGAGCCACCTCATCGATGTCAGAAAGGTTGATCACGCGTATCGCGATCGCGACCGGCAGTCGATAGCCATCGCTAACCGGCGGATTCAGCAGTGGATTGATCTCCATCCCCGCCGCCGCGAACGCCACAAAGGGGACCCCTAGCAGCAGCGTCATCGCCACCACCATCGCGGCCATCAGTCGACCTACGGAAGAGCGCGTCATCAAACCAGGATGCCCTCGTCTCGAAGCGCTCTATCAGTAGCTGGCCCCGCGGTAGCAATCCATAGATCAAGAACCTCGGAGGCACAGTTAAAGCATCAGGCTCCCGTTTTTCAACTCATGGTCCATTGGGTGCTGATCGAGAATAGGTCTTTATTAGAGGTTAGGTACAATAGCGATCGTAAAATTGGCCGACGCGCTGTGCCTTCAGAACCGCGTCCGCGATCGCCGGGTCAGAGCGGCGCCATTAGCTCGAGTTCGCGACTACACGTAGAGCGCGGCGAGGCGTTCCAGCTCGGCCTCGTAGGTCGCGGCGGTCATCCGCGAGCCGATCTGCATGATCACGAAACGATGCGCTCCGACGTCCTCGTACTCGCGCAGCCCGCGTTGGACGCTCGCTCGATCGCCTCTCAGCTCGCGCTTCATTATGGTGATGTCGAGGCGGCTGTAATCGCGACCCGTACTCTCGCATTCGCCACGCAGCTTGCTCAGTTCCTCGCGCAGCACCGGTGGTGGCAGAAAGATCGGACACCATCCGTCACCCCATCTTGCTACCCAGCGCAAAGCGTTCTTATCTTTGCTGCCGATGAGGATCGGGGGACCGCCCGCCTGCGCCGGTTTCGGATACATCCGCACCGGGGGGAAATTAACGTACTTGCCATTGAACGACGCTTCGGGCTTGGTCCACAACTCACGCATCGAGGCCACGTACTCTTTGGTCTGGCTCCATCGATGGGAAAAATCGACGCCGAGAATATCCGATTCCTCTTTGAGCCAACCTGCGCCGATGCCCAGCATCACGCGCCCGCCCGAAAAGTGATCGAGCGTCGCGATCTCCTTGGCGGCCACGATCGGATTGCGCTCCGGCACCAGCATCACACCGGTCGCCAGCTTAAGGCGCGTCGTTACAGCGGCGGCGAGCGACATCGCCACGAATGGATCACAGATGTGCGAATAGACTTCGGGAATCTGGCCCTGTCCCGGCGGCGACTCGGGTAGCGGGGTTGAAGTGTGAACGGGAATGATCGCGTGTTCCGGAATCCATAACGACTCGAAGCCCAGCGCTTCCATTTTGCGCGCGAGACTCATCGGATCGACGCTGAATTCGTTGACGGTGAAAAGAATGCCGATTTTCATGGTCACCTTCCAAATCAGGTAGCGCCGCGCCAGGTCGCGGCATCATTGACAGAGGTAGCCTGCGCTAAGCGCTTGCTGCTGCCGCGCGATTTGCCTCGTCCGCGGCGGAAGGGCCCGCAACTTTATAAAGCTTCTGCGCGTTGTCCCACAAAATCTTGCGCCGCACTGATTCCTCGCAATCCGCCAGTCCGGCTTGGACTCGCGCGTGCACCTCTTCGCCATAAAGCGAGGTGGGGTGCGGAAAGTCGGTCTCGAACATCACGTTGTCGGCGCCGATCTTATCGATCAGGCGGCGCGGCGCGACTTGCTCGAACCAGTAACAGGCGTAAACGTTGCGCGCGAAATATTCCGACGGCAGCAGGTCGAACTCGGGACGTTCCCCGCGCACGTCGTTGCCTTGAAACTGATAATCCATGGCTTCGAGCACGAACGGAATCCATCCGATGCCGCTCTCGACCGAGACGAATTTGATCGTCGGATAGCGATTCAGCACGCCGGACATGATCAGATCGCTCACCTGCTTGCCATTTTGCAGCAGGATGTCGATGGCGAGTGCAGTGAAGGCCGGCGCCAGCCCGTAAGTCGAAACGCGATTCTTGATCAATCCCTCGTTCATATCGCCGGAACCGACGTGAAAGCTAATCGGCAAATCAAGTTCGCATGCAACCTGCCAAAGCGGATTCCAATGCGGATCGCCGATTATCGGCTGGCCGAAGTATTGCGGCTCACCAGTGAAAAGAATCCCGCGATGGCCCATCGCGGCGCAGCGGCGAACCTCCTCCGCGGCCGCATCAACGTCCCAGAACGGGATCGAGGTGATCGGCAGCAGGCGGCGCGAATCGGCGGAAGCCCATTCGGTCTGCCAGTCGTTGTAAATCCGCACGCAGGCGAGCATCAACTCAGGGTCGTTGAGCTTTAAGAACTGCTGAGCGCCGAAGCCGCCGACGTTGGGATACATCACCATCGCCCAGATGCCCATCTCGTCCATGTACTTAAGGCGCGCCTTGGGATCGTACGCACCGGGATGCATCTCCTCGTAACTGCGAGGTGGATTCTTGAAGCTGCCTCGACCGGCAGTGGCGGTCATGCCCGGACTCGCGAGGAAACCCATCTGATCGCCAAGCACCCATCGCTGGGTGCCTCTACTGCTGGTCTCGATGCGCGGAACGCGGTCGCGCATGCCGGCCGGCGCGCGACTGGTCCAAACCTCCGGCGTCTCGGTTACATGAGTATCGGCATCAATGATGGTGTAACCGCTCATGATCTCATCCTCCAGTGGTCGCGGGGTCTGTCGGGGCTAATGCGCCCACGTCAGGCGAATGTCAACCGTCCGAGAAAGAGCTTCAGGTTTTCTTGACTCCGACTCCTCCGAACATAGCCAGGCTCTCCAAGGCTATCCCATATCCGAGTCCGTCGAGCATCGTCTGCCTGAGCATTTGAATGATCGCGGCTCGCGCATAGCGCGCAACCAGGGGCGGACGTTGGCAAATATCCCGCGCCAGTTGCCATGCGCGAGGGATCAGCGCCGCGCGTGGCAAGACCTCATTCACGACGCCCAGATTCAACGCCTCCCGCGCCGAGAGCTTCTGGCCGGTCAGCAGAAAATAGCGGCCACGATTCGGGCCCAGCAGCATCGGCCAAACTAGATGCACGCCGTCGCCCGGAACGATGCCCATCGGGAAATGCGGCGCGTCCTGGAATTCCGCATTTTCAGCCGCGAGCACGATATCGCACAACACGGCAAGCTCGGCGTGGATGAAAGCCGGCCCGTTCACCGCCGCGATCATCGGCACTTCGATATTCAGAAGATTGAATAGAAGGTGACGACCGTCATGCCCCGTCTGATCCATCTTCTCGAACATTTCGGGGGTCAGCTTGCCTTCGCTGAAGCGCGACAGACCGCTAACCGAGGGATGCATCTCGGCGCAGAAGGCATCGCCCGCGCCGGTAATGATCACGCATCGATTCTCGCGGTCACGCGCAATGTCGTAGAAGGCGAAGGACAATTCCTCGTGCGGCGCGTTGCTCCAGAGGCAGGGTTGGTCCGGCGCGTTTCGGGCATGAATCGTCAGCTGCAGAATTCCGTCTTCGCGCTGCATCGATACGCAATCGTAGCGGTTCGCGTAGTCGTCGAATTTGATGGGCTTCATCGATCTGCATCCTCCATGCATACCCAATCCGCGATCACCCGTATTGGCGGGCGCGTTTTTGCTCCAGGCGTGCACCGTCTTCGCCGCCAGAGTTACGGCGTCGAGGATGCTGTAATTGCTCGCGATCCCGCTCCTTTGTTCGCGAGCCGTGCGCGCGTCCAGGACTTTCAGCGTTCAAGCCTGCTCCAGGGTAAATTCTTTGGAAGAACGAAACTGACAAACGCAGAAATTCCAGGCCGGCGGCGATCTCATCCTTGGACAAGGATTTTTCCAGGTCTGATACCAGTTCCCGCACCACGCGCCTGCCCCGTTCGGCCATCGAAACCACAAAGCGCTCACCCTTCGCGGTGAGAACCACCTTCTTCTCACGCCCGGAATCGGCACTTCCAATCAAACGCACCAGACCCAGCGGCGGCTGTGCGAGCGCCTGCAATGCGGTCGTGATGGCCGGGCTTCCGAGGTCGAACCAGTTGTGGAGCCGTCGCGCGACGTCTTTGCGGAGCATACTGCGCGCATCTTCGCCTTCGGAGCGAATCAGCCACAGGATGCTGGCCTGGGTTCTTGAAAGCCGCCCTCGCATCGTAGCCCCGATGGCCGAGATTCCTTTGTCGTGAACGAAGTACAAGATCTCGAGTAACTCGGCCGCGCTGCTTTCAAGTTGAGGCTTCGCCGATTGCGCGCTCGCGTGGACGCCGAATCTCATGGAACTCGGTTCATGTTTGTGCGTAAGAATGTTGGCACCCCTCCACGGAAACTACAGCTACCAGGTGAACTCAGGCGTTGACGTTAAATCATCGACCAAGTTATCTTCCGCAGATAATCCTTGCATGATCGAATAATTCAACAAAGCAACTATTCAGATCGCATCGTGGAAAGCACGGGCAATCTCGAATCAAAACGCGATTCAAATGAGTAAACACTGACGACTTCCATCGGAGGATCATAATGAAGCTGGGAGCCTCAATCATTTTTCAGAACTACTTCCGTGCAGAAAAACCCGATTGGCAGCTCTACGAGGAAGACCTCGCCCTCGCGGAGATGGTCGAGCCGCTGGGCTTCGATTCGCTCTGGGGAGTCGAGCATCACTTCTCCTCTTACACGATGCTCCCTGACGTGCTCCAGTTCCTGACCTTCATGGCGGGCCGGACGCGCCGTGTCGGACTCGGCTCGATGGTAGTGGTTCTGCCGTGGCACGATCCGGTCAGGGTGGCAGAACAGATCGCGATGCTAGACATGTACTCAGGTAATCGCGAATTGACGCTCGGTTTTGGCCGCGGCGCCGGGCGGATCGAATACGACGGCTTTCGTGTACCGATGAGCGAGTCGCGCGAGCGCTTCAGCGAAGGCGCCGAAATCGTGCGCCTGGCGCTGACCCAGGAGCGGTTTTCATACGAGGGCAAGTACTACCAGATCCCCGAGATGAGCATCCGGCCACATCCGCGCCGCACCAATCTGCCCGAACGCTTTTACGGCGCAATCATTTCACCGGAGACCGGCGACATCATGGCGCGGCAAGGGATGGGCATGCTGGTGATTCCACAGAAGGCCTGGAGCGAACACCGCAAGGACTTCGATCATTTTAAGGAATCGTGCGCGAAGTTCGGGCATCCCGCGAAGCGCCCGGTGGTTTCGACTTTTATGTATTGCGCGGAGACCGAGCGCGAAGCGAATGAGGGCGCATCGCAGTGGATCGGCAACTACTCGGACACCGCGGTTAAACACTACGAGTATGACGAGCCCGAGCATTTCCGCGGCGCGAAGGGCTTCGAGTTTCACGCAGTAATGGCCGATGCAACCAAGCGCAGCGCGACATCTTTCCGCGACAATTTCCTCAAGACCCAGGTCTTCGGCACTCCGGAAAAATGTATCGAAACCCTGCGTACGATTTCTCAAACCATGGACGCCGCGGAGTTTGTGTGCTTTTTCAAGTATGGCGGGATGCCGCTGGAAGTGGCGCAGCGCAGCATGAAGTTATTTGCGACGAGGGTTCTGCCGCAAATCCAGCGCGACAGCACTCGCGAGCATCACAGCGCGGCCGCCGGCCGTTAAATTCTGGAAGCCGAAGGGGTCAAAACATCATGTCATATGACTTGCTGATCAAGAACGGAACGGTAGTGGATGGAACCGGCGCGCCGCGACGGATGGCCGACGTTGCGGTGAAGGATGGCGTCGTCGCGGAAATCGGAAAGATAAAGGATGGCGCGAAGAAGACCATCGATGCTGATGGACTGATCGTCGCGCCGGGCTTCGTCGATCCGCACACCCACTACGACGCGCAAATCTGCTGGGACCCGCAGATCACCAGTTCCTCGTGGCATGGAGTGACGAGTGTGGTGATGGGGAATTGCGGCGTCGGGCTGGCGCCATGCCGCCCTCAGGCCCATGACATCGCGGCGCTGGATCTGGTCAACGTCGAGGCAATTCCGTACGACGTTCTCAAACGTGGCATCACCTGGGACTGGGAGAGCTTTCCCGAGCTACTTGCAGGCGGCCGGGCGGCGTGGCAGCGCGATCAATCTGGGCTTCCTGGCGCCGCTTACTCCATTTCGTCATTACGTGATGGGCGAAGAGTCGATGGAGCGCGCAGCCACCGCGGATGAAACGGGAAAAATCGCGGGGCTGCTGCGCGAGGCAGTGGCGGCCGGCGCGCTTGGATGGTCGCTGACTACCGGCATTCAGCACGTGGGTTACAAAGGACGTCCGCTCGCCTGTCGTCTGGCCGACCGCGCGGAGCTCGGCGCGTATTCCCACGTGTTGCGCGAACTGGGAAAGGGCGTCATCGAAGTCACGCTGACCCAGAACTTCGGCCATATCCAGGATCACGAACTGGATCTGCTTAAATTCCTGCTCGATGAGAGCGGGCGAAAGGTGACATGGCTGGCGATCTTTGACCTCGAGGACAAGCCGCAAGCCGCCCTCGAAACGCTGCAGCGCTCCGAGGCGTTGATCAAGCGCGGCGGAGTTCCGCAGATGACTTGTCGCCCGCTGATTGCGGAGATCGAGTTCAAATCGGGGATGGCTTTTTCATTGATGAAATCATGGCAGCCGGCCGTCGATCAGCCGCCCGAGAAGCTCAAGCAGCTCTATGCCGATCCGGATTTCCGTCGTGCCGTGGTCGACGAGATGAGCAAAGGCGTGTTGCGCCGCAACTTTAAGCGGGTCGAGGTCAGCGACGTTGGCAAGCCGGAATTGAAGGGCCTCATCGGCAGGTCGGTCGCTGATATCGCGCGTGACCGCGGCCGTGAAGGCTATGAATTCGAGACGATGCTCGACCTCGCGATCGAAGACGACCTCAACATTTCGTTTGCGCAGTCGGTATTCAATACCAACGAAGAGCGCCTCGCGAAGCTGATCAACGATCCGCGCCCGATGATCGGTCTCTCGGATGCCGGCGCGCATGTCACGTTGCTCTGCGACGCGGGCTACTGCACCTATCTGCTCGGCCATTGGGTGCGCGATCTGAACGCAATCACTCTGGAGTATGCGATCAAACGGCTCACCTCCGAGCCGGCCGACTTCTTTGGGCTCAAGGGCCGCGGCCGCCTCAATGTAGGAAGCAACGCCGATATCGCGATCTTCGATGCCAACACGGTCGGCTCGGCGCGGCGCGGCACCTTGAAAGATGACCTGCCCGGAGGCGGCAAGCGCCTGGTGATGCCGGCCACCGGCGTCATTCACACTGTCGTCAACGGTGTGCCGGTTTACGAAAATGAGCGCTATACGGGCGCGACGCCAGGCACCGTGCTTCACTCATAGTCAGTAACACGAAGATCTATCAGTCAACCGAGGAGCAAAGATCCCATGGCTAACAACTTGATCAAAAAGTCGATCATCTCGTCCGACTCTCACATCATGGAGCCTCCCGACACCTACATCGCGAGAATCGATCACAAGTACAAAGACATCGCGCCGCGTGTCGTATGGCAGGAAAAGGGTGGCGACACTTATGTAGTCGAAGGAATGAAGCAGACTATCCCGATGGGACTGGTCGCGGCGGCTGGTGTCCCCGCCGAGGGCCTCGCAACGTCGGCTCGGTTCGCGAAGTTTGACGATCTCCATCGCGGCGGATGGGATCCCGAAGCGCGGATGGCCGACCAGGATCGCGATGGAGTGGACGCGGAGGTCATCTATCCCAGCGTTGGGATGGTCCTGTGCAATCATCCTGATGCTGACTACAAGAAGGCCTGCTTCGACGCCTACAACCTATGGATTGCCGATTTCTGCGGCGCACATCCGGACCGGCTGCTCGGGCTGGGCCAGACCGCAATGCGCACACCAGCGGAAGGCATCGAGGACCTCGCGAAGATGAAAGCGATGGGTCTGCGCGGGGTGATGATGCCGGGTTTTCCGGTCGTCGAAGACTATCACAGCCCGGTCTATGACGAGTTCTTCGAAGCGGCGATCTCAATGCAGATGCCGCTGAGCTTCCACATCCTCACTTCGCGCGAGGGAATCGCCAATCCTCCGCGCGGACCAAGGTCGAACTCCTTCATGTCCATCATTCGCGGCAATCAGGATATCATGGGCATGTTCATCCTGGGCGGCGTCTTCGAGCGGCATCCCAAGCTGAAAATCGCTTGCGTCGAAGCGGATGCCGGATGGGTGCCGCATTTCATGTATCGGATGGACCACGCGTACGATCGCCACCGGTACTGGCTCGACATGTACAAGCTTTCGAAATTCCCGAGCGAATACTTCCGCGAAAATATCTATACGACGTTCCAGGACGACTGGGTGGCGTTCAAAAGCACCAGCATGCTGAATCCGCATCGCCTGATGTGGGCGAATGATTTCCCGCATAGCGACTCGACGTGGCCGAATTCACAGGAGTTGCTGCAAAAGCATTCGCTATCGCTGACCGAAGATGAGAAGACCTGGATCCTGCACGACAACGTCGCTGAGCTTTACGGGATCGCGAACTAAAGGATAGTGACGAGCGGCTCTTTTGGGAGCCGCTCGTCATCATTTCGCCGCCGCGCATCGACCTATTTGTAGCGGCTAATAATTTCCTTACCGAAAGTGCGAATCTGCTGCTTCACGATGTCGAGCGGCAGCAATCCCTGGTCACCCTGCCATACAAACCATTCCGGATGGACGTTCTCCACCATCGCGTCGAACTCGCTTCGGACCTCCGATGCACTTCCGGTATAGGCGAACTTGACGCGCTCCATGCGATCGATGTTGACCTCGGACTCAGGCAGCATCACCTTGCCGGTTGGGTAGCGCGCCTCGTCGCCTTCTTCGCGCCATGCTTCGGAAAATCCGAATTGATGGAAGAATTTCTTGAAGGCCACGCCACAGATTCCTTCCGAGCCGAGCTTGCGCGCCTGCGCTTTGTTGTCGGCAAAGTAGAGCGCATGCAGCACGCCGATGTTTTCGCCCAGCTTCAAGTTACGCCCAGCCTTACGTGACTCCTCCCGGTAAGCCTCGACCAGTTTGCGGACCACCGCCGGTTGCGGCAGCAGGATTGTTGGAATGATTCCTTCCTTCGCGCACCATCTGACCGTTTCCTCACTAACCGAAAACGCCTGGAACAGTGTCGGATGCGGCTTCTGATAGGGCTTCGGCACGACGTTGATTTTCTGGATCCGCCCCTGCTCATCAACTTCGCCAGGGAAACCATATTCGCGCGTCCACTCGTGGGCCGGCCACGGGGTGCCTTCTTGTGGAAACGGATACTCATAGTGCTTGCCCTTGAATGTGAAAGGTTCATCGCCCCAGGCCAGCTTCAGGAAGCGGAAGACTTCTTCGAAGGCTTCGCGATTGATCCGATCGCCCTCGCTCTTGTCGCTGGAGGTGGCGCCAACGTGAATCTTCTGCGCCATCTGATTTAGCCAGCGGGTCTGATATCCGCGCGCGAAGCCGACCAGGGTGCGGCCCTTGGTGAGCTGATCGAGCCACGCGATTTCGAGGGCGAGGCGCAGAGGATTCCATCCGGGCAGCACGTATCCAATCGGACCGGCTTTGATGCGCTTGGTATTGTGAATGACGTGCTGGGTGAGCACCGGCAGGCTCCCCATCTCGATCCCTTCGCTGTGCAGGTGATGTTCGGGGAAACATACCGCGTCGAAGCCGACCTCCTCGCATAACTGAGAGAGCTCGGTCACTTCGCTGATCATCCGCTGCCAGCGGTCCGCATGATGCGCGATCGGCCGCAGCGCTTTGCGCTCCTCCAACGTCGCCGGTATGGAAGGCAAAAAGAAATACATGAACTTCATCGGTTTCTCCGTCGGATGAGTGGTGACGATCTCGCTCTCTTTGAACCTTGCTGGTGTCCGATGTCAAGCACGACTTCGCAGGAATTGTTTGCTAGGACAGGACGTGGATTCGCCCGGTTACTAATCCAAATTGAATCGAGGCAAGACAGGTGACGCAGACTGAAGAGAACATCCATAAGTTGAAATATCCCGGAGCAGTGGATGCCGATGGGCATATCCTGGAATCGGCCAAATGTTGGGAGCAGTACTGCGAGGCCAAATACCGCGCCAAGGCCATCCGCCTCAAAGAGGACGCTGCGGGGCTCGAATACCTCGAAGTGAATGGCGTGCCGTCGCGGGTGAATCGCGGCGGCAACTTCGGCGGCGTCGCGCAGATGGGCCAGGTTACGCGCAATTCCGGCAACTTCGATCCTCGGATCAAATACGGCGATAAAGTCCCGCTGGGTGCGTGTGATGCGAAGGATCGCATTACCGTCTCGACAAGGAGGGGCTCGACGCCGCGATCATTTATCCCAGTCTCGATTTAACCTGGGAAACCGACACCGATGATGCCGAGTACTCGCAGGCGATGTGCCGTGCGTACAATCGCTGGGTGAGCGACTGGTCCGCCGACAGCGGCGGCCGGCTGATCCCGGTCGCGCATCTTTCGCTCGGCGATCCTGCCGGGGCTGCCGCAGAGCTGGAACGGGCGGTCAAAGCCGGCCATAAAGGCGGATGGGTGGTGCAGTTCACCACGACCCGCAAGCCGCACGGTCACAACGATCACGATGTGCTCTTCGCCAAGGCGCAGGAACTCGATGTGCCGCTCGGCATTCACGTCTCGCTCGAACCGCAATGGTGCTGGCCCGGCCGCTACGACAAGGAATTCGTGCGCAAGCAGACCTGGTTCCTCAACGTGACCGCGTCCGACGCGATTCGGCATGCGCTCGCGAGCTTCATGGCCTACGGCACCTTCGACAAGTTCCCCAAGCTCAAGATCGTGATCCTCGAAGTCGGCGCCGGTTGGGTGCAGTACTGGCTCGATCGGATGGATGCGGTTTACGACAGCGTGATGGGGCGCGGAGTGCCGCTCAAGGAAAAGCCCAGCTTCTACTTCCGCCGCAACGTCTGGGTTTCCGCCGATCCCGACGAGAAGTCATTGCCCGCGATGGTCGAGTCTGTGCGGCAGCGATCGCTTTTTCTGGGCCACCGACTTCCCGCATCCCGATCACACCGGAAGCTATATCGAGGAGGTGGAGGAGTTTGGGAACAAGATGAGCGACCCGCAGCAACGCCGCGATGTGCTCGGTGATAACGTCCGCCGCGTCTACAATCTTTCGATCTGATTGGCCCCCTCGGGCGAAGCGCTCATACGCCGAAACGGGTACAATAGGATGTTGCTCACAATTCAGGACCGGGCCGCGGCTCGGCGCAATGGAGGAAGATCATGCGAGATGTCGTGATTGTCGAGGCCGGTCGCTCGCCCATCGGCAAGAAGAAAGGCGCGCTGTCGAGCGCGCATCCTACTGAACTGCTCGCCCAGGTGATGGCCGAGGTGCTTAAGCGCGCAAAGGTTCAGCCCACCGCCGTCGGTCAGGCTATCGGCGGATGCATCAACAAGGTTGGCGCGCAGGCGTTCAACGTGATCCGAACCGCGTGGCTTACCGCGGGACTCTCGCCCGATGTCGCCTGCTCGACCGTCGATTCGCAGTGCGGTTCCAGCCAATTCGCCGTGAATCTGGCGGCAAACATGATCGCCTCGGGCGCCGAGGATGTGGTGCTGGCGTGCGGCGTCGAAAATATGAGCCTGCTGCCAATCGGCTCGGATGCGATCGCAGGCGCGCAGGCAGGCATGGGCAAACCGATCACGCGCAAATATCGCGAGCAGTACGAGTTTACCAGCCAATTCGAAGGCGCCGAACGTATCGCCACCAAGTACGGCATCAACCGAAGCGACACCGACCACTTCGGCCTCGAGTCGCAACTTCGCGCCGCGCGCGCGATTTCCGAAGGACGCTTCGATTCCCAGATCGTGCCGGTCGAGGTGCCCGTCGTGCAGGAAGGCGGCGAACGCACCAGCGAGTCGCGCAAGGTCACGCGCGACGAGGTCCCGCGCCAGACCAGCCTCGAAGCGCTCGCCACGCTGAAGCCGGTCGCGCGGCCCGATGGCATCCATACCGCTGGCACGTCATCGCAAGTGGCGGATGGCGCATCGGCAGTGCTTCTTATGAGCGAGGAGAAGGCGCGCGAGTTGGGCTGCCGTCCGCGCGCTCGCGTGGTCGGGACCTGCCTGGTCGGATGCGACCCCGTGCTGATGCTGGAAGGGCCGATTCCGGCCACTCGCAAGCTGCTGCAGAGGGCCGGCCTCAACATTAGCGATATCGATGTTTTCGAAATCAACGAGGCATTCGCGTCGGTGGTGCTGAGTTGGGCCAAGACGCTGGGACCTGACATGAAGCGGGTCAATCCGAACGGCGGCGCGATCGCCCTCGGTCATCCTCTGGGCGCGACTGGATGCGGCCTGGTGACCAAGGCTGTCAACGAACTGGAGCGCTCCGGCGGCAAGCGCGCCATCATCACGATGTGCTGTGGCGGTGGCCTCGGCACTGGGACGTTGATCGAGCGGGTGTAAGCGCCAACAGGAAGATCGTCGAAGCGGGCGGAGCCATCGGGCTCCGCCCTTTCTAATTGCGCTGCTTTTTTGGGTTTGCTAGACCTCGAACGTACGCACGGCTGTTATCGCAGTCGAAACAGACCAGGAGCGTGAAGCATGCTCACCGATGCCGAGCAGATCGAGCATCTCGAACTGACCGCCCATCATGCCGGGCTGAAACTTCCCGAAGTCGTTCTCCCCGAGTCGCATCATATCGTCATTCATAAGATGCGGTTTCATTACCTCGATTGGGGGACCGCCGGTCGCCCACCGATCCTGTTCCTTCACGGCGGTGGCCTCAATGCGCACACCTGGGACGTCGTCTGCCTGATGTTGCGGCCGGATTATCATTGCTTCGCGCTCGATCAGCGTGGTCACGGCGACAGCGAATGGGAGCCGACCTCGGACTACAGCCATGAGAGCCAGGTCGGCGATGTCGGCGGCTTTATCGCCAAGCTGCAGCTGAAGAAGCCACTGGTTGTGGCGCATTCGATGGGCGGCTTTGCGGCGCTGGCTATGCGCTCAAGCACGCCTCCACCCTGAGTGGACTGGTAATGGTCGATGTCGGACCGGAACTGAACATGGCCGGCTCCAAACGGATCCGCGATTTCATCAGCCAGGATCGCGTGCTGGATTCAGTGGATGCGTTCGTCGAGCGCGCAATGGCATTTAACCCAAAGCGCAATCCGACGCTGCTGCGACGCAGCCTGCTCCATAACCTGCGGCAACTGCCCAACGGCAAATGGACTTGGAAACACGATCCGAACCGGATGTCGATGACGGGCGATTTCATGAAGGAACGGATGGCGCGCGCCAGGCAGATGCTCGATGAAATCCACAACGTATCGTGCCCGACCCTGGTACTGCGCGGCGAGCGGAGCGATGTCTTCTCCGATGAGAACGCATCTAAATTGGCGGCGGCATTGCCACATGGCCGCTGGGTAAAAGTTCCCAACGCCGGTCACACCATTCAAGGTGACAATCCCGCGGGACTGCTCGAAGCGCTGAGGCCCTTCATAAAGGCAATCGGTCTGTAGCAGGACCTCGCCCATCGCCTGACGACGTAGCATTCCATCATCGGCTCGTTCCTCGGAGAAGTGCGTTGCAGCCAACGCGGTGATCTGCTTGACGGCGACTACTGCTCTGGCTTAGCAGGTAGTTGCATCCGCCACCGACGACTGCTTGGCAATCAACCCCAGAAACCTCGGATGGGTGAGGCGAAAAGGAATTTGCATGGGTCTGCCACTTGAGGGTTATCGCGTCATCGAACTTTCGCAAATCTATGCGGGTCCTTACTGCGGGCTCCAACTCGCCCATTTCGGCGCCGAGGTCATCAAGGTCGAACCGCCCGGGACCGGCGAACTTCTGCGCAAGCGCCCGCCTGCCAAACATGGCGCCAACTATGGCTTCCTGATGCTCAATGCCGGCAAGAAGTCCGTCTCGCTCAACCTTAAGGACACTCGCGGCCGCGACATACTGTTGCGGATGCTCGCCGACGCCGACGTCATCCTCGAAAACTATGCTCCCGGCGCGCTAGAACGCCTGGGCCTCGGCTACGAGGATCTCGCGACGCGCTTTCCGCGCTTGGTGTACGCATCCTCCAAAGGCTATGGCCCCGACAGCCGCTTCGCCCAACTCGGCGCGATGGATTTCACCATCCAGGCCGCCTCCGGCATCATCAGCATGACCGGCTATGCTGACCGCCCGGGCGTGCGCGTCAGCGCCGCTCTCATCGATACCAGCACTGGGATGCATCTGGCCGCGGGCATCCTTGCGGCGCTGCTCGAACGCGAACGCACCGGACGCGGTCGCAAAGTCGAAGTTGCGATGCTCGACATCTGTATGCCCGCGATTAACGGTGCCCTGGGCGTTGCCCATGACGGCTACAAGATTCGCCGCCTCGGTAATCGGCATCCGACTACCTGTCCGTGCAATACCTATCCGTGCGCCGATGGCGAAATCTGGATTTACTGTCTCACCGAAGCCAACTGGCATCAGATCGCACGCCTGATGAGCCATGAGGATCTCATCGCGCATCCTGACTACAAAGATCACCAGAGCCGCTACAAGTTGGTCGATCAGCTCGATGCGATGGTCGGCGAGTGGACCTCGACCTACAAACGCGACGACTTGGTAGCGCTGCTCCTCGCCAACAGCATCCCATGCGCGCCGGTGCGTGAAGTCGATGAAGTCGCCGCCGATCCCGAGCTCTCCGAGCGCAACGTGGTCCGCAATGGCACCATCGGCGAACATGACGACATCAAGGTGCTCGGTTCCGCTATCAAAATGTCTGGGTTGCGCGGCGATGAAATTCCGGCCCACGTCCCCGACCTCGGCGAACATACCGCGGAAATCCTACGCGGCCTCGGCATCGCGGCTGACGAAGTTGACGCCTTGCGGCGCGAGGGCGTCGTCTGAGCTGCGTGCCGACGAATCATTGGACCGCGAGTTATCCGCTCGTGTGGAAGACGGATTGAGTCACGGCGCCT
The DNA here is from genome assembly GCA_963814035.1 of uncultured delta proteobacterium. Classification (GTDB taxonomy): domain Bacteria; phylum Desulfobacterota; class Binatia; order Binatales; family Binataceae; genus DATGKG01. The sequence goes on from CAWFBH010000006.1 coordinate 285,345, forward strand.
CCGCGATAGAGCCAGAACCGTTTAGGACTTTGCTTTCTTCGAAGTCTTCGACTTGCGGGTGCTGTTGAGGGCGATCGCCTGGAGGATGAGCGCCTTGAAGGCGGCCTCATCAACCTCCTCCCCTTCGTGGATATCGATCGCGCGCCTTACGTTTCCATCCAGGCTCGAGTTGAACAAATGGCCGGGATCCTTGAGCGCCGCACCCTTGGCGAAGGTAAGCTTCACGACCTTCTGGTAGGACTCCCCGGTGCAGATGATGCCGTCATGCGACCACACCGGGGTACCCATCCACTTCCATTCCTCGACGACTTCGGAGTCCGCTTGCTTGATGAGCTCGCGCATCCGGCTGAGGGTTTTCCCGCGCCAGTCCCCGAGTTCGTCGATTCTCTTCGAGATAAGCTCCGATGCTGACTGGCCCTGGCTCACACCCGACTTTTTCATCTTCTTGGAAGGTTCAACATCTTTCATCTGCTCGGGTCCCCATTCAGCGCGGGCTTCACGCGCGATCGAGATTCTGGTAGCGGAAGCGAAGGCCCCAGCACGGAAAGTCTTCGGCGCAGATCCTTTGGCTCCCCTACCGCCGGCGCCGTTCACTGCCCACGGTTTGCAGAGCATCATTCAGCATGTCGCGCACTTTCCCATGCGCACCGGTACCGGATGCCAATCGAAGATCGCCTTGCTCGCGCACAATCAGCAACAGCTGATCATTCTCCAGGTCTTCGGATGCGACGCGAACCAATGCCCGCGTTATCATGTCGGGAGTTTGCGCTTCCAATTCATGCAGCCGGCTCAGGCATTGCGATATGATAACTCGCGCATCGAGTCCGCCGCCCTCAGATGCGCCCAACCTTAACTTGCTGCCATCGCGCACCAGCAGCAGGATGTCTCCGTCGAACTCCTCCGCGGCGGTCGCAACGACAGCCTGCAGAGCGGAGCGATCAAAGTGTTTTGCTTCCTCGGCCCCCATTGACCACACAATATAACAACGATGCGGATTCGACCATGGAGGCTGCAGATTCGATGTAAAAAGGCGGCCCTGCTGCGGCAACACGAGGCGTTCACCTTCGCCACCCGGCCTATGTTAGCGTGGATAACGCGTGAACCTCACGCCATGATTCCAGGAGGAAAAATATGCCCGCCTACGCAATTTTTATTCGCGATAGCACTCGCGACCCCAAAGAGCTCGAGACCTATTCCAAGGTCGCTCCTGCAACTTTGTCGGGCCATCCGGTCACGCTGCGGGTTGCCTATGGAAAGCACGAGGTGCTGGAGGGTCCGGCAATCGAAGGTGCGGTCGTGCTCGAGTTTCCGACCCTTGAGGCCGCCAAAGCATGGTACGACAGCCCCGCCTACCGCGAGGCGCGCGAGCATCGTTTCAAGGGCGCCAACTACCGGGCCTTCATCGTCCAGGGTGTATGACCTGAGCGGGCACCCGCTGGAGAACCGCACATGCCGATAACCAAAGGCGATGTGCAAATCTATTATGAAACCCTGGGACCGGCCGGTGGTATCCCGATACTGTTTGTTCAGGGTTTCACCTGGCAGTTGATCGGCTGGCGCGAGGGCTTCTGTCAAAGCTTTGTCGATCGCGGCGCGTTGGTCATCCTGTATGACAATCGCGACGTGGGTCTGTCGCAGAAATTCGGCGGCCCCGACGATTACGACGGCGGTTATAGCCTGGCGGATATGGCGCGGGACGGCTTTGCGGTCCTCGATGACCTCGGGTTGGCGAGCGCGCACGTCGCCGGCGCCTCGATGGGCGGGATGATTGCGCAGACTATGGCGCTCTCGCAGCCTTCCCGCGTGCGGTCTCTCAACCTGATCTATACCGCGCCAAGCATCAACTCGCGCTACTTCGTTCCAAACCCCACGGAGGACCCAACCCTCCTTGGGAGGCGATTCGAACGCGCGCAGGCGCTTGAGGAATTCATTAAGCGCGAGCGAGCTTCCGCCTCGACGGCTTATCCCTACGACGAGGAATGGGTGCGCGAACTGGGTGCGCGCATGTATGACCGCTGCTACGCGCCGGATGGCATACTTCGTCAGCTCGCGGCGATGATCCGATGGGCGCCGACACCCGAGGCGCTCGGCAGCCTTGAGATGCCTTCCTCCATAATCCACGGGAGGGCCGACGGTCGTATCCGGGCGGAAGCGGCCCTGGACATCGCACGAATCCTTAAGAATTCCGAGCTGCACATTTATCCGGGCCTCGGCCACGAAATCCCGCAGCCGCTGTGGGACGAATTCGCAACGATTATCATGCGGACCGCGGCGCGTGCCTGACGGCAAGACCATGCTGTATCTCTCGCGCGCCACCCTGGCCGCTCTTCCCGCGACTATCGCGCGACCGCGCTTCGATCCGGCGAAAATCAGGGCGGGGATCGTCCATCTCGGCTTTGGCGGCTTCCATCGCGCGCACATGGAACGCTACACGCACGATTTGATGGAACGTCGCGGCGATGCCGCCGGGTGGGGTATCGTGGGCGTCGGATTGCTGCCGGCAGATATCCGCGTCCGCGATGCACTGGCGCCGCAGGATGCGCTCTACACGCTGGTCGAGCGGCAGGATGGAGATGAGACCGCGACGGTAATTGGATCGGTCCGCGAGGTGATCTTCGCGGGCGAGTCATCGCAGGCGGCGCTTGATGCCATCAACAATCCCGCCATTCGGATCGTCAGCCTGACCGTCACCGAGAACGGCTACTGCCGCAACGCCGCGACCAGGACGCTCGACCGCGACCATCCGTTCATCGTCGATGATCTCGCGCATCCGGGTAAGCCACGCAGCGCGATCGGTATATTGGTCGAGGCCTATCGACGGCGGATGGCGGCGCGCGCTCCCGCTTTTACCGCACTGACCTGCGACAATATCCAGCACAACGGCGTCGTGCTGCGCGACGCGGTGCTCGCACTTGCAAATTGGCGCGATCCATCGCTGGCTCAGTGGATCGCGGCCCACGCTTCCTTTCCGAGCACGATGGTCGATCGTATCACGCCGGTCACCATACCCGCGCAGATCGAAGATTTCACCGCTCGCTTCGGCCTTATCGATCGCTGGCCAATTTTCTGCGAGCGCTTTCGACAATGGGTCATCGAAGACAATTTCGTGGCCGGGCGTCCCGCGTGGGAGGAGGTCGGCGCGCAGTTTGTGGCCGATGTCGCCTCGTATGAGTTCATGAAGCTGCGGCTTCTCAACGCCAGCCATCTCAGCGATCGCCGGGCTTGGCCGGCTCATGGGCTACGTTTACATCGACGAGACGATCCGCGACCCCTCGCTGCGCAGCTACATGCGTGCGCTGATGGATCGCGAGACCGGGCCGACCTTGCCCGCCGTGCCCGGTGTGGACCTCGATAAGTACAAGACCCAATTAATCGAGCGCTTCGGCAACGTGGCGATCAAGGACACCGTCGATCGGGTCAACGCGGACGCGCCGATAAACCTGCTGCTCGAGCCGATTCGCGATCGCCTGGCTGCGGGCGCTAGCATAGATCTGCTCGCCCTCGCGCTGGCCGCCTGGATGCGGCGCGCAACCGGCGTGGACGAGGCCGGAAAGCCGATCAGCGTGGTCCATCCGCTGGCCGATCTTTTGCGCGAACGAGCCCTTGCCGGCGGAACCGACCCGCTTCCGCTGCTGAGCATCCGCAAGCTTTTCGGCGACCTCATCGATCATGACGCGTTCGTAGCCACCCTCAAGGCGTGGCTCACGTCGCTGTATGCGGATGGCGCGGCGGCGACGCTTTCGAGCGCGCGCCGGACGCTCAGCTTCTGACCGAACTGCTTCTTAGGTAATTGAAACCTTGGATCTTCGAAGCAAGACCCTCCGCGCAACCCGCGATCGGCAGGAGCTCTGCCAATAATGACCCGTTCGATTCATTCGCGCTTGAATACGGCGCACAGCGGCAGCCCGGCTGATCGAGCATCACGGGCTAAGCCAGCGTCGGGCGTGCAGGCTGGTGGGGATCGATCATTCCACCTTGCGCTATCGGTCCAGACGAGCCGATAACAGCGTGCTGCGCCGACGCTTGCGCGAACTGGCCCAACAGCGGCGGCGCTTCGGCTATCGCAGATTGGGTTGGTTACTCAGTCGCGAGGGACTTGCGATGAATCACAAGAAGCATTACCGGCTGTACTGCGTGGAGAGCTGATGGTGCGCCGGCGTGGAGGCCGCAAACGTACGCTGGGAACTCGCGCACCGATGGAGTTGCCGCACGCGGTAACCAACGCTGGTCGCTCGACTTCGTCTCCGACACGCTTGCCGACGGCCGCCGCTTGCGGATCCTGTGCGTGGTCGATGACTTCAGCCGCGAGTGCCTGGCCACCGTGGTCGATACTTCCTTGAGCGGAGTTCGGGTGGTGCGCGAGCTCGACCGGCTTAGACTCGAGCGCATCACGCCGAGAGTTATCGTCAGCAACAATGGGACCGAGCCCTCAATAGGTGCAAGGAGATTGGGGTGCAGGCCAATTGGGCCACCCCGTGACCGCAAAGCGGACGCGTCGGCCGATGGCGCCAGTTCGAGATCTCGAGCCTGCTATCGACACCGTCGTTCTTTCGGGCTATCCGGAATCCGCAGAACGATAGTATCCTCTCGAGCCGCCGGACGGACCGCCCTCGAAGCCGGTGCGCAAAAGGAGACCGCCATGAGCGTTGAGTTCATCGGCATGATCGGCACCCAGGCTGCCTCGGAAACCCATCCGCCGCGCGGACCCGCGATCGATATCGACTACGTGCGCCGCTTCGCGCAGGCTCACGAAGAGGCGGATTTCGATCGCATACTGATTGGCTACTTTTCCAACGCCGCGGATGGCTTCATCGTCGCGTCGTACGCCGCGTTGGTGACCCATAAGCTCGGCCTGATGCTGGCTCATCGGCCGGGCTTCGTCGCACCGACACTGGCCGCGCGCAAGCTGGCGACGCTCGATCATTTCAGCGGAGGGCGCCTCGCGGTGCACATCATTTCGGGCGGCGACGACGCCGACCAGGCCAAGGATGGCGACTTCCTGCCGCATGACGAACGCTATGCGCGCACCGACGAGTATGTGGAAATCTTGCGCCGCATCTGGACCGCCGACCAGCCGGTCGACCATGAAGGCAAGTATTACAAATTCGTGCGCTCCTTCTCCGATGTGAAACCGCTGCAGAAGCCGCATCTTCCGATCTACTTCGGCGGCTCTTCCGATGCGGCGATTGCGATTGCCGGCAAGCATGCCGATGTTTACGCGCTGTGGGGTGAGCCGCTGGCCGAGGCCGCCAAGACCATCGCGCAGGTGCGCGCGGCGGCGGCGCGCCACGGACGCACGGTGCGTTTCAGCTTATCGACACGGCCCATCCTCGCATCCACTGAAGAAGCGGCGTGGGAGCGCGCAAAGTCGATCATCGAGCGGATCCGCGAAATCCGCGGCCATGGAATGCTCGGCGCCCCGACCAGGACTCCTCAGGCGGTGGGCTCGCAGCGCTTGCTGGCCGCGGCAGCGAACGGCGAGGTGCTCGATAAGCGGTTGTGGACGGCGGTCGCCGCGGCAACCGGCGCGCGCGGCAACACCACCGCGCTGGTGGGAACGCCCGAGCAGGTCGCCGATTCGATGCTGGCTTACTACGAGCTGGGAGTCACGACTTTTCTGATTCGCGGTTTCGATCCGCTCGAAGATGCGATCGACTATGGCCGCGAGTTGATTCCGACGGTGCGCCGCGAGATCGCTCGCCGCGAAGAACACCGCCACGTTACCGCACAAGCAACTGGGTAGAGGAGTTCATGCCAACCAAACTGTTAGCGATTGTAGGAAGCGTCACGCCGCCGGGCCGGCTGCTCAACGCCACAAAATGGCTGCTCGACAACGCGCGCGCATCGCGCCGCGACCTTGAGATCGAATTGATCAATCTTGCCGACAAGAGAGTCGCGTTCGCCGATGGCCGGCCCGCCGAGCATCTCGGCGATGATACCGCTTCGATCATCGCGAGCGTCCGCACCGCCGACGGCGTTGTGATCGCGAGTCCGGTCTATCGCGGATCTTTCACCGGCGCGTTGAAGAATCTCCTCGATCATCTGCCGGTCGAAGCGCTGGCTGGAAAGCCGGTGGGAATCATCGCGATGGGCGCCACGCACCATCATTTTCTCGGTGTCGATTGGCATCTGCGCGATGTGCTGGCCTGGTTTGGCGCGCTGGTGGTGCCGACTAGCGCCTACCTCACATCTGGCGATTTCGTCGACGGCCAACTTGCCGACGGCGCGAAGCAGGACCTCACGGCGCTTGCCGATGCGCTGATCAAATTGAAAGAACGTCGCGCCGGCGGAGGGCTTCCTCGGTCCCAAACCGCTCGCCGCCCGCCGCTTCTGAGGCGTGCGGACGCGAGCGTATGAGCAGCGCACCTCGACGCCTTCAGCCCACGAAGTGCGCCCCCGACCAGATCGAAAAGGATCGTAAATTCGCCTGAACGCACACCCAAGCTTGCAGAAGGGAAGCCGGATCGCGAGGACGATCGCAATAGCCACAGACGGTTAGCACTGGTCACTGTGCATCCTCCGGCATCGGTCGATCGACATCGCCGAGGGTCGCACGCAGAATCGGCGCGTCGAGTTGGTGCCAGTCGAGTAACCGCGACTAAACCGTCGGCGGAGAGGACCACTCGAGGCCGGGTGGCGCGGCGACAGACCTGACCCGCAGTGAGCAAAAAACACTGGCGCGAGTTGGCGAGGTCTTCGGATACCTTTGGGGGGAATACAGTTGCCAACCTCTTCAGAATGCCGATGGAACTCCGGTACTCGCCCTGTCGACGATCATTGGTAAGTCAACCATCGGAGTAACGCCCTTCGCCGAAGGCCGGGCCGATGGTCTGACCTATCCGGCGGTCGCGAACAGGCTGGTAACGGCTTCCTCGACTCTCGTGTGCTTGAAAAAGTTCGGATTCATACCCGCCCACAGACGCGCTGGATTAGTAAACACGAAATCGCGAAAGTCACCCTCGGTAATCTGGCCGTGCTCGACCATCTCATAGGCTTCCTCGGCTATTTCGGTCATGTCGGGCACGTCCCAATGACCCATGTCCGAGCTGAAGATCGCGTTCAGGTGTGCCTTGAATGGAAGCTTTTTGGAATCGAAGGCCATCGCGTTGATGGGATCGTCGGCCTCACATCCAAAATAGAAATTCGGCACGAACAAGTTGCGGATGTCCTCGGGCTTTTCGATGCCGCACTGCCACCAGTCGTCCAACCTTTCGGGATCCTCCTTGGTACCGTTGAGGCCCCATCCCTCGCCTGCGCGGTCAAGCTTTCCTTCGACCATCTTACCGCCATACCGGCGCGCCAGGTCATAGTACATTTCGCGATTCAGGTTGGCGGGGTTGTAGTTCTCCATCCCCTGGCGATTGCGCTTGACCCAATGGCCGATGAGGTCGCAGTACAGATTTGCCGCCCAACCAACCCCGCACTCCAGGAAAGCGAACTTCAGTTTCGGGAAGCGCCGCGTCACTCCGCCGAAAAACAGAGCCTTGCAGATCGCCTCGCCGGCTGCGGCGAAATGGCCGATGTGGTTGAACATGTAGTTCGAGATCGAAGCGCGGCTGCCCCATCCCATCCCGGCGGAATGAAAGCTCGGCGCCACGCCGAGTTCCACACACTTGGCCCACACCGGGTCATAGTCGTACTCGCTGTCGAGTGCGAAGAGGTCCAGCCAGTAGGCGTGGCGGGTGGGATTCGGGATCGATTCGGCTACGGCGGGAATCGGGCGGCGCACATGCCCCGCCATCATGATGACTTTGAGTCCTAGCGTCTTGACGGCGTACTCGAGTTCCTCGATCGCCTCCCGCGGCGTGTGCATCGGGATTACGGCCGCGGGCGTCAGTCGATCCGCGTAGTCGCGGTAAATGTCCGCATGGAAGGTATTGAAGGCACGGCATGACGCGCGGCGGAGTTCCTCGTCGCGGATGTGTGGCGCTCCAAGTCCCGCGGTCGGATATAGCACCGCGAAGTCGATCCCGGTTTCGTCGAGGCGTTCGTACTGCAGCCGCGGAAAACTGGCAGTTGCGCGGTCCAGGGTATTTTTGGTTGGCAGCGCCCACCACGGTGGCCTGAGCGGGCGTTCCGCATGGCGCTGTGCGGGGGTCATCCGATACCAATTGGCCCCCTCAGTCCGATATCGCTCGGCCATCCTGGGGCCAGCCACTTTCAACAGGTAGTCGCGAAAGGCCGGCTGAAACTCCACCGTATGACCGTCGGAGTCGATCACCGGATGCTTGAGCCGCGCGCGAACCTGCGCGGACTTGGACGGCGAGCTGATTGTAGTAGTGCCGGCAGCCATCGACGCACCTCCTGATTTCGTTCCGGGTTGGACCGTTCGAGTAGTTGCGCGGTAAGACACCCGAACAGTCAGCCTGACGGTACCGAAGATAGCTGGTCCGGTACCATGGTTTCGTGGCCGCGTCAAACCGCTAACGCCGGGATTGCGAGCGGGGCTGAGACCGGGATAATTGGTACCTTGATGCCGCGACAAAATCACCGCGCAGAAGAAAGTCTCTCGCCGCGACTGGGCCACATTCTAAGAGAGTTGGAGTACATCATCGTCAGCGAGGGATTTCTTCATCTCAAGACCGCCACCCTCGCCTGGCGCCTTCGATGCTCGAAGAGAGCATTGTACTCGCTTGCTCCGACGCACAGGAAATTGTTGGAGGTGCTGATCGGCCGCGTGCTGGATCGGACCGACAAATACCTCGAAAAAGCCGCCACCGACGCGCCCAATCCGCGCGTGGGCCTGACCCGCTACATGAATGCAATAGTACAGGCGTCGCGGCCCGCGAGCGCAAGATTTCTTCGCGATCTGACCGCCTTTGCGCCAGGCGTACGTCTCCTGCAGCAACACCAGCGGCGGACATTTGACCGCCTGGAACAACTGATCCGCGCAGGGATCCAGACCGGCGTATTCAGCGACATAAGTCCGAAGCTGGTTACCGAACTAATCGCTATGGCGGCGGCGCGGCTGGTCGATCCATCGTTCCAGCGCACACTCGGGTTGACGCTGGCCGAGTCCTATGAGGAACTCTCGCGGTTGCTGTACCACGGTTTGTTGCCTCATCAGGATCTGGGCTCGACCGCAGTGGTGACCGAATCCAATGGCGCGGACGCTTCCGCAAAGGCTGCCCGCTCCGCAAAAGGCACCCGCTCTCGAGATGCCGGTGCGCAAGGAAAGTCCAGTCCGCGCACCCATCATGCCCGAGCCACGATTCTCTCACCGCGGCCACCATCCCGAGCCACCCGCCGTGGCAATCGCTAACTCATGCGAGATCGCTCATCTCGGCACGTATCGCCGGCAGGACCCGTTCGCAGAAGAACTTGAGATCATTCTCTCAATCAAAAAAAACCAGATGCGCGCCATCGGACGACATCTACGGATTCTGGAGGTCGTTCGGCCAGCAGCTCTTGTCGATACCTACCGTGCGGTAGATATAGCGCGTCCGCTCGTCGAGATGCTCATAGCAATAGAGCACGGGTTCATGCCCAGGGGGCCGACCGCGAACTGTTTCGCGTTCTCATAAGACGGCCACACGGCCCACTCAATTTCCTTCCGCATCAAAATTGGAAACGGCCTGTTCCAGTGAGAAGGGCATCGCCAACCTCCCGGCCGCGGTACCCTTGCTTTTTTAGCTGGTACCGCGTCGAAATAATCATTTCTGGCGGCCTCGATTTCGGCAATCCGGCGCAGGTGCTCGTCGCGCATGTAAAGCGGCCCGGACTAGAAGGGTCGCGACCCCCCGGCCTGGCTGCGATGCATGATGCGTTTGTATTGGTGATCCCAGTTCTGGCGCCAATGGTTGACGCAGCGGTTGTCCCACATGATCACGTCATGTTGGGTCCACTTGTGCGTGTACCACAGGTGCGGCTGGGTGACATGCTTCTTGAGGAACTGCACCATCAGTTTGTTTTCGTCGGGATCGTCGATGCCGACGATTTTGACGGTAAAGGTCGAAACCCAGAGCGCCTTGCGTCCCGAGACCGGATGAGTCCGCACCACCGGATGGACCACTTCGGACTCCAGCGCTCCCATACCGTGCTGTTTGACGTACTCGATCGCTTGCGGAATCTTGACACCGTAGGCGGTCGCCAGCGTGCTCGCCGGCTTCCACTTCATTTGCTCAACGCGACGCTTCATCTCGTCGGCGAGTTCGTCATAGGCTTGAAACAGATTGGCGAAGAGAGTGTTACCGCCCGCCTCGGGGGGCGGCGTCTCCAGCCCATGCAGCATGGTGACATCGGGCGGAATCTCATAGTCCTGAACATCGCTGTGCGGCGCGAGTTCCGCACCGCCCGAAACATTCTGCACCCGGGTACCATCGACGGTCGGAATATCATCGAACTTGCCCGCGCCTTCGCGGTTGTAGGGCCGCCCGAACCATTCGGTGATTGCCATCTGGCGCTGCGGAGTAAGCCGGTTCTGCCCGGGAATCACCAGCACGCCGGAATGATGGAACAGGGTGAGGATCAGGCTGATCGTTTCGGCTGGAAGGTCGTCGGCGAGATCGATCCCGCGCACGATGGTTCCGCACGGGCCGTCCGTGCGCTTCACCTCGACCCCGGCCGGAAGCCGCAGGTTCTCGAACCGGAGTCCGCTCATCAGTACTGAAGGGTCATTCAAGCCCAAGGCGGATTTGATGTCGGCTGCACTTTGGACGCCCATACCGTTACCTCCGCGGAGTTGGTTGGCGAGCTCGTCGCATCCCCACGGAACCTAACATTGAGGGGTACCGTCGTCAAACCGCTGGTACCGTTCAAGTCTGATGTGCTATGCGGCGAATAAGGAGCCGAGGCTCTCATGGCGGATACCATCAATGCGCAGCAACTTCGGGAACTCATGCGCTCGGACTCGATATTCGCTCTGCTCGACGTCCGTGAATGGGGCGAATTTGCCTTCAACATGCGCTCGTCGTGATGGTATGCGACGGCCATATCCGCGCGACGGTGGCAGCATCGATCCTTAGGGGGATGGGCTACACCAATGTTGCCGTGCTCGATGGTGGCTATCCCGCATGGAGCGCTCGCGGCTACGCATCGGAAATCGGGTCGCCGTTTGAAATCGACTATGGAGAACCGCCGTGGCTCGCGCGCTTCCTGCAGGACTTCCCCCACACGTTGGGACCGCTGCGCCGGTTGCCGGTTCCCGGCATCGAACAGGCTCGCGAGCGCGCCACCTTCGTTTCCGCCGATGCATTACGTAAGAGCTTGGGCGGGAAGCCGCCAGTCATAATCGATATGCGCGGGGCGGGCGACTTCGCGACTGCGCATATCGCGGGCGCGCGATGGCTATCGCGCGGATGGCTGGAACTCAAGATCGCGGAGATAGCGCGTCGCGAGGATCGCGTGGTTGTCTACTCGCGCCACGAGACGAGATCGGTGTTAGCGGCTTCGGCGCTGGCTGAACTTGGATATCGTGATGTCGCAGTCCTGCAAGGCGGCTTCGAGAACTGGAGACAGCGCGGTGTGGACATCCAAGAAGGCCTCGGTCGGCGAAGCGACCTCGAAGAGATCGCGGTCTCCGAAATCGGGCTATTCGGCGCGGGCAAGTTCGGCTACAGCAACGAGCGCATGGCGCGTTACCTAAAGGATGAGGAGGCGCTCGGCCGCCGTTACCATCGCCACACTTGAACGGTTAGGTCGCGGTCGCCCGAGCTATTTGGCAAGCAGTGCGGCGGGAACTTTGCCGATGATGCTCGCGTTCGAGCTCCTCGATCTCCGCATCCGGCAGACCCAGCACTCGATGCAGAATTTCCTCGTTGCGCTGTCCGAGGGTGCACGCGGGCATGCGGTTCCTAAGCGGGTTTTGAGAATCGGACACCCAAGCTGGGATACGGTTGGATTGGGCGATCGCAATACTTGAGCGCAATTCCCTATCAACGGAGTTTTTGCTCGAACGACGCGCGATGCTCGGCAATCTGAATCGATTGTAGATAACCGATTATTTCTGCGACGCTATCGCTCACCTGGTTCGGGTTTTCGTGTCCTGGCGGATATTTCCACATCTCCTCGCCCCATACCGGCATGTCGCGGGGGCCGTGAGCCTTCACCTCAGCACGCCCATCCATGAAGCGGGCTATCTGGTCTTCAGGAAGCGGATTTCCATAGCGCTCGGAGAGGTGACGCAAGTTCGTGGGCGGCCTCGAAAGCTCATGTTCCAACGGGCCATGGCCATCGGCCTTGATTCCATGGCAAGCCGCGCAGTGTTGCAAATACAGCTGTTGTCCTTTTCCGAGCCGGTCGCTCCCGGCAACCGCTGGTGCGCTAACCAGCAAAAACCCGAACAGCAAAATGATTCGTAACTGAAGTAACTTCTTTCCTGAATTCATGGCCATAGCCTTCGCCTCTGCGCTGTACCTTTCGCCGTCAATATACTCAACCTACTAAAGCCGCGTACCCTTCCGCGCGGGCCATGCCAGGTCGGAGCCGGTTGGAACGAGGACGCCACCGATGCTGAAGGTAGTCGAGAAACACCGAAGGTTGGCGTAGGCGGTTGCTATCAGGCATAGGGATCGTTTCGACGCTGGTCCGAAGGAAGATGCGTTTTGAACGCTATCCCCCAGCGACTTGGCGTTGACTTGGGCGTCATCGAAACTGCGGTGCCCCTTAACCGCGTGACTGAGGGGCCGTGGTTCGTCTTCTCGCGATCAAGCTGGCACGATTTCCGGTTCAAGACGGATCGGGGTGGAAAGCGAGGCCGAGATTAGACAAGCCTTTTCGCTTTTTTCGAGCACCCGCAATTCTTTGTCTCGGTCTCCGCCTACCCGCAGCGTGAGTCGCGGACGAAGAACGATTTCCGTAAAACGAGTCATACCGTCTTTGCGATCGAGAGTGCCTTCGCCTGACAGCTGCAAAGTTGTGAACTCCAGGTTGGACGCTCGGGCCACGGCCCGAAGCGTGAAAAGAAAGCAGGTCTCGACGGCGGCTATCAGCAGGTGTTCGGGACTCCAGGCATCGCCGGGGCCGTCGAAGTCGGCGGGTGCCGCAGTGCGGAGTTCAGGGATTCCCGCGACGGAAATTGCAGCATAGCCTTCGGGGCCGCCCGAAAGCTGAGCAGTGTAGGTGTGTGGCATTGGTTTCATAACCATCTCTCTCATACCCTGACGGGTAGTGTTACACAGGCGCCTCGTTCAACTAACCGATCCAGCCAAATAAGATCGCCGCCAAGGTTCCGGTTCCCATCACTACCCAAAGGACAAAGCCCTGAATGAGGGGGCGCCGGCCAACCGCCTGAAGGGCAGCACGGCTAAGTCCGGAGCCGATAAAGAACAAAGTTACCACCAAGGCACGTTGCGCGCCGACGAAGACCATATGGCCGACCGGTTTCAGCGCGGGCACCCAGGTGACCAGTGCCGCCGCGGCGAGAAATCCCAGGATGAACCACGGACGTTTGGCTTTTCCCGCGGGCGCATCGGGATTGCCGCGATTCCAGACCATTCCGACTCCGAGAGTCATGGGAACGATCCACAGCGCGCGGGTCAGCTTGATAGTCGTGGCGATCTCCAGCGCGCGGGCGCCGTATTGCATCGCCGCGCCAACCACTGAGCTCGTATCGTGAATGGCGAGCGCGCTCCATACACCAAACTGCATCTGGCTCAAGCTGAAGTGATGGCCAATCCAGGGAAAGATAAATAAGGCAACGGCGTTCAGGAAAAACACGGTGGCTAATGCCACCGACACCTCATGACTCTTGGCGCGTATGGCGGGAGCGATCGCCGCGATCGCGCTTCCGCCGCATATGGCGGTGCCTACAGTTACCAGCAGCGAGGTATCGCGCTCGGTCCGAAGTAATTTGCCCAGAGCCAGACCTATAGTCATGGTTACGGAGATGCCTATGACGGTGTAAAAAAAGCCATGGACTCCGGCGTGACCTACTTCAATCAGGTTCATCCCGGCCCCGAGACCTACGACTGAGAGTTGAAGCAGGGGGGCGGTCAGACGCGCGGTGGTGAAAAGATAGGCATTACCGAAAGTGAGAGCCAGGATAATTCCAAGCATCAGCGCGATGCCGGGGGAGACGAAGGGCAGGAGCGTCGCGCATGCCGCGACTGGAAACACAATCCGGGCGGCCAGGCTGGCGGCATTGTCGCGGCTTAACTCGATGCGCCATCCATACGGGGCCGGCTGACCTGCAATCTCCTTAGGGTTTGGAGCATTCGCGACCGTAGTCATGGCAGTCACGCACGCACCTTCGCACTAAGGGCCCCCACCTGAGCTTCGAGCCGATCGCGCAGTTTCGAGCAGACCAGATCGCAGAGCTCGAACACCATCGGGTCGGCAATCGAGTAGAATGCGCTGGTGCCCTGCTGCCGCCGCTCGAGCAAGCCGGCATCCTGCAGAATTCTCAAATGCTTGCTGACATTGGGCTGCGTCGACCCCACGCTCAGCGCAAGCGCCGAAACGCTCCGCGCGCCGGCCTCGAGCTCCTGCAGGATGCGCAGGCGCAGGGGCTCGCCCATTGCCCGGAAGCGCGCGGCAACCATCTCCAACGCTTCCGGGCTCATCGCGCGCGGAAGCTTTCGTGCTGTATTGACTCTTGCCTTCATAACTAAATAGTTATATGTAAATGGAGTCCCAAGTCAACCGTGGTCGCGTTTAGTCCAAGATTAACTGTCAAAGGAGTCGCGTCATGTTCTTTCGAGAACTCAATCGCGGAAAGTGTAAAACCTACCTGCTCGGGTGCGAGCGCACCCGCCGCGCCGCGGTAGTCGATCCGCTCAAGGAAAACACCGGGCGCTATATCGCGGTCGCCGCCTACCACGGGCTCAAAATCGACTACGTGATTGACACCCATACGCATGCCGACCATCGCAGCGGGATCTGGGACCTCGCCGAATTAACCGGCGCCAAGGCGGTGATGGAACGTTACGCACCCGCCCCTCATATAGATGTTCATGTCTCCCAAGGCGACGTTATCGAGATCGGGGATCTACGCCTTAAGATACTGTTCACTCCCGGCCATACTCCCGACGGTATCAGCATCTATGTGGATGGACGAGTACTGACCGGAGACACCTTGCTGATCGGCGGCACGGGGCGGGCGGACTTCCCGGGTGGCGACGCGGGAAAACAATACGACGCGGTCACTCAGCAGCTGTTCGCGCTCCCTGACGACACCATGGTGTTCCCGGCGCACGACTATCGGGGCAATCACTACACGACGATCGAAAAAGAAAAGACTTCCAATCCGCGCGTCGCCGGTCGTTCCCGCGAGGAGTACATCAATCTCATGAATAACCTGGGTCTCCCGCTGCCGGACAAGATCCAGGAATCGTTGCAGGCAAATCAATCCGCGATCGACGATGACTCGCTGAAGTTCCCGGATACGGCTCAGCTTGGCAGCGTCCGCACGATTACTCCTTCCGAGCTCAAGGCCCGCGTCAATGCCGGAAATCCGCCGGTGATTCTCGATGTGCGCGAGGAAGACGAATATCGCGGCGAGCTCGGCCACATCGCCGGCAGCCGCATCATTCCACTGCGGGCGCTGCCGCAGCGCGCCGGCGAACTCGAAGACCTCAAGCACCGCGACATCGTGACGGTGTGCCGCGCCGGTATCCGTAGCAGTACCGGCGCAGCCATTCTTACCGGGCTCGGCTTCGATCATGTGAGCAACCTCAAAGGCGGGATGCTCGAATGGAATGACGCGGGCCTGCCGGTCGAGCGCTAGGGCGATGCATAACTTTACCCCGATCGCTTCACTCATCGGTGGAATTCTGATCGGCCTGAGCGGCACGGCGATGCTGCTGATGAACGGCAAGGTCGCCGGCATCAGCGGCATCTTCGCCGGACTTTTAAACCCGGTAAAAGGCGACACGCTTTGGAAGTCCTGTTTCGTTGCCGGCCTGCTGGCCGGCGGACTACTGCTAAGGATCCTGGTTCCGGTCGCTTACGATTTCGGGATCGTTCGTCCATTCGGGATGCTCGTCGCCGCCGGCCTTCTGGTCGGGTTCGGCACGCGGCTCGGCAACGGATGCACCAGCGGTCACGGCGTGTGCGGCATAGGCAGGCTGTCACCACGCTCGATGGTCGCCACGGCCGCCTTCATCGCAACCGGTGCGATAGTGGTCTACCTGGTTAATCACGTGATGGGTTCCGTGCAATGAAAACAGCGCTGACTTCTTTCATCTCCGGGCTCGTGTTCGCATTAGGCCTGGGCATCTCCGGAATGACGAGGCCGATCAAGGTCATCGGCTTCCTCGATTTCTTCGGCAACTGGGATGCGAGCCTCGCCTTCGTGATGATCGGTGCGATCGGCGTGTATTTCATCGCGTATCGTCTCAGTCGAAACATGGCGGCGCCGATACTCGGTCCGGTGTTCTCGGTTCCGAATCGAACTGACCTCGATTCGCGTCTGATCGCGGGCGCCGCGCTCTTCGGTGCTGGATGGGGTCTCGGCGGATTCTGCCCCGGCCCAGCGATCACCGCGCTCGCTTCCGGAGCTGCTCCCGTCGCCGTGTTCGTGGCGTCGATGACCGCAGGAATTTATCTCTATAGCTGGACCGTCGCGCGGGAGACTTCCGCATCTCCACGCCACGCAATCATCGAGCCCACAACCGACGCCTAGAGTTCGAAACGGTTGGCGGTGGCCGTCATAGGGTAGTAGGTAGTGAGGATGGCCGTCGTGTCGTGGTGCCGGGTCGCGCGACAAAAAATTCGGAGGTTTGGAGAGTGTTTGACCTCAGTGAAGTCTTACCCAGCCTGCTCCTGAAAGATGTAGAGTATAGCGAAACCAACTTTCCGATAGTCCCCGCTGAAGCCCCGGAAGTCGTGGCCGCCGATCCGAGTTGGCGCCGGCGCTGGCTTGCCGCGTGCGAGCGGCTGCGAAACCCACCCGCGATTACCGTCGATGAATGGGGCGCGGAGCGCAAGCAGCTGTTCGGCCGCTTGTTGGCGGCAGTCGGATGGGGTGAATTGCATCATATCGTGCTTGGTTGCGGCTACGCAGCGACCCATCACGAGATGCCTGGGGCGTGGCGCGCATGCATCCTCAAGCAGGCTTATGAGGATATGCTGCATGCGGCATCGTTCATCACGCGGGGATGCCGCTATAGTGATGAGAATTATTGGAACGGAGTGAACAGCAAGGCGACCCTCGTTCATCCGGATGAAAAGCGCATCCTGGAACGCGACCTCGGTGGCTTTTTCGCGGTGGTTGGCCTGCACACGGAAGCCTATTCGGCTGAGGACGGCGGCGCCTACAGCTCGCTGTTGGGTCTCGATCC
The DNA here is from genome assembly GCA_963814035.1 of uncultured delta proteobacterium. Lineage (GTDB taxonomy): Bacteria > Desulfobacterota > Binatia > Binatales > Binataceae > DATGKG01. Next base: position 302,564 of record CAWFBH010000006.1, read on the forward strand.
GGTGCTGAACGCGTGGTCGCCGCACGAAATCGAGCAGGAGGCTGGACATCTCTCGTTCCTTTTTCCTGCGATGCGCGATTATCTGAATCTCGGCCCGCCCGCGGAACAGGAGCGCCGGAAACGTCAGCTCATTGAAGATAACGATGAGCTTTTCCCGCTGATGCGCGAAGCGGATGTGGCGGCGCTCGAGGGCTTTGCGATCAACAAACTCGGACTGGATCGCTCGACGGTCGAGTGGGAAATCGATCTTCCCGCCCGAACCCGTCATATCTACCGCCAAATCGGAATCGAGGAGTCATACTGGCCCGACGCGCTCCGCTAAGCGCGAAAGCGGCCACAGCATCGGAGGAATCGTGATGACGTTTGAACTCAGCCGGTTCATCGAGGACTGCAAAGGCAAACCGGCTTCGGCGGTCAAGGTATTGGTCGAAGAAGCACTGCGCGATCCGTCCGCGGTCAAACGCGCGCTCGACGCCGAATTGTCCGGGCGCGATCTTTCGAAAGGAGATCTCGCCGATCTGATCTGCTTCCGCTCGTCGACTCTGACCGTCCTCAAAGCCGCTACGCCGCCCGGGTTCAAGACGCCTCCGCATAATCACAACATGTGGGCAGTGATCGGCGCCTACGATGGCCAGGAGAACAATACCTTTTACCGGCGCGGCGGGATCGGGTTGGAAAAAGCGGGCGGCAAAGATCTGAAAACCGGCGAGGTCATAGTCCTCGGCGAGGACACGATTCATGCGATCGCAAATCCGCTTGACCGCGTGTCCTGCGCGATTCACGTGTACGGCGGTGATCTGCTGGATTTTTCCAGACGCAGCACCTGGAATCCCTTCACGTTCGAGGAGCATCCCTATGAGATCAAGCTTCTCAGGGAGTATTCGCGCCAACTGATGGCGCAGGCGGCCTGATTCGTAACGCATGAATAAGCGCATCTACTTCAATGCGTTCCACATGAACTGCGTGGTGCACCAATCGCCGGGGCTGTGGGTCAACCCCGACGATCAAATGCACAGTTACACCGACCTTGGAACATGGGTCGAGCTGGCCAAGCTGCTGGAACGCGGCAAATTCGATGCGCTTTTCCTCGCCGACGTTATCGGCATCTATGATGTCTTCGGTGGAAACGGGCAGGCCGCGTTGAGGCAGGCGACCCAGGTCCCGGTCAACGACCCCGCGCTGCTGATTCCCGCGATGGCGTATGCGACCGAGCACCTTGGCTTCGCCTTCACCAGCTCAGTGCTCCAATATCATCCGTTCATCTTCGCGCGTTTGATTTCGACCCTCGATCATCTCACCAAGGGGCGAATCGCGTGGAACGTCGTCACCACCTATCTCGAGAGTGCCGCCCGCAGTCTCGGACAGGCGGGCCTACAGCCGCACGACGAACGCTATGAGATGGCCGATGAGTATCTGGCAGTATGCTCCAAATTGTGGGAAGCGAGTTGGGAAGATGGCGCAATGCTCCGGGACCGCGAACGGAAGCTCTATGTAGATCCTTCGCGGGTCCATGCCATCCATCATGAAGGAAAATACTTCAAGCTGGACGGCTGCCACCTGTCGGAGCCGTCGCCGCAACGCACGCCGGTGCTCTTTCAGGCGGGAAGCTCGCCGCGCGGGCGGGAGTTCGCGGCACGTCACGCGGAGTGTGTCTTTGTAACGGGTTCCAAGCCGACCGTTAGCCGAAACATCCGTGATACGCGGGACAAGGCGCGTGGACAGGGCCGAAGGCCGGAGGACCTGCTCTTTTTTCTGTACGCGAAAATCATCACCGGCGAGACCGAAGCGGTGGTGCGTCGCAAGTATGATGAGTATCTGGCGCAGATCAACTACGAAGGGGAACTGGCTTTGCTCAGCGGTTGGGCCGGCATTGATTTTAGCCAATTCGACCTCGACCAACCCCTGGAGTATGTGGAGACCAACGCGGTCCGCAGTCTGATGCAGGCCCTCGCCGCCAGCGCTTCGGGTCACAAACGGACCTTGCGCGATCTGATAAGAGGGCTCGGCGGTGTGATCGCGGGAACTCCCGAACGTCTCGCGGACATCTTCCAGGAATGGATCGCGCTCGGCGTGGATGGGTTCAATCTCGGCTATGTCACTACGCCGGGCTCCTTCTCCGACTTCGTCGAGGGAGTGGTTCCGGTGCTGCAGCGGCGCGGTTTGATGCAAACCGAATACAGTGAAGGAACGCTGCGCGAAAAACTCTTCGGCAATGGGTGCGCTCGACTGCCGGCCTCACATCCCGATGCGCAATATCGGCGCTGAGAAGCCGCATTGGATCGGACCGCAGGTCAAAATCGAATCGACGCATTTGGGTGAATCAATCCGCGAGCTCGGGCCTCATTCGCTGGCCGCTGGCCGATAACCGATCGCGCTCGAGTTGCGGTATAGAGCGACCAGCAATTCCGTGTGCAGGAGAATTTCGCGATGGGGTCCGAAGTCGATTTCGAAAAGGCAAAACAGGTCGCGCAACAGATCGTGGGTGACGTTGGCACTTGCGTTCATGGCGCGCCGTCGAGCCTCGGGGCTTACCGCCAGCCGATAGATGTTGCCGCGCCATCCGTCCCAGCCTCCAATCACGGACCCGACGATGCGCTCATCCTGATCTGCTGCGACCAGGAAGATCGGACTCCCATCAGCGACTGTTCGTTGCACTTCCCTCCAGCGTATCGGTAACTCTGGGAGTGGCATCCGCTTCGGACCAGAGTCGGAGAACCGCGACGCAATCATCGCGGGTACAGACACGGAGTCGAATCGAATCTCTCATAACCGATCTTTTATTCGTATGAAGATTAATCGAGCAACGATCGCGATGATGGTTTTATTGGCGGTGGTCACACGCCATCGCATCGCCAGCGGGGATGACATGGACGGCGTCATGATGCACGAGGGAAACATGATGATGATGAAAATGGGCAAGCCCGCGGGCGCGATGCTCTATGGAGTCTTCGCGGCGGTAATAGCGGGACCCATCGAGACTGAGCATTACCTCGGCGACACTACGGCGGCGAATGGGAAAACTCTGGACTTTACGAAGTCGGAGTTTTTGGTATGGACAGGTACGAAATGCCAGATTTACCGAGATATGAGCCTTTTGCCCTCTTCCTGGTGGGTGAGTCGAGAATACCGGATGGCGTTCAATTTCGAGGCGGTCGAAGACGCCGACACGCGGTGGTTGGAGAATGAGATTCGGTGGACTGCGAAGCCTGGATACTTCTCGGTCTATTTTGCTGCGGGTACGACAATGAACGGTCGCGTATGCGAGGATATTCTTGATAGAGTATCGCTCCCAGACTTGGCGGTCGAGATGCTTCCAATTAAGACCCCGGTGGGAACGGTGCATGTCTTCTCCTAGAATTTAAAACAATTTGGGCGCATAAAGCCACTGTGTCACTTTTGTACATTCGCGCCGTTTATCGTGAGTTTTGAGCGTATTCCGAGGAAGAAAATAGAGATTCTGTAAGGATTCTGTTCTTTCAAGCCGTTCGACTCTCTCCCCCCTCCGCCAACAGGCCTAATGCCGATAACGATAATCGCCGACACCCTAACTTGACGTGAACGAACGCTTCCGAGTTCATTTGAATGGAGCATGGCGCCCACTCTTATGGCTTGGCGCTTGCGGGGTCTTCTGCGCGATCTTCCAGCTCGCCATCGCAGTTGCAGAGACCCACCGCGGCGGCACCAGGAATGCCCCCACCGCCGATAACTTCGATCCTTGCGGGAAACTCTCCGGCTCGACCGCTACCGCTCCGGCCTGCGGCCCCTTCCGTAACACCTGCGCTGGATACACGATGGAATCGAGCGATACGACGTACGAGAAATACCAAGCCAGGCTGAGCCGGAGTGAGATCGACGGCGTGAGGTTTCCTCGCACGGCGCGCCTTGCTTTTGACAATGCAGCTTGGCCCACTTTGATATTCACATCTGGCCCACCCTCCGAGTTAGTTTCTCCTTGTTTTCATACTAGCCTTCGACAGTTACTTGCAGGTTAGGGGGTGTGCGAGGGGGAAGCATTCCCCCTCGCCGCTCCGTCTAACCTGATCCAGTGGTCACCGATGCTCGGTTCTTGCGTCGCTCCGCGGTCCTGCGGAAGCGATAAGACTCACTCCCGGTCTCGATGATGTGTGCCCGATCGGTGATCCGATCGAGCAGCGCCTTGCACAGCCGGGCGTTGGGAATCACCTGGGTCCATTCCGAGAACGGCAGATTGGTGGTGACGATAACCGCCGCCTTCTCCGCCCGCTCGGCGATCACCTGGAACAGGAACTCCGCGCCGACCTCGGCGAGTGGGACGTACCCAACTTCATCGAGTGCAATCAGATCGTAACGGGCCCAGCGCGCCAGCACGCGTCCGAGTTGCAGCTGATGCTTGGCCTCGACCAGTTCGTTGATCAGTGCCGCGGCGGTCGCGAATCGGACCCTTCGCTTTTGCCGGCAGGCCGCCACCACGAGTCCGGTGAGCAGATGGGTTTTGCCGGTGCCACTGTCGCCGATCAAGATGATCGGCTCGGCTTTGGCGATGTAGTCGCCGCTGGCCAGTTCATGGATCTGCTGAGCCGAGATCCCGGGGTTGCGCGCGAAGTCGAATTCCTCGAGGGTTTTCATCCGCGGCAGACGCGCTTCGCTGATGCGTCGCTCAATCAGTCGCTGTTCGCGATCCTCGACTTCCGTCTGCAGCAGCGCTTCGAGATAGCCGAGGTGGGTGCGCCGCTCACGCACCGCCTGCTCGGCGAGTTGCGCGCACTGCGCGGCGATACTCGGCAGCCGCAAGACCTTGCACTGCTGGCGGATGGTGGCGGCTTCCAGCGCGGCGCTCTCCGTATTCATGATGCCGCCTCCTGGCCGAGCAGGCCGTCGTAATCGGTCAGCGAAGGCTTCGGACGTTCGTAGCGTGAGAGCGCGCCCAACTCCATTATGGTGCTGCGCGCGCGGACCAGATCGGCGGCTTCGGCCAGATGCCGGATCGCGGCCACATCCGAACATCCAAGCGCGAGCGCTTCTTCCACCGCCGCGCGCACCCGCCGGTGCCCATGCTGCCTTATCAGACTCAGCACCTGGATCATCTGCCGGGTGCCGCTCTGCTTGCCGTGCCGACCGATCAGTTCGGCCAGCAGGCGATCATAACTCTCCGGCCACAGCCCGCGTTGTCGCCACGCCGCCAGCGGCTTCGATCCGATAAGCGCTCCCGGCTTACGCTCCAGCACGTCGAGATAGTGTTCGAGCTCCAGGACCTGTTGATGGCGTTCGTAACAGCGCTCGTGGCGGGAGAGGCAGCGGCCTTCGTTCCAGACCTCGACGCAACTCGGATGGAGTCGGACCTCGACCGTCCTGCCGACCTCGACCGGAGCCGAATACAGGTTGGTTCGCACTCTTACGCAGCCCAGCCCGTCGACCCGTGGGAAAGAGATATCGGCCAGGTCGAAGCCGTGCTCGGCGAGCGGCAGCAGCTGCGCGCGTTCTTCGATCATCAGCGCGCCCACCGGCCGGCTCTGCCCAGCGATCTGGCGTCGTTCGTCGGCGCGGCAGGAAGCCAGCAACTGTGTGTTGAGATCCTCGAGATCGCGCGCTTTCGGCAGCGGCACCCAGTGGTTGCGCCGGAAGTAACCGGCCTCGCTCTCGATGCCACCCTTTTCGTGCGCCCGGTTTGAGGCTTGGTTATTAGCTCATCGGTTTGGTCTCGTCCAAGAGTTGATGTTGGCGTTGTCTGATATCAGCTTTTCGGCCTCGCCCTGCATGTCTTCGGCTGAGGGCGGGCCGGAAAGCGTTATAGGTTTTGGATCCGAGACCGCAGCGCCGTGCAGCGCGCCGGACGCCGTGTCTTTCGGCGGCTCAGCGCTGCGCACAGCGGTCGAGCTCCCCACATTTCGATCTCGATAGACGCGTTCGAACTCGCATGGCGAAAGGTAGTTGAGCGCCGAATGACGACGATGGGGATTGTACCAGCCCTCGATGAAGTCAAAGACCGCCATGCGTGCCTCAATCTGAGTTTTGAAACTGCGGCGCTCGAGCAGCTCGCATTCCAAGGTCGCAAAAAAACTCTCCGCCATCGCGTTGTCGAAACAATCGCCGACCGAACCCATCGAGGGTCGCACCCCGGCCTGCCGGCAGCGCGTTCCGAACGCGATCGAAGTGTACTGAGTGCCCTGGTCGGAGTGATGAATCACCTCTGCGGGCCGCCGCTGTCCGATTGCCATATTGAGCGCCGCCAACACCAGCTCGGTGCGCAGATGAGTTTCCATCGCCCACCCGACTACTCTGCGGCTGAACACGTCGAGCACCACGGCCAGATATAGAAAGCCCGCCCAGGTGGGAATGTAAGTGATGTCGGCCACCCACACCGCGTTCGGCGTGGGCGCGCTGAAGTCGCGCTCGACCAGATCCGGCGCAGGCCGCGCGTCATGATCCCGGGTGGTGGTCGTGATCCACTTGCGGCGGCTCACCCCATAGATGCCCGCCACCGCCATCAGCCGCGCGATCCGCTTGCAACCGACATGGATCCCCTGATCAGCCAGCTCGGCGTGAATGCGCGGCGCGCCGTAGGTGGCGCGCGAACGTTGATGAATCACCCCGATCCGCAGGCTCAGTTCCGCATCGGCCCGCGCTCGCTCCGAGCGCGGCCGTGTCCGCCACGCATAGTAGCCGCTGGTGGAGACCCCCAACACCCGGCACATCGTGGCAACCCCATGCATGGCCTGATTCGCACTCACGAATTGGAACGCCGTGACGGCACTGAGCCGGTCTCCGTGGCGAACCAGGCCGCGGCTTTTGATAGGATCTCGCGCTCTTCGCGCAGGACCCGATTCTCACGCCGCAGCCGCGTCAGCTCCTCCCGCTCACTGCTGGTGAGCCCATCGCTGCGCTCCCCCTCATCGAGTTGCGCCTGTCTAACCCATTGCCGAATGCTTTCGACCGACGGTTCGAACTCACGCGCCAGATCTTTCAGCGACCGTCCCGCGCGCACTAGTTCGACCATCCGCCGCCGATACTCGGCCGGGTATGGGTGATGTGTCTTCGGCATCTATTCCTCCTTGCATCTCTGCCAAACACACTCCACGAAACAGGGTCATAGGGTGAGCAGAACTCACTGCTGAAGCGCCAGTGCGAGCGGAAAGCGATGAAGCGTGCGGTCTCCTCGCGCCGATAGCCGCGCAGAATCTTTTTCACCGCGGCCTTCAAGTTGTCGTACCGCAGAAGCGCAAACACGCCCTGAAAATAATTGAACGCGTGTTCGTGAGCATCGAGGAAGGCCTGCTGGGTCGCGCGATGATACGCGCGGTGGAAGGCCGCGCCGCTCGCCATGCTGCGCATCGAAAACACCTGCAGCGGCACCTGTTCGCCGCTCAGCTCCGCCCATGCCTCATACCAATCAACCTGGCCTTCCTGTCCAAGTTGGTAGCTCTGCGGCACGCAGGTCGCACGCAGCGACCATCCCAACTCCGCTTTTCGCTCGCGCACGTATTGCCGCACCGTAACTTCGGCGACTTTGTGCTCTGGCAGCTCGGCCACGATCCGCTGCCAGATGCGATGCGCGGTGTGACGCTGCTTACGTGGCGCCCTCCGATCGGCTTCGACGATGGCATCGATGAACGCAACCAGCGGTCCTATCACCGGTCGCACTCGCTCAACCGGCTTGCGCTCGGGCGGTTCAGCGCTCGCGAGCGCCTGCCGCACCATCCGCCGATGCACTCCAAGCTTGGCCGCGACTCCCTTGATGCTTCCGACTCCGAACTCGTACTCCCTGCGGATCTGTTCGAACAGCTCCACTTTCTCTCTCCTCTCCATCCCGGCCTCCTGCTCATAAGCAGGATGCCTTGCTTAAAGGAGGGTGGGCCAATTTACAGCATCGAAGTGGGCCGTTTCATAGTATCGAAATCACGCCTGCAATTCAGGGGCATACGGGAATCGGTCGATCAGTTCACAGTTCCGAAAGTGCTGCGCGCAATCGGTGGAGATCCCACGCCAACTATCGGGAGCCGCCTGTTCTGGCTCGCGCAGTCAGCCTTGGTCAGGCCCGAAACCCTCACCGCCGGCAGTTCGGTCCTAATTCGGCGCGAACGCCTCGGACTTCCCACGCCATTCGCCCCGGTCGAACAGGTATTCAGTAATCATGGCATTCTCGGTGATGTGCAAACGCTGCTCGCCTGCCGCGCAAGCTACAATGAGCGCGACGCGGAGATCTACGCTCGGGACCTTTCTCTCAAAGCGCTTCGTCGCCTCGAGGCAAATTTTAGAGACCAGATCACGCGCTATCTCTTTGCTTACAATTCCCCCGAATACGCCTCCTATGGGGACGACGGATGGGTTGACATCTACAGCTCCTTGTACCCATCGATCGCGCATGCCTACGGGTCCAAGGTGCTGGTGTTCGCCAATGCCGCAAACAAGTCGCTGGACCTGAACTACTGGAACTTCCGCGAGAACAACGGTCTCTGGAGCACCTACGATGGCGACCGCTCGGAATTCATAACCGCCATTAATATCGCGCCCCAGGCAGTTATCGGCATCTGGAAGACCGACGACGAGAGCAATCGCGATCAACTCGGCCGCGACAAAGCGATGCGGACCCATGGGCTAAGCTATGCGCTGATGCGGATGGATGTGGGCGGCGTGCATTACGCCGTGATCCTCGATGCGCGAAGCACCGGCTGCGTAATGCAGGTAGGGGCCCATTTCGAAGGCTGCCACGACAGGGTCACCCGCGAATGGAAGAAGCGAAACATCTACGACGTTTCGCAAATCGAGTTCGGCCCTGTGATTCCCGATGGCAAACCGCTTCCGGTCATCGCCGTCGTGCGCGCTTGTGCGGCCGACGATGCCTCATGCGCCATTCCGAACTCCGTTCTTGCTGAAATGCCCTCTGCAGCCATAGACCTGACCTCCAAAGAACGGAGTGAAATTTTAGGTTCGTCATTTAGAATCGACGGACGCCTGTTCGTCCAACGCATACGCCAGGCGCCGATGCCACACCTTGCGCGGTTGAGGCGAGCCGGATACGGTTCGGCGAAATAGATAACCCCTTCGCCGCAGTCGCACGATGGCATGGAATCGTGTCCGCGCCGATTGTTAAACGGGGCAACGGGGACCGAGTCACTTCGCCACGGAGAGAAACCCGCGAAGTCGGCCGGCGAATTGACCACGATACTGAATCTCTGGTCCCCTTCGATCGGGGAATTGTCCCCAAAACTGCGGGACAATTACCGGTTCTGACCTGAATATCTCCGATTTCAGGGACTGGTTCTATCGGCTGCGTCCGTACCTGCCAGGGCGATGTCTTGGGACATACGAAACGTTCTGACGCTCTCAATTTTCTTGTCGAAGGTCCTCAGTCGACTTGGAAGAGCCATAGATTAAGCAAAGAAGAAGCAAAACATACCCGCAAATATTCCTGGGCGAATAAAGCGCCCCGGTCGTCGGCCCCTAGTTTTGAACTTCGCTACTCATGATGACACTCCTCGTATCCCCCACAGCCGTCCGATTTACTTCGGAATGTTCGGCCGCTGAGATCGCTCAAGAAAGGGACCGAGCGAATCAGGGCCGGCGAAAAAAATAGTTCGTCCGTTCGCGCCCGGTTAGGGAAGACCGGACACGATCTTGCGGAATTCCGCCTCACCGAACGCGCGATGCGGTTCGCTGCGTACGTTTCCTTGCACCCACGTTCGCATGAGCGGAACCGCCCGAATCCGCGCCGGATAGAAATGTGCGAAATCAGGGTCGAACAACCGTTTCGCTGCCGTCTCCGGTCCCTTTCAATCCGGAAATGTCCCCGGGATCGCGGGACAATTCGGCAGTTCGGTAAGAAATCTCTATCTACGAGGACTCGATGGCGGAGAGGGAGGGATTCAACTCTCGGTACCGGTTGTAAAACTTCCTGACAACGCAGAAATGTAGCAAAAGCGGAGCGATCAGGAAACCCTTGTCTGCGTGGGAGTTCCCACGCGATTACGGCGAGCGGCTTTGCCGGTCGCGACCTCGACGCGAAGCCCATTCACTAGCACATCCACCCAATTCAGAACGCTTGACTGCCATCCGGGCTGGCTATGCATATAACACATGCCTATCAGCGCGCGGACGAGGCTTTCAGGAGCGATGCCTGGGTTTATTTCGCCGGCGGCAACGGCGCGATTTAGCAGATCACCTACGGCTTGAGCCATCTGCTCTAAGGAACGGGCGTGAAGTTCCGGGGGGCCGGACACCGCCAGGGCGAGTGCCTGAATCATGCCCCTCTTGGTGGCGACGAATTCGACCACTGCACGCAGCCATCTCCGCAGCGCCTCGATCGGCCAGGGCTCATCCTTCAACTCCTCAGCGAGGTCGCTGAGATGCTGCACTTCGTGCCGATATACCGCCTCAAACAGAGCCTCGCGCGTGGGGAAATGACGGTAGAGCGTTCCAATCCCGACCCCGGCGCGCTGGGCTACCGCCTCAAGGCTCGCGTCGGCGCCGCCAGCGCTGAAGACCGCTCTCGCTGCCTTTAGTACGCGTTCGCGGTTGCGCGCCGCATCGGCGCGTGGTTTGCGGGCTATTTCAAGCGACGCTGTCCTCATGTGATTTCCGTCCGTGTCTGCTGTCTCTCAAAACGGAGAGTCTCTCCACTTCCGCTTGACAAAACGGAGGGTTGCTCCGTATATTAAATCACAAAGCGGAGGCTCACTCCGAATGTAGCAGACGGACGCCGCCTCGTCCATTAAAATCCCATCGCCTGGCCGCGCCTATCGCTTACGAAGCTAGAGGAGTTTCAGGATGACACCATGCGACGAAAAACGAACGGCGATTGCGGAACCATCGCGCGCAATCAAGGCAGTCCCTGTCCTAGCCAATCGGTTGCAAATCAGCGCGTCGTCTCCGTGCGAATCCGACACGCGCGCAATTGTTTATCAGATCATCACCGCAGAAACGGAACTTGGAGAGAAACAATATGAAAAACTCGAGCGAGAAAATCGCACTGGTAACCGGAGCGAATAAAGGTATCGGTCGCGAGGTCGCACGTCAGCTCGCTGCGCTGGATTGCACTGTCTTGCTGGGCGCGCGGAACCGGGTACTCGGACATGAGGCAGCGGCACAACTCGCCGGCGAAAGTCGCGACATGCGCTTTATCGAAATCGACCTTGATGACTCCGCAACCATCGCCGCTGCGGTCGACAAGATCGAGGCCGATTTCGGCCGGCTCGATATTCTGGTGAACAACGCCGGGATGATCCCAGATGGCGACGGTCCAGCCTCGACCAGTAGTACCGTGGCGATCGAACGCGTCTTGCGGGTGAACTTCGTCGCAACCGTTGCGGTAACGCAGGCGATGCTACCGCTGTTACGCAAGTCTTCCTGCGCGCGCATCGTGAATGTATCCAGCGGGCTGGGCTCGCTCACCCGCAGCGGCGTTTCGGGATCGCAAAATGCCGCGAACAAGTATCTCGGTTACGCTGCCTCGAAGGCCGCGCTCAACATGCTGACCGTACAGCTTGCCGACGAATTGTGCGGCACGCCGATCAAAGTGAATTCAGCCTGTCCCGGCTATACCGCGACGGATCTCAACCACCATCGCGGGACGCAAACCGTCGAGGAAGGGACGGTCGAGATCGTTCGACTGGCGCTGCTTCCCGATGATGGTTCCAGCGGTGGGTTCAGCGACCGACATGGCATCGTCCCGTGGTAAGCAGGCATTTCCGAAGGTGATGGAAACGAACTCGAGCCTCGGTCGGTTCGAGGAGCAGATGTTCCAAGGGGACACCCATTCGAACGCTGCCTGGTGCATTCAGCAAAGGAGAATCTAATGCGTGTATTTGTCACCGGTGCTACCGGATTTATCGGCTCTGCGGTCGTTCGCGAGCTAATCGAGAAGGGTCATCAAGTGCTTGGTCTCGCGCGCTCTGACGCGGGCGCGAAATCTGTTGCCGCCGCAGGCGCCGAAGTGCAACTCGGCGATCTGGAAAACCTGGAAAGTCTTCGCAGTGGAGCGGCCAAATCGGATGGCGTTATTCATTTGGCCTTTATCCACGATTTTTCCAAATACCAGGAAAACTGTGAGATCGATCGGCGCGCGATCGAGGCGATGGGGTCAGTGTTGGTCGGCTCCAATCGTCCTTTAGTCGTCACCTCGGGTATTTTAGGTGCCGCCGCTCCCGGCCGTCCTGCGACTGAAGACGATCCGCTATCGAGCGAAATTCCTCGCGTGAATTCGGACCGGGCAGCAGCTTCGATCGCGAGCCGGGGTGTGCCCGTGTCGATCGTAGGCTTGCCCCAGGTGCACGACCGGAACAAGTTTGGACTAATCAGCCCTCTTATCGAAGTGGCGCGCGAAAAACGTGTCTCGGCATATGTTGGCGATGGCGGGAATCGATGGCCGGCGGTGCATCTGCTTGATGCGGCCCATCTGTACGTACTCGCCCTGGAGAAGCGGGCCGCGTCGGCGCGTTACCACGCGGTCGGTGAAGAAGGAGTGCCGGCTCGCGACATCGCGCAGGCGATCGGCCGAGGCCTGAAGGTGCCGGTCCTCAGCATCTCTCCCGATAAGGCGTCCGAGCATTTTGGATGGCTCGGGTTCTTCGTCGGCCGCGATGCGTCAGCCTCGAGCGCGCTGACGCAGCAGCGCCTGGGATGGCGTCCGGTTCAACGCGGACTAATTCCCGATCTTGAGGAGGCGCACGCTTTCGACCCGTCAGCCGCACCGTTCGGAAAAGGAGCGCTGTAATGGATGGCATCTTGCTGAGCACCTATATCCGTCAACTCTGGGATCAAGGTCACCCGTTCGTCGAATCCATCATGGGTTCCGATCGGCGGTTCCGAGCGGTGATGATGACCGCGCTGGTCGATGGTCTCGGCTTATAGCCGGCGGCGCCATCAACCAAGATTGGCCTCACCCAAAGGCCGCTCGCGGTCGTGGTCATCGGCGGCGCCCTTGCGATCGCGCTGCTAAAGCGAGCCGAGTGTGGCGCGAGCATACAGCTTCAGGAGCCGACCTTGCCGGTTGTGAATCGTCGCGCCTTCGCGCGTGTGTTTATTATCTATCTCTAGGTTAGACGTCCAGGATTTAATGCTTTCAGGAAATCCGCCTTGCTCTGCCTCATGGCTTTCGGACATCCGAGGAGATTACCGCAGCCTCCGTCGAGCTGGATTTGATAGCGGCCGTGTCCCACGGGAGTCTTGGTTACCGAGTACGCAGGATCAGTCGTGTCCAGTGGTCCTTGGTAGCGATCAACATGTCGCTCTGCGTTTTAATCTTCCGGTGCGAATTTCGAGTTATCCATAGGAGGGCGGCGCCCCACTTCTCTTCGCAATCATCACCCTTGGTACCGAATATCGGCGTTTGACCTGCCTCCTCCTGGACCTGCTCTTCGCGGCGCATGTCCACCATCCAGTCTTTGTTCGCGAAATCATCAGCCATTAGTTGTGGGCACGCGGGAATCATCGAAGCCAAGAGGAACATTGCGACTGCGCCGAAGCAGACTTTCATAAGACTCCAAGATGGAGATGCTTGTTGGCATGACTCGGGAAGCCGCCAGCGATCGAGGCTCAACCCATATGCTTCGGGAAGCGATGAAGGTGGTAATCCATGGCCTAGCGATGTTTGCTGGTCCATAGCAGTGCATTCTGCCCGGTGCGTATGTCGGAATGTTGGAAGTCGCTCGAATTCGCGAGGCGGACCAGTTAATTTCGCTACGCGCGCTCGCACAATCGTCCGACATCCGCCAGCCAAATTGCGCAACCCCTCCTAGCCGGTTTGAGAAGGACAATCGAGACACCGAAATGGTGCGGGCCCAAAGCATCGTTTCACGCCCAACATAGCGTATACGCTATGGATAACGCCAGCGAGAAACCAAGAAATGCCCTGAATGACTTCAGAGCAGTTTCTGCGCAGCTTTGCTCAAGCTTTTCGCGGAGCGAGACTAAAGGAGGGGCTTACCCAAGAAGCGGTTGCTGAAGCTGCAGGCATTCATCCGACATATGTGAGCCGGATTGAAACGGGAGTATACACGCCGACAATCTCGGTTGCGTTCCGTTTGAGTGTTGCTGTCGGACGCAGTTTTTCCAGTCTAATAAGAGAGGCTGAAGAACGCCCATTGGGCGGTGTAGGGAGAGTAAATCGCACGCCATACAGGAAACGACCAATCTGAAGATTAGTCTTTGTTAGCTGTGGAGCCGCGTTGAGGTCAGGCGCGGCACGTGGGCGCTATCGGGTCCAGATCCGACTCGATGCCGCGTTTGTCTGCACCCGTGACCGTCAGCTAGAGGGCTGCCTTCGAAACCAGACGTTGGCCTGGACAATTTCTAGGAACTCTTGACGTTTCTTCTCTGCCCAGCGCTCCTTCATGGCTTCGGAGAGTTTTTTCCTTCCTGCCGCCGTGATTCCACCGCGTTTCTTCATCCGGCGGCTATCGCCGGGGGCGTCGCTTTAGCTGGCTGCCTTCACGCTCCTTCGTTGCGCCCAGCGCCGTTTCATCGCCAGCGATAGCTTGCGGCGACCGGCTGGAGTGAGACCACCTCCACGCTTCGGTCCCTGATTTTCGGTAGCCTGAACCCGGCGGACGTCCTACGGCGTGCCTTCGTAGGAGTATTGTTCTCCAGTAGGCCGATAGCGTGGCCGATCCGATCAAACTCATTCCTGAGCACCGCGACGATATTCTCGATATCCATGAGTCTCCCTCCTTTGGGTTTATTGTTATCCTTCCAGTCGGGGATCAGCTTTGCAATACAGTTAGCCTTTAGTGAGATGAGTTTAGACGATCTCGGGTGCCAAAGAGCTTAGCTGATGTTCAGAGACGTTTCTGATCGTCCCAGTCGAAGGGTAGGTGAAGGTGCTTGGTCAGCAGCTCCGCCGAGAGCTCGGGCGGTTGTTTCCCGGTGGCTATGAGCTCCACGATCTCGGGTGCCAGAAAGGCCAGCCTGATTATCCTCCCGACGAAGCTGCGCGTGACACCTTCGCGAGCGGCAATTTCATTTAGTGACTTGACTTCGCCCGCAACCAACCAATCGAGCCAGCGATGGGCGCGCGCGATCGTTTTCAGCAGGACTGAGTCAACGCTTGGTGCCCGGGACCGTTCGTTCCCGATGACCAGTTTGAGCTCGACCCCGCGCTTTTTCATTCGCACGGGGATCAACTGTTCCAGTTTTAGGGTCTCGGAAATACTTGTTAGCGGCAGTGGTAGTCGGCAGAGAAAGCTTCAGGCCACTCTCCCTCAGCTCAACTCGATCGATCAATAAAGCGATCGCATCGCTTTGGGCGCTTGACCTCAGCTTCAGCGCCCATCGCTGTGCTTCTTCCAGAATCGGAACAATCCGATCCGCTTCGATTCCGTTCTCACGAATAGCTGCGAGCAGCAGGCTCTGGTCCTCCAGGAGGCTCGCTGCTGCCGCGGCGACGCTTCGCTCGATCTCTTTGGCTGGCAGCCGCCAACCGCCCGCGTTAGCTTCGGTTCCCGCACCCAGCAGCGACCGCGAAACATAGTACCGGTGTCGCAATCCCTTCTTAACCGCGTGCGTTGGAGTCAAGGCCTGACCGGTCTCGTCGATCAGTTTGCCGGCCAGCGGACTGGCGGTGGTTTTGGCGGTTTCACCAGCGCCGCGAACGGTGTGCTGGGCGAGAGTTTGCCGGGTCTTTTCCCACGTGTCGCGGTCGATGATGGGTGCGTGCAGACCGGGGTGGCAGGTGTCGAGGTGTCGGATTTCGCCAACATAGATCGGGTTGGAGAGCATCTTATACAACTTGCCCCGTGAATAGGCCTTTCCTCCCATCTTGAGGCCGTTCTTTCCGATGCGGGTCTTGGACACCAGGCCTCTGTTATCGAGATCCTCCTTAAGCAGCCGGACCGACTTGAGCTGGAGGTATCGCTCAAAGATCAAGCGGACCGTCTCTGCTTCCTCCGGATCGATCTCCAGACTCCGATCACGTTTGAGATAGCCGACCGGCACAAAGCCGCCCATCCACATTCCCCGCTTTTTGGAGGCCGCAATCTTGTCCCGGATCCGCTCGCCGGTAACTTCTCGTTCGAATTGTGCGAACGACAACAGCACGTTCAGAGTTAAACGCCCCATCGAGGTGGTGCTGTTGAATTGCTGCGTCACGCTCACGAAGGAGGCGCCGTGCGCATCGAAGATCTCCACCATGCGGGCGAAGTCCGCCAACGAGCGCGTTAAACGGTCGATCTTATAGACCACGATGACATCGACCAGACCGTGCTCGATGTCGGCTAGCAAACGCCGCAAAGCGGGGCGCTCCATGCTGCCGCCGGACAGGCCGCCATCATCATATTCGGTCGAAACCAGTCGCCAGCCTTCGCTGCGCTGACTGGCGATGTAGCTCTCACATGCTTCGCGTTGCGCGTGCAACGAATTGAAAGCCTGTTCCAGCCCTTCCTCAGACGATTTGCGGGTATAGATTGCCGCGCGCAGGAGTTTGCTACTATCGGGCGGCACGCCGCTTCCCCGCGTCTTTGAGGCCGAAGAACCGCGGACCCGACCAGCGTGTCCCGGTTATCTCACGCGCCACTTCTGAA
Organism: uncultured delta proteobacterium; assembly: GCA_963814035.1. Taxonomy (GTDB): domain Bacteria; phylum Desulfobacterota; class Binatia; order Binatales; family Binataceae; genus DATGKG01. The sequence goes on from CAWFBH010000006.1 coordinate 319,051, forward strand.
AGCGATCGGTAGTGCTTGTCGCGATACTGGACGCCTTCTTTAAGGGTGGTCACCTGATGAGTCTCACCGTGCCAGACCCGAACTAAAACCACGCCGGTATCGAGATCACCGCCAAAGACTGCTTGTACTTCGAGCCGTCCTTTTCCGTTGCTCTTTCCAATGCGCGCCGCGCGGCGAAGCTGAGGCCGCCCAACGCTCTTACCTGCATCCGATGGGCCACTGCCTGAGCCAGCAACTGATGACTGATCTGCTCGGGCGGATCGGTGCTATAGAGGCGCCGCCACAGTTCCTGTAATTGTCCTCGATCCATTCCTACCAGCCCTGCCAATTCGGTCTTTAGACTCTTCGATCCAGCCATATCGCCGACCGTCTCCCTTGGTCGGTCAACATTGCTCGACTCCGCGCCTAAAGCCAGTCTACTGAACGCAAACCGCATACACACAACGATCGTTTCGCCGGTCTCCCACGTCTTTGGAAGTGAAAATTTCAGGACTGGAAGGGCTCCGGCCTGACCAGGATCTGCAGCGTGGCGGCAAACTCTTCGAGTCTGTTCGCGGTTTCGAAGCAGACATCGTGCGGAAAGGACGGAGAGAATTTGATTTTACCGGCGAACCGGTAGATGTGTCGAGAGCTAAGACTATCATAGCCACTCTTAAACGGTCCTCTCCCCAGCCGCCGCAACTGCTGAGCCGCGGTCCGAAAAAGTTCCGCTACCTCCAACGCTTCCTCGATCAAACCTTCTGTCATTTTACGCACCCGCTGCATTTAAGGTCCGACACGCATAGCTCTTATGCCGGCTTACCTCCAGCGTGGACAAGGCAGCTTCGACACGCTGCTTCGAGCTTCCCTTCACTTGCGATTGTTGAACTGACATCGGCGTGCCAAGAAAATGCTGCGACGGCCGCGAAGCTGCATACCGTTAGCATCCAAGCCTTAAACAGTCAACACCTTGATATACAAGATACGTCTGATTGATTATTCATTAAACGAAGAGGAGCATACATCGCAGAAGATGGTATGACGGCTGCGATCGCCTCGAGTGGGCGAAGATCGGGCCTTTGGCTCGATCCGTTGGAGGAAAGAAAGAGGATGGAAGGGGAAAAGAATACCACGGACAACTATCAATCATTGCGAACCCGCGATTTGAGTCGCTTCATGTTGGATTACTGCGGGTCCACAACAGTGAACGTCCGCCATGCAGGACGGGTGGTTACCTCGATAGACGTTACCATCGGTCCAGCCGAGCTGGTTCTGAACTATTCCACCAATGACGGGCAAAAGATCGTCGATTCAATACCGCTCGAGTACAGCCCCTGTCACTTCGGTGGCCGACGGCCCTGGTTCATTTGCCCGAGCTGCCGGAAGCGGAAGACGGTTCTTTATTGCGCACGTTATTTTCGTTGTGCGAACTGTCTTGAATCTGACCTATGTCTAGCCTGCATGAAAGTAAGTCGGAGCGTCCCCTCAATCGACTTTTGCGAAGGCGCTGGAAGTTAGGAGGCGATAGAGCACTGTCCGAGCCTTTTCCGGAAAAGCCGAAGGGCATGCGTTGGGAAAAATATTTCAAATTGCTGGAAGACGAAATAAGCAGCCTCGGACCTGCCCTGGATCTCTGCCATGCTGCGATGAGCCGAAGCGTTAAGCTTGCGATTAGACGGTCCGACGAACGATCGAAGCGCGAAGCCAAGACTCCTGAGAACCCCAAACCCACGGGGACCGCCAAATCCATAAACAAGGAAGACCTGGCGGCGATTGCGTTAATGCTTAGAATTCAAGTCGAAAAGCAAAACCAGGTGCGCTCCTGATTCTTGAAAGCGTTGGCGTTTAACTTGATGAGCGAACGGTTGCTGGTCTCTTGATAAATTCCGATCAAGATTCTTTCTGTTGGCCTGTCAGTCTCCACTGGTCGGGGTCGATGTGCATAACGATTTTCTCTTTGGCGAGTGACTCAAGCGCGCGAGCGACCCGCTCAAGATCAATCTCCAATCTCTCCGCGATTTCTGACTTGGAGCAGCTGCGCGGATAGATTCCATCGAGATAGGCGCGCACTGCTCCGCGATCAGCGTGCAGTCTGCTGCCATCTTCCGATTTTCGCGGTGAAGTCGCAGCTTCGTCCGCAATTTCCTCCTCGACATCAGACGAATTGTCCGGGCTTCCGTCTGCCGGCTTCAACGGTGCTCCGAGGCGTTCCCTGTCTGGATCGAGTTGGCCGAGAACCAGGAGAAAGATTCTTATCGTATTCTTCTTCCGCGCGGCGTAGCTCATCGGTCGCTTCGATGACCTCGCGGATCGCATCGAACAGCTGCTGTTTCGGATCAGCGTTAACGTCGCGGACCAACGGCAACGATAGCCCCGGGCGAATCCCCTCGTTCTCCAGGTTTTGGGCGCACCTCCATTGATCGACTCCGAGCTTAATCACAACGCGCTTGTCTCGAAGTTTATGTAGCTCGTAGCGGGTGGTGGTAAGTTTGGTTCCAAGCGTATCCCCGATGCTTTTAGCGCTGAACGAACGGGTATGATTTTCTCGTAAGAACTGCTCAATTCGCGCGCGAATTGTAGACCGGCGACCATCACCGGTGGGCGCCGTGATGACGGATTCACCCTCACCGACATCACCCGTATTGGAAGACAATAGAGTAGATCGTTGAACCGGAAGCGTGCCGTCGCGACCGGGAACGGTCTTCGGTTCACCAAAGATCTCCTAAAAATATACTCATATCTGGCTCTGGCTACTTCGATTTTCCGTTGCGCCGCAATCACGCGCGCTACCGCAGGGAACAACAGACTTTCTGCTTCTTCCTTCGTCACGTGGGTTCGTATTTTAGGGAAGCGAGTGTGCAGCCGCTACTAATCGACCAGCACTATGACCATCACGGTCTTACTGCGACCCTACGAGTGGACCATCACCAGGGTCTGATACTGCCCTCAGGGCCTAGCTTCCGGAAATGCTGCGCGAAAAATTGATCATCAACGAATACCCTTCTTGGATCCTGCTCATGCCTTCCACTGGAGCTGGCATTCAGAGGCCGTTGAACTGAGCGCCCGGGGAAATGAAGCGATCAAAACCGGGCTACATAGCTGGAGGGACACTCCGCATTTATGTCCGCAAATGCTGGAATTTTAGTGAAATTAACGGAAAATCGGGCCAAGAGGACACAAATTGGGTCCTCTTTGGGTCCTCCTTAAAGGCATGGAAACATCGTTCTAAATCTAAAATCATTAGTAATTTCAAAGGAAATTCCCGCAACTGACAGCGCGGGCCCATGTATCGGTCCTCATCGGAAATCGCCAAAATAAATAGGCTATTTGCATAACCGCGCTTCAAGAGACGGGTTCGCACCGGCCTGCGAGTTCCGCCAACGAGTCCTCGTAGATAGAGATTTCTTACCGAACTGCCGAATTGTCCCGCGATCCCGGGGACATTTCCGGATTGAAAGGGACCGGAGACGGCAGCGAAACGGTTGTTCGACCCTGATTTCGCACATTTCTATCCGGCGCGGATTCGGGCGGTTCCGCTCATGCGAACGTGGGTGCAAGGAAACGTACGCAGCGAACCGCATCGCGCGTTCGGTGAGGCGGAATTCCGCAAGATCGTGTCCGGTCTTCCCTAACCGGGCGCGAACGGACGAACTATTTTTTTCGCCGGCCCTGATTCGCTCGGTCTCTTTCTTGAGCGATCTCAGCGGCCGAACATTCCGAAGTTAAGACATTGTGTTGGTTCCGATGCTTCGCTTCAAACAAATCACCGGGATTAAACGCCAGGAGAAAGCCGTACTGATGATGAGCCTCGGCGTAGTTGGGATTCAGTTCGATTGCTCGGCGATACTCGCCCTCGCCTCGCGCCCAGTCGAATTCGTACTGCCAACTGATGAAGGCAAGCGAGGCGTGAGCTTCTGCGAGGGAATCATCCAACCGGACTGCTTTCTCGGCGGCCACCTTAGCCTTGGGCATCACTTCGTTGGCCGGAAAATAAAGATCTTGGCCCCAGCTATAAGCATCGGCTAGCCCCGTATACGGTAGGGCGAAGTTTGGATCTGTCTTGATCGCCAGCTCGAATTGCTCGATCGCCTTCGTGATTCTTTCTTCGGTCGGCTCATTCAAAAAATAGCGACCCTTGAGATATGCTTCGTGCGCCTGCGGGTCGACGGTGTGGGCATTGGCAAAGCGCGCCTGCTCATCCGGCGTCAACTCGACATTGATCTCGTGCGCGATCGCCAGCGCCACTTCATCCTGCATCGCCAACACGTCTTTGGAGTCACGCTCGTAGCTCTTCGCCCACAGATGCTGGTCGTCCGGCGCGTCAATCAACTGGGCGGTGATGCGCACCTTATCGCCGACGCGCATGACCGAACCCTCTACTACCGCGTCGACGTTGAGCAGTTTCGCGATCTCCGGCGTTGGCGGTCGATGTCCTCCTTTGAACTGCATCGCCGAGCCGCGCGAGATCACACGCAGCGCGCTAACTGTGGCGAGATCGGTGGTGAGCTCATCGGTTAGACCATCGCTGAAATATTCCTGGTTCGGATCGCCGGAAAAATTGTCGAGCGGGAGGACGGCTATCGACCGGATGACCCGCGGTCGAGTAGCAAGCGGCGGGAGCGAACTCGGCGCGGACGACCTCCATCTCGCGATGCCGTAGCCGAGTGCCGCGATGAGCATCGCGGCACCGCCGGCGGCCACGAGCCCGCGACCCGTCCATCGAGGGGTCCTCGAGGCTGCGTATTTCTGGCGAAAGATCTTCGGCAATTGCCTTTTCGTATACGGCACCGGCGGTCTCGGCATCTTTCCGGCACCACTCGACGACCTCGGTGTCCCCCATGCTCATGACGACGTTGAAATCCATCGCCGTGCGATCGATCAAACCCGCAATGCTGCCCGATTTCTGTTCTGTGCCGCCGAAACTTTTGCGCTTCGCTTGCAACTCGTCGGCGGCACACCGGCGAGCCTCAGATTGTTGGTTGAAAAACCGTGCGAGATATTCCTTGCCGACGTTTAGCGCCGCGTGATGGTAGCGCTTTTGACTGTCGACACAAATGGAAAATGAGCGGGTCAAATAATGTCTCGGGCTTCATGCGTAGGTCCTCTTGGTCACTTCTTGACGGGCAGTGTTCTTATCCCAGCCTGATCGCTGAGTTCGTCTACGGTGCGATTCGCGCCCTGCAGCTGATCGTGTAGATGCTCCGCGCTCTTCTTCATGTCCGACCCGGATGTGTTCGCCAGACTCTTACCGATAGCTGTCGAAATGGCGACCAAGTCCTTGTGCATCGCCTTGGTGTACAGTTTAGCCCAAGCCAATTCGGCGATTATGGCCGGCTTTAGTGAGAGGCTCTCATTCGCAGTAGCTCCATCGTCATCATCGATTGCCATTTTGTTCCTCAAACACTCCCCAGCGGAGCGGGAAGACAACTAGAACGTTCGTTCAGGCCTTGCTTGGATGTGTTGAGTTAATCAAGCTACAAGTGGTCAAAGGCGAGCGGAAGAACCACTGTTGGACTGGATCAAGTCGGACCCGACTATCTAATCGATCCCGATATAGTGAACATACTCTACGCCCGAAACACAAAGCGACCGAACATCTCGGTGTTTGGTTACATCGATAACGCAGATCATCGATTTGTCAAGCCTCGACATTGAAGCCTGAACCTCAGGTTCGAGACGAATCGGCCTAACCTTTGGCGATCATAGAATGGCCGGTGCGTCAAGATGGCGACTCCGCATATCCATCTGACGTTTGGCGATCGGCAGAAGCAAGCTGCAAGTCTGCGGGCTACCCTACCGCTCAAACTGGTGCAGCGGCGTTACTGACCCCGTGGCCCAGAAGCATTGGCCTTTTGGGTTCGATCAAGCGGCTCAGGGCTCGCGAAGATTGCTCGACTTCATCTGACTCGCGGCTTCTTGAACCCGTAGATTTGGCTCCAGCGGTTTCGACTTTGCTAGGCGCGAGTACGTTAGGTATTTCAGCTCCTTGAGCGGGTGGACCAGGGGACCGGAGCGCGGATCCCAATAGCTGGGGTCTTTCCCCGGAATTTACCGGAGAAATCTAGAGGCTTCCTTCCCGAGCTCCGAAGGTACGGAAAATTGAATAGCATAACTGATGGCGTCACCGTTGGAGTAGTGAGGGTAACAACAGCTTGCGCTTCTTCGCAGAAGCGTGACGGCCGGAACAAGCTCGCTGTGGCTTTCGGGCCGCGGACGCGGGATCGGCTTTCCGCCTACTTGGTATCATAGGGAACCTTTTACCGTTGTCATCAACCTTCAGTCGTTTTTAGAATTCTTGTCACGCTCGACGCTCCTAGGTGCGCGCGCATTTTGCGCCTGATCCCGAGGCCGGATATTCGCGGTTGGAACTTGACGGTTGCTCGCGGGCAAATACCGGTCGCCCCGGGATGCCTCTACTCGTGCGCCATGCTGAAGCCCCGCACTGTATGAGTTTGAGTTCCCAAAACTCTGTGGAAACGAATGTGCCTCGTTGTAGCCGCTGTTCTATGGATTGGGGTTTCCGTAGCCACCGTCGTAGGGTCTAGAAGTGTAAAAAGAGCCGTTGTAGCCGCATGGACTGGTCGAGCTTCCTCGGCCGTTGCCGAAACAACCGACCGCCAAAGTTGCCGCCAGAATCCCGCTGAATGTTAATATTTTTAGAAATGTTGCCGTTTTCATAAGATCCTCGAACGTGCAGCTCTTGAACGATCGATCAAACAGCCCTGGGTGATTCGTTGGTGAGTTCGTCAACGGTTGAATTGCGGTCAAACGATCCGTCGCCGTAGTGCCATACGTGAAGCCGGTCGGAATCACCTATCTGACCGTAGGTGTCGGCATAGCTTTCAGTCCATTCGGGATGGTGCGAGGTGACCCAATGGTGGTGGTGCTTTAGCCACCAACTGGCATCGTGCCATTGATTGTGGCTGTCGTAGTCACCCCACGATTTCTGCCACGGTTGCGTAGCAACGGCCGGTGCGATCATTGCCAGAATAAGAGCTGCGGCCGCAATGATTGCAGTCACTGTGCGCCGAATTGGATGGAGACGAGGTCGTCCCATTTGGGATCTCCCTCAAGCCTTGCCGTCGAACGATTTGTGTTGGTCTAGCGGAGCGTGGTCAAAGGCGAGCCGAAGGGCCACTGTCAAGCCGGATCAAAGTCGGACTCAATGCGTTTGTCGATCCCGACAAAGTGAGTCTGGACGGATCCACAGTTATGGTCAATGCAATGCGATGGCTAGCTTCACAACCATGTTCCCTCGAGAACGCTTCTAGCCTATGGCTGGCAACGTCCGATTTCAGTGGTTGTTCCTGCTTCTTCGCGCCGCGCAGAAATCGCGCGGTAAAACCCTGAACTTGTTGGCTATAGAAACGAAGCGCGAGAGAGTAACAGACAGTTGGAGCAGGGGAAAATGCGGTAAATGCTGGTTGTTTCGAGCTAATTTCGAGACCGCGAGAGCTCAGATCATCAGGCCGGTCGCACGCCACCTCGGCTCAACCGCCTCATCTATAATTTTGATTTCCTTCAAGAAATCCACAAGGTCGGCTGACATTTCGCGCCTGATCCGCGCGCGATGGGGGTTGTTCTTTGCTATTTCGAGAGCTTCGCATGGCAAGCCTAGGTTCTTGTAGATGTCGGGATGCACCAATTGCCAGATTATGATCAATGTCGCCAGCAGACCGTAGCGCCGCGCCATCGAGCGCCGCAAGTTTCCGATATGCGGCCAATTCTGCTTCAGATATTGATGCGCATAACCGCGATGCCGCGCCTCCTCGATGATGTGAATCTTCGACAACTGACGCATCACGGGATGGCACTCTGGATCCTGCGCGGTGCGCCGATTCAGATATCCGGTCACATCTTCCGCAGCGAGCGTGCTGAGCATCATCGCGACTCTCGAGGTCAGGTATTTGGTGAAAATCGTAATCACGCTCGAGTAGCGGGGCTTGTACCATGGAACCTTACAACGAGTGATCGCTTCACCGAACATCATCGAATGTCTGCACTCGTCGGCCACTTCGATCTGCATCCACTGAAAATGCGGATCGACCGGGCTAACGTCGATCAGGTAGTCCGTGAGCTTGAACGAGAGCTGGTTTTCGAACCAGATTGTGCTCGCCAATGCGCAGCACGCTTCATGCATCGAAAGGCTTACTCTCTGCTCGCGCGCCATCTGATCCCATAGCTTGGTCCCATACAGCGAAACCATATCCTGCGGCATATAAAAATATGTACAGTCGAAGGGAACGTTCCAATCGATTTCCTTATAGGGATCGAAAGACTTTCCGCGCGACCCATCGATGAGGTTCTGCAAATACGGGCGACTAATCTCTTCACTATACATGCGGTCATCTTCCCATGACGCTCGAGGCGTCGCGACAAGCTCTGCAGGACCTTCAGAGGGAAAAGGTGTCTGGTATAGAGGGGCCGTGGCCAAGGCGAATGGAAACCACTGTAGTGCCGGAGCAAATTGGGAATCTTTACGACATCAAAGCCGACACGATGATTATAACCACTACCTAGTTAAAGTCAAATTCGACCGCTCAAACTAGCCCGTCAATCACTTGTAATAGATCGGTCGGATTTGCGATGGTGTTTCAAGCTTTGGGCATGATCGTGTCGCCTGGTCAGCCCTCTGTGCCGGCGATCCCAAAGCGCCATTATTTACGCCCGACTCGGCTCCACGTCCCGGTTTCCGGCCAGATTCGCATCATTCGCCACAAACGCACCGACCACCAGTTCACCAATCCCAAATCGTTGCACAGGCTAAATAGCTTGGTCGAGGCTTCGCGCATGCGCTCGCTCTAGAAACGTGGCCTGCAAGTTCCTCATCGGCAACCACAAATTCTTCAAGCATAACATTTCCAGGGCTCATCTTCTTCCCAGTTTGCAATCCGCGTTAGGGTCCGCGGTCGCCTGATTGGCTCGCTCGGTTTAGCAGCGCACCAATTGCGGCCCCCGGGAAAGAGCCTTTCCTCGAGAACCTCTACTCATCTCCGTTGGTCTGTTGACCTCCTGCACCATAATTACAGTCCGCGTACGGCATGGCGCGCAATTGATTTGACCGCGCGGGCCTTAGTAAGCGCACCAGAGTTGCATCAATCTTCGAGGTGAAGGTCGATTCTCGGAAACACGGCGGGCTTGACTCGGGGCGAGAACCGGTTTTGAAAGAACAAACGTCCAACAGTGTTCTTAGGAGAACACGTGGAGACACAATGATGTCTCCTAAAGAACAAACCCGAATTGTGCCTCACAAGATCATAGAGATACTTTGTTATGTGAGCCTTAGAAGCGAATGGCCTGCTGCGCGTAAAGCGCTGTTGCAGAATGTTGTTGCGTATACGATCGCTATTGCGATCGTATGGTACGTAGCGCGCGGTATTTCATGGGCACAGATTAACGACGCCGCGACTGGGGCGACCCTGTGGCTGTTCATCTGCGTCAGCTTCGCGGGCTTCCTATGCTGGTTTCTGGGCGAAACAATCTTGTATTCATACTTGTTCAGCTTTTTTCACGGGCGAACTCGCCCGGTCGAGTTGCTCCCCACCATGGGCGCAATGTATTTCCTTCAAATCGTCAACTCACTCGTAGCAAGCAGCGTTCTGGTATTGTTTCTGCACACCCGAAAGCGCATCCCATGGATGACGGCCGGCTGTACGCTGCTGTTCCTTGCCTATGTCGATGTCATGCTACTTGTAACGCTATCCATCTTTTCGATACTCGTCATGCCCACTTCTGTCCTGCGGCCTGGTCTTTACTATGCGCTAGGGGTGGTCGGAGCCGGTTGCTTCGTGGGCAG
>CAWFBH010000007.1:0-423612 GCA_963814035.1 uncultured delta proteobacterium
GACGCATCGCTGACATCTGGTCGTGCATCAAAAAGAGCGGCAAGAGCACCTTCGGAGCACTGTGCATGCTGTACACCGTCATCTGTCTGGGCGGTCGCTACGCAGAAGCCTATGTCATCGCAAACGACTACGACCAATCGCAGAGCCGCATTTTCACCGCCGCTGCCCGCATCGTCGAGGCTAGCCCACTCCTCCGAGCGAAGATCACCAACGATCGCATCACCTTCAGCAATGGCGCGTTCATCCAGGCGCTTGCCTCCGATTATCGCGGCGCTGCCGGTGTGGAGCCAGTTTTCGTGATAGCGGATGAGCTGTGGGGTTTTACATCGGAATCTAGCCAGCGGCTCTTCGAGGAGTGTTGCCCAACACCGACGAGACGGCCCTCGGTCCGTATGATCACCTCGTACGCTGGCTTCACTGGGGAAAGCACCCTGCTTGAGAACCTGGTGAAGCGGGGCATATCAGGAACTACCATTGCGAAGGATCTGTACGTTCAGCCCGGTATGATCGCCTTCGTTAGCCACGAGCGCATAGCTCCTTGGCAGTCTGAAGAGTGGTTTGAGGAAGCACGGCTCTCAACTCGACCCTCTGCCTTTCTTCGCCAGTACCGCAACGAATTCACGAGCGGTGAATCGACCTTCGTCGACATCAATTGGCATGACGCGTGCGTTGATCCCACTCTGTCGCCCGTTCTGAAAGATCCTCAGCTCGCCGTTTGGGTTGGTGTCGATGCTTCAATCAAACGCGATTCGACCGCGATCGTTGCGTGCGCTTGGAATGACGAAACCCGCCGAGTCCGCCTAGTGTGGCACAGGACGTTCCAGCCGAGTCCGGAGGATCCGCTCGATTTTGAAAGCACGGTCGAGAATTCATTGCTCGAACTGCGCAATCGATTCTATGTGCGGCAAGTCCGATTCGATCCGTGGCAGATGCAGGCAGTCGCTCAGCGGCTCGCGCGGGCCGGGTTGCCCATGGTCGAATTTCCTCAGTCACTGCCGAACCTCACGGAAGCAAGCACTAATCTATACGAAATATTGAAGGGTAGAAATTTTGAGACCTATCCCGATGCTGACATTCGACTCGCGATTTCGCGTGCGGCAGCAATTGAGACTGCGCGCGGTTGGCGAATCGGGAAGACCGCGAGTTCTCACAAGGTGGACGTGGTGGTCGCGCTCGCTCAGGCGGCGCTCGGCGCTGTACTCGATCAGCAAATCGAGCCTGGGTTACTCGCATTTTATAGACATGAGGCCGAAGCGAAAGCCCGACGAGAAGCGATCCCGGCTAGGCTGGCCCTGAACCCCGAGACGAAGGAGATCGAGACGGTAGCTAGCAAGAAGGCGGTTGCGAGTCAGCACATGACCGCGATCGACGCCTACTACGCCGCTTTCAATTGCATTGAGCAGAGGCGCGTTTGTGCAGATTGCAGCCGGAGACTAGAACCGAACGAATCTTTTGAGACCGATGGAATCGAGGATCGCTGCAAGACCTGCGCGGACAAGCGACGACGGTATTGATGGCAGCTATGCCGGTCGAAGCGACGGTCAAGGTGGCGATCGAGGACATGATGATGGACGGCCTCATGACCAGTTTGCTTCGGAAGGGCGTCGCCGTATCGACCGACCTTCTCCTTCAAGTGTACGCGCGCCGAATGCGAGAGGAGGTGTTCTTCGAGGGCTCGCCCCTCTGGGCTATTCGCGACCAGCCTTTGGATCGGCTAGGCGCGCTTTCGCCCGAAGACACGCGCCTGTGGGGGCACCGACTATTGGACCTCACGACCGCCATGGCGACGACGATCGCCGGGGAAGGCGCGCTTTGCGCCGATCACCTGAGGAAAGTCTAAGAACTGTCCACAGGCGACCCGTAAATCGAATCCGCGCAAGTCCGCGATATTCCTCACTTTTTTGCCTATTCACCAAAGTCATCCACGCCTCCTGTGGAATGCCGCACAGTAGCGCCGCACCAGACCGCACTGCGAACGAAGGGCACAGCCCCCATCGCCTAAATTCGCATCATGTACTTTCCGGCAAGTCGGAGGCGGTGAGGAGGGGCGTTAATTGTATGGAAATCGTGCAGCAACATCGGCATACACCTAACAAGCAGGATCTCGACAACGCTGTTCAATCTTACCCAGCGGATGCGATCAGGGCGCTGGCGTTTGCAGTGGCGAACCCAGGTGCGAAGGCTCTCCTTCTTGGCCCTGACAATCGCGCGAGGGTGAGCGCCAGCGGTAAGAAAGAGTTCATTCCCCTGATGCAGGCATGCCTCTCCGGCGAGTCCTACACAGTCGAGGTCCAGCCCGACATTATTGCGCTAGATGCGGATGATGAAGAGCGAGGACTGATGCTCGAAAACGATCTCGCACCCTATCTTCAAAACCGTCAGCCGTCTCCGGTCTTGATAGCATCTGGTCGCGCGGGCAACCGTCATCTGTTTGTCCGCGTTGATGACGCTGAGACTCGGGCTAAGATAGAAGATTGGTCGCGTAAGCACGGAATCGATGTAAGAACCTCAATCCGACCCCCACTGTCGCCTCATAGGTCTGGTTTTCCTGTTCGGCTGATAGCTCCAGCCTCGATCGACGATGCCATCAAAGCACTCGCCCCGACTAGGAAATCGCGCAAGCTATCTGACAGGATCTTCAGCCTCCTGCGCTCGGGCGACACGTCCGGTCGCTATGGGAGCAGGTCCGAGGTTGTGCAGGCCATCACTCTGGGTGCTATCAACGCGGGATTTCCCAAGCGATGGCTAGGCACACTGTTGCTAGATAAGAGAAACCTCGGAGGACTCAAGGTCCAAGAGATAGAAAGAAAAGAAGGCCGCGATGCGGCTGCGCAGTATATACATCGATGCTACCTGAAGGGCCTTGAGTTTGCGGATGCCCATCCGGTGTTCAGCTACAGTAAAGCGGTTACTCGTTTCATCTCAGCGCTTCGATCCGAGGTCGATAAGTCTTTTGGACCCGGACGCGCCGCCGCCACTGACCGAGCCATCTTTTTGGCGCACCTTGAGATCGCCGAGCGTTGCGGACGCACTGAGTATCGGGCCTCGTTACGAGAGATAGCGGAAAAGGCGGGCGTCGGGCTGACGACCGTACGCCAGTCTAGTAACCGCCTTATCAACTCCGGTCATTTACGCCTCGTCAAGCCAACGTATGGATGTACATCGACTACCTGGAAGATTGAGGAGCGAAGTCTCACGTACAATCTTACCTCATGGGGGTGTGAGAAAGATTGTACACGTACCTTCGCTTCATCGACGCAAGAGGATGTTTGGCGATGGGGTGCATTAGGCAAGACAAAAGCACGCATCTGGTCGATGTTGGATGGCGATAAGTCTTCTGATCTTGCGCATCGCCTTGGCACTTCTATGCGAGCCATTCAACTGCATCTGAAAGGGCTGGCCAACGCCGGTCTGGCGGCACGTCAGCCGGATGGAGGCTGGCGGCGTATAGAACGGGATCTAAGGAAGGTCGCTTCAGAATTGGGCGTCGAAGGAATAGGTGAGCGCCAGCGAATGCGACATCACATAGAGCGGGAGGTGTTCGCGCTACGGCGGAATGCACAGGGGCAAGACGCAACCGAGAAAAGGGTCGAGCTGGTTGTGGATAATAGGGCCAAACTATCAGGTCACGGAAGGGCAGCGGAGCAGGTGGCTCTGACCTCATGATTCTTACGAACATAACCCACGACGTACGAATCAATCGGCAGCTGACCGAAGCCCTCAAGGACGTGGAGGACCTCGCATGCATGGCGAGACCGGCTGTCGCAGAAAGAATAGCGACAACACTATCCGAATGGCGGTCGCTAATAGCACGAGTGGTGCTCGGAGGCGATGTCAGATTGGTGCGCTTGGTACTTCAAGCGTTGCGACGTGAAATCCAACGGGTTCAGCAGCGTGAGCCGATTAATAAGTCTCTGCGGAAGATGAACTAGCGAGGCTTCGCTACAGAAACGGGTGCGACTGGCCGTTGTACCTGGACTCGACTCGGAAAGCGACGACCAACACGATCGGTGAGGAAGAAGTTACCAGCAATGCGACATCAAATGAAAATTCGCGATCGCATCCGAGAGCTGCGGCGAGTGAAGGCTAGCGATCTAATTCCTTCACGGAAGAATTCGCGGCTTCATTTAAATGGACAGCGCAAGGCTCTGAAAGGCATTTTGGCGGAACTCGGTTTCGCGGGCGCGGTTTTGGTCCGCGAGCTTCCCGATGGCAAGCTCCAGCTGTGTGACGGTCACCTTCGGAGCGAGGTATTAGGCGAGCAGGAGATACCGGTTCTCGTTACCGATTTGACCGAAGAAGAAGCTGACAAACTGATGCTGGTTTACGATCCGCTTGCCGCGATGGCAGAGGTCGACGAGCAGAAGTTGGAGGAACTCCTAGCTTCGGTGCAGTTTCAGAACAAGGACATCGGCCCCTTACTTGAGCGACTGGCGGGCGAAGAAGGATGGGCCGCGATAGCGGAACCAGAACAGTTGGCTGACCCCGAGGTTTCGGTGGACAAGGCCGCCGAATTGGCCCGGAAATTTGGCACAGCGCCCGGACAAACCTGGCAAATCGGTCCACATAGGTTGGTCTGCGGAGACTGCCGTGACAAGGCCGTCATGGGGCGGTTGTGGCGCGACGATGGGCCGAAAATCAGGTTGGTCTGGACGGACCCCCCCTATGGGGTGAATTACGCGGCAAAGAATCGGGCCTTAAACGCCACTGATCGCGGCGCGAGGGTCCAAAAACCGATCGAAAACGACGCGCTGCCTCCCGAAGAAACAGGACAGGTCTTCACCGCCGCGCTCTCGGCTTGCATTCCCTTCACAGAGAAAGGCGCAAGCATCTACGCGACGGTCCCGGCTGGGCCGCTGTTTCCCATCTTCGTCGCCGCCATGAACGCTTCGGGTTTCACCTGTCGCTGGTCGCTCGTTTGGGTCAAGCAGCAGTTCGTGATCGGACGTAGCGATTATCATTTTCGTCATGAACCGATTCTCTACGGTTGGATCGAGAACGGTCCCCATTACTTCACCGAGGACCGGACCCAGGATTCGGTGTTCGAGGTCGACAAGCCGCACGTATCGGATACGCATCCGACGCAAAAGCCGGTGGAGCTAATTAGCCGAATGATCGCGAACAGCAGCCGACCAGGGGAACTCGTTTTCGATCCCTTCTGCGGCAGCGGGTCGACTCTGCTCGCCGCTCATCAGCTTGGTCGCATCGGCTATGGAGTAGAAATTTCCGAAGAATATGCAGCCGTCACACTTGAGCGATTATCGACGCTTGGGTTGGAGCCGAAGCTCGCAAGTGAGCGGCAGCCAACGAACTCGAAAAGATCTGAGTGAGTCGAGAAGATTCAGTCATTTCGGTCGAACAACGCAGAGAGGAAAACGAAGACCAATGCAGTCCAACGAACGCAATGAGACGACGACAGTTGATGTCCGATTGTACGCCCTTGAGTTGGCGCTCAAAGCCGCACTCAACCAACTCGCCGATACGAGCAGGGACCCGGCCAAGACTTGGCGGCAGACCAAGGATCGCGCCGCCACCGAACTTGCCGAACAAATGGCGGAATACCCAACGGCATCAACATCATCGGCAATCGATCCGTGCTCAACCTGCGGAAACCCCACTGACGGAACCAACCGCGTATGCATTAGCGAGAATGGAGTCCACACTTTCTGGCATTCTGGGTGCCACGGGAAAATGCGCCGGGAGGAGCTTGAACCGATCCGGCAAGCAATCGAAGACCTATTTCGCAGCCGACGCCCGGCTTGGAAGTCGCCTTTCGACTCTTAGATCGTGGTCGTGCATGAAACCATCGAAACTGGGTCGGAATCGAAAAAATACAGCCTGTGCTCACGAAGATCTCAGAGGATGAGTGAAGCTCGAAAGACGCACATGTCAGGATGGATTTGCCCTGTCGGTCGGAAGACTGGCCTGTTTCCTAACCCTTTTTCTTTCTTTGTCGCTCAGCAGCTTGGGCTTGATCAACCTTTCAATGTCGGAGGAATCGCTACTTCCGCGGTCGGTATTACGGACTGGTTCTCAATTCGTACGCCTTACACTTGCAACAGTCGAAGTGAGGGATTTACTAGGCATATCGGGCCACGACGATTCACCCTACCACGGCTTGTTGCCGACGACAATTTCGATTTTTGCATCCGTCAGGAATGTGTATGACGGATTTGGACCAGTAGCTTGGATTCCAGCCCGCGAGAGCGCCCTGGTGAGAGCGACGGCACTTTCGCGAACAGGCGAATCGGCCCCCGCTTGGATTTCAACCGTAACTCCGTTGACAAAGGTTGCGGCAGGAATGCGTCGATTGCGATTTGGCCGTGCCTGCCAGCCTGCATCGCACAACCTTTGCGTGATCATATCGGCTGTCCAGACCATCTCGGAATCGGGCATCAGTGCAAACACTTCGACTGATTGCTTGGGAATGTTTTTAAGATCATTAACCAGATTTATAGTCTGGCTTAGGTTGAGCGATCGAGGCGATTTCAGTCTCTCTAATTCGAGATTTGCTTCGGCAGCGCGCGCGTTTGCTTCGGAAGCACGCACGCCCGCATCGGCAATCGCTCTATCCTTGGCCTCCTTTTCGCGCCTCGCAGTTTCCGTCTTCTCCGTCGTCAGTCGACGGTTCAAACGTCGAGCTTGTATACCTGCTACCGCACCCACGAATGCGAGCGTCGCTCCAATTGCTACAAACCAGAACGATATTCCGTCCCAAGATGATGCAGAGGATTCGAGCGACATCAGGTTGTCAGTGGCCTTCGCCGTTTTGTTTTACGGCTTCGTATTCATGGCGATGCGAGCCCGACGGTAGTCCAGTTATGGTCGCTTATTCAAAATCGCGATGTAACTCCCGTCGGGGCAAGAGTAAATTTCGCTTTCGAGTTTTCGCGGAATCATTTTTCTCATCCCTTCGGCGCAGCGGCGGAGCGTTGTCAGAATTGCTAGAGTCAGTAGTGTCGAACCCATCCGCTTTCCCGATCATAGCTTTAGGCCAGGCGTGGTTTTCGGATTTGTGATCAAGTAGGCTCTGCCGATACCCCCTTATAGTCGAGGTGAATCTTGACAGTGAATCGATTGAGACACGGCTTATTCATGTCGCGTCTTGTCGATGGCTCAATACCCTGACAACCCTTGGAAAACTCCGAATCGGTCTTCTTCCCGCGTACCATGCCACCAATCAGAAGGCTCGTACGGACACCGCCATTGTTGCAGAGCGGATTCGAACAATCTATGTACTCGCGAAACGACTCAAGGACATAGCTCGCCGAACCGAACGTCGCTGTTGCTCCACCTAACCCACGACCGCTTTCGCTAACTTCTATTCTGAGCTGTTCGATCATTGGGTAGACTTCGCTAAAGGGTTCTTTGGTGCCGAACACAAGGTGGCTTCCGCGAGATACCTCTGATGCTTTTGGTTGTCTATTTCTTTTCTTGGCCATTTTGCCGACCTTCGGAGTCTCTTAGTATCCCCCGCGCCGCTCGCTTCAATTGTTTTGGGTCTTGGGTATTGACTTTCTGGAAGGAAGAAAAATCTTAGCGGTGAGCGATCGGCGTCGCCTTGTTTCCAAGCCGCCCGCG
This sequence comes from uncultured delta proteobacterium, assembly GCA_963814035.1. GTDB lineage: Bacteria > Desulfobacterota > Binatia > Binatales > Binataceae > DATGKG01. The sequence goes on from CAWFBH010000007.1 coordinate 7,582, forward strand.
CATGGCATCCGGTGTGGCGAGCTGCACCAGCGACAAGCGCATGTAGAGTACTGACCATTGAGGCCGAGGAGATCGTTGATGGCGGTCGCAACTCTCCAGGCTTTTGCCGGGTTCGAATACGCCTCACAATTCGGCGGTCTGCGTCGTGCGGCCGAGATCCTCATCGGAAGAAACCCGCCGCGAGGCAAGTTGAGCCCTTAGATCGCTCGGCACCGCTCCACGCGAAAGTGGTATCTCGATACCTTCCACAGCAGCACAGACGGGCAAGGTTGCCTGTTGCTCGAATCGTCAACTATATCAGCCGCCAATTCTCGGCTACCCACGCCAAATCACATCCGGCGATCGCCGCTTCAGGACTTGGGTCGCGCCGTTGAAAGTGAGCCACCCTTCGAACCGCAGCTTAAGATTGCGGGGCGTAACGGCGGTTGATGGTTTCTACCGCACAGGCTTAATCTAGGGTCGCGATTTCCGCAGGGATGGTGCACTCAAGATGGCTCAGTTTGATGTCGTTCAGACCCCGAATCCGGCCGATGAATATCCGCATCCGATACTTGGAGAGTCGGCCTGGAGCGAGAGTTATTACTTCTACTTCGTCGATCCCAAAACCCGGGTGAGTGCGTTTACCCGGATGGGCTTTCGGAGCAACGAGGGCTGGGCCGACGGCCTCAATGCGGTATATCTCGACGGTCGCCGCGTCGCCTTCTGTTACGCACGACGCGACCTGCCCAAAGGTGATCAGAGTCTCAGGGTAGGTGGTCTCGAGCTATCGCTGAAAGAGCCCTTTCGCTCCTGGACCGTGGCGTACGAAGGCGCCACGCAAGACATTCCCGATGGACGCGTCCTGGTGACGCCCCGCAAAAGTCGTGCGGAGGGATGGTCCAATCCCGCCAACCTGTCGATGCGGGTGAACTATGCAGGAATCGGCGATCCTTTTTACTTCTGGCGTGGCGATCACGGCCATTTCGAGCAGGTTTGCGAAATCAAAGGCGACCTCCGTATTGGCAACGAAACGCATTCCATTAGTGCATGGGGCTTGCGCGACAAATCGTGGGGTCCGCGAACATGGCAATCATCCACCTCGAAGACTTCGGCTCCCGATGCGCCGCGCAAAAGCGAGCAGCCCCCGACCTTCACCATCTGGCTCACCGCAACCTTCGGCGCAGACCTCGCCTTTGCGGTCACCTGCGTTCGCGGCTCCGACGGCGCACTTCGCGGGCAAGGTTTCTTGCGACGAGAGCAGAAAAACATCCCGCTCCTCAATGCCGAAATCAAAAGTGACTATGAACCGAATTCGGTTCTGCAGCAGGCATTTCGAATGAGCGGGGTGGCAGCGGACGGAACCAAATTCAAAACCGATGGTGTTGTTTTCACCGTGTGCCCAACCAAGATTGCGATGCCTGGAGGAGCCACTCTAGTCAACGAAGGAGTGGCGGAATTCCATCACGAAGGCCGCACCGGCTTCGGCATCGCGGAGTATTGGGTGGCGGTCAATCGAGACCAGGCATAAGGACGGAGTCGCCAATGGCATACCAGGAAATCAGTTACGAGACCGACGGAGACGTAGGAGTTATCACGCTACGGAGACCGGAGGCGCGCAACGCTCTCACTTTTACTACTTACCGCGAACTTGAAGATGGGGTGCGTAATACCGCCGCACGATGTTTGATCATTACCGGCGCCGACCCGGCCTTCTGCTCCGGAGATGACGTCAAAGTGGTGATGGCATCGGCGAGCGGCAAGGCGGCAACGGCCAAGCTGGAGCCGCGCCTGACTCCTGCGGCCGATGCAATTCTGAACAGCGATGTTCCGATCATCGCGGCAGTAAACGGCGCGGCCGTGGGATGGGGGATGGAACTGGCACTGATGGCTGATTTGCGGGTCGCCTCGGAAAAGGCCCGGTTTGGCGAATTGTTCATCAAGCGCGGCCTGTGTTGCGACGTGCCCGGCATCGGGCGCCTCGCCCAGTTAGTTGGACGCGAGCGAGCAGCCGAGCTGCTGCTCACCGGGGACATCATAGACGCCGCGGAGGCGCTGCGGGTCGGGCTGGTATCGCGCGTTGTTCCTCACGCCCAGTTGATGGCGACCTCAATGGAACTGGCGAGGAAGATAGCAGCGAATCCGCCGCTAGCGGCGCGCCGAATTAAGCAAGGACTGCGTCGCGCGTTGGATCCCGATTGGGGGGCGCTCGGCGCTTGGGTAAGCACCAGTTTGGCGGAGTTATTCAAGACGGAGGACCATCAGGAGGGGGTGCGCGCATTTCTTGAAAAACGCGAGCCGAAATTCGCCGGGCGATGAGCTCGAACGATGCCGCTCGTTTCCGCTCCGCATCGGTGATCTCGCCTCGGCGAAGACGCGATGGTTAACTGATGAGTTTTGGTTCTCGACCGGAGCGCTGGACTAGACATCGTCCGCTGGCGAGCTCAAGAAGCTCATGGGAGAGACGAGCTCCGGGTTCCGAAGCGGGTCGCTCACTGCCTCTCTAGGGAAACCGTCGGCCCACAAACTTTATCGCAATGGAACGTATGGTAGGTCGTATCCAAAAGCCGGCGGCCCGACCGCCTTCAACGCTTGCGTCGTTCGCATCAGCGGCGAGCATGGGAGTCCAACGACGCTCACGCGAAGCCCGGGCCGGAGAATCTCGGTTGTGACCGGGTTGCCGGTTTCGGTTTCCACGATTGTGATGAGATCGGGGACAGTCAGGGCTACCTGCTCGTCAGCTTTCAGGATCAGGTATTCGTTCTTGAACGCGATCTCGGCGCGCCGGCCGCGATCGGCATCGATACCTTCGATACTCACGCTGCCCCAGTCGTGACCGGCGCGGAACCGCCGCTCGACATCGATGATCTTTCCGCCGATGAAACTTCGCCCATTCCCCACTTCGACAATCGCGCCGATCGGATCGGTTCTAGACGCGCGTGCCGACTCGACCGAGCGACCCAGCGCGAGCGCGAGCCCAATCGTGCCGCGAATCAACGTGCGCACCATCGATTCGTGATCGAAGGTGGTCGTCATATAGATAAGGCCGCCGTTGTCGGAACAGATTTTCCGCAGCCGGCGCTCGACCGCGATGCCGCGCGGCTCCCACTCCACCTCACGGTAGGCGGGATCTGCGTGCGGCGCTTCAGGTGCCTGCAACAGGCCGTTGTCGCCGCTGAGAGCCATGGGTAGCCCGGGTGTCGTGCCATAAATCATGAACGTGCACATCTGGATTTCCGGAAACGCGCGTCCGATTCCGTCGCCATCGAGCAGCGGGAGCCCGGTCTGCGCTGCGAGCATCAGGGGGAACATGCATTGCAGGCCGCCGATCTCCGCAGTTACAAACGCGCCCACCCGCTTGCCCAGCACACCCGTGATCGACTCGTAACCGACGCACAACGCGCTGAGGCTGGGCGGCTTTTCGAGGCACACCAGCGGCGCGCCAATCGCCGCAGAACTCATCGCATACGAATCGGGATCCATTTCCGTGATATCGATCACTCGCACCGCCGAATCGCTGATTATCCGGCTGGCGACGAGCCGACCATAATACGAATTCCCACCGCCGCCAGTTCCGAGAATACCGGAGCCGAGCGCGAGCGCCGTGAGATCATCGCGTCGGATTTCGAAACTCATCGTTCCGAGTCTCCGATATCGCCGACCGCGCGAGCGTGTACGCGGATTGCCTCGGACGCGAGATAAGTCAGCGCGGCGTCCTCCAGCTCCACCGTTCGGATGCTTTCTCGCCGGGCGCCAGCCTGCTCGGCACGCCGATGCGCCTCCGCTTCGGCGCGCGCCAGCGCATCAGCACGCGAGACGGTCGAAGAAAATGTCAGGTCAGCCTCGCCGCCGACCTGCGCCATCGCGGCGCCAAATGCATTGGCGACCGCGGCATCGGGCGGGCATTCGACATGGCGGCCGAGCTCGCGCAATAGATCGAGCACGAGCGGCGCGCCGCCACCGACGAGAATGATCGGAAGCTGGCGATCGAGGCGGTCGTAGTTTTCCAGCAATCGGCTAAGCCGCCGGCGCAGATGATCGTCAACCCGCTCGATGAGATCGCTTCCGAGATGCGTCACACGCGCTCGATCGCCGATATCCGCGCGGCCCGCCGCAACAGCGATGTCCGTCAGGGTGACCTGATTGCCGCCGAACACTAGCGCCTCCTGGGTGAGGTGGAATCCAACGCTGCGCGGTCCAACCGCGCCCGTTGCGAGATCTATGTGGCTGCCGCCGCCGATTCCGATCGAGCATAGGTCTGGCATACGGAAGTTGGTGCGCACTCCCGCAATGGTGAGATCGAGTCCCGCCGCTTGCGGATAGCCGCCGCGCAGAACGCCCACGTCGGTGGTCGTGCCGCCGACATCAATGACGATCGCCTTCCCCATCGACGCGAGGATACCCGCACCGCGCAGGGAGTTGGTCGGCCCGGACGCGAGGGTGAAAATTGGTAGTTGGGCTGCGCTCTCGGCTCGCATCACGGTGCCGTCGTTTTGACTGATAAAGAGATTCGTGGGCACCGCGCGCTGAAAGCCCGCCACGGTGCGCGAGGCGAGCGGGCGAAGCATCGCATTCAAGAGCGTTGCGTTCTCGCGTTCGAGAATTCCGAAGCGCCCGATCCGATGCGAGAGCGTAACTTCGAGCGTCGGGTTTTCCTCGTGAATCCAAGCCGCGACCTGCAGCTCATCCTCGGGATATGAAGTTCCAAACACCGCCGTAACTGCGACTTGTCCGATGCCACGCGCTGCGAGCCTTCGCGCGAGGTCGGAAATCTCAGCGCGATCGAGCTTGCCGATGGGGCGGCCATCGTATTCGCGTCCACCGGCTACGAACGCGGTGGTATTATCCACGGCGCGGCGCAAATCGTCAGGCCAATCGCTCATCGGCGGGAGCGACTCGGAAACCGGCGCGCCGATCCTGATCGCGGCGGCTGGTTCGAGATGACGCCGTTCAACCAGTGCGTTGGTGAACGCGGTCGTCCCGATATTGATGCGTTCGATCGCATGGTTACCGCTGACTTGCGCGAGCGCCGCGAGGATACCGTCGCGCACGTCGAAGGTTGTCGGAACCTTGATCCGTTCGACGATCCGGCCGGCGCTCACCAAAACCGCGTCGGTGTTGGTCCCGCCTACATCAATTCCCGCGACTACCTGCATAGTGGCTACTCAGTCCCAGTGTCCGGGATTCTTTGCTGAAATAGCTGAAATAGCGCGCGTCCGGGTCACGCAATTACTACAGTCTTTATGTTGACGAACTCTTTGATGCCGTAGGTCGAGAGCTCCCGACCGTAACCGCTTTCCTTCACCCCGCCGAATGGCAGTCGGGGATCCGATCTTACGGCATCGTTGACGAACACACAGCCGCTCTCGATCATCTCGGCAGCTATACGCTCGCCACGAGCCAGATCGCGCGTGATGACGCCGCCACCGAGCCCGAAAACCGAGTCGTTAGCGGTGGCTATCGCTTCCGCCTCGCCTTTCACTGGAATGACCGCGGCCACGGGACCGAACAATTCGTCATCGTAGGCCGGCATGCCTTTCCTCACGTCACTCAAAACGGTAGGTGGGTAATAGGCCCCGGGATTTTCGGGAATCTTTCCTCCGAGCAGGCAGCGCGCGCCCTTCGCGATGCTTGCTTCGACCTGGCGATGCAGTTCATCGCGCAGGTCGTGCCGCGCAAGGGGCCCCACTTCCGTCTCCGCGCTAAGAGGATCACCCATCTTCGCGGCGCTCATCCGATTTACGAAAAGGTCCTCGAATTCACGGCGAATCTTCTCGACCACAATGAAGCGCTTGGCAGCGATACAGCTCTGGCCGGAGTTCACGAGCCGTCCCTTAGTGCATATCGCGGCGGCAAGCTCGAGATCCGCATCCTCGAGCACGAGGTAGGGATCACTGCCGCCCAATTCGAGCACGGTCTTCTTCAGCATCTCGCCGGCCTTGCGTGCCACCGCTCGGCCCGCCGGCCCGCCTCCGGTCAGGGTCACGGCTCGAACGAGCGGATGCTCAATGACCGCGCCGACCTGTCGGCTGCCGATCATCAGTGTGCGGAACAAATTTTCCGGGAAGCCGGCGCGGCGGAAGACGTCCTCGATTGCGAGCGCGCAGCCCGGCACGTTTGACGCGTGCTTGAGAACCGCGGCGTTCCCCGCCATCAGGCCAGGCGCCGCGAACCGGAAGACCTGCCAGAACGGAAAGTTCCACGGCATTACAGCGAGGATGACTCCCAGGGGGTTGAAGGTGACGAAGCTCTTGCGGTCCTCGGTGGTCACCGCCTCGCGCGCCAGAAAGCGTTCGGCGTGCTCCGCATAGAAATCACATCCCGTTGCGCATTTCTGCGTCTCGGCGACACCATCGCGCACCGGCTTGCCCATCTCTTGCGCCATCAGAAGCGCATATTCGCGAGCGTTGGCGCGCAGGATTTCCGCTGCTTTTCGCATCAAACTCGCACGGTCACTAAAGGTAGTCCGCCGCCAACCTAGAAATGCGTCGTGTGTCTTGCCAACGATTTCGTTGACGGTCGCAGGCGCCATTTCTTCATAGGTTTTCAGCGTTTCGCCTGTGGTAGGATTGATAGCTTGGATACCCATGATTGACCCTCCGGTCACTGAACTTTGGTGAGAGCCTACGGCCCAGAACAGCTTCAGCTATACGTAGGCTTGCATGGAAGCCCGCGGCATTCTGAAGGAGCTGGCGGCTCTGACCCCGATCTGCTCGATCGAGTTCGAGACGATGATCTTCACGGAGATGGCGTAATCTAGTGATGTCCATGTCGCCGCAATAGAAGACGAGTCAGTCGCTCGCAATCGCGAGATTGGCGAGGCCACGTAGCGCCATCGAACCGCGATATTCCGCCTTGGTTGTCGGATTCGCGAGACGCAGGCGTGGAAAGCATTTGAGCATCGCCTCGATCGCGATCGCCCCTTCCAAACGTGCCAGAGGCGCGCCCAGGCAGAAATGAATTCCCTCACCGAACGAAAGATGCTGGTTGGGATCGCGCGCGATATCGAACGTTTCGGGATTCGGAAACTGAGCCGGGTCGCGATTCGCCGCCGCAATCAGCACGAACAGCATCGAGCTCGGCTCGACCCTCGTTCCGCCGATTTCGGTCGCCTCGGTGATGGTCCGTACCGTCATCTGGACCGGAGGATCGAAGCGCAGCATTTCCTCGATAGCGTGTGGCATCAGCTCGGGATTTTTTCGCAGGCGATCCTGCTCCTCCGGATGCCTGCATAGCGCGAGCAGCCCATTGCCGATCAGGTTGGTGGTGGTTTCGTTTCCCGCCAGAAGCAGCAGCACCACGAATGCAAGCAGCTCGTCTTCGTTGAGCGCCTCGGTCTCATCGCGCGCGGCCACCAAGGCGCTGATCAAGTCATCCGCTGGCTTTGCGCGCCGCGCGGCAACCGCTTTACTCAGATAGCCGCGAAGCGAATCTTTAGCCGCGATTCCCTCCGGCGCTGGGCCGGTTGCCATCTCACGCCCGAATGAGCCGATGAGGTCGTTGGACCATCGCTTGAACTGCTCATGATCGCCGGGAGAGATGCCGAGTAGCTCAGCAATCACAATCACTGGCAGCGGATTGGCGAGCTCGGCGATCGCATCGAAATGCCCGCCTTTCGCGACATCTCTGAGCAGCTCGTCGGTGATCGCTCGAATCCTCGGCTCGAGCTCGCGCACCCGCCGTGGCGTGAAAGCTTTGCTGACTAGTTTCCGAAGTCGCGTATGGATCGGAGGGTCGCCGGTAAGGATGGTCGGCGCGCCGGCGAACGGATCGATCCTGTCGCGCCCAGGAATTTCCGGCCGGCGAACGGAGAAGCGTTGATGATCGCGTAGCACCGTGGTTACGTCGGCATAGCGCGCCACCACCGTAGACGGCATGAAGAGATTGAGCTGCCGCGGCGAGCCTGCGAGCAGCTTGGGAAAATGCGGATACGGATTCGCGCGAAACTCCGGGTCGAAGGGATTGAAGTAGAAGTCCGGCTCGGCCATTGGATTCTCCCACGGGGTGACTTAGCTGCGTTTCCTCAAGTCTAGGATTATCTCCCGATCGCTGCGTCATCGCCAATGACAGGAAGATCAATGCACACGCGAGCGCCGAAGGTCATTCACTTCGTCTCCCTGAACTTCCAGTGGTCGGGGAAGGGGTTCTTATCCCAACCGCGCGCAACCGCCGCCTCCACGAGCTTGCCCAATGCCTCATGCAACGCTCCGCTTAGCGCGGCGAGATCCTTGTGACCCCGAGCATGCCTCTCGCCGAAGAAGGCAGCGGCGGTGAGAGCAAACCCGGCCGAGTGCTCGAGCGCGTACCACGCCAGGCGCACGCTCGCGTCGGTCGTGTCCGGTCCCGTCACCACCAACACCTGATTTGAGTCCACGCGAAACCCGCGTGACCCTTGAAGTAGAGGGTTCATGTGCTTGGCCATGCAGAGCTGCGAATACGAGATGTACCATCGCTTCGCCTGCTTCTCGGGCTCGGGAATTCCGGCTCTCTTCATTCCTATCGAGGTGAGATCGTAAACCGATTTGAAGGGATGATTTGGATCCGGGTGATCGATCCACTCTTGAGCGAGCGGTTCATCGTCACCGATTGCCAACACCGCAAACGCCGCCTCGTAGACCGATGCTGCGAGAGAGCACGCCTGGTCGGGATATCCGCGCACCGCAACTAGGCCGATGCATCGAAGATCGTTGGCGATCCGAACCAACAGACAGGTCATCACCTTGCGCGCCTGAGTCACATCGCGAAGGCGCGCTTCCCCCGCCCCTTTGAGAACAAGGCCGACGAAATTGTACACGTCGGAATTGATTTGCAGATGGTCCTTGATCTCGGGCTCGAGTATGCGAGCCGCTTCCGCCTCGACTTGAGAGACGCGGCGCAACTGCGGCCGAACTTGACTTTCCATCAGAGCAGGCTACCCGCCGAACACCCCGGCCGGAAGCGTTGACTCCGAGGCGCACGTCCGACGCCCCAAAAATCCGGGAATTTTTGAGCCTACCGCCGTGGCCTCGAACCTCCAGATAGACGCGAGCGGTTGCCGGCCGACCGTTAGCCGGTTATTGGAACCGGCGACGCTGAAAAACCGTAGCAGGTCCGCGCATAATTCAAACCGAGTGCCCACTGAGTGCCCTCTGGTCTGCGCCCCGAAACACCCGCGAATTGGTAGAGTCCGTCACGGGAAGGAGACGGACAGATGAGGCGGAGCAGGTTTGGCGAGGAACAGATCATTGCGATTTTGCAGGAGCAGGAAGCGGGCGCGGCGACCGGCGAAGTATGCCGGCGCCATGGGATCTCGGACGCGACTTTCTATAAGTGCAAAGCGAAAGTACGGCGGGATGGAAGTGTCTGACGCGAAGCGGCTTAAAGGTCTGGAGAATGAGAACCGCCCGCTCAAGAAGCTTTTGGCGGAGTCGATGCTGTACAATGCCGCGCTGAAGGACTTGCTCGGAGAAAACGGCTGAAGCCTGCGCCTACGGCGGATCGCGGCCATTCGATTGGTCGAGCAGTATCAGACTGAGCCGGGTTCGCGCATGCAGGCTGGTGGGACTCAACCGCTCGAGTTTGAGTTCTGGATCGGTTTGCCGGGTCATCCAGGACCGCATTCGAGCTTGGGAGCGTCCGCACTTCGGGTAGTTGGCGGCGGCCGCCTTCAATGCTCTCGTGACGTTCGCAGGGAAAAAGCCTCTGATTTTTCTACACTTCTTAAAATCGCGTCACCAAACGTCACCAGAGTCTCTGGAGACGTGAAAAACCCTTTATCTACCTACGTTTTTCGCCCTTTTTCGTGAACGTCACCACGTCACCAGAATTCTAGCAAGACACAAATAAGTACAAGCAAAAAACGGGGGAGCGGAGCAGAACCAAACTAGGGTATTCATATTAAGTTATAAGTTAGAAGAACTCTTATATGTATTTTGGTGACGTTGGTGACGGTGATGCTGATTGACTATCATGTGACCCCGTTGAAGTCCTTCTCTCCGTGGGGCTCCCTGCACTATGTCACCGTTCTGTCACCGGTTAAGAGCTCTAAAGCCTGTGTTCAGACTGCGCGATCGCAACTGTTTGATCGGCACCGCTGGCCTTCTCTAGCAGCCGCTCCAACTCGATGCGCTCGTCGAGCGTGAGGCGTTGGAGGTCCATGACTTGGGCGGCTTCGCGCTGTTCGCGCTCCTGCACCAGGATATTGACGCGTGTGCCCTCGTCGAGCTGCCCGGTCAACCTCGCCACCAACTCCAGCACCTTCGACTGCTTGTCGATGCACTGGACGGCCACCGATAACTGCTTCGTACTGCGCGCCTCGACTGCGATCTCCTGCGCCTGCCGTATGAGCGCACGAAGGTCCGCGACCAGATCGTTGCCGCTCGCGATTTCCTCGGCGACGTGAGCCTCGATGGTGGCCTCGACCGCGGCCTCTTCGCGCTTGAGCGCCCGGGCCAGCCGAGGGCCGATATGGACCTTGTGGCGCTGTAGGGATGTTGGGGTCAATCCGTATTGTGCCGCAATGTGGCGTACGGCTTGACCGGCGATGAGGGCCTTATCGATGGCGTCACGGTCATCATGTCGGCACACGGTGCAGGTGTTCATTGGTAGGGCCTCCGTGAACTCTACAATTTGACTCGTAGAGACTAACAAGTTGTTCGGTTTGAATGAAAAAGGTTACAGTGCGGTGACAGAGCGGGTGTTTCTGACGGAGGCGCGCGCTGCGCGTGTGAAAAAGTGCTGGGAATTCGGGAGAGATTTGGAGCCACCCGTCGGATTCGAACCGACGACCTGCTGATTACGAATCAGCTGCTCTACCAACTGAGCTAGGGTGGCCCCGTTTTGCGCAGAATTCGCAGATAGATCCGAAGATTACCTGACCTCATCTCCTCGCGAAAGTCACGCCGCGAATCGTTCGCGGGTCCATTGGATCAGCACCTTCATCAACCGAGGTCGCGGGTCTCCGAGGTTGGCTTTGGTGCCGCCCGCGCGCATGAAGTGATCCGCGCCCTCGATAAACAGGAGCTGCTTGTCCCTCGCGCCCGAGGCCTCATACTCCGCCTTCACATCCGAGACAAAAATGTCCTGGTCAGCGTTCGCGCCCACCACCAGTGTCGGCACCGTTACCTTCGGCAGATTTGCCGCAGTCCGCGCGTACGAGGATAGCCCCGACCATGTCGATAGCCACGCATCCGGGGTGACCACACGACCAAGGCCGAAGACCGCGTAGTTGGCCACATCTGGTCGAGGCGCGAAAATCGACCCCACCACGCGCTCCGATGGCTCCAGCGACAAATCCAGGTAGTTCGGATTTGCCAGCGTGCGGTAGACTAACATCATGCGAGGCGCCATCGCGCGGCGCTCGATGAAATGGCGCGACGCGGGCGGCTCGGCCTTGAAGCTTTCGGCGCGCATCCCGAGGCGAGCGTAGTTGGCCTCTGCGATGTGGCGGCGCGCGATCGCATCGATGCGCGCGCATCGTGCGCGCTGTGCCGCACGATACTTCGTGAGAAATTCCGGCGAGTAGCGGCTTTCCGCCGGCATCGCTTTGAAGCCGTTGCGCTCGTCGTACATGTCGAGGTCTGGGTCGCTCGCGAAGGGGTCGTTTTCGTCGACCACCGCAGCATCGAGGCAGTTCATCAGCACCATACCCTGCCCGGGATGTGCGGCCAGCACGATGAAACCATCGCCAGTAGGGAAATCATACTTATTGAGATCGGGAGGCCCGCCTCCGGGAGGCGATGCGACCCGGCTGCCCTTGGGCGCGCGCGCCTGCGCATCGTAGTAGGAAAATAGCGAGCCGCCGCCGGAGTTTCCGAGCATCACGATATGCTCGAAGCCCTCCTCCTCGCGCAAATATTTGATCGCGGCTGCGAGGTCGAGCAGGATGCTCTCGTGAATCATCGTCGAGTCATTGTTGAGGTAGCGGGTGTTATGCGCGAAGGCTGCGTATCCCGCCTCGACCCAGAACGGCACCGAGTAATGATGTCCGAACTCGGCGCGCGGATGCGACATGATGACGCAGGTCTTCGGCTTGCCCGTCGCGGGCAGCCATAAAATACCGCGCGATTTGCCGAGGTCCTGCGCATACAACTGCACAACTTTATGAATATTCGGACCGATCTCAGCGAAATCGATCGGATAACGCATCTGATAGTCGGCCGGAGCTTTCGGCATCGTCGATGTCTCCTTACTCGATGCGCTGCATAGCACAGGCGCGGCGGCGCGTCATTCAGCGCGAACCTCTTAAGTGGAGTTGCCGCTTTGTGATTAACTCATCGCAGTGAAAACTGGAATCATCGGCGCGCGAGGCGCCGGAAAATCTACCGTCTTCCACGCGTTGACCGGACTCGCGCCGATTGCCGGCGCCGCCGAAGGCAAAAATCGCGGCCGCCCGGGTCAAATCAAGGTCGCCGATGCGCGCCTCGATTTCCTCGAGGCCACTTACGGTTCGAAGAAGAAAGTGCCGGTGGAGCTGACCATCCTCGACTTCGCGCCCAATCCGAAGGAGCAGAAGGAGGGCGCCGCGCTCGACCCCAGCCTGCTGCCGCTGACCCGCGACCTCGATGCGCTGCTGGTCGTCGTCCCGCAGTTCGCCGGCAACGAAAAAGATTTGGTCGCCGCGATCGAGAGTATCGAGGGGGAGCTGATTTTTTCCGATTTCGATCAAACTGAGCGCCGCCTCGAACGCCTCAAGAAGGAAAAGAATCCCAGCGACTTTGAGCGCGCGGGCCTCGAGAAGTTCCTCAAATGGCTGGAGCAGGGCAAGCCACTTCGATTGCTCGAAACAACCGCGCAGGAGAACGCCGCATTCTCGAGTTTCGGCTTTCTTTCGCGCAAGCCGGTGCTGGTCGTGATCAATTGCGAGATGGATCGCGCGACTGCCGATATCACGCCCAAAGAGCATGAAGCGGTCAAGGCGCACGGCATCGAGGTGTTCCGCCTCGCCGCCGCGTTCGAGTCGGAATTGTGGGAGCTAGATCCCGCCGGTCAGACCGAAATGCTCAAGGCGGCGGGCCTCGATGCGCCCGCGCGCGATCGCCTCATCACCGCGCTCTATCATCATCTCGGCTTGATGACGTTCTACACCGCCGGCGAGCCGGAGGCGCATGCATGGTCGCTGGAACGCGGAGCCTCGGCGCTCGATGCGGCCGGGCGAATTCACACCGATATCGCACGCGGATTCATCCGCGCCGAGGTGGTCGGCTACGAGGATTTCGCGCAGCTCAAGTCGGATGCGAAGGTGAAGGAGGCCGGCAAGTTGCGCCTCGAAGGACGCGACTACGTGATGCGCGACGGCGACATCATCCATATCAGGTTCAAAATTTAGCGATACCGGGTTTCAGGTTTCGGCATCTTGTAAGCTGTGAGCCGCCGACCGAGAATGGTTTCGGGGCATCGCAATGAACGGCCGGCGTTTCACAACATGACGCTGGAAACATTCCAGCAGTTCCATCGCGACCATCGCCGCAGTATCGAGCGGTTGTATCTGCAAAGCGGCGCTGGAAAATGGAACCTCGCCGAGGGCGTTTTCGCCGACGCGCTTTATCGCAGCTATGCGCGCCGCAGCGACAGTGGACCCGAGTTCGCCTCGTCCGATCAGATTGACACGTTTCTTGACTCTTTGTTTGTCGATGATCTCGCGCTCGCGGCCGCATGCCGCGAGGGCAACGAGAATGCCTGGCGCGAGTTCCTGTCACATTATCGGGTCGTCGCCGAGGGCACGGCGCGCGCGCTGATTTCGGATGCTTCGGCGGCGCGTGAGCTGGCCGATTCGCTCTATGCGGATCTGTACGGGTTGCGACAAAACAACGGCGCGCGCAATTCCCCGCTCGATCGCTATCATGGCCGAAGCCCGCTTGCGGCATGGCTGCGAACCGTAATCGCGCGGCGTGCCGCCGATGTCTGGCGTGCAACCAAGCTGCATGAACCGCTGGACGAGGCGGCAGAGCGCTCGATCAATCATCGTGCTGTGTGCGAACCGCAAGCGCCGCATGATCCACAACGCGGCCGCTATCTTGCGATGCTGTGCGACTCGCTCAAGCGCACGATCGCAAAACTTCCGTCCTCGGACCGTCTAAGGATCTCATACTACTACTTGCAAGGGCTGACATTGGCGCAGATCGGCTCACTCATGGGCGAACACGAATCGACGATTTCACGCAAACTCGCTCAGACTCGCATCCGGATCCGCGAAGAAGTCGAGAAGAATCTCAGCGACGAGTATCACCTGAGCGCCGACCAGATAAGCTCGTGTTTCGAATATGCAACCGAGGACTGGCCGTTCAACCTGGCGGAAGTTCTGGCGCAGGCAAAGTGATGGCGACCGCGGGCAACGGCAAAGATACCTTTGAGACGCTCATCGCGCGAGGACTCGCTATGGGTATCACCGACTCGTCCGCGGGATGTCCCGATGCGGACGTGCTTGCGGCGTTCGCATCCCACGCACTTTCCGCGGGCGAATATGACCACTGGGAGTCGCACGTCTCCGGTTGCGCGCTATGCCAGCACGACCTCGCCGCACTCGCGCGTACCGGCTTGTCCATCGAGAGCATTGGCGATCGCGCCGCCCAGTCGGCGACCCTTGCCGCTATCAGTGAGGATGACGAATCGACCTACCACGCGCTGCGCAAATCCACCAGCGCGGTCATCGAGGCCATCCGCAGCGCGACCCGCTTCATGTTGGGACCCTTTCCACTCTCAGTCACGATCCATCTCGCGCTCATATTGTTCCTGATTATCACGGTCCATGAACAGCGCGGTCGCGAACTGATCATGGTCAACCTCGAGGCCGGTGGCGGCGGAGGCGGCGGCAGCGAGATGAACGATCTCGATATGCCGGAAGTCCCGATGCCGGACACCGCGCCGCAGCAGATGGAGCAACCGGTCGCGGTCGACACTTCGCAGGCAGTCGGCCTGGCGAATGACTATGTACGCGCGGCGGGAGGCGGTGGCATCGGTATCGGGCGCGGAGGTGGCGTCGGCTCCGGCTACGGCAAGGGCATCGGCTCCGGCTTCGGCGGCTTTATCGGTGAACTGCGCAGAAAGGGCCTCGATGTCGTCATCGTCATCGACGGTACCGGATCGATGCAGCTGATCATCGACGACGTGAAAGCGAAGATGGGCCAGTTGGTTCACGCGATCCATCGCCTGGTGCCGATTGCGCGCGTCGGGATGGTCGTCTTCGGCGGCAAGGGCAAGAAGATGGAAATCCAGCCGCTTACGCTCAATCCGCAAAAGTTGGTGGACTTTCTCAGCAACGTGCACGCGGAAGGCGGCGACGAATGGGAAGAAGATTTGGCCGGCGGCGTCAATACCGCGATCCACAACATGGATTGGAAGCCTTACGCCAAGAAGGTAATCGTGCTGGTCGGCGATTCGCCGCCGAAGAAAGATGACTTCCAGCCACTGATTGCGGAGATCCATCAGTTCAAGAGCAACAACGGTACGTTCAACACTGTTGATGTCGCCGCGGAAGAGCACGAGCGCTTCGAGCGCGAGTTCTGGTTGAAGGTGCATCGCGAGGAGCCACCGAAGATCTCGCCGCTGCCGGAGTTCTATCAGCAGACCCGCGCGGCATTTAAGGTCCTCGCCAATGCTGGCGGCGGCGCAATGCGCAGTCTCAGTAAGGACTCGCACATCAACCAGCAAGTCCTGGTGCTGGCCTTCGGCGAACAATGGCAGGGACAGGTTGCGGCCTTCGGTCGTGGCATCACCGCTGGCAGCCAGTAAGTATCCTGTTCTGCAAGAAAATTCCGCGCGGCCGTCTTAGGCATAGAGGCCGCATAATCAGCTAGTCGGGCGCAAATCGCGCGGCCTCGCCATCGCACATTTTGGAGGTGAGGCCGTGATGACAATCGTTTTCGCGAGTGTGGCGATCTGTCTTTCGATTATTCTGTTTGCGTATCTGATCCGGCGCGCGCGATGCGATAGTGTCGTGCGCAGTACGCTGCGCTTCATCGGTGGACCGTTTCCGCTTTCGATCGCGCTCCACGCATTCTTGCTGCTGTTCCTCATCATCACGATGCATGAAAGTCGCGCGCGCGAACTGACCCTGCTGACGCTCGAGGCCGGTGGCGGTGGTGGCGGCGAGGAGATGCGCGAACTCGATCTCGATACTCAGCCGATGCCGGAAATCGAACGCGCTTCGTTTCCACAACCTGTCTCATCTGATGCCAGTGCGATCGCGACCTCAGCAGACAACTACGTGCGCAACCTCTCGCTCGGAATCGGAGCAATTGGAGGTGGGGGAATCGGCACCGGATATGGTCCTGGAATCGGCAGCGGATTCGGTGGCTATTTGGGCGACTTGCGGCGTAAAGGACTCGATGTGGTCCTCGTGATCGACGGTACCGGTTCAATGTCGCTTGTCATTCAGGACGTCAAAGCCCGAATGCGCGAACTGGTCGCGGGGATTCATCGGCTGGTCCCGACCGCGAGAATCGGCGTGGTGGTCTATGGCGGTAAGGGAGAGGCGATTCAATCGCAGCCGCTTACGCTTTCGCCGTTGAAGCTGGAGGGCTTCCTCGGATCGATCGGAGCATCGGGCGGGGATGAATGGGAAGAAAACGTGCGCGGCGGAGTCACAACTGCGATCGACAAAATGGACTGGCGTACCTATGCGAAGAAGGTCATCGTGCTGGTCGCCGATACTCCACCTTCGAAGGAAGACTTCGCCCCGACGCGAGAAATGATTCAGAGCTTCCGCACTCGCAACGGAACCTTCAACGCGGTCGATCTCTCCCGCCTGGAGCATGAGCGGTTCCAGCAGGCTTTCAACGAAAAGGTCCATCGCGACCTGACACAGACCAAGAGTGAGGGTGGAGCGCTGCCGCAATTTTATCGCGAGACCCAACTAGCCTATCAGGTCCTCACGCGCGACGGCGGCGGCGCGACGCATACTCTCGACAGCAACGAACAGATCAATCAGCAGGTGATGCTTCTGGCGTTCGGCGATCAATGGCGCGACATGATCGCGGCCTTCACCCGCTCCCTCGCAAGCAAGTGAGGGGCCTATCTAAAAACCAGCTCGGCGCCGTGCGAGGTCGCATCAACATCGAGAATGCGATCGCTGAGCTCGCCTGCAACCTCGACGGCGACGAATACCCGCAGCCCGTCCTGCTCGAAGATTTGATCGGTCGGGTCGGGCTCTTGCTGGAAGCCTAACTTGAAGCCATCCCAGGGATCGTTGGGATTGTCGGAGCGCTTGATGCGAAGTCCCGCGCTAGGAGTCGTAACTCCCTCGCGTGCCGCCTTCAGCACATATGCCGCTTCGCTCGTGACCTTCAGCATGATGACTGCGAGACTTACTGCTTGCCGGAGCTGAATAGCTTCATCAGCGCGTCGCGCGAGGCGGGAGGTTGTTTCATCCCCGCGAGGATGTCCTCGACGTGCTCCACCGATTTCATTCCCACCAACGCCACATCGATGCCGGGGGTTGAGCGTACGAACTGCAGCGACCGTTGTGCGTCGCTGTTGAGGCCCGGGAACGCCTCGCCAAGAATCGGCGGAAGCCCTTGCGAGAGACGGCCTTGAAGCAACGAGGCGCTCGCGCATACCGCCATGCCGAAAGTCTTCGCGAGGGCGACCGGCGTGGTTTTCGCATTGGGCGGGCCCTGGTTCGCGAGCGTCACCGCTTCCGGCATCGCGAGGTTGTATGGCAACTGAATCGCGCGAAAATGATGCTCGTCGCCCGCGACCTCGCGCGCCACTCGCAGCAACTCATCGAGCGAGAGCCATCCGCGTTCGGTCTGCTGCGCACGATATCCGTTCCAAGTCGCGGTGCCATAGTATGCGATCTTATTTTCGGTCACCGCGCGCTCGAGGAACTCGAACGCCTTGCTTATCCGCGCGAGGAATTCCTTGCGATCGACCACCGCAAGTTGAGTCTCGGGGTTGTGAACATAGTAGATGTCGATGGTATCGAGGCCGAGGTTCTGCCGGCTCATTTCCAGCATCGCGCCGAGGTATTTAGGCGTCATGCAATGCGAGCCCTCGACCATCTCGCGCGCCAAAACGATGCCGGTGCGGATGAAATGTTCCTCGAACCATTCGCGCGGATTGGGCGGCACCCCGCCATCGAAGGTGATGTAGCCACCCTTGGTGGCGACGACGAATTCTTCGCGGCGCAACTCGCCGGCCGCGACCAACTCGGCGATGACCTTGCCGATGGTGCGTTCGCTGCGCTGGAAGCGATAGTTCACCGCCGTGTCGAGGAGATTTATGCCCCCTCGCAACGCCGCGCGGATCGATTCTTCGTAGGCACGATCGGTTTCCTCATCGGTCTCACCGAGGTAAGTGCCGACACCGATCGAAGAAATCGCGAGGCCGAGCACGCTGCGGAAATTTCCCGGCAGGTCGGCGTGACGCGAGGCATAAGAGGCGGTTCCAGCGGAGGTCGCGCGATTTTTCAGCATGAGGTTCCTGATCTGTTGTGGTATCAGCGGCCGTTATGAAATCTGTTGCGGAGATATGCTGGGCTCATAAAGCACCTGCACTACATTGCCATCCGGGTCGCGGATGTAGAACGACACCGAGCCATCGCGATGATGCTTGAACGGATGCGCCACCTCGAGATGCTCGGCCTGCGCCCATGCCCATGCGGACTCGACCTCGGCGATCGTCGCCACGACAAAGCCCAGATGATCGAGCACCTGCGCATCGGCATCGCCATGAGACCCTTGGTGCAGCGCGAGGTTATCGCATCCGGAAGAAAGGTACGCGTTGTCGGGGTCGGGTTGCCATACGACGCGCATGCCGAAGACGCGCGAATAGAATTGGGTGGCGCGTTCCACGTCGGAAACCCTGAGCGCGAGATGGCGAAGTCCGCGATGCTTGATCATGTTTATATTCGACTCTACATCCCGTCAGTGAGCATATCTGATGGGCTAAATGAATGACGCGTTTGCGACGCGGACACGATACGATACATTTTATATATCTCTCGTTAGCGCATCGGGCAGCGGAATTCCCAACCTGCCCCCATTCAACCGGACTACGAGGGAAACATTTTGGATACTTCCAACCCGCAGTCAGATGTCGCAGCTCATCTGGCCGCGATCATCTCATCTTCCGATGACATCATAGTCAGCAAAACGCTGGATGGCATCATCACTTCGTGGAATCCGGCTGCGGAGCGAATTCTCGGGTACAGCGCGCAAGAAGCGGTCGGCAAGCATATCACACTGATCATTCCTCGCGACCGCTGGTCCGAGGAAGACGACGTTCTGGCGCGCATTGGTCGCGGCGAGCGCGTCGATCATTTCGAAACGGTGCGGCGCGCAAAAGACGGACGCCTGCTGCAGATTTCGCTCACGGTGTCTCCGGTCCGCGACGCCACCGGACGCGTCGTCGGAGCCTCCAAGGTGGCCCGCGACATCACCGATCGCAAGCTCGCGGAAGTGGAACGCGAGAGGTTGCTGGCCTCCGAAAAACAAGCCCGCAAGGACGCTGAGGATGCTAATCGCCTCAAGGACGACTTTCTCGCGGTGGTTTCGCATGAGCTACGCAGTCCGCTCAACGCGATAACCGGATGGGCCTCGCTGTTGCAAACCGGGAGACTGACCGCCGAGCAGGCGCATCGCGCGGTCGAAACGATTCAGCGCAACGCGCAGATGCAGAATCAGATGATTGCCGATCTGCTCGACGTTTCGCGCATCGTTTCTGGCCGCTTGCGCCTGGACATCCGGCCGTTCCGGCTGATCGACGTCATCGAGGCTGCGATTGAAGTGGTCCGACCGGCCGCGGAGGCAAAAGGCATCCGCCTCCAAACTTTTCTGGATCCTGCGGCGGGACCGGTGGCTGGAGATCCGGATCGCCTGCAGCAGGTCATCACCAATCTCCTGTCCAACTCGATAAAGTTTACCCCGAAGGGCGGCCGGGTGCAGGTGCAGTTGCATCGCGTCAATTCTCATGTCGAGATTCTCGTCACTGATACCGGCGAGGGGATCGCTCCCGAGGTTCTGCCGTTCATCTTCGAGCGCTTTCGCCAGGGAGGAACCGGCAGCACGCGCGAATACGGCGGACTAGGTCTGGGCTTGACCATCGCCCGCCATCTCGCGGAACTGCATGGCGGCACCGTCGCCGCCCACAGCGAGGGCCTCGGCAAGGGCGCGCAGTTTACCATCCATCTGCCGATCATGGCCGCGATTGAACGACTCGCAGTTGCCGGCGAAGAGCGCACTCATCCTAGCGCGCAGCAGGGACTTCATGGCGATGCTCCATCTCTCGCAGGGCTGCGAATCCTAATCGTGGATGATGAACCGGATGCGCGCGACGTTTTATCGCTCATTCTCAGCGGCGCCGGTGCGGAAGTGATGGCAGTGGAAAGCGCGGCGCGCGCGCTCGAGACTATCCCGCAATGGCATCCTGACCTGCTGGTCTCTGATATCGGGATGCCGCTGGAAGACGGCTACACACTGTTGCGAAAGTTACGCGCGCTTCCACCTGAACAGGGCGGAGGAATTCCCGCCATCGCGTTAACCGCATTCGCGCGCACGCAGGATCGTCTCAATATTCTATCCGCCGGTTATCAGATGCACGTGCCGAAGCCGATCGAACAACTCGAGCTTCTAACGGTGGTGGCGAGCCTCACCAAGCGCCTATAAGATCGGCGCGACTCGATATCCGACCACCGCCCAGATCGGATCGGATGGCGGATCGGTCGGTGCGCTTTTATCGATCACATCGATGTTCTCGAACGCGCCGCTGTCCTTGAAGTAGCGCCCTACCAGGCCGACCCGGTCGCGCTCGTCGAGGTATTGCCAAATTGCCACCGCCTTGGTCGGAAACATCCGATTCGAAAATGTCACGATGAACGGCGCGCATGGCTTCAGCACCCGGCCGACATCGGCGAAGGTCTCGATGGGATGCGTCAGGTACTGCACCGAGACGGTCATAATCGCGCTATCGAACTCCGCGTCATTAAAAGGGAGGCGCGGATTCGCATTGACGTTGTGAACGATCGCCTCCGTGACTTGCGGATTGTCCTCCATCTCGTCGCGATTGAGGCCGACGCCGACCACCCGTGCCGGGCGCGTGTGCGCGGTCAGATGCGTGCGCCAACTGCTCATCAGGTCGAGGATGGCGCCGCCCTGCGGAAGCAGTTGCGCGTATATCTCGCCAACCTTGGCAATGGCGCCGTCATCTATATGCACGACGAAGCGCGGCGCGGCGTAAAAACCCTCGTCCTCGGAATCATCGAGGCGGCGAAAAAACTCAGGTTTAAAATCGGATGGCATTTTCCTGATCGCTTTCGTAACTGGGAACTTCGGATGCGCGAGGCAATAGTGCCATATGGAAAAAACTATTGCCAAATCGAGGGCAAAATCGCCTCGATCGGCATCGTTGACATACTTTGCCATGGCCGTCTAAATTAAAACGCTTTCCCAAAATGGACGCAGAGCGATCAGGAAGGCGGTTGCAGATTTAGCATGGTAGTGAGACGCGATAAAACAAATTACCTCATCCAGTCGGTGTCCCACTCGCTCGACGTGATGGAGCAATTCTTCGGCGATGTCGATGAGCTCGGCGTCACCGAATTGTCGAAGCGTCTCAAGCTGCATAAGAACAATGTTTTCAGATTGCTCGCGACCCTCGAAGCGCGCGGCTATATCGAGCAGAACAAGGCGAGCGAGAATTATCGCCTCGGCATCAAGTGCCTGCATCTGGGGCGGCGTTACATCGAGCATATGGGGCTGGTGCGCCAGGCGCGCCCGATTCTCTCCGATGTCACCCGCAAATGCCGCGAGAGCACCTATGTCGCGGTCTATCGGCGCGAGGGGGTGATTCCGCTGGAGGCGGTCGATCCCGAGGATCGCGCGGTGCGTATCAACTCGCCGGTCGGGCAAAGCCTCCCGCTATGGGCGACGGCGGCGGGCAAGACGCATCTCGCGTTCGACACCGATGAGCAACTGAAGTCGTCACTGCCGGATATCCTAAAGGCCTACACCCAGCGCACTATCACCGATCGCGCGCAGCTCTTCGCGCAACTGGAGTCGGTGGCGAAAAATGGCTATGCGGTCGACAGCGGCGAATACCTCGATGAGGTGTCCTCGATCGCGGTGCCGATACGCGATTACACCCGCTCGGTAGTCGGGTCGTTATCGGTATCGGGACCGGCATACCGGATTCCCGAGGGCCGGGTGGCGTCGGAAATCGCGCCATTGATCCTCGATGCGGGGCGGGAGCTGAGTCATCGCTTGGGGTATAACGAATAATTGAATCAGGCTATTATTAGAGCAAGCTGATTTGGCATTTGACTGACATTAGCGCCGCTGTTACGTTGCTGGGCGCTCGCAATACATCCATAGTACATCGTCAACTTAAATAGCAGTAAAATACACTGATACGCCTCGGGTGAAATTTTCGTGAAGATTCTCGTCCCCATCAAAAGAGTTCCCGATCCCGCCACCACCATCCGCGTGATGCCCGATGGTTCCGGGATCGCCACCGACAACGTCAAATGGGTCATCAACCCATTCGATGAGATCGCGATCGAGGAAGCTCTCCGCATCAAGGAGAAGCAGCAAGGCGAGGTCGTGCTGGTCACCATCGGCCAGTCTACGTGGCAGGAGCAGCTTCGCACCGGCCTCGCGATGGGCGCCGACCGCGCGGTCCTGGTGAAGACCGATGCCGCGCTCGACCCACTCGCGATAGCGGGAATCCTCGCCAAGGTTGCCGAGGAGCAGAAGCCCGACCTTATCGTGCTCGGCAAGCAGGCCATCGACGACGACTCCAATCAGATTCCGCAGATGCTGGCCGAGATGCTCGGATGGCCGCAGGCCACGTTCGCCTCGAAGGTCGAGTTCGCGGACAAGAAATGCACCGTGGTGCGCGAAGTCGATGGCGGCCTCGAAACCATCGCGTTCAACCTGCCGGGCGTCATCAGCACCGACTTGCGCCTCAACGAACCGCGCTATGCGTCTTTGCCTGGCATCATGAAGGCGCGCAAGAAGGAACTGAAGGAAGTCGCGGCCGACAGCCTCGGTGTGGACCTCGCGCCGAAGCTGAAGATCAAAACATTGGCCGCGCCGCCGAAGCGCCAGGCCGGCAAGAAGGTTGGTTCGGTGCAGGAACTGGTCGCGGTACTGCACACCGAAGCCAAGGTGATCTGAAAAGGAAAACATCTTCTGATTCCCCTTCCCCTTCAGGGGAAGGGGTTAGGGGTTAGGTCTACGAATCATGGGTGATGTACTGATTTTCGCCGAGCATCAGCTCGGTCACTTTCCCAAAACAACTTTGACAGCCATCCACGCCGGCCTCGAACTCGCGCAGAAGCGCGGCGGCAAGGCGATCGCAGTGGTCGCGAGCGACAATCCTGATGCGCTCGCCGCCGACATCGCGAAGTACGGCGTCGCAAAGGTCATAGCGCTCGGGAGCCCGGCGCTGAAGAACTACCTCGCCGATGCGCACGCGCAGGCGCTCGCCAACCTCGTCAAATCAACCGGCGCCGAGTATGTGCTCGCGACGGCGACCGCAATCGGCAAGGATCTGATGCCGCGGCTGGCTGCGCGCATGAAAGCGCCGATGGCTTCCGACATCAGCTCAATTGGCGACGACGGCACCGTGGTGCGACCGATGTACGCGGGCAATGCGATGGCGACGGTCGAGCTCGATGGTCCGGTGAAGGTCATTACCGTGCGCGGCACCGCTTTCGACGCCGCGAAGCCTGGCGACGTCGCCGCTCCGATCGAGAAAGTGACCGCTGAGATCGATACTGCATCGACCAAGATGGAGTTCGTGTCATTCAATCAGACCAAGAGCGATCGTCCGCAGCTCACCGAGGCGCGCATCGTCGTGTCAGGCGGGCGCGGCCTCAAGTCGGGCGACAACTTCAAGACTGTCCTCGAGCCGCTGGTCGACGAGATGGGCGCCGCGATGGGCGCCAGTCGTGCCGCCGTCGACGCGGGCTTTGTGCCCAACGATTTGCAGGTCGGTCAGACCGGCAAAGTCGTCGCGCCTGAGCTGTACGTAGCAGTAGGAATTTCCGGCGCCATTCAGCATCTGGCGGGGATGAAGGACTCCAAAATCATCGTCGCGATCAACAAGGACGAGGAAGCGCCGATTTTCAATGTCGCCGACTACGGCCTGGTCGCCGATCTCTTCAAAGCCGTCCCCGAGATGGCCGAGGAAGTGAAGAAAGCGAAAGCCCACTAGCGTTGAGATACCACTAATCTCGAAGAAGGGCCGTTCATCCGAACGGCCCTTTCCTTTTTGCAATCAACGGTGGCCTCCGCCGCCGTGGCTGCTGACGCCGTGACCTCGCCGTGACCTCCGCCGTGGCCGCGGGAGTGGAGACCGGTTCCGCCGCCACCACCAGCCGAGCTGAAAGGTCCTCGACTACGAATGATCACGGGCCAGGCGCCAAAGAACACCGGCGGCGGAAACGCATATGCGAAAGGACTTAGGTACGCGACCTGCTCCGGCTCTACATCATTCACGTATTCGGCGGTGTCGTGCTCCTGCTGAAGAATTCCCGCATAAGTTTCGTAAGTGGCCTGGTCGCCTTCATACAAGCACTGACAGATAGTGGGGTCCGCATACCAGAAGATACTGCCGCTGGCGCTCTGATAGCGGTTTAGGCGATGCATCGGGAGTTGCGCGACCGCGCCATTTTGATCCGGCGTCTCGATTGGAACTCTTCTGAAGCCCGCCTTTACCAACCGCGCCTCGGTCTCCATTACCGTCGAGGGCTGGTTAGCTTCATGACTGTCGTAGAGTGAACACGATGCGGCGACCGCGAGAAGCGCGCAGGTCATGATCATTTTGACTAGACGGGTATGCATCGCCTCAAGGACTCTTAGCATGAGTTGCGGCTATCACTTCGCGGACGAGACGCACGAGACCCTCGATGTCGAAATCGTCCCACTCCTGGGCGGGACCGAATCGCGTAATGACCAATCGCTCCGAGGGAATGATTACGACGCGCTGACCGAGCAGCCCCGAGGCATAAAAAGAATCCACTGGCATGCCACCTCGGACCCTTCCCCTAGCGTTTCGATTGCTGCCGCGATTGGTCCACCAGCCTGCGCCATAATCGCTCTCGAGGGTTGGTGTGAACGAGTAGCTCACCCAGCCTTCGGGCAAAATCCGATGCCCCGCGATGACGCCCCCATCGAGGTAGAGCATGCCGAAGCGCGTCCAATCGCGGGCCGAAGCCAGGATATAGGTTGAACCGATCGGAGTGCCGGTGGCGTCGAATTCCATCGTGACGTGGCGCATCCCGAGCGGTTCGAAAAGCTCGCGCCGCGCGAAGCCGACCACGTCGCTGGTATGACCGCCAACCGCATCGCGAATGATGCGCGACAGGATGAGCGTATTGCCGCTCGTGTAGTTCCAAACCGTGCCCGGCGGCGCTTCCAGACCGACGCTTTCCGCATAGCTGGCCATGTCACGCTCGAGGTATAGCATCTTCGAGACCGGTGAGGTGGGACCATTTTCGTCCACCGCGAGTCCACTGGTCATGCGCTCCAGCTCATCGATCGTGATCGCATGGCGCGAATCGTTGGGGTCGCTCCACGCGGCTATCGGCGCAGGCTGATCGACCGCCAGCTTATGTTGGCGAACAAGGATTCCGAGCAGCGCGTTGATGATGGATTTGCTCGCCGAGTATCCGAGCAAAGGAGTATCGATGCCGTAACCGGATGCATAACGCTCGGCGATCACGTGCCCATCGCGCACGATGACGACCGCCTTAGTGTGACGAAAGGGTCGGCGATCGCTGGGCTCGGCGAAAACGTGCGCGAGCGCGGCGCGCAGCTTCGGGTCGGATGGTTCCACTACCGAGGGGCCTGCGATTTGCGGCAGCAGCGCGAGATGTTGGTCCGCATCCTTCGTCGCCGGCAACGACAAGTCAGGGGGTTGGTCGCCATGCATAAGCAGGCATCCGAGTTGATCGTGAAAGACCGCGCGGCTCGCGAAGCCACCGGCGATCGTCGTGCGCACCTCTTGGTTGGTGCGATCGACATCATAGGCGGTCAGCCAGTTGACGAGCCAAAGTCCCGGTCGCGGTTTGAGGTCTTCAGCGTATATGACCTCGGGATTCTGCCCGCTGACGAAGGTCTGCGAGCACAGCGTGTGACTGACGAGCCCCGTCGCGACATGCAAATCCTGACTCATCCGATGACATCCGGTAGGGAAGCAGATCGCCGCCGCGAGCGCGAAAATGATTGGCCGCCAACCTCGGCGCTGAGCTCGATGCTTCATTTGGGCAGTGTCGAGGTTAGCGATGATCGAAGCTTGCACCAAGGCAGCTAAATTCATGCTCGAATTGCCAGCGGACGGACTCCGTCATACCTAATGTTCCACCACCTCAGGTTTCATGAGAGGTCTCGCATGCCATCCAGAACCACGGCCAAAACCTCCAGCGGCAAACGCAAATGGGCCCGCACCATCAAGACCGACTCCACCCATCCGCCAGAAGGCACCTTCACCAAATCCGGCGAGGAGATCGCGCGCATCATGAAGCGCAAGAGCGTCTCGCCCGGTGGAATCGGCTCGGCGATCAAGATGGTGCAGATGTTCATCAATCGCGGCGGCAAGAAACTCAGCGCCGCACGCAAGCGCGAGCTCGAAAAGGCCAAGCGCATCCTCCAGGAAGAAAACGACGCCTAGCTCGAAACAGTTCCCGTCATGCCCCGGAAGCTGGGCGATGCGTCACCCCACCTTGCGCAGGCTTTCGACGATGTTGCGGTGGGAGGTCGAAAACGCAGGGATGATTCCGCACACGATGCCCATCAGCGCTGACAACGCGGTGCCAAAAACGATCAGCCGCGGCAGCATCGGAATGGTGTTGATGTTGAATGCCGGCAGTCCGAATCTCAACAGCAGGTAGGCAGTGCCACATCCGATTAGTCCGCCCAGCGTGCTGAGGATTACTGATTCGCCGAGCAACATCGCGAGCAACGCATTGGAGGTGAAGCCCATCGAACGCATCACAGCGACCTCGCGCGCGCGCTCGCGGATCGACATCGCGGCGGTGTTGGCAGCCACTAACCCCATCGACACGATGACGATCAGGCCCAGTATCTCCGAGAGCTTCAGGAACGAACGATAGGCAGCGAGGAACTGGCCGATGAAGGAAATTTCCGATTCACTCTCGGTGGATGCGATCGAGTTCTCGAACATCTCGTCGAGCGCGCCGATCACAATCGGAATCGATTCGGACCCATCCACCCTGACCCAGAAAAAATTGACCTGATTCGGATGACCCATCAGATCGTCGAGGTAGTCGAGGCGAAAAATGATCGCATCCTCAGGTGCGTTAGCGCCGGGAAGCACACCCACGATATCGAGCGTGACCTGGACCGGCATGATCAGCCCTCTAATCACGATGCGATCGCCCACCCGCCATCCGTAACGGCGTGCGGTGTGGCGCCCAATCAGACAGGCGGTGTGCGACTTGAGGAAGTCGGCCATAGTGTCGCGCGGCACGCTCCATTCGGGCCACATATCGTCGATCGCATCGGGATCGACGGCAACCGCAGGCAGTTGCTCCGAGGGATCTCGATAAACGCCACCGAAGATATCTTCGCCACTGACCGCGAGAACATGAGGTGTCATCGCGATGCGCCGTTTATAGGTCGCAGGCAACGAATAGAAGATGCCAGCCTTGTTGTGCGTGACGACCCGAAGCGAGGAGGATTCCTGCGCGAGGATGCGCCGGACCACCGCCGGGGCGCTCATCAACGCGGAGAATATGAATAGCGACGCCGCGATCGATGACATGGTGAGTATCGCGCGCCGGCGGTTTCGCAGCAGATTCTTAATCAGGAATGGCGCGTATTTCACATCTCACCCGGAGGATCGAAAGAGCAAGTTGCACGCCTAAGAATCCGAGCGTCTGCGAGCACCGCGTCTTCCGTATGATGCGAATCGTTTCAGCCAACGATTCGGATGACGCGATCCGATACAGCTCGGATCCTTCAAGAACGGACTTTTTGCCGCCCTTCCCGAGGGCGCCCGCCGTGTTCTTCACATAACCAAACGCGATCGCCTCGTCGTCATGCTGGGGCGTATTCTTAAACGGTCGGTATCGACTCCGAATTTATCCTGCCAAAACACCTATTCGACCCCACTGCGAGATTCGAAAGGGAGCGCCCGCCGAGTCGTTGGCATGTTGGATGCTCAGGCTGGAGCGTACTCTGAGGAGAACCAGGATGCGCCCCTTACATCTTGCACTTGCCGCTGTGATGATCGTGATCTCCGGATGCTCTGCGACTGCGCCGCAATATCAGACGCGGCCTTTCTTCCTTGGCGAAGAGGACACCGCGACCCACGGCCGCAAGAGCTGGTTCGATCGCATGATCGAAACCGATCCCGGCGTCACTGACGAAGTAGTTGCGGCTGACTACCAGGAGCAACCCCCAAGAAGAATCGCGGTGCTGCCATTCGTTGACCACGGAACCGGCGACTATATGGTCGACAAACTTTCCTTCAGCTTTCACAAGAGTCCCCAAGAACTCGACCGACTGGCATGGACGCACGCTAATCGTGTGCGGCGTTCGGTGAGCGGCGAAATCGGCGGACGCGAGTTTGAGATCGTTCCTCTGGTGGCGGTCGACGCCGTGCTGGCCGATCGAAAAATTGACGACTGGGACGAGTTGATGGCGGTGAAGCCCGAGCGGCTTGGACACTGGGTGGATGCCGACGCAGTAGTGTACGGGAGATCTTGAACTACGAGGCTTACTGGGCAGGGCTGATTTCAGTCTGGCGGGTGACTGCGCGAGTCAGAATGGTTTCGGCTCGTGACGGGCATGAGATCTTTACCGCCGAGAGTCACCGCTACTCGGTTGATTTGGCCCCGGCGATCGATCCAATCGATATCGGCATCAACTCGGTACAAACGCTGATCGACCTGCGCGATCTGCGGCTGGCGCGCGCCGAGTATGAAGTCGGCCGCGAGATAGTGATGCGGCTTCCGGTGGCGAGCCGCAACATCGCGCGGTTGCAAAACGCGGCCGTCGAGAGGGAACGCGATCAGGAGGACGAGGGCGCGGCGCCGACTACTTCGCAACAGGCGGTCCACGTGGGACCTCAAGTTCGCAATTCGCGTTAACTCGCATATCCGTCTTTCATGAGAGGTCGAAAAGGTCCAAAGAATTATCGCCGCCCAGTGCTGAGACTTCTCATTTGGGCATGGCTGATTTTGCTCGGCATTCA
This sequence comes from uncultured delta proteobacterium, assembly GCA_963814035.1. GTDB lineage: Bacteria > Desulfobacterota > Binatia > Binatales > Binataceae > DATGKG01. Next base: position 36,694 of record CAWFBH010000007.1, read on the forward strand.
CGCTCAAAGGAGCATCGCCCTGGGCGATGAACACGATCCCGCGTTCGATTTCCTGGCCACCAACCTGACAATTTTCAGTGCCGCCGATCGGCACATCATCGGCCATGGTCAGTACCGTAGTTCCGTCAGCAACGGCACCACGCTAATCCGGGGCGAGAATAAATACCTCGATGGCGCTCGTGACGTTGAGCTCGACTACCTGAGGCCGGATGCTTCGGGTGAAGCGCCAACCTTGGTGCGCCATGAGTATTCATCCTTCAACGCCGATGGAACGCCACAGTTTGTGGAGAGCTTCGATCCTGCCACCGGCGCCGCCTCCTGCGCCGAGAATGTGAATGGGGTCAATCAGGCCTACGAAGCCACCCTCGAGGCGCCATCTGATACCTATGCCGGCGCGACCCAACTGATGTTGATAGTGGCCAGGCTAAGACAGGGAGAGCGGGAACCGATCGAGTTTCATTCCTTCAACTGCGCACCCTCGCCGAAAATCCTTTCGATATCAGTATCCGTGCCGGCAGAGCGAGAGGTTTGGTCGATGTATCCAGGCAAACTTATCAAATTGGAGCTTCAGCCGGATTTCGGTTGGCTTAATATCCTGCTCGCGCCATTCCTCCCGAAGCTCTACTTCTGGTTCGACCCCAATAACAACTGGAACTATGTCGGTGGAATGTTCGACCGCTATTACAAAGGCCCGCATATTCTGACAGTGCGAGATACATCGCGCTGAGCGACAAGCCGAGAGCAGCTACATTGGGCTATCAGGACTTGTCGGCAGAGGACTGCAGGGCGGCGTTGAGCACGATGCGCATCGACTCCGCGGCCTCGGAAGCCGCGACGCCCGGAGTCGAGCCTGCTTTCTTCAGGAACGCGTACATTAACCCGCGACTCGAATTCACCATGATGCCCGAACCATCGCCGCGCGCCGCCATTGCCGCATCTTGCGCGGTTCCGCCCTGGGTGCCGTAACCGGGGACGAGGATTAACGCATTCGGCATCAACTCGCGGGCGCGCTTCAGATGTTTTGGATAGGTCGCGCCGACCACTGCGCCGATCGAGCTGAAGCCGCTCTTGCCGATAAAGTCGTCGCCCCATCCGCGCACGCGTCCGGCCACGGATTCCCACAGGGGCTTGCCGGAAGCCTCGAGGTCCTGGAACTCGCCCGATGACGGATTGGAATTTTTCACCAGCACCAGCACGCCGTGCCCGGTGCGGATGCGACTGACGAACGGCATGATCGCGTCGGCGCCGAGATAGGGATTGATAGTGATGGCATCGGCGGCGAAATCGCCTTCGCCTAGAAACGCCTCGGCATACGCAGCCGAAGTAGACCCGATGTCACCGCGCTTCGCATCCGCGATGGTGATGAGGCCGCGCCCACGCGCGAAGCGAAGTACCTCGGCCAATGCGCGCATCCCGTCGATTCCGCGCGCTTCGAAGAATGCGAGTTGCGGTTTGACCGCGACGATGGATTTCTCGCAGGCCTCGATTATTTCGCAGCAGAACTTCGCCAGGGTGTAGCCGGCGGGAACTCCGGGGGCCTCTGCGCTGTCGAGTTGAGGGTCGACACCGAGAATCGCGACACTTTTTTTGGCACGGGAAACTTCGACGAGTCGATCGGCAAATTCCATCGCGATACATAATCGCATCGCGCTAAGGTCTTTGAAAGCGCCACTACCTTTTGGGGTTCTGCGCACTGCGCAACTTGTCCACTTCTTCCCACTTGATATGCGGCGAATCGACGCGAAGGAACATCAGCTGGCCATCGATAGGCACGTAACTGTATGATGGATCGATGTCGCGCTGAACTTCATCGGGCGTGGGCCGATACAGCTCGACGATGACGTCGGGTTTGAGCTTGCCGATGGAATAGTCGTAGTCCCACTTCATGTGGCCGGGATAAAAGCCGCCCTTGGGATCGAGATGCATCGGTTCATGAGCGATGGTCGCGTCGCATTTGCCAAGCAGGTCAACGACGGTACGATCCGCAAAGTAGGGAATGATGCCGGCCCATGCCACCGCGAGCGTCGCATCGCGATCGGTGATCTGATCGAGGGTAAGCGCCCACTTGAGGTGATCAAGGTGCCCGGTCTGTCCGGGCGCATCGAGCAGCAGCATCTCGCGCGCGGTCGCTTTGGTCGAGGTGCTGAGAATAAGTAGGCCGGCCAGCGTCATCGCCACCAAGAACCCTGCCTCTCTCCACTTCCTGGCCGTGTTTTGCAACGACGGAAGCAGGAGGAGGCACAGCGCATCGGAAGTAGCCTTGAGCGCGGTGGCGAACAGTATCATGAAGAGCGGCATCGCGATCGCGACGAAGCGATTTGCGCCGCCATAGTCTTCCCACGCATCGCCGCCCACCCAGATGCTATAGGCGATCTGGCCGGCAAACACTGCGAGTAAGAGCAGGACCTTGGCATCGCGTCTGCGCCATATGGTTATGCTGATCAGAGTCAGAATCACCAGTCCGATCCCGCCGAGGAACGCCAAGGCCCTGCGCACTCCGTTGTAAATTCGAAGCGCCACTGGAAAGCCAGTCACTTTGAGATAGTAGGTGTTGGGTAACGCGCTGCCGAAGTACCATCGGTTCAGGGCCAGCTGGACGATCAGGAACATCGCCAGCCAGCTGAGTCCATACAGCAGATGCTCGCGCCGGCGCCCTGCATCGAACAACGCCACCATCGCGATGATCACCAGCGCAGGTGCGGCCATATCGAGGCGGGTCACCGTGCAGAAACCGAGCAGTGGCCATAACCATCGTGCGGAGCCACCTTCGACGGTATCGACTGCCATCAAGACCGCGAGCGTGAGTAAGGGAGCCAGCAACGCGACTTCGGTACCACGCAGATCCCATTGATTGAGCGGAAAATAGGCGCCGGTAAGCAACACTGCCAACAGCGCGGCGGTCGTGGTACCGGACACTTTGTTAGCGAGACGCCAGACCAGCAGCAAATTGATTGCACCGAGCGCGGCACAGAGCAGCTCTACCGGCAGGCTCATTTTCGCGAGCGACAGCGGCAGCAAATGGAAGACCGTCATGATGAAGACCCAGAGCGGATTGGTGAATCCTTCGACATGAGGGCCGTTTGGGTTCCAGACCAGTCCGAAGCCATGCGCGAGGTTGGCGGCGTACCTCATCGAGATCATTTCGTCGTCGAAGAGCAGAAAGTAGCGCACGCCTCCGATCACTACGCTGGACAAGTAGATGAACAGGGCGGCGTAGACCAGCCATGCCGACAGCATCGAAGTGAGGATCAGCGAGTCGAGCCTTCGGCGCGCGAGCGCGACCTGAGGCGGTGACGAGAGTTCGCCTCGATCTACAGGGTTTTCCAGGTACTCGGACCCGGCGCTGCGAAAATCCTGGCGTCGAGCAGGGTCCTGGGTTTGGCTGGATTTCGGCACGACCTGCATTACATCCCCACCACAAGATGCACAGCGTGAACGATTTGGTCAGGCTCGTCGCTTGCGCGAATCGATTACGACAAGAGTCGTACGCTTTTTTTCCAGCGGGGAGAAGTACAATTGTTACGCCGGGATGAGCAAACGTCGGCGACGTTGATGGAAGAAGAAGGGCATCCGGGGCCAAACTCCGCCCGCGTTCGAAGTCCGTTAGACATCATGCTTCAATGCGAATGACGACGACTGTCGCAAGGAGTTTCGGCGATCAGGATTCTGCTCATAGGCGCTGCCGGCCAGGTTGGTTCGCAACTGCGAGGAACCCTCGCTCCCTTAGGCGCGATTGTCGCGACTGATCGCTCGACCCTTGACCTCACCGATGAAACCGCGATTCGCGCCGCGGTACGAAATGCCCAACCGGATCTAATCGTTAACGCCGCAGCCTATACCGAGGTCGATCCGGCCGAGGCCGAGCCCGAGCTCGCGATGACGGTGAATGGCCGCGCGCCTCGGGTCATGGCGGAAGAGGCGCGCCGTGCCCATGCGGCGCTGATTCATTATTCCACCGACTATGTCTTCTCCGGCTCGATTCAGCGTCCCTATCGTGAAGATGATGCGCCGGATCCGATCAATACCTACGGGAAGACCAAGCTTGCGGGCGAGAAGGCGATTGCCGAGGTTGAGGTACCTCATCTCATTCTGCGCACCAGTTGGGTCTTCGACATGGGCGGCAAGGGCTTTTTCAACACCATCATCAGGCTGGCGCGTGAGCGCGAAGAGGTGAGGGCGGTCAACGATCAAATCGGGACGCCCAACTGGAGCAAGGCAGTCGCCGAGGCTACGGCGCGGATCCTGATGAGCCGATCGGGACGCGGCGGGCCCGGCATTGTCGATGCAATCGCCAGCGTTACCGGCATTTATCACGTATGCGGCACGGAGCACGCGAGTCGGTTCCGCTTCGCTGAAGAAATCCTGGCGCTCTACCATCGGCGCGCCGCAATCGTCGGTCTGCCGGCACTTCGCCTCTCGCGTCTAATCGCGGTCCCCAGCGCGGAGTTTCCGAGCGCGGCAGCGCGCCCGCATTATTCGGTGCTTTCGGGCGACAAGATATCGCGAACCTTCGGCGTAAGATTACCGTCGTGGCGCGAGCAGCTCGCCCTGGCATTCGAGGATATGGACCGGGCGGCGCTGGCCAATCGCGATCAATAATCGTCGCTGAAGTTGTCCTGGTGGCCGCCTCCGCTATCATTCGAGCCGCCACCGCCTCCGCTCGAGGTAGTGGTGGTATCGCTGGCCCCGGAAATGAGTGTGGTCACCGTATTGAGCGCGCCATTGAGAATGCTGGAGCCGGTATTGTCAAAACCTGCGAGGGCAACCAATGCGATCCCAGCCAGAATCAGGGCGTATTCCGTCATCGTCTGGCCCCTGGAGCCAGTGAGCTTTTCGCGGGGGCGCCTGATTCTATACATGCGAAAATGAAACCTTCCACCCGACATTATATCCAAATGTAGGATTTGTCTACTAGGCAGTCTGCCGGAGAAACCGGTCGGCGCGCGACGCCTCGGCCACCGACCAGGCCTGGAAGGGGCATCCGCGTGGAGTGTGCGGAGGCTCTGCGTCGGCGATTTCAGGCAGGTGACCAATCCCCTCGGCGTCGAGGTGGTTGAGGAGCGGCTCGAGGAATCGCTTTCGAGCTTCGGCCCTGGCGGCGTCGGTTTCGCCGCGCGTGCGAACCCAGGCTTCGATGAAGGGTCCCATCAGCCATGGCCATACGGTGCCCTGATGATAAGCGCCATCGCGATCGCGGACATCGCCGGAATAGCGCGGCTCGTAACCCGGCTCGCCTGGAGCGAGTGAGCGCAGGCCGATGGGCGTCAGCAAGCGCTCCTCGACCGTATCCACTATGCGACGGGCATTGGCCCCTTCGACCAGCGCGAAAGGAAGGCCGCCGACCGCAAAAATCTGATTAGGGCGCATCGTGCGATCCGCCTTACCCGCGACGTGATCGCAATCGACCACATCGAATAGGCAGCCGCGTGTGTCATCCCAAAAGCGCGCGAGGAAAGAAGCTTTGCCATGTTCGAAGAGCGTTGACCATTTTGCATCGATGCTGCTCGCGAGCTTCAGCCCGTTGAGCCACAGTGCCTGGATTTCTACCGGCTTGCCGATGCGAGGCGTTACCACCCAATCGCCGACCTTCGCATCCATCCACGTGAGCTGCACGCCCGGCTGCCCCGCTGCAAGGAGTCCGTCTTCGTCGCACTGAATCCGGTAGCGGGTGCCTTTCGAGTATCCTTCCAGAATCGCATTCACCGCAGCGAGTAGCTGCCGACGCTCGGCGTCAATGATCTTCGGGTCGGCGCGCAGGTACTCATGAACCGCGATGATGAACCACAGCGATGCATCGACGGCGTTGTATTCGGGCGATTCTCCATAATCCGGGAAGCGATTCGGCAGCATTCCTTCCGAGACCGCGCCCGACCATTCGAGCAGGATCGCGCGCGCATCATCGAGGCGGCCGGTCGCAATGCATAGCCCGCGTATCGAGATGAAAGTGTCGCGGCCCCAATCGAGAAACCACGGATATCCCGCGATGATGGTTTTGCCGCCGCGGCGTTTGACGATGTAGGCATCGCCGGAGCGCGCAAGGGGTGAGGAAAATGTCGCGCGCCGCACTCGCTCTTCTTCGCGGACGCGCGCAACATCCGCGATCTGCTGACTCTCAGTCGCGATGGTCAAGGTCGCCTCGCCCTTCGACAGGTCCCATCGAAAGACTCCGGGAGACGCGAGGTCTTCCTCGCAATCGAGGCCGCGCGCCCGCTCTTTGGTATAGAGGAAGTTCCGATACCATTCCGGCTGATGGCTGTAAGTGGCTGAAGAATGAAACCCCACAGTGGGAACCCCGTTGTAGGGATGGAAAACCACCCGCTGACTCGTCACTTCGGGCATGAAGTTAAACGCGGGATTCTCATGATGCAGCGAATGGTAATCGCGCCCCGACATCAGCGGGCGAACAGCGAGCGTGTATCCCGCACCCTTGAGCATGCGCCAGTAGAGAATGCTCGCGGCGCGGCCGGGTTGAACCAGGATGCCATGCTCGATCTCGCATCCGTTGGGAAGCGTAAAAAACCAGCGCGGCCACGGATCGATCTTGAACTCGCGAATGCGATCGGCGCCGTTGCGGCTAATGACATCGGGTGCGTAGCGCTGCGAGGTCAACGCAATTTGATGACCGCCGGATTCAACCCACGCCTCGAAACCGTTGACCAGCACCATCCGGCCGGACGGCGGCGCGGTCGCGCACAGCAGGATGGCGTGATAGCGCCGGGTGCGAATCCCGTCGGCGGTTCCCGATGCGAATCCTCCCAGTCCATCGGCCTCCAGCCACTCTCGCGAGTCGTACGGCATGCGAGGTAGCTCTTAGCGCGAGGCAGCGAATCAGTCTATCGCGCTGGACAGGGGCTCGGCGATCTTTTCGAGGCCCAAACCTTCCGCCGCGATGCCGAACGTCACCTCGACGACCGCAGCCAGCAGCATCAGGGCGGCCGCGACGATGTATCCGAGCCACAGCTCGTCGCGCGATCCGGTATCGATGAGGCGTCCGAAGAACCATGGCGCAACGATGCCGCCGACCGCGGTGCCGGCGGAATAAAAAATCGCAATCGCCAGCGCACGCATTTCGAGCGGGAAAATTTCGCTGACGGTCAGATACGCCGAACTCGCCGCCGGAGAGGCGAAAAAGAACATCACCGTCCACAGCGCGGTCTGCCCCATCGTCGAGAGCGCATTGTGCGTGAAGAGGTAGCCAATGAGGATGAGCAGCAGACCCGAAACCGCATAAGTCGCCGCGATCATTTGGCGGCGTCCGATGGTATCGAAAAAATGCCCCAGCGCGACCGGTCCCAGAAAATTCCCCAGCGCGAAGGGCAGCATGTAGAGCCCGGTTTTGTCAGCGGGAACTCCATAGTATCGGTTCAGCACCAATGCGTAGGTAAACAGTACCGCGTTGTAGAGAAAGGCCTGCGCCGTCATCAGCGTCAGTCCGAGAATGGCGCGGGTTTTATATTTCGTCACCAGCGGCTTCAGGATCGCGCCGAGGCCGAAATCGTGGCGCGCATGGATTTTCAGCGCATGCTCACGGTCAGGGTCGGCGAGGCGCTCGCCGGTTTCGCGATGCACCTCGTCTTCAACCTCGCGCACGGTCTTCTCAGCCTCGTCGCGCCGATCGTGAGTGATGAGCCAGCGGGGACTCTCCGGAATGAACTCGCGCAGGTAGAGAATCACCAGCCCGATGATTGCGCCGGCGCCGAAGCCGCAGCGCCACCCGAGGTTAACCGGCAGAATATGCGGATCGAGGATCACCAGCGTCGAGACCGAGCCGAGCGCCGCGCCGAGCCAGAAACTGCCGTTGATGATCAAATCGACGCGCCCGCGAAAACGCGCCGGAATCAGCTCATCGATGGCGGAATTCACCGCCGAGTATTCGCCGCCGATTCCCGAGCCGGTGATGAAGCGAAACAGTGCGAAGCTCCATAGATTCCACGAGAGCGCCGTCAGCCCGACGCCGAGCAGATAGATCGCGAGTGTCACGAAAAAAAACGTACGCCGCCCGAAGCGATCGGTAAGATGCCCGAAGATCAGCGATCCGATCACTGCGCCCGCCAGGTAAGCGGAGCTGATCGAGCCGATTTCCGCCGCGGTGAAGTGCAACACGTCCGGCCGCTGCAGCACTGCGCTGATGGCGCCCATCAGCGTGATCTCGAGGCCATCGAGCACCCAGGTGATACCGAGCCCGACCACGAGCATCCAATGAAAGCGGCTCCATGGCAGGCGATCGAGCCGCGCGGGAATCAGGGTCTCGAAAATTTCCGAGGTCTGAGATGCGGTTGCAGCAGGCATGCACAGGTTCTCCGCGAGTCTCGAGTGAAGTACGAAGGAAAATTATCCAATTTGGAGGGCGAGCTGATCAACGCATCGATTCGACGGCGCCCGCGCGATGAATCTTCATCGTGATTTGAAATTGCGGGAGTTGTGACATCCCCAGCCGCGTATCAGAATCGTACCAACCCGAGCGAGGAGCCTTCACCAGATGACCCAAGGGAATCCAAGCCGCAGTCCGGTCGTATTTCTCCTCGACGTGGACAACACGCTGCTCAACAACGATCGCATCTCCGACGACCTCCGGCGTCATCTCACGCGCGAGGTCGGCGAAAAGCGCCAGGAGCGCTACTGGGCGATTTTCGAGGAGCTGCGCGTCGAGCTCGGCTATGCGGACTATCTCGGTGCGCTGCAGCGGTATCGCATCGAGAATCCCCACGACAGCCATCTCCTCGCGGTCTCGACCTTCATGATCAACTACCCGTTCGCGAACCGGCTCTATCCCGGCTCGCTCGATGTGATCGATCATCTGAAGGCGATGGGACCGGCGGTCATCCTTTCCGATGGCGACGTGGTGTTTCAGCCGCGCAAGGTCGAATGTTCAGGATTGTTCGAACAGGTCGAGGGCAACATCCTCATCTACATTCACAAGGAGCTCGAACTCGCCGATGTCGAGCGGCGCTATCCCGCCGACCATTACGTGATGATCGATGACAAGGTGAGAATTCTCGCGGCGATAAAAAAATCCTGGGGCACGCGAGTGACCACGGTGTTTCCGCGCCAGGGCCATTACGCATTGGCGCCCGACGTCGCCAGCTATCCGAAGCCCGACATTACCATCGAGAGCATCGGTCAGCTGGTTGACTACGATTTACCCCGCCTGCTCAAGGCGGGACCCGCACAATAGACCAACCGTTCCCCACGAGAAGGATGCATCATGGCAAACAAAATCGCTCCTCTCACTGAGACTCCGGCATGGAAGGCGCTCGGGGCGCACTTCGAGAAAATTCGCAACACGCACCTGCGCACGATGTTCGCCGACGACCCGCGCCGCGCTGAGCGTTTTTCGCTCGAGCAGGTCGGGCTTTACTTCGACTACTCGAAGCATCGCATCACCGAGGAAACCATCAAGCTGCTACTCGATCTCGCCGGACAGTCGGGGCTGCGCGAACGCATCGATGCGATGTTCCGCGGCGATCGCATCAACATCACTGAGAATCGCGCCGTGCTGCATGTCGCGTTGCGCGCGCCGCGCGGCGAGAAAATCATCCTCGACGGGCAGGATGTGGTGACCGAGGTGCACAAGGTCCTCGATGCGATGGCGGCGTTTTCCGTGCGCATCCGCGACGGCAGTTGGAAAGGCCACACCGGCAAGCCGATTCGCAACATCATCAACATCGGCATCGGCGGCTCCGATCTGGGCCCGGTGATGGCGTTCGAGGCGCTGCGTCACTACGCCGATCCGAAACTCACAATGCGCTTCGTTTCGAATGTCGACGGCACCGATTTCGCCGTCGCCACCGGCGATCTCGATCCGGCGGAGACGCTGTTCATCATTTCGTCGAAGACCTTCACCACGCTCGAGACGATGACCAATGCGCATACGGCGCGGAACTGGATTCTCGCGGCGCTGAAGGACGACAAATCCATCGCGAAACATTTTGTCGCGGTTTCCACCAATGCCGAGGAGGTGCGCAAGTTCGGCATCGATACCGCGAATATGTTCGGCTTCTGGGACTGGGTCGGGGGCCGCTACTCGATGGATTCCGCGATTGGCCTTTCAACGATGATCGCGGTCGGCCCCGACAACTTCCGCGCCATGCTGGCCGGCTTCCATGAAATGGACGAACATTTCCGCACCGCGCCATTCGAGCGCAATCTGCCGGTGCTGATGGGCCTGCTCGCGGTCTGGTACAACAACTTTTTCGGCGCCCAGACGGTCGCCGTGCTGCCCTACGATCAGTACTTGAAACGATTTCCCGCCTACCTGCAGCAGCTCACGATGGAGTCCGACGGCAAGCACGTTACTCTCGACGGCACACCGGTGACGTATCAGACCGGCGCGATTTTCTGGGGCGAACCGGGCACTAACGGACAGCATTCGTTCTACCAGCTCATTCACCAGGGCACGAAGCTGATCCCATGCGACTTCATCGCGTTCGCGAAGCCGCTCAACAACCTCCTCAATCATCACGACATTCTGATCGCCAACGTGCTGGCACAGAGCGAGGCGCTCGCGTTCGGTAAAACCGCGGAGCAGGTGAAGGCCGAGGGCACCGCCGATGCGCTGGTGCCGCATCGCGTGTTCGAGGGCAATCGTCCCTCGACCACGATCCTCGGCGAGCAACTGACGCCTGAGGCGCTCGGCAAACTGGTCGCGCTCTATGAGCACAGCGTGTTCACCCAAGGCACCATCTGGCGCATCGATTCCTTCGATCAATGGGGCGTGGAGCTGGGCAAAGTGCTGGCGAAGAACATCATTCCGGAGCTGCAAGCGGCCACCGAACCCGGCCTCAAACACGATAGCTCGACGAATGCGCTCATTCGGCGCTACCGAGGTCATCGAGTGCGAGAATAACTCCCGAACCCGGTAAGCGCGCTTCCGGCATGGTGATGTTGCGCACCCTGCGAGCGGCTGAAACAATTGACCGTTCGCCAAAATGCGCCGCGCCGAAACCATCATCGTTGTTCTCGCGCTCGCCTTCTATGTCTGGTTCCTGAGCCATTTCGGAACCCGCGAGGTGTTCGGCTTCGTGCGCTTGGCCGGGTGGGGCCTGGTGTTGACGATTTCGCTGGAAACCCTCGCTCGCGTCGCCAACACGCTCGGATGGTGGGTGACGATTGGCCACCATGGCCAAGGCTTACATTTTCGCCAGCTCTTCGCGGCGCGCATCGCGGGGGAGGCGATCGACTATGTGACACCGTCGGCGCAGCTCGGCGGTCAGTTCGTGATGGCGATGATGGTGCGGCGCTACCTGGAGATGGCGGTGGGCCTGAGCACCGTTATCATCGCCGCGCTATGCGAGATGGTCGGGCAAATCGTTTTCATCACGCTCGCGCTGCTGCTGTCGATCCGAATGGTGCCGCGCAGCAGTGATTTTTTTTGGGCCATTATCGGCGGCCTGGTTCTCGCGCTCGCTATGATCGGAGCGTTCTTCTTCATACAGCGCAAACATCCATTCTCGTTCCTGCTCGCCGCTGCCTCGAAGTTGCCGGGCATCGATGCCGACGAATACAGGAACTCGGCGGAGGAGGCGGACCGTTTCCTGATAGACTTCTATGCCCATCAGCGCATGCGCCTGATACTTTCATGTGTATGCTATCTGTTCGCGTGGAGCCTCGGGCCGGTCGAGATTTACATCCTGCTGCGATTACTTCATCAGTCGGCCAGTTTTGAAATCGCATTGCTGGTGGAGGCGGCGGGATTGCTGCTGGAACGCGCGACCTTCCTCATCCCGGCCAAGTTGGTGAGCCAGGAAGGTGGCAAGGCGCTGATTCTGGCGCTGCTCGGATATCCGGTGGGAGTTGGCTTCGCGATTGGCTTCCTGCGCAGGATCAAGGAAATGGTGTGGGTACTTTTCGGGCTGCTGAGCCTGATGATTCATCGGATGACCGTCGGAACCGACAGGGGCGCCGGCCGTACGGATAAAATCGCCGCCTTAGGATGAAACTCGGAGGATTCGCAATGAACAAGTATCTCGCAGCGCTGGTCGCCGCGATCGGACTGGTGGCGTCGGGATTTTTAACGGCGTCCGCCGGCGTCGTGATGACCGAAACCGAAACCATGGTGAGCGGCTCGCCGACCGGAAAGGCGCCGGAGCCGCGCACTCAGACGATGTTGATCCAGGGCAACAAACAGAAAACCGTCATCGATGGCGGGCGCACCATTATCACCGACCTTGACAAGGGCACCACGGTCATCATCAACCCCGCCCAGAAGAGCTATTTCGAACGGCCCTTTCCACCTCCGGGCAGGATGGGGGCGCCGGCCGGCGGGATGCATACTGCGACCTTCACCGCGACGGGCAAGACGCGCACCGTCAGCGGAAACAAATGTGAGAATTACAATGGTACGGGGAAATTCGCGATGGGCGATTTCACCGTAGTCTCCTGTATCTCAACGACTGCACCAGGCGCGGCCGAATTTACCGCTTTTCAAAAAAAGATGACGGACAAGCTCAAGGACACCCAGTTCGCGATGCCCGCTAATCTGCCCGATGGCATCCCGCTCGAGCAGGATACCACCACGAAAATGAACATCATGAACATGCCGAACCTGCCTCCGGCAGCGGCTGAGCAACTCAAGAAGCAGTTCGCGAATCGCCCACCCATCGTGAGCAAAATCGAAGTGACCAAGGTAGAGGCGAAAAAAATCCCGGCGAGCGAATTCGAGGTGCCCGCCGGCTACACCAAACGCGAGCCGATGATGCCGCATCCTCCGGGCATGGCCGGCGGGATGAACGGCGGCCACATGGGCGGCGGCGCAAGTGGCGGCTCCAGCAGCGCAGGGAATCTCGGCGGCGGCGCGACCGCCGGCGACGCTCCCTTGACGGTGGCACCACCCCCGGCGAATCCGTAAGCCCCTCGGCTGACACGCAAAAGAAAGAGCGGGACCTCGATGGCCCCGCTCTTTTCGCATTTAGAAACGATAGCTACATCTGCGCAGCCTGTTCGGCCGGTTTGGCCTCCGCCGGCTTGTTCAGCGCGGCGCACGATTCCCATACCCACGTGGTGCTCGAGAGTTCATCTTCCGAGAACAGCCGCAGCGCTTCCTTGGTCTGGATGTCTTCTTTGATGAGCGCGGCGAAATCGCAAATCGGCTTGATGGCTTCCTTCGGGTCGCCGACGCTCTTGGTGAAGCGCAGCAGTTTCTCATTGTCCGGAATGTTTGGATTGCCGAGATATTCCTTGAATTTCTGGCCTTCCTCGGTGGTCCCAGCGCGCTTCTCGCCGCCGAGCTCCATCAGGCGCTGCTCGAAAATCCTCGCGTGATAGGCCTCGCGCTCGGCAATCATGCGGATGCCGGTCTTGATGCAATCGGTCGTGCATACCGACGCCCATGCAGCGAATGCTTCGCCGCCATTGGCCTCGCCCGCGCGGACCTTGTCGAGGAAGCTGACGATCGCCGCGCGCTCGTTCTTGTAGGTCTTGCCGAATGCGTGGAAGCCGCCGGCATCGCCATTCGAGGCGGGTGCGCCTCCTTCGAGCTTGGCCATTTCCTGTTCGAATGTGGACTCACTGATGATGCCGCTACGATAGGCTCGCAGTAGCTGTTTGAATTCAAAATCACGATTCATACGACGATATTCCTCCGATGCTGTGTGGGCTGGTGCTGTTCACGACAGGATAGGGTCACGGCGAAATTCTTGTCAACGCGCGATTTGGCACCACATAACACTGGCGTGCCGCCGTCGAATTCCGCATTATCGAGGGTTATCGAGCCCGCGCGCCGAGAAAGGTGCCCTAAATGAGCGAATTCAATCATAAATTTGTAAATACCAACGGCATCCGGATGCATCTGGTCGATGCCGGCAGTGGTTTTCCGGTGGTGATGTGCCATGGCTTTCCGGAACTTTGGTACTCCTGGCGCCATCAGATTCGCGCGCTCGCCGATGCGGGTTTTCGCGCCATCGCGCCCGACCAGCGCGGCTACGGCGATACCGACTGCCCCCAGCCCATCGAGGCTTACACCCAGCGGCAAATCGTCACCGATGTCATCGGGATGCTGGACGCGCTCGGCATCGATAAATGCGTGATCATCGGCCACGACTGGGGTGGCGCGACGGCGTGGAATGCGCCGCTGATGTTCCCGGATCGCATCGAGCGTGTGATCGGCATCAATACCCCATTCATGGCGCGCGCGCCGATGAAGCCGACCGAGCTGATGCGCGCGATGGCGGCCGGCGGATTTCATTACATCCTGTATTTTCAGGAGCCGGGCGTTGCGGAAAAGGAACTGGAGCGCGATGTGCGCCGCACGCTGCGTGGCTTCTACCAGGATCCGCCGAACATCAGCGCGGAGGATATCCGGAAGGCGCCACCGGGAGTTTTCGGGCAGGCGGGAGGCGGCATCCTCGAGCGTCTCGCCGATGCCCCCTACGGTAAATTTCTCACCGCCGATGATTTCGAGGTTTTCGTCAAAGCGTTCGAGAAGACCGGCTTCCGCGGCGGGCTCAATTGGTATCGCAACATCGATCGCAGTTGGGAGGAAAGCGCGAGTCTTCCCGACAAGATTCATCAGCCCGCGCTGATGATCACGGCGGAGCTCGATGTCGTCCTACGTCCCGAGATGGCTGAGGGGATGACGACCTGGGTGCCGAATCTGCGCAAGACGGTGCTCATCAAGGGCTCGGGGCATTGGACGCAGCAGGAAAAGCCTCGTGAGGTAAACGCGGCCATCCTCGATTTCCTTAGCGACATGAAGAAGTAGCTACGCGACGGCCGGAGGCGAAACGCCCGCGCCATTCCTCAGAATCAGGTACTGACGATCGGGCGCGTCGCATAGCGCGCCTTCCGACGAAGGATTGGTCGGCGTGACGCGCGCGCCTTCAGGCGCATACTGAAGGATGTAGGTCTTGCGCACGCTCTTGGTGACATTCGGTCCGGTGCGATGGGGCGTCAGCGATGAGAACACCACGATGCTGCCGGCGCGCACCGGAACCGGCGTCGCTTCGGGACCATCTTCCTCGCGGCAGACATAACCGGACTCGCTCGCGCGATGCTTCAGCGTCCCGCGCAAATGCCCGCGGGGAATGACCCAGGGACATCCGTTGTCGAGGGTCGCATCGGTTAGCGCGATCCAGCAGGTGAGATACGCCTGCGGTTCGATGAAGGTGTAACCGTTATCCTGATGCCACGGAAAATGCTTCGGGTACTCGGGCTTCTTGTAGACCGCCTGATCCCAGTAAAGGCGAACATCGGGGCCAATGAGGTCGTGAGATAGATCCGCGAACACCTGCGATGCCGAGAAGTTGCGCAGAAACTGCGAGTGGCGCACCAGATGAATGGTGAAGCTGATGCCGTCGGCCTCGAAGATCATCATGCGCTTGCCGGGCTGAGTGCGAACGAATTCCTCCATTCTGGCTTCATGCGGATCGATCTCGGCAATCACGCGCGCGATGGTCTCGGGATCGAAGGCATCTTCGAGGACGAAGAATCCTTTCTCATTGAAGGACCGCGCCTGTACGGCAGTGATTCTTCGAAAGGGCCCAACGATCGGCCTCCACTCAAAGCCTCGATTGAGCGGATGAAGGTCCGTTTCGTTCGCGTTTACAGGCAAATTAGTTTGGCTCCGGAATATTGAGAGCGCGACAGATTTTTCGGGCCACCAATTCGTTTATTTCGCGATGCCTTCGGACGGCCGCCGATCTTCTCGTTCTTCGGTTTACTACGAGCGTATGGGAGCCGCCTTCTCTTAGAATCTCACACGCGAGCTGCTGCAAATGGCGCGGCAGCTCGCGCCGTTTCATTGCGCGGGGATCTCGGGGATCTCGATACCCTCTCTGATGACTTCTTCGTCGGAGATCGCTTCTTGAGCGAGGATACGATTCCCTTCAAGGACGAGCTCGAATGCTTCTTTCAAATTGGAACGCGCCTCACGAAGAGTTTTACCCTGCGTATTTGCGCTCGGAAGTTCCTCGACAAAGCCGATGTGACCTTCGGGTACCTTCTTGAAAACTGCCGTGAACCGCATGCCCTTATTCTACCGGATCATTTGCCTTGAGGCTCGGTCGATTCCGCCACGATCTCGATGAGGTCGCGCACCCGCATCGAATCTTCCAGTGAGCGCGACTTCAGCGCGTCCTCCATCATCGTCATGCAGAACGGGCATCCGACCGCGACAGTCTTCGGATTCGCGACGCTTAACTGATCGAAGCGCTTCTGATTGATGCGCGTTCCTTCATGCTCCTCCTTCCACATGCATCCGCCGCCCGCGCCGCAACAAAAGGTACGATTCTTCGACTGGTCGACATCCTCGACCTCGGTGCCGGGAATCGCGCGCAGCGCATTGCGCGCCCCGTCCCATTGCCGATTGTGGCGCGCCATGTAGCACGGATCGTGATAAGTGATGCGCTCATTGACCGCATTGCGCAGCTTGAGGCGGCCGGACTTGATCAGCTCGTCGAGGAATTCGGCCTCGTGCATGACCTGGTAGTTGCCGCCGAAATCCGGGTACTCGTTTTTCAGGTTGTGGAAGCAATGCGGGCACTGCGTGATGATGCGCCGCGGCTTATATCGATTCAGCGTCTCGACGTTCTGCCCCGCCACGGTCGCATAGAGGTATTCGTTTCCGAGGCGGCGAGCAGGATCGCCGGTACACATTTCTTCCTTGCCCAGAATGGCGAATTTCACACCCGCCTGTTTCATCAGTCCGGCGAACGAGCGACTGACCTTCTGATTGCGCTCATCGTATGAGCCCGCGCATCCGACCCAGTAGAGCACGTCGATATCGCTGGGGTCCTCGAGCTCGGCCATCTCGGGAATTTCCAGGCCGTTGGCCCAATCGGCGCGTTTCTCCTGCGCGAGGCCCCAGGGATTGCCCTGGTTCTCGATGCCCTTGAACGCGCTGGTCGCTTCCTGCGGGAAGCGCGACTCCATCAGCACGTCGTGGCGGCGCATGTCAACGATACGCTGGATGTGCTCGATGCCGACCGGGCAACCCTCCTCGCACCATCCGCAAGTCGTGCATCCCCACACCGCGTCTTCGGTCGCGATTTCGGTGATCATGTCCGGGCCCTCGTACATCGGCAGTTCGGTCGCGCCGGTCGCCGCCAGGGCTTGCCGCTCAGCAGGAATGGCGCCTTGCTGAGCAGATGCTCTCTTTGCTCGACCACGAGGAATTTCGGATTCAGCGTCTTACCGGTGTTCACGGTCGGGCAGTTGATGGTGCAGCGGCCGCATTCGAGGCACGACGCCATGTCGAGCAGGGTCTTCCATCCATATTGCTCAACCTGCGACACGCCGAAGGTCTCGGCATTCTCGAAATCCTTGATCGGCGCGAGTCGCCCACGCGGATGCAGGTTGCGGAAGAACAGATTGAGCGGCGCGAAAAACAGATGGCGCAGTTTGGTGAACGGAAAACAGAACAGCAGGCCGAACACCAGGATGACGTGGATGATCCAGAGCGTTCGATGGTACATCGCGCCGGCGCCGATCGCCCCCTCGATCTTCGCGATCTGACGGCCGAGATAGGCCCATTCGGTGAAATCCGGATGCTGCGCGTTGATGCGCGCGCCCTCCAGCATCAAGCCGGTAATGGCGACCAGCACCATCATCAGCATCGGGATCTCGTAGCCGAGCTTGTTCTCGAAATTGTCGATGACCTTTTCAGCGGGCGGCGGGTTCAGCGTTGTAGGACGTCGAAACGCGCGGCGCGCGCCTTCCGCAAGCACCCCGAGGATCAGAAGCAGAAAGAAGGTGTCCATCGCGGCTTTGTACACGAGGTAGAAGTCGCCGTAGTAAAAGCGCGTCGAGATGCCCATCTTGCCGAGCAGAATCTGCACCGGCGTCACCGGCCCGAGGCTCGGGTCGTTGATGAGCACGATCACGGTACCGATGAAGAGCCCGACGAATGCGACATAGAACGAGTAGTGCATCCATCCCCAGGTCTCGCGGATGACGACGCCCTGCCCGAAGGAATCGCGCAGTGAGAGAATGAGCCGGCGGGGCAACTGCTGAAAGCGGCCCTCCTCCGGTTGCCCCAGGGTCACGACGCGCAACCATCGCCACGCCGCATAGATGATCGCCGCGGTCCATAACGCCGTGAGCAGGTACATGATCACGACGAAGGCATCGGGCACGTTCCACAGGATCGGGCGGGTTATATGTTGGTCCATCGCAGCTCCGGTCGGTTGCGCAGTTTTCGAGATAGGCGCCAAACCGCGCCCGTCAGTCCAACAGACCTTAAACCAGACCGTGGGTAGGCTTTCAACGCCCGTGCGCGATGTCAGTGGGCGGTGGCGATGTGGAAGGTGTGATGGAACTCGCGAAACCCGATCTGGATACGCTGAAAGAAATCGCGTCCAAGGAGATTCCGCCGGATGGGCACGGTGCTGATCGCCGCATCGAGATTGAAACGCCCGAGCCGCGCATGCGAGAGAATAAGCTAATGAATTCGCGCGCTAATCCCGAAGCCCGCCGCGGCGTTCAATCTCACCTCACGTCCAGCCATCAGATCAATACTCAATCGCGGCACCAGGAGAGCGCCATCGAAGATCGAGAGACTCCGCCCCGGTATCTAGATAAGCATTGATGTCGATCGTGCGGTCGACGATCCCGGGCCGAGAAACGCGAAATTCCAGTTCTGGAAAAGAGTCTCCCGAAACTTCATCGATCGAATAGGTGAAGGAATGAGCATAAGTAACTGCAGTGGCCACTATAGCCAACCTATTCGATAAGTGTTCGGTGGCAACGGCGGCTGGACAAAGAAAATATATGGGATCTTGACTCCGCGCCGCTGGGCAATTTCGAATAGTTCAGCCGGCTCTTTTCCATGTGCAATAATTTCGGTGCCTTCCACGATAACGTACTCACCCGCGCACTTGCGTAACTCTTCGGGATGCGCGCGGAGCCATTCGTTTTCGACGACTCTATGGCCATACGGAGAAGACAGCTTGTCCTGAACTGCTTTGGCTGACCTGATTGTCGCCTTCTTCCGCGCATGGCGGACGGTTTTTTTCGCTTTCGTCGTCATCCTTTCGCCTGCACCTCCAAGTTATCGCTTCTTAACAGTACGATCCAGCAATGGCGCGGCCGTCCTCGATGCGCCACTGAATCGAAGTGCATCGACGCGCGAGGGTCTCGTCGTGGGTGACCATCAGCAGCGCCCCTGGGAACTCGGCGAGCGCGTCTTCGAGGCGTTCGATCGCAGGAATATCCAGATGATTGGTCGGCTCGTCCAGCACCATCGCCCATACTTGCGCGCCGAGGCCGAATGCGAGCTTCAACTTGCGCGCCTCGCCCGGTGAGGGCGACTTCGACGCGAGAACCCTTTCAGGATCGACGCCTAGCGCTGCCACGAGGGTGAGCACGCGAGCACGATCCTCGGCATTCAGCGCGCGGATGGTATCGGACAAGGCCGCGCCGTCATCCGCGCTGAGTTCTTGCGGCAAATACAGCAATCGCGACGACGCGATATGGGCGCGGTCCACCATCGCCTTAAGCAGCGTGGTCTTGCCGACGCCATTCGGACCTGCGATGCGGATTTTGTCACCGCGCAGCACCGATAAATGAACATCGCGCAGGATGGGATGGTCGCCGGCGCGGATGACATCTTCGTCGATGCCGAGGACTCGATTTTGCGGCGCCGGAACATAATCGACAAATAGCGAGCGTCCCTTCTGCTTGGTGAACTCCAGGCCGTCGAGCTGTTCGGCTGCGCGCTCGGTCTTCGTGCGCATCACTGTAACGTCGCGCGAGGTGCGCTTCGCCGCGAGTCCGGCCTTGCCCTTGGTCATCTTGTCGGTCGCATCATGATCGTGCGCGTTCTTCATCCGATGACGCGCACTCGCCGTCGCCGCGGCCTCGGCGACGATGCGCCTTTTGTCGGCCAGCACGCGGCGCAACTTCTGATGCTTCCGCTTGAGCCGCTCGTGCTCCGCGACGCGCTCATGCTCCTCGGCTTCCCAACCGTGCTTCGCCTCCGAGTACGAGCCGCGCCACATCCGCGCCGTGGCGCGATCGACGCGCACCGTGTATGCGCACAACTCATCGAGCATCGCGCGATCATGCGACACCACAATGCCGATGCCGCGAAATCTTCGCAGGCCCGCGATTAGAAAATCACGCGCCTCGAGGTCGAGGTGGTCGGTGGGCTCATCGAGCATCAGCACATCAGGTGCGCTCCAGAGCGCGGCACCGACCTGCCATCGCTTGCGCTCACCGGGCGAAAGCGTCGGCCAGCGCGCGATGTCGTCGGGCCTCAGCGCGAGCTCGCCAAAGAGCCGGTACGCATCGCCCTCGAGCGAGGATGCAAAGCGCACGATTTCGAGCGTGAGGGCTTCGACGGTCTGGCGCAGGAGGATCGCAGTCGCGGGGCCATCGAAGTGGACACTACCCGACGAGGGCTCCAGCTCACCGCCGATCAGGCGCATCAGGGTGGTCTTGCCGGCGCCGTTGGGGCCGACGATTCCGGTCCATCCGCAACTTACCTGGAAATTCACATCGCGCGAGAATCGCGACGGAATCGGAAAAAGAAAAAGCGAGATGCGAAACGCGTACGAACATAACTGCTCCTCGGTCGCGGGCGCCGATGCGCTCGCGGTGGTTTTTCGATCAACCGGGTCGAGCAGTTACTTCCTCACGCTTATGAAACCTCGTTCGCTTCAGGAATCCTCAAAAATTATGTCGCGCGACAGCCGCGATCAAGATCACCTAGAGACTCCGCAGGAAGTCGATCAGCAATTGATTGATCTCCTTGGGGCGCTCCTGCTGGATCCAATGCCCCGCGCCTGGAATCAGATGCTTCCTGTAAAGATTCGCGACGTGATTTTCCAGGTTCTTATAACCTTCCCCGGTCATGTCGAGCACGATGTCGCGATCGCCAGCCGCGAAAACTGCCGGACGAATGATCTTCGCGCCATCGAGGAACGGGGTGAGTTCCCAATTGCGTTGCGCATTGCGATACCAGTTGACCCCGCCGCGAAAGCCCGACTGCCTGAACTCATTGGTGAAAAACGCGAGGTCCTGTTCGGTCAGCCACGGCGGGAGCTTCTCCGGAATCACAAATGTATCGGCGAAGCGCTGATTCTTCTCGAACAGGAACTTGAAGCGATCCTCCGCCGGCGCGTCGCCCGAACCGCTATAGAGGATGCTGAGCATCGACCGATGCACATCGGCCTCGAGTTCTTTCTCGACCTTCCCCGGCTCCTGGAAATAATCCTGGTAGAAATTTTTATGCTGCGTGATCGCCTTGAAATATTCTTCCGGTCGAATCGGCGAGCGCGGCATATAGGGGACGCTCAACAATCCGAGGCCGCGAAACATATCGGTGCGTACCAATGCCGAGGTCCATGCGACCGGCGCGCCCCAATCATGCCCAACGATCACCGCGCGCTCCTCGCCCAGCGAGTTCACGAGGCCGACAATATCGCTCACCAAATTCAGGATGTTATAGGCCTCGATGGCCTGGGGCTTGTCGGTCTCGCCATAGCCGCGCTGGTCGGGCGCGACGACACGATATCCAGCCTCCGCGAGCGCCTGGAGCTGATGGCGCCATGAGTACCAGGACTCCGGCCATCCGTGGCATAGCACCACCAGCGGACCGGTACCGGCTTCGACGTAGTGCATCTTGATGCCGTTAGTACTCGCGAAACCGTGCTTTAGCTCGGCCATCGATAATCTCCCCGCCTTGTAGCGCTATATATGAAGAACTGGCGTTTACCTTTGTAAACGTATCGAAGCCTTAAGCCAAACGTCGCGGCTGGCCTGACGACATGATGTCGGATAGAGCCAGCGCCGGCGCCGCGTCAGTTCTTCTCGCGCGCCAACTGCCGCATCGCCGCCTTCAGCTCGCGATGCGCCGCCGCGTCCAGCTTCGGATACCGCAGGTCCAGGTTCTCCAGCGTCTCCACGATGACCTCGGCGACCACCACCCGGGTGAACCATTTATTGTCGGCCGGCACGATGTACCACGGCGAATGCTCGCTCGCGGTATGCGCGATCATCTCCTCGTAGGCTGACTGATAGTCATCCCAGCGCTCGCGCTCGCGCACGTCCGAGGGCGACAGCTTCCAGTTCTTCCGCGGCTCCTTCAGTCGTTCGATGAAGCGCCGCTTCTGCTCCTCCTTGGAGACGTGCAGGAAGAACTTCCGGATGACGGTTCCCTGGCGCGTCAGGTAGCGCTCGAAATTGGCGATATCCTCGAAGCGCTCCTTCCAGATGTGCTTGGTCACGAGTTGCGACGGCTGCCGCTCATTCTTGAGCAAGTCGTGATGCAGGCGCACCACCAGCACTTCCTCATAATATGAACGATTGAAAATGCCGATGTGTCCGCGCCGAGGGAGCACCTTGCTCGCCCGCCACAAGTAGTCATGATCCAGTTCCTCCGCGGAGGGCTGCTTGAACGCATGAACCTCGCATCCCTGCGGATTGACCCCCGACATCACATGCTTGATGGCGCTGTCTTTTCCGGCCGCATCCATCGCCTGGAACATCACCAGCAACGCCCATCGATCCTGCGCGTAGAGCCGGTCCTGCAGCTCCGCCATCTGATGGATTCCGCGCTGCAGCAACTCGGCGGCATCTTCGTCGGACTTCAGGCCGTGAGTCTCGCCCGGGTCATAGTCCTTCAGGCGGAAATGTTTCCCATGCTCGACCCGAAACGGCTTGATGAACTTTTCGCGCTTCATGTCCGGGATATTACGGCGAGTTGTCGAAGAATCCCACGCGGCGATGATCGCCGCGCGGAACTATTTCGCGCAGGGGCGTTTGCTTCCTGACGGATGCGCTTGCCTTTTCGACGCCGAGCGCGAATCCAGTCAGGCGAGGGCAGATGCCGCGGTAGCGGGGTGGTCAACCTCGAGGCGCGCGGGTTCCTCGGCCAGCGGGCGGGTTGCCCGGATCGCCAGCGAAGAAACCAGCGTCATCGCGGCGAAGAGGAGAAGCGCGGTGGTGTAGCTTCCCGAGACATCGAAGATTCGCCCGGCGATGATCGGTCCGGCGGCGAACCCGAGGGTGGTAAAGAACGCCAGGATTCCGAGCAATGCTCCGAGCCGTTTCGCTCCGAGCGATTCACTAATCACCAGCGGCAACAAAAACGTCTCTCGCGCCAGACCGAAGAGCAGCAAGAAAACCACGAGCGCGGCAACATGGGTCGCTCCAAGAAGGCCCGCCACTCCTATCGTGCACGCGAGAAAGACGATAGCCAGCATCGACCGTCCCCCGAAGCGATCCCCTAGTCGTCCCGCCATGAAGCTTCCGGCCGCGCTGAAGAGAAACATTGCGCCGAAGATCTGCGCGGCGTGCGTGGGCGTGTAGCCGATGCCGGTTAGATACGGCACCAGGTGCAGGCGGACGCCGACTCCGGCGGTAGCGAAGAGAGCCTCGGCGAGGGCGACCATCCAGAACGATCGCGAGCGCAACGCTTCGCGCACCTCGAGTCCCGGCAACTCCTGCGCGGCGACGCGCGCGCCCGCGCTGCTCTGCGCGACGCGCAGAAAGATCAGCATCAGCGGAATGACCACCAGTAGAATCGGCAGGGCCATCGCAACATAGCCGGCGCGAAATCCATCTTGCAGGACCACATGACTCGCGAGAATCGTGATGCCGGTACCGCCGAGCGGAAGTCCCGCAAACACGATTCCCAACGCAAGTCCGCGCCGCTCGCGAAACAGGTTGGTTATCACCACCGCGCTGGGAATAATCGTCGAGGCGGTGATGCCGATGCCGAGCACGATAAAAATCGCCAAAAAGGCGGCCGCTGAATTCGCACGGCTCAGCGCCAGATAACTGAGCGCCACCATCGTGGCGCCCGTCACCATCACCTTGCGCGGACTGACGCGGTCGAGCAGCGAGCCGACCACCGGACTGCTGAGGCCGGCCGCGAGGGGCGCCGCGGCGACCAGCGTCGAGAACAATCCACGCGACCAGCCGAAATGAGTGATGACCGGGAGGAAGAACACCCCGGCCGCATTCACCGGCCCCCAGATGAGGAACATGGTGGCAAACAAGACGCCGACGATTAACCAGCTTCGTTTATCTTGCGTGTTCATACATTCACCGCTGCTATGGCTTGACGAATTTCAACATGAAGCGGTCGCTGGTGCCGCGCCGTGCACCCGATCCCTGCGGATTGGTGATCCACGTGCGGTCGTCCTCGGGGTGACGCAGCGCACTCGACGCCGCGGCCAGTTTGAAGCCCGATTTTTCGACTTCGCTGATGACGAAGTCCTCATCGATGCGATGCAGTTTGAGGTCCGACAAACCGCTGCCCGCCTTCGCGCTGTGATCGACGATGCAGTACTCGCCGCCCGGCTTGAGCGCCCTGAAAATCGCACCGTTGATCTTGTCGCGATCGGCTTTGAACAGCACCAGGTCGTGGTAGTTCATGTTGGTGATGACGGCATCGAGCGAACCTGCGGGCACGCCGAATAAATCGTCGGTGTCATAGCTCTTGCTGATCGCGACGACGTTCTTGAGCTGCGAATTGGCGAGCCGCTTCTGAAAGGCATCGGCGATTTGTTTGCGCGCGGGCGGAAAGATCGGATTTTGCGCATACACGGTTCCGTCCGGACCGACTGCCGCGGAGAGCAACTGGGTGGTATATCCGCCGCCCGCGAAAATCTCGCCGACCTTCATTCCGGGTTGGATGCCGAAGAACGCCAGCATCTGATCGGGGCGGCGTCCCGCATCGAGGGCGCGGTCCTGCGATGGGCGGCTCGGCGAATCGACGGCGGCCTTGATGTTTTGCGGGATCTGCGCGGGCGCAATCGCCGCTGCCTCCGCGATGCTGGCGGCGGAGCCGCCCTCGGCGCGCGCGGATCGTACCGCCGTCCACGACATGGCGGCAATTGCCGTCGCGATCATCAAAACCGTGAGTGAGCTTCTTTTCATTGCTTCTCCCTGGGCGAGACTGGTCTGAGCATCGCCACGATCTTGGTCGATCTTGGCCGCCATCGGGAGGTGAACAAAAGTGCGAATGATCGCACCGCTGGTGTGCACGAATGCACAGGTGAATTCTTATTTGCCGGAGCGAGGCCGATGGCCATAGCGGAGAAGCTGCGCGTTGCGCTGGAACGCCTCCGCGATCGCGCTGGAGAGCAGGCGGATGCGGGCGGCGCGGCGCAGGTCTTCATGGATGACCATCCAAATCGGCCGCAGCATGGGCGCGTCATGCGGCCAGACACGGTTCAATCCGGTATACCCGTCGCCGAAGATGCAACTCAGCTCGCAGATGCCCAAGCCCTCGGCCGCCGCTTGCGCCTGAACGGTTTTGTCGTTGCTGCGCAGAGCGATCTGCGCCCCCTCGACCGACTCCTTCATGAACAGCGGCCCGAAGCCCGCCGAAGGCGTGCCAACATAGCTGATTAGCAGGTGACCCCGGAGCCCGCGTCCTCGGGTCGGAGTTCCGTGCCGCGCCAGGTATCCAGGCGAAGCGTAGAGCGCGAAGCCGAATTCTCCGAGCCTGCGACAAATCAGGCTTGGGGCCGTCGGTTTGACCGGCCGCACCGCAATCTCGGCCTCGCGCCGGGCGATGTCGAGCAGCCGAACCCCGGTGAGAATCTCCACCTGCAGTTGCGGATAGCGCTGATGCAGAGCAGCCAGCTCCGGAACGATCACATTGGTCGCGAGGACTTCGGTCGTGGTCAGCCGGATGCGGCCGCTGTACTGCGAATCGTGACCTGCCACCAGGCGCTCGATATCGAAGGCGGAGGTTTCCATTGCCTCGCACTGGCGCAGGATCGCCTGGCCCGCTGAGGTCGCCGTCAAACCTTCAGGGGTGCGGGTCAGCAGCTTGGCGCCGAGGCGTTCTTCGAGCCCGGCGATTCTGCGCCCGACGGTCGCATGATCGACGCTGAGTGCGCGCGCCGCCCCGGAGAGGCTCCCCTCGCGCGAGGCGGCGAGAAAAAACCGCACGTCATCCCATTCCCAGGTTCCGGGCATGATGTGCAGTTTCGCACATCATCAACGAACCAGAAACCACCGCGAGATCAGCTTTGCGCGAACGCGATGAGATCGCGGTTGAAGCGATCCATATGGGTGAACATCAGCCCATGAGGCCCGCCCTCATATACTTTCAGCTCGGCGCCCGGGATCATCTTCGCGGTCCTGCGCCCGGTGAGATCAAGCGGCGTGGAGGCGTCCTTGTCACCCTGGATGATCAAAGTGGGAACGCTGATCTTGGGGAGCTCGGCGCGGAAATCGGTTTGGACGAATGCCTGGTTGCAATCGAGCAGCGCCTTGAGCGAGGCTAGCGTCATCATGCCCAACACCCAATCCATCATCGCTTGCGAGGTACTGGCGACGAAGAATGGACGCGCGTTGTCCACCAGCCACTTCGGATAATCCGCGCTCAATTGCGCTCGCACCTGATCGAAGGCCTCCTGCGGAACACCGTCAGGATTGTCGGCCGTCTTCAGAAGGAAGGGCGTGGTCGGGGCGACGAGCACAATCCTGCTGACCCGGCCCGCGCCGTGGCGCGACAGGTAGCGCACAATCTCGCCACCTGACATCGAGTGGCCGACCAAGGTGACTTCGCGAAGATCGAGCTGTTCGATAACCGTGCCGAGATCATCCGCCAGAGTGTTGTAATCGTAGCCATCTGCCGGTTGCGCGGAACGGCCATGACCGCGCCGGTCATATGCGACGCAGCGGAAACCCTCGCTTACCATCGGCGTCATCTGGTACTGCCACATGTCGGAGTTCATCCCCCAGCTGGATGCGAACAGAACGTTTCTGCCCGCGCCCCAATCCTTGTAGTAGAGCGTCGTTCCATCTTTCGCCGCGAGGAAGGGAAGTCGCATTGCTTTTGCCTCCGAGATTTGAGGATTGGTAGCTGCCGAGAGCTTATTGCCGGTTGCCATCAGGCCCGCGCCGGCGGCCGCCATCGCCACTGATTTTAGAAGATTTCGCCTATCCACCGAGTTCTAACCTCCGCTGGTGGAACATAGGCCGGGCGGGAAAAATGTCGATTACTTCGGAGGTAAGGAGGCGAGACTGAGTGTTCGCGCTACCTGGAATCGCTCTTCAAATACTTATCGAAAAATTTGATGCCGCGATCCCACGCGTCGTTGGTAAAGCTGGGTTTGTACCACATAAACGCGGAGGGAAAATTAAACGCGTGCTCGGCGCCCGGATAAATCTTCATCTCGTGAGGACGACCTGCCTTGGTCATCGCCGCATCGAGATCGCGGGCTTGCGAGACCGGAACCATCCTATCGATATCGCCATGAAGGATGAGGACGGGAGGCAGCATCGCCACGCGCGGATATAGCTCCGGTGACAAGCCGCCATAGTATTCGACAATCGCGGAAACTTCGTCGGGATAAGTCGCGCCGTAGTCGACCGCGAGATAGGCGCCGAGCGAAAATCCCATTAACCCGATCTTTCGCGAGTTCACGGTCGGATTTTTCTTCAGCGCGGCGACCCCGGAATGGATTTCATTGAGCCAGATTGGATAGTTGCGATGCATCCCGTCGAGGTCGCCGGGCGAGACCGCATCGGTCTGGCTGTAGTACTCGATAAACTCGCCGTAGTAGCCGGCGTCCGCGAGCTTCGAACACATCGCCTCGTAATCTTCGGTTCCGAAGTCCCGCGCACCGGAACCATGGAGGATGATAACCGCGGGAAAGGGTCCTTCGCCGGCCGGAACACAATGATTCTCCTCAACCGGCTTGCCGTCGGACTGGAACTGGCCTGGCGTCCATCCCGCCTGCGCCATCGTTGCAGGCAGCGACAGCAGAGTTATCGCGAGAGAAACGCGCAACCAGCGTTTCAAAGTTGAGTTGGCAGAAAAAGTCACGCGCGTATCATGCGAACTTATCCCGGCCCTCTGGTGATGTCGATGAGGGTCGGCGGAATGCTGAGATCAGGTCAAGCGGGAAAGCATCGGCGCGCTTGAACGGGGGTCGCGGGGGCGTGCTAAGACTGATGCTACCGCGGGATGGAACCAAATCGATGTTGGGGAGGAAACCTTGGTGGTGAAAAATCGGCTCGCATTGGCGGCATCAATGATTGGCGGCGCGCTGCTGCTCGCGGGATGCCAGCATCGGTTGGTGGCGGCGCCGGGCGACACGACGGTCGCGATTTACCCAGACCGGCAGCATTATGACCAGCTCGCCGACCTGAAAAAGCAGGGTGCGCTGGGCGCGCTGGCCAGCGGCGTCGGAAAAGGCGTCGAAACGAAGCAGGTGGATGATAAAACACCAGTAAACGTCATATCGAGCGACGATGAAGGCGATACCATTGAAGTGAGCGACGGACCTAACAAAGGCGTCACCGGTTTTGTCCCCAAGAACAGCGTGAATTAATCGAAACCGAAACCCCTGAATTCTAAGGAGATATTGTCATGGATGAGAATGCAAAGAAGAAAGCCCTATTGATGATCCCCTACGGCCTCTACGTCCTCGGCGCGGCGCATGGCGGGAAGAGCACCGTCGCGACCGTCAACTGGGTGACGCAGACCGCGTTCGCGCCGCCGCTGGTCGTGGTCGGCATCAAGAAGGATTCCGGCTCCCATGCGATGGTGAAGGAATCGGGCAAGTTCGCGCTTTCATGCCTCGAGACCGGGCAGAAGAAAATCGCGACCTCGTACTTCAAGCATGTCGAGCCGGTGGATGGGAAATTCGGCGAGTTCGCGTATGAGACCGGCGCCAACGGATGCCCCATCATCAGCGATGCGCCGGCCTCGGTCGAATGCGACGTGGTCGGCTTCTATGAGCTCGGTGATCATAGCACCGTGGTTGGCAAGGTGACCGAGGGCCATCTGAAGCGCGACGCGAAAATCATGATGCTGTCAGAGACCGGCTTCAATTACGGCGGCTGATTGCGAGGAATCAATGAGGGGCGGACCTGCCGCCCCTCTCTTTCGCGTTGACATGATGCCCGCGTCAACGGACAATCGAAGCACATGGCACGCATTACAGTAGAAGATTGTCTCCTCAACGTTTCGAACCGTTTTGAACTGGTGCTCGCCGGTGCGCGTCGTGCCAAGCAACTGCTCAAAGGCGCGCCACCGCTGGTCGAGTCCGATAACAAGGAAGTCGTGACGGCGTTGCGCGAGATCGCCGCCTTCAAAGTCAACATCGAGTTCCCCGACAAAGAATAGCGCGGTGATTGCCCGCCGATGCGGGCCGCGTTGCTGACGGCCACATTTCTCGCTAGCAGTTGGCCAGGTCCCGGATTTTTGACGTGCCTCGTAAACCCCGGAAAGCTGCTCCTCCCAAAACCGCGCGAAAGGCGAAGCCGCCGGTCGTCGAGCCTGAACTCATCGAGGAACCGACGCCGAAGAAATCGCGCCAGCCCAGAGTTGCCGAACCGGATGAGGTCGAGATCCTGCCCGCCGATGACGATGACTCCGCGCCCGCCGAGATCGTGCTCAATCCCGATGTCGAAGTCGCCCTCGACCCCGAACATGCCGACAGCGACGCCCTGCTCGAGGCCGCCGAGGAGGCCGAACTCGCCGCCGAGCGCCAGGCCGCGCTGGTTCCATTCGATCCGCTGAGCCGCTACCTCGCCGAGGTCCGTCGCTTCCCGCTGCTGACGCGCGAAGAAGAAACCATCATCGGCAAGCGCTACGCCGAGAACCACGATCGCGAGGACGCCTTCAAGTTAGTCACCGCGAATCTGCGCCTGGTCGTCAAAATTGCGATGGAATTCGCGCGCGCCTCCAAGAACCTCCTCGACCTCATCCAGGAGGGCAACGTCGGCTTGATGGAGGCGGTCAAGAATTTCGATCCCTATCGCGGGATTCGGTTTCCGTCGTACGCCGTGTGGTGGATTCGCGCCTACATCTATCGCTACCTCATCAACAACTGGCGGCTGGTGAAAATCGGCACCACTCAGGCGCAGCGCAAGCTCTTCTTCAACCTGAAGAAGGAGACTGATCGCCTCGAGGCCGAGGGCTTCACGCCACAGCCGAAACTCATCGCGCAGCGGATGGGCGTCAAGGAGAGCGAGGTCCGCGAGATGCAGGAGCGGATGTCGCAGAGCGAGGTTTCCCTCGATCAGCCGGTGCCGAATACCGAGGATACCCGCCTGCTCGATGTGCTCCCCGACAATGATCCATCGAGCAATCCGGAAGAGGCGACCGCGGGCGAGGAGTTCCGCCAGTTCGCGAAGGACAGCGTCGAGGAGTTCGCCAAGACCCTCGAGGGCAAAGAGTTGGAAATTTTTCAGGAGCGGTTGCTCTCGGAGGACCCGATCACCCTGCAGGAAATCGGCGAGAAGTTCGGCATCAGTCGCGAGCGCGTCCGTCAGATCGAGAATCGGCTCAAGAAACGCTTCAAGGATTTCCTCAAGGGCCAGTCGCGCGATATCGAGCAGACCGACCAATAGCGCAAAGTTGTGGGCCCGTCCTGTTGCCGCATCACGATCGCGTTAGGATAATGCGTCTGGGTTATGCACGATCGCAGCGCCGCTTTGGTGGTTATCGGAAATGAAATCCTGTCCGGCAAGGTCCAGGACAGCAATGCCTATTTCACCGCGCGCGAGCTGCGCAGCCTCGGCGTCGAGCTGAAAAGAATCGCGGTGGTTCCCGATGAGCTCCCCGCCATCGCCGAGGAAGTCGCCTACTGCTCCAGCCATTTCGATTTCGTGATCACTTCGGGTGGCGTCGGCCCCACGCATGACGACATTACGATGGAAGGGGTCGCGATCGCGTTTAACCGCAAGCTGATTCAGCATCCGGAGCTGGCCAGCCTCATCCAGCAACACATGGGCGCGCGCGCCAATGCCGCCAGCCTTCGGATGGCGGAAGTTCCCGATGGCGCGGTGCTGAACGACGCTGGTGACATTCGGTTTCCGACCGTGCAGGTGGAGAACGTTTACGTTCTGCCGGGCATCCCGCAACTCTTCGAGAGCAAGCTGAATTCGCTCAAGCCCCGACTGCGCGCCGACCCCTACTTCATGCGCGCCATTTACACCAACAGCATCGAGAGCTCGCTTGCCGAGCATCTGAATGCGACTCTCGCGATCTATCCGCAATTAATGCTGGGTTCGTATCCGAAAATGGGGAATCCGGAGTATCGGGTGAAGCTGACCCTCGAATCGAAGGATTCCGATTATCTCGAACGTGCTTTTCGTCATTTAATGGAACTGATCCCACGCGACGCGGTGGTGAAAGTGGAATAGAATTTTCGGTACGATGGAGTGGAGGAGGACGACGATGAGGAAGACCCGATCACGCCTGATAGCCGGCGCACTCGCGCTAACCATGATGATGCCGATAGGCACCCTCGCGAGCAGCGCGTTCGCGCAGACCAGCACCGCGCAGTCAGCGCAGGTGCCGCAACCCGACGAAGGTGGAGTGAACTGGGCCGGCGTGGGATACGGCGCGGGCTCGCTCGCGACCAACATCCTCTATATTCCCGCGAAGTTGGTGTATGCGATCTTCGGCGGAATCGTCGGCGGCGGCGCATGGTGCCTGACCGGTGGTAACACCCAGACTGCCAATACCATCTGGCGCAGTTCGCTCGGCGGCGACTATGTCGTCACCCCGGACATGCTCGCGGGCAAGGAGCCGATTCATTTCAGTGGTCCGACCGAAACGGCTCCCTTGCCGCCGGACAACTCAACCGTTCAGCCGATGACGCCGCCTCCGAGTGCGCCCTCGGCGAGCAATGTCGCACCCGCGCCCGCGGCGGGTGCCGGCCAGCCGATGGATCGCGGCGCCGGTTCGGTGTCACATCCCCCCTCGACGCTGCCCGATACCAGTATCGAGTAGCGAGGTGGACGCGCGATGAAAAAGGCCAGGTTTCTCTGGAAGTCCTCTTGAACGACCTGCCGCAACGCAAGAAGTTTCTTGCGCAATGATCTGGGCCTCGACCTCGACGAACGCGATTATGCCAAAAATCCGCTGAGCGAGGCCGACCTCAAGGCACTGTTCGCGGAGATAGGACTCGATCCGCGTGATCTGCTCAATCCGAAAAGTCCGGCCTACAAGAAGCTGAGCCTCGGCGAGAAAAAGCTCTCCGCCGCGGAAGCCATCAAGTTGATGGCGACTGATCCGAACCTCCTGAAGCGCCCGCTGGTGATCGCCGGAAAGACTGTGATAGCGGGGTTCGATCGGGATCGTCTGCGCGCGACGTTCAAGTAGCCGCGGACTACGAACCGTCTCACAATTGGCATCTCATTAGTTGCAATGTTAAAACCTCGATCACCCGAGGTATCTTCACATGGCTTTTTCCGACGAGTTGTTTTTCGCGCCGGCCACTCAACTTCTCCAGATGCTTCGCTCGCGGCAGATTTCTTCCGCCGAGATGGTTTCGGCGTTCATCGAGCGGATCGAATCGCTCAATCATCATGTCAAATCCGTCGTCACGCTGGTCGAAGCGCGCGCGGCTGAGGAATCCGATGAAGCCGATCGCCGGCTGGCGGGCCGTGAAGACATCCGTCCGCTGGAAGGGCTCCCCATCACGATTAAGGATTCGATTGAAACCAAGGGCATCCGTTCGACCGATGGGATGAAAATCCTCGAGCACCACGTCCCGACTGAGGACGCACCGACGGTGGCGCGTTTGCGCGCGGCGGGCGCCATCATCATTGCGAAGACCAACGTCCCCGAAATGGCGATGGACTACGACTGCGAAAATCCGCTCTTCGGCGCGACCAACAACCCGTGGCATACCGGACGCGTGCCCGGCGGCTCCAGTGGCGGCGAAGCGGCGTCGCTCGCATCGGGTATGTGCGCGCTCGCGCTCGGCTCGGACTACGGCGGCTCGATCCGCATTCCTGCGCATTTTTGTGGAGTGGTCGGATTGAAACCGAGTTGGGGCACGATTCCGGGCACTGGGCATCTGCCGCCGTCGCCGGCCGCGCCGCCGCCGATTGCCCATATGGCCACGATTGGTCCGATGGCGCGCTACGTCGATGACCTGACGCTGGAATACAACCTTCTTCGCGGACCTCATCCCAGCACTCCCTATACGGTGCCCTCGACGGAAGCGCGCCCGGAAAAGGTGAAGCTCAAGAAGGTCCCCTGCGCCTTCTTCACCGGTGTTGAAGCTGCCGTTCCGGTTGCGGCGGAAATCCGTGCCGCGGTCGAGCGCGCCGCTCTTGCGCTGAGCAAGGTCGGAGTGCCGGTCGAATCGAAGACGCCGCCGATCAAGGAAGCCGCGCGCATCTGGATGGACTATGCGATGGCGGATGGCGGTGAGCTGCTGCGCGGAATGCTGGCGGGACGTGAGCATCTGTCGCGGGAGCGCTTGCGGCGTACCTTCATGTCGCAACAAGCCTCGAAGTCGGCCGCCGACTTCTTCCGCACTTCGATCGAGCGCGACATCTTTCGGGTTCAGCTTCAGCAGTTCATGGAGAAGTATCCGATCATCATCGGCGCGCCATTCTGCGTCACCGCTTTCGAGCATGGTCTGACCGATGTGAGCATCGATGGGCAGAGCTTCAACCTCTTCGCCGCGAACTGGCCTGCACTATGGGTCAACTGCGCCGGACTTCCCGCGGCCGTGGTATCCGCGCGGGCAGGATCGCGACGGACTTCCGATCGGCGTGCAAATCGTCGGGCGGGCATTCGAGGAAGAGACGGTGCTCGCGGTGGCCAAGGCGCTGGAACAGGAACTGGGCGGCTTCAAGAAGCCTCCGCTTCCGAGTTAGGTCGTTTCAGATCATCAGGGAGTGCGGCGCCCACGAGTTTGGCGCCCCATTCAGCTAGCCGGTGGTCAGCAGCTTTGCTACCGGCGTATCAACGATTTCTAATCGCGTTGCCAAAATCGTAAGATCGTCTGAACCCCGACGCACAGGATATAAAGCATCATGGCAAACGAAACCAATAGCGACGCCACCGAACCGCGAATCGGCGATCCCTGCACGATGGTGATCTTCGGCGCGGGAGGCGATCTGACCAAGCGCAAGCTGATGCCCGCGCTCTACAACCTCAAGGCCAACAACCTGCTGCCCAATGAGTTCGCGATAATCGGGTTCTCCAATAACGAATTCAACACCCAGCAATTCCGCGAATCGCAGAGCAAGGACATCCACGAATTCGCCACCACCAAGGTCGATGACGAGACGTGGAACTGGTTCAACGAGCGAATCGAATACGTGCAGTGTGACTTCGGCGATCCGGCCGCCTACAAGCGCCTGGCCGAGATGATCGACAAAGTTGACAAGCAGCATTCGACCAAGGGCAATTGCCTTTTCTACCTGGCCGTCGCGCCGCGATTCTTCGCCGTCGCCGTCAAGCAACTCGGCGATGCGGGCCTGACCACCGAGGAAAACGGACGTTGGCGCCGCGTCATCATCGAGAAGCCGTTCGGACGCGATCTCGAATCGGCGCACGCGCTCAATACCGACATCAAGAAGACCCTGGAAGAAAACCAGATCTATCGCATCGATCATTATCTGGGTAAGGAGACCGTGCAGAACCTGATGGCGTTTCGGTTCAGCAACGGTATCTTCGAGCCCATCTGGAACTCTCGCTATATCGATTCGGTCCAGATTACCGCCGCCGAGACGGTCGGCGTCGAAGAGCGCGGCGGTTACTACGACCAATCCGGCGCACTGCGCGATATGGTGCCAAATCACGTCATGCAGCTCATCGCGATGGTCGCGATGGAGCCGCCGTACTCCTTCGATGCGGATGCGGTGCGCGACGAGAAAGCCAAGGTCCTCCATGCTATCCCGGCGGTCAAAGCCGAGGAGGCTCTGCAGACCGCGGTTCGCGGTCAATACGGCGCCGGCACCGAGGATGGCAAGCCGGTGCCCGCGTATCGCACCGAGGACCAGGTCAAGCGCGACTCGAATACCGAGACCTACGCCGCACTCAAGCTGAACATCGACAACTGGCGGTGGGCACATGTGCCGTTCTATGTGCGCACCGGCAAGCGCCTGAAGCGTCGCGTCACCGAGATCGCGATCCAGTTCAAGCGCGCGCCCTTCACGCTGTTCCGCGACACCCCGGTCGAAGCGACGATGCCGAATCTGTTGGTAGTCCACATCCAGCCCGAGGAAGGCATCAAACTCGGCTTCAGCGCCAAGATTCCCGGCCCCACGATGAAGCTCGGGCCGGTCGACATGAACTTCAAATATTCCGATTACTTCGGCGCCGCGCCCAGCACCGGATACGAGACGCTCATCCTCGATTGCATGATTGGCGACCCGACGCTGTTCCAGCGCGACGACATGGTCGAGGCAGGGTGGCGCATCATCAATCCGCTGCTGGATTTGTGGACAGCACTGCCCGCGCGCGAGTTCCCCAATTATCCGGCGGGATCATGGGGACCGAAGGAAGCGGATCATCTGCTCGAGAAGGACGGCCGCCAATGGCGTCTTAAATACGAGAAGTAGCGCGATCGGTAGTTACTTTTCGGCGGGCCACTGACTATGAGGAGCGCGCGATTTCAATGGGGTGAGCCACCGTGGCCGCGACGAACGGACCTCGTTTCCGGTTCCAAATTCGCAAGTTCTCGTAGTCCCGAGGTCGCAATCATCGGCGCCGGACTCACCGGAACCTCAACCGCACTGCATCTCGCCCAGCGCGGAATTCAGGCCGTGGTTTACGAGGCGGGATTGGTCGCAGACGGCGCGAGCGGACGGACGGGAGGGCTCGTCCTCGAAGGCACCGCCACGGGACCCCGCAAGGAAGCAAACACCTGCGTCACCGGACTGGAGCGCGTCGTTGCCGAGGAGGGTATCGCGTGCGATCTCCTGTTGCCGGGATGCTGGGAAATCGAGCATCACCAATCCGCGCCGGAAAAGATGTTGCCGTGGACCGACGCGGACCGTCCGGTCTGCATCGTAAAAAATGTCGCAGGCGGCGTGGTTCAGCCCGCCGCGTTGACGATGGGCCTCGCGCACGCGGCGATTCGCGCCGGCGCAACCATCCGCGAGCATGCGCGGGTGACAAAAATTTCATTCGAACCCGAATTGATGCTCGAGGTGGCGGGCGAGCGCATCACTCCCGGTTATGTCGTCATCGCCACCAATGCCTGGATCAACGCGACGCTGCCGGATTCTCCTCCGTTGAGCAGCTGTCTGACGTTCGCGTGCGCGACCGAACCGCTCGACGCTTCCACGTTGGCGGCGATCGGTCTCGATCGAGACATTCCGTTTTACACTACTGACATGCCGTACTTATGGGGCCGTACGATTTCCGACGGGCGCGTGATTTTCGGCGCCGGGCTGGTCTTTGGCACGCCATCCGATTTGGAAAATGCCGACGTGCATGAGGGCGAATCGCGCGAGGTGCTGGAACGGATGAAGCGTCGCGTGCGCGGCCTTCATCCGGCGCTGGCCGAGGTGCAATTCTCCGCCGCATGGGGCGGCCCGATCGCATTCGCCGAAGATGCGATTCCGCTGCTGGGGGTGCATCCTCGACATCCTCGGGTGATGGTTTCCGGCGGGTATGCAGGCCATGGTGTCGCGCTGAGTGTCCACGCCGGGCAGTTGCTGGCGCGCGCGATCGCAGAGAATCATCCGCTCCCGCAGTGGGGTTCGCTGGCTCGCCATCCCGCGAAATAATCGCAAAATGATCCCAAAATGATCCCAAAACGATCCGGAGATAAGAAAATTTCACAGCAGCGGCTGCATGATGCGAGCGATCCCTTCATGGAGGCGTTCTCCGATGCCTCTATCGCTCCACTGATTTGGCTCGATCTGAACTGAATTCGAGATGTCGTGCCTGAACATGGTGTTCATGGCGGCGCCAAAGTCGAGGCTCAACACGACCGCGTTAATCTCGTTGTTGTGGACGATACTCCATGAATCCAGATTTGATGATCCGACGGTCGACCAGACGCCATCGATGGTCGCGGTTTTTGCGTGCAGCATCTCCCCGCGCCATTCGAAAATTTTCACCCCGCTGCGCATCAATTCGGAATAGTAGGAACGTGACGCGGTCATGATCAGCGGCTCATTGGTCTGTGAGGGCAGCACAAGGCGCACATCGACCCCGCGCTCAGCGGCCTCCTCCAGCACTTCGATCATTTCTGGTTCCGGTGCGAAGTAGGCATCAGTAATCCAGACATTCTTCTCCGCGTTGTTGATCGCGGAAATCAGGGTTACGTAGATGAGACTGAACTGTTCCGGAATGCTGCCGATGACCCGAACGATGTAGTCGCCCTTCGGCTTCAGCAGGGGATAGTAGTCGCGCGGTGCCAGCGGCCCACCTCCCTGATCGGCCCAAGTTGACAGAAATAATTCCTGGCATTGCGCGACCGCGGGACCCTCGATTTCTACATCGGTATCACGCCAGTACTCCGGCCTGCCTCCGGGAGCGTACTCGTGTTGCCTGATACCGCTGGAGTAAACGCCCGAAATATTGATGCCTCCGGTAAACGCCACCTTTCCATCGATCACCATGAGCTTGCGATGATCGCGATGGTTGACCGACCATCGCAGCCGCGCACGGATTGGATTAATCGGATCGAACTGCAGAACTCTGATTCCCGCCGCGCGCATCCGGTCGAAAAAGCTCTCCGGCGTCATCAGCGAGCCGAAACTGTCGTAGATGATGTTTACTTGCACCCCCTGGTGCTCTTTTGCGATGAGCAGGTCGGCGAACTTGTAGCCGATCGCATCGCCGGAAAATATGTAGGTTTCCAGATTCACGCTGTCCCGCGCATTGCCGATGGCTTGAAACATCGCGGCATAGGTTGCCGGCCCGTTTTCCAGCAGGGTCACTTTGTTTCCCAGGAGCAATGGCGTCCCGCTGATGGTCTGTTCGAACGCCAGATGTTTCTGGAGGAGATTTACCGAGCCGCTACGCGCCTCGAGATGCTGGATAATCTCCTCGCCCTGCGCGCGGGAGAGCGGACCGGTTTGCCCGACGAACTCCGGGGGTTTGCGATAGAGCCATCGGGTCCGAATCAGGGTGAATGCATTGGGCAGCGTCGTGGTGCTGCATGCGGAGGCGCAAATCAGGGCGAGTACCATGAGCGCCGCGCGCCCGATTGAAGCTGCGGCCGAGCAGGGGTCGAACGGTTGGGTTTCTGCGCGAACAGCAATATTCGCGTGGGCAGGGAAGGCGGTTATCCTGGTCGCAAGCGAGTGGCGCACTTGGGAGGTCCAGCTATGAAAGTTCACCGTCGTTCAATTCATCATTGTATCCGACGTTTTTGGTCCCTCGCAGGTTTCATCAATCACCTCGAACGAGCTGTTTCGGTTGATTTTTAATCTCGCGCTCCTACCGAGCTATTGATATTTCTCAACACTGGAATGCTAATGAAGCGCATTTTTTCCACGCTGGCCTCATGCGTGGCGCTATCGGTCAGCATATTTTTGACCAGCCAGATTGCCGCACGAGCCCAATCGGGCGGGCACGACGGATGGGTTGAAGAGCCGGCGGCGGTCACCGAGGGCGAGCCGGGACATTCGTACCTCGATCCCGCATCGGTGCATCGCGGCGACGACGGCCTGGTTTACTTCAACGAAAGTACCGGCATTACCAGGCCCGAGGACATCGGCCGCAAGGGTTTCATGCAGAATGCTTTCGACTGCGCAAATAACATCAAATATATGTGCATCGGCTCCGGCGACTGGAAGCACGACCTGAAAAGCACCGTCAACACTTCGAAGGATCCGGCGCTACGGGTTTATCGCAAGTATCTCTGTGGTGATGCCGACGAGAAGCCCTCGCACTGATTGCCGGATGCTACCCCTTCTCGACCCACCACCGGCGCCGGCCCTCGTGACGCCTGTGGAACTCCGCGGTCCATCCGGCCTTGTCGCGTTGCGGATGATGCGAGAGTACCAGCGAGCCATCGGGAACCTCGCGCACGATGGTCGTGCCCGAGGCCACGTACACATCGTTGCCCAGCTTGACCGGCGCCACTAACTGCGTGTCACATCCAATCATACAACGGTCGCCAATCTCGGTGATGAACTTGTCGTAGCCATCGTAGTTCACCGTGATGACGCCGCATCCGATGTTGGTGCCCGCGCCGATTACCGCATCGCCCAGGTAGCTGAGATGACTCGCCTTGCTGCCGATGCCGAGCCGGGCCTTCTTGGTCTCGACGAAGTTGCCGATGCGATTATGCCCCGCCAGTTCAGTGCCGGCGCGCAGATGCGCGAACGGGCCGATTTCGGAATCGTCGCCGATGTGGCATTCCTCGGCCCGCACCCCCAGCTTCAGATGGCATCGATCGCCGATGGTGACATTCGAGAGCCACGCAGTGCCTTCGATACGCACGCCGCGTCCGACTTTGCTGGCGCCGAGAATTTGCACATTGGGTCCGATGACCGTGTCCGCACCGATTTCGACGCTCTCGGCGATATAGGCGGTCGCGGGATCGATGAAGGTCACGCCCGCCGCCATCAGCTTGCGGTTCGTCGCGTTGCGGATTTCGGCTTCCATCGTTGCAAGCTCCTCTCGTGAATTGACTCCAGCAAACTCGCTTGCGTCGCGTGCGCGCCATCCGAGGATGCGCATCCCGCGAGCGCGCGCGATCGCGATGATATCGGTCAGGTAGTACTCGCCCTGCGCATTGTTGGGCGCGAGCTCATCGAGAGCGGCGTGCAGGAAGGCCGCATCGACGAGATAAACGCCAGTATTAATTTCACGGATGGCGCGTTGCTCGGGCTCCGCATCGCGGGCCTCGACGATAGCGGTGACCTCGCCGGAAGAATCGCGAATCACGCGGCCATACGCCGCTGGATTCTCGAGCGACACTGTGATGAACGAAACCTTCGAAGCGGAAGTGCGATGCGAGGCCCGGAAGGCCTGCAACGTCGCCAGCGAAAGCATCGGCAAGTCGCCGTACGTGATGAGTATGTCGCCGGCGAAATCGTGCGGGATGGCAGCCATGCCGCATCGTGCAGCGTGGCCAGTTCCGCGCTGCTCGGGCTGGAGGGCGAACGTCAGCTCCGCACGATTCGGAAACGCTGCGCGCGCAATGGCCTCCACTTCGCGCGCCTGGTGCCCGACGACGATGCATAGCGGCGTCGGGGCGAGAGCCATGATGGAACGAATCGCGCGAAGTAGCATCGGCTCGCCGCCGAGTTCATGCAGCACCTTGGCGCGCTCGGAGCGCATCCGGGTGCCAAGTCCGGCGGCGAGAATTATCGCGGCGATTTCAGTTTTATCTGTCATTCATTCTGAGCGAAGCGGCCGATTCGAGGAACTGGCACGAAGCGATTCTCCCGCTTCTTCCTGCTTGATGGGAGGCGGGCAATCGGTCATCCGTAGAGATCATACCGAAACTCGATGTCGTTGAAAGCTATCCTCTTTCGATACTAATGAGATGGTGGCCGTTCCCAACCGAATCCATATTTTCGGCGCCTCGGGCTCTGGCGCGACGACGCTCGCAGAGGCGATCGCCGCGCGGTTCGGGCATACCCATCTCGACGTCGACCACTATTTCTGGATGCCGACCAATCCGCCGTTCATCAGCATGCGCGAGGTGGGGGCGCGTCAGCGGATGCTCGCCGCCGACCTCGATGCACATCCGCAGTGGGTCCTTTCGGGCTCCCTATGCGGATGGGGCGACATCTTCATTCCGCGCTTCGAGCTGGCGGTATTCCTTCATGTCTCGCATGGACTTCGGATGTCGCGGCTCATCGAGCGCGAGCGGGTGCGCTATGGCGACGCGATCGCTGAAGGCGGCGCGATGCGCGCGCATCATCTGGAGTTCATCGAATGGGCGTCGAAGTACGACACCGCCGATGAGAGCATGCGCAGCCTACGACTTCACAAGAAATGGATAGCCACCCTCCCGTGCCGATGCATCCGGCTCGAAGGCGACCTCAGCACCGCGGATCGCCTCGCGCGCTTCGAGACCTCGGTAGCGTGAGCTTCGGCGAAGTTTTGCACCTGATCTGCCGGACTTTCGGCTGCATCTGCTGAAGGGAAATCTCAAAGGTTTTCGCCCGAAATGGCGGTGCGATTGTCGCAAGTATTCAGGCGACAGCGCCTTGAACTGGCTAACCGAACAGGCCCAGTACCACCTGGCCCAGGTCCACGTCCATCGCATTAAGCCCCGGCGGCTGCAATCGGCGTGGAATCCCGTTTGACGGCGCCCATATTCCGGCACTAGTTTCGGGTCACGATCGCCGACAAGGAGTTGGACCCATGAAACAAATCAATACGGTCACCGGAACCATCGCGCCTGAAAAGCTCGGCACCACCCTGATGCATGAGCATCTGCTGATTGGATGGGCGGGATGGGAGCTGGATTGCTCGATTCCCAAATTCGATCGCAAGAGCGCGCTGAAGAACTGCATCGAGACACTGAAGCCGCTCAAGGACCTGGGGCTACAATCGATGGTCGACCCTTGCCCAATGGATATCGGGCGCGATGTCAGCTTCATGGGCGAAGTTGGCGAGAAGTCCGGCGTGAACATCGTGTGCGCGACCGGCCTGTATAAGGAAGACCTCGGCAACACCGCGTATTTTAAGCAGCGCTCAGTCGAGGAAATCACCGAGGTCTACGTCGGCGAGATCACCAAGGGCATCGGCGACACCGGGATTAAGGCGGGCATCATCAAATGCGCGACCGGCAAGGGTCAAATCACCCCTTACGAGGAGAACACGCTGCGTGCCGCGGCGCGCGCCCAGAAGCGAACCGGCGTCCCGATAACGACGCACACCGAAGAGGGCACGATGGGCCGCGAGCAAGTCGCCATCTTCATGTCAGAAGGCGTCGACCCCGCTAAAGTGATCATCGGGCATAGCTGCGGCATCGCGGATCTTCGCTATCACACCGATATGCTCGACAAGGGCGTGCTGCTCGGCTTCGACCGCTTCGGACTCGATTTCGCGCAGCCTGACCGCCTCCGCATGGCGTCGCTGATTGGCCTATGCGGCATCGGCTTCGAGAAGCAACTGGTGCTCTCGCATGACAGCGTCGCGTGTTGGCTCGGGCGTGGCCTC
This sequence comes from uncultured delta proteobacterium, assembly GCA_963814035.1. Classification (GTDB taxonomy): domain Bacteria; phylum Desulfobacterota; class Binatia; order Binatales; family Binataceae; genus DATGKG01. The sequence continues at coordinate 78,440 of CAWFBH010000007.1, forward strand.
GAAATCACCCCGCAACTGGCGCGGATGGTCGAGAACTGGAAGCCTTCGCACGTGTTTCAGAACATCGTTCCAAAGTTGAAGGAAGCCGGCGTCTCGCAGGCGAAGATCAACGCGATGTTAGTTGACAACCCGCGCCGATATTTCCAGAGCTAGAAGTATGAGCGAAATTCTCGCGGGGTGAGGAGACAGATGCCGACATATGATGACCGCGTCGGTCTCGGCGCCCCGCTGAATTTTCGCGATGCCGGCTACTTCGAGGCGTGCTGCTCCGGCTGATGATGCATCTCGGGCTTGAGACATCTGCTCATCGGCACGGCCTAGCGCGCCCTGCTCGGCTTCGGCGCGCCACTTATCGATAGCCTCGACGGTGAAACGCCAGTCGCTGCCGACCCGGAAGGCGGGCAGCTGGTTCTTTTTCAGCATCCTGTAGATGGTGGAAGGATGCACTCGGAGGTACTTGGACACTTCCTGAACGGTAAGTACCCGGGTTCGGACGGTTTCGATACGATCCATAGGTCACCTCATCCCCCCGCCTCAAAATAATTGCGTCGGCGCGCGACCTGCCATTTCGCACGACGCCCCCACAACCTTAACTACACCCAACGGATAACGAACGCTAGTCCAACGATTCGTTCCCTTTTCTTAGCTCATTACAAAATGCCTTCGTTGTGCAATGCATATGACCAAATGGTCCGGACGCATTGCGGTGATAATACTTGAATTAGATGATTATCCATTATTAAGAAGCATCAAAAGTATCGTAGAAGGAATTTACGCTATCTCGAACGACGTACTCGTCAGTCTCGATATTCAATAAGACGGGCAGAAGGCATCGAAAGTTGCGTTAGTCGAGCACCGAAAAGATATCGTCGAATGGGACCTTGCGAGTAAACGCATGACCAAGCCTGTCAATCAGCACGAATTCGATGTGCTTTTCGAGGCGTTTCTTATCCAGACGAAGCGCGCGCACGAAATCTTCGCTTCGATGCGCTGATGCCATCACGGTCGGCAGCCCCGCGCGCGCAATCAGTTCTTCCAAGCGACGGCTTTCCGGCTCCGCCAAGCCGGCGAACTTCCGCGACATCGCACAGGCGGCCACCATCCCGATCGCGACCGCCTCGCCATGCAGGTATTTGCCGTACCCCGCCGAGGCCTCGATCGCATGTCCTACGGTGTGTCCGAAGTTTAGGATTTTCCGCAATCCACCCTCGTGCTCATCATTCTCGACGACATAGGCCTTATGTTTGAGGCTTCGCTCGACCATCCATTCCAGGGCGGCGAGGTCCCTGCGCAGGATGGCGTCCAGGTCACGCTCGAGGTCGCCCACCATAGGCTCATCCATGATGGCGCCGTACTTGATGACTTCCCCCAAGCCTTCGCGAAACTCGCGCTCCGGCAGCGTCCCCAGCGAATCGACATCGGCAACGATGAGCTTCGGTTGGTAGAACGCCCCGATAAGATTCTTGGCATGGCGATGGTTTACGCCGCTCTTACCACCCATCGAGGAGTCGACTTGCGCGACTACCGTCGTTGGAATCTGCACCACCGCGATTCCTCGCAGATAAGTCGCCGCCGCAAACGCGCCGAGGTCGCCGGTCACCCCGCCGCCAAGCGCAAACACCACGCTTTGGCGATCGAGTTCCGCCTCGGTCATGCGGTCATACAGCGTCGCGAGCATCTCCAGCGATTTGCTCGCCTCGCCGGCAGGGATCTCGATAAGGGCCGCATCGAAGCCCGCCGCCTGCAACGAAGCGCCGACGCGCGGCGCGTAGAGTTTGGCGACATTGGAATCCGTGATCAGGGCGGCACGACCGGGTTGGAGACCGGCCTCGCGCGCGAGCTCTCCGACGCGATCGAGAATGCCGGTGCCGACGTGCACCGGATGCGCATCGCGCCCGAGCTCTACGCGGAAGGTGCGCATCGTTTCGCTCCATGCTTGATGAAGGTTTCCAGCACTCGTTCCGCCGCGCGCTCGACGTTTAAGTCAGAGGTATCCACCACCGCCGCGGCGCGTGCGTATGCCTCTTTGCGTTGCGCCATCAGCTCCGCGATCCGCTCGCCGAGCGGCTTGCCACCTTCGAGCAGCTTGGGACGCCGAGTGCGCGAGCGCTCGACGCGGCGCGCGATTACTTCAGGCCGCGCGCTCAGGCAGATGATCACGCCGGCGTGATTCAAGGCGCGGTAGTTCGCCTCATCCATCAGGACGCCGCCGCCGGTCGCGATAACCGCCGGAAGCGGATTTCCCGACAGCGGGCAAATCGGCCGATGATTGGAAATATTCGCAATCACCTCGCGCTCGAGTTTGCGGAACTGCGCCTCGCCCTCACTTTCGAAGATCGCCGCGATGGATTTTCCAGCACGAGCGACCAGGACTTCATCACTATCGATATAAGTCCACGCCAGCCGCCGCGCGAGGATTGGCGCGATAGAACTTTTGCCGGTTCCCATGAACCCAGTAAGGATGAGGCACGGCGCCATAAGGATTCGAATCCTAGCTCGGATTTCCCTCCTGCTCCATGACCGTCACTCCGCGATGATGTGGAATACCGGATAGCGCGCTGCCACTTTCTCGAACTCCCCAAGCGGTGCGTCGATGCCGAGGTCGAAGTGCGGGCGTCCGCCCGGCGCTTGCTGCACGTAGGCCTTGAGGATCGGCGCCCGCTCCGGCACCGGCACGTCATCGAGTTTCACTTTTTCGGATGTTCCGTGACGGAGCACCGCGGCGCCTGCGCTCGCGCGCACATTGCGCACCCAGTCCACGTTTTCACCTAACATCGATACGAGATAGCGCTCGGTACCGATCCGCGCCACCACCAGCTGGGTCAGGTAAACCTTACCGCTTCGCCGTCCCCGGGTTTCCAGCGCGGCCACCAGGGAGGGCAATACTCCGAGAGCTGAAAGTCGCGCCTGGGCCGAATTGAGCCGCCTGGTGAATGGGTTGGGTTTCCCGCCGTAGTAGAAAAGCGCTCGATACCACGTGCGCGGCAAGGTCCACGGCAAAGTCGCGAGAACCGCCAACGTGCTGAGTGCGATGATCCCAGCAACAAGATAGGGATTCATCGCGGCTGCCTCTTTCAGTAGTTGCGAATTTGTTCGAGGTAGCCGCGGTAATTACGCATGATCTCGACCATCGAGTCGCCGCCGAATTTTTCGAAGAAAGCATTCGCTAGCTCGAATGCTACCACCGTCTCGGCAATAACTGCCGCGGCCGGAATCGCGCATACATCGGAGCGCTCGATGGCGCCCGGTGCATCCTCTTTGCTCTTGATATCGACCGACCGTAGCGGGCGCATCAACGTCGAGAGCGGCTTGAATGCAACCCGCAACCGCAGAGGCTCGCCGGTCGACATCCCGCCTTCGGTGCCGCCAGAATTATTCGACAGCCGCGTGAAGCGGCCTTCCTCGCGATCGTAACCGATCTCGTCGTGCAGCTCGGAGCCGCGCACCCGCGCCGCCTTGAAGCCCCATCCGATTTCGACTCCCTTCACCGCTTGCAAGCTCAACAGCGCATGCGCGAGGCGTCCGTCGAGCTTGCGATCCCATTGCACATGGCTGCCGAGACCGACCGGGAGTCCGATCGCGATGACCTCGACGATGCCGCCGAGCGTGTCGCCGGTTTTCTTGCACGCGTCGATTTCCGCGATGACGGCGCGTTCCGCATCCGCATCGGCCATCCGCACCTGCGATTCTTCGGTGAGGCGCTGCAATTCCTCGACGGAAAGATGCTGCGGAGTTTTCGCTTCGGTCGCGCCGATGCTGATGCAGTAACCCAACACCGATATTCCGAATGGAGCGAGCAGTTCTTTGGTTAACGCGCCGATGGCGACACGAGCAGTCGTCTCGCGGGCCGAGGCGCGCTCGAGCACGTCGCGAATATCTTCCAGGTTGTATTTCAGCACGCCGGCCAGGTCAGCATGGCCGGGGCGCGGGCGCGTGACGACGGTGGCCTCGCCGCGATCGGCGGGGTCGGCGGACATGCGCTTCTGCCAATTCTTGTAATCGCGATTTTCGATGATGAAGGTTATCGGGCTGCCCATCGTACGCCCGAAGCGGATGCCGGAAACTGGACGCGCCTCATCCTTTTCGATGAGCATGCGGCCACCACGCCCATAGCCTTTTTGGCGCCGCGCGAGGTCGGCATTAATCTTCGCGATATCGATGTCGAAGCCGGCCGGTACGCCTTCCACCATGGCCACCAGCTCGGGGCCGTGCGATTCGCCGGCAGTGAGAAAACGCAGCATCTCAAAATTCCTTGTGGCACAGGCTTCAGCCTGTGTGCCGTTGCGCCCGCCGAGCTCGAACCCGCGGCGGAGCCTCGATTCAATCAGAGTGAGGCGGCGCAGGAAAGAACATCGCGGCAAGTGGCGGATTTCTGCATCCGCGATCCACTGCGAGTACCGGCGCGAGCGCGGGCGGTATGGGTACTTCAATCCTGAACGGGGTACCGCTATCAAGATGTTTGACAAAAACGATCCGAATGCTTCATAAGTTCCACAGACTGAGGACTTAAGTCTTACTAACGGTACTTATGGAGGGAAAGCGAGCGATGAGAATGCGTGGTCATCATTTATTCCGTTCCCTGCTTGCGATTATAGCGGGTATCTTGTTCATCGCGGGAATCTCCGCGCCGGCTGCCGCCGAGGAGATCAAACCTGGAACCAAGATTACGCCCGCTAATGTCGATTTAGTAAAAGATTTGGTTTCCCCGGGCGTCTACTGGCGCGCCAAAAACGGGATGGTCATGAACATCATCCCGACCGGACGCATCGACTGGCCTCCGCCCTACCGTGAGGCGACCGAGAAATATTCGGCGCAGGTCCGCCTCGCGCCTAATCATCTTTCATTGCAGGGATATGTCGCCGGACAGCCGTTTCCATTGATCGATGCGAATGACCCGGACACCGGCGTCAAGCTCATCTGGAACGTCATGTTTCGTCCGATGTGGACCGACGACTTCGACTCGCGCTACTTCGGGTGCGTCGAGGTTTACGAAGGGCTCGGCAATCCTTACAAAGAGGTCGATTACCAGATGATCGGTCACTACGGCGCCTATAACACCGTCGGTCGCACCGAGGTAGATCCGCTTCCCACCGACCCGGAATACAAACAATCCAACATTATGTTTCGGGCGCGCGCTTTCCCCTGGCTGTCCCCCCAGGCGATGCGTGGTACCGGAGCGCTGCGTTATCGCTATGGTGATCCGGGCCGCGCCGACGACGCCTACACCTACTCGCCCTCGACGCGGCGAATGCGCCGCCTGGGCGAGTCGATCATGGGTGATGCGGCCGGAACGCTGCAGTTCAGCTTCGACGATGCGGAAGGATACAACCCGAAGGTCGAGAACTACACCTACAAATTCCTGGGGGAGAAACCGATGCTGGCCGCGATGCACGTCGCGACGGTGCCTGGAAATGTCTGCCCTTACGACGGCGGCGGCACCGTGTGTCCCGCGGAATGGGAAATGCGCCGCGTTTACGTGGTCGAGACCACCCCCAATCGCAAGAAGATCAGCGAGGAGCTCTATTCCAAGCATCTGGTGTACATCGACAGTGAAGCGGACGTGGTCGTCTATCATGATATGTACGATCGACGCGGTGAACTGATGGTCAACTTCTGCAACTGGCTGACTTATCGCGACCGTCCGGTGCCGGATGCGAAGGTCGCCATCTATCCGTTCAAGCGCGTGTTCCAGGTCAACGGGACCAGCACCAACGTGCAGAACGGGATGTCGAGCTTCTGCGATCTGCCGACCCCTGGCGCTCCTGAAAAGGAATGCTGGTACATCAACATGGGTGCGGTGACGCCGGCGGATTTCACTACCGATGCGGTGGTCAAGTCGGCGATGGGCTTCTAGAAAAATATTCTTTCTGACTCGCTGCGAAGGCGCGCATCTCAGTCAAGATGCGCGCTTTCGTTTTTCTGTGGAAAGACGCGCAAATTTACAGTGATAAGATTTTCCCGGCGCGGTAGATTTCACCCCTCGCGACGCCGGCGATGCGTCGCGCAAATTCAATGCAAGTTCGGATGGTCGTTGTTGGCGCGGTACGCGGAATCGAGGAACTCACTTACCTGGTTCCCGCCGAGCTCGAAAGGCACGTCCGCCCCGGTCATCGGGTGCTCGCGCCGCTGCGCTCACGCAAGGTCACTGGCGTGGTCCTCGAAGACCGCGCCTAGCTTTCCCGGCACCAACGGCAACCTGAAGGCGATCCTCGAACTCCTCGAACCACGTCCGCTGTTCGATCGCCCCCATCTCCAGATGATGGAGTTTCTCTCGACCTACTACATGGTGCCGCTGGCGGAAGTTTATCGCAGCGTGATTCCCGCCGTCGCGCGCGTCGAATCGCGCCTGATGTACAAGCTGGCGCATCCGCCCGACGCGCTGCGCCTGTCGGCGGCGACCGACGCCGAGCGAGAAATCATCGAGGCGCTCGAGAAGCATCCGATCAATTCGCGCCAGCTCGCGAAGCTCGGAGCCGGGCGTGCGATCGCATCGGCACTCGCGGCGCTGATGGCGGAAGGAATCGTCGAAGCAGTTGATTCCACCCGCGGTCGCCATCGGGACGCGGGCGATCCGACGGTGCATCTGGTGAGCGGCACGGACCCGGCGACGCTGCGCGGAAAAAAACAGCGCGAGGTGATCGAGGCGCTCGCGGCGGCGGGTGCGAAGCCTCGCGCTCTCGGAGCTTGAGAGCCAAAGTGGCGGGTGCGAAGCTCGCGTTGAAAATCCTCGAGCGGCGCGGCATCGTGCGCATGGAGATTCCTCCTGCGCCGGCGACCGTCACATTGTCGACCAACGGCACGATGCCGCGTGTATTACCGCCGTATGAACTTACAGCACGACCAACGCGCCGCGATCGAAGCCGTCGCGCGCGCCATCGAGGAGAAGCGTTACGAGAGTTTCCTCCTCCATGGCGTGACTGGGAGTGGCAAGACCGAGGTTTATCTCCAACTCGCCGCCCGTACGCTCGCCGCGGGTCGCAACGTCATCGTGATGGTGCCGGAAATCGCCCTCGCCGATGAGGTGGTGCGGTCGTTTCGCGCGCGCTTCGGCTCGCTGGTGGGCATCGCGCATAGCGCGCAGAACGTCAGCGAGCGATGGGCCAGCTGGACCGCGGCCTTGTCGGGTGAGGCGCGCATCATGATCGGACCGCGCTCGCTGATTTTTGCGCCGCTGCACGACGCCGGCCTGATCGTCGTCGATGAGGAGCACGACCCCGCCTATAAGAATGAAGAGGGCATCCGCTATCACGCCCGCGACCTCGCGGTGGTGCTGGCGCGCTTCACGCGATGCCCGGTGGTGCTGGGTTCCGCGACGCCGTCGGCCGAATCATTCGCCAACACCCGACGCGCCCGCTATCACCTGCTGCGGCTTCCGCTCGCGTCAACGATCGCGCGATGGCCAGCGTCGAGGTCATCGATCTGCGAATGGGACTCGCGCAGGCGCGCGCTGCAAAGCCGGCCGAGAAGAAACCCGATGCGGTCCCGCTGTCGCCCGAGTTGATTGCCGGGCTGCGCGAGAATCTTGCATCCGGCGGCCAGAGCATGGTCTTCCTCAATCGGCGCGGCTACCACAATTTTCTGCAGTGCAACGTATGCGGCAACGTCATCGCATGCCCGAACTGCAGCGTGAGCATGACGTTTCATCTGCGCGATCGCACGCTGCGATGTCACTACTGCGGCAATCGATCCGCAGCGCCCGAGCAATGCCCCGAATGTAACGAGCTCGGCCTCAGCGGGCAGGGCTATGGCACTGAGAGGCTCCAATCCGCGCTAGCGGAGCTGATGCCGACCGCACGCATCGAGCGGATGGACAGCGACACGAGCGGACGCAAGGGGGCGCGCGCCGACATCCTCGCGGCATTGCGCGCCCGTGAGATCGATGTGCTGGTCGGCACGCAGATGATCACCAAGGGCTTCGATTTCCCGGGCGTGACGCTGGCGGCGGTGATCTTCGCCGATGCTTCCCTCAATCTTCCCGATTTTCGCTCGGCGGAACGAACGTTCCAGTTGCTGACGCAGGTGGCGGGACGCGCCGGGCGCGGCGAACGCGCCGGCCGCGTCATCATCCAGACCTACGCGCCGCATCATTATAGTGTTCGCGCCGCGCGCGAGCAGGATTACGCGCGCTTCATCCGCCGCGAACTCGAACTGCGCCGCGAGCTCTCATATCCGCCCTTCGCGAAGCTCGCGATGGTGCGGATCGAGGGCGAGGATCCCGAGGCGGTGTCGCGCGTCGCAACCTCGGCCGCGCATGCGCTTGCGCGCGCCGCTGACGCATATCGAAGGACCGCGTCGCCGGACATCATCCGCGTGCTCGGTCCCGCACCGGCGCCCATCGAGCGCATCAAGAAGCGCTATCGATGGCAGGTGATGGTGAAGTCCGAGAACCTCACCGCGCTGCGCACCGCGCTCTCCGCGATGCAGACCACGCTTGCGCGGCGCGCCCGCGAAGCCGATGTTCACCTCAGCATCGATATCGACCCGGTGCGTATGCTCTGAGAAAATCGGCGTGTGAGTGAGCATAAGAAAAATCAAAATAACGGCGCGACCGAGTTGCCGAACCCCAACCGTATCCTCGATTTGAAAATGGATGACGGCGCGATCATTCGCGTGCGTCGCCATGGGAATCCTACCGGCCCACGCCTCGTGCTATGCCACGGCAACGGTCTCGCCATCGATGCGTACCTGCCGTTCTGGAACCTGCTGCGCGATCGTTATGACCTAATTCTCTTCGATGTGCGCAATCACGGCGAGAATCCGTTGCACGGCGGCGCCGGCCACGACATGGCGCATTTCGTGGTCGACCTCGAGAAGATACTGGGCGAAGTTGATCGCGAGTTCGGCCCCAAGCCCATCGCGGGAGTCTTCCACTCACTGTCGGGGCTGATTGCGATTCGCCACGCGCTGGAGCATCCGAATCGATGGCGCGCATTGGTGCTTGTTGACCCACCGATCTATCCGCGCGATGGCCATCCGCTGCGCAACGCTCAGCAGGGCGACAAGGATCAGCTTGCGGTTCGGGCGCGCAAACGCACCGAGCGCTATCCGACGCCGCATGATTTCGCGAAGCAGCTGGCGTCGCGCCCCGTGTTCTCGCGATGGCGTCCCGAGGCCTACGACCTGATGGCGCGCGCTACGCTGCGCGAGGAACCTTCCACTGGTGAATGGATCCTCGCATGCCCACGCGAGTTGGAGGCGCGTGTGTTCGAGGAGAATCGCGATCCCTCGCTATGGGTGAAGCTCGGCCACGTGAAAGCTCCGGTGAAGCTCATCGGCGCCGATCCGAACATCGAAGGGCCGAGCGTGCCCGGTCTGCTCAGCAAGGCGGTGGCGGAAGAAACGCCGGTGGAGTACGAGGCGATCCCCGACACCACGCACTTTTTACAGATGGAGCAGCCCGAAGCCTGCGTGCGCGCGATGGAAACCTTCCTCGCCAAGCACGGCATGGCGGCATAGAGCCATTTGGAGGCTGCTTTTTAGGGTTTTCGCCGTTTGATAGAATGAGTGGTTCCCAACACCATGGCACTGCTGAGAATTCTGAAATATCCCGAAGCGTCGCTGAAGGAGACCGCGCAAGAGGTCGACAATATCGACGGTAAACTCGCGAGCTTCATCGACAGCATGACGCAGACGATGTATGCCGCACCGGGCGTGGGCCTAGCGGCGCCGCAGGTCGGGTCCTCGCAGCGCATCATCGTGCTCGATACCGACCACGACAATCCCGGCAAGTCGCTGCTCAAGTTGATCAATCCCGAAATCGTCGAGGCCGAGGGCTCGATCATCTGGGAAGAGGGATGCCTGTCGATTGTCGATTTCACCGCTGACGTGAAGCGAGCGGAGAAAGTACTGGTGCGAGCCTGGACGCCGGATCAGAAGCAGATTGAGATCGAGGCGAATGATCTTCTCGCGGTTGCGCTGCAGCACGAGATCGATCATCTCGACGGCAAACTTTTCATCGATCGCATCAGCCGTCTCAAGCGCGAGATCTATCGACGCAAAGTCAAGAAAATGATCAAAGACGGCACGTACGAAAAGGCGAGGCCGCCCTCGGTTCAAATCTGAACGCCTCCCCTCCCTTGAAAATTGTCTTCATGGGCACGCCGGAGCTGGCGGTCCACATCCTTGAAAGGCTAATTGCCGCGTCGGGTGAGAATCATCAGGTCGTCGCCGTGATCACGCGACCCGATCAGCCACGCGGTCGAGGTCAGAAACCACAATCATCGGAGGTCGGAGCGGTCGCGGCGCATCATGCGATCCCGACGTTGAAGCCGACCAGGATTCGCACCCCGGAATTTCTCGCCGAGTTGAAAGCATTCGCGCCGGACCTGCTGGTGGTCGCGGCGTACGGGCGTATTCTGCCGAATGACGTTCTCGCGGCGCCGCGCATCATGCCGATCAATGTGCACGCGTCGCTGCTGCCGCGTCATCGCGGCGCCTCGCCGATCGAAGGCGCCATCCTGGCGGGTGATCGTGAGACCGGCGTCACCATCATGCGCGTAGTCGAGCAGATGGATGCGGGCGCGATGCTCCATCGGCGCGCGATTCCGATCGCCGATGACGAAACCACCGGCACCCTTAAGTGCAAGCTCGCGGAGCTTGGCGCGGAGGCATTGTTGGAGGCGCTGGAAAAACTTCGGCGCGGTGAGCTGAAGGAAACGCCGCAGGATGAGAGCCTCGCGACGTATACCAAAATCATCACCAAGGCCGACGCGACGATCGATTGGCTAAAGCCGGCCGCGCAAATCGAGCGGACGACCCGCGCATACGATCCGTGGCCGGTCGCGAGAACAACTTTTCGCGGAATCGATCTGATGATCTATCGCGCCCGCGTCGTCGCATCCGGGTCGGACGCGCAGCCCGGCAACATTGTCAGCGTCGCGCCGAACCCCATCGTACAATGCGGCGACGGCGCGCTGGAGTTACTCGAGGTGCAGGCACCCGGCCGCAAACGCATGCCCGCAGGCGACTGGGCGCGTGGGCGTCGCCTCGCAATGGGCGACAAATTAGGCGTGTGATTTGGCGGCGCGGAAAAACGAATCGGCGGGAATAGCGGCGCGCAAAGCGGCGCTCGAGATTTTGTTTCGCGTCAATTACCAGGGCGCGTATGCTGACGCGCTCCTCGGCGATCGTCTGCCCGAGTTCGAACTTAACGATCGCCGCCTCCTCACGCTGATGGTCCTCGGAACGGTGGCGTGGCGCGCGCAACTCGATTTCGAAATCGAGCGGCTGGCGTCGCGACCGCTGGCGAAGATCGATGCCGCAATTCTGGAAATCCTGCGCCTCGCGCTTTTTCAACTGCGTCATCTCGATCGGGTGCCGAAACATGCCGTCGTCGATACTGCTGTGACCATCGCTAACTCGGAGCGGCGTACGCGCGACGCTTCGGGCTTCATCAACGCGGTATTGCGCAAGGCCTCGCGCCAGAACGCACCGGTGTTCAGGATCGCGAATGATGAGATCGGATCGCTCGCGCTCAAATATTCGCATCCGCGATGGATTGCCGAGCGCTTCATCGCCACCTTCGGTCAAGCAGATGCCGAGGAGCTGATGGCTGCCGACAACGAGGCTGCGCCGACCGCGATCCGTCTCAACCTCGCACGCACACCGCGCGAGCAGATTCTCGCGCGCATCACGAATGACGGCCTCGAAGTGGCCGGCGAGGGCCGTTTTCCCGAAACGCTCATTCTGAGGGGCTCGCCGCATCTGGATTCGGCAAGCTTTCGCGAGGGTTTTTTTCATGTGCAGTCTGAGGCGTCGCAAATCATCGCGAGGATGCTGGCGCCCGCACAGGGAGCCATTGTCGTCGATTGTTCGGCGGCGCCGGGCGGGAAGGCGACGCATGTCGCGGAAATCATCAGCGGACCTAACCGCCGGCCCCTTCCCTTTGATAAAGGAGGGTCAGAAGGAGGGAAGGTCATCGCACTTGATCTGAATCTCGCGGGATTGCGCAGCGCGCGGGGTGTGGCGGAGCGGCTGGGGCATAAGAATTTGCTCTTTACGCGCGCGGATGTCGCAAAGGAAATTCCGCTTCGGCCAGCGAGCTTCGAATATGTCCTCCTTGATGCGCCATGCACGGGGACCGGCACGCTCCGGCAGCATCCGGAGATTCGATGGCGTCTCAAGCCCAGCGATCCTTCGCGGATGGCGGTGCTCCAACTCGCGATGCTGCGCAACGCAGCCGCGCTGCTTCGATCTGGTGGCGCGATGGTGTACTCGGTTTGCAGCCTGATGCCCGAAGAAGGGCAGGGCGTCGTTGCGCAGTTTCTCGCAGAAAATCCGGCTTATGAGATCGATGCGCATCTTCCGGCGCATGAACCGATCGCCGATCTCGTTCGCGCAGATGGCACGCTGATCACGCGTCCAGATCGTTCCGGTCTTGACGGATTTTTCGCCGCGCGGATTGTGCGCCGCTGAATCTTTGCGGGCGCCGCGTCAAGCCGCTATCTTGCGAAGATGACGCGCGCCGATAAAATCGCTCCCTCGCTCCTCGCTGCCGACTTCAACCGACTCGGCGAAGAGATCGCGGCGGTCGAGCGCGCGGGTGTCGACTTGCTCCATTTCGACGTGATGGACGGGCACTTCGTGCCGAACATCTCGATGGGCGTGCCGATTCTGCAAGCCATTCGCAAGGTCACCAGGCTGCCGCTCGACGCGCATCTGATGATCAGCGAGCCGGAAAAATACGTCGAGGTGTTTATCAAGTCGGGCGCCAATTCGGTGTCGGTTCACTGCGAAGTCTGTCTCGATATACCAAAGATGGCCAAGCGAATTCGCGAGTTGGGCGCGCGTGCGTCGATAGGCATCAACCCCGAGACTCCAATCGATCGCGTGATCGCGGCCGCCGAGCATCTCGACATGATTCTGATCATGAGCGTCCATCCCGGATTTGGCGGACAGCATTTCATTCCCGAATCTCTGCAGAAGCTGCGCGAGGTTCGCCGCGAGCTCAAACGGCGCCGCCTTTCCGTTGATGTCGAGATCGATGGCGGCGTGAAGGCAGACAATATCGCCGACGTGAAAGCCGCGGGCGCCAACGTCTTCGTGTCGGGCTCAGGAATTTTCGGCGAGAAAGACTATCGCAAGATCGTCGCGGAGATGCGGGACCTGATCGCGCACGCACAGGGCTCCGATCGATAGCCCCCGCGCTTTCGTTTAGTGCATTACCGGGAACGCGCGCATCGGGTACGGCCCCTGCGCTTTGGTGGGCGAGGGCGTCGGTGACCGGGTCGGGGTCGCGGTGCGCGTCGAGGTGGGACTTCCTTTGCCGCTCCCCGACAAATTCACGCGATTGGGTCCGGCGGCGTTATCAGTGATGTAGATCTTGCCGCCGATTGCGCCATTGCGGTCGGCCTTAAAGCTCACGCTGATGGTGCACTGCGCGCTCGGTTGCAGCGTCGTCGGGCAATTGTTGGTGAGAAGGAAAACGTCGGGGTTGCTCGACGAGATGTTACTAAGAGTGAGTTTAGCTCCGTTCCGGTTGGACAACGTGACCGACTTGTCCGGGCTCGCGGAAGCAGTCACGGCGGCGACCGGAAAACTGAGCGATCCCGGATTGATGCTGAGGGTGCCCTGTTTCGCATGGCCGACCAAGGCGATGCTCGTGACATTGCTCGCGTTGCTATTGATCAAGAGCACGGCGGTTCTCTTTTTCAGGCCATTGGGTTGGAAAACAATCGGCACCTTGCATGGCGTAGCGCCCGGCGCGATCACCGTACAGGTATTAGCTTGAATGATGAACTGCGGCGGCGTCGGATTCTGGTCCGAAACCATAATCGATTCGATTGTCACCGGTTCAGGCTGATTCTTCGCGACACTCAGCATCAGGTTCTGCGGCTTGCTGGCAACGCCATTGGGCGGCAGCACCACCTGGAAATCAAAATTGAGCGTCGAGGGACTGACGCTGAGGACGCTGTTTACCGGGGTGACTGTCGGCGACGATTGCGCGCGTGAGAGTCGCAAGCCGAAGAGGCTCGCCATCATCAGGACCGCATAGCCGGCGACAGCCGCGAGCTTGAGCCAGCTCTTCGAGGAAACGCCTGTAATGATTCGCGACACAGGCGCCTGCTACTGGCGGCAAACTCCGATTCGGATGCTATTGGCGGAATTAATGTTGGTGCTGTTGATGTCCTGGGTAAGAATGAATTGCAGCTCGGTGCTGGCCGCATTCTTCACGAAGGATAGTTGAGTCGTAGTCTTAGGTGTGACGCCGGGAAATGTAATGACCGCAGGCTGACCATTGATGCCATCAGCGCAGGTACCCGTCAGTACTGCAGGTGCGCTCATTATCGACGTCCCGATCGCGCCCACCGTACCATTCACGTTCTGAATTCCCGTCATCGTAACCGTCGAGCCCTGGAAAGCAATATAACCCACGTACACGTCAGGTTGTCCGGGTGAACCGCCCACGTTCTTTGGGGTCACCAGCGAAAGCGTTTCGGCGGCGCTGAACGCGCATTGGAAGCTAGTGGGGCAAGTGGTCGTTATGGTGGTCGCCTGCGCGAATGCCACCCCCGACCATCCGAGCGCAAAAAAACACGAAAGAGCCGTGACAGATCTCTTAATCGACAATTTCACTTCTCCCCAAGCCTTTGGTGCTAGGATTCGACATTGCACCGCGCGCGATGTCAAGAGCATGCCTCAAATCGCGCGACTATGCGTCCTTGATGTCATATGATTAACCCCATTGAACCGATGCTCGCGCGCCGGTTCGCACAACCCATCGATGGATGCTATAAATTCGGCTCGGCCCACATTCGGCCAAATTTCCCGCGGATCGGGGTGTAGCTCAGCCTGGCCAGAGCACTGCGTTCGGGACGCAGGAGTCGCTGGTTCAAATCCAGTCACCCCGACCACTTTCCCCATCGCAGAGGGCGCGTCGATAATATGACGGTCGCGCTGCTGATCGTTGCCGCCTATCTCATCGGATCGATTCCGTTCGGCATAATCGTGGGCAAAGTGCGCGGGTTCGATCCGCGCGCCGTCGGCTCCGGTAATATCGGCATGACCAATGTTGCCAGGGCGGGCGGCGGCAGCGCGGCTGCGATCACCTTCGTAGGCGACATCCTCAAAGGGGCGATTCCGGTCGCCTTCGCGCGTTTGATGGGATTCCCTCCCGCGATCCTCGCATGGGTAGGCCTTGCCGCGTTCCTCGGATCGATTGCCTCGGTATTTTTGGGATTCAGCGGCGGCAAGGGAATTTCGGCATCGCTCGGCGTATGGTCGGTGCTCGCGCCGCTCCCACTGCTGTTCGCGCTTGCCGCATTCGTCATTATGGTAGCGATCTCGCGAATCGTGTCGCTCGCGTCCGTCATCGCGGCAATTGTGCTGGTGCCCGCGGTCGCGGCGCTTTCGCTGCCGCGGCCATATCTGCTGCTCGCGATCGTGATGTCCGCGCTGGTGCTGTTTCGGCATCATGAGAACATTCGCCGGCTGATCGCTGGCGAAGAGAAGCGGTTCGAAGTCGGCAAGAAGGCGAAAGCTGGATGAGCCTCGAACGGATAGGGCTTGCGTCAGGGCGGGTATATAAGGAAAAGGTAGAAGAGGGCGCGTTGCGGGCGTCCAAGGTTCTTGACGAGAGGGCTGGGCAATTAAAATGAAAAAGGTCGAAGCAATCATCAAACCTTTCAAGCTCGATGAGGTTAAAGAGGCGCTCTCCAGCATCGGGGTGCAGGGCCTCACCGTCAGCGAGGTCAAGGGCTTCGGCCGGCAAAAGGGCCACACCGAACTTTATCGCGGCGCGGAATACGTGGTGGATTTCCTGCCCAAGGTGAAGCTCGAGATCATCGTCGCGGACGAGTTATGTCCGCAGGTGGTGGAAACCATCGAGCGCGCGGCGCGCACCGGCCGCATCGGCGACGGCAAAATCTTCGTGATGCCGATGGAAGAGGTGGTGCGCATCCGCACCGGCGAGCGCGGCACCAGCGCGCTGTAGGATTTCGACCACATTCGACCCCAGAGAGACGCGGCGAAGGCCCGAGGCCTCCGCCGCTCGTTTATTTATGCTATTCGCTAGAGTTCCGTCTTGAAGCCATGCGAGCGGACGCCGCGGCCGAAGTCGTAGGTGCGGCCGTCCTTGAACTCCTTCAGGATACGCCGCGCCACCACCATCCGATGCACCTCGTCGGGGCCATCGTAAATCCTCGCGAAGCGCGCATGCCGATACATCTTCGCCAGCGGAGTGTCCTCCGAAACGCCGAGGGCGCCATGCACCTGGATCGCGCGATCGATGACGTCATGCAGCACCTTCGCGCCCCAGAACTTAATGAGTGAAATCTCGACGCGCGCCTCATCGCCGACATCTACCTTAGCCGCCGCGTTGAGAGTGAGCTGACGCGCCGCCTGAATTTCCGCCGCGGAATCGGCAATCCAGTTCTGCACCGTCTGCTTCTCCGCGAGCGTGCTGCCGAAAGTCTTGCGCGAGAGTGCGCGCTGGCACATCAGCTCGAACGCGCGCTGCGCCTGCCCGAGCCATCGCATGCAATGGTAGATGCGACCGGGGCCGAGCCGCTTCTGCGCGATCTTGAAAGCCTGCCCGCGCGGCCCGAGGAGATTGGTGAGCGGCACCCGGCAATCCTCGTAGCGAATCTCGCAATGTCCACCGGCAGTCTCACCCATGACCGGCACCGGACGGATGATGTTGAAGCCTCTGGTATCGGTGGGCACGATAATCATGCTGAATTTTTCGTAAGTCGGCGCGTTCGGCTCCGTCACCAGCATCACGGTGGCGAAGGCCGCTCGATCGGCGCCGCTGGTGAACCATTTATGGCCGTTGATGACCCATTCGTCGCCGTCCTGCACGGCGCGCGTCTGCAGCCCGGTCGGATCGGCACCCGAAACCTCCGGCTCCGTCATCGAGAAGCATGGATAGATGTCGCCATTGACCAGCGGTTGCAGCCAGCGCTTTTTCTGCTCGGCATTGCCGTAGAGGTAGAGCATCGTCGCGTCCTGCGCCGAATGAGTGCCGAGGCCCGCGATGGCGAACTCGCTGCGTCCGACGATCTCGTTTACAAAGACATAATGCATGAAGGGCAAACCACCGCCGCCGATTTCCTTCGGGAGGCCGAGCGCCCATAGCCCGCGCTTCTTGGCCTCGTTTTGAATCGACTTCATCGTCGCGCGCGAGGTGTCATCGTAGCGGTCGAGAATTTTTTCGTTCGGGTAGATGAACTCGGTAAGAAAATCGCTGACCTTCTTGCGCAGGTCCTGGACCTCGGGAGTGGATTCCAATTCAAGCACGCTGCTCATAGCGAACCTCCATCGCGCCGATGCTGCGGGCGCATGAAGATGTCATTAGCGCGTCGTCATCGCCGCCGACAAGCGAGGTTTCCCTTGACGACAGCAAGCTTCCGGTAGTCAGATGGCCGGAAGCTTGGGGCATCTATCAAATGCGGTATTCGTCGCTGCGAAACACACATGTCGTTGACTTGACGCATCACATCGCGGGTCCGTATGCGACCCGGTTGCTGGCCGAGGTCGGCGCCGATGTCATCAAGGTTGAGCCGCCGTGGGGCGAGGCGGCGCGCAAGGCGGGGCCTCGTCGGACGGGTCAGTCGAATGGCGATCGCGGGGGGCGCTTTGCTTTCCTCAATACCAACAAGCTCGGCGTGACGCTCAACTTGAAGCATTCACGCGGCGTCGAGCTGTTGATGAAGATGCTCGACGGCGCCGATTTGCTCATCGAGAACTTCGCGCCTGGCACGCTGGAGAAGCTCGGGCTCGAATCGGCGCGCCTGCTGAAGCGATTTCCGAAGCTCTCAGTCATCTCGATCTCGAACTTCGGCGCTGATGGTCCTGATCGCGATGCGCGTCTCAACGACCTCACATTGTTCGCGCGCGGCGGCTGGACCTATCCAGTTGGTGAGCCTGATCGCGAGCCGCTGACGCCGCCGGGATCGCTCGCGCAATACATCGGCGGGTTGTTCGGAGCCATCGCCGCGATGCAATCGATGCTCGCGCGCGACCTGACTCTCGGTCACGGTCAGCATGTCGATGTGGCGCTCCTCGAAGCGGCGGCGCTCACGATGATCTACGAGCCGGTAGGATTTCAATACAGCGGGGTGGTGCGCGAGCGCGCCGGGAAGCGCTTCGCCGTCGGTCCATTCATGATCGTCACACTCAAATGCCAGGACGGATACGCCGGCGTGCAATGCGTCACCGACAAGCAGTTCGAGAATCTCTGCGAGCTGATGGGCAAGCCGGAGCTGATCAGCGACGACCGTTTCAAGACCGCGCTCCAGCGCTACGTAAACAATGACGCGTTGCTCGCGATCGTCGAGGAATTTTTCCTTCGGCATGACCGCAAATGGCTCCATCGCGAGGGACAGGCGCGCGCGATTCCGCTGGTCGGTATTCCCAACGTCGCCGAGCTCCTGGAATGGGAGCAACTCACCTCGCGCAAATATTTCGAGACCATCGATGATCCGGTGCTCGGGCGCATTCGGATTCCGGGCGCGCCGCTGCGGATGGGATCGCATCGGCCGGAGCCCTCACGGCCGGCGCCTCGGCTGGGCGAACACAACCGGGAAATTTTGGGCGGGCGACTCGGCCTGAACGACCGCGAACTCGCGGATTTGAAAACGGCGGGCATCATATGAAGACAATCGTCGAAGGGAAACTCAGGGCCATCGACCTTTCGATGGGATGGGCCGGGCCGCTGCTCGGCGAGTTGCTCGCGGAGATGGGCGTCGAGGTCATCAAGATTGAGGACACGCTGCATTTCGACTGGTGGCGCGGCTCGCTTTCGATGGGCCCGCCGGAGATGCAGGTTATTGAGCGCTCGGCGCCCTTCAACACCGCCAATCGCGGCAAGCTTGGCGCAACGCTTGACCTCACTAGCCCGCGTGGGATCGAGATCGTGAAGCGCCTGGTCGCGACCGCCGACATTTTGATCGAAAACTACAGCCCCGACGTCATGCCCAAACTCGGGCTTTCGTGGGAGACGCTTGCGCCGCTCAATTCGCGCCTCGTGATGATCTCGATGCCGTCGTTTGGCGCGGAAGGCCCCGAGCGCAACGCGCGCGGCTACGGCAACACCATCGAGGCCGTCGCCGGCGTGACCGGGCTGGTGGGATATCACGATGGCGGACAACCCTACACTTTGAGCAATGCGCTCGGCGACCCTTCAGCCGGCCTCAACGGGCTTTTCGCGGTGCTGGTTGGGCTGCGCGAGCGCGAGGACACCGGCTGCGGGCAACACATCGAGCTAGCCCAAGTCGAGGGCGTGGTTCCGTTCGTAGCAGAGGCGATCATCGAGAGCCAGGTGACCGGGCAGGTGCCGAAGCCGCGCGGCAATCGGCATCCGGAGCACGCGCCGCATGGAATTTATCGATGCGGTTCGGGATTCATCGCCCTCGCCGCTGACTCCGACGAGCAATGGCGCAAGATCGCCAACGCACTCGGCCTCGATGCACTCGCAAGTGATTCCCGCTTCGCCAGCGCATCGGAACGCAAGCGCAACGAGGATGCGCTCGACGCGGAGTTATCGCGCGCGCTGAAGGATCTCGGCGCGGAAGAGACCTCGCGCAAGCTGATCGATGCGGGCCTCATCGCGGGGCCGGTGCATTCGGCGGCCGACATCCTCGGGGATGCGCAGCTATCGGCGCGAGGATTTTTCGTGCCGGTCGAGCGCGCGGTAGTCGGGACGCATCTCTATCCGGGCGTTGCGGAACATTTTTCCGAAACGCCGCTGGTCGCGGATCGTCCGGCGCCGCTGCTCGGTGAGCACAATCGCAAAGTCTTCGGCGAGATCCTCGGAATGTCAGACGCCGAAATTGAGGCGCTGGAGCGCGACAAGATCATCGGTACGCTGCCGCGCCAATATACAACGCCGAAGGCGGCCTAGCGCGCGAGCGACTGGAATTCTTCGTCGCTGAGCTGCACCTTGGCGGCGGCGACGTTCTCCTCCAGATGCGCGACCGACGAGGTGCCTGGAATCGGCAGCATCGCGGGCGACCGCTTCAGGAGCCATGCGAGCGCGATCTGACTCGGCGTCGCGTGGTGACGTTCCGCGATCGTGTCGATGCGTGAACTGGCGCGCGAAAGACCGCCGACCGCGAGTGGGAAGTAGGGTAGGAAGCCGAGACCTTCGGCCTCGCATCGATCGAGCACGGGGTCGGATTTGCGATCGTTCATATTGTACATGTTCTGCACCGAGACGATCGGTGCGATCTTTTGCGCCAGTTTCAGCTCGGGGACGGAAAAATTCGACACGCCGATGTGGCGAATCTTTCCGGCTGCGCGTAATTCCGCCAGCGCTCCGATCGAATCCTCCACCGGCACGCGAGGATCATGAGTGTGGAGCTGGTAGAGATCGATGCGATCGAGTTTCAGCCGCTTCAAACTGCCCTCGCACGCTTCCTTGAGATGCGCGGGCTGACAATTGGGACTCCATTGCCCGGGACTCGGCCGTAACAATCCGCCCTTGGTCGCAATAACGAGGCCTGGCGGGTACGGATGCAACGCCTTTGCGATGATGCGCTCCGAAACTTCCGGTCCGTACGAGTCCGCCGTGTCGATGAGGTTGACGCCGAGTTCCACCGCGCGGCGCAACACGCGGATGGCCTCATCTTCGTCCGCGGGCGGACCCCATATGCCGCGGCCAGTGATCCGCATCGCGCCAAAGCCGAGCCGCCTGACTTTCAAGTCGCCGCCAACGGTAAGGGTGCCTTCGGGAAAGTCCATGTCAAACTCCGTGGTAGTGGAAGGACGTTGCTTCGAGGCTAACGCGGCTCGGTACGAGTATCGAGAGCCGGCTCTTAATGCATCTGAACTTTCGCGGCGGTGAGTTGCGCGGCTTCGAGGGCTGCCTCGGCGTTGAGCCTGGCGGGAAAGCGATTGTGCAGCGGGCTCAGCGCGCATCCAATATTGACGATCGCATAAGTTATCCGCGCGAAAATCGCGAAAGGCGGCGGAATCAGATCGACCGCGTCCTTGAACTCCCGCAACTCCTCGTCATCCCACCCGAGCACCGCACTGATGAACATATAGACCGGGAGTGAGCCGATCAGTGTGAGCATGACGACCAGCCAGGTATTCGCGGTGTGCCCGGGGCCGTGCCACAACGCGGTCGCGAGCGCGCGCAGGATGAAGTAGTTGGCGAAAGCGGAAACGATTGGATTCACGAAAGTCTGCCATACGCTGAAGACCGGCGCGATGATGTAGCGCGCCATTACCGGCCACACGAACAGGGCCTTGATCGCGGCGGAAGCGGAGAAGGCCCAGAACAGTCCGTGGAAGCCCCACCATTTGATGAAGAACCAGGTCATGCCGATGCGAAAAACATTTTCGATGATCGCCGCGATGGTGAATGTCCCTGAGCGGCCGACCGCCTGAAAAACCTGGTCCGGCTCGCGTACGAAGAAATCGAAGAGCCGAAAAATATGCACCAGGACCAACACCCCGACCGCGCGCGAAAACTGCGGCGGCAGCAGCCCTTCGATGAGGGGTCCGCAGAACACGACGTATGCGCCACCCATCATCGTGGTCGCCATCAGGCCCCATCGAAGACCCTGGTCGATGTAGCGCTGCGTCAGCTTGATCATGTTTTGCGAATAGCTCTCGGAGATCGACGGCATCAGCGAGAGGAAGATCGAAACGCCGGTTTCGAGGTAGGCAAATGTCAGCCCATACACGACGATCCAGATTTCGTTCAGTTCAAGGAAGTTCGGCAGCAGCGCGCCCATGATGACCGGCACGGTGCCCCAGGTGAAAAACGGCATCACGGTACCGGCGGTGAGCTTGGCGCCGTAGACGATCGATTTCTTGATGGTGTCGCGGTTGAAATGCGCAAGCATCATGGTCAGCAACCGCATCCCCATCCGCTCGTAGAACACGCAGCTGATGAGTCCGAGAGTCAGGTTGCCGACGATGAAGCCGATCGCGAAGCCCATCACCACGCCCATGCCCTCGCCGTACGCCGGATGCATCAGGCCCCAGTGTCGTCCGATGATCGCCCCGATCATTTGAAACGCGGGATTCATTCCGAAGAACAGCAGGGTCTCGAGCTGCGCGTAATCGAAGCGCTGCTGACCGCGGAAGAGGGCGGCGAAGATCGGAAAGAAGGGTGGAACCCAGGCAAGCGAATTGAGCACCACGAACCAGCTAAGGTACGCGAACGCGGTTTCCGGTACCGCGAGTGCTCCCAGTACTCCGAGCGCGCCGAGCGCTCCGACGCCCAGCAGCAGATGAAACCAGACGAAGAACTGCATGTACATGATCGCGCGGCCGGGCTCCTTGACCCGATACTCCGCGTAGTACTTGACCATCGCCTGACTGGTACCCAAATCGAGCAATGGAATGAGGAAGAGCATCACTTGCGCAACCGCCTGACCCGCACCACGCGCTTCGAGGAAGGGATTGATGAAGTTGCGATCGATCCAAAACGTGATGAGGAAGTTGAACGGGATGAGGCCGAAGACGTTGAGCATGTAGTTGTAGATGAAGCCGGAGAGCGGACGATGAAACCCGACGATCTCCCAGCGCGGATCGCCATGCGCCACCGGGGTTTGCGGGACCTCCTGCGGCATTGCCGCGGCGCCGAGCGAGGCCGGCTGCGGTGGCGCCGCACCGCGCCGATAGAAATGCTCGACCTCCTCCGGATGACGATTGCTATAGCGGCGCGCCCAGATAACTCCGACTATCAGCGCACCGAAGGTGACCGCGAAAATTCCGATCAGCGCCACTTTCACGAGCGGACCGGGAACCGGCGCCGCGACCCAATAGCCGTAGCGGACCGGAGCGATTGCTGCAGACTCGCGCGACATCGCGTAAAGCAGCCAGTTGAAAAAAAAGAAGCGCTGGAAGTCGTAATTCTGCGCGCCATGCGCGCCTTGCAGCATCCGCAAATAACTCTGTTCCCGCTCCGCAAGGTCGCCCTGCTTGAGCCATACGTTGAGTATGTAGACGGTGCCCTTGCCGACCCTGGTCCGTAGCAGAATCGGCGTGCCGGGATGAATCGGATCGAGACTGGTGGTGGAAACCATCACGGTCGCGGCGGAAGAAACCTTCAGCAGGCTGCGCTCCTGGATTCGCACGGCAGACTTCCAACTGACGTTCGTCGCGATGGGATCATCGGCCGGGCCGACGTAACTGATCACGGCGGCGAGCTTCTCCGCAGCCATTGCATGACCGGCGCCCGAAGGTGCGTCGACCACGCCGGTCTGTTCGACAGCGCCGTCGGTCATAGCCTTGAGCGAGGCGGCATCGACATCAGCGCCGAGAATCAGAACCAGGCCCATGCCCGCTTCAAGGCGAGCTTTCAGAGCATCAAGGTCGGGTCCGGGAGCGGGAAGTTCATCCTGATAGACGACCGCTTGCGCATCGTTGAGCGTGGCGGCGATGTGGGTGGAGGGATCCAGCTCGAGGCGATGCAGTACCAGCGATTCGCGTCCCTGGTAGAAGAGCGAGAATGGAGACTCAGCCTCGGCGGCAAATCCGTTTCGCGTGATGCCGACGACCACGAGCAGCAGCATCGCGATAACGAGACGAAGGCGTACCGCGCCGTGGTTAGATAGAGATGTAGACATCAAGCCCCATCGGCACCATACGATATGTGACCGTTCGCGCCAAGGAAGTTTTCCGAATCACGTAGCGACGGCTAAAATGCGGCATCCCACGATCGACGGAATAGGGCATCAGATTCATTGAGTTCGAAGAAGCAACGTAACGCCGCGCGCCGCAAGCCTGATCGCATCGAGGTCACACCCGAGAAGCCTTCGCCGGTGCGCCACATCTGGTCGCTCGCAACGCTGTCGGATACTCCCCTCGCCGCGCTCGCAGTCACACTGATCGTCTATCTTCGCTGCGTCGGGAATGCGTTCGTGTTCGACGATAACGAGATGATCGTTATCAATCGCTCGATCGGCGACACGGCGATGGTATGGCGATCGTTCGTCAATGATTCGTGGTGGTTCCGCAACCCCAACAAACTTCCGCAGAGTGCGTATTACCGGCCCCTACAAGATGTATGGCTATGGGTGAACTACCAGCTGTTCGGCCTCGCGCCCGCCGGATGGCACCTGATGATGATCGCGGTACATCTCATCGCGGTCTGGCTGGTGTTCCGGATTGCGCGCGACCTCACCGACTCGCGGTGGACGCCCGTCATCGCGGCGACGTTGTTCGGCGTGCTGCCGGTGCATGCGCAGGCGGTGGTATGGCCGACGGCAATTCCGCTGCCGATGAGCGCGGTCTTCATGCTCGCGGGATTCCTGTGCTTTATCCGGAGCGAACGCGATATGCGCGCGAGCAAGATCCTCGCGCCGCTGTTCTACGCGATGGCGCTGCTCAGTCACGAATCGGCGGCGGCCTTCCCGCTGATCGTCGTCGCGTATGTGGTTCTGCTCAGGCGTGATGACAAACCAGGTACCGTTCGCGAACGCATCATGCGCGCACTCATCGCGGCGGCGCCATTCTTCGTCGAGCTGGCCATCTATTTTGTGATTCGATACCTCGTGCTCGGATTCCTCAGCCGCCTCAATCTCACCAGCACGATGACGCGGGCGCAGGAGCTGCTGACGATACCGAGCGTGCTCGGAACCTACGCGCTGATGCTGATCGAGCCGTGGCGCGCGGCGCCGGTGCATCCGGTCGAGATCGGTGTCATCGGCGCTCTCGAGCGCTTTCTACCTGCCGCTGTTGGCGCTGATGGCCTTCGCCGCCGCCGCAGTGTCGGCGTTGTGGAATAACGGCCGCAGAAGGCTCTATCTTTTTTGCGCAGTGTGGATGGCCCTGAGCATTGCGCCGGCGCTGAACCTGCGCGCATTCACACCGATCGCGCTGGTCGAGGATCGCTACCTCTATATGGCGTCGGTCGCGTTCTGCATCACGATCGCCGAACTCGCGACGACGTATCTGCCGAAGCTTGAGCCGTCGAACCGATTGCTCGTAGGTACGACCGCAATTGTTACCATCATATGCGCGGGCATCCTGTTTCATGTCGAAAGTTTCTGGCATGACGAGTACGCGCTGTTCTCGACCTGCGTCGAGCGGTCGCCGCGTTCAAGTCTCTGTCATGATCGCCTGGGCGTCGCGCTGGTCGATCGCGGCGACGTGGCCGGCGCGGAGCAGCAATTCCGCCTCGCATATGAAATCGCGCCTGATAGCGGCGTGAACTTGTACCATCTTGGATCTCTGCACGTAAGGATGGGACGCGTCGACGAAGCGCTGGGCGAATTGAAGCGCGCACTCGCGATGCTCACTGACGCACCGGCCGGTGCCTACATCGAGTATGCGAAACTCGCCGATTCGGTAGGCAAGACCGCTGAGCGCGATCAGGCTTTCGCGCATGCTGAGCAACTGCCCGGTGGCGCGAGATCGGTCGAACTCGCGCGCGCGGAGCTGAAGATAAGCCGTGGCGACTTCGCCGGTGCTGAGGCCTCGATGCGCTCGGCGATTGCCGAAGATCCCGGGTTCGCGAATTACTGGACGATGCTGGGCGTGAGCCTCTCGCGTCAGGGGCGCAACGACGAAGCGATGGAGGCCTACCAGCAATCCCTCCGGCTCAAACCTGACCCTGCGCTGCAGCGAATGGTCTCGCAGATGCGAGCTGGGGCAAATGGACGCTCAGTGCAGCCATAAACTCTCTGTCGGCTCCCAGATTGCTATAAACACCTCAATGTCTCTTTAAGACCTTTGACGTCGCTCAATAGCGTCCAGATCGCCATTGGCGCGGCTTGGCATTTTAGCAACCTAAATTAACTGAATTCTACTTCGTCACACTTATTGTCAAGAGGATGATATTTCAGTAGCTATTTAGCGGCTGATGTAGGCCATCGAACGATTACTTCGGCTGAAGCGGGCCCGGGCCTTTCTGACATTGCAGGAGGGGAAGAATGTCGGTTTGTGTTCGGGCCCGTCTCAATTGGCTTCGTTTCTGCATTTCACGATTTGCTTTCGATATGCATCCGAAATGAAAAACCCGGCCCCTCGCGAGGACCGGGTTTCGATTTCTCCTCAAGCCACGCCTACTTGTTGGGTTGCGGCGTCATGCGCAGATAAGGACGCAGCGCCTTCCATCCCTTGGGGAACTTCTTCTTGAGCTCCTCGGGATCCTGCAGCGACGGCACGATGATAACGTCATCGCCCTGCTTCCAATCCGCGGGCGTCGCCACCGAATGGCTATCGGTGAGCTGCAGCGAATCGATTACGCGCAGGATTTCCTGGAAGTTGCGGCCGGTGCTGGCCGGATAAGTGATCACCAGGCGCACTTTCTTGTTCGGGTCGATGATGAAGACGGAGCGCACGGTCAGCGTGTCGTTCCACTCCGGATGAATCATGTCGTAGAGTTTCGACACCTTCTTGTCGGCATCGCCGAGGATCGGGAAGTTCATCTTCACGCCTTGGGTTTCTTCGATATCGCCGATCCACTTGTTGTGCGAATCGACCGGATCGACGCTGACGCCGATCGCCTTGATGTGGCGCTTGTCGAACTCGGGCTTCAGCTTGGAAACCGTGCCCAGCTCAGTGGTGCACACGGGAGTGAAATCCTTGGGATGCGAGAACAGGATCACCCAGCTGTTTCCGATCCATTCATGAAAATTGATCGGTCCTTGGGTGGACTCCTGAGTGAAGTCGGGTGCGATGGCTCCGATATGGACTGACATGATTCCTTACCTCGTTAAATTTTTAGTTTTGCCGGGCTCAAACACCACGCGAGTCGCCGCTCGGAACTAATCGGCAGGATCGGGCTTCAGGGAAAGATGATAAAAGAGACTCGCTAAGTTATCTTTTTCTATTCCTGCGGCCTCGCTCAATCAAGTCCTCATTCCCGCCAAAGCTTCATCTTCTAGCGCTTGATTCGCGAGAAATCCGGCTTGCGCTTCTCCATAAATGCGGTGACGTATTCTTTGTGCTCCGCGCTGACATAACACTTTTCCAGCGCGAACATCTCAAACTGCATCGCGGTCTCGAGGGTCCCGTCGAGCGCCTGATGGATTGCATGCTTGGTGAACGCCTGCGAGGTCGGGGAGCATTGCAGCATTTCCCCGGCCAGTGCGCGCGCCCCTTCCATCACCTTGCCGGCCGGCGTGACCTGGCTGATAAGGCCCATCTGCAGGCATTCGGCGGCAGTGTACTGCTTTCCGGTCAGCATCATCTCGGATGCGCGCGCGAGCCCGATCATGCGCGGCAGGAGATAGGTCGAGCCCAGCTCCGCCATCACGCCCACGCGGCCGAAGATGACGCCCATCTTCGCGTTCTCCGATGCGATACGCACATCGAACAGAATCGGAATTGTCATCCCGACGCCGAGCGCATAGCCATTGATCGCGGCGATGGTCGGCTTCGAGAGATTACGCATCAGGGTCGGCAGTGGCGGCAGCGCCACGGTACGACGGCCGGAAAATTCGCCGCGTCCGCCACTTCCCGGACGTTGACGTCTTTTGCGAAACCGCCAATATCGGCGCCGGCGCAGAATGCGCGATCGCCCGCCCCCGTCATTATGATGACGCGGACATTGGGGTCGCCCTCAGCCTCCATGATGGATTCGCTGATTTCATGGCCCATCTGGGGGGTGTAGGAGTTCATCTTCGCGGGCCGGTTGAGGGTGATGGTCGCGATCTGGTCCGCAACTTCGTAAAGTACCGTTTCGTATGCCATAGGCTAACCCCTGGGCGACTAGGCGCGCTTCTTTTTCTTGGATTTGCGGGCGACGCGGATGCGTTCCTTGAGGACTTCCTTGCGCCGCTTGCGGCGACGCCGCAGTTCCCGTTCTCTTTCACTTGCCATCGATATTCCGTTCCATCCTGTAGAGCGATTGCGAAAGATGAATCCTACTCCCGCGCGGCAAAAAGCGGGAGAGGCGCAAAGTGGGTTTGTTTTGCGGCTTATCCCGCCGACGGCTACAAGTCGTGCCCGCGATGCTGGGGTTCGTCCTGCTCTTTCGCCGCATTCAATGCCCAATCATAAAGCTGAGTCGAGTAGTCGTCGCGCGCCTCGAAAATGGCAACGAACTTCAGATCTTTCAGCGTATCCTTGGGGCGCTCCAGCCGCGCGAAGGTGGCGGCGCGCCGCACGATCAGCTCCGGGTCCTGAGGCGACAGCTCGTTGGCCCGTTCGAAATCCGCCAGCGCCTCCTGGTAGCGCTCGCGATGCAGGTAGCTTTCGCCCCGACTGAAATAAAAACCGGAATAGTCGCCGCCTTTCTCGATCGCCTGCGTCAACACCTCGATGGATTTGTCGAGCTCGCCGTCGATTGCGAGCGTTTCCCCCTCCTCGCGATCGACGAAGCCAAGGAGCCAACGGAGGCATGGATTCTCTTTCGCGTAAGCCTGCGATTGCTGCGCGAAGTCGGTCATCGCCTGATGATCCCCGCCCCAGCGCGGATACCGATTCTCCATCGCTTCCTCGCGGACCAGGAAGCTGGCGGGTACCGCCGAAAGCGCTTCAGCTTCGATGGTCTTCTCGGCCGCGTGATCTTCTTCCGCGCGCGCATCGCTCAGTAAGGTCGCATAAGCGATGCTGAGCCGCGGTCGAATTTTCAGTGCGGTGCTCAAATCCTTGGCGCTGCGATCGAAATAGTTCTGCATCGAGTTGGACTGGGTCGGCGCGGCCCCACTGTCGACCAGATTGCCGCGCGTACGCCATCCGCGCCACGAAAGGTAGCATCCACGCGCGAGGTGGGCGGCAAATGACTTCGGCTTCGCGGCTATCCATTTCGCAATCAAGTCGCCGACCGTCGGATCGTCGGTCGCGAAGGAATCGAAGGCGAGCTTCTCGTTGAGCTCCGCGGCGGGATTTTTCTCGAAGGCTTGCTGATAGCCCTCGAACTCGGTCTCGAGGCTGGTGAAGTCCTTGCGCCGTAACTTTGCGAGGATGGCGAGTTTGTTCGCGGTGAAGGGAGGCGCAACTCGCTGCAACGGCGGCAGAGCCTTGGCTGCGCTCTGCGCCCGCGATGGCGGCGCCTTGAACATAGCCATCGCGACCCAGACTGCGGGGAGGAGCAAAAGAATTCTCAGGCTAGGACTCTGAGTCATCAGTCAGACCCTCGACGATCTTGCGCAGAATGTCGAGCAGCGCATCCTGCTCCTGCGCGGAGAGCCGCGAAAGCATCTTGCGGCTGAGGTCGAGCTGCATCTTCAGATGCTCCTCGTAAAACGCGACGCCCTTCGTGGTCAGGCCGATCCGCACGATGCGGCGGTCTTCCTCGCTGCGCTCGCGGATTACGACGCCCTGCTGCACGAGGCGATCGATAATCGCGGTCAGCGCGCTCATCGAGGAGCTCATCTTTTCGGCCAGCGTGCCCATCGTGGCTGGACCGCCACGCCCGAGCGCATTCACCGCGAAGCCTTCCTGGCGGCTCAGCTTGAGCCCGCCCTGGCGGGCGGCGCGGAGTTGTTTCGCGGCGGAGTAGCTCACGATCGCATCGAGCTGACGGGTCAGGGTTTCGGTTTTGCCGGGCGGATGCGGTTTTTTGCTGCGGGCCACGCAAGGATTTAACGTGGCGCGCCGTGCGACTTCAACACGAATTACGTTCATGGATATTGCATATCTACAAATATTTCATATATAAGAACTATTCGTGGAGGTGATCTGTTTATGAGCGCAGCGATAGTTCTCTTCGCCCGGATACTGTTCGCGTTGATTTTCATCGTCGCGGCTCCGCGCCATTTCTCGCCTGAGGGCATTCAACATGCCGCGGAGCTCGGGGTGCCGATGGCCGGCGTGCTGGTTCCGCTTTCCGGCGTGCTGGCTCTGCTCGGAGGTTTGTCGATCGCGCTCGGCTACCGGGCGCCGCTGGGCGCGTGGCTGCTGGTCGGTTTCCTGGTGCCGGTGACCTTCCTGATGCATGCGTTCTGGAAACAGGCCGACCCGGTCGCAGCGCACAGCCAGCAGGCGATGTTCGCCAAGAACCTCGCGATGCTCGGGGCCGCGCTGCTTCTCACGCAGTTCGGCCCGGGGCCCTTCAGTCTCGGAGGATGAAACCGGAAGCCGCGAGGGTAGGTGAGTACTAACACCAATATGAAAATTTAGCTCATAATCCCTTCTACCATGCAGACGATAAGTGGATTCGATAGAGCGTTCGGAACCGACGAGCAATGCCGCAAGTTTATCGTGGCGACGCGCTGGCCCGATGGCGTCGTGAAGTGGGCTCGTTGTGGCAGCGACCGCGTGTTCGCAGCGAAGACTCGCCTTTACAACTGGATCTGCACATCAGGCGCTTAGGTGCGGGATCGCAAGACTGGCGAGGTCACGACCTGCGACAAGCGTAACGGTTATCGATTCAGCGTGACTGCCGGAACCATCTTCGAAGGTACCAAAGTAAAGTTAAACATTTGGTTCAAGATTGGATATCTGATGCTGACTGCGAAGAAAGGCATCAGCGCGCTGCAAATCCATCGCGTCATGTTCGGAGAGAATTCCACTCACGACTACCACACCAGTTGGTACATCTGCATGAGATGGCGCGCTGCGATGGCTGGCGACATGTATCAGCCACTTTCGGGCATCGTTGAAGTGGATGAAACCTATGTCGGCGGGAAAGGCCGCAGTCGGCATTGGGACAAGAAATCCGCACAGCAGCGCAAGGCGAAGAGCGAATTCGACTTGGACAATATCGGCTACGCCAAGGTCGGAGTCATCGGGGCAACCGAGCGCAAGGGCAACATCGTCGCGCGCGTTATCGGCTCGCAGGATGCGCCTACTCCCGCCAGTTTCGTGCGCCGCGTGACCGACAAGGGCGTGAAGCTTTTCGCGACCGACGAGAACCGCGTATAGGCTACTACGGCGCAAGCGTGAGGCCGTCAATCGCTCGCAGAACGAATGGGTGCGCGGCGAGGTCCACACCAACACCATCGAATCGTTCTGGTCGCTCATCAAGCGTGGCGTCGTGGGCCAGTACCACAACGTGAGCAAGAAATATCTGCCCTTCTACCCGAACGAATTTTCGTTCCGCTTCAACAATAGCAAAAACGACGACATGTTTGCGGATTTGATTACGACGTGCACCCAGTAGTGGAAGCAGCAATCTAAAGGCGCTATGCTTCCGGCGTGCCTCGGAAGAAATCGAAAGAGCGAAAGCCGATCAGCCCGAAGCAGCGCGAAAGCGACGAGCAGCTGAGGCGGGAACTGGGAAACGCCGAACCCGAAAAGTTCAAGCGGATGGTCAAGCCGCTTTTCCGTTCTTCAAAAACTGACAATGCCTGACGAACGACCGTATCTTGCCGCAGCGCTTATGTGTGAGCGGGTTCTTGAAGAGAAGGACCTCGTTCTAAGCGTGATTCGTATCGTGGACAACTATTTTGTCCAACGTCTTCCAGAAGACTTGCCTAAAGAAGCTAAGCCCCTAGTGTCTCTAGTGGCAGTGCTATGTTTCAAGAAATCGCACGCCGAACGTGCGCCAGTGAAACACACCGTTACTCTGGTCTTGCACGGTCCATCTGGCAAGATAATGAAGAGCGTCGGTCAACCTGATGAAGTAATGGTGGGCTCCTTCATCTTTGAAGGTGAGACCACGGCAGCAAACCTGATAATTAACGCCGGTTTAGACGCGAGCAAAATCGAATTCGGCCCGTATTGGTTTGACGTGAGCGTTGACGGCGAACAGGTCACGCGTATTCCTTTCAGGCTGCTTGAGCGTCCGCCAGCATCCGAACCGCTACAGAAGCAGTAGTAGCCGTCGTTGCCGTCTCGCTAATCCCTACATGCTGAACGGTAACGATGTCGGACATTTGTTTGCGCAAATTGTCCAGGGCGAGATGACCGTTTGAATATTCGGCTAGCGCTCGTTCTACGCGACCGATTAGACTCCAAGCCGGAGAGTTGGGAGCAATGTCCCAGGTGTTGCGAGCGAGCCATTCGTTAAAGGTATCCAGCGACTGTTCTTGGGCGAGAAATCGTACAATTTGATCGTTCACTTCACCGATAGTCGCCATGGCACTCAAGCCCTCAATTCGAATTGAACGTGTTACGAAGCAACGGCAGATTTCAGATTTGGTGCCCACATTCACCTAATCCCCACCCGCGGCATGCCTGCGGTTCGCGGATAATTACACCAGAAGTGATACTGTAGTATCGTGGAGTGAGAGTCCTCAGGGTGGGGCTCTAACGCGATGAAGTCGAAGCACTTTCTGGTCCCCAAACGCTTCAAGCTGGCCTCGGTGAAACATCACCCCGAGGTCGAATATGAAGAATACGAGAAGCGGCTGCGCGCGATTCAACGCCTCCTGCAGCAGCTTCAGCAGGCCTACCTCGGAACCCCGGAGCGCGCGATGATCGTGCTGGAAGGATGGGACACCGCGGGCAAGGGCGGGATCGTGCGCAGGCTGGGGTGGGCGCTCGATCCGCGCAGTTTCCGAGTGCATCCGATCGCGGCGCCGACCGCGCAGCAAAAGGCGCAACATTATTTGCAGCGATTCTGGGAGCGGCTTCCGGAACATGGCCAGATCGTGGTGTTCGATCGCTCATGGTACGGACGGGTGCTGGTCGAGCGGGTTGAGAAGCTGGCCGCGCCGCGAGAATGGAAGCGCGCCTACCGCGAGATCAACGAATTCGAGAAGGCGGTGAAGGCGGACGGCATTCGGCTGGTGAAAATCTTCCTCCACATTACGCCCGAGGAGCAGATTCGGCGCTTCAAAGATCGACTGACCAATCCGCTCAAGCGATGGAAACTCTCGTACGAGGACTTTCGCAATCGGGCAAAGTGGGATGAGTACGTGGAAGCCATCGAGCAGATGATGGTCGAAACCTCGAGCCCGACCGCACCCTGGTACGTGGTGCCGGCCAACAACAAGAAGTATGCACGCCTGGCGGCGCTCAAGATTCTGGTCGATTTGCTCGGGCGTGGAGTGCCGCTGGAGCCGCGTCCGGTTGATCCCGCGATCGCCAAAGAGGCCAGCCGCCTGTTCGACGTCCCGCCGTATGAATTGGAATAGGAATTATTGCTCGGTCTAACGACGGAGCAGTTTAGGGCCGAGGAAAACCAGCCAGGCCGCCGAACCGAAAATCCAAATCGCGCTGGCCCATCCGAGGTGCTGGAAATAGTTTTCGCTGGAATCGGCGGTGAAGCGCAGCAACAATGCCAACGCGAACGCCACGCCCATCAGGATGATTGCCGGCGGCCGGCCGAGCGCTGCTCGCTGCAGATCCAGGTGGGTCAACGAAACGTGGGTCGCGACTCCGAAGGCCATCAAACCGAACCCGCCGATAAAGAGGATGTGCAGCGCCGGCACGCGATAATCCGGCCAAATCGCTGACGCGAGCAATCCGAGCGGCATCATCCAGGCCGCTATCCATACCAGCTTGCGATGGATGCCCGTCTTGCCCGGCAGTTGCCATGCGCCGGCGCCGAGGCCCAGACCGACGGCGACGACGATCGCGCGCAGTAGCGGCGCAACACGTTGGAAGCCGAATTGCTCGAGTATCAAGCTCAAGAAGATCGCCGTTCCCGCAGTCGCGTAAGCGATAGCCTTCCGCGATTCGCGCGGCGAGGAGCCGAGGTCGGCAGGTGGCGGCGTGCCGCTCATCAGCGGCAGAATCAGACCGCCGATCCCGATCGCGAGGCATAGGAACACACCCTGCTCGATCAGCAACATCCCGTGATGCTCGGCGCCGGGAGGCGCATTCTGAAACTCGCCGAGCGCGACGAGGACCGCGCCCACGATTCCGTGCAGGGCCGCAATCGGCACCATCACGAAGGCTGCCGGTGGCCGGCGTCCCGCGGCGCGCCCGATGAAACGGCGCATCGCGAATTGGGCCAGCAACACGAAAACTCCCGCGTATGCCACCTCGCTGATGAGCCATTGCTCGGATAGCGCGCCCGCAGTGGTGATGATCAGAGCTGCGGCGAGCGCGAGCATCTCGACCCCGCTAACTGAGGGTGTTTGGGTGCGACGCGGCACCGCGGTCAGCAGGAAACCCACCGCGAATGCCATCATGAAGGCCTGCAGCTGGATCAGGCCGTGAATCTTGCACGAGTAGGTCGAGGACACGCCGGTGGTGTACATCAGCCAGTGGCCGACGCCGATCCAGGCGAAGAGCACGCCGAGCGGAAAAAAGATCCGAAACGGTTCGTCGCGCCAGATCGATGGGGTTTCACTCAAGGTCAGTCACTGAACTTCGTTCGTCGGCGTCGTGGCGATTGCGGCCGCGCGCCAGAAAAGCGGATCCCGCGTGTAGCGATGTTCTCGCTCGACCATTGCCAGCTTCGACACCCGATTGCGGCGACGAACAGCTACTGGTTACAAGACAATCGCGATTCACACAAGCTACCATGTTCGTAAACGGATAGTCATCGAATCGAGGAATCGCCGGCGGTCGCGTGGGGAGCATTCCACCATCCTCCACCGAGGGCGACGAAGAGCGCGGCGGTATCTTGCAGGCGTTGTCCGACCGCCTGAATGTAACCGAGCTGCGCCTGCTGGTATTGGTAGTCGGCGATCAAAACTTGCAGATAGTTGACGGTGCCGGCCTGGTAGTTCGCCTCGATGAGATGAAGCGCCTCGGTTGCCGCGCCCAGCGCCTGCGACTCTGCGTGGACAGACTGCGCGTCGTGCTGCAGTGCATCGAGGGCGTCGGCGACCTGGGCGAGAGCCGCCAGAACGGTTTGCCGATAGAGGGCGAGCGCCTGCTGGTAGTTATCGATCGCCGCTCGGCGCTGAAACCACAGCGTCGGTCCCTGGAGCAAAGGGGTAGCCAACGAGGCTCCCATGGTCCAGAACGCAGCATTGCTCGCGAACAGAGTCGAAAGCGAGGTGCTGTTCAATCCATAGTCGGCGCTGAGCGTAAAGCTCGGAAACAATGCCGCCGTCGCTACTCCGATTTGCGCGCTGGCGACGTGCAGTTGCGCCTCGGCCATCAGGATATCGGGACGTTGACGGACCAAATCCGACGGCAGACTCACTGGCACATTGTCAGGAAGCTTAAGCTCGGCAAGCGTGACTTGTGGTGGCGCCGAATCCGCGGGTGCGATACCCGAAAGAATTGCCAGCAGGTGGCGGGTGTGAGCCAGCTGCTGCTGTAGCGGAGGCAGCATGGCTTCGGTGGCGCCCAGCTGGGTCTGGAGGCTCAGCAGGTTCGCATAGGGCACTACGCCCGCACGCGCCTGTGCGGCGGTAATGCTGGTTTGCTCTTCGAGAAAGCCTACCAGTTGGCGGGTCGCCTCGATCTCGGCACTATACGCGGCCTCTGCTACGACCGCATTCACGATGTTGCCGGATAGGGTCAGATATGAACCCTCGGTGTTGTAGCGTTGCACATCGACTTGCGCAGCCAGGGCCTCGATCGAGCGGCGCTGGCCGCCGAACACATCGAGCGCATAACTCACGGTGGTTGAGAAGGTGTATAGGTTGAAGATGCTGGGTCCGGTGCCTTGGCCGAATCGAGCGGGCGAGAACTGCTGACGCGCGGGTACGAAACTCGCTCCCAGCTGCGGGTAGAAGATCCCATAGCCGGCGCGCAAGCTATCCTCGCTCTGGCGCAGGCTTGCCTGCGTCGCCTGCAGCGTGGGATTGGCACTAAAAGCCTGGGTGACCAAGGCGTCGAGTTTGGCGCAGCCGTATAGCCGCCACCAATCGACAGCGATCGGCGCGCCACGGTCGAGACGCTGCGGGCTTACTCCTGGAGCTGTCGCCTCGGCCTGCTCGGCTTCATACGTGTAGTGCTGGTTGACCGGAGCATTGGGGCGAATGAAGTCGGGACCTACGGCGCACGCCGAAAGAAAGCATGAAAGAACGATAGAGAGAATCGTTCCTCGGCGATGGGGAATACGTATAGGCGGTCTCCTCAGATTATTTTTCAGCGATGTAAACATCGACTAACTGTCCCGGATATACGGCAACATTCTTTGGCTTCGCGTACCGAAAGATGACCGGTAGTACTCGAACATCGACGCGCTCCATCCGTTGGTCGGATAGCTCAATTTTCGGCGAGACGTAGGGCTGCACCCTCACATATTCGAGTGGAAAGCTGAGGTTGGTCCCGCGAATAAACATCCGCGCCTGCATCTGCGGTCCAGGCGCCAGGCGATGAATGAGTATCTCATCGATATAGCATCGGACGCTGACAAATTCCTGCGAGGCACCCATCACGATGACCGGATCGGAGCCCTGTGTATAGGTATCGTAGGTACCTTGAGGGTTAACATAGCTGCCGACCGCCGCCTGGATGGCGAGGACCGTGCCGTCCGATGGAGCCTTGATGGTATATTTGGCGAGCAGGGCGCTCGAAGAGAGATAGGCCTTCTCATAAGCCTGATAGGTCTTTTCCTGATTCTGGATATCGTAGGACCACGCACCGGCCTTGGTGAGTTCGTACTGCCTTTGCACCACCTTGAGATTGGCGGCGGCGACTTTCACGGCATTGCGGGCATCATCGAGCGTGAACTTGCTTACTGACTTGGGATTGATCTCATAAGAGGCTTCCTGCTTCTGGAGTTCATCCTGCGAATTTTTCAATTGCGCCTGAGCATAGGTCAATTGCGCCTCGGAAACTTCGAAGGTCTCTTTGCGAGGTTCGGCGCGCAGCTCTTCCAGCAAGGCGTGAGCGGCTTCGGCTTGCGCTTTCTGCTGCTCCGCTGTCGCTCGTTGCACGGAGTCATCCAATCGCAGCAGCACGCTGCCCTTCTCGACCGTCTGTCCTTCACGTATTGGAACATCAACTATGGTACCTGCGACCTCCGGATAGATGTTGATGTTCTCGCCATTGTTTTGATAGCTCTCGACGATGCCTTCAGCATAGATACCCTTGGCATATGGGTTGGCTGCCGGATTGAAGGCAGGCGCTTGCGCGGCAGCATGCAGGCCATAGATGTATGCGCCAACGAGCCCGGCGACCAGTCCTAGAAAGGCAAGCACCAATTCAATTCTAGGTCTCTTCATACCGTTTCGCCCTGCTTGAAGCCGGTTATCCGCCCATCTTCCATTTCCATGATTCGATGGCTGTACTCGAAGATTCGGCTGTCATGCGTGATGATAAGGATGCAGCGTTTCGAATTCAGAATCTCAGTTTTGACGAAGGATACGATCCTGCGCCCAGTATCTCCGTCGAGGGAAGCGGTAGGTTCGTCGAACACCAGGATCGCCGGATCATGCACGATGGCGCGCGCAATCGCCACACGCTGTTGCTCGCCACCGCTTAGCTTACCCGGAGGAAGTTGCGCCTTGTCGGCGAGGCCTACCACCTCGAGGTAGCGAGCCGCCGCTTGAAGGGCGTCATCCCAGCTGCGCTTCTGGAGAATAAGTGGGATAGCTACGTTCTCCGCGGTAGTGAGGCGTGGAAAGAGATGATAGTCCTGAAAAACAAAGCCGATAGTGTTGAGTCTGAAGTCGGCAATGTCGTTATCAGGCAGGCTCCATAGATCGCGGCGGCCACCGATTGTCACTGATCCGGAATTGGGGCGAAGAATTCCCGATATCATGCTGAGTAAGGTAGTCTTACCGCTTCCCGAAGGTCCGACAATGTAAAGCATCTCACCCCAATAGGCCTTGAAGCTCGCCTCTCTGACTGCGTATGTTCGCGCGCCATCCTGTCCGAACCATTTGGTGAGCTTGTCCGCCACGATTGCCGCCTCCGCCATGTCAGCCCCTGAAGATGTCGAACGGCTCGACCCGCAGCACGCGGCGGATGCCGGCGTAGCTGGAAACGCTTGCGATGATGAGTACCAGTACGAAAGCCAGACCAAGATTGGTGAAGGTTACCCGCGAGGCGTACTCCGGGAGTCTATACTTCGCGGCCGCAATCAGAAGTGTGGAGAGCCCGATGCCGAGGCCATACCCTGTGAGCGAGGTGAAGGCGGCCTGAAAGAGGATCATGTAAACCAGGTCACGTCCTTTCGCGCCCATCGCTTTCAGCGCGCCGAAGTGCTGAAGGTTTTCGAGGATAAAGGTGTAGAAGGTCTGTCCCGAAATCGACAGACCAACGATGAAGCTGATTACCGTCATCAGCAAGCGTGTTGGTGCCGATCCCAGTCTGATACTTGAGATAGTTCGAGATGCCTTGTTGAAACTCATTGTTAGTAAGCGCGAGGTAGCCGAGCTGCGCAATCTGTTGCTTAATGTTGGTGACATCCGACGCCGCTTTCGGCTCGACCAGGATGTAGGAACTGGTGAAGCGCATCGACGGAATGTACTGAATCGCGCGATTGTAGGTGGTGTAAAGAGTCGGCGTGCCGAAAAGGGCGCCGGTCGGCACCGTGGCGATACCGACAATCACGCCGCGATGGTCGTTGAGTTCGAACTCGGTCCCCAGCTTCGGGTCGCCTAACTTGTGAAACTCTTCGTCCTTGACCGCGATGAAGCCGTTCTCAGCGAAGATGTCCGCGATATGTCCTTCGATGAGTTTCGGTCTGCCCACCAGGCTTGCATCGTCGAGCCCGATGACGGTGACTGCCTGATAAGTGCCGTCATGCAGTTTGAGTAGCGCCGCACCTGAGTAGAGCGGGACGGCGTATTTGACACCGTCGATGCTGCGCACCGCATCGAGGACGTAATCGGGCATCGGAATGCTTCCCATCACGGAGTTGGTGGCTGCAGGATCCATCACCCAGATGCTCGCACCGACATTAATTACGGTGGCCGAGGCCTTCGCTAAAATTCCGGCGAACGATGAAGTCATCTGCACGATGAGGAATACCGAAAACGTCGTACCCACGAGCAGCGCGGTGTATTTGCCCTTGTCGTTGACCAAAAGCTTATAGGCGAGGATGAAGATTTGCTTCATTGGCGTTTCATTTAGACAGCATTGGATGTGCCAGCGGTTTAAGGTGCCGATGGTGGTGGAAAGCACGTCCGGCTGTATCCGATCGATACAAAATCTGGCGCGCTCCGAGTCAGAAGCTTCTCGGCGCGGGAGAAAGAACGTGAAGAACGCCGCTAGTCGGCGAGGCCGTCGAGCTTGGGATAGACGTGGAGTTGGCGCATCATCGAGGTCTTTTTGACCTGGTGATCCTGCATCCGGCGCAGGATGTCATCGAGGACGCGCACCGCTTCGGCGATGTGCGGGCCCTTGTTGAGCATCACGCATTCGGCGCGCTCGCCCATCGCGGCGTCAGTCACTTCGGCGCGCGAGGGATAGCCGGTTTTCGCGAGGCCTTCTAAAACCTGGGTCGCCCAAATCACCGGCATATGCGCGGCCTCGCAGAACCACAGCAGTTCTTCCTGCACCTCGGCGAGGCGCTCGTAGCCGCATTCGACGGCGAGATCGCCGCGCGCGATCATGATGCCGCAGGATTTATGACGCATCACCGCCAGCATCAGGTCGGGCAGCTTCTCGAATGCCTGCTGAGTTTCGATTTTCAGGATCACGCCAAGGTCGCTGCCGTCGAGACGTTCCATCTCCTGATGCAATCGCAACACGTCCTCGGCGCGGCGCACGAACGACATCGCAACCGCGTCGGCGTGCTTGACGACGAATGCGAGATCCTCGAGATCCTTTTCCGTCAGGGCGGGGAGGTTGATGGTGGTATCGGGCAGATTGATGCCCTTGTCGGCGCCCAGCTTGCTCCCGGCTTCGGCCGCCTGCGTGATTTCGATTTCCAGAAGCTCATCGGTGACGCTCCTGACGGTGCCGCCGATTTTGCCGTCGTCGAACCACACCCGCTCGCCGGCGCGCACGGTCGCAAAAACCTCGGGTAGCGTGCATGAGATGTGCGCCGGCGCACTCAGCCTTCCGTGCTCGTCGTACTTGGCATCCGCGCCGGGAATGGGATCCTTGGTGAGCACGATGGTGTCACCGCGCTTGAGCGTTAGCCGTTGCTCAAGACTGGGAAGATCTTCGACGACCGTATCTACATAGCCAACGGAGCGGTCGTTGCGACGAAGATGCAGCTCGATGCCGGGGGTCACATACGCGGTGTTTCTCGATTCAGTCCAAAAGCCGTCGCCGGATTTTTCGGTCACCTTCAATTTTCGCGAGGCGCCTCGCGCGTCGGAAAATTCGACTTCGTCCTGAAGATGAAGCTTCGCAAGCCACTTTGCCGGAACCGGCAGGATCGCATCGCCCGTGGACTGTGAAGCTTCGAGGCTCTCCTTCGGAAAGAGACCGACACGCGCCGGTGTGGTTACCAAACCGAGCGAATTGCGCTTGGGGCGGAACTTCACCACCGCGGGGCCAGGCTCAACTGCGCCGGTACGCAGCTTCGGTCCCGCAAGGTCCATCGAGATGCGGCATTTGCGCCCGGTCTCTTTTTCCGCCTGGCGCAGATTATTGACCATGCGCTCCCAATCCTCGCGCGAATCGTGCGCGCAGTTTATGCGCATGCAATCCATTCCGGCGGCGACCAGATCGCGCACGAAGCCGTAATCCTCGGCGGCCTGAGTCGGCACGGTAACCATGATGCGCACGTGACGTCGGGTCGAGCTTTTTCCGAACAGCGCCTCGGTATGTGTGTCGAGCAGTTCTCTCCCTTCCTCGAAGCTAACTCCGCTCTGCTCCGTGGGCGAAATGAAAGATTGCCCCGCGAGCTGCCGCAGCAGGTTGAGCACGCTGTCGATGCTCGCCATCACATGCCCCTCGCAGCGCCCGAGCGAGGACAAACCGAGCGTTGCGAGCTTTCGTTGCAGCCCTCGCACATCGTGGCGGCGCAGCGCGACGTAGTGAAGAAGGTTTTTCGCGCTGCGATAATAGAGCGGTTGTTCGAGGCTTAACTCGCGCTTGAAACGACGCTCCAGCCGCACCATGTCGGAGCGGATCGCTGTCAGCTCCTCGATAAGTTCGCCGAGTAGCGAAGAATCCCAATTATCGTGCTGCGAAATCACGTGCAGTTCCTGCTCTTGTAGCTTAGAAGCGTGGCAAATCTGGTTTACATGAGCATGATGGGTGCCCACCGATCTGGCTAGCTAATTCTTTGATCGACGAGCGATTTAATCAGTTCGTAATCTTTACTCCGCGCATCGATCGCTACGCGGCTTGCGCTTGCCCCGCTTCACGAGCCCGTCGCTCCTCGCGTGTCTGATGGCGCAATAGAGCTACCAGCATCACACGGTTTTCGAGTTCACGAAAAGTGCGGCGAAATGCGAGCCCTTCGCCGACCGCGTCGCCTCCGTGCGTTATCGGGTCGGTGATTCCCCAATGCGCGACGGCGGGATTTCCCGGCAATCGAGGCAATGGCTCATCGCACAGATTGATGACCAAATCCATTTCGGGAGCACCCTCGCCGAGGAATTCGCTCAAGCTTCGTGGCTGCCGATGCTCGAGGGGCAGTCCTTGCGCATCAATCATTTGAAGGGTGCGCGGGTGAATCTCGGGTGCCGGGTTCAAGCCACAGCTGAAAACCCGAAAGCGATCGCGCGAAAATCGATTCAACAGCGCATGCGCGATGACACTTCGAATCGCGTTATCCTTGCACACGAATAGAACATTGATTCTGCCATCGGTCACGGTTGGCAAGTCCTCCGCTGAAGATTGCTCTCAACGTCGATGCTTAGAGTGAGCAAGCGTCCTGCCACGGATTCGCATCAGGAAAGATTAATGATTACGAGAGCCGACCGATAACCGTCGTGAGTTGCCTGGGCGAATCGCGCCAGTGCTGCCACGTTCGGTTACACCGGCCCGGCTTCTGCTGGACCCGCACCGTTTCGCGCGTCGTCTCCACGTGATGGTATTGGTCGTGCTTATTCGTGGCCGAGGCCGTTATGCCGACTGATTCCGCTAATCTCAAGAACCTCGTCCGCCAATATCGCGACAACCTTCAGCGGGAAGTCGACAGCGTTGCGCTGTATCAAGCCTTATCCGTCGAAGAACGCCAGCCCGAGTTGGCGGAGGTTTACAAGCGCCTGGCTTCCATCGAGGAGGCTCATCAGCAGTTTTGGACGCGACGACTTTCCGACCTTGGTCATCCTCCGTCTGAGCGCCCAGTGGGATGGCGTACGAAAACCTTGATCTGGCTGGTACGCCGCTGGGGTCCCGATTTCGTCCTCCCGGTTGTGAGCACCCGCGAGCAGGCTGATGTCGGAAACTATGATGCTCAATCCGAGGCGGTCGCGGGCGGATTTAACGCAGCGGAGCGATCTCACGCACGTATCGTCAGGGCGGTCGCCGCCTCGATGCCGAACATGTCAATCGGTCCGTTGGCCAATGCGTTACGCGCGGCCGTGCTCGGCGCCAACGACGGGCTCGCATCCAACTTGAGCCTGGTGATGGGAGTGTCGGGGGCACATCTGGCATCCCACGCAATCCTGGTTACCGGACTCTCGGGCCTGGTTGCGGGCGCCTGCGCGATGGCGATGGGCGAGTGGTTGTCGATCAGCACCTCTCGCGAGAGCCACGAGACCGGGGTTGATGTCGAAGCCCAGGAACCGGCCGATATTTCGGCAGAGGAGAAGGAGCAACTCGCGAATATCTATGCGGCGCGCGGTTTCACTGCCGACGACGCTCGATTGTTAGCCTACCGACCGACGATCCCGACGCGGGAAGACTCGAGCGGCTATGCGTGGAATGCCGCGAGGTCGTCTTTTTTGTTGTTCGCAGCCGGTGCATTGTTTCCCGTGCTGCCGTTCTTCTTCCTATCCGGCGTTGATGCGGTGCTGATGAGTATCCTGCTGAGTTCAGCTGCCCTTTTTCTAATTGGCGCGGGAGCGACACTCTTTACCGGGCGAAGCATTTTTTTCTCTGGAACTCGGCAACTGCTCGTTGGCTTGGCTGCTGCAGGCGTGACTTTTACGCTCGGTCACTTCATCGGAATGTCACTGTCAAGTTAGGCATTTTTCGACCAACGGATTTGCGCTTGGGGCGGGTTTCTGGCCGGCTACTTGTTGTCGATAGCCGATCGGACCAGGGTACGCAGGAAGTGGTCCACTTTCTCCGGCGAACACCGCGTGAACTTCATCTGCGCGATCATATGGGCGGACCCGACGATGAGGCGCGCGTCGTCCTCGGCTTCTTCTTCGGGTAGGCCGCGCTCGCGCTGCCAACGACGAATCGTATTGGCGATAAGGCCGACGACGTTTTCCTGGAACTTCAGATACAGCGGCCAGATCTCATCGCGCATCGCGGTGCTCCAATCGAGCCATACGCGCGCATAGTCAGGATGGGTATCGACGGAATCTGCAAAAGCCTTCGCATGCGCGAGCACGATTTCCGGCGCCGGTCCCTGCGCGGAGTGAATCTCGATGGTCATGTCGGTAAGAAATCGCGCGACCTCGTCGAGGACGGCTTTCACCAGCGCCTCGCGCGTGGGGAAGTAGAAGAACACCGTCGGCACCGATACTTTTGCTTCTTTCGCGATCTCCGAATGGCGCGCGCCGCCGATGCCGCGCCGCGCAAATACGTGCATCGCGCATTGGAGCAGTTGCGGGCGTCGCTCCGAGGGATCGAGGCGGCGTGCCCTGAGATGCGGCGGTGCGGGTTTTCGAGGCATTGACATCGACGGTACCGATTATGTGGTTTCTGACAAGTAGCAGCTATTGACATTTCTATCAATAATTTACTAGAAGCATGAGTAACAAGTTCGGGGAGAGACTCTTATGTCTGAAAATTTCCGCATCGATTCGCTACGTCCGCTACCGGCCGCGTCCTCGATGAACGAAGAGGCCGTCGAGCGCTACGAAACCGAATTCAAACAGCACGCGACCAAATGGCAGGAGATCCTCGATCGCAACGCCGAGCGGATGAAGAAGGGCACCTACTCGCTCCATTGGATGAACACTGACAAGGCCAACTGGGGCCGCCGCGCGAAACCCTCCTCGCGGGGGTTGACCTATACTGACATCAACAATGTTCCCGGCTATGGCGCGATTCCGGAAAAGACCGAGTGGCTGAACTTCGCGCCGCGCGGATCGGTGCGCGACGAGTACGCATCTGAGATGCCGGTGGTTGACGACTACACGCTGGTCGATCGCGACGAGTCGTGGGCCGAGAATGTCATCACGCTCTACGAAGAAGCGAAGGCGCGGCAATGGAACGCGACCCGAGACATTCCGTGGAGCGAACTCGAGCGCCTGCCCGACGACCTCGAGAAGGCGACCTGTCAGCTGGCGACATTTCTGACCGAAGTGGAATTCGTCGCGGGAGATTTTCCCGCGAAGTGGCTGTACAAAATTCCGCAGGACTACCTCGAAGTAAAAAGCTTCATCGTCACCCAGATGATGGATGAGGCGCGCCATCAGGAGGTCTTCCGCAAGCGCGCAATCGCGGGTGGCGGATTGCTCCACGCCTCGCCCGGCTTCGAATGGGCATTGAAGGCGATCTATGACGCCCCGACTCACACCATGGGCACCTTCCTGCTCAACCTCCTCGGCGAAGGCCTGGTGCTGTCGATCTTCCGTTCGGGCGAGATGATTGCGAAGACGCACGTCGACAAGGAGATCTTCCGCCGTTGCCTGCAGGACGAGGCGCGTCACGTTTCCTACGGCGTGCTGGAGTTGAAGAATTATCTCGACCATGCGCCCGATCGCGAGAAGGCGCTCGAGGAGATGCATCGATTTGCCGATGTCGGCGAGCAGGTCATCCTCACCTCGTTCAGCGAAGCCGCGCTAGTCGAGCCGGTCGCGATTCTGCTTGGCGGCGGGCTGGACAAAATCGATCAAGGAATGGAAGGGCAGGCGAAGCTCTGGCAGATGTCGATCGAGGAGTACCTTCAGCGATGCGATCGCGCCGGCTTTCCCCGTCGCGAGCGCTGCACGCTTCCGCCCGAGATGCAGTGGGGATGCTGATGGAGATGGAGCATACTGAAGTGGCAACTGAACGCGAGGCGGTCGCGTTTCCCTCGATCGAGTGGTTCGAGCGCCTCGCGCAGTTGATGAAAGCGGATCGCGCGCGCAACGAGCATCTCGGATACATCGACTGCGTCGCGGTTTTCACCGTGCTCGATGGTGGCTTGCGCGGCAAGCCATGGAGCGCGCAGGTCACCTTCGAGGAATTCGAGGCGACCGATGTGCGTGAGGCGACCAGCGCTGACCTCGCGCGCGCCGACTTCACCCTCGAGGCGACGATGGCGACTTGGCGCGAGATGATCGAGAGCATCGCGCGTGGGCACGGGCGCCCCGACTTGACGCATACGCTCAACTATCTCAGCCACACCGGAACGCCG
The DNA here is from genome assembly GCA_963814035.1 of uncultured delta proteobacterium. Classification (GTDB taxonomy): domain Bacteria; phylum Desulfobacterota; class Binatia; order Binatales; family Binataceae; genus DATGKG01. The sequence goes on from CAWFBH010000007.1 coordinate 123,396, forward strand.
ATTCGCGTATGGGCCGACGATCCGCTGCGCAAGGACATGTTCTTCCGCTTCAACCAGAGCTTGCAGGAATTCATCAACGCGTCGGGAACCTTCCGCACGATTTTTCCAGACTGATGGCGCACAAAGCTGGACATTACTACATCGACGAAACCTGCATCGGATGCGGTGCGTGTGATCATGCGTGCCCCGGCAAGGTCGATGCGATCTATTGTGTCGAGGGCGATTTCCTCGGGCGCTTCGCAATCGTCCTCGACGAATGCATCGACTGCGGCTTCTGCGTGCCGCTATGCCCCGTGGATTGCATTCACGATGCGCGCACGCAGGGCATCGTCGAGGGCAGCGGCGGCTACATGCGCATCAAAGAGTTGCAATCCTGGGCCCGCTCCCGCGCCTAGCCCCATAGCCAGCTACTTGGCCCAGCCTTTTTCGTACGGCGCCGACATCCTGCCGATCGCGCGCAGATGCTGGAATTTCCACTGCCCGTTGATTTTCACGTAATCCTCTTCGTAACGCGCCGCCAGCCACACCGCATTGTTGCGCTTGCGCATGGTGAACGGCCCGAGGAAATACCACTGCCCCTTCGCGCGATCGCCGTTCACCTCGATGATCGGATTCATCACGTTGTGCTGCGAGAAACTGATGCGGTCGCGGAAGCCCTCGAAGAGTTTGCGAATCGCGGCATGCCCCTTATGCGCGCCGATGTCGGCGCCTTCCCAGATGCCATCCTCGGCGAACAGCGTGACGATGTCGTCGGGATTGTGATCATTGTCGCATACCGAGCAGTAGCGCGCCTTGAGTTTCTTGATCGCCTCGATGTCTTCGAGCATCGTGATGCGCTTTTCCAGTTCGGCAAGGTCCATAGTCACAGCCTCCGCGGGAGATGTAGCCACCTTTAGAATGACCGTCCTCTCCACGTCAACTTTCCCATCCGCATCGAAGGTGCTATTGCGCGATAGATGAAAGCGCTATTCACCGTCCCCGGCCCGAGCGGCGGCATCTTCGAGTTTCGCGATATTCCAATGCCGGTTCCCGGCGCCGGCGAGGTTCTCCTCAAGGTTCGCGCGTCGGGAACCAATCGCGGCGAGCTGCTCGCGCGGCCGCTGCTCCGCTCCGACAATCCCGCGTTGCGCCCGATGCGCTCGGGCAGCGAATTCGCCGGTGAAGTCGCATCGCGTTGGCGACGGCGTAACGGCGTGGAAGCGTTGGCGATCGCGTGATGGGTCGGGCGATCGGTTCATACGCGGAATTCACCGTCGCCAATCAGCGCGCACTGATGCGGATTCCAGATGGTATGGGATGGGCGGAAGCGGCTTCGATCCCAAACGTATTTGTGACCGCGCATGACGCGATGGTGACCAACGGTCGGATGCAGCGCGGCGAATCGATTTTGATCACGGCTGGATCTTCCGGTGTCGGCACCGCGGCGATTCAAATCGCCCGCCATCTCGGCGCCAATGTGGTACTTGCGACGTCGCGGTCGCCTTCCAAGACCATGGCGCTGCGCGAACTCGGCGCGCATGAGGTCCTCGATCCCGGGAAGCCAAAGTGGGTCGATGAGGTGATGGCGGCGACCGGCAAACGCGGTATCGATGTGATCATCGACAACGTCGGTGGACCGATGCTCGCCGACAATATCCGCGCGCTCGCAATCAAGGGACGACTGCTAAGCGTCGGGCGCAATGCCGGGCAAGTCGGCGAGTGCAATCTCGATGAGGTCGCGCGCAAGCGCGTCAGTATCATCGGGGTGACGTTCCGCACCCGTACGCCCGAGGAGTCGCTGGTGTGCGGTGAGCGCTTCGCCGCCGATCTGCTTGGCGCGTTCGAGAGCGGCGCGCTCAAGCCGGTGCTCGACCGAACTTTTCCGCTGGAGAAAATCGCCGACGCGCATGCCTACATGTTGAGCGACGCGCAGGTCGGCAAGATCGTGGTGACGATGAACGAATAGCAAAGAAATCAATTCAACTGATGGAGGACTTCCCGTGAAGGAACGAACGCAGCGAGTACCGTTTCGTGATTTCTCAACCCTGGACGAAAAAGACCGTGAGATGGGCGAGCGCAGCCAGGTCAACGGCAAAGTCATCAACATCTTTCGCGTGCTGATGAATCATCCGAAACTGGCGCGCGAATGGGGCCGTTTCGGCGCCTACATTTTGTCGGAAAAACAGACCCTCTCCCCGCGCGATCGCGAATTCGCCATCCTGCGCATCGGATGGCTCAATCAGTCGCCTTACGAATTCGAGCAGCACAAGCGCATCTCGAAACAGCTCGGCATCACCGATGAAGAGATGGATCGCATCACCAAGGGTCCCAAGGCCGGCTGGAATGCGCATGATGCCGCCATTCTGCAGGCGGCCGATGATCTGTTCGAGAACTCGATCGTGTCGGATGAAACCTGGAAGACGCTTTCGAAGACTTACAACACGCAGCAGATGATGGACCTGGTGTTCACCATCGGGCAGTACAATCTGGTGTCATGGGCGCTAAATAGCTGCGGCGTCCCGCTCGACGATTACCTGCCCGGCGCAAAAAAAGCCTGAATGTTAAACGGGCGTTCCCTCGCGCATCGAGAGAACGCCCGTTCCTCTTAGCAACTCTGCCTAGTAGTTCGTGGTGGTCGAGCGGCGCACGGTACCGGTGCCGTCGTCAGTCGTGGTGGTTGTCGTCTGGCTGGTGGTCGTGGGCGGGACCGTCACCACGGCCGGCGCCGGAGAAGTAGTTTCTTCCTTTTTGTAGGTAAAGCAGCTCGCCATGAATTGCAGCGATAATGCAGCCATTGCGAGGGTGATCATACGTTTGCGGTTCTTCATGATTTCCTTCCTTTGTGGTTGAGTCGGTAGCGGTCGGAAATGCGACAAGTATGCCGATGCCCGAGCCTGCCGGGCTCTCTCTGACCTTCTCTAGACGCAATCGAGGCGGGAATTCTTCAGGTGAAAGAAAAATGAGTCAGGTGATGGCGATCGGAGTTGCTGATCGACTCATTCTGATAAGCCGATCGTTCATCAGCAGAATATCGCGCGATTAAATGCTGGAAATTTAGATGTGGTGCGCGGGGCGGGACTTGAACCCGCACGGTATCACTACCACCAGCCCCTCAAACTGGCGTGTCTGCCATTCCACCACCCGCGCACGCTAGCGAGAAAGTCAGCTCGCGCTGACGAGGGTCAATTGCTCGCCGGAGGCGCCAGCGGATTGGCCGGCGCTGCCGGTTCCGCATTCGGCACCAACGGATTCGAATTCGGCGCCGGCGCCGCGTTGGTTCCGGTCGCATTCGGCACCAATGGCGCCTTGGCCGCGTGCTTCGACATTACGCTCGAACCGCTGCCGAAAATGCTGCCCGAAGCCCGCTGCGACGACGCGTACGCAAGATACAGCGAGGTGGCGAAGAACACTACCGCAAGCGCGCTGGTGGTGCGTGTGAGAACATTGCCCGCGCCGCTCGCGCCGAAAACCGTATTGCTGGAGCCTCCGAACACGGCGCCGACCTCGGCGCCCTTCCCCTGCTGGAGAAGGATGAGGATCACCAACGTGACGCATACGAGTACGTGAACTCCGACGACAGCCTGAACCATTAGCGATTAATTCCTAAATACCCGCGCGAAAGATTTTAGCGCACGAGTCAGCCTTTAAGCTTGCCCCGCCGACCAAAGCCCCGTCAATATCGGGTTTCGCCAGCAGCGAGTCAATATTCTCGGGCGTGACGCTGCCGCCATAGAGGATGCGCGTCTCGGCGGCGGCTGCTTTGCCCCATGAATCATCGAGAAATTCCCGAATCGAGCCGTGTACCAATTGCGCCTGCTCCGGCGTTGCGGTCTTGCCGGTGCCGATGGCCCATACCGGTTCATACGCGATAACGACGGTCGCGGCTGCCTCGGCGGGAATGCCGGACAGGCCGTTTTCCATCTGGCGCATGACCACTTCGACGGTCTTGCTCGCCTCGCGTTCCTGCAAAGTCTCGCCTACGCACATGATCGGGACGAGCCGATGCTTCAGCGCGGCGGCCATTTTCTTGTTCACGAATTCATCGGTCTCGAAGAAAACGTGGCGGCGCTCCGAATGCCCGATGATGACGTGGGTGACGCCGAACGCTTTCAGCATCGGAGCCGAGACCTCGCCGGTGAAAGCGCCGCTGTCTTCCCAATGCATATTCTGCGCGCCGAGGGCGAACGGCGAACCAGCGAGCGCCTGGGCGACCGCGGGAATTACCACCGTCGCCGGCGCGAGGAGCAGGTCGCGATCTTTGATGAGCCTCGCGGCGAGCGGATCGACTACCTTGCGGAGGTCCGCAATCATCGCGCGCGCCTCGTTAGGTCCGAGGTTCATCTTCCAGTTTCCCGCGATCAGCTTGCGACGCATGTCAGACCTCCAGCGCTTTCACGCCCGGCAGCACTTTGCCTTCGAGATATTCCAGCGTCGCGCCACCGCCGGTGGAGATATGAGTGAAGCGCGACGACCCACGGCTGATGCCCGACCGCGGCGGCTGTATCGCCGCCGCCGATGATGGTTTTCGCTCCGGTTAGATTCGCCAGCGCCTCGCCCACCTGCATCGTGCCGTGAGCAAATTCCTGCGTGTTCGAAGAATCCCAAAGGCCCGTTCCAGATAACGGTTTTCGCAGCTGCGCAGGCGCTCGATGAAATCCTCGATGGTGCGCGGGCCGATATCGAGGCCCATCATGTCAGGCGGGATTTCATTTACCACGAGCAGAGTCTCGGCGCTGGATCCGGCGCCGCCGCAACGACGTGATCGATCGGCAGGCAGAACTGGACGTTGTGCTTCGCGGCCTCGGCGATCAGCTCGCGCGCGAGGTCGAGCTTATCTTCTTCGACGCGCGATTTTCCGACCGGCGAGCCGCGCGGCTTTCAGGAACGTATATGCCATCGCGCCGCCAATCAGGATCGCGTCGACCTTGGGCAGCAGGTTACGAATCACACCAATCTTGTCGGAGACTTTTGCGCCACCGAGTATCGCGATGGACGGATGCGCGGGATTTTCGGTGACCGCGCGCAACGCTTCCAGCTCGCGCATCATCAGGAAACCCGCGGCCCGCTCGGCGATGAAGTTGCGTGACCCCCGCCGTCGATGCGTGCGCGCGATGCGCGGTGCCGAAAGCGTCATTGACGTAGACGTGCTTGCCGCGCGCAGTTCGTGCGAGAAATCGCGGTCGTTGGCCTCTTCCTCTGTGATGGAAACGCAGGTTCTCCAGCAGGATCGCCTCGCCCGGTCGCCAGCGCTCGCAACCATCCGTCCGGTGACATCGCCGATGCAATCGGGCGCGAGCGCCAACCTTCTGCCCGAGCACGCTGGTCAGGTATTCGGCGACCGGCTTGAGGCTCAATTCCGGCGGATGCGTTCCTTGGGCCGGCCCAGATGCGAGCAAAGCACGGCGGCGCCGCCCTGGCTCGAGGATGTAGCGGATGGTATCGAGGCTGGCGTCGATGCGCGCCGGATCGGTGATCTTCCCGCCTTCGAGCGGCACGTTGAAATCGCATCGCACGAGCACCTTCTTGCCCGCGAAGCTCAAGGTCGCGTGATCGGAAGAACAGGCATCGGTCAGTCGTCGCCGGCACGATCGCGTCAGATCTAGAGCCGCTGGGCGACGTACGCGGTGACATCGGCCAGGCGATTCGAGTAGCCCCATTCGTTGTCGTACCAGGAGAAGATCTTGACCAGCCGCTTGTCGATGACTTTGGTCAGCGGCGCGTCGAAGATCGACGAGTGCGGATTGCCGTTGAAATCGATCGAGACCAGCGGCTCGTCGCTGTACTGGAGGATTCCCTTGAGCTCGCCGTCGGCCGCCGCTTTCATCGCGGCGTTGATCGATTTCTCGTCGGCGTCGCGCTCGACGACGGCGGTCAGATCGACAACCGATACGTTCGGCGTCGGCACGCGCACCGCGATGCCGTCGAGCTTGCCCTTGAGCGCCGGCAGCACCAGCCCGATCGCCTTGGCCGCGCCGGTCGAGGTGGGCACCATCGAGAGCGCCGCCGCCCGCGCGCGCCGCAGATCCTTATGCGGCCCGTCCTGCAGCATCTGGTCAGAGGTGTAGGAATGCACCGTGGTCATCAGGCCATGCACGATCCCGAAGTTGTCGTTCAGCACCTTGGCGACCGGCGCGAGGCAATTGGTGGTGCACGAGGCGTTCGAGATGACGTCGATGCTTGCTTGGGATCGAAGGTCTCGTGATTGACGCCCAGGCATAGCGTGATGTCGGCGCCATCGGCCGGCGCGCTGATGACGACTTTCTTCGCGCCCGCGCTGAGATGCATCGCGGCCTTTTCGCGCGCGGTGAAAAGTCCGGTCGATTCGACCACCACCTGCACGCCGAGCTCCTTCCACGGGAGCTTCGCCGGGATCGCGCTCGGCCAGCACCTTGAGAGGCTTGCCGTCGACCATGATCTGGTCGCCCTCGGCCTTGACCTGCTGCTTCAGGGTGCCGATGGATCGAATCGTACTTCAGCAGATGGGCGAGCGTCGTGGCGTCGGTGATGTCGTTGACGGCGACGATCTCGAGCGATCTTTATGTGTCAGCGCAGCACGATAAAACATCCGGCCGATACGGCCAAAGCCATTGATTGCTATCCTAATCGCCACCGGTCGTGACCTCCTTGAGTTGTAGCTCGACTCGCTTCGCTCCGCCTCGCAAGCGCCTGCGGCGCGGCGCTTCGCGCCCCCTTCGGGACTCTGCCGAAATATCTCCTGATTTTTTCGACTCTCGCCTCGTTCGATGCCGCTATGCCGGAGCCTTTTAATAGCCCATCTGAGATGCTGAGGGAAAATATCACAGCAGTGCAACGATTCGTCTCGCTAATCGTTCTATAGGGTGAGGACACGGTTTTGGCTCGGGCGAAAGCCGGAGAGAATCTATCGGGTTGACGATGTGCAATTCTAAGCCTACTGCTGTATGAGGAGGCGATGGAGAAGCTATGGGCGGTGAGGGCGGAATGAGTGTGGTGGGGCTGCTGATGGGGACGGGTCCGGTGGTCCAGGCCGTATCTTGATTCTGGTCGCGTTTTCCGTCGGCAGCTGGGGCATCATCATCTACAAGTTCAGGCAGATTCGCGGGCGCGCAAGCGAGTCCGAGCGATTCATAACGATGTTCTGGGAATCGAAGAACCTCGCCGCGATCCACAGCGCCAGCATCGATTTGAAGCGCAGCCCGGTGGCGCAGGTGTTTCGCGCCGGTTACCAGGAACTGCTGCAGCCTGACCCGCGCCAAGCGCCAGGTGGTCGACGCGGCGGAGAGCAGCTTCTCGACCGAACTGGGCGGGGTCGAAAACGTGCATGCGCGCGATGAAGCGCGAGGCCAACGTCGAGACTGACCAAGCTGGAGTCGGGCATTACGTTTCTGGCCACCACCGGCTCGACCTGCCCGTTTATCGGCCTGTTCGGCACGGTGTGGGGAATCATGACCGCGTTTCTGGGCCTGTCGGCGGCGCATTCCTCGAATATCCAGGCGGTGGCCCCGGGTATCGCCGAGGCGCTGATCACCACCGCGGTCGGCCTGGTCGCCGCGATCCCGGCCCAGATGTTGTACAATTATCTCACGGCGCGGGTGCAGCGTGTTGGCGACCGAGATGGAAAACTTCACCTCCGAATTCGTCAATATCGCGGAGCGCCATTTCCTGACCTAGGGGCGGGAGCGAGGTGGCAGATGGCATTCGAAGCCGGGACAGCGCGGGTCGCTGGTTTCGCAGATCAACGTCACGCCGCTGGTGGACGTGATGCTGGTGCTGCTGGTCATCTTCATGGTGACGGCGCCGATCATCCAGCAGGGCGTGGAGGTAAACGTTCCCAAGGTCAAGGCGGCGGCGCTGCCGGGCGAAGAGCAGCAGTTCGTAGTTTCGATCACCCGCGACAAGCAGCTCTATCTGAACGATGCCAGGCTCAGCACCGATGAACTGACCCAGAAGCTGACCGCGATTTCGGCAGAGCGGCCCGACCGTCAGGTGTTCATCCGCGCCGATGAGGAGGTGCCTTACGGCGAAGTAATCCGCACCATGGCGGCGATCAAGGCGGCGGGGATTCAGAACGTCGGGATGGTCACCCAGGAGCCCGCGAGCGGCGATGCCGACGCCGGCAAGCACGACCGTGGAAAGACCAGCCCTTAGCGACAATGAGCGGCCGGGATGGGCCGGCTATATCGCGGCAATCGCGGTTTCGGCGCTGGGCCACGTCGGCTTCCTCGCGTTCGCGCTATTGGTGCTCCCGAATTGGCTCCATTCCGCGACCGTCGAACCTCCGAGTATGACGGTCAAGATCGTCGACAACATTCCCGCGGGCGATTTAGGAACTCATCTGCCAAAGCTGCATAAGGAGCCGGAGCAGGTCGCCAAGGCGGAGGTAAAACCCGAGGAGCCTCCACCGCCGGAGGAAGTCAAACCTCCTCCGCCTCCGGAGCCTCCGAAGCCGGATGACAAGGGCGCGGTATCGTTGAACTCGCCCGCCGCGATGCCTACTCCGACGCCCATCCCGCCTCCCGCAGTGATACCGGCGACGGCAGAACCCACGCCGACCGAGACGCCCAAGAAGGTCGCCGAGCCACCGCCGACCCAGACGCCGCCTCCGGTGAAGCCTCAGCGTCGCGAGAAAGCCATCGCGCACAATCCGCCGAAGCCCAAGCATACGCCGGTTTTGATGGCGAAGGCCGAGAAGACTCCCGATGTTCAGGAACAGTTCCGCAAGCTCAAGCAGGAGATGCTGAAGCGACGCATCGAGGAAGCCAAGAAGCAGGCCGCCGAGGATGACTCATCTGACGATGACGACGATACCGATACGGCCCCGCCCGCGTCATCGAGAAACGATAACGGCGCGCGAGGGCCGGTCGCCTCGACATCGAATACCGCGGGCTCGGGATATGGCATTGGCTCGGGCACCGGCAGCATGGGCAAGCTGGAGGATCTTCAGTACCTGCTCTATTTCCGCACCGTGCAGCAGCGCGTGAAGGATGCCTGGACCTTCCCGGGAGGCTCCAACGAGCTGAGCGCCGACGTCGAATTCTCGATTAGTGCCGACGGCACCCTCAATAGCGTAAAAATCGCGAAAAGCTCCGGCGACTTGGCCTTCGATGAATCGGTGTTGCGCGCCATCCGCCGGGCGGCGCCTTTTCCGCCGCCCCCGGACCGTTATCGCTCGCAATTCTCCGATGTGGTTTCGACCTTCAAACTTGGCGAATTGAAATCTTGATGATGATCTTTAAGATCGTGCGTTCCGGTGCTGCTAAGCCGCCTCGGAGCCGGTATTCTGATCAGGGGCTGAAGTGCAGGGGAAACATGAGGCGTCTTCTTCCATCTCTACTACCAGCGATTGTTTTTTTCGCCGTTCTCGGGCTCGTCGGCAACGCGCCCGCGCAGACTCGCATGATCATTCAGGGCGCGAAGGGTCAGACCTGGCCCGTCGCGGTCTCGGGACTCAAGAATCTCGGCGGTGACGATAGCCAGTCTCTCTCGTCGCAGTTCGATCGCATCCTCTCGCGCGACCTGATGCTGTCCGGCTACTACACGCTGGTCGATCCGCACACCTTCATTGAGGATCCGCAGAAGTCCGGCTATGAGCTCGGGCAGTTCAACTTCGATGATTGGAAATCGATCCGCGCGGAGTTTCTGGTCAAGGGCTCGGTGCAGGTTTCAGGCGGCAAGGTCCAGCTCACCGCGCGGCTGTTCGACGTCTACCAGCAGCGCAGCCTGATGGGAAAAACCTTCAACGGCGATCCTTCGGAAGTGCCGCGGATGGCGCGCCGCTTTGCCGATGCGGTCCTGGAAGCCGTTACCGGCACCAAGGGACCCTTCGATAGCAAGCTCGCATTCGTCTCGACGCGTCGCGGACGGTTCAAGGAAATCTTCACCCAGACCATCGACGGTGAGGATCTTTTCCAGGTCACCAACAATCCCACCATCAACCTGTTCCCGATGTGGGATCACAATGCGGATCAGTTGCTCTACTTGTCGTTCAAATCGATGGCGCCCGCGTTGTACATCGCGAATCTTCGCGAACAACGCGAGGTGCGCATTCCGGTCCACCATGGCCGCGCCATTGGAGGTGCGATCTCGCCCGACGGGCATCAGATTGTCGCCGCCATCGAAAATGGAGGCGCGACCAACCTCTATCTGATGGATTCGGATGGCAACGAGCTTCGCGAGCTAACCGAAACCGGCGGCATCAACGTGAGCCCGAGTTTCTCCCCTGATGGACAAACGCTCGCGTTCACTTCCGATCGATCAGGCACGCCGCAAATCTATACGATGAGTATCGCGGGAGGCGCGGCTAAGCGCGTGACGTATTCGGGAAACTACAACACTACGCCGGCGATCTCGCCCAAGGGCGACAGCATCGCGTATCAGAGCCGCGAGGGCGGCCGTTTCGACATCTTTCAAATTCCGATCGGCGGCGGAACTCCGATCATGCTGACCGACGGGACCGGCTCGAACGAATCCGCGTCATGGTCACCCGATGGGCGATATATCGCGTTCGCTTCCACTCGCGGCGGGCATTCGCGCATCTACATTTTGCAAGTCGAATCGCACAAAATCATATCTGCACTGACGGAGGGTAATGGCAATGATACGAATCCATCGTGGTCGTGGTGGCTCGGTGACTAGGACCGCGGCGGTCGCGCGCATCGTCGCGTCTGGGTTGATATGCCTCGCGCTGGGCGCGGCAGGATGCTCGTCCAAGAAGGCGCAGAGCATGGACACCTTGGGTAATGGTGCTCCTGTTGGCGACGTGACGCACCAAAAGACTACACTCGAAGAAAACCAAAGCGGACAGATTGGCGATGATCATCAGGGTGGTCCACTTTCCGATATCCACTTCGGCTATAACGACTACACCGTGCAGCCGCAGGACAGTTCAATCCTTCGCACCAATGCTACCTGGCTTCAGGATCATCCGGGCACCAATGTGCAGGTGGAAGGCAACTGCGATGATCGCGGATCGGAAGAATACAACATCGCGCTCGGCGCCAAACGCGCGCAGTCGGCTAAGGATTACCTGACGACCCTCGGGATACCCCCGAGCCGGATTTCCACTATTAGCTATGGTAAGGAACTCCCGCTCTGCCACGAGCAGGAAGAAAGTTGCTGGCAGCGCAATCGTCGCGATCACTTCGTCGTCAGCGGCAACCAGGCGAATCGATAGGAGCAATCAAGGTGCGCTTCTCTTCCATCGTTATCTGCGCCGGGATGATCCTAGCCGTGGGGCTATTCAGCGCATGCTCCGATCAGTCATCCAACATCAACCAGCTCAACCAGAACGAGTTTGCCTTGCGCGGAATGATCGCCAGTGACCGCCAGCAAATTGATGCACTGCGAGCCGACCTTCATCGCACCCAGGATGAACTCGCTGAGATGAAACATGGTAGCGCCGCGAGCGCGAGTGCTGAGGCACCTGCTGATGTGAACGATCGCATTGCGAAACTCGAATCCGAAGTAAATGCGCTGCAGGTCGCGCTTCCGACAGCTCCTCCGCCGGTAGCTGGAGCGGGAGACACCGGGAGCGCCTTCGGGTGCGCCTCCCTCGACGATTTCGCCACCGGCTCCGGGCGTCGCAGCTATAACGCCACCACCGGCATCCGGTGAAACCGCACCGGCCGCAACCACGGGCACCGAGCCCGCACCAACCTGGCCGCAGGATCTCGATAAGGAAATCGCGGACACGGCAAATTCAAAGGACCCGGGCGCGAAGTTCTATCGCAAAGGTCTCGACGCGATGAAGGCGGGGAACTATCCAACCGCGATCATCAACTTCGCCAAGGTACAGCATAGCTATGCGAAGTCGCCGCTTTCGGAGCCTGCTCAATACTTCACCGCCAACGCTTTCTTTGAAAGCAACAAGTATGAGCAGGCGATCTTGCAGTTCAACGATTTGACCATGCGCTTTCCCAACAGTCGCTTCCTGTGCGAGAGCTTGTTGCGCGAGGGCGAATCTTTCGTGAAGCTTCAGGATCGTATCGATGCGCGCCTGACCCTACAGAAGCTGGCCGGCAATTCGAGCTGTTCCACGCAATCGGTCGCGGCCAACAACATGCTCAAGGATCTCGGGAGCGACTAGCGAGAGCTTCTAATGGAGATATTGAGGGACCTCAACGCGATCACGCGCCATCCGTACCCGGTGGTCGCCTTCGGAAATTTCGACGGCGTCCACTTGGGGCATCGCGCGATTATGAAGGCGGCGATGGATCGCGCGCGCGCCGCGGGCGGCACTTCATTCGCGCTGACCTTCGATCCGCTGCCTTCGAAGGTGTTGTTCCCGGAGCGCGCCCCGAAACTGATTCTGCTGCCCGAAGACAAGCTCGAGTTGCTGCGGATTTCCGGCATCGACGGCGTAATCGTCGTGCACTTCACGCGCGAGTTCAGCCTGATCGAGCCGCGTGATTTCGTGCGTGATTACCTGGTCGGCAGGATTGGCGTGCGCGAAGTGGTCGTCGGCCATAGCGTCAACTTCGGGCATAAGCGCGCGGGCAATGCCTCGGTGATGGTCGAGCTCGGACGCGAATTCGGCTTCGATACGACCGTAGTTGGTCCGGTCAAACAGACCGGACTGGAAGTATCATCGACCAAAATTCGCGAACTGATTTCGAGCGGCGATGTGCGCGTCGCGGCGAAGCTACTGGGACGTTATCACTTCCTGCATGGCACCGTGGTGCGCGGACGCGAGCGCGGCCGCACGATTGGATTTCCTACCGCGAATCTTGAGAGCGAAACCGAATGTCTCCCGCCCGACGGCGTTTATGCGACGCGCGTGGTGCTCGATCATGGACACCACGGCTCGATCACCAACATTGGGATGCGTCCTACCTTTAACGAAACCGCGCGCTCGATCGAGGCGCACCTTTTCGAGTTCAATCGCGACATTTACGGGCATCGCATCAAGCTGGAGCTGATCGAGCGCATTCGCGGCGAGAAGAAATTCGCTTCCGCCGACGAGCTCAAGCAGCAGATTGCGCAGGACCTGACTCGCGCGCGCGAAATCCTCGCCAGCGCCTGAAGATTCGTGACCAACGAGCGCAGGCTGACCGGGCTAGCCTACGCCTGCCTGCTGATGTTCGGTCTCCACAACGGGTGGATCGGACCGTTCCTCGCGCAAATCTCGCATTCGCTGTTCATTCCCATCGATGATGCCGGGCTGGTCGTCAGCGCGGCATCGGCAGGCTACTTCGTCGCGTTGCTGGTCGTCGGTTCGCTCAGCCATCGATGGAGCGCGCAGAAAATCCTGGTGGTCGCCATGTCGTTGTTCGGCGCGGGCCTGATCGGCCTCGCAATGGCCTCCGGACTGCCATCGCTACTGGGCGCGGGCGTACTGATCGGCGTCGGCAACGGCGCCATCGATGTGGCGGCCAACGCGCTGGTGGTTGACCTCAATCGCGAGCGTCTCGCCGCCGCGCTCAACTATCTGCACATGCTCTTCGGCGTCGGCGCGTTGATGGGGCCGCTAATCGTCGGTTTCGCGCTCGCGCGACTGATTCCGTACTGGTGGATCTTTGCGGGCGGCGGACTGGCCTGCTGGACGGTCGCGATCTCCTTGTCTATCTCTCCGGCCGTTGAGGTCCGGGTGCCTGCGACCCCGGGTAGTTTCCTGACGCTTCTTGCGCGACCGCTGATTTGGGTGCTGGGCGGCATGCTTTGCCTTTACGTCGGTGGCGAAATGGGAATCGGCGCGTGGCTCTTCCTGTACTTGCGTAATGCGGCCGCGCTCGGCGCAACGATCGCTTCGTGGGGCGTCTCGTTTTATTGGCTCGGCCTCATCGCAGGCCGTATCGCCGGCGGCCGCCTCGCGCATCAGATTGCAGTGCGCGAAGTCACCATCCTCGCCTCGACACTCTCGGCAATCGCGCTGGTCGGTCTGATCGCGGCGCCAACGACGCACGTCCTCGCCGCCGCAATGGTGTTCCTGATCGGCTTCGGCTACGGGCCGATATTTCCCAACATGATCGCGGTGGGCGCGGCTCGTTTTCCCTCGCAGGTCGGTAGAATGTCCTCGATCGTGATCGCCGGCGGCGCGCTCGGCGGAGTTTTCGTTCCATGGCTCATGGGTCGCGCAATGGCTGATGCGGCACCACGTGTCAGCATGGAATTCGCACTCGGTGTCACCGTCCTGATGGCACTTCTCGCGGTCGCGGTGCGTGGTGGTGAAAACCCTATCGTTTAATGTCTGACCGCTCGTGGCGTGCTAGCGTTTCGCGGGGAGTTAATCGCTATGGATGACGCGAGCGGCAAAACCAGGACCTCGATCACGCGGCAAAGCGTTGACCTGAGCGGCTATCCCGATCTCGTCGTCATCTATCTCGGGATGCGAGTACTCAACCTTAAGGGCATGCTGACACTGATTCGCACCGGCAGGCGCATCAGGCAAGCCGTGGAGGCGAAACCCGACGGGCTCCTCCTGCATGAATCCGTCATCTATTCGCTGCTGCCGCCCAATGTTGGGATGCGGCAGTACTGGCGCGATTTCGACTCGATGGAAAAATGGTCGCGCTCGCTGCCGCATCAGGGATGGTGGAAGGATTTTCTGCGTGACACCGAAGGGACAGGCTTCTGGCACGAGACCTATTTCATGCGCGGCGGAATGGAAGCGGTGTACGACAACATCCCCACCCAAATCGGGTTCATGAAATTTGCGCCGATTAGCGCGGCGCGCGGCGGCATGTTCTCGGCGCGCAGGCGGCTCGCACTCGGGCAGGAAAGTCCAACGCCGCCGGCCGTTAAGGAAACGGAATTGTACGAGTAATGGACCTGGCGACCCAGTATCAGGCATTAGCGCGCTAATGGCGGACTTCCGGCCGCGCTGGTTTCGATGAAGCCAAAGGACAGGGGTCTCTACCAGTCATACAGCAGATTGGTTGCCGCTTCGGGGCTTGCGGGACTCACTTTCGACTATCGGATGGGTTTCCCGAGCCCAATCTGGAACGAGCCCCCAGCGAGGTTACCGACCCTATCGACTATGTGGCGTAGAACTAGTTCGGTAGCGCCGAGGAGCTTCAGCGCTTTTCGCCGGCTGCGTATCTCGACTCCGGGGCGGCAAACGGCTTCGGTAACCAGCCCATGATAACCGGCGCGACAGCCGTTGTCCGCGCGGAACTCGCTTCATGAAGGAATTCCTGACCGAGTGATAGCTCGAGACGGGTTCCTCCTCGCCGGTCGAGCGATTTGACGGCGCGCGATGGAGTGTACGATTCTGACGCTGATCGAGCCGCATCAGGAGGAATCGCGATGGGACGACTCAAGCAGGTGAGCAAGGCCGAGGCCTCGCCGGAAATCCAGGAACTCTACAAACAGTTTTTCGGCGACCGCGATCCGGTCGCGCAACCCGGCACCGCGACCGGCACTCCCGGCGATTACTGGACGACCTTCGCACTGGTGCCCGACCTGCTCTTCAATGCGCGCAACAGCCTGATGGCGCTGATGCAGCCGGGGCGCGTGTTGCCTGCGCCTCTGCGCGAGCTGGCGATCGTGCGCACCGGCATCGTCGGCGATTCGCGCTTCGAATATTCGCAGCATCTGAAAGTTGCGCGGATGGTGAAGGTTCCGGACGACAAATTGAACGCGATCAAATCGTGGTCGACCAGCGACAAGTTCACCGCGCCCGAACGCGCGGTGATGGCCGCCACCGATGAGCTGGTTGGGCGTAACCTGGTCGAGGATGAAACCTTTGCGGAGCTGAAGAAGCATTTGTCGGATCCGCAAATCATGGAGCTCTTCTATGTCATCGGATTGTGGCGGATGCACGGGATGATCGTGCGCGCGCTGCATCTGGAGTTCGACAACGACACCACGTCGCGGATGAAAGAAGTCCCGGCGCCTCCGGCGAAGTAAGGACCTAGCCCCCAACCCTTTCCCTTTAGGGAAGGGGAGCGAGTCAGTAAGGAATTATCTATTGCGATAAGTGTTCGCCGATTTTCTGGTCCCCCTTCCCCCTCAGGGGAAGGGGTCGGGGGTTAGATCCGCGGATGCGAAGGAGAAATTATTTGTCGACATTCAGCAGGCGGATCACTTCGGCGCGGCCCCATTCAACCTCCGCGCGATGGCGATTGGCCATGGCGCGCAGGAAATCGTAAATCGGCCCCTCGGCTGGGGCGAGAGCAAGAGTTTCCTCGACTTTGCGCGCCGCCCACTCCTGGCCATGCGACATAAGGCTGAGGCGCTCGCGAATCGTTCCGAGCGCGGCAACCTTGGCGGCGAACGGCCCCACCGCTGGTGAGGGAGTTCCGTCGTGATCGCGAATCAGCTGGTCGAGGCCCTCGACATTGCGCTGTTCCTGGTCGCGCTCGCCGAGGAGAAATTGCCGCAACTCCTCCTGCTCGACCTCGGGCGCAAGATGCTCGAGCGCGAGCACGCCGGCGCGCTCGGATTCGAGCAGCAGGTTAAGCATTTGTTCGAGGGCCTTGTCCACGCTTCATCCTACATCAATCGGACACAGGCTAAAGCCTGTCCCACAAAGATTAGGATTAGTCCACTGCCTGGCGTTCATCGGCGAACTCGGGCTCGACCAGCTTGAGTTGAGGCCGTTTGCGCAACACCGAGCGATTCCACCAGGTTTCGAGGTCATCGAACAGCGAGTATGCAACCGGCGTGATGAGCAGCGTAATGACGAGGCATAGCGTCTGCCCGCCGATGACGACGATCGCGATGCCGCGCTGTTCGCCCGAGCCGGCGCCGCGTCCGAATGCGACCGGAATCATGCCCGCAACCAGCGCTGCGGTCGTCATCAGGATCGGGCGCAGCCGCTCGCGATTGGCCTGCAGGATCGCCTTGCGACGTTCCATTCCCTGGTTGCGTAGGTTGATGGTCTGGTCGACCTGAAGAATGGAATTCTTTTTGACGATGCCGAACAGCAATAGGATGCCGAGGATCGAGAACATCGACATCTGCTGATTGAAAAACATCAGCGAGACCAGCGCGAACGGCACCGCCAGCGGCAGCGACAACATGATCGTGATCGGATGCGTGAAGCTTTCGAACTGCGCCGCCAGCACCATGTACATAAAGATGATCGACAGGCCGAACGCGATGATGAAGCCCCCGACCATCTCGCCGAACATCTTGCTCTGGCCGCCGAGCGCCGTGGTGTAGCCGGGCGGAATGTCGACCGTCTTGGCATTGTCGGTCACGGTTTTGATGATGGCATTCATCTGCGCACCGGGCGCGAGGTTGAACACCAATCCGATCTGGCGTTGACGCGATTGCCGATCGATCTCGACCGGTCCGGTTCCACTCACCAGCGACGCGACGTTATCGAGGCGGACCTGCCCCACCGTAGTTGATGGTATTGTAAGGCTCGCAACGACGGCCGGGTCATTGCGATCCTTGTCATTCAACTGGAGGCGCACATCGTAGGTGTCCTGCCCCTCGCGGAAGCGCGTGACGACGTCGCCTTGCACCATGGTGCGGATGGTCGCGGCGATATCCTGAACCGACACGCCGAGGTCAGCCGCCTTCTGGCGATCGATCTGCACCTGAAGCTCGGGCAACCCTGCCTCGTAGGTCGAATCGATATCGAGGACGCCGGGGACATTTTTCATTTTCGAACGCAGTTGCGCGATGATCGCTTGCAGCTTCTCGAGGTCCGGGCCGCGCACGTCATACTCAACGTCGGCCTCGCGAAAGCCGCCCTGCTCCCATGGCTTGATGTCGTCCACGCTGACGCGCATCGCGGGAAAGCCCGCGACCATCTTGCGCGCGTCGGCCATCACCTGCTGCTGCGAGCGCCTGCGCTTGTTGACCGGCTGCAGCTTCGCGACGATCTGCGCGATCGTCACGTCGCCTGCGCCGGTAGTATCGCCGACGGTGGTGAACATATGCGTGACTTCCGGAATGGCGCGGACCTTCGCTTCCATCTCGCGCACCACCGCGTCGGTATGCTCGAGCGAATATCCCGGCGGCGTGCGCAGGTTGATGGCGAATTCGCTGGAGTCCTCCGCGGGCATGAAGTTGGCGCCGACGATTTTCGCGAGCACCGGAATCGACACCACCAGCGCCGCCGCGATCGTGACGATCACCCATCGATGGTCGAGCGACCAGTTCAGCGCGCGCTCGTAAACCCGCTCGATGGCGCTGAAGAACCACGAATCGCGCGAGGTGCGCTCACCCTTGGTGTGCTTGAGGAAGCGCGAGCACAGCATCGGGGTCAGCGTGAACGCGACCAGCAGCGATACCATGATCGAAAACGCCATCGTCAGGCCGAAAGTGTTGAGGAAGCGCCCGGTGACGCTATGGATGAACGCGACCGGCACGAAGATGACCACCAGCGAGAGCGTCGTCGCGCTGACCGCGAGGCCGACCTCGGCGGTCGCGGCTTTCGCCGCCGCCATCGGCGACATCCCTTTTTCTTCGATGAAGCGGAAAATATTTTCCAGCACCACGATCGCATCATCGATGACGATGCCGACGGCCAGTGTCAGCGCCAGCAGCGAGAGCGTGTTGAGCGTGAAACCCATCCACAAAAGCAGGGTGTAGGTCGAGACGATCGAAACCGGGATCGCGACCGCCGCAATCAGCGTCGAGCGCAACGAGCCGAGGAAAAAAAACACCACGATCGCGGCGCAGATGCCGCCCAGCACCAGATGCTCCTGCACCGTATGTACTGACTCGCGGATGTACTCCGAGGAATCGCGCGACGCGATCACATCGACGCCCGGCGGCAGCGCGCTTTTGAGCTCCTTCAGCCGCTCGAAAATGCTATCCACCACCTCGATAGTGTTGGTGCCGGACTGCTTGCGGATCACCAGCGAAACCGCGTTCTTGCCGTCCCAGCGCGAGAGCGAGCGCGGCTCCTTGATGCCGTCCTCGACCTTCGCGATGTCGCTGATCATGACCGGCTTGTCGTTCTGCTCACTGACGACAATCTTGTTGAAATCGGCCACCTCGGTGATGCGTCCTAATGTTCGCAGCACCTGTTCCGACAGGCCCTGCTTCATATGGCCGCCGGGAAACTCGACGTTCTGACGTGCGAGCGCAGAGGAAACCTGCTCGACCGAAAGTCCGGTCGCGCGCAGCCGGTCCGCATCGAGGAGCACGTGAACTTCGCGCTCGCGGCCGCCGACGATCTCGATCGAGCCGACCCCATCGACGGATTCCAGCGGCTCCTTGAGCATGCGCCTGCCGATCTCGGTCAACTCCTTCATCGATTGATAGCCGGTGATGGTGAAGGTCAGGATCGGCAGCGAATCCATGTCCCATTTGCCGACCAACGGCGGCTTGGTGCCGTCGGGCAGTTGATCGAGCACGGTGGAAATTTTGTCGCGAACGTCCTGCACCCCGGCATTAACGTCGCGATCCAGTTTGAACTGGACCATGATGCGCGACATGCCTTCCTGGGTGACCGACCGCAACTCATCGATGCCGGTTACAGTATTGATGGCTTCTTCGAGCGGCTTGGTGACGCGCGCTTCAGTCTCTTCCGGCGCGGCGCCGGGCAAATAGGTCTGCACCATCACCATCGGCATGTCGACTTTCGGATAGAGATCGACGCCGAGGCGCTTGTAGGAAAACCATCCGAGCACCACCAGCACGCCCACGAACATGGTGGCGAAGACGGGGCGTCGCACGCATAGGTCTGCGAGGATCACGACTGCTCCTTTGCGATTACAGAAGTTCCATCGGCAAGCCGGTCAACATCGCTGACGACAACTTTCTCGCCCGGCTTGAGGCCGCTGATGATTTCGATTTGGTCGCCCTCGACGCTTCCGGTGCTCACTTCACGTGAGCGCACCGCGCCGTCCTTGAAGATGAACACGCGCGCCACGCCGGCGTAGCGAAGGATCGCGGAGTTGGGGATGAACAGCGCGCGATCGTGACCCAGGTTCATCGTCACATGCGCGAAGTAGCCCGGCTTCAGCTCGCCGGTGGGATTGGGCACCTCGGCCTCGATGAGCAAGGTGCGGCTGTTTTCGTCCAGCGCGGGAGCAATCCTGGTCACCGCGCCATGGAAAGTCTGCTCGGGACGCGCATCGATGGTGAGATCGATCGGCAACCCGACCTTGGCCATCGGCACGAAACGCTCGGGAATCGGGGCGCGCAACTTGATGGGATCGGTGGCGATTAATTCGTAAAGCGGCATCCCCTCGCCGACGTGCTCGCCGAGCGAGACCATCCGCTTCTGAACCGAGCCGGCAAACGGTGCACGAATGAAAGTATCGCTGAGCTTCTTGCGCGCGATCCCAACCATCTTCTCGGCCGCGTCCGCATCGGCCTGCGCCATCCGCATCTCTGAGGAAGACTGATCATACTGCTGGGCGGAAACCAGATGCTGGTTGTTGAGCTCCTTCATCCGCTGAAAGTTGGACTGCGCATTGACCGCCCGCGCCTGCGCCTGCTCGAACTGCGCCTGCGCGGAATCGAGCCGAAGCTGATATTCGCGAGGATCGATACGCGCCAGGACCTGGCCCGCTGCGACATTGTCGCCCATATCGGAAAATACCTGCGCCAGCGCGCCCTCCACCTCGGCGGCCAGCACCGCCTTTTCCTTGGGAAAGAGCGCGCCCTGGGTGGTCGCGGTGCGCATCATGTCTTTTTGCTGCGCGGTGGCAATCGCAACGACGAGCCGATCTGAATCGGCGACGGTCGAGGCCTTCGCCGGCGCAGGACCGCTGCACGCGCTCGCGAAAAGTCCGGCGGCGACGGCAAACGCTATGACAATGCGGTAAGTCATTTGCTGTTGCTCTCTTTGCAGTTGCGCTCCGGATGTATTCCGCGCACGCCGTATAAGAAGAGGTCCAGCACCGTCTCGGCATCCGCCTCGGGCGCGGTATCTGCCGCGAGACCAACCAGGCGCCGCCGGAGGCATCCATTCATCATCTCGCTAAGCATGAAGGCTGCCAGTTGCGGATCGGTGGCCCGAATCGCGCCTTGTTCGGCGGCGCATCGCAGCACACCGGCCAGATGCTCCAGAAATCCGAGATAAACCCGTCGCAGTTCCTCCTCGCGGCGGTCGCCGGGCTCATAGCTGACGAAACGGGAATCGAGGATGAGCGCCTTCAAAAAGTCCTGATGCGAATTTTGCAGGCGAAACATGTCGCGAATCAGCCCCGAAATCCGCTCCATCGGCGGCGCCGAGACCTTGTCGTTACGCTCGAGTTCGGATTTGAGAACCTTCAGGCCCTCGACCACCGTGGCGTGCAGGAGGTCATCCTTATTGGCGAAGTACAGGTAGATG
The DNA here is from genome assembly GCA_963814035.1 of uncultured delta proteobacterium. GTDB lineage: Bacteria > Desulfobacterota > Binatia > Binatales > Binataceae > DATGKG01. Next base: position 144,538 of record CAWFBH010000007.1, read on the forward strand.
GTGCCCTTGGCGATGCGCGCCTCATCGGCGACGCGGTCGATAGTGGTGCCTTCGAAGCCGAAACGCCCGATGACGCGGCGAGCGGCTTCGAGGATTTCACCGACGCGGTAATTCTTTAAAACTTCTTCTTTGGTAGCCACGACTGTTCGTTCAGTCAAATGAACGTACATTCAGTTTGCCATCGCGCCGATCTCGAGGCAAGCGACTAAATTTGGTTGGAGACGCATTCGCCAGCGTGTTACATCGAGGCATGGCGCGTGAAGATTTCTCCTTCGAAAGCTCCGAAGGTTCCGGTAGAAACCCAATCCGCATCGTATGTTATCGATGGCCTGCCATCGGCAAGCCGGTTGGCGTCGTGCAGATATCGCATGGAATGGGAGAACATTCGCTCCGCTATGCCGACCTCGCCGCGTACCTGAATCAGGCAGGCTTCCATGTCTATGCCAATGATCATCGAGGGCACGGCCGCACCGCAACTTCGAAAGATGCGCTCGGCGATTTCGGCGTCGGTGGATGGGATGCCCTCGTCGATGACATGGCGCGCCTGACGCGCATCATTCGCGAGCGCGAAGGAAATCTGCCCGTCGTCCTGCTCGGCCACAGCATGGGGTCATTCGCGACCCAGGCCTACCTCCTCGATCACAGCGACCTCATCGCGGCAGCGATCCTCTCCGGATCGGCGGCGGTCGACAAACTGCAAATGAGTTCCTCGGGCGACGCGGACCTGACCGCGATTAACCGCGAGTTCGAGCCGGCGCGAACTCCCTTCGACTGGCTCAGCCGCGACCCTGCGGAAGTCGATAAATACATCGCCGATCCGTTATGCGGATTCGGCGTCATCGCGCGCTCGATGGCGACGATGGCGGCCGCTTCCATGCGCATCATCGATCCTGCGCAGCTCGCGCGCATCCGCAAGGACCTGCCGATCTGGATCATGGCGGGCGACAAGGACCCGATAAACCACAACCTCGAGTGGCTGCGGCCGGTGGCCGAACGTTATCGCGCGGCGGGCATCAAGGCCGTCACGGAGAAATACTACCGCGACGGCCGCCACGAGATGTTCAACGAAACCAACCGCGCCGAGGTTTACCGCGATCTGCTCGAATGGACGCGCCGCGCGATCGGAATATCGCCGGATAACAAGGGCGATTGATCTCCTTCTGTCGTTTGTATAGTGTATGCATACAAACGACAATGAGCGGAAGAAGCGCAATTCGAATCGATCTCTCTTCGCAGGTTCCGGCGTATCGGCAGATCGCGGACGCGATTCGCCAGCTGCTCGTCGCTCGCGAAATCAGGCCGGGCGAGCAACTACCCACCGTACGCCGCCTCGCGATCGATCTCGCGGTCCATCACAACACCGTCGCCGAGGCTTATCGCCTTCTCTCCGATGAAGGCTGGCTGGATCTCAAGCGTCGCCGTGGTGCGCTGGTACTCGAGCGATCGCGACCGCGCGCGAGCGCCAAGGAGCGCGGGGCATTGAAGCAAAGGCTGCGTGGACTCATCGCGGAGATGCGTACCGCCGGGCTGCCGCTCGATACCATCCGTGCGGAGTTCGATTCGATCGCCAGGCGACTTGTCGGTGAGCCGGAAAAATAAGGAGGGTGAACCATGTTGACCTTCTGGATCGCGATGGTGCTGTTGATCGGCGCGCTCAACTACGCGATGCCGCAGCTCACACGGCGCGACATTTTCTTTTCGGTCACGGTGGCGCCGGAGTTTCGCAATACGCGCGAGGCGCGCCGGATACTTGACGGCTTTCGACGGGGCATCATCGTCGTCACCGCGATCACACTCGTTGTGGTCATCGTCGCACAGCGAACAGCTGCCGCCCTGCTCGGTGCGGGCCTGCTAATGTTGCAGCTGCTGGCGGCGCTCGGCGTTTTTGTCGTCGCGCATCGGCAGACGACTTCGCACCGAAGCGCATCATCGAGTACGCGCGAAGCGTCGCTGCAGCCGCAGCGGCGAATCCCGGGCCTGGCGCTGCTTTTAATTGGCCCCTACCTGATGCTCGCCTGCGCCGCTCTCCTGATGCGGGCCCATTGGAAGGAGATTCCGGATCCGATGCCGGTGCATTGGGATCTCGCGGGAAATCCCAACGGATGGATGCCGAAGACGCCGCTCGTTTTCATGGCGGTCATCGGCAGCGAATTCGCGATGTGCGCGATCCTGACCTTCTCGGTCGTCGCGATGTTGTATTTTTCGCGCCAGGTCGCCGTTACCGGCGCGAAGGCTCGCGAGGAGCGCCACTTTCGATGGATCGGCATCGCGGTCATCATCGCAGGCTCCTATCTCTCCGCTTCTTTGGCATTTCTTCCGCTCAATCCGCACGCGACGATGGCGTTTGGAGGCGTCACGTTTTTCCTCGTGATCATGACGGTGGGCGCGCTGGAATTGGTGCGCCGTGGTCAAGGTGGAATGCGCCTCGCGCCCGCCAACGGAGAGCAGGTCGTATCGGATCGCGCGCCCGATCAATGCTGGAAGTGGGGAGTCATCTACTACAATCCCGACGACCCGGCGCTCATGGTGGAAAAGCGCTTCGGCATCGGATGGACGCTCAACTTCGCGCATCGCGGCGCGTGGATTTTCACGGGACTAGTCTTCGCATCGCTCGTGATTGCCTTGAGCATGCCGCTGCTCGCGCGATTCCGCTAACTTCGCGTCAGCGGTCGAGGCGCAGCGCGAGAATCGCCGACAGGCGCTCGGCGGGGACTTTGCGCAACTCCGGCGTCCGGATGACCGGACGCCGGGCCGAGTTTTCGTGAGGTGGCCGCCTTACACCGCGAAGCGCTCGCCGACCATCTCTTCGCTCTTGCGCCAGAGCGCTTCCGCGCGGGCAGGATTCAACGCGTAGGAGCGCACGCCCGCGCGCGAGGTCGGGTCGTCATTCACCTCGCATACGTGGCAATCCTCGCAGTAGTGGCCGCCGACCGCATCGGCGGGAGCGACGAAGCTTGCCCATACCGTGGTCGCCGCGCCTTGTGGAACGTTCTTGAAGCGAAATGCCGCGCCCTGTTTGCTGGCCGCGATGCGGGTCTGCATCTGCGCGATCAGCTCGGGCGTCATATGGCGGCCCAACTCGGTTTGGATGCCACCGGGATGAAGCGACGTCGCGCGAATGCCGCGCGCTTTGAGCCGGTTGTCGAGCGCGACCGCATACAGGATGTTGGCGGTCTTCGAACGGCCATAGCCGGTGAAGGGAGCATACTCGGTGTGCTCGAAGTTTGGATCCTCGAGGTTCACATCGGTGATCTGATGGCCGGCGGAGGACAGCGTCACGATGCGTCCGCCCGGTTTGATCAGCGGCACCAGCTTGTTGACGAAAACGAAATGCCCCAGGTGATTGGTCCCGAATTGGGTTTCGAAGCCATCAGCGGTCTTGCCCTGCGGGCAGGCCATCACGCCGGCGTTGGCGATGATCACATCGAAGGGCTGGCCCTTCGCGAGGAGTTCATCCGCGGCCTTGCGAACGCTCTTGAGCGAGGCGAGATCAGCCTCGACCAGCTCGACTGGAAGCTTCGCTTGATTGGGAAATACCTGCGCCAGCGCGGTGCGTGCCTTGTTCAAATCGCGCGCGGTACCGACCACCGTCGCGCCGTGCGCCACGAGCGCGCGGGCAGTCTCGACCCCGAGGCCCGCGGACACGCCGGTGATGAGGACGCGCTTGCCGGAAAGATCGACGCCCTCGAGGACTTCGTCGGTGGTGGATTCGAATCCGAAATTCTTTGCCATGGTTCTTCTCTCAATTTTGGGAATGATGGAGGCGATCTTCCAGGAGCCGCCTCCGAATGCGATTGCGAGCTGCTATCCTACAGTGTTAGGCACGCGGATTTCATCAGTCTCCGCCCACTTGCGCGGCAATCTTTTCCGGCACCAGGGTCACGTCCGCATGCGCCCATCCTTTGGTGAATTGCTCTTCGACCTTAGCCGCCTCCTGCGGTTTGCCTTCGGCGCGCAAAGCTTCCGCGAGGCCGAACAACGAGCGCGGATTGTCGGGATTGCGCTTCAGATCGGCACGATAGACCGCCTCGGCTTGCGCGGGCTTTTTGCTCGCGAGCAGCTCCGCGCCGAGGGTCTCGCGCACCGGGTAGTACCACGAAGGCGGCTCGTCGTAGCCGAGTGCATCCTGCATGCGAACCGCCTCGGTGTAGTCGCGAATCGCCTGTTCATGATCGCCGCGCGCGCTCGCGATCGCGCCGCCGAGAATCTGCGATGCGAGCTTGGTGAGGGCGTCGGCCTTGTTGTTGGGGCCGACCTCGAAATCCGCGGGGATGCGCGCCGCGCTCTCGTCGAGGGCTTCGCGCTCCTTCGCCGCGTCACCAGGTTTTCCTTTGGCCGCGAATGCCAGCCCGCGCGCGTAATGCCACATCGCGGTGGTATAGGCGAACTCCTTTGGCGGCGCCGGTTCCGTGAGGATGTCGTCCCAGTCTCCGAAGCGCGCCATCGCGAAGTACAACTTCGGCCACATGATCTCACCCATCGGCATCGCCTTGACGACCTCGATCGGCACGGCGTTTTTGAGATCGCGCGCGGTGTTGAGCGAGTCCCGTTTACGCCCCTCCATCATCTCGCCATAGAGCAGAAAATCGATGTTGTGGATCGCGTACATCGCGGGATAGACGCCGGTCTCGTGCGACTTTGCGAGGAAGTACTGGTCGGCCCTGATTGCGGCCTCGTTCGCATTCGAGGAGTCGTGATATCTGCCGGTGCGGATGTAAACATGCGCCGGCATGTGCACCAGATGACCCTGCATCGGCGCCATCGTGGCAAGCCGCTTCGCACTCGCCAGCGCGCGCTCCGGATGCGGCGAGGCCTCCATCGCATGGATGTAGTAGTGATTTGCGCCAAGATGATCAGGATGCTTCCTGAGCGTCCGCTCCAGCGTGCTGACTATCTCGGCGGTGTTCACTCCGGGCTTGCCGTCGGCGGTCCATAGTTCCCACGGATGCAAATCCATCAGCGATTCGGCGAACAGCGCCTGCACGTCGGGATCATTCGGATATTTATGCGCAACCTCGCGCATCGCATCGGCGTACGCTTGCGCGCGCTCGGGAGTTTGCTTGCCGTCGGGACCATAGCGCTTCGCGAGCGCGTCGATCAGCGCCCGCTCTTCCGGGCTCGCCGAACCCTCGAGGGATTGCGCGCGCTGGATGGCGTTATACGCGATTTTCATCGCATCGGGATTGCCCGGCAGGTTGTAGTTGGGGCCCAGGACGAGCGCGATGCCCCAATCCGCCATCGCCAGCTTGGGATCGAGTGCGGCTGCTGCGGCGAATGACTGGTAGGCCTCCAAATGGTTGAAGCCGTAATCGAACGCGAGCCCCTGGTCGAAGTACTGCTGCGCCAGCTTCGATTTGGTGGTGACCGGATGATGCACGTTGCCGAGCCCGCCGTAGAGTTGCTCAGGAGCGGAGGCAGTACTCGGCGCGGCATGTTGATGAGAGGCTTCATTGGCGAAGGCGGGCGCGGCGAGCATGGCGGCGAGCGCAAGCAGGACGAGCGAACGGCGCATCATCATAGTGCGAGACCCCATCAAAAAATTGCTAGCAATCCGGCTCGCGAATGCAAAGCCCATCGCAATCGCGCACTTGGGCGGCGGCGCTCCGACAGGATAGACTGAGGCGGCCATCGCAATGGAATCAGAAACCCAAGCAATCGAGGAATCCGCCAACTTCCGCGGCCTGCGCGTGGTCGCGTTCGAGAGCCGGATGGCGGCCGAAACCGCGAAGATGATCGAGCGGCTCGGCGGCGTCGCGATCGTCGCGCCTGCGATGCGCGAGGTTCCCCTCGAAGACAATCATGCCGCGCTCGATTTCGCGCAGCGCCTCCTCGCGGGTGATTTCGATATCGTGATTCTCCTGACCGGCGTGGGGGTTCGCGCGCTGTTCCAGGTGATGGAGACGCGCCATGCGCGTGGGGCGCTGATCGCGGCACTCGGTAAAACTACCGTCGTCGTGCGCGGCCCGAAGCCGACCCGGGTGGTGCGCGAGCTCGGCCTCGAACCCGCAATCGTCGCGCGCGAGCCGAGCACTTCGCGCGAACTCCTCGACGATCTCGCGAAGCAAACTCGCCTCGATGGAAAAAAAGTCGCGGTACAGGAATACGGAGTTTCCAATCGCGATCTGATCGCGGGGCTGGAAGCACGCGGCGCGCGCGTCACCACCGTGCCGGTCTATCGATGGACTCTGCCTGCCGATCGCGGACCGATGCGCGAGGCTCTCAAAGCGATCGCCGCGCGCGCAGCCGACGTCGCGCTCTTCACCAGCGCGAGCCAGGTGGTGAACCTGATGCAGGTGGCGGAAGCCGAGGGCATCGGCGCGGAAGTTCGAAGCGGTTTCGCGGCGATGGCGATCGGGTCGATTGGCCCGGTCTGTTCGGCGGAGTTGGCGAGCAACGGAATTCATCCTGATTTCGAGCCCGGGCATTCGAAGCTTGGCCATCTTATAAGGGATGCGGCGCTGAAGTCGCATGCGATCCTTGATGCGAAACCCACTCCCGCCTCGCGCATCGAGGTTGTTACGCCGCCGCGCCCGAAAAAATCGCTCGCGGAAAATCTCGTACGCTCGCCGCGATGGGACCATCCATTCATGAAGGCGTGCCGCTGCGAGCCAGCGTCATATACGCCGATCTGGCTGATGCGGCAGGCCGGCCGCTACATGCCAGAGTATCGCAAGATTCGCGCGGAGCATGGTTTCCTCGAAATGTGCACCCGGCCGGAAATCGCGGCCGAAGTGACTACGTTCGCGGCAAAGCGTCTGGGTGTTGATGCGGCGATCATTTTCGCGGACATCCTGCTGCCGCTGGTTCCGATGGAAGTTGGGCTGCATTACGACAAAGGCGAAGGGCCGGTAATCGATCGCCCGATTCGCACCGACGCCGACCTCGATCGTATTCCCGACGTTGATGTCTCCTCGCTTCAGTTTGTAGGTGAATCAATCAAAGTGGCGCATCAGGCGATGGGTGGAAAAACCCCGCTGATCGGTTTTGCCGGCGCGCCGTTCACGCTCGCTTCGTATCTGATCGAGGGCGGCGGCTCGCGCCAATATCAGGCCACCAAAACCATCATGTACAACTATCCCGAGACCTGGCATCGCCTGATGGAGTTGATCGCGCGCGTTACGACGGCCTACCTCAACATGCAGGTGGACGCGGGCGCCGACGTGGTGCAGCTGTTCGATTCATGGGTCGGGAACCTCGGGCCCGACGACTACCGGCGTTTCGTCCTGCCGCATACCGCGTCGATTATTTCCGCGATCAAGCCGGGCGTGCCGGTGATTCACTTCGGCACCGTGACTGGCAATCTCCTCGAGCTGATGCGCGAGGCCGGCGGCGATGTGATCGGGCTCGACTGGCGCGTCAATCTCGGCGAGGCGTGGGCGCGCCTCGGCTACGATGTCGCGGTGCAGGGCAACCTCGATCCGATCGCGCTGTTCGCCGATGTTCCGGAGATTCGGAAGCGTGCGCGCGCAATTCTTGATCAGGCGGCTGGGCGGCCCGGACACATCTTCAATCTTGGTCACGGAATCCTTCCCGAGACGCCCGTCGATCATGCGATCGCGTTGGTCGATGCGGTGCATGAGATGAGCGCGGCGCGCGCGCGTTAGTGGTTCGCATGCTTGATGCGGTGCTTCTTATCGGATTCGGCGGACCCACGCGCCCTGAAGAGATCCGTCCCTTCCTCGACAACATTCTGCGGGGTCGCCCGATTCCGAAGGAACGCTATGAAGAAGTCGTTCATCACTATGAGGTGATGGGCGGGCGGTCTCCGTACAATGAGGAAACGATGCGCCAGGCCGATGCACTGAGCGCGCGGCTGCGTCGCGACGGTATCGAAATTCCGGTCGCCGTCGGCATGCGCAACTGGGATCCGTATCTCCTGGATACGTTGCGCGATCAGACGACGAGGCATGCGAAGAAAATTCTCGGCTTCATTCTCGCCGCCCATCGATGCGAGGCGAGTTGGGAGCGATATCAGACGGCGGTTGATGATGCGCGCGCGAAAATCGGTCCCGAGGCGCCGCGGATTGAGTATCCCGAGCCCTGGCATACGCACCCAAAATTTGTCGAGGCGGTTGCACAGCGCGTCAGCGAGGCATTCGCGAAACTCGATCAATTTGACGCAAAACGCGCCGAACTGATCTTCACCGCGCACAGCATTCCGGTGCCGATGGATGCCGCGAGTGGTTATGCCGTTCAGATTCGCGAATCGGCGGCCGCCGTGGCTTCGCGGCTCGGTCGCGATTCCTGGATCCTCGCGTTCCAGAGTCGCAGCGGCGCCCCTCGCGACCCGTGGCTGGAGCCCGACATCTCGAAGGCCATTCGCGCCCTCGAAGGTCGGCCAGCAGTGGTCATGCCGATTGGATTTCTCTGCGATCACGTCGAGGTGCTTTACGATCTCGACGTCGAAGCGGCGAAGACCGCCGCCGAGTTCGGGGTGAAAATGGTGCGCGCCGGCACGGTGGCAGATCATCCCGCGTTCATCGAGATGATGGCGGACATCGTGAAACGCCATCTGGAGCGATGAGCCAATGAGCGACACTCGGCGGAAAATACCGCGCATCGCGATCATTGGCGGTGGAATCACCGGCCTCGCCGCCGCGCATCGTATCAGCGAGTTAGCAATCGCGCGGGAAATGCCGATGGAGGTTACGATCCTCGAGCGCGGCGAGCGCGTGGGCGGACCGCTGCGAACGATCATGCGCGACGGCTTCGTGATGGAGACCGGTACCGATTCGTTCCTCACCGAAAAGCCGTGGGCCGCCCAGCTCGCGCGTCGCCTCGGCCTCGAATCCGAGCTGATTCCGACCCGCGCGGAGTTCCGCAAAACCTACGTCGTGCGGCACGGACGTTTGGTAGAGATTCCGGTCGGCTTCTCACTGCTCGCGCCGATGCACATCTGGCCGGTAATCACGAGTCCGCTGTTCTCGCCGTGGGGCAAACTCCGGATGGCGCTGGAGCCGATGATCCCGAAGCGCGAGGACAGCGGCGACGAGAGTCTCGCGTCGTTCGTGACTCGCCGTCTCGGTCGCGAGGTATTGGATCGGGTCGCGCAGCCGCTCGCGGGAGGCATCTATACCGCCGATCCCAACGAGCTCAGCATGAGCGCGACGATGCCGCGCTTCGTCGAAATGGAGCGTCGTCACGGCAGCCTGATGCGCGGCATGCGGGCGGCGGAAGCAACCCGCGCGACGCAACAGAGCGGGACCAGCGGCGCGCGATGGAGTCTGTTCCTCACGCTGCGCGGCGGTGTCAGCACCTTGGCGAATGCGCTCGCATCGCGGCTCGAAGGCTCGATTCGCCGCGGCGCCGACGTCGCGGCGGTCGAGCGCGCGAGCGATACCTGGCGCATCACGCTCGCGGACGGAGCGCAAGTGGAAGCCGATGCGGTGATTTGCGCCGCGCATGCTTACACCGCGGCGCGCTTGCTGCGCCGCATCGAATCGAGCCTCGCGGATCATCTCGGTTATATCACGTACGCATCGGCGGCGACGGTAAATCTGACGTGGCGTCTTGCCGATTTTCCCAAGCCTCCGGACGCGTTCGGCTTTGTGGTGCCGTCGATCGAAAAACGCAAAATCATCGCCGGCAGTTTCTCCAGCCTGAAGTTCGCGGGTCGGGCGCCCGAAGGATTCGTCCTGGCGCGGGTCTTTCTCGGCGGCGTGCTGCAAAGCGAGATGATGAAACTTTCCGATGACGAGATGGTCACCGCGGCGCGCGACGAATTCCGCGCGCTGCTTGGCGTCACTGCCCCGCCCGGCATGACCGAGGTGCAACGATGGCCCGCGGCGATGCCGCAATACGCGGTCGGCCATCTCGATCGCGTCGCGAAGATCGAGGAAGTGGTTGCGCGGATTCCGAATTTGTTCCTCGCCGGAGCCGCCTATCGCGGGGTCGGCGTCCCGGATTGCGTGCATAGCGGCGAGAACGCCGCCGAAGCCGCATTCGAGCGCCTCGCCTCTCGCCGCCAGGATTAGCTCGATGCCGGTGCAGGATAACGCGCGATGGCCGAGAGTTATCGCCCACGCCGACATGGATGCTTTCTACGCTTCAGTCGAGCAGCTCGACAATCCCGCGTTGCGCGGACTTCCCGTGATAGTTGGCGGACGCAGCAATCGCGGCGTGGTCACTTCCGCATCGTACGAGGCGCGCAAATTCGGCGTGCGCTCCGCGATGCCGGGTTACGAAGCGCGCCGCCTTTGTCCCGAGGGCGTTTTCGTTCCCGGCCGGATGGATCGCTACGTCGAAATCTCGCGCATGGTGCGCGCCGTATTCGAGAGCTTCAGTCCCGCGGTCGAACCGCTTTCGCTCGACGAGGCGTTCCTCGATTTGGGCGGCACCGAGAAGCTGCTCGGCTCGCCACTCGAAGTTGGCGCTGCGCTGAGAAGCCGCGTGCGCGAGGAAACCGGCCTGGTCGTCTCGGTCGGAATCGCGCCCAATAAGATGACCGCGAAGATTCTCAGCGACATGTGCAAGCCCGACGGTTTGCTCGCGCTGGGACCTGAGCATGTGCGCGAATTTCTGCACGCGCTGCCGGTCGAAAGACTATGGGGCGTCGGGCGCGTGACCTTGCAGCATATGCACGACCTCGGCATTCAGACCGTCGGCGATCTCGCCGCGCGTGACGCTTCATCGTTGAGGGCAGAGTTCGGATCGTCGGGAGCTCATCTGTGGGAACTTGCCAATGGCATCGATCCGCGCCCGGTGATTGCCGATTGGCAGCGCAAATCATATGGCGAGGAAAACACCTTCGAGCACGATCTGGATCTGCACGGGCTGGAGTTGCGCCGTGTGCTGATCGCGCATGGCGAGGCGATCGGACGGCGTCTTCGCGATGATAATGTTCGCGCGCGCACCGTGACTTTGAAGCTGAAACTGGCGCGGCCGCTGGGGCAGGGGCGTTTCCCGCTCGTGACGCGGAGTTCGTCGCTGGAGCATCCGACCGACGATGGCGCGGAGATAACCAGGCTCGCGATCGAGCTGATTTCGAAGGTCAAAGAGAAGGACAAGATTCGGCTCGCCGGTGTGCAGGTTCACAATCTGGAGCGCGCGGTATCCAAACAGCTTGGCCTTTTCGATGCCGCATCCGGATCCGATGCGAAGCGTGAGAAGCTCAATCGCGCCCTCGACACGCTGGCGCAGCGCTTCGGCGATGAGGCCGTCACCCGCGGCCTCGCGAAGGCCGAGCGCGTCACCCCGACGCGGCGCATTAAGTAGGCGCTCAAATCACATCGTTGCAGGTGCGGAGGAAACCGCAGCGGAGGCACCAATACTTGCAATGCCCCATCGGCTTCATCGGCGAGCCGCATGCGTCACATCGCGTGGCAGTGCGATCCACCTCCGCTTCAATTTGAGGAACTTCAGCTTCGCGCGATTTGTCCGACTCCATCGCCATCCACCTCCACCGTCCACTCCTTGCTACACGGTCCGGTGGGTTTGACAAATACTTAACATTGGTTAATAATCTGCATCGTGAAAGTAGCCAGGACCACCGGCCTGCCGACCGCGAAGACGCGCCGCATCCATCAGGCGATCGAGCAGCTCGCGACGCTGGTGGATGTCTTCGAGCGCCGGCGCGATACCCTCGCGGCCGAAGCGGGCGTCACGGTCGAGCAATGGCGCGTGATGGAGGAAATCGGCTCGCGACGCTTCATGCCCTCGATGTTTGCGCGCCGGCGCGAGAGCTCGGCCGCCGCGGTTTCGCGGATCTTGCGCCAGCTCCTCGATGCCGGACTGGTTTCGGTCGCGATCTCGCAGAGCGACGGGCGCAATCGCGAATACCGATTGACTGCAGCGGGCGAGCGGGCGCTCGCGGAATTGAAACGTAGCCGCGAAGCCGCGATCGAATCGGTATGGATGACGCAGGATGCATCGGAGATCGAATCGTTCACCGAGTTCGCGCGCAAATTGGTGCGCGCGATCGAGGACTACTCGCGGCGTGGCAACCGGCCGCTTGATGAAATCGAAAATTCAGTAGGGGAGTAACTATGGCCGCCCTGACTTTGTTCGAAAAGATTTGGCAGGAACATTCCGTGATGGAGAAGGCCGGACAGCCGGCGCTCATCTATATCGACCTCCACCTGATTCATGAGGTCACGTCGCCGCAGGCCTTCGAGGCGATGCGCGTGGCGGGGCGCAAGGTTCGCGCGGTGGGCCGCACTTTCGCGACGCTCGATCACAACATCCCGACCATCGACCGCGACCGGCCGATCGCCGATCCGGATTCGGCGCTGCAGGTCGAGATGATGAAGAAGAATTGCCGCGAGTTCGGCATCCCGCTGTTCGATCTTGCGTCGCCCGACCAGGGCATCGTGCATGTCATCGGACCCGAGCTGGGACTCACGCAGCCAGGCATGACGATCGTATGCGGCGACAGCCACACCGCGACCCATGGCGCATTCGGCGCGCTCGCATTCGGCATCGGCACCAGCGAAGTCGAGCATGTGCTGGCCACTCAATGTCTATGGCAGGCGAAGCCGAAGACATTCTCCATCAGGGTCGATGGCAAACTGCCCGCGGGAGTGTCTGCGAAGGACATGATCCTCGCGATCATCGGGCGGATCGGCACCGATGGCGCCACCGGATGCGTGGTTGAGTATCGCGGCAGCGCGGTCGAGGCGCTCTCCATCGAAGAGCGCATGACCGTATGCAACATGTCGATCGAAGCGGGTGCGCGCGCCGGAATGGTGGCGGCGGATCAGAAGACCATCGATTATCTGCGCGGCCGCAAGTATGCGCCGAAGGGTGCGGACTTCGAAAAGGCCGCCGCGAAGTGGCTCACGTTCAGGAGCGATGAGGGCGCGCGGTTCGATCGCGAATTGAGCCTCGACGCCAAAGACATCGCGCCGCAAGTCACCTGGGGCACCAATCCCGGCATGGTGATCGAGGTCACCGGCCAGGTTCCCGATCCAGCGGCGATGAAGGACGAAGGCTCGCGCAAGTCGGCGGAGGCGGCGCTGGAGTACATGGCGCTGAAGCCCGGCACCAAGATCGAGGACATCAAGATCGATCGCGTGTTCATCGGGTCGTGCACCAACTCGCGCATCAGCGATTTGACCAACGCGGCCAACTTCATCAAGGGGCGCAAGGTCGCGAAGAACGTGCATGCGATGGTGGTGCCGGGTTCGCAGCACATCAAGCAGGAAGCCGAGAAGCTCGGCCTCGACAAGATTTTCACCGAGGCGGGATTCGAGTGGCGCGAGTCAGGATGCAGTATGTGCCTCGGCATGAACCCCGACATCTTGAAGCCGGGCGAGCGATGCGCGAGCACCTCGAACCGCAACTTCGAAGGGCGCCAGGGCAAGGGCGGCCGCACACATCTGGTCGGCCCCGAGATGGCGGCCGCGGCGGCAATCGCGGGACATTTTGTCGACATTCGCAATTGGGGGAATCAGTAAAATGAAGCCATTCACAAATTTTACCGGCTTGGTAGCGCCGCTCGATCGATCCAACGTCGATACCGATCAGATAATCCCCAAGCAGTTCCTCAAGGCCGTGGTGCGCAGCGGGTTGGGGCGCGGGCTTTTCTTCGATTGGCGCTTCACTCCCGAGGGCAAGGACAACCCCTCATTCGTGCTCAACCAGCCGCAATTCAAGGGCGCGGAGATCCTCGTCGCGCGCGCTAACTTCGGGTCTGGCAGCTCGCGCGAGCACGCGGTGTGGGCGCTCCAGGATTATGGCTTCCGCGCCGTCATCGCGCCGTCCTACGCGGACATCTTCTTCAACAATTCGGGTAAGAACGGATTTCTGACCATCATCCTCAAGCCCGAGGAGGTCGAGGCGATTTTCCAGGCCATCGCGAAGCATCCAGGGTACAAATTGTCGATCGATCTATCGGCGCAGAAAGTTTCCGATGACGCGGGATGGTCGGCTCACTTCGAGATTGCGCCGCATTCCAGGCGCGTGCTGCTCGAGGGCCTCGATGACGTGGCGCTGACGCTGGAGCATGCGAGCGCGATCGCATCGTACGAGCAGGCGCATCCGGTTCCGTATCGGTGAGGCGGTTCGAAGCGCGCCTAATAGTTCACTACCTGTTTCGGCCCGCTAAAGTTCTTTCAGAAAGGCTCTTCGCTCGAAGCTGCCGACACGGTATCCTTTTTAGAGCTTGCGCTAGTTAACGCGCTCGATCGCCCGCTGGCTCAGCTCAGCTTTTCCAGCCAGGGCGTGATGCCGACCACGGACGGGCGCTTCAAAAAGGGGACCTCGAATGAAACGTCATCTGGCGGCGTGGACGGCGGTAGCCGTGATTCTGTTCTGCGCCTTCGTGGGAAATTCGCGGGCGCAGCAAACGTCGCCCTTCCACGTGCATTACAAATCGATTCCGCTGCACGGTTCCGACGAAACCTCATCCGGATCCGAAAGCGCGCCCGCCGCCCCTGAGGCAGCCGCCGCGGCCGCGGTCTCGACCACGCCATCTACCGTGCCGCTGTGGAAGTACACCACCACGGCTTCCCGCAACAACGGCAAGACCTACAGTGGCACGATGGTCGGCCGCAGCCCGTTCTTCCACGGCGCGCGAACCACCAACGTCAATACCATCCTGGTGCCGGTCACGGTGACGATAGTTGATCGGCAGAAGAACCGGACGACTTTCGATCCGACCCAGCCCGACCCCGCGTGCTTACCCAATGGAACCCTGTCGCCGGCCGCTCTGCTGCAACAATCGCCGCTACTGACGGCGACCAATTTCACTATGAACGGCGTCACTGAGGAAGAGAGTCAGTATGTTGATGCCTTTCAGCGAGCGAACTTTTTCGAGGCTATCAGCCAGACTGGGAATCGCTACCATACGCGGCTGAATCTCCTCAATACCGTGCCCGTATCGATAACCATTTCCGCCCCTTCCGGCCTCGTGTTTGATACGTCCTCCTTCGGCGGGTGTGAGCCCATCGCGGTCGTTAACGTTAGTGCCCTTCAAAAAATCGCCGAGAAAACTTTGATTCCGAAGCTCAAATCTCAAGGCGTTGGCCCGACCACCTTTCCGATCTTTCTCTTCTACAATGTGGTCATGAACGAGGGGAATCCTACGGATCCTCCCAACCAAAACTGCTGTATCCTCGGCTTCCACAGCGCGATCGGATCGGCCTCGAAACCGCAGTTGTACTCCGTTGGGGATTACGACAGTAGCGGGATTTTCCTCGTCAACGACGCGCCGACGACGCTCGATACCCAGATTCTCAGCCATGAGCTTGCCGAACTCACTGACGATCCGCTGGTGAACAACCCCACTCCGGCGTGGGGACACGTGGGCCAGGTTAGCGGCTGCCAGGGCAACCTCGAAGTTGGTGACCCCTTGAGCGGGATGAACCCGTTTCCGCCGGTCACGATGCCCAACGGTGTTACATACGATTTGCAGCAGTTGGCATTTTTCTCCTGGTTCTTTGGGAGTCCCTCAATTGGCGCGGGCGGTTCGTTCTCGGATAACGGCACCTTCAACACGGACGCGGGGACGATCTGCCGATGAGCGCCGCTGTGGAAATCTCGGGAGCGCGCGCAAAAATGGGGGCAAATATGATCCAGCACGGATCTTTCAAGGCCGGAGAGGCCACGGTGCATACCAATAAGTTGTTCGGCGGGCTGGTTGGCTTGATGCTCACGCTCGGGATGATCGGGATTCCCGGCGCGGCCCGCGCCGCAGCGAAGGCCGATGCGCTGGTTATCGTGACGAGCCAAAGCGCTTTGAGCCCCAATGATTCGGTGCCGTGGTCGCAACTCGGGGTGGACGCCACGATGCTGTCGTCGAGTTTCAGCGCACACTCGTTGGGCAATCTCCCCATCGCCGGCAGCCTCGCGGCCAGCGGCAGCCTGATCGCCGTGGTATGCCCCGCATCGTCGTGCAGTTGGGGTTCACCTGGAAGTAACGGCTTCCTTGCTGATGAATCGGTGATCTGGACCTCCGATACATCGAACGGCGGCACCGGACCGCTCAAGCTCACCTTCGGCAGCAGCGTGCAGGGCGTTGGCGCGTTTATCCAGGCTGATGGTCCGGCGACTTTCACCGCACAGATCCAAGCCTACAATGGCACGAAGCTGCTCAAAGCTTTCACCGAAACCAGCGATGGCAGTGGTGACGCGGTTTTCCTCGGAGCGCTAGACAACACCGCGCCCAACATCAGCTCGGTGATATACAGCATCACCAAGTGCACCGGGGCGTGCAGCGACTTTGCGATCGACACCGTGTATATCAAACACTAGGTTATGCCTGATTGATCGTCCCGACTTGACCTGAGCACCACGACCTCCTACGGATTGAGAGGTGATGCGCCGGCGGGTCGCCATAGTAATTTGGTGGTTGTTAGCCCTGATGGCGTTGTCGGTACCGGTGCGGGTGGCCCACGCCGATGAGGCAAAATCCTACTTCTTGGTTGCCAGCCCCGAGATGGGCGACCCGGTGTTCCGCAACTCGGTCATCATGATGGTGCCGACGATTCAGGCGCCGTTGGTCGCAGGCGTGATTATCAACGAGCCGACCGGGACCACCGCGCACGAGGTCTTCCCGCATTTTCCGGCGCTCAAGGATGACCCGAACAGCGCCTACTTTGGCGGTCCGATCGACAACGGAACCCCGACCATCGCCATCCGCGCTTCGCATCCACCCAACAAGGCGGCGCCAATCATCGACGACGTGTACGTCAGCACCGATGCCGGCGTCATCGCTCAGGTTCTGAAGGATCATATCGGACCGGCAAAGCTGCGCATCTTTCTCGGGCGCGCGCAGTGGCTGCCCGAGCAACTTCACTACGAAATCATGGAAGGCGCGTGGTATGTCATGCCCGCCGACGCCGACCAGGTTTTCAGCGCCGACCCGACGCATTTATGGCGCAAGCTGGTCGAGCGCGGCCAGCTTCAGGAGACGCGATTCATCCTGCCGATCGCCACAGCGCCGCGGTAGCGACCTCAGAGACTGCGGCCGTCGAACTGGCCCACCTTGATGCCCGCGGTATCAGCGCCCTCGAGACATCGCACGTTGATGGAAGTGCCCTCGTCCGAGGTGATATACGGCGCGCATCCGCAGTTCGGGCAAAAGTGATGCTTGTACTTGCCGGTGCGGAAGGTGTAGGTGCCGACGTTCGCCTGCGGCGTCTTCAGGTGGAGTTTGTCGTTGCCCACGAACCAATGGAGATAGCCATGCTTGCTGCAGATAGTGCAGTTGCACTCGGCGAGCGAATCGATCTTGCCGTCGACCTCGAAAGCGATTTTCCCGCAGTGACATCCGCCTTGATAACTCATTGTCAATTCTCCTGAAGGTTGGTTGTTCAAGTGCTGCCGGCGGCGAAGGCCTTCGCGATCAGGGCCTGCGCCTCTTCCTGAATGCTCTTTAGATGATCGGCGCCCTTAAAGCTTTCCGCATAGATTTTGTAAACCTCTTCGGTGCCCGAAGGCCGCGCGGCGAACCATCCGTTCTCGGTGACAACTTTCAACCCTCCGATCGCGGCGCCGTTTCCGGGCGCATTGGTGAGCGTCGCAACGATTTTCTCGCCCGCGAGGTCCTTGGCGGTGATTTGATCAGCGGTGACAGCTTGCCAAGGATCTTCTTCTGCTCGGCGGTCGCGGGCGCATCGATGCGTTCATACACCGGGCGCGCCGAATTCCCGCGTCAGATCGCTGATAGTGCGGCGCCGGGATCGTGGCCGGTCTATGCCGTGATCTCCGCTGCGAGCAAACCGGGAACAATGCCGTCCTTGTCGGTTGTCCACACCGAGCCATCGCGGCGCAGGAATGATGCGCCCGCGCTCTCCTCGCCGCCGAATCCGATCGAGCCATCGATGAGGCCGTCGACGAACCATTTGAAGCCGACCGGCACCTCGACCAGGCGGCGTCCGAGCGACTGCGGTCACGCGATCGATCATGCTGCTGCTGACGACCGTCTTGCCGACCGCGGCATCCTTGGGCCATCCCTCGCGATGCTTGAACAGGTAGGAAATTGCTACCGCGAGGTAATGATTCGGGTTCATCAGTCCCGCGCTCGGAGTCACGATGCCGTGGCGATCGTCGTCGGTGTCGTTGGCGAATGCGACATCGAAGCGATCCTTCATCTCGACCAGCCGCGCCATCGCATACGGCGAAGAGCAATCCATCCGGATCTTGCCGTCCCAATCCACGCTCATGAAACGAAAAGTAGGATCGACGGCATCGTTCACGACCGTCGCCTTGATCCGATAGCGCTCGATGATCGGTCCCCAGTAGTGCACGCCCGCGCCGCCGAGCGGATCGATGCCGATGCGCACGCCGGCGTCGCGAATCGCGTCCAGTCGACCACGCTCGCGAGATCGCTCACATACGCCTCGAATAGTCGTGGCGATGCGTGGTCGAGGCCGTCGAGCGCGCGCTCGAACGGAATGCGCTTCACGCCGCGGAGCCCGTCGTCGAGAATCGCGTTGGCGTGATTTCTCGATCGCGCCGGTGACGTTGGTATCGGCCGGGCCGCCATTGGGAGGGTTGTACTTGAACCCGCCATCCGCCGGAGGATTGTGCGACGGCGTGATGACGATGCCGTCGGCGAGCCCGCTTTTGCGCCCGCGATTGTAGGTCAGGATCGCATGCGAGATGACCGGCGTCGGCGTGTAGCCGCGGTGCGATCGATCATCACCTGCACCTCGTTGGCGGCCAGCACTTCCAGCGCGGATGCAAACGCCGGCTCCGACAGCGCGTGCGTATCCATCCCGAGGAAGAGCGGCCCATCGATGTCGCGCTCCTTGCGATACGCGCAAATTGCCTGCGTGATCGCGAGGATGTGCGCTTCGTTGAAGGCGCGCTCGAAGGCTGACCCTCGATGCCCCGAAGTGCCGAACGCGACGCGCTGCGAAGCGATCGCGGGGTCGGGGCGCTCGGAGTAATAGGCGGTTATCAGGCGCGGCACGTTCACCAGCATCGATGCCGGGGCCGGTTTTCCAGCGAGCGGATTCAACTTCATAGAAATATTTTACAGACGCGGCATCACGTCCGATGCCAGGCGCTCCAGATGCTCCATGTCATCGAAAACCGGATTGAGTAAGAAATGTTGCGCGCCGGCGCGCACCAACTCGCCGATTTTGTCGACGACTTCGGCCACGCCGCCCCATATCGATACGCGCGGCGCCATGTCGGCGTTCTTGTAGCGGGCGCCGAACCATTCGCGCAGGCGCTTCTCGGCGCGGTCGCGATTGTCATCGAGCGCGAGATAGACACGCTTTGAGATCGGAAACTTCGCAGGGTCGCGATGCGCTTCTTCGAGGAGGCGGCGCAACATCGCACTTTGCTTGATAAAGTCCGCCGTCGACGACGATCCAGCGCCCATCCATCCGTCGCCATGACGCACGGTGCGCTTGAGCGCGATCTCGTCGCGCGCGCCGAACCAAATCGGCGGATGTGGCTTCTGCAGCGGCTTGGGTTCCATCGCAACATTTTCGAATTTCCAGAACTCACCGGCGAAGGATGCGCGAGGCTCGGTCCATAGCGCCTTCGTGACCTTCAGCACTTCGACGAATCGGCGCGAGCGATTTTCCTTCGAGATGCCGAACGCCGGCTCCGGCACGTGCGGCCCGCCCATCCCGACGCCGAGGATCAGGCGTCCCTGGCTAAGTTGATCCAATGATGAGAGCGCTTTCGCCAGATGAATCGGGTTGCGCGTCAATGGCAGGATCACCGAGGTGCCGAGGCGCATCTTCGCGGTGAGCGCGGCGGCGAAAGTCAGCAGCGTAATCGGCTCGAGCATCGGCGAATCGCCGAGGATCTGCTCCTGCACCCATACGCTGTCGTATCCGAGAGTTTCGGCGCGATGCAGATATTGGCCGAGGAAACGCACATCGGCCGGGGCGCTGGTTTGGGGAATCGCGATGCCGCAGGGAATCTTCCCGGTCGCCATATTCATGGTCCTCGGCGATTAGTAAACCACACCGGGCACGAGATTCGTAAGCGAGGTGCGAGGCTACGGCGCTTTTGGATGCGCTTTGAAAAAATTCCAGATGACGTCGGTGGCGTTGATCCTGTCGCTCGGCTTGCCGACGATACGCGCGGGCAGCCGATTGATGCCGCCCGGCCAGACATGCCCCATATCGTCGATGAAGTACTCCACGACCTCGGTCCCATCGCGGCAATTATCGAAGCTGATTGTTTCGACACCGTCTCTACTCGCCGCGCGGTCGGGCTGGATCGGGCATCCGTCGAGTTGCCGCCACTGTGCGAGGTTCTGCTCGATCGGCGGTTGCTCGACCTCTTCGCCGCGCATCCTCAGCACGCCACCCTTCGGCAATTCGAGCGGGTCATCGCGGCCGATGATGTAGAGCATCGGCAATGGGCGTTTTAGTTGATGATCGTGAAGCATCAAATGGCCGGCGACGGGCGCGATCGCGGCAACCTTGTCCGATAGCTCGACGCCGACGCGAAAGGTCATCGACGCGCCATTGGAAAACCCCGTCACGAAAATGCGGTTAGGATCGGCGCCATAGTGCGCCTCCATCGCATCGATGATGTACGCGATGAATTCCACATCGCGATCGTTGCG
Organism: uncultured delta proteobacterium; assembly: GCA_963814035.1. Classification (GTDB taxonomy): domain Bacteria; phylum Desulfobacterota; class Binatia; order Binatales; family Binataceae; genus DATGKG01. The sequence goes on from CAWFBH010000007.1 coordinate 165,017, forward strand.
CTTGCCGGAAGCGTGCCGCCCCGAGCCCTCGTTCCAGGTCTGAGGATTCCAAAGGAAGCTCGGCGGCCGCTTCGGAAACTCCGGCACCCCATCGGGGAAGACGGCGATGAAGTTTTCGCGGTCGGCTTTATGATCCCATCCGGTTTGTTCCATCGCCTGTTGCCCGGTGCCGCCCGCGCCATGCAGCATGATGACCACCGGGAGTTTGCGCTTCGGATCGAAGGTCGCGGGAACATGCACGATGAAATGCCGATCGAAACCGCCCAGCTGCACATGCTCGACGCGATCCCATGGCGCGACCGGCGGGGCGGAGCTTACGACGGCATCCACGCGCCGATCGGTGCCCATCACCGCCAGCATCGCGACTGCGGCGCCCATCAGGCACATCTGGAGCCGTAATTTCATGGTGATGCATAGTACGCTGCCTGAGGCCCGAGGTTTCAGGATGCAACAGCGTTTTCGATTTGGTAGGTTGCGATGAAACCGGAGGACATCTTGCGTATTGCGCTGATTGGACAGGCGGCTTTTGCGGAAAAGGCTCTCGACACGCTGCTCAACCATGGCGACGAAATCGTGCATGTGTTCGCGCCGCCCGATCCTCCCGCCGGGCGTCCCGATGCGCTGGCGGCCAAGGCGCGTGAGCTGAAGCTGCCGCTCAGCCAGCCGACCTCGTTCAAAACCGACGGGGCATTCGAGCAGGTCAAGGCGCTCGACGCTGACCTCGCGGTGCTCGCCTTCGTGACGCTGGTGGTGCCGGAGCGGGTGCTATATACGCCGCGTCATCAATCGATCTGCTTTCATCCTTCGCTGCTGCCGCGTCATCGCGGCGCGAGCTCGATCAACTGGACGCTGATTGCGGGCGATGCGGAGACCGGGGTCACCTGGTTTTGGCCGGACAAGGGCCTCGATACCGGCCCGATACTTCTGCAAAGGAAAATTCCGGTCGAGCCGAATGACACGGTGGGATCGATTTATTTCAACCGGCTGTTCCCGCTTGGCATCGAGTCGATGCTCGAAGCGATCGAGCTGATCAACACCGGGCGCGCGCCGCGACTCATTCAGGATGAAAACAAAGCCACCTACGAGCCGATTTGCCGCGATGAGCATGCGAAGGTGGATTTCGCGAAGCCGGCGAGTGTGGTGCACAACCTGATTCGCGGATGCGATCCGCAGCCGGGTTCCTATGCAGAGGCCGAGGGACGCCGCATCCGTCTCTATGAGCCGTCGCTCCAGTCAGGCAGCGCGGGTGCAGAGCCCGGAACGATCGTTTCGATTGATGCTGATGGGATGAAGATCGCGCTCGCGGGCGGCACCGTCACCATCAAGCGCGCGCGCCTCGACACCGAGGCGAAAAAACTCGCGCCCGCCGACCTGGCATCATCCGGCGCGATTGGGGTGGGGATGCGGCTGGCGTAGCGTCGGCCTACTTTTTCAGCTTCGAGGTTTTCGCGGCCTTTGGTTTGGCGGCTTTGCCGACGCCGAGCTTTTTCTCCACCGCGACCACGGCTTCATGCGCCGCGTCTTTGATTTGCTCCGCCGACAATTCGACATCCTGCTCGATCGCCTCGACGAGGCCAGATGCCGTGACGCGTTCCTTCTTCGGTTTCTGTTGGGAAGATTTCTGGAAGATTCTTGGGAAGATTTTGCCATCGCTCAATCTTGCCAGCATTGCAGGAAGGAACCCAAACCTCCGCGCGAGGCTTGCCCTCACGCCGCGGTGCGTTAGGATCGAAACGCGATGCGGCTCTGCGTAGGGACATCCAAAGGGATCGTCATCCTGGACCCCGATCGAGGCTCCACGCCCGTTATGGTGCTGGCCGATCCGTCGCCGGTGTGGTGCATGGCGCAGGATTGCGAGGATCCCGGATGTATCTACGCCGCTTCCAATGATGTGATCGCCCATGGACGCGCCGTGTTCGCGCGTTCCATCGACGCCGGCCGCACCTGGATCGAGATGATGCCGCAGCATGCGCGCGAAGAGGAGATCTGGGCGATGGCGGCATCGCCCAGCGTGCCGGATCAGCTCTTCATCGGGACTTCGCACGGCCGCCTGATGCGTAGCGACGATCGCGGGCGCAGCTTCCACGAGCTCACCGCGTTCCTCAAGGTGCCCGGCCGCGATCGCTGGAGCTTTCCGCCTCCGCCGCACATCCCGCATGTCCGCTCGCTTTCCTTCGACCCGAATCTTCCCGGACTGATGTATGTGGGAGTGGAGGAGGGCGGAGTGTTCCGCACCCACGATGGCGGGCAGTCCTTCGAGTCGCTCAACAGCGGGCTGTATGACGACATCCACACGGTGGTGGTCGATCCCAGCAATTCACGTCGTCTCTACGCCACGACTGGTCGCGGTTTTTATGTTTCGAACAACGCCGGCGGGTCGTGGCGCCACATCAAGGCAGGATTCGATCGCAGCTACACGGTGCCGCTGCTGGTGGTTGGCGGTGAGCATGAGGTCATCTACACCGTGGCGGCCGGCTCTCCTCCGCCGATGTGGCACGTCGGCCCGCGCGGCGCTGACTCGGTGATGTTTCGCAGCGACGATCAGGGCGAATCTTTCTATGCGGTGGAGCGCAGCGCGCTGGTGCATCGCGGGATGACCATGCGGTTTCGCGCCGCCGCGGATGGCGAGGGCGATTTCTTTGCGGTCTCGGACGACGGCACGGTGTCGCGGATCATGACTCACGGTGACGAGTGCGATCTGTTTACGATCGCGGAGAAGCTTCCGCCCGCCTACGACCTCGTGGTCATCCCCTAGCCGGCCGGCCGCCGAGTTTCTCCTCTACTCGCGGGAGAAAAATCACACTCTCAGTTATGATTCGATGAACAAGCTGCCAAACCGCGGCAACTGACGCGGCTCAACCTCGAATCATCCATAACCTTCACGGAACTGGGTCAATTGTTTGCGCTTTCCCCGAAACAGGCGATGTGGCCTGGATGGCCTGCCGCTTGACTTATTGTCGGCTCCGCCAGCAGGCACTCCTTTTGCTTTATCTCGACATCCATTGCCGGGCACAGGGGATCTGTGGCTGCCGCCCTGACCGTGGTTGCCCCGGATGGTTCACGGTCAACGCGATTGGCTGCGTGGCAGCCAGCCCGATTCACTCGATCGATGGCTGGCGCTATTGGCGGGGCCGGGGCTCGCGCAGGTCGGAACCGCTCGCAATGAGCATCAACGCCGGCAGTTCGAGTCGCAGGTTAGAGTTATCAGCAGTCAAAGCAAAATTTAGTCATCCTAGTCACCGAAAACCCCGTCAGCACCGCGATCGATCCTCCATCTTTCGTTTGATAAAGCGCGCTTTCGGTATCTTACTGGCGTACTCCACTACCGATGTGCTAATCAAAACTCTTTCCGATTCGGATCAATTACTTGGCGCGTTGGTGAACTCGCGGTGATATGATTGTGAAGATGTCGGCAATGAGGCGTCACGCGGTGACAGCATGGTTTTTTGGATGTGCATGCATCATGGCGATGGCGCTTGTTTCGCCTACCGACGCCGCGTCACTACATCAGGGCTCTTGGGGATCCAGTGGTGTAGCAGAGGGGTACGAGCCCGGCCGGGTCCTGTGGACCTACTACCAAACCATTCAACTCGGCGAGCTGTGCCTTCCGGATGGGGATGTGGCCCTCGGGCAGGCCCCATGTAACACCTCGAGCAACGCCGACAACATCATCCGCCTGGTCAATCCAAACGGTGCGGCAAATAGCTTGTTGGCCGGTGCGCGGCCACAGACCGTCTGCGCGATGATCTATGTTTTTGATGACGACGAAGAAATGGGCGAATGTTGTGGATGTCCTGTAAGCTCCACCGGCCTTGCGACTTTTTCGGTGCTAAGTAATCTGACCTCGAATTGGGCGCTCGCCGACGGGAACGAAGGGGCTGATAACCCGGATCCCGCCAATGGTCTCGGTGCCATCGCCATCGTCGCGGCCGCGCCGAATGCTACCTTCCCGGTCAATTGCGCGGGTGCCAGCCTCGGATGCTATGGCGGATGCGATCCGACCAATGTCCCAGGCTACAGCGTCACCCTCGCCAATAATCTGCTGGGAAGCATCACCCACGTCCAGATGGTGGCGGGAAATCCGCTCATTGAACGGCTGATAACCGGGATGGACGAGATCAGTCTATCCGACAATGGCGGTGGGGATCCGGTCAACTTGGTTTATCTTCAGGCTCAATGCGGGGCGCTGCTGGGAAATGGCTCTGGTGCCGGCGTCTGCAATTGCCCGGTTGAGTAGGACCTCACTTCTTAGCCGCGCTGCCCGTCGCGTCGGCAATCTTTTGATTTTTTCACGAAAACTCCCTGGCCAGAGGCATTAGTCACAATAAAGCTGCCTCGATTGGCCAAATCGCCCATCGATGTGTTATTTAAGGCTCTCTTCGACAGTTTCAGATTGTTTGAGGCAAATGAGGGCAAAGAATGGTGCATCGAATCATCAAAGGAGTCGCTCTGATAACCGCAGCGTTCCTGGTCGCGGTCGCAGTGTCGGTTCATGCATACGCCTCAATGCATCAAGGTTCACAGGGATCGAGTGGTTCGAGTGGCTCGGTGACCGGATCGCTGCCCGGCCAGGTACTGTGGGCTGCCTACCTAACCACTGAGAAAGGTCACGTCTGCCCGCCGGATTCGAACACGACGGAAGACATTTTGTGCAATATCGGGGCTGACGGAGATAACATCATCCGTCTCGTAAATCCGAACGGCGCGGCTAACGGTAACCTGGCGGGCGCCAAACCCCAGACCGTGTGCGCGATGATCTATGTTTTTGATGACGATCAAGAAATGGGCGAGTGCTGCGGTTGCCCGCTCAGCTCCGCGCAGCTGACCACAATCTCAGTAGAAAATAATCTGACTTCCGACTGGGCGCTTGCGACTGAAGCAGGGGTCCGAGCTCACGTCAACGGCGCTATTGCTATCGTCGCCTCCGCGCCGAACGTTCTCTCTTGCGTTGGCCAGAGCGGGGCGTGCAATGGCGGATGCGATCCGACCAATGTGCCGGGGTACAGCGTGACCAGCGCCAGCAATCTCCTTGGCAGCATCACACACAATTCCGGGGTCTCACATATCGGCAATATAACTGAAATCGGTCTTTCCGATGACGGGGGTGGCGACCCGACCAACCTTGTGTACTTGCAGGCCCAGTGCGGCGCTCTCATCGGCAACAGCTCCCTGAGCGGAATCTGCAACTGCCCGACCGAATAGGGGCTCGCGGAAGGCAAACCGTCTGGTCTTTGTGTAGCTATACTGGCTTCGCCCACGGTCTCTGTGCTATGCAACACTGTAATCTATTCTTCTAAGCAACTCGCTTATATAACGGCAGGATTTAAGAGGGAGGAAGGCATGAGTCCGCGAAATGTAAGGGGAATTTGTTTGGCGGCAGGGATTTTTCTGGCTGCGATTGGTATCTCGGTATCGGTCAATGCGAGTTCATTGCGCCAAGGCTCAACTGCGGGCGCTGGTTCAACCGGAACCATCCCGGGTCAGGTGCTCTGGGGCTATTACGAGACGACTTTTATTGGAACCCTTTGCTCGGACACCACCGCACCGATCCCGGACGGCTGCAATCACGAGGGTCATGGAGATAACATCCTTCGCCTCGTCAATCCCAATGGTTTCGCCAACACCAATCTGGCGGGCGCAATCTCGCAGCCGGTTTGCGCAATGATTTACGTTTTCGATGACGACCAGGAGATGGGTGAATGCTGTGGTTGCCCTCTGTCGTCCACTCAATTGGCGACCTTCTCGTTCAACGGGAACTTGACCTCGAACTGGGGTATTTCCGGTCCCGAGGGCGGATTTGAAGGCTTAGGCTCGATCGCCGTCGTGGCGGCATCGGTTGATACCGACATCGTGGGTATCGGTTCCTCGAGCAACGGCAAAGGCTGCGCCATCACCCAGAGCGGAGCTTGCAATGGTGGCTGCGATCCGACCAATGTCCCGGGCTATGTGGTCACTACCACGAATAACGTGCTCGGCAGCATCACGCACCACCAGGGTATACCTTTCACCGTTGGTATCACTGAAGTATCCTTGGCTGACGACGGAGCGGGTGACCCAACCAACCTCGTCTATCTTCAGAATCAGTGCGGAGCCCTAGTGGGGAACGGAACCGGCGCGGGTATCTGCAATTGCCCGGTCGAATAGATATTCTCTTTAATTCAAGAAATATCAGTTATAATGCCAAGAGCGCCCTCCCGGGCGCTTTTGGCGTTTCAGAGCACTGCGGTTGAAAGAGAGTTCAAAACGCAAAAAACAAACCCACCGGAATCGGAGAACCAAACCCACTACATTCGTTAAAATTTCGCCTCGCTTGACGAATAGCGAATAAAAAGCGAAACTAGCATCATAGGAGTTTGCCTATGAGTGCCGCCCTCGACCTCGCCCTCGAGCTCGATTCTCACGATGACGCCCTCGAACCCCATCGCGGGGTCGAGTTCCATGAGATGCCGGTGCGCCAGATCCTGAACCGGTGCACCAATCCCAAGATGTCGTTCCGATGGACCATCAATCCCTACCGCGGATGCGAGTTCGGATGTGTCTATTGCTACGCCCGCTATACCCACGACTTCCTGGAGCTGAAAGATCCGATGGACTTCGAGCGGCGCATCTTCGTCAAGCGGATGGCGGCCGAAGTGCTCGGACGGACGCTCTCGCGCACGCCGATCGGCGACGACTCGATTGCCATCGGCACCGCAACCGATCCCTATCAGCCGGCCGAGCGCCAATACGGACTGACGCGCTCGATGCTCGAGGTGTTCGCGCAGCTCTCGGGCTTGCATCTATCGATCACCACCAAGTCGACGCTGGTCGCGCGCGATATCGACATCCTGGCGAAGATCAATCAGCGCTCGAAGATTTCGGTGAACTTCTCGTGCATCACACTGAACCCGCGGCTGGCGAGGGTGTTGGAGCCTCGCGCGCCGCGGCCCGAACTGCGGATGCGCACACTGGCGACGCTCGCGAAGGCGGGCATCCACTGCGATGTGCTGATGATGCCGATGATCCCGGGGCTGACCGACTCGCGCCGCTCTATCGAGAGTGTGCTGGTGGCCGCGCGCGACGCGGGAGCGAAGGGTGTATGGTGGCGGCCGCTGTTCCTCAAGCCGGCGGCCGCACGGCGCTTCCTTCCCTTCATGCGCGAGAAGTTCCCTGATTTGGCGCCGCAAATCGATGCATTCTATGGCCGGGCCGTGTATGCGCCGACCGACTACGAGAACCGCATCGGTGCGATCATGGACCGCTTGCGCATCAAGTACGGTTTCGCGCCGACGCACGAACGCAATGCGCCACCGACACCCTCGGCGCGGCGTCCGTCGCAGCTGAGCCTCGGCGTGGGATGACGCTCGGCTTGGGAAAAGATGTGGAAAGAGTCACCGCCGTAAAGGCCAGTTACTGACGCTCTAGCCCCGTCATAGACACTGTCCGCGAGCGGCCTGGATATTTATTCATTCGGACTGTGCGGCGAATTCACAACTTATTGCACAGCCAAGTTTGACCGAGAGCGGACGCCCTGATAGCGTCCGTTCCGCCCTAGGGGAGTAGTTCACGCCGATCCAAAAACGGCGTCGGGGAGATCGACATACCAGCCTTCGGGCTCGGTCCCCCACCTTGAGAAAGGCGAACGAGACCTTCGGATCAGGACGTATTGCGCCTGGCCGAGTCTCGTTTCAGCGACGACATCTCGGCCCGGCGCCGGAGAGGCCGGACATGTCGAAGCTGACCGCATCCATCAAACTTAAAGAATCGACGATTGAGTTTCCGGGTCCGGCGATCGCCATCCGACTGCGTGTTGTGGCCGCTCGCCCCGCAGCAGTGACCATCCTGACGATCTTGCTGCTCATCGCCGGGTCAGCTCGGGGTCACGCCCAAACCACCGATGGGGATAATTCCAGCGGAAAGGATCAATATCAGCTCGGGTACCAAGCTGGGTACGAGGCTGGCTTGCGCGCGGCAGAAAAGCTGGCCGCCACCGGAAGCGCTCTGGCGGCGCCGGCGAGTCAGCCCGCCATTCCGTCGGCCGCTGCGATTGCCTCAGAAGCTGCGCGGCCGAGCGTGACGCCACTGCTTCCGTCATTGTGGGAGGACATGCTCAATCATGGCAATGACGATCAGGATACGGTGTTGCATCATTCGGAAACCAGCCCATTCTGGCTTTCAGCGCAGGCCAATGTGATCGCGCAAATGCATCCGCGATTTCATGCGCAATACAGCGGTCCGAACAGCCTCGACCACGCGGAGGAGCAAGCAGTATCGCGAGTAGTGACCCTCTATACCGGCTTCCAGTTCGACGACAGCACCGAAATGATCCTGGATGCGGAGTCCTCCGGGTGGAGCGGGCTCAGCCAGGGACTCGGCCTTGGAGGCTTCGTGAATCTCGACGTGGTCAGGAATCCGAATTTGAGTTCCGAGCCGTACCTCGCGCGGATTTGGTTACGCAAAGTAATTCGGTTGAGCGACGACAACGTCGAGGAAGAGCGCAGTCCGTTGTCATTGCTTACCACGCTGCCCGCGCGGCGGATCGATATTCATGTGGGCAAGATGTCGCTGCCCGATTTCTTCGATATCAATTCAGTCGGCGGTGATAGCCACATGCAGTTTATGAACTGGACCGTCGATAACAATGGAGCATGGGACTATGCGGCTGATACGCGAGGATACACCTATGCGGCGGTGATCGAGTACTTCGATCACGCCTTCGCCGCGCGCTTTGCGGAAGCGCTCGAGCCGACCGCCGCCAACGGCATCAACCTCGAGTGGAACCTGCAGGACGCGCACGCCGAGAACTACGAGCTCGAGTACGATCCACGGTTGATTCCTCACCTGTTCGGCGCGATCCGTCTGCTCGGATTCACTAATTTCGCGAACATGGGCGACTATCATTTTGCGATCGATCAGTTCCAGAACCAGACGACGCCCAAGCTTGCGGTCCCCAACATCGACAATCATGTCAAAGGCGTCGCATTGAAGTACGGCTTCGGCCTTAACCTCGAACAGCAATTGACCGACCAATTCCGAGTCTTCATGCGCGCTGGATGGAATGAAGGGCAGCATGAGTCATGGGCCTATACCGAGGTCGATGAGACGGTGTCTCTCGGATGGGACATTCGCGGAGACTGGTGGCATCGGGCGCAAGACAAATGGGGCGTCGCATTTGTGGCGAACGGCCTGTCGCGGCGTCATCGGCAGTATCTGGCGCTGGGTGGGCTCGGCTTCGTGCTGGGAGATGGGAATATCTCCTATGGCCCGGAAGAGATTATGGAGACTTACTACAACTTCCCGATCGCGCGCGGACTGTTTGGCGCCTTCGATCTGCAGTACATCAACAATCCCGGTTACAACCGCGCACGAGGCCCTGTGGTGGTGCCAGGCTTACGGCTTCACGTTGAGTTGTGATGAGCGGCGCTACCGATTACTCGAAAGACTAAAGCGGAGAAATTATGGCCTCCTTGCCCAGCTCGGTTCTTCCGAAAAATCTCGCCCCCATTCTCAAGCGCACCCCCGGCTCGATGGAGTTTTCTCCCAAGCTATCGAAATACGCAGCGATGACCGCGGAGCAGGTGCTTACGGAGCTCGAAAGCAGGCCCGAGGGACTGGCGGAGGAAGAGGCCGCTCATAGATTCGAAGTTCATGGTCCCAATATCGTCGCTGAGGAGCAGCGATTCACTCGACTTAAGCTTCTTGTCAGAGCTTGCCTGAACCCGCTGGTAATTCTGCTGGTAGTGCTCGCGGTGATTTCCTTTGCGACGGCCGAAGACACCTCCGACTACGTTGGCGGCGCCTTGATGCTGATGATGGTGGTGCTTGGAGTCTCCTTGCGATTCATCCAGGAGGTTCGTGCTGACGCGGCCGCCGCCAAGCTCAAAGCTATGATCCGGGTTACCGCGACGGTAGTGCGCGACGGCACCGCGCGGGAGATCCCGCTCGCGGAGCTGGTTCCCGGCGACATCATTAAGCTTGCGGCGGGCGATATGATTCCTGCCGATATCCGCCTCCTGTCGTGTAAGGACCTCTTCCTCACGCAAGCGAGCCTGACCGGCGAATCATTTCCGGTTGAGAAGTTCGATCGTCCCGAACCGGCAGGCAAGAAATCGCCGCTGGAATTGAGCAACCTCTGCTTTCTGGGCACCAGCGTCGAGAGTGGCTCGGCGGCCGCGGTAGTCATCGAGACTGGGTTGAAAACCTACCTCGGCACGATGGCCAGCGCGATCACTCAGAGACAGCCGCCGACCAGCTTCGATCGGGGCGTCGCATCGTTCACCTGGCTGATGATCCGCTTCATGGCGGTGATGGTGCCGATGGTGTTTTTCATCAATGGGTTCAGCAAGCATCGATGGGGCGAGGCTTTTCTGTTCGCGCTCGCGGTAGCCGTCGGTCTAACTCCCGAAATGCTTCCGATGATTGTCAGCGTATGCCTTTCGAAAGGCGCGATGCTGATGTCGCGCAAGAAGGTGATCGTCAAGCGGCTTAACTCCATCCAGAATCTGGGTGCGATGGATGTGTTGTGCACCGATAAGACCGGCACCCTCACGATGGACCACGTCATTCTCGAGGATTACTGCGACGTGGCCCGCCAGAAAGATGAAGCGGTGCTCCAGATGGCGTTTTTGAACAGCCACTTCCAGACCGGTCTCAAGAACGTTCTCGATCGCGCAGTCCTTCAACACGTGGAAGTGCACGAGGATCTGCATACCGCCGATTACTCAAAGGTTGATGAGCTACCCTTCGATTTCAGTCGCAAAATGATGTCGGTGGTGGTGTCCACACCAGAAGGCGTCCATCGTCTGATCTGCAAAGGCGCACCGGAGTCGGTCTTCCAGCGTTGTACCCAATTCGAGCTTGAGGGCGATATCTATCCAATGGATCCGGTCATCCTGGAAGACCTCAAGGAGGAATACGACAAACTGTCAGCGGACGGCTTTCGCGTTCTGGCGATAGCCTATCGCGACTGCACGACGAAACAGATCTACGGGCGGGAGGATGAAGACAACCTGATCCTTAAGGGCTATATCGCGTTCCTTGATCCGCCCAAAGAAACCACCGCCCCGGCCATAGCCGCTCTCCAGAAGCACGGGATCGCGGTCAAAGTTCTAACTGGTGACAACGAGCTGGTATCGCGCAAGATCTGCAGTCAAGTCGGTCTCTCTCTTGAGCATGTGCTGACCGGCGCCGCGATCGAGAAGCTCAACGACTCAGCGCTCGCAACCGCCGCGCAAAGCACCACCCTGTTCGTCCGCCTCTCGCCCTTGGACAAACAGCGAATTATCAAAGCGTTGCAGCAATCCGGGAGCGTGGTCGGATTCCTCGGTGACGGAATCAACGATTCGCCGGCCTTGCGCGCGGCCGATGTCGGCATTTCGGTTGATACCGCCGTGGATATCGCCAAGGAGGCCGCCGACGCGATTTTACTGGAAAAGAGTTTGCTGGTCCTGGAAGAAGGCGTTCTGGAAGGGCGCAAGGTCTTTGCGAACATCCTGAAATATGTCCGGATGGGCGCAAGCTCGAACTTTGGAAATATGTTCAGCGTCCTCGGTGCAAGTCTCTGGCTGCCCTACCTGCCGATGTCGCCGATAAAAATCCTTACCAACAATCTGCTCTACGATTTCTCGCAGGTGCCAATCCCGACCGACGAGGTTGATCCCGAGCAGGTCGCGAAACCGCGACCGTGGTCGATGGGTGAGATCGCCAGATTTATCATTTTCATCGGGCCTTGCAGTTCAATCTTCGACTACACCACCTATCTGATGATGTGGTTCATCTTCAAGTGCAACAATCTGGGTTTGGTACCTCCGCCGGCATTAGCCGCCCGGTTTGCACACGCGACTCTCGCCAATCCGGATTCAACGTACGCAGCGGCGTTGTTTCAGACCGGATGGTTCGTCGAATCGCTACTAACTCAGACGCTCATCATCCACGTCATTCGAACCAACAAGATCCCGTTTATCCAAAGCCGCGCCAGTTGGCAGTTAATCATGACTTCGGCGGCCATAATGTTAGTCGGGATGTGGCTGCCATCTTCGCCGATAGGAGAGTGGCTGGGTATGGTGCCGCTTCCCTTCAACTACTGGCCGCTACTCTTGCTGACCTTGTTGGCGTACGTCGTTTTGACTCAGTTGGTGAAGGTTTGGCTGGTACGCAAGCAATGGATATAAAGGCTGCACACTTATCTTGAATATCTCTGCCTAGAGCCATGAGACGATTCGCAACCGCGCTTCGACTTTCAGTGGTGACGTCTATCATCGCGTTAGTCCCAGCTTCGGCAGTGTTGGCTCGGTCATGGTCCTATCATTACCACCCCGAACCGATTGAGCCGACCGCTGTGGCTACTGCGGCGGTCGTTGCTGGCGCCCCTGCGACGCCCGAACAATTTGCCGAAGCGAAATTAGTCAAGCTTGCGATTGTTACCGACCTTGCCATTTATGTGCAGGATCAGAATCAACGCCCCGGGGCCTACGACGATCATATGGCGTACGTGGTCAGCAGGTTGTCTCGTTTCGACAGCATGACCTCGCCCGATGCTCTCAAGGTATTTGCGAGCCTGAGCGGCTACTACCTGGGCGCGCCCGGGGAAAAGCTCTATTCCTGTCTCGCGCTGCGCAAAGGCAAGCCGCTGCAGCCATACCTGGAGGCTTATTTTCGTGTGGCGAACGCCGAGTGCCGGAACGACCTCGGTCAGAGCTTCACCAAACCGAGCGCCGCTTTGGGTGGTAATGCGATTTGCCCCGCGCCCTCGCAGCAGCGAGAACGCCTCCGCGGCCTAATCGCTGACATCGAGATAGGCGCAACCTGTAGCGATGCCGACTTCATCGGCCTGGTTCGGAGCGCCCACAAGTAGTCGCATCTGAAGGATTGGTTACCTCCTTTTGTCGCCAATAAAGAAGAGCGGCGGGCCTTTCGAGGACCCGCCGCTTTGACACTGGAGGAGGACGGTCAAGTCTTACGCGTCGAAATACATCGCGAATTCGTGAGGATGCGGACGCAGACGCACCGCGCTCACTTCTTTGGCCATCTTGTAATCGATCCACGTTTCGATCAAGTCCTCGGAGAAGACGTCGCCCTTGAGCAGGTATTCGTGGTCTTTTTTCAGATTCTCGAGGGCGTCTTCCAGCGAGGCGGGCATGCTCGGCACTTCCTTCAACTCCGCCGGGGTCAGCGCGTAGATGTCTTTGTCGAGCGGCTGTCCCGGATCGAGGCGGCGCTGGATGCCGTCGAGGCCGGCCATCATCATCGCCGAGAACGCGAGGTAAGGATTGCAGGTCGGATCGGGGAAGCGCACTTCGATGCGCTTGGCTTTCGGCGACGGCGAGTACATCGGGATGCGCACCGAGGCCGAACGGTTACGGCTCGAATACGCCAGGTTGATCGGCGCCTCGAAGCCCGGCACCAGCCGGCGATAGGAGTTAGTCCCCGGGTTAGTGAAGGCCGCGATGGATTTCGCGTGATGCAGAATGCCCGCGATGTAGTGCAGCGCCAGTTCCGACATCCCAGCATATCCCGATCCCGCGAACAGCGGCGTTTCGCCCTTCCACAAGCTCTGATGGGTATGCATGCCCGAACCGTTGTCGCTGAACAGCGGCTTCGGCATGAAGGTTACGGTCTTGCCGTGACGCCACGCGACATTCTTGCAGATGTATTTGTACCAGGTCAGCGAGTCCGCCATCTTCACCAGCGACTGGAAGCGCATGTCGATTTCGGCCTGACCGGCGGTGGCGACTTCGTGATGCTGCTTCTCGACCCGAATGCCGACCTTCTCCATCTCGAGCACCATTTCGGTGCGAAGGTCCTGCAGGGTGTCGTTAGGCGGAACCGGGAAGTAGCCTTCTTTGTAGCGGGTCTTGTAGCCGAGGTTGCCGCCTTCCTTGCCGCTGTTCCAGGCGCCTTCCGACGACTCGATGTAGTAGTAACTCGAGTGCTGATTGGTGTCGTGACGGATGCCATCGAAGACGAAGAATTCCGGCTCGGGACCGAAATACGCGGTATCGGCGATACCGGTTGACTTGAGATAGGTTTCGGCCTTTTTCGCGATATTACGCGGATCGCGATTGTAGTCGGCGCGAGTGATCGGATCGGAGACATCGCAGATGAGACTGAGAGTCGGATCCTTGGTGAATGGATCCATCACCGCGGTGCTGCAGTCGGGCACCACCAGCATGTCACTCGACTCGATCGACATCCATCCGCGGATCGACGATCCGTCGATGCCGAGGCCTTCAGTAAACGGCGCCTCGTCTTTGAACTCAGAGATTGGAACCGAGAAATGCTGCCAACTGCCGAGCAGGTCGATGAACTTGATATCGACCATCACAGCGCCTTTCTCTTTGATCATCGCTAAAACTTGTTTCGGCGTCATCGAAGCGGTAATCCTCCTCGCCAATTTTGGGAACGGCGAACCCTCAATTCGAGATCATTCCGCGGACGCGCACAGCCCGCGCCCGCCGTTAACCCAGATTGCAAATTGCAGTGAAAGGAAATCTTGAAACCAGTAATTGCCAAAGTTTCTCTCACGAAACCTCTCGTAACGCAACGCCTGTTCGCGCGGCAGATGCTGCCCGTTTCGGCATCAGTCGAAGGGCGCAAAATTTCCGAGGTCATCGTATTGATGACATTTCGGAAAGTCTTTGTGCGCTCTCGCTCACCAATGAAGTTCGCGATTCCTGAGAACAGCAAACTAGATGCCCACCGCTTCGGCTCCGTTTACGATCGAAGCTGATATTTTTGGACGCGCGCGTCCATTTACCCGCGCTGCGTTTGTAGTACAGTGATGGTCCCGCCTGATCGCATTGATGAAACCGAATCGTCTAAACCTGTCTGAAGCGCAACTCGCCCCGCTCATCGTCGGATGCGCACTGTTCATGGAGATGCTCGATGCGACGGTGATCTCGACCGCGCTGCCCGCCATCGCGCATTCGATGCATGAGGATCCGATTCGGCTCAACCTCGCGATCACGTCGTATCTACTGAGTCTCGCAGTCTTCATCCCGATCAGCGGATGGATGGCCGATCGCTTCGGCGCGCGCACCGTGTTTCGCACCGCGATCATCATCTTCACCATCGGCTCGATTTTATGCGGCATGCTCGCATTCGCTGCACCAACTGGTTGCGGCGCGCATTGCGCAAGGCTTCGGCGGCGCGATGATGGTGCCGGTCGGGCGCCTGATCGTGCTCAAGACGGTGCGTAAATCCGAACTCGTCACCGCGATGTCGTATTTGACGGTGCCCGCGATCCTCGGCCCGGTGGTGGGTCCGCCGCTGGGCGGATTCATCGTGACCTATTATTCATGGCGGTGGATTTTCTTCATCAACGTGCCGATCGGAATCCTCGGCTTCGTCCTGGTCACGGTGCTGATCGAGAACATCCGCGAGGAAGAGGTCTTCCCGCTCGATTGCGATCGGCTTCATTTTGACCGGCGTCGGGCTCGCGGGATTGGTCCTTGGCTTCGAGATGGTTGGCCGCGGGGTGCTTCCGGTCAGCGAGGTGATCGCGATTCTGGCCGGTGGCGCGCTATGCACCTTGCTCTACCTGCTCCACGCACGGCGCACCAAATATCCGATCATCAACCTGAAGCTGATCGAAATTCCCACCTTCGCGGTGGCGACCCTCGGTGGCGGGCTATTCCGGATGGGCATCGGCGCGCTGCCGTTCCTGCTCGCGATGTTGCTGCAGTTGGTGTTCGGGTTGAGCCCCTTCGCCTCGGGGATGCTCACCTTCACCAGCGCCGCGGGAGCGCTTTTCATGAAGGTCACCGCAGTCCCGGTCATCCGCCGCTTCGGCTTTCGCACGATCTTGATCGGCAACGGCGTGGTCGCTTCGCTGGTACTGATGAGCTATGCGCTTTTTCGTCCGACCACCCCGCACTTCGTGATCATTCTCGCCTTGCTGTCGGGCGGATTCCTGCGCTCGCTCCAGTTCACCGCACTCGGCACGCTCGCGTACGCCGATGTTCCTTCACCGCTGATGAGCAATGCCAGCAGCCTGGCGAGCATGGCGCAGCAGCTGTTCCTCAGCCTCGGCGTGGCAATTGCCGCGCTGTTGCTCCACTTAAGCCTCGGCGGACGTCCCGCGTCGTCGCTCACCTCGCACGATTTCACGATCCCGTTCCTGGTGGTGGGAATTCTAGGGATGCTGTCGTCGCTGCTGTTCCTACCGCTTGATCACGACGCGGGCGAAGAGGTGAGTGGCCGCCGCCGCGAGGTCGACATGTCCGCCGTCGAAGCCGAACCTGCCGCCAGCGTGGACTGATTATCGTACATCGAGGAGCCTTATATGGATGCTGCGATCGAAACCGTCCTGCGCGAATACGACCAACGCTCCGCTGCCGAGATGAAGCGGATGCAAGCGCTTGGGCCGGCCGGGATGATGCAGCATATCGACGAGTTTCTGCTTCCCGTTGGGCCCGCCACCGGTCAGTTGATGAATATCCTCATCAAGGAAGCCAAAGCGAAAACCATCCTCGAGATCGGAACCTCGCACGGCTACTCGACCGTGTGGCTCGCGGAGGCGGCGCGCGCGACCGGCGGTAAAGTCATCACGCTCGATGTGCACGCCGGCAAGCAGGAATATGCTCGCAATGCGCTGAACAAAGCCGGCCTCGCAAACCTGGTTGAATTCAAACTCGGCGATGCGCGTGAATCGATCGCAGCGCTTCCCGGGCCGCTCGATTTCGTGCTGCTCGATTTATGGAAAGATCTCTACATCCCATGTTTCGAGCTCTTGTATCCGAAGCTGGGTTCCGGAGCGATGGTTGTCGCTGACAACATGTTGTTTCCCGAATTTTCGCGCGCCGACGCCACGGATTATCGCAAGCATGTCCGCGCCAAGGCGGACATCCTGTCGGTGTTGTTGCCAGTCGGCAGTGGCATCGAACTCAGCCGCTGCACCGGCGGCCTCGAGTTCAAATGATCGTCGCGAGAACTACGCGACGCCGTTTTTCTTGAACCACGCCAGCATCCGCGCCCATCCGTCCTTGGCTGCCGCAGGGCGATAGCTGGGACGATAGTCGGCATTGAACGCATGTGGCGCGTCCGGATACACGATGATCTCCGATGACTTGCCGGACGCCTTAATCGCCTCGCGCATCGCGTTGATTTGCGCGGCGGTGATGGACGAGTCGGCGCCACCATAAAGCCCGAGCACGGGCGCGTTCATCTCCTTGACCACATCAACGGGATTGATCGGCGAAAGTTCCGATTTCGGAAATTGCAGCGGCCCGTACCAAGCGACGCCCGCTTTCAGGTTCGGGTTATGCGCCGCATAGAGCCACACCTGGCGCCCGCCCCAGCAAAACCCGGTGATGCCGAGGCGCGAGGTATCCGCATTGCCGGTGCTCTTCGCCCACGCCACCGTCGCGTCGAGGTCCGAAGCGACTTGCGCCTCCGGGACCCTGCGCACGATCGGCAAGACCATCTTCATGTCGGATTTGCCGGCCACATCGCCCTGCCGAGAATACAGATACGGTGCGACGGCGAAGTATCCGGCCTTCGCCAGGCGGCGGCAAATATCCTTGATGTGCTCGTGGACGCCGAAAATTTCATGCACCACCAGTATCGTTGCGAAAGGATCACCCGTCGCGGGCATCGCGCGATAGGCGGGAATCTCGCCACCTTGTACAGGGATCTTTACTTCGCCCGCGACCAGGCCGTTGGTATCGGTGGTGATGGTCTGCGCGGAGACCGGCAGCACCGAGAGCGCGAAGCCGGCCGCGAGGCTGACCACGACGAATTCGCGGCGCGAGAATTTGCTCGAAGCTCGAGGAATCTCGAAGTGGCTATCTTCGCGCGGGCTTTTATGGTGGAAGCTGTCGTCGTGGCTCATGGTCAACTCGCAGCGCCACTCAGGATCACCCGCTTCTGCTTCTCGGTGAAGGCGTGCAGCTTCAGCATGTAGTCGAAGCGCACGTGATCGCGTCCCGCTGCGGACATCTTGTCGAACCAGTCGTCCTCGCCGAGCATCTCGCCGAGGCGCGGCGAATTGCGATGGAGCATTTGGACGTCGGTCTTCTTAGGCTCGAGGCTGCGCAGAATGCCGCGATTGAAATGCGCATGCAGCGTCACGCGGTCGCCGGGCTCGGTGCGGTCGCCCTGCCAATGCCATACGCCATGAGTGAAAAAAACCACCGAGCCCTTGGGCATGATAATCGGCACGCCATTCTCACGTCCTTCGCCAGGTCGCGGCGCGCGGCGAAACTTATGGCTGCCAGGAACGAGCCAAGTGGGACCTGATTCCAGCGTCCAATCTTCGAGCGCCCATACTCCGACGCCGGTCAGGGCAAACTCAGGATAAGGCTCCGGCACATGCGCGTAGTCGGTGTGCGACGGGAATCACGCCTGGCCCGGGTCCCTTCTTGATGCAACTGAATGACGCGATCACGGCGCCACGCCCGAGCGAAGCATCGATGAGCGTCATCAGCAGAGGATTCTGGATGAGTTGCTCGAATTCGCGCCCGTGGTAGAGCATCCAGTTCATCGAGAAGGTTTGATGCGGCAGCAGCGCACGAAGAGTCGCGGCGCGGACCTCATCGGCAAACTGCGGCGAGATCGCGCGCTCGATGACGGTGTAACCCTGCTCCTCCATCTCGCGGATTTTTCCGGTCAGGTTCTGGTCGCGCGGCGCGATGCGCCAGGTCGGGATTCTCCACCGTGCGGCGCGCCATGTGATCATGCAGCAGCATGAGAACTTCGTTGGCTGCCTGTCCTTTGATGGCGCCGGTGCTCCGCAACGCGTTCTTGCCGTACATCGTCGCGACCTCGCGTCCCATCGCGGCCATCGCGCCGGGAGCGAGCACGCCGACGAACTGCGCCGCCGTCAAGGACGGCCTGATAGTCGCCTTCCACCTTCAAATCCGCGGCGTCGTTGAACCCGCGTGACACGGAGACATTCTCGCCATCGTAACGGAAATTCCACGCCGCGACATTGTCCGGCAGCTTCAGATGCGGCGGCGCATCGGTGAAGCGCTCGCTCAGCGAGAACGGGCGTCCCGCGAGTTGTTCCTTGCGATGTTTGCATTCGCGTTCGAGGAATTTTCGCGCCTCGTCGAGCCATCCATCGGAGAGAAACTCGCACCGGTGCGGTAACGTGATCATCGGCATGCTTCCTTTTACCTTCTCGCGCGTACCTAAGAGGACCCGAGGTTGGTCAACGACCATTTACCACGTTCGGGGTGGCGGAGCATCCCAAACATGCCAATTTGATTTGGTCGCGTCCGCGCTACAGCAGAGACTCATTCCGCGCTGGGGATGCGCAACGCGATGCCGGCGCCGCGGCGGCCTAACTTACGCCGAATCGTCGATACCATCACGGCGGTCGAGGCCCAAAACGCGTCGATCGATGCCTCGCGGAATTTTCCCTGGCGCAGTTCGATTCCGGCGCGCCCCAGATGCCCTCGTATGTGGCAACGCACGTTGTCGTCGCCGAGATTGTGCGCTTGCGTGAACAGTCTTAGCGCATCGTCGAGGTAGCCGGTCTGCCGCGCGATGCGCGCCTCGCGCAGGCGTGCGCGGCTGTCTGACCAGCGCTGTTGTTGTTCGGAATCCATCGATAGCAGCCTAGAACATTTGCCGGATTACAAAAAGAAGCGGGCCCGCGTGAGCAGGCCCGCCTCGCTTCTTCAGGTGGTCTGGTCGAAACCACCTGTGGGTGGGAAGCCAGTGTTAGAAGGCGTACAGAACGGCGCCGAGCAGCGTATCCTGACCCCTCCACAGGTGCTGCTGGCCGGTTGCCGGGTCGACGAAGTTGTTGTTGGCGAAAACATGATTGTTGGACTGGTCGTGGCGATATTCAGCGCGGACCAGCAACCCGGTGACGTCAGGTACTTTGTAAGTGAAGGTCTGAGTGATTTCCCATAGGGTCTGATGGGTCAAAGAGCGTGCGCCGTCCTGATCGTCGAACATCTCGCCGCGGGTCGCAAATTCCCACGCATTCCAGTCATAAACGATGTACTGAGCGAAACCCTGCCAGGTCGCACCGTGACCGTTCTGGAATTTGCCGGTCTCGCTCGCGTAGAGGTACTCGGTCGCGAGAGTCACGTTCGGTACAAAGGCCGGCTTGAAGGTGAAGATCGGATCGATCGCGCCGCGATTCGAATTGGAGTGATTGAGCTGGTTAGGACCGTAAATTCCGTTGACGACAAGGGCTAGTGACTTATCCTTGTTGTTCAGCGTTAGCTCGCCTTCGTAGTTCGGACCCCCATTGTTGAGGCCGGTGCCGGAATCCCATCCGTTGTTGAGGCCGCCGGTCGCCGCGACGTAGTCGTTGAAGGTGTAAGAGGCGCGGATTCCGGTATGCGTCAGCGGCTCGCCGAGGTTAAACAGTAGGCCTCTTGTCTCGTTGAAGTTCTGGCTGGTATAGGTCGGGATGATTTCTTCGCCCAGCAGGGTCACGAATCGGCCCGCCTGCAAGCTGACTCCCGAACCAATCGGCGCCGTGTAGGTCAAATAATACTGAGTCGGATCGATAAAGCGTCCGGTGCCGCGATCGACGGGTGAATTGGAGTAATTGGTCGCTCCATTGATTGCCTCCGCGACCTGACCGACGTTGATATCGGTTACGAATCCGACGGTGCCGTCCTTCTCGATGTGGAGGTTGCCCTGCGTGAGCTGGAAGCCGTCCTGATCCCAGGCGCGATAGAGGTTGTTATTCCCGATGGGCTGGTTAAAGTTGTGCTCGTAGCCCGCATCAACCAGGCCATGGATACTGACCCCTAAGTTGGTCGCGAGGTCCTTTTTGGTCTGCGACAGGTCGTTCTCAACCACCCCAACATGCTCGCCGATCGTAGCCGGACTGGGCGCGGCCGCAGGCGAGGGAGCATTGGACGGAGCGACCGGCGCCGCCACCGCCATCTGCTGCCTTCATGTCCTTGATCTGCGCCATCAGGTCGGCCTGCTGCTTCTGCATGGCCTCCAATTGCGCACTGAGAGCGTCGATCTTCCTTTGCTGCTCCGATTCTGCGGACGTGGTGGTCGTGGTCGTGGTGGTGGTTGTTTTGGTGCTCCTCTTCTTATGGTGGGTTGGCGTCGCCGTCGTGGCGGTCTGCGCCCATGCCCCTCGCAGTCCAGGCGCAAGCGCGGTGCCCACTGCGATCAGCGTCACGACGGCCAGTCGTGTCGTCCTCCCGGTTGACGTCCTCATTCTCACTCTTGTGTCTCCTCCCATGCGGCGGTGGCCGCGTTGTCGTGCACCCACACACGTAGGGCGTGCTCGTTGCTAGAGCCGTTGCGCTTGTGTTCAAGATTCGTACCGCGCTGTAATCAGAAATTCCGGAATGAAATGCGGTGCTGGCTATTGACGAATTAGGCTGCCAAGCAATCGGGCTGACGCCCGTAAAGCGTGCAAATGCCGATGGGATTACGCAAAATTTGAATCGTGCATTTTGCATTGGCATTATTTGACGGCGACCAAAGAATGACGGAGAGGATTCAGGATGGACTTTGAATTGACCGCGGCTCAGCAGGAAATCGTGCGCCAGGTGCGCGCGCTATGCGAGAAATTCGATGACGAATACTGGCGCGAGCGCGACGCCAAGGCGGAGTTTCCTCATGACTTCTATGCCGCCGTCGCGAAGGCCGGATACCTCGGCGTCGCGATTCCCGAAGCGTACGGCGGCAGCGGGCTCGGGATCACCGAGGCGGCGCTGGTGATGAAAGAGGTCGCCGGTTCGGGCGGTGCGATGGCGGCGGCGAGCGCCATCCATCTTTCGATCTTCGGCGTCAGCCCGATCGTTTTTCACGGCACCGAGGAGCAGAAGCGCGGTTTTTGCCGCCTGTCGTTCGCGGCGAGGTGCACGCGGCCTTCGCGGTGACCGAGCCCGATGCGGGCAACGACATCACGCATATCAAGACCGCGGCGCGGCGCGAGGGCGACTATTACATCATCAATGGCCGCAAGGTTTTCACCACCAAGGCGCGCGAAGCCAAGAAGATGCTGATCCTCACGCGCACCACGCCGTTCGAAAATGTCGAAGAAGAAAACCGACGGCATGAGCCTGTTCTTCGCGGACCTCGATCCGGCGGCGGTGGAAGTGCGCGAGCTGCACAAGCTCGGGCGCGCGGCGGTCGATACCAACATGCTCTTCATCGACAACCTGAAGGTGCCGGCATCGGATCTGATCGGCGGCGAGGGACGCGGATTTCATTCCCTGCTCGACGGGCTCAACCCCGAGCGGATACTGATCGCGGCGGAAGCGATCGGCATCGGCACCGTCGCGATCAAGAAGGCGGTGCGCTACGCGAAGGAGCGCATCGTGTTCGGTCGGCCGATCGGACAGAACCAGGCCATCGCGCATCCGCTCGCGGATTCGTATTCGAAGCTGGAGGCGGCGGACCTCATGATGATGAAGGCGGCATGGTTATTCGACAATCGCAACCATGCGGCCCGGAGGCCAACATCGCAAAACTTCGCGCCGCCGACGCCGCATGGGAGGCATGCGATCGCGCGGTGCAAACTCTCGGCGGATACGGATACATGCGCGACTACGACGTCGAGCGATATTTTCGCGAATGCCGGCTGTTGAAAATCGCGCCGGTGTCGCAGGAGATGGTGCTGAACTCGATCAGCGAGCACGTGCTCGGCTTGCCGCGCTCGTATTAGGTCGATGACGCGGAGCGAAGCACGCGTGAAAATCGGCCGGATGAGCGGGAGCTCGCGATCGCGGCGGGCTTCGTCGGATTCGTTGCCTACAATTTGTTATGGTCGGAGCCGGTCGAAAGTGCTGCATCCGCAAGTTGCAGCATTCCGAGCGATGGAACCTTCGTCGCGGGCGCGGTCGAGAACACCGGCGGCTCCGAGGAATCGGTCAGCCTCGAGGTCCGGTACTACGATGGAAGAGGGCATCCGATCGGGTCCGACACGGTCCGTATCGACCACCTTGGCAGCGGTGCAACACAGGATTTTCAGGCTCCCGGGCCGTGCTTGCCGGACGACGCGAGCTACTCGATTTACCTGAATCATGGCCGAAATCCCTACGGAAACTGACATTATCGTCGATGCGTAACATGAATTAAATTAATGTTATACGATTCGGACAGCTAACCCTGATTTGTCGCGGACCCTGCCTAAATGAATCATTTGTACGCTGTTGGATGATTCCGACACCACGTCATGGTTTACAGCGGTGAAACAATCGCCGCACCGCCGCCAACCTGAATTGCCTCGATGGTGCATGAATGCTACATACAGTTAGTAGTGACTTTACATCTATCAGATTGTAGAGGCACGGCGGAGGGGCCGAAGGGCTCGGGGAACCCGCACTAACAGGAGTTACACAGTATGGCTAAGGCAAAAGATCGCTCGTTCGGACAGGTCATTCGCGACCGCCGGCGTCAGCTCGACCTGACCCAGGAGGAGGTCGCCCGCCGCATCAAGACTTCCACACCGTATGTGGGCCACCTGGAGTCCGGCAAGCGTCATCCCGTCCGACAAGATCGTTTACGCGGCTGGCCGAGGTACTGGGGCTCGACCGGCGCGAAGTGTTCTTCCTCGCCAATCCGCGCGCGCAGGCGCTGCTCACTCCGCGCGAAGAGCCGATCGAACAATTCGGCGTGGGAAGATTTCCGCAAGAATGAGCAGATTCGCCGGCTCCACAACATCAACAACGAGGAGATGGAGGCGCTCTCGCGGGTCGCGCTGATGGGTGACGTGCGTTCAGCAGCGCGATTTCATCTACATCCTGACCACCATTCGTCAGGCGCTCGGCCGCTAAACAGGCTTCCCTCCACTACGTGGTGCGCGATAGGGCGCGCGGAGACGACTCCGCGCGCATCGCCGTTGCGCCGCTGCGCTGGCTTGACTCGCGCCGCCGACGCCGGGTTAAGCTCGCGCCGCATGCAGCCCGAACTCGCGCAACCAGATCGCGCGGCCGATCGCATGGCCGCGGCGATTCACGGTGGTGGCGCTTTTCTTCACTCGCCACCGTGCTCTGCTATGTCGACCGGGTCAGCATCTCGGTCGCGATCATCCCGCTCTCGCGCGATCGCGGCTACGATGCCGCTGCGCAGGGCATCATCCTGTCGGCATTTTTCTGGGGCTATCTATGGCCGCAGTTGCTCGGCGGATGGATGTCCGATCGCTTCGGCGGCACGGCGGGTGCTCGCCGCTCGGCGTCGCGGTATGGTCGATCGCCACGTTACTGACGCCGCCGGCTTCGGTCGCCTTCGGTATGTTGATCGCGATGCGGGTGCTGCTCGGCCTGGGCGAGGGAGTCAACTTTCCCGCGATCCACAGCATCACCTCGCGATGGACGCTGGCTGAGGAGCGTTCGCGCGTCATCACGCTCAACTTCAGCGGCATGCACCTCGGCACCGTGACCGCATTTCTCGTGAGCCCGGCGATAATCGTCGCCTTCGGATGGCGCGCGCTGTTCTATATCGCCGGGCCGATCGGCGGTTGTGGCTGGGTATGTGTCTGGTTGTGGCGAACTGCCGAAACGCCCGAGACGATCCTCGCATCACGCGCGATGAACTCGCGACCATCGTCGCGGGCCGGCCCGCCGCCCCGCCCGCGGTGCGCATCCCATGGGGTGCCATCCTGCGCGAGAAAGCGGTCTGGGCCATCGCCATCGCGCATCTCTGCACACAACTTCGGCTTCTACATCCTGCTGCTGTGGCTCCCGACCTATCTCGACAAGACTTTCGCGATGGCGCTGCCGCGGGTCGGCCTGTTCTCGCTGATTCCGTGGATCTCGACCTTCATCTCCAGCAACCTCGCCGGATGGATCGCCGATCGGATGATGCTCGGCGGCTTTCGCGTGGTGACCGTGCGCAAGACGTGCAGAGCGTAGCGTTCATCGGTGGCGCGCTACCGCTTTTGCTCCTGCCGTCCGTCTCGACGCCGGTGGAAGCGATCGTCGCTGGTGACGATTTCCGTGGCCTGTAACTGGATTCGGCACCGGCGCCTTCGCGGCGAATCATCTCGATATCGCGCCGCGCTACGCCGGCATCCTGATGGGCATCTCCAACACCATGCGCGACGATCCCCGGCATCATCGGCGTTGCCGCCGCGGGCTTCGTCCTGCGCGCGACCGGCTCATTCTCCGCCGTTTTCTATGTGATCGCGGTGGTCTATTTGTGGGCGCGATTGGCTACAACCTGTGGGCCTCGCGGCGACCAGAAACTGTAAAGAAATCTCTGCGAAAAAATTTCAGGCTGGCAATGCCCCGCGGAGCCGCGTTATAGAGGAGGGCTACCACTGCGGGGTTATTTTTAATGAGTGATGCAAATCGTCTGTCGCCGTATCGATGGGTCATCGAGATCCTGCTGCTCTTTACCCTGCTCGCGCAGTCGCTGACCTGGCTCGCGCCCGCACCGCTGCTGGAGCCGATCAGCAAAAGTCTGAACATTTCGCTCGGAAGCGGCGGTCTCATCATTTCGATCATCGCTCTCTGCATCGCCATCTTCTCGATGGCGGGTGCGATCGTGATGGAAAAACTCGGTGCGTTGCGCGCGCTTATCGCGGGCATCTGGCTGATGGCGATCGCGGAAATCCTCAGCGGCTATTCCGGCAGTTTCGGGTCATTGCTGTTCTGGCGCGTGCTGGAGGGCATCGGCTACGGCGTCATTATCGCGCCGCCGGGCGCGCTCACGATGCAATGGTTCGGTGAGCATGAATGGCCGTACATCAACATGATCAACGCGCTGTGCGGGTATATCGGCCTGTTCGTGGTCTTCCAACTGACGGTGCCGATTTACACCGCGGTCGGTGCCTCATGGCTGCTGGTGCTGCGCGATTATGGAATCGTATGCGCGATCGTCGCGCTGGGGTGGTCGATCTTCGGCTATGAGCGCCGGGTGGCGGCCGTCGAGTCCGCAGTTACCGAAGCTGCGGAGGTGCGCGGCTCGGCGCTGAGCGAAGTTGCCCGGCGGCGGGAGATTTTGCTCATCGCGGGCGGTCTGTTCGGCGGGATGTGGGTCTTCCAACTCTACACTTCGTTCCTGCCGACCTACTTCAGTCAGTATCGCGGGCTCGGACTGGCCGAAGCTTCGTCACTGACCTCGGTGCTCCCGCTAACCGGGATCTTCGCGGCAGTCGCGGGAGGCCTCGGGACCGGGATGTCCGGTCTTCGAAAACCGTTTCTGTGGCCGGTCGCGATCTGCACGTTGTTCGGGTGCTTCGGCGCCATTATATTCCCCGATCCGATGTTGATTCGTGGGTCGCTGGTCCTGGTCGGCATCGGCGCGGCCGGCTCGCTCGTTGCGATCACGACGCTGGTGATGGAATTGCCGGGGATGACGCCGGACAAAATGGGGGCCGCACTGGGGTTCGTCTGGTCGGTAGGGTACGCGGGCGCGTTTGTATCGCCCTACGTCGGCGGCGCGCTGGCCACCTCGATCGGGCTCAAGAACGTGATGCTGTTGTTCCTGGTCTTCCAGTTCCTACCGATCTGCTGCATGTATCTGCTGCCCGAAACCGGCAAGGGCCGAACCACGCAAGTGCAAACCGCCACTGCCGCCGTCGGCTAATCTCCTTTGTCACCTCTCTCACAAAGTGAGAGAGGGTGGATCGCGCAGTTGTCGCTCTGCGGTTTGGCGACAACTGTGCCAGCCGGGTGAGAGCTGCGCGCGCGGTGCTGGAGCATTACGACGCTTTCAGTTCCCCTCCCGCCGACTAGCCCCGACTTCGCGTCCGTTGAACCCAGCGCACTAGCTGGTTGGCTTCAAACCGATTAGGACCGCCGCGCGCGCGCTCACGAAGGCGCGCCATTCGGGGTCGCCGACGAGATGCGGCGCCAGCGTCTCCATGTGCGTCAGGCCCATGATGAACACGCTGAATGCATACGCGGCGAAGGTAGGATTCAGGTTCAGATCGATTTTGCCGGTCTCTTGCGCGGCCGCGATTATCGCGGTGGTTCCTGCAATCGCTTGCTCATTCGAAACCGCCACCGCGCGTTTTACCTTGGCGTCCTTGGTCGCGGCGGAATGGACCTCGATCGATAGCTGACGCAGCAGCTTGAGTTCCGGCTGGGTATAAATCGCGGCCAGCGAAGTCAGCGTGGCGGTATTGGTTTCCCGTTGCGCGGCCTGGACGAAGAGCGGAATCGAAATCAGCGCGCGCCGGGTCACCTCGAACAGCAGATCGGCCTTGCTCTTGAAATGCTTATAGATGGCGCCCGCCGTGACGCCGCTGGCTTTCGCGATGGCCGGCATCGAGGTGCTCGCGAAGCCTTGCTCGGCAAAGAAGCGGGTCGCCGAGATCAAAATGCGTTCGCGAGTCGAGGGGCTCGTTTCTTCGCCACCCGATTTTCGCGTGCGGGATTTGCCCGGCTTGTGCCGAATCTCGGCGGTTGCCCGAAGGGCTATACGCTTTTCGTCTACCATATTGGCCGATTGATGATGGCCGATTTCGCGACCAAAGTAGCGCGAGAGTAGCAGGTTTGGCCAGCCGACTAAATGGTCATTTACCAGCTTGCCAGGGGTGGCGATACCGGAGAAGCGGAATAGTTGGCGCTACTTTTTGGCGTGGTAACCGCTATGATGCGGCGCGACCTTCATCAACTGGTCGTGCAACAGCCCGTTCGATGCGATGAGACCGGCGCACTTGGTGATCTTCTTGTTAAACGTCATCGGATGGCCGTCGATGTCGGTCATGGTGCCGCCCGCCTCGATGATGAGCGCCGCTCCCGATGCGATGTCCCACTCGTTCTTCGGCGAGCGCGTGAATGTCGCGTCCGCCTTTCCACCCGCAACCATCGCGAGTTTGTAGGCCACGCTGCCGGTCGGCACCGCCTTCATCACGCCATGGAAGACTTCCCATTCGCCGCGCTTGATTTCGCTCCGGCTCGCCAGCACGTTGGCGCGATGCAGCATCCGCGTTTTCGTCAGGTGTACCCGATGCTCGCCGAGATGACATCCCATCCCGTGCCCGGACCACCACATCTCATTGGTAATCGGGTTGTAGGTAACTCCTACGACCGGTTGGCCGTGGTCGGACAGCCCGATGGCGACGCAGAATTCCGGCACCTTGTTGATGAACTCCTTGGTGCCGTCGAGTGGATCGACGATCCACACACGATCTTTGGAGAGACGCTCTTCGCTGTCGACGGTCTCCTCAGACAGCCAGCCGTAATCGGGAAACGCATGGGTGAGAATCGCCTTGATGGCGGCGTCGGCTTCGGTATCCGCGATGGTGACCGGATTATTTTTTCCTTTCGAACCGATCTCGTAATCGGTGCCGTAGTAGCGCATCAGGATTTCGCCCGCCGCCAATGCCGCTTTGCGCGCGTACTCAACCTCGCGCGTCAGATCGAGATCGCTGGTCACCGTGTTTTTAATCGATCGAATCACCCGGCCTCGCCTCATCGGATCGCTGATGCTCTTCATTCTACCTCAAGCTACGATTCGCCGCGCGCCAACCGCTTCTTGCGAACCTTCTCATATGCCGAGGTTAGCTCACCCATCATCTTTTCGCGCTGCTCATAGAGCCTGCGCAGCTTACGCGGTTTCCGCTTGTTGAGCGCGTACGCGGTGATGAGCGGGAGCGCGACGGTCGAATCAACATAACAGACAACGGAATCGGGAAGCTGGTCGGGATCGATTTTCCCCCAGCTCACCGCTTCCGAGGGCGTCGCTCCGGAGAGGCCGCCGGTGTCGGGACGCGCGTCGGTCACTTGCAGGAAGTAGTCGTGACCCTTCTCCGCGACACCCATCACCTCCTGGATTTGCGGCTCGGTCTGCAGCACGAAATTTTTCGGCGAGCCGCCGCCCGAGGATAAACACCGCGCTTTTGCCGCCGCTCTTTTTTGCCGAATAGACGATCGATGCAGTTTCGTTAACATCCATGAGCGGATCGATTCGCAACGCGCCGCCCTCGAGTTCGAGCAGCGCCAGGTTCATGCCAATCGACGAATCGCCGGGCGAGGAGGTGTAAATCGGCACCGCGTGCTCATACGCGGCCGCCAGCAACGACCGGCGCGACAGCTTGAGCACACGCTCGCGTTCCGCGACGTAACGCCCGGCGCGATAATGAAATTCCGCGGTGCCCATCGGATGCTGAAATTCCTCGTTGCGCGCGACCTCGCGGAAGAACGCATCGGTCGAGAGCAGCACGTGATAATCGAAAAAGATGTCGTAGATGCGCACCACGCCCTGATCACGCAGCGCGACGTCATCGGCTTCGGGCGAGCCCTGGAACATCTTCAGCCCGATGCCGAAGTGGGTGTCATGGTAAAGATTCGCGCCGGTGGACACGATCCAATCGACGAAGCCGTTCTCGATGAGCGGGATCAGGCACGACATGCCGAGTCCCGCGGGCGTAAGCGCGCCGGTCACGCTCATGCCGACC
Organism: uncultured delta proteobacterium; assembly: GCA_963814035.1. Classification (GTDB taxonomy): domain Bacteria; phylum Desulfobacterota; class Binatia; order Binatales; family Binataceae; genus DATGKG01. The sequence goes on from CAWFBH010000007.1 coordinate 194,280, forward strand.
ACCACGTCGCGCTCGAGGATTTTCTCGGCGAACAACCGGCAGGCCTCGCGCAGGCGGCGGCCGTTATAAGCGAGGAAGGAGCTGTCAACGAGGTCGGCGGCGGTCATATCGCCGCGCACCGCTTGCGGATTTATCTGCTGGCCGGCGAGCAGGCTCGGCCGTTTTTTCTTCTGCGCCATTACGTCTCCTGGGGAGCGCCGCCGGCGGAGGCCGGGCGGCTTGCGCGTTTCATCTTGATCCTCGTCTCGATGCGAGGACTCAGGCTTCAATGACCGCCGAAATCCTACTCATCCGTGGCGCGGCTTTCCACCTTTTCGTTTGCGCGAGGCGGATCGCAAATCCTAGGATTGCGACGGGGCACGAAAACTTTTCTGCTTGGGGTGCGCGATGGCCATTATCGCTATCAACCAGCAACTCGGCAGCCGCGGCGACGAACTCGGGCAACTCGCCGCGGATGCGCTCGGGTACCGCTTCTGGGGCCGCCGGGAACTCATCAATGCGGCCTCGCGCGCGTATCGCGTCGAACCGGATCAGTTCCTCATCATCGATGAGCGGCAGCCGCATTTCTGGGAGCGACCCAAAGTGGACGCCGATCGATTGCGCGCCTTTCTGCGCGCGGCGCTGTTCAAAGAGATCGCGCAGGACCGGATGGTGTTTGCGAGCAGCTCCGGCACGCAACTGCTGCCGGCCAACGGATTCGCTCTTCGAGTGCGTGCCCTCGCGGCATTTCCGATCCGCGTGCGTCACATTGCCGACCTCGAAAAGCTTACACCCGCGGCGGCCGAAAAGCGGGTGCGCGCTCATGATACCGAAGTGAAGGCGCGCGCGCAGACGCTGTACAATTTCGATATCGATGACCCGCAGGTTTACGACCTGGTCCTCAACACTTCGGTATTGCCGCTGGCTACGATGGTTGAGACGCTGCGCTCCTGCACCGACGCCATTACCGCCGCGCTCGATGGGCGCGGGTTGCAGGAACTCCGCGATGCCGCGGTCGCCGCGCAGGTGCGTGCCGCGTTGCTCTCGCATCCGAAGTTCGGCGGCGCGGATATCAACGTCGATTGCACCTACGGCGCGGTGCGGGTCGACGGTCCCGGGCTGGTCGCGCCATGGGACGACCTCGCGCGGCAAGTTGCGGCTGAGATCGAAGGCGTGAAGTCATGTGACATCGGGGCTGACGACACCCCGATGCCGCTGCGCGCCGAATAGCCGCTCCCAAAATACTGACAGCGCGTGCTATGGTCGCGGCTTTGCCGAAGATCGCATGCGCCAGGTAATCATCTTTCTCGCCACCGGAGCCTACACCGGATACTCACCCGTCGCGCCCGGAACCGCGGGTTCGGTGGTGGGGCTCATCATCGGATACTTTTTTTGCGCGCCGATGTGGGAGCACGAGCCGATGATCTTCGCGGCGATCTTCGCGGCCGTGATGTTTCTCTCATGCCTCATCGCGGGACGCGCGGAGGAAATCTTCATCGAGCATGACAGCTCGAAAATCGTGCTCGATGAGGTGCTGGGCATGATCGCGACGATGTTTCTCAATCCGCTCGGATGGGGCTCTCTCTTGGGCGGCTTCCTGCTTTTTCGGCTGTTCGACATCATCAAGCCGTTTCCCGCCGATCTCATCGATCGAAAAATGCCGGGCGGTCCGGGTGTCATGCTGGATGATCTGTTCGCGGGAATTTATGCGAATATCGTCCTGAGAATTTTGGTTCACGTATTGTAGGAATTTGCGCGCACCGTGCGCTTCGGGAGGCAGCGATGATTCAGAAAGCGGTCATTCTTTCCACCGGTGACGAAATCACCACCGGGAAAGTTGTCGATACCAACGCGAACTACCTCGCCGACAAGCTGCATGAAATCGGCATCGACCTTGCCGCGGTGATCACTGTGGGTGATGTGCCGGACCGCCTCGAATGGGCGTGGCGCACCGGCATCCAGCTCGGCGACGTGGTGCTTTCGACCGGCGGCATCGGGCCGACCGCCGATGACCTTACGACCGAAACCATCGCGCGCATAACCGGGCGCAAACTGTTTCGCCATGAGCCGAGCGTCGAGACGATGCGGCGCATGTTCGCGACGATCAATCGCGTGATGCCCGAGAACAATCTCAAGCAGGCTGACTTTCCCGAGGGCGCCGAGGTGATCCCGAATCCGCTCGGCACCGCGCCAGGATTTCATTTGCCGGTCACCGACGGCAATGGCGGTCGCGTCAGTCATCTGATCGTGATGCCGGGGGTGCCGCGCGAGATGAAACCGATGATGGAGAACTGGGTGATTCCTTGGCTGGGCAAGAATCGCGGCACCAACAAGGTTTTTGCGGTGGGGATTTTCCAAACTTTCGGCATCAGCGAGTCGGGTCTCGATCAGGCCGTGCTCGGACTCATCAAGCCGGAAGAGGGCAAGGTCGGATTTCGCGCGAGCTTTCCGCAGATCTCGATGAAAATCGCGGTCGAGGGTGAGCCGGGCGAGGCGGAGAAAAAACTCGAGGAATTGAGCGAACGGGTGCGCGCGAAGATCTCCAACTATGTGTTCGCGGAAGGCGACGCCTCGATGGAAGAAGTGGTCGCGCAGTTGCTCATCCATCACAAGGTTAAGCTTGCGGTCGCGGAATCCTGCACCGGCGGTCTCATCGGTCATCGGCTGACGAATGTGCCGGGAAGTTCCAAATTCCTACTGGCGGATCTGATCACCTATTCCAACGAGGCGAAGCAGGATCTGCTCGGCGTCACCGACACGACGCTCAACACTCATGGCGCGGTGAGTGAGGAATGCGTGCGCGAGATGGCGGCTGGAGTTCGCAAGCGCGTCGGCGCTGATGTCGGCATCGCAACTTCGGGCATCGCGGGACCCGATGGCGGCACACCCGACAAGCCGGTCGGTACCGTGTGCATCGCGCTCGATTCCGAAGACGTGAAAACCTCGCGCCGCTATCAGATGCGCGGCACGCGCGATTGGGTGAAGCTGCTCAGCTCGCAGGTGGCGCTGGACTGGCTGCGCCGCTATGCGCTGAAAATTCCCATCGAGGAATCGCAGCTCTTCCGCCGCTAGGCGCTACTTCAAGCGCGCGTACGAAACTGAATCGCTGCCGGTGCCCGAGATGGCGAGGCTCCCCATCGAAGAAGTGCATCGCACTGGATTTGGCAGCGTGTTGTCGCTGCAGACGACCACGTCAGAGGAACCCGCAAAGCACGAATCGGTTACGGTCGCGAGGCCATCGGTCAGAGTCACGCGCCCGACGCAGCTACCGCCGGTATTGAGCGAGAAGCCTCCGGTCGGACTCCATGCGGTCATCGAGGTGGGCGGAGGCGGTGGCGGCGAGTAGGTGAAGCATCCCGCCACCATCAGACCGCCGATCGCAAGAGCAAGTATTGAAGTGCGCATAGACCCCCATTATCTCAGCGCATCCGCGCGTATGCGATAACGTCGGCGCCACTGCCTCCGATCAGCAGCGACCCGGCGCTCGGCGTGCATCGCACCGCGTTTACGCCGGTGGTGTCGGTGCACATCACGATGTTGGTATCGCCGGTGAAGCACGCATCTTTCACGGTGGCGTTTCCATTGCTGAGTGGAACGCGGCCCGCGCACAAGATCACGGCTGTCATGGTGACCTTAGCGCCGCCGAAGATGCCGAACGCATTGACTACATCGTTCGACACCTTCACGTCGCCCGGAGGATTCGTCCTCGCCGCGTGAGGCGGTCCCGACTGACATGCGGTGAACGTCAGGCCAGCCAATGCCAACGGAACCACCGCCATGCGCATGATGTTCTGCATCAGACTGCGCGCTCCGTTTAGTGGCCCGCGCCGTTCGAGGTTCCGTTGGCGCTGTGCTGAACGAACGCGTCCATCGGGACCAGACCGCGGCGACGACGCTTGATGTCATCGAGCTCGGCCTCCGCCTTGGCTTCCGCATTGCGCCGGCGAATCTCGGCGAGCTTCTCGTCAACCTCGGCGCTATGCAGTTCGCGATTGACGCCCGCCTGCGCGAGGGTCTGCTGAATCGACTCGCGCACTTCCTCGAGCGAGCGCACGTCTTCGTCGTAGGAGAGGCTTTCGAGCGCCTGCTGGATGCGTACCCGGGCCTGCGCGTTGCGAAGCCGAGCCATCATGCGAACTTTCTCGACCTTCAGCTTTTCGATTTCATCCTTGAACGCGACCAGGTTCTTCTTCGCGTCCTCGGCCTCGGCCGTGAGCTGGGTCAGCTCCTCCTTGAGGCGCTCGGTCTCGGCGTTGAGTTCATGCTTGCGACGCAACAGGATGAGTGCGCATTGATCCTCGTTCATGTCGGCGGCCTGGACGGCCTGCTCGGCCACTTCGACCAGTTCGGTGGTCTTGCCCTTGAGGTCGCGCTCCAGCTTGCTGCGCATATAGATGACGCCGGCGGCGGCAGTCTTCAGTTGCTGATAGCGCCGGACCCGGTCCGCGATTGCGGATTCATAGACAGCCTCGGGATCGCGCGACTCGCGCGCTTTGACCCATCGCCGTAGCTTGCCGCCGAACAGACTCAAAATTCTTTCGATAAACATTTGCAACTCCTTATAATTTTCTTATAGCCAGCGCCGAACGCGCGTCTGGTAATCGAGATATGACGGGCCAAATAGCCGCTCCATGTTTTGTTCTTCGAGCGGAATCACCATCCGATCGACGATGATGAAGTACGCGATCGGCGCGAGCAGCATCGCGATCGAGGCGAAAAAAACCGCGAACCCAAATAGCACCAGCGTCGTTCCGAGATACATCGGGTTACGCGTGAAGGTGTAGGGTCGCTCGACCACGAAGACGGTCGCTTCACCGCGCGGATCGAGGCCGGTTTTGCGCGCCTGAAAAAGCGCCGCTGCATACGCGGCAATCAGGACGCCGCCCGCGATGATCAACAACCCGAGAACATGATGAGCGAAGACCAGGCGCGGGCCATGCGACATCCCGTGCAACAGGAGGCCGCCCGCAAGCAGCAGCAATGCGAGCAGCGGCGGCGGAATCGGAATGCCGCGGGCCGTGGACGCGGAATAGTTGGCATTTATCGAGCCGGTCGCGTGCCCACTGCTCGATGATGCGGTTGAAGTTTCATTCATGACTTTCAGTCCTCATTCCTCTTCGGCTTTCAGTCCCAGCTCCGCGACGCTGATGCCCAGCTCGCGCATTTTTTGCTGGAAGCTCTGCCGATACATTCCGACCTTCTCGGCCGCGCGCGAGATGTTGCCATTGGTGGAGCGCAATGCGCGTACGAAGTAATCGCGTTCCCATTCGCTGACGAATTTTTCTTTCGCCTCGCGAAAGCGCAGCCCGTTGCCGTTCTCATCGAGCTGATGCGAATTGATGTGGGTGTCTGCCGGCTGTGAAGATGACGCGCCGGCGCCGTTCTCTAATTTCATAGTTGCCTCCGGGGCAGCGCCGCCGAACAATTCGGCGGGCGTGATTTCGTCGCCAGATGAAAGGATGACCGCCTGCTCGATGGCCGAGCGCAGCGAGCGCACGTTCCCGCGCCATGGATTCTCGACACAGGCGCGCATCGCCTCGGGTGTGAGCTGCTTATGAATCGGCTTTTGCGCGGTTCCGAATCGCTCGCATGCTTCTTTCAGAAAATGCTGCACCAGGCGCGGGATGTCCTCGCGCCGGTCGCGCAAGGGAGGCACGCGAATCTCGACCACCTTGATTCGATAATAGAGGTCCTCGCGAAAGCGACCCTCAGTCACCATCGTTTCGAGGTCCTGGTTGGTCGCGGCGATGATGCGCACATTCGCCGAGAGCGACTGATTGCCGCCGATTCGCTCGAAGCGCTTCTCCTGGATGACGCGCAACAACTTCGCCTGCGTCTCCAGGTTCATGTCGCCGATCTCATCGAGGAAGAGGGTGCCGCCTTCCGCCGCTTCGAATTTTCCCTCGCGCCGCGCGATAGCGCCGGTGAACGCTCCCTTCTCATGACCGAAGAGCTCGCTCTCGACCAGTTCGCGCGAGAACGCCGCGCAATTTACCGCAACGAAGGGCCCGCGCGCACGCGGGCTTCTGAAATGGATCGCCTTCGCGACGAGTTCTTTGCCGGTGCCCGATTCGCCGCGGATAAGCACCGTCGCGTCGGTCTGCGCGACCTTGTCGATGGTTTCATAGACGCGCACCATCGCTAGCGATCCGCCGACCATATCGGCGAAGCGGCCGGCCTCGCGCGCGGCCTGCTCGCTGAGCTGCTGATGAGCCAGCTTCAGGAGCTGCTTCTCCATCACCTTACGCACCTTGATGCGCAACTCGTCGTTGTCAAACGGCTTGGGAAGATAATCTTCGGCGCCCGCCTTCATCGCCTCGACGGCAATCCGCTGCGAGCCGTAGGCGGTGATCATCAGCACCGCGCATTCCGCGTCGAGCTGGCGCACCGCGCGCAGCAGGTCCAGGCCGCTCATCCCCTTCATGCTGAGGTCGGTGATGATGACGTGGAACGGCGCGGCTTTGACCTTCTCGAGCGCCTCCTCGCCGGACTCCGCGGTCTCGACCTCGTAGCCTTCCTTGGAGAAGAGTCCTTTGAGCGCGATGACGATTCCGCGCTCGTCGTCGACAATCAGCAGTCGCCCCTTCATTGCCGTCCCCTCATCGAGTCAGCCGCCGCGCCGAGTTGCGCAGTCGGTGACGGATCCAGAATCGTGGTCGAATGATTGTTGGTGCCGGCAACCGGCGCGCTCACGGGCTCGGGCTGTACCGGCGCCGCCGAGCCATTTTGACTGGCAGTGGGCGAGGCGCCGTTCATATCGGCGTTGATCCAGGCGCGGGCCGCATCAGCCAGCGGAATCGAGATCGAGAGCTCGGTGCCTTCGCCGACGCGGCTGCTCACCTCGATCTTGCCGCGATGCGAATCGACGACCTTCTTCGCGATGCCCATTCCAAGGCCAGTGCCGGTCTGCTTGGTGGTATAGAAAGGATTGAAAATCTTCGCGAGCTTGTCTTCCGGAATGCCGCATCCGTTGTCGCGAATCGTCACCGTCGCCATGCCGGGATTGTTGCTGCGAATGGTGATGTCGAGGTGACGGTCGCTGCTGTTGGCCTCCATCGCATCGATGGCGTTGTCGATGATGTTGGTGAACACCTGGCGCAGCTTGTCGGCATCGGCGCGAACCGTGGGGCCACCGATGTAGTTGCGCGAGATGGAAACATTCTTCGTCTCCAGCTTGGCGCGCATCTGGGTCAGCGACGCATCGAGGATCGCGGCCAGGTTGAAATTGTCGAAGCTGTAATCTTCTTCCTTCGCATACTTTAGAAGATGCGAGACGCTCTTCTCGACCCGCTGCAGCTCATCGAGCGCGACCTTCGCGTACTCGACGTTTTCCTGCGAGGTCGGATCCTCGCCCATCTGTTGCACGAGGCTCTTGGCGGCGGCGATGGGGTTGCGAATCTCATGCGCGAAGCTGGCGGTCAGCTCATCGAGCGAGGCCTGCTTCTCGGTCGCCATCACCTCTTTTTCCTTGGTGACCTCGGCTTGCACTTCGCGCTGAATCGCGGGTTCGAAGACGCGCTGGCGGATGACATCCCATCCGTAGACCGCGGCGGCATGGCTGACGATGCCAAAGCCCCATCCGAAGGCGGGCCATTGCCACCACCAGTTGAAGGGGCTGGTGAACATGTTGAGCAGGAAGAGGAATCCGATGGTGATGCCGTACCACATCAGGTGGACATAGAAGCCGGCCTCGCGCGAGGCTTGCTTGCGCGCGAGTTCATAGGCGCGGCGCTCATCGTCGGTCTTGAACTTGGGGTCGTCGCTCGGGTTGGGGCGCGACTCGCGAGGCGCCTCGGACGCGGCAGCGGACTGCTTGCCGGTGAACTTCGATGACTCGCGGTCGAAGCTCTCGTGCAGCTTGCGCTGGAAGTCGCGCGCGGCGGCCTCGATATCCTTGGCGCCGCTCTTCCAGTCCTGCTGGCGCGACCACGCCTTGAATTCCTTCCATTCGGCGCGGCCCCAATCCTCGAAATCTTTGAAATCTTTGGACCAGTTGCCGCGATTCTCCGCGGTGGCGGCGGGGCGATCCGAGGGATTCCTGCGCTGCTCGTATCTGCGCATGTGACGCTCCCATTTTCTCGACCATCTATCGAAGCCTTGATTGCACGACATGCGCCGGTACCTGCGTCTTTGGATCAATGCGAAAATGATTATGGCGGCAATTATAAAACCCATGATTCCTGGCCTGGCCGCATGAGTGCCGTCCAGCGTTTTGGAAAAGATTGGCGGCGACCTTCTTGCAGCTTAGCTCTCATGCAAGTGGATTGGGAGCAAGCCGGATGCCATCTGGTCCTCGCAAAAATGGCTTGATAATCAAGGAGTTTTTCCGCGCGAGATTGCTGCGCAGCATTGAGCGCAGTCCGTCTACTGCATTACCCCGACTGCGCATCATCGGCGCGAGTTAGAAATCACGAATCGAATCGGTGTACAGTTTTCTCGGGCACCATTTCCATGAGTCAGTATTGGCCGTTTTCAGGCCTGACCCGTTACGGCGCTCTGCGCGAGCGCCTGATCGTATCGCTCGATCTCGGCGGTCAGCGTGAAGCATTGAAGATGGTCGACCAGCTCGGGCGGCTGGTCGGCATGTTCAAGATCGGCAAGCAGCTGTTTGTCTCCGGCGGTCCGGATTTCGTGCGCGAGGTTCGCCGGCGCGGCGCCGAGGTTTTCCTCGATTTGAAGTTTCATGACACGCCGCGCGCGCTGATGCGCACCGCGATGGAAGCTACCCGTCTCGGGGTGCGGATGTTCGACGTACATCTCAATGGGCATGCGGATTCGGTCGGGCGCGTGCGCGCCGAAATCAACCGGCTGTGCCAGAACGAGGGACTGCGCAAGCCGCACATCGTCGCGGTCGCGATGCTGATGGGGGTGACGCGCGAGACAGCAGATAGCGCCGCGCGCCCCGGCATCGATGGGATGGTGGAACTCGCGCGGCATGCCGCGACCGCCGGTCTCGATGGGGTTTTCACCACCGCGCAAGGCGCCCCGCGCATCCGCAGCATGTGCGGGCGGCGCTTCATCATCGTGACGCCGCTGCCGACCGTGCGCGATAGCGAACGCGAGTCCGTCGATGGCGCGGCGGCGATTCAAGCGGGCGCGGATTTTCTGGTGGTGGGCAGTCCGATCTGGAAGGCGAGCGAGCCGATGCGCGCGGTGCGCGAGATCGTCGAGCAAATCGATCATGGGCTGCGCATGGGACCGCCGGCGGGTGCGCTGACCATCATCCCGCGTCATCATTAAAACGAAGCAGCTACGACTGGAGATATAAATGTCTCGACTGAGCATTCCTGGCAATGAACAGCTGACCGACGACCTCCGCAAGCAGGCGGAATCCATCGAGGCGACCGGCGCGGATTCGACGGTTATGCGGGTCCTCGGACATCGCCCCGACATGATCGAATCCTACTTCAAGTTTTACTACCCGATGCACAATAGCGGCATCGTGGATCCGGCGCTGAAGGAGTTGGTGCGGCTCAAGATCGCATCGCTCAATCAGTGCCTCACTTGAAAGAAGGCAAGGTTTCCATCGGCGATGGAAAAAGGACTGACGGAAGAGAAAATTTCGCGGCTGGAAAATTTTCGCGACGACCCGGTATTCAACGAACGCGAGCGCATCGCGATCGAATTCGCGGAAAAGATGGCGACCAATCACACCTCGATCGATGACGACTTCTTTCGCCGCATGCGCGCGCAATTCACCGACGCGGAAATCGTCGAGATCGGCATGGCGGCGGGTCAATACATCGGATTCGGCCGCCTGCTTATGGTGCTCGACCTGGAGCGTCCAGTCTGTGACATCTGATTCGAGTCCCGAAGGGGGCGCGCAGCGCGCGCAGCCTCCCGAGGCGGAGCGAAGCGGATTCGAGGTTTGAATGCCGATCGATTCGCTGGCGCGAGCAGCGAATTTAGGGACATCATTGGGGGAGATCCTTCTAGGACTGTTTGCGCTGTCGATCGGCGCGGGCTTCGTCGGCGCGCTCTCGGGTTTGGGCGGCGGCGTGTTCATCGTGCCCGCGCTGGTAGTGCTCGCGAAGATGCCGATGAAGGTCGCGGTCGGCGCGAGCCTCATCTCGGTAGTCGCGACCAGCGCCGGCGCCAGCGTCGCTTTCGTGCGCGATGGATGGACCAACCTCAAAGTTGCGATGGTGCTCGAATGCGCGACCGTCACCGGCGCGCTCACCGGCGCGTACCTCGCCGGCGTCGTCCCCACCTGGATCCTCGAACTGCTCTTCGCGCTGATGATGCTGCAATCGGCGTATTTTTCCCTGCGAAAACAGGAAGACGATCTCATCGAGCATGGCGACCCCATCGCGAAGCGCCTGCACCTGATGGGCGAGGTCCAGGACGAAACCGGGAAGCTGACCCATTACGAGGTCGATTCATTTTCCCGCCGGTGCGGCGCTGATGGTGGTCGCGGGCATCATGTCGGGGCTGCTCGGCATCGGGTCGGGCGCGCTCAAGGTGATGGCGATGGATTACTTCATGCACCTGCCGCTGAAGGTTTCGAGCGCGACCAGCAACTTCATGATCGGGGTGACGGCCGGCGCGGGCGCGCTGGTATTCTTATCGCGTGGCGATGTTGCGACGGCGGTCGCGGCGCCGGTCGCGCTGGGCGTAACCGTCGGCGCGCTCGTGGGCAGCAAGCTGCTTCCGCATGCTAATGTGCGGGCTCTGCGGCTGGTTTTTGTCGTCATCCTGGTGTTGATCGCATTGGAAATGGGATGGCGCGCGCTGCAAGGAATCTAAATGCCTGAAGTAATGGAACGGACGCTCAACGAAGAAGATCGCATCCTGCGCGCATGGACGCCGATCCTGCTGCGAACGATCCTCATTGCGGCAGCCATCGTGCTCGTGTTCGGTCTCTTTCTGATGGCGACCAAGGCTCCGGGTTTTTACGCGCAGCGCTTTCACTCGGTTCAGGCAGGTCACCTGCACCCTCCAGAGAGCTTCTCGCAGGAGTTTTCACGGGCGTTTCAGGGCGATCCTCATTCGGTGATGACGCTGGGGCTCTTCATCCTGACCCTGGTGCCGCTGGCCCGGGTGGCATTTTGTTTCATGCTTTTTCTGACCGAGCGCGACTACACCTACGTCGCGCTGACCGCATATGTGCTCATCGGTTTGGTGGCGGGCGTGTTGCTCGGAAAGATTGGCTAAACGGTCGCCATTGAAACGATCGATACTTTCTCGCTAGGCCTAAGACCAACCTCGCACGAACCATCGGAGATCAAAATGGAAATTCGCGGAAAAGTCGCGGTCATCACCGGAGCGGGATCGGGCATCGGTCGCGCAACCTCTTTGCGCCTCGCCAACGATGGTGCCTCCATCCTCGTCGCTGATGTTGACGAGGCGGGCGGCGCGGAAACCGTCAAGCTGATCGAAAAAGATGGCGGCCGCGCGCTGTTCGTGCGCGCCGATGTCACCCTCGAAGCCGACGCGCGCAACATGATCGATACTGCGGTCGCGAAACTCGGCGGCCTCGACATCCTTTATAACAACGCGGGAATCGGAACCGGGATTCCCGGATTTCCCGAGGCCTCGCTGCCGCAATGGAAGCGGGTTATCGACATCGATCTCACCGCGGTGATCATGGGGACCTGGCTGGCGGCGCCCATCATGCAGAAGCGCGGCGGTGGCGCGATCATCAACACGGCCTCGATGGCGGGGCTCTATCCGCATCGCCAGGATCCGATTTATGGCGCGGCGAAAGGCGGCGTCGTGCACTTCACGTATTCGTGCGCGGCATGGGCCTCGGAGCGCAAGATTCGCGTCAATTGCGTATGCCCGGGGATCGTCGACACGCCGATGGTGCGCCGCGGACTCGACGCTGCGAACCGCGCCGGACTGAAGTCGTGGGCGCCCGCGAAGATGCTGCGCCCCGAGGACATCGCGGATGCGGTGGTGCGACTGATTCGGGACGAATCGCTGTTCGGATGCTCACTCGAAGTGCGGCCGAATGGCCCTCACATCGTCGATCCGCGCCCCGCGCCCGGAACGAAGCGCTAGCGCGCCGCGCGCGTGCAGAAGGCGAAAAGCCCGCGATCGTAGAGCTGGGGCTGGCCCTATCCGCCACGGATAACGCCAAGCTCAAAGCGAGCGACGAATGAGTCAACTGACCAGGGAAATCGAAGCGCACTACCTGCAAGGTATCGAGGGCGAGCGGCTTTCAGCCAATGAAGGCGAGTTGGAGCGCCTTCGCACTCAATCGATCCTCACGCGTTTTCTTCCACCGCCGGCGGCTGTAGTTCTCGACATCGGAGGCGGGACGGGAATCTATGCCTTTACTCTGGCGCAGCTCGGCTACTCGGTGCATCTAATCGATCCGGTAGAACCTCACCTTGAACAAGCGCGATCTCATTCGAATGAGTCCGGCGTAAGGTTAGCGTCGATTACCCCGGGTAACGCATGTAAGCTGGATTTTGCCTCCGGCGTTGCAGATTCGGTTCTCCTGCTCGGCCCGCTTTATCATCTTGTAGAGCACACGGATCGCCTTGCGGCACTTCGCGAAGCCTATCGTGTCCTCAAGCCGGGCGGCGTTATTTTTGCCGCTGCGATTTCCCGCTTCGCTTCTCTGAGCGATGGTCTTTTCCGAGGATATTTCAAAGATCCGGCTTTCAGGGACATCGTCGCAGGCGATCTTGCGACCGGCCAGCATCGAAATCCGACCAACAATCCCGCCTACTTCACAACCGCCTATTTTCACCGTCCCGAGGATCTCGTTCGGGAGGTCAGCGAGGCCGGTTTCGAAAATGTTCGTGTGCTGGCGATCGAAGGCCCTGTCTGGAGCGCGGTTCATTTTCGCGCAACTTGGGCCATTGCCGAGGAGCGCGATAAACTGATGCAGTTTCTCTCGTTGATCGAAGAGGAGCCTTCGATCCGGGGAGCCAGCGCCCATTTCATCGCGGTGGCCTATCGGCAGGCTTGATTATTGCGCATGAACTACCGCGCTGAAATTTGAACGTATGCGGTTTTTCGTCATTTGATCCATCCCGCGAGGAATTGCGGCTGCGTCCAATCCAGCATCACGCCGGGAAGCGGCCGCTTTTCATTCCACCGAAGCGTTTCCATCGAGAGCGCGCCGTGCGCGTTGATGACGACGCTGAGGGCGAGCAACGCCGCGCCGATCACCATCGTGCGATTGCGCGCGTTGCGAAGCGCCTCGGACGTGGCAGCGATGGCGAGAATCGCGAGCATCACGAACCACGGGATCGCATCGCTCATCAGACGCGGCCCGTAGGAATTTCCTCCCCACCACTCCGGATGCGCCGCGATCGCAATGCCGATAGCCGCGATGATCGACAGCGCGAGGATCGCGAGCGCGCGGTCAGAAATCGAGCGCCAGTTTCGCGCGATCAGGTACAGCACGACGGCGAGCACCGGCGAATAGATAAAGATGCCGCGCGAGGGACTCAGCAGGATCCCATACAGCCCCTGCATGAAATGGATGCCCATGCTGTGTGGGTCGTTGCTCAAATAGTAGAACGGCACCATCGTGCCGAAGATGCGCATCGAGTAGGTGACAAATGCCGCGAGCCAGAGTCCGCCTGTGATGAGATACGCTGGTAGCTCGCGAGGACGACAGATCAAAATGTAGACGCCGATCGCCAGCGCCGGGATCGCGCCGACCGGCCGCACGAAGAACATCCAGGAGAGCAGCGTGGCGAGAAGCACCGGACCAATCGAGGTTCGTTGCGCCACGCCCGCCAGCAGCAAGTACACCACGACGCCGCCCAGCATCATCTCCCACGTATGCGCCCACATCCCCCGCGATGCGGTGCTCCACATCGAGGTGCCGAGGCCCGCGCCGATCGCGATGATGGCGCTCCAGTACCAATCGAGCATCAGCGTCCCAGCTCGGAAGAACACGACCGCCAGCGAAGCCATCAGCAGCGCGGCGAGCAGCTTCTCGACGATGACCTCGCCCGCGAGGTTGTATTGCCCGTCGGCAGTCGCGGGTGAGACGCCAAAGAGATCCATCGTCGCAACGAAGGGAATCGACAGCATCGAGGTGCCATGCCCGAAGCCATAGAGCAGGCGGCCGTTGGTGCGCTGCAATTGATACGCGTGCCTGCCCGCGATGGTGTTGAACGGCAGGTCCGCGTCGTAATTTGTGATCGTGTAGCTCGACAGGTCAGGCGTTTGATTGCGAATGATGCTCTCGGCGGTGAGCATCGAGTACTGCGAGTCGTTCATCTGCAGTACCGGGGACGCGAAGTAGATGGCGAACATGGAAACCCAGATCGCGGCTTGCAGGAGCACCATCGCGCGCGCGCCGACGGCATCTTCGCGCGGCCATTGCGCCGACCCGGTTACCGATGCCGATGTGAGAACTCCCCCGCTCATTCCCGTCACCTTACGCAATAACCAAAATGGAGCAGATTGCTCCATTTGGTAGCATCGAGTCTAAGGTCGGTTTATGAGCGAGGCAATCGCGAGAACTACTTCTTGCGCTTCGGCTTCGATACCTTGGCTTTCGCGGCCGTGCGCGAGGAATTCTTGGCTGCGGGCTTGGGTGCGGATACGACCTGCTTCTTGAACGGGACCGGAACTTCACCACCTCCAGCGCGGGACCCGCCGAACGCATCAACCTCGATCTCGATCAGCATATCCGGATGCACCAGGCGCTTGACTTCGACCAGCGTCGAGGCGGGCGGATGAGCGCCGAAGACTTCCTTGTGTGCGCGCGCGACTTCGGCGAAGCGCGAAATATCGGTGACGAAAACCCGGGTGCGAATCACCTCGGCGAGGCTGAAGCCCGCGCTCTCGATATGATGCTTCAGGTTCGCCAGCGCCTGGCGCGCCTGCACATACATCTGGCCCGCGCCAATCACCATCCCGCGCTCGTCAGTCGCCGTGGTTCCCGAGATCGCCAGCCAGTTGCCCGCTTTCACTTTGCGGACGTAGCCGAAGACCGGCTCCCACGGCGTGTTGCTCGCGACGCGCTCGATTTGACTCATGGTGCAATTCTCCCCCGCGGCTGACCGCGTTGGCGATCAATTACACTTTCGGCCGGGCCATTGCAGCCCCTTTTTTTCAGCGCTCGTCGGAGGGAAAAATTTCCTCGATCTCGCGCGCGACCGAGCGCATCGGCGGACCGATGGTGTTGCCCTCCGGCAGCATCCAGCGCATCAGGCGGGAAAAATTATGCGCGAAGATCGAGCGGCGCGGCGCGAGCCGTCGCATGTCGATATCCGCGTCCACCGCGCGCGTCATTCTATTTGGGGAAAATTCGAGCTCTCTGGACGATCGCCATTGCCGCAACGCCACCGCACATCCTCCCGCAACATCCGCCAAGCCGTTGGTCGAAAAACCCGGATCGCCACCCCGCGATCCACCCCGCTCTCGATCCTGCGGTGTTCGAGGCACCTACAGGATGATTGGAAATAATACCGAGCGGCGCGCTTTTGTCAAAAAAATTCTCGCTATAGGCACCGAAAGCACCTCAAGCGACGCGTAATGGACAGCGGTCGCGATTATGCCAAGCCGAGCTTGAAGTTGCTTTTCGCCTACAGTATTCTGGCCCACGTTTGCACCCTCTTGTTGATGCGCTACTGGAAGCGCCGAGGTCTCAAGGAGAAAAGCGATGCGCAAGGTCCTGATCCTGGTTCTACTTTCATTCTTTTTCGCGGCAGCTTGCAGTAAGTCGGAGGAAACCCCTGCAGCTCCCGAAGCAGCAGCTTCGGCGGCGGCGCCTGCGGAAGCCAGCCCGGCCGCGGCTGCCAGCGATGCGGCGGCAGCACCTGCACCGGCTGCCAGCCCAGCTCAGTAAGCAGCTAGATTTGTACGACTGTCCCTGCGCGCCGGCTAACCTCCGGCGCGCAGGCGACTCGTCGCTCGCAGATTCGAAAGCGCGGCGCGACCGGACAATCCCATAGTCGCCAGTTGCATCGACAGATGCGTGTCGCGCGTCGCGTGTGCAGTTCCGCCCACATCACCTTTTTCCCCACGTCCTGACAGCCGGCCTCGCTCGAAGCGGATGGTTCGGCGTCGAGACTACATCCCCACGGAAAGATATCGGCTATAATGGTGGGCGCGCCTGAGGGCGCTTTTTCCGTTATGGGGCACGAAGTAACCGAGAATCAAAAATGCAAAAACAAACCCACTTCGAGCATCGCGAGAAGTGGCCCTGAGGCTCGGCGAAGGACCTCGAATGGCATGAAGTCGAGTGTGAAAAACGCTAAAACAAACCCACTTTATGTCCAGAATTGCAGGATTTTATTGAGGCAGGTGGCACCCATGACCGGTCGCGAAGCGCGACCGGCTCTCATCCGCCGGATCGGACAGCAAAAACAAACCCACTATGATTCGGGCTTCCGTTCCGGATGGACTTCCTCTTCGATCGATGACTCCTCGGGTGATTCCTCGCGTTCGATGGTTTCCGGAGCTATGGACTCAGTTTCCACAGTAGATGATGCGTTAGCTTTAGTAGGCGTGCTTTCGCTCATTATGATGTCTTTGGCGCGACCAGCCGAGTCCATTGCCAGCCTGGCCAGCTCCTCGGACTTCCGCTTCAACTCCTCGGTGCGACGGTTCAGCTCGGCTCGCAACTCGGCAATCTTTTCGACGGCCTGTCGGCGCGCGGCTTCCCGCTTGTCGGCATCGCCAAGGGCTTTCTTCAATTCGCGGGTGAGATAGCTGCCCTCATCGCGCAAGGTCTTGAGCTGTCCCATCAGCGCCTCGCGCGCCTTCTTGGCCTCGGCCACCACCTTCGAAGCGGTAGCATTGGCTTTGGCCTCCTTCTCGAGTCGGGCCTTCAGCTGCACCACGGTCTTCTGAAGCTGCTTCAGCTGCGACGATGCCATCGCGGAGACGCCCCCGCTGACGGAAGTCTTCTTCTTCGCACCGGCAGGTTTGCGTAATGGCGAGGTCTTCTTCTTGGTGGGCATTGGAGGGCTCCTTTGGCGTGCGCTGCTCACTAACTCCTAGGTTGACGGTCACGCGTAGGTCAACATTCGAAGGCCCGCGATTTGTGGAAACTGTGGACTAATCGTCGCCGCGCGAGTTTAGTGGATGCGATGCAAGCGCGCCGAGGGGGGAGGGGACGTGGCAAACACTTCAGGGGCTGAGGCGGGCGCAGTCCGCGTCGAGGAACAATCGCTCAAACCCGGCCTGTCGCTGTTCGATTCAGTTACTCTCGTCGCAGGCTCGATGATCGGGTCGGGCATCTTCATCGTATCCGCGGACATCTCGCGTCAGGTTGGATCACCCGCCGCGCTCATCGCGGTATGGCTGGTCGCCGGGTTGATGACGATCGCGGGCGCGCTCGCCTACGGGGAGTTGGCCGCGATGATGCCGCTGGCCGGCGGGCAATACGTCTATCTGCGCGAGGCTTACGGCGGGCTGGTCGCGTTTCTGTTCGGATGGACGCTGTTGCTCATCGTGCAGACCGGAACGGTGGCCGCGGTCGCGGTTGCCTTCGCGCGCTTCAGCGGCGTTATTTTCCCGATCATCAAACCGGATCTTTGGATCGGTATCGGCGGCGTCGGACTGTCCGGTGAACGACTGCTGGCGATCGCGGTAATCGCCCTCCTGACCTGGAGCAATCTGCGCGGGCTCAATCTCGGCAAACTGATCCAGAACTTCTTCACCAGCGCGAAGCTGCTCTCGCTGTTGATGATCAGCGTCGTCGGATGTTTCCTCGCGCGCAATCCCGCCGCCGTCACCGCGAACTTCGGCAGCGCGGTGGCATTCCTCGGTACGCATCCGCTCGACCTCGGGTTCGCCGCGACCTTCGGCGCCGCGATGGTCGGTGCGCTGTTCTCCGCCGATGCGTGGGCGAGCGTGACCTTCGCCGCCTCGGAAATTCGCAATCCTCGCCGCGACCTTCCGCTCGCGCTCGCCTTCGGCACCGGGGTGGTGATCCTGCTCTACGTTTTGACCAACTTTGCCTACATGGGGGAGTTGCCGGTGAATGGCGATGCGGCGGGCGCGACGCTGTTCGCGCGCGGCATCGCGCATGCCACCGGCGACCGCGTCGCCAGCGCCGCGATGCAGATGGTATGGGGCGGCGCGGGTGCGTGGATTACCGCTATCCTCGTGATGATCTCGGGCTTCGGATGCGCCAACGGCCTCATCCTGACCGGCGCGCGCGTCATCTATGCGATGGCGCATGACCGCGTGTTCTTTCCCGCGGCGGGTTTGCTCAATGTGGAAAGCGTGCCCGCCTTTGCGCTGGTCATCCAGGGCATCTGGGCCTCGGTGCTGACGCTCTCGGGCACCTACTCGCAGTTGCTGGACTACGTGATCTTCGCGCAGCTGCTCTTCTATGTCGTGACGGTCGCGGCGGTCTTCGTGCTGCGCCGCAAACGTCCCGATGCGCCGCGGCCGTATCGCGCGTTCGGCTACCCATGGATTCCGATCGCCTACATCCTCGCGGCGGGCGCGATGATGCTCGATCTGCTCGTGGTCAAGCCGGCCTACACCTGGCCGGGCTTGCTGATCGTGATGGCGGGCGTGCCGGTATATTTCCTGTTCGCCCGCCGCGCCGCCGAGACTTAACCGAACAGGATGTCCTTCGCCTTCTGCGTGTCGACGTACTCGCGGATGCGGCGGATCTTGCCGTTTTCGATTTCGAACACGAAGCAGTATTCGTTCTCGTAGAACTTGCCGTTGTTGACTTTGCCGCGATTGGTCAGCTCCAGGATAACCGCGTCATCGGTAGCGTACGCTTTGGTGATTTCGGTTTTCAGGCCTTCGGGGAAAACGCTGCCGATCCCCGACATGAACTTAAGGATCTCATCTTTGCCGCGTTTGACGCCCGAGGATCCCGGAATGTTTCCCGGGATCAGCCAGCTCACGTTGTCGGCCATACTGGCGAAGGCGGTTTTAAGATCGCCCTTTCCGATCGCGGACCATGCCGCCTTTACCATTTCCTTGTTCTGTTCGGCGCTCATATCAATGCACTCCTGTTGATCAATTGATAACGCGATCGCGATCGAATTTGCCAATCCTCGGACTCGTCGAAACCGCAAGCGATCGGAGATTGATCCGATCTCAGGAGTTTTATCAATGTCGGAGATTGCCGAAACCGTAAAAGATTACTTCACCAGCACCAGCTTCAAGCGCGACGAGCTGATGGACAAACTCAGCGAGTTCCTTACCGTCGAGCACGGCGGGGTCGAGCTCTATGCGACCGCGATCAAGATCGTGCGCAATCGCGAGGTCAAGGACAAGTTCCGCGAGTTTCACAAGCAGACCATGCGTCATGTCGAAATCCTGACCGAGATCATCGAAAAGCTCGGCGGCAAGCCCACCTACAAGAGCACCGGTGCGAAACTCGCCGAGGCTAAGGCCAAAGCGCTGCTCAAGACCATGACGGATGGCAAGGCCAAGACGCCCGCGGAAGCCGAGCTCAACGCGATCGAGAACATCGTCATCGCGGAGACCAAGGATCATGCCGATTGGGAGCTGCTCGGCCACATCGCGCATCGCTCGGAGGACTCGCGGCTGTCGGAATTGCTGAAGCCCGCAGTCGAAGAAGTGGAGGCTCAGGAAGATGAGCATCTCCACTGGACGCAGAAGAAGATGGGTGAGCTCGCTCTGGCCGGTATCGAGAAGAACGGCAAGAACGGAAAGAGCTCGCATTAGGGCTTAACAGTAAAAAAGGACTGCTGCCGAAGCGGATGGCCTGATGTCATCCGCTTCGGCTTTTCCTTATGCGTGATTTTTGGCTCGGCCAAATCCCGCCTTTGCGCCGATGCAACTTGATTTGTCTCGCTGACGCAGATACCTAAGAATGTTCGTGCCGCTTCGCTCGTGCTCCCCGGTAGCTCAGTCGGTAGAGCGGGTGGCTGTTAACCACCATGTCGCTGGTTCGAGTCCGGCCCGGGGAGCCAAAGTCTTTCATCGTCAGGATCCGTCGCGCCGCATATGCCCACCGCCCGCGAATACAACGACATGCGAAAGGGAACCTGGGTCGGCGACCTCGGCATCGAGATCGTCAGCGTCGAGGCGGGCAGGCTGACCGGCATCGTCACGGTGCGGAAGGAACTCCTCTCTCCGAATGGTTTCCTGCACGCCGGATGCGTCGTCACCTTCGCCGACAGCATGTGCGGTTCCGGCACCATGGAGAATCTGCCCGACGGCGCGCGCGGCTACACGACCATCGAGCTCAAGGCCAACCTGTTGGGCACCGTGCGCGACGGCCACATCGAATGCGAGGCGACCCTGGTGCATGGCGGGCGCACCACGCAGGTATGGGACGCCAAGGTGACCTCGAAGGAAAGCGGCAAGACCCTGGCGCTGTTCCGATGCACCCAGCTCATTTTGTATCCGGAGCCGCTCCGCGCTAAGTAGTTCCATCCTGAAACGAGGAACTACTTTGATGACCAATCTACCGATTGCGAGGCGCATTGCGATCTCAGTCGTAATGTTGGCGCTGAGCGCGATGTTCGCGGTCCCCGCACACGCCGATGCGGTGGCGGAAGCAAAGGCCCTTAACGATGCGTTCTCCAAAGCCTTCGAGGCATGCGATGTTCCCGCGGTCATGGCTCTATACGAGAACGACGCGGTCCTCATATGGCCGGGGCAAGGCGAGTTTGCGATCGGCAAGCCCGCGATCGAGAAAGTCATCAAGGGGTACTGCACGAGCCCGGTGAAGCCGTCGATCAAGGTAATCAGCAGCGACGCGCGTCCGGTGGGCCTCGACCACATCATCCACTACGGGCAGCTCGATACAACCGCCGCTGGTCCTGACGGGAAGCCCGTCACGGTACGCGTACGGACCAGCGAGCTGCTCCACAAGTCGCATGGCAAATGGCGCTACGAAGTAGATCATGCGTCGGCGGGACTTCCGTCGGCGGCAGGTGCGGATGCCGGCAAAACCCCGTAGTCCGGCGCGCCCATTGCGCACTAGCGGCAAGGCGGGATTTGGGCTGGAGCGGCACCATCAGCCCGTCCTGCCGCGTGGTCAATTCATCCTGCGGCTTGGCAGATGGGCGGGGGTGGCGGCCGGCGTGGTGATCGTATCGCTCACCGTCGGGACCTGCGCGTATCACTTCCTCGAAAGCCTGTCGTGGCTCGATGCTTTTCTGAATGCCTCGATGATTCTGGGCGGGATGGGGCCGGTGAATCCGATCAAAACCGACGCGGGCAAAATTTTCGCCTCGTTCTATGCCCTCTACAGCGGGCTCGCGATCCTGAGCGTGGCGGGTCTCATTCTCGCGCCGGTGGTACATCGGTTCCTGCACAAATTCCACGTCGATGATGAGTGAGCAATCCAACCTAGCGCGCCATCGAGCCAACCTGCGATGACGCTGATCAGGGCGTCTGAAGCCAAAGCGCAGGGCGGCCAAAATCAGCCGAACGCGATGACTGCCTTGCAGCCAGAGTTGCAACGGCGGATGGGCTTGCTCCTTCGAAGCCGAGATCCGGATACACGATGGTCACCGTCGATGGAGTGGTGGGGTTTATTTCGGGCCTGTGCGTGGGGCGCCCGTGGGTCGGCGATCCGCAAGGGAATGTAGCCCCTTGGCGTGACACCGGAATCGAGGTGCGCGGGCCTGCGGTCGCATCGATCGAGCGCGCTTTCGCGGAAATCTGGAGCATGATGGGGCCGCAGATTCCCGAGCAGGAAATGATCGCGCAATTACCCGCCGAGCCGGCCGGCGATTATCGCCACTCTGCCGGCCATGGCGAGAGTAATCCGCCTGGGAGAACTTATCGCGGCGATCGCGCGAAAGAGACTTTGGTTGACCGCCCCTTACTTCGGGGCAACCGCTTCCTACGTTCGGCGGGATCGCGTAAGTCTGTGATTTTATTGAATGACCCCAGCGGGAGTCGAACCCGCGTTACCGACGTGAGAGGCCGGTGTCCTAACCACTAGACGATAGGGCCCTAAACAAACAGGGGATGGTTGGCTGAGGAGGAAGGACTCGAACCTTCAATCGCCTGATCCAGAGTCAGGTGGCTTGCCAATTAGCCGACTCCTCAGCGCCGGGTTCAAACTATAGCCAGCGCCGCGCGATGGTAAAAGGGCCTCGCGCCAGAATCGCGGGAACGGCCAAATTCAAGCCGCTTGCAGACATGGTGCATACATACATGGCGTGCAAGCTGACCCAACGGGCAATTGATTCGGTAAAAACCCCAAAAACAGGCCAACTTTTCATCAGAGATGGCCAGATTCGTGGCTTCGCTTTGCGAATCACCTCAACCGGTTCGCGGGCTTTTGTTTGGGATGGGCGCATTCGGGGCCGGATGGTGCGGATTACGATTGGCCGATATCCGGCCCTCTCGCTGGAAGAAGCGAGGGCGAAGGCGTTTGGCATTCGACATGAAATCGCCCTCGGCAATGATCCGAAGCAAGCACTATCGGAGCAGCGTCGGCAACCGACCATCGGCGATCTGGCGCGCCTCTATATCGAAAACTATGCGCAACCACGAAAAAAATCTTGGCGGGAAGACGAGAGACTTCTGCGGTCATACTTCTCAGCAATCCAAGCGTTGCGGGCCTCGGAATGTTCGCGTGAGGGCGTCTCCAAATGGCATCAGCGACTCGGTTCCGAACACGGGCACTATCAGGCCAACCGATGCTTGGCGCTCCTGTCTTCGATTTACGGTTGGGCGATTCGCTTGGGTTATTGGGATGGCCAAAGTCCAACACGAGCCATCCAACGTTTTCGAGAACAACCGCGTTCCCGTTTTCTGAGCACGAGTGAATTGGCGCGAATTGACCAAGCGCTAGATGCCGAACCCAACGGCTATTGGCGAGCATATTTCCGGCTCTCCCTTCTTTTGGGAACCCGTCGTTCGGAACTGCTCCGATCAAGATGGCAGGACATCAATCTCACCGATGCGGTCTGGACGCTTCCTGAAACAAAAGCGGGTCGGATGCATAGACTCCCTTTGCCGGATGCCGCCGTGCGGCTCTTTTCCGCCCTACCCAGCCGATTTACGAGCGAGTGGGTGTTCCCAAGCGACAAGCGGCCGAGTGTTCCACTGAGCAATCCCAACCAAGCGTGGAGTCGAATTCGCAAACGGGCAGGACTCCCCGATGTACGAATCCACGACCTTCGCCGAACGAATGGTAGCTGGCTTGCCGCGCAAGGGTGTTCACTGCCGTTGATCGGGCGAGTCTTGAACCACACCCAACCATCAACGACCGCAATATATGCGCGCCTTGATCTGGCACCGATCCGCGAAGCATTGGAACGGAACGCTAAGTTGATGTTCGGCGATTGACACAACGCGCTGAGTACCCTAAGCGCGCTAGGGCATCCCTAAGAGCCACCCTCAGTGGCTCTTAGGGGGACCATAGGCTTTCCTTTGAGAATCATATTATTAGCGCCCACTACCAGACCAATTAGGCTTCAACTTAACTTAGTATCACCTTGTCACCGCACGCGCAACTCGTTGGTGAACGGGCTTGCTTCGCGTCCATTCTTCTGCTAGGCTGTTTTCCTACCGCGCAGCATCCCCGCACGTTTTCTTAGCCGGGGAACCACTACCTATTAACACGCTTTCGGCGACCAATTAGTCACCTCTTTGGCGGCATTAGTACGCCTATGAAGGGAAAGGAGCATTAGCATGTGTAGCTAAGGGTTTGTGTATATTTGTGAACATCGCACTTGGAAGTTCTAACGGTGGCAAATAGTCGACCTTTCCAAGATTATAGTTTCGTTAACCGCACCATATTTGGAGATAGTTAAGAACGTTGCGAACATCGCGCGACTAGTATGAGGTATTAAAATGAAGATCAAATGTTGTTCATGTCCGACTGAATTCGATGTGCCATTTGAGCCGGTAACTCCTAACCAATTGCGAGCCTATGCGTGGTTCGCCAATGAGACTGCGGCGAGTCAAACAGCGCGCCACAAAGGCAAGGCGACGAAGGCGCAATATCGATACACCTGTGTCGGGTGTTGGATCGACGCATCTCTGGCTGGCCTAGGAATGGCGTCACGATGACGACCTCGAAGAAACAACAAGGACCCGTCTTCTTGTCTGTGAACGACATTGAATTCAAGCAGCAAGAATGGTTATGGGACAAATTGATCCCTGTTGATGAGGTAACGGTACTCCATGGACATGGTGGAATCGGTAAGAGCGGCCTTCTGGCTGCTCTCGTGGCTCGAATAGCGCACGGCCACGATAAGTTCCTAGGACGTTCGATCAAATCAGGGTTTCGCGCTCTTTGGATCGACGGGGAAATGGGCAAGTTCGGTTTCAAGAGAAGGATAACTTGGGCGCTTAACGCATTGGATCACCAAGAACCGGAAGGCGATAAACGAATTATCTATACCGATCTTAGACCGCTCACATTACGAGATTCGATGGCCCGCAAGAAAGTTCGTGAGAAAGCTCAAGAGCTGGATATCCGTCTGCTCATACTAGCAGGGTGTTGAGAAAGTCCTCGCCGATGGGATCGACGAATGGTTGGAGGTCGGTATAGTGGAACGAGGCCAGTGGAGTTGAGGAGGAAGAGGGAGATGCGGGGACACGATCGGCCACAGAGCACGATGCTTACGCTGGTTAACCCTGAGCAGCGAGTGCCGGCCAACCATCCGATCAGACTGATCAAGTCTTTGGCCGAGATAGCACTTAAAGAGCTGTCGCCGTTGTTTGAGCAGATGTACAGCGAGGTGGGTCGACCCTCGATCCCGCCGGAGCGATTGCTGAAAGCCTCCCTGCTGATGGCGCTGTATACGGTGCGCAGCGAACGGATGTTCTGCGAGCAGTTGGACTACAACCTGTTGTTTCGCTGGTTCCTCGATCTGAACTGGGACGAGCCCGCCTTCGACCATTCCACCTTTAGCCGCAATCGGATGCGGTTGCTCCAGCATGACGTGGCGGGCGAGTTTTTCCGCACCGTGGTTTCGGAGGCGCGCGAACTTAAGCTGACCAGCGACGAGCACTTTACCGTCGACGGGACTTTGATCGAGGCGTGGGCTTCGCTTAAGAGCCTGCGCCCGAGAGATGAGACGCCGACCGATCGCCCCCGCCCGCTGATCCGGGCAATCCGAGCGTTAACTTCCACGGCGAACAACGCAGGAACGCGACCCATCAGTCGACCACCGACCCCGAAGCGAGGCTGGCCAAAAAGGGTGCCGGCAAAGAGGCCAGGCTCTGTTACACCGAGAGCGTGCTGATGGAGAACCGCAATGGCATCGTGATCGACCTGCGAGTGGGGCCGGCCACCGGTCGCGCCGAACGCGAGCACGGGCTGGCGATGCTGCAAGAGCTTGGCGGAGCGCGACGGATCACCGTCGCCGGCGACAAGGGCTATGACACTACTGGATTCGTGGCCGGCTGCCGCGAACTCAACGTCACACCCCATGTCGCGCAGAATGAGCGGCGACCCGGAGGCTCGGCTCTCGACCAGCGTACCACCGGCTGGCCCGGTTACGTGTTGAGCCAGCGAGTGCGCAAGCGCGTCGAGGAGATCTTCGGCTGGAGCAAAACGGTCGGTAACTTTCGGCGCACGCGCTATCGAGGTGTCGAAAGAACCAGTTTCGCTGCCTTCCTGGTGGCAGCTGCCTACAATCTGCTGAGAATCGCGAAGCTCTGCCCGACCGGATGAGCCCCGCTGGTCAAGTTGCCCAGTCATCAAACCATTCTGACTCCCTCGATGGCCTGGGACTACAAAGCCTACCTAAGTAGTGATGACCCAAACCCTTTCATCAACACCCTGCTAGACAGTTATGAAGCTGTCTTCGGCAATGGAATGGACCCCACACAGGTGGGAGAGGCGCATAGAATACTAGCAGAGATAGGAGTGACGGCCATCATAGTCGATCATGAAGCGAAGCCTTCGAGAGATGGTGGCTCTGGTGTCAAGTCGGCCTACGGTTCCGTATATAAGCACAATTTCGCACGGTCGGCGCTTTCAGTAACTGCGGTCACCCATGAGGGAAAACCGGCGGTTGTGGTCAATCAGGAGAAAACGAACGATGGTCCGATGCAATCCAATATTCTCGCGCTGCCTATTTGGGACGTGAATGAAACCGAACCGCAGAAGGGGATTCTCGACTTCAAATGTCTCGGCGGGTGGGCAAAGCAACCAAGCTTCAAGTCTAAAGAGGAGCTAGACGAACAGATATTAGCTGAACTATCCGATGGAATGACGGGGCCAGAATGGCAGGCGGCTTGTAAAACCTTCATCGGCCACACTGTCTTTTATCAAAGGATTAAGGAATTGCAGCAGAGTGCTGTGGCCAAGAAGGGCAAAGCCTTCTTCCTTGTCGGGTCGCAGGAACAGTGCTTGAAAGCGGCATAGGTTTCCGAAGTCATTCCGCCGGAATTCCAACGGATTAGTTGAGTCCATAAATTCCATTCCGTCCGGTATATCTATACCGGCGGAGTGGAATGGACTTGGACGGTTTGCGGGGGAACATTCAACCCATATGTTTGAGCTACGATTGAGCACTTTCGCCTGGGCACTTCACTTCGCGCAAGAGAGAAATAGCGGGTCGAATATTCGCTTTTGGGTCGCGACTTCGGCAAAACTGGGTTTCAGAGCCGAGCGCACCGATCCACTCTCCTTTTGGATGTAAGATATGACAAATGTGCAACAGGGATGTCGTATATTTGTAAGGGAATGAGCCTGTATAAACGTCGCTCGCCGGTATGGTCAGTTGGTCAGGTTTGGTCTGCCGAAGCCGTACAGGGTCGTTTCCGGCCCAGCAATCGGTAGTTAGAACAGTTTCGCTGGTCGTTTTGGTGCTCCGTCTCCTGCTTCCAGCGGCCAATTAGTGCTTGCCGCTTCTACCGAGTCAGACCGACACGGCGATTGCATCAATCGTTGAGCAAAGTAGATTCACAATAGACAATGTCCTAACAGGTGGTGCCTAAGCTCAGTGTCAAGCGTTGCGCAGAAGTGCGGGGGTGCGTGCCGTTGTGGACATCGGATTCAACGTTGATTGGCGGGCGATTTCGCACAGAACTATCCATTTCGTCCGCCACTATACGAAAGAAATCATTATCGCTCTCGTACTCGCGGTCGTGGCTGCCGTTGTGATCGACCGTTACGAAAAGCGTAAGCAATTAGAAACAACTCTCGAAAATCTCAAGGCTGTTGCTACGTTGGTAGTATCCGACAAAGACGGCCACGTTATGTCTCAAGGCAGCGGATTTTTCGTCGCCCATGACGGCAAGCTGGTCACGAACTATCACGTTGTGAAAGGCGGCGTGGAAGTGATCGCGAAGCTGCCGTCGGGAGCTTTCTACATGATGCGCGGTATCAGGGACATCGACGAGCCTGACGACATTGCAATTCTTCAATTCGATGCTCATGAAACCCCTGCCGTTAGCAGGGTAGGCGATTCGGACGATCTTTACGTTGGTGAATCAATCTACGCCATTGGAACCCCTGTCAATTTGCCTGCCACGGTTTCCACCGGCACAGTCAGCAATCCACTTCAACAGATCGGAGCGAAGCGATTCATTCAGTTCACGGCTCCGATATCGCCCGGTAGCAGCGGCGGCGGGTTGTTCGACGAAGACGGAGCAGTTATCGGAATCACGGCAGCGTTCCAAAGCATTCCGTCAGGACCGCAGGCAGGCACCGCGCAGAATCTCAACCTCGCGGTGCCGATCAACAGCGTCAAAGAAGTGATGACGGGTGAAGTGGGAACGCTCGTAAAGGAAAGTCCTGCTTACTATTATTCGTTGGGAAACCTCGCCGATAACAAGAAAGAGTGGGACACGGCGATTAAATATTATCGAAAAGCCGCCAGCTTGGATGAAAGTTATTCTGATGCCTATACAGGGTTAGGCGGGGACTATTATGAAAAGGGGCAGTTCGACCTAGAAGTCGAGAATTATTTCAAGGCTACTGAGACTGATCCACAGAGCAGCAGTGCCTTCTACTTCCTTGCGACCGCTTATGAAGACACCGGTCAGTTCGACCAAGCTTTGGTAGCCTACGAAAAGGCTCTCCAGCTTGACCCTTCCTATAGAGATGCACTCCGTGATGCATCGGTACTATATCTCGCCCAAGGCAAGGCTGATCGCGTGCGAGCGCTTTTGCCACGACTGAAAGCCGTTGACGAAGGTTGGGCTGAAGAGGTGGAAATGCTTCTTCAGAGGATGAAGTGAATCGCAATCGTATGGAGATTCGCCACACTGCCGCCGCCCTTGTGCTTCTGGGCTGGTATTTGCTCTTACCGCCGCCGGGACGGGATCGGGACGTAGATACCTCGTTGCCTTTGACAGTCTGGTTTCGTGCGAAACATATCTATACTTCAAAAGCCGACTGCGAGAGCGACAAGGCCGCATTGATCAACATGCCGCGAGCGAATCCTTCTGATCCGAAGGAGCAATCGAAATTGCAAGGCGAGCGGGCTGGCATCTGCGTATCAGCCGACGATCCGCGTCTAAAGGGCGAATGACCCCGACACTGAAGGTTCGCCATGCCATGCTCTCGTACTGACGGTCCAGTATCTGATGATTTGCCGCCACTGACACCTCACGAAGAATGATTGGGTGAACGTTTAAGGAGCCTACCAGCCTCTATGCAAGACAACGACTACAAAAGATCGGGACAACATCGATCAAACTGTGCCTGCCCGACGTGTGGACGGTTTGGCGGCTCCCATGAAACAAACTGCGCCTGTCCCAAATGCGGTTACTTCGGCGGCGAGCACGCTTCCAACTGTGTTTGTGAAAGGTGTCTAAACTTTGGCGGCAGCCACGCCTCGAATTGCGCTTGTCCGAAGTGCGGCGAATTTGGATGAGCGGCCATAACTTGACGCGAATATCGTCCGGCATTTCTTCTGTTCTGGGAGCAACTATGCTATCCACGAGTGAGCTGGTGACACTGTCACCGACGAACGTCGGCTTCTTGCGCTGCCCAAAGGCAATTGTCTGGCAATCTTTGCGGTGGCGGAACGTGAACGACCGAGCGCAGAGGAGCGAGGGATTTGTTCGATGAATGGTTCTCCAAGTGAATTTTTGGTGTGCCGCGTACACCGAATTGACGTACAACCTGGCCTCAGCGGGATGTGTGCGGGATACGAATTGAGCGAATGGCGTGCCGACCAATTGGCCCGTCACCTGGTCGAATGGCTTCCGAACTTCGCGTTGACGCATTCTGAACTTGAGAGCCTGACACAATATAACATGGTAAACCTCGTAGGTCGTGCCGCACGATCCGTTTACGATTCCGCGAGATACCAAAGAAGAGGCGAGCTAGGCGAACTTTTACTGCACGTGATGCTGTGCCAAGTCTTCCGCACTCTTCCGGCTATTTCCAAGTACTATTACAAAGATTCTCCGAACGACACGGTGAAAGGGTTTGACAATGTTCATGTCATTGTGGAGCACGACGAACTACAATTATGGCTCGGCGAGGTCAAGTTCTACACTGATATCAATGCAGCCATTCGCGATGTCGTTCCCGAAATTTCGGCGCATTTGCAACGCAATTATCTCCGTTCTGAGTTTACGGCCATCGTCAATAAACTTGATCCCAAGTGGCCCCATGCTGATAAGCTTCGGAAGCTTCTTGATCTGAACAATTCGCTGGATGACATTTTCGACGCAGTCTGCATCCCCGTGTTGCTTACTTACAATAGCGATGTTGTCGGTAGTCACCGCGAGGTGACTACTACCTTTTTGGCGGCGTTTAAAACGGAAGTCGAGACGCATCATCATTCTTTTGCAAGCGGAACTCTGCCGGGCGGGATCAGGGTGCATTTGTTTTTGTTTCCGATGAAAAGCAAAACAGATTTGGTCGCTGCTTTCGACTCTAAGCTTCGAGCATGCCAGCAATTAGCTTAAATATCGACGAGCTTCGCCAACTGATAGGTGACGTAGTTCAGCTGCGAGGTCGTCAGTTCGAGGCCCTGAGCCAACTCGTTAGGATGGCGAATTCCTCTGAGCACGAGCAAACCTTTCACGAACTCGTACTCAGATGTTTGGAGCGGCAAGAGGTATTCAACGGTTATAGACCGGTTCTCGACGGTCTGGTTCGTCGTTTAGGATTGTTTCCCTACCTTGAACCGAATTCTCTCGATACAACAGATCAGATCGCCTTTGAATTGCACCGCCCGGTTCCAGACGATAGCTCTCTTGTCTTCCATAAAGAACAAGCCGAGGTCTTTCGCAGTCTTCTGGCTGGCAACAGCGTGGTTCTTAGCGCCCCAACCAGCTTCGGTAAGAGCTTAATCATAGATGCTCTCGTTGCGGCGGGACGATACAGAAATGTGTTGCTTGTAGTTCCCACGTTGGCGCTTATTGATGAAACGCGGGTACGACTCGCTACGAAATTCAAGAATCAGTACAAGATCATAACTCACGCCTATCAAACGGTTGGGGAGCGAAACCTTTTCATATTCACGCAAGAACGTGCGATAGAAAAACTACCAGACGAAATTGATTTGCTCGTCATTGATGAGTTTTATAAGCTTTCCCCCGGCGCCGATCAGGACGATGTTAGGTGGAACCTGCTAAATCAGCTTTTTTATAGATACGCGAAGCGAAAAACTCAATTCTATCTGCTGGGCCCCAGCGTGAAAGGTCTGTCTGGGAGTGTGACTGTTCCGCTTCGGTTTCTCACCGTTCACACGCTCTATCAGACCGTTGTATCCGAGATTCACAAGGAACGAGCACCTCGGGGTTCAGACCTTACACCGCTTCTGAATTTATGTCGTCGGCTAGAAGGCCCGACGATTATATTTTGTAGTTCGCCCGCTCGCGTTGCTAAAATTGCTTCGGCCCTTATAGAGGGCAGTGTCGGAGAGAGGTCCGATGAATTAATCGATGCTGCTGACTGGCTCGCAGATAACTATCATCCAGATTGGCATGTAACGAAGGGCATTAGAACGGAATCGGCGTGCATCACGCTCGAATTCCGCGCGCCATAGCTCAATTCATCGTGCGGGCTTTCAACAAATATCAGCTTCGATTTCTAGTATGTACTTCTACCCTGATTGAGGGCGTCAACACCAAGGCTCGCAACGTTGTCATTTGGGATAATAAAATCAATCAAACTCCGCTCGACTTCTTTACGTTTAACAATATCCGGGGACGCTCCGGTCGGATGGGCACTCATTTTGTCGGCCATGTCTATGTCTTTCACGAGCCGCCCCAAGATAATCTCCCGTTCGTAGAGGTTCCTGTTTTTAGTCAAACTGACGACACACCCGAGAGCCTACTCGTGCAGCTAGATGATGAAGATTTAACCTCTCAATCGCGTCGCCGACTAACGAATATGAAGCAGAACACGCTACTCAGCTTTGAAACTATCAAGGCTAACAATGGAATTGAGCCATCAAAGCAGATTGCTCTAGCGCGCGAGATTGCAGCGGCTCCGGTAGCATTTTCACAGAGACTCGGCTGGAGACGATATCCAACCTCTGAGCAGCTTCGGACGATGTGTGAACTCTTTTGGAAATATTTCGATGGAGCGCGACTGGCAAGGGGTAGCGTGAGCAGTGCCAAGCAATTATCGTTTCTGATCGACCGACTACGCGGGGGGTTGACCACGAAGGACCTGATCATCTCCCAGATCGCCTATAACAAAGATGTAGACCTTGCGATTCCCAAAGTACTTGATTTCTTGCGACTCTGGGCCGGTTTTCACTTTCCAAGGTTGTTGCGAGTGGTTGACCGCATTCAATCCGAAATACTGCGAGGCTTCCGTGTCCCCTTTGGCGACTACAGCTTTTTCGCTAGTCAGGTCCAGAACCTATTCCTCGATTCGACAATGCTAGCACTCGAAGAATATGGCGTTCCCCTAGAACTGAGTCGGAAAATAACTCCGCAATTGCAGCCTGATGGAGATTTGGATGGCGTATTGCGTCGTCTCAAGAACCTGGATTCAGAGGCATTGTCGCTGTCCGCATTTGAAAAAAGATTCTTGAGAGAAGCACAAGAAAGCTTGTAACGGTAGAAATTCTGACCCCAAAAAAAACGGGAATAGGGCTTTCAGGCCGTCGATTTCCCTGCACGCGAGAGTTCAAAATTCGCGTGTCTGTGGAAGGGAGAAGTAACCAACCCAGAACCAGCGATTTTCCCAAAGCGGGGCAAGAAAAAGTTCATTTTCCCGGCTGCGTGCGTGGGCGGCTGGTTAGTGAAACGCAGGTGCATGGGTACTCAACTTACCCGAATCGTTGGCTCAGTCGAAAGGCGGGGGTTGCTCACACGAGGGGATTTGCGCATCGAGCACGCATGGCGCATACTTGGTGATAGCAAGCGGTGGCTAAATCCTCGATCTGCAGGGAAAACGGGCGGCTGGCGCGCTGATCCAGAGTCAGGTGGCTTGCCAATTAGCCGACTCCTCAGCGCCGGGTTCAAACTATAGCCAGCGCCGCGCGATGGTAAAAGGGCCTCGCGCAAACGCTCAATGCGCGGCGCTTTTCCGCAACTCCTCCGCATGCCGATTTACCAACGCGTCACATCGCGACAACAGGTCAGGATCCTGTGAATTCTGCTCGATCATGTAACTCAACTCGCCGAGGTCATGCACCAGCAAGCGCAGGCATCGCTCGTACTCATCGGACTTCAGCGCCTTGAGGAGATCCGCGACGAGATCCTCGAGCTCGGTCTCTTCGACCTCGAGCGCTATTTTCAACGCCTGCTCCAGCGAGAGCCCGGGCTTCGCGCGATTTTCAAACTGCGCATGCAGCTCGCGCAATCGAACTATCGTGGCGTCATCGATCGAGACCGGGCTGGGCTGATCGAGTTTTCCCTCCAGGTTGAGCACCGTGGCGACGAGGTCCAGCGCGCCGACATGACGCGCCTCGTCACGCGCCATCCCAAACCAGAAATCGTGCAACGGGCTCTCGGCGGCGAACACCTTCGCGAAGCTCGCATAGAGCGCCATGCTCTGTTTCTCCAGAGCGATGGTCATGTCGAGGACTTCGCGCGTGGTCGGCATCGAGGCGAATATATCGCGAGCGAGGCAACTGCGCCAACGCGAACTGCGTCGCCGCCTATTTTATATCGGGCAGGGCGCCACGGTTGTTGAGCTGCGCGAGAATTGGCGTGAGGGGGAATCCCGGCGGCTTCGGCAGATCGCCCGCCGCGCGCGGCCACACCAGCGGCGTCAGCTCGCTATCGATCGGTTCGCCGATCTTGATGCCGGGGCGATCGACACTCGGATGCACGTGCGGTTTCGTCCGAATGGCTCCATCGCGAAAGTAGATCATCGTATAGACGCGGCGGGTGTGCGCACTCTTGTTCGCCCCGGCGAGATGCACCGTCAGGCCATGATGGAACGCGACACTGCCGCGCGGCACCTCAACATACACCGGGGGAACTGACGCGATGGCCGGTTCCTCGAGGATCTTCACCTTCTCGTCGGCGGTGAAAATATTGATGAACTTCCGAACTCCCGCGCGATGCGATCCGGCCACATACGCCATGCATCCGTTCTCGCGCGTCGAGCCATCGAAAGGAATCCATGCGGTCAGCGTATTGATTTCATCCATCGGCCAGTAAGGCTGATCCTGATGCGGCTCGGTGTAGCGCCCTCCCGCATCTTTGTAGAGCGCCTGATCGTGCCAAAGTCGAAGGCGCTCGACACCGATGAGCATCGCGGCAGCCTCGGATATCTTCGGGTGGAATGTCAGCGGAAGGACGTCCGGATGATCTTCCCACAGGTTGATGCATTGGGTGAAGGACTGTTCGTAAAGCGACTTCTCCGCCAGTGCGCGAGGATCATTGCGCTTGCGATCGGCGACTGCGCAATCGACCGCGGCGCCGAATTTTTCCCGCTCATCATTCGTCAGTAAAGCGTCGACGACCACGAAACCGTCGCGCCTGAAGGTCTCTATCTGGTCCGAGCTGACGAGCGCATGCGTTTTCACATTTTCCTCCGGGAAGGAAACTCCCACGCGCGAGTATAGACCGGCATCCAAGCCTCATGCTATTTGATTTCGATTATCAATTGATTTTGATTCGCAATATCGTTAGCTTCGCGCTCATCATCTCAATCCTCAGGAGACCTCCATGCTTGCTTTGACGTTTCGATCGCGTCAGACCGGCTCGTTCCCCAAGAAACAGGCGCTGACCCTCGCTGGGCTGTTTGTTGCGATATCTTTCCTGCTGCTGGCGATGCCGACGATCGCGGCAGCGCAAGCGCCCGCTCCATGCATTCGCTACGCGCCCGGCAGCGTGGTGCAAAATCCGCCCGATCTTTCCGATCCGAGCGGATCGCTGACGGTCAATTTCAGCTACCACACTGAGACTGATGCTAACGGGCTGACGCTTTTTTGCTTCACCACCCCCGGGGGCCTCGAATCGCCTACGCTGCATGTGAGTCCGGGCGGAACCCTGACGGTTAACGTAACCAACGATGTCCCGCCGCCGGATTCTGCCGGCGGCATGAAGATGTCGAGCTCGGCCGACACGGTCTGCGGCGATACCACGATGAATTCCTCGTCGGTCAACATCCACTATCACGGCACCAACACGCCTCCGACCTGCCATTCCGATGAGGTCATTCATACGCTGATCAATTCGGGATCGAATTTCACCTACAACGTGCCGTTCCCGACCGATGAGCCTCCGGGCGCGTATTGGTACCATCCCCACGTTCATGGGCAATCGGAAATGGCGGTGCAGGGCGGAGGAACCGGCACCATCATCGTGGACGGAATCGAGAACGTGCAGCCCAAAGTCGCGGGGCTGCCGGAACGTATCCTGGTGATTCGCGATCAGCCGGTGCCCGACTCCGTGATGACCAATGATCCGAATGAGCCGGCCTGGGATGTATCGCTGAACTACGTGCCGATTCTCTACCCCGCTTACACTCCCGCGATCATCCAGATGCCGCCGAAGGACAAAGAGTTCTGGCGCGTGGTGAATGCGTCGGCGGACACCATCATCGATCTGCAGCTCAAGTACGATAATAAACCGCAGAGACTCCAACTGGTTTCGCTAGATGGGGTGCCCATCGGGTCGCAGGATGGGGAGCGCAAAGGCAGACTGCAAAACCGCAATCACATCGTGCTCGCACCGGCGGCCCGCGCGGAGTTCATCGTGGTCGGCCCCTCCGCGAAAGTTAAAAACGCGACGCTGTACACCCTGAAGTTCAACACCGGCCCGGGAGGAGACAACGACCCGACCCGTCCGCTGCGCATCGATCCAGGTGATACCTACGACAGCGGCATCGAACCGATCCGCGGCGCCCTCGACAACAATCGCGGCGATGCCGCAAGTGTCGGGCGCGCCAGGACCCGAGCGCTTCGAGGGCCTCGCAACCGCGAAGGTTACCGCGAAACGTAAACTCTACTTCTCTGAGACCGCGCCGAAGCCGAATCAGGAACAGACCTTCTTCATCACCGTTGATGGCGCCACGCCGGTCCCCTTCAGTCCCGACAATCCACCCGCGATCACTACCACTCAGGGCTCAGTGGAGGATTGGACGGTGGAGAATCGGAGCCTGGAAGAGCATTCGATTTCACATCCATCAGATCCACTTCCTGCTGCTCGCGATTAATGGCCAGCCGCTACCACCCGCGCAGCGGCAGTATCTCGATATGGTCAATGTCCCATTCTGGAAGGGTAAGGGTCCTTATCCGAGCGTGAAGGTGCGAATGGATTTCCGCGGCCAGGACATCGGGGATTTCGTGTATCACTGCCACATCCTGGAGCACGAGGATAACGGCATGATGGCGATCATTCGGGTGTTGCCCGCGACCGCCGCGACGCATCTACCGGCAACTTCGGGTCATGCCGCGATGCCGGCGATATCGCATCAAGCGGCACCGGCAAATCCCGCGACGCACACCGATGCGGCGCCCTCGCGCGCAGGATTAAAGCTCGTCACGCTGGCGAAGTAATTTTCGCTGGAAGCGCAAAGACGGCGGTCGCTCCCAAGGGGGCAGCCGCCGTTTTTTTCATGTTTAGTCGGAGCTTGAGGCTACTCGATCGAGCAGTTGCGCGGCGATGCGAAGCATCGCGCGTTCGGATTCGGTCAGCGTCTGCGCGATCGCGTGCGCCAACCAGGCCTCCTGATCGAGCGCGTTGCGATGCAGAAATTGGAGCCCCTTCTGCGTAATCAGAAGCCGCGCGCGGCGCAGATCGGCTTTGTCCTGGGTGCGGCTGATGAATTTTTCTTCTTCCAAACGCGCAAGAATGCGGGTCAGCGACTGCGGTTGCAGGCGCTCGCGCTCGGCCAGCTCGCCCGCCGAGATTGGGCCGTGTTCGAAGATGCAGGCCAGCGAGCTGTAGGCCGACAACCCGATCCGCATGTCGCCGCGCGCCCCGCGCATCCGGCGCTGCAGCCGAGTCAGGCCGTCGCGCAACGCACGCGCCTCCGCGGCCAGCTCGGTCCTGGCGCTGGATTCTTGATTTGGTACGCTCATGTGTACTATTTTTTGCGAATTCATTGCTTAATTGTTGATGCTAACGACCGAGACTCTAACGCATTGCTTACTAATTGGACAACCCTGCTCGAACGCGCGCGCGACTGGATGCGTCGCGACCCCGCCGTTTGGATCGCGAACGCGATCCTCGCCTTGCTCTATCTTTTGACCGCGTCACGCTACGACACCTTTCGCAACGAGCTCTACTTCATCGTATGCGGACGCCATCCGGCGTTCGGCTATGCCGACCTGCCGCCGCTGGTCCCGCTCATCGCTGCGGCGACGCAGCTCTTCGGCAACAGCACCTTGCTGCTGCGCCTGCCGTCGATTCTCGCGGCGCTTGCGCTGATACCGCTCACCGCGGAGTTCGCTCGTCTGCTCGGCGGCGACCGCACCTCAGCCTGGATGGCCGCGATCTCCGTCGCCATCGCCCCGATGCTAATCGGCGTCGCGACAACGCTCGGCACTCCAAGTTTCGAGGCCATCGGATGGACGCTGTGCGCTTATCTGCTGGCGCGCGCGCTACTTCGCGGCGAGCACACTGCCGCGCTGTGGGCGGGAGTCGTCGCGGGAATCGCGATGGAAGCGAAATACGGGATCGCGGGCTGGATGCTCGGCCTCGCGCTCGGAATCGTGCTGACCTCGGCGCGGCGTCTGCTCGCGACCCGCGCAGCTATGGCTGGGTGTCATCGCCGCGATCGTGATCGCCGCGCCGAGTCTGATCTGGCAGGCGGTTCATGGATGGCCATTCCTGGAATCGATTCACTATGCGACCGAATATCGCAACTTCACCGGCACCCCGCTGCATTTCGAGATCAAACAGATCCTCGCGATGAATTTCGTGCTGGCGCCCTTATGGATCGCCGGGATAGTCGCGCCTTTCATCAGCCCGCGCCTTCGCGCCGCGCGCTTCCTCTCGATTGCGTTCATCGTGGCAACCGCGATCATCTTCGGTTCGCACGGCAAGGATTATTATCTTGCGCCCGCGTACCCCACGATGTTCGCGGTGGGCGCGGTGGTCTGCGCGCGGATTCCGCGCTGGCTGAATGCGCTATGGTTCACCGTCGCCGTCGCGATGACCGCGATCATCCTGCCCATCGTCTTGCCGATTCTCAGCCCTCCCGCACTCGCGCGCTACCTGGCCTCGAGTCATTTGCGGCCTGCGCCCAGCGAGCGCGAAGGCATCGGCGCGCCGCTCACCCAGGTGTTTTCCGATCAATTCGGATGGCGTGAGATGGAGCAGCAGGTCGCATCGGTCTATCAGGCACTGCCGCCCGATCAGCGCGCGCACGCCGCCATCATCGCGTCGAATTATGGCGAGGCAGCCGCGATCGATGTTTACGGCCGCGCCGACGGACTGCCTCCCGCGCTATGTGGTCAGTTGCAATATTACTTCTGGGGACCGCGCGACTATGACGGCAGTGTCATCATTCACATCAATGGCAAGCCGGAAATCTGGAGAGACATCTGCGACCAAAGCGAGGTCGCGGGGCACTTCGGGGCACCTTATGCGATGCCCTACGAAAATGGCCCCATCATCGTTTGCCACGGTCCGCATCATTCGCTGGCCGAAATGTGGCCTCACTTCCGCCGGATGCATTGAGCGTCCACCGAATCCGCGAATCCCGCGAGCTCTTACCTCGCGCCCGATCCTGACGGGTCAATCTGTGCTATCATTTGGTCATGGCGCCCCTCGTGGGCGCCCGACTCGTTTTGGAGGATTGCGGATCTCGCGAAAATGCGATTTTGCATAAACGAACCCACCGCGCGGGGCGGTACTGAGGCTTGGCGAAGGACCTCGGGCGCACCATGTTGAGTGGCAAAAGCGCGAAAACAAACCCACTTTATGCTCGGAATTGTTGGCTTTTACGCAAGCAGGGTGACGCTTCACCACCGGTCGCGCAGCTCGACCGGCTCTCATCAGCCCGTCACGGTTCTCGCATCGCAGCGCATGAACCGCGCCGGCAAACTCCTCTCGCAGAAGAAAGCGAGAGAAGCGACAGGACGAAGAATCGCAAAAACAAACCCACCGATAATCGACATAGCGTCGGTAATTCCGGCATACTCACGATGCTGGCTCGCTCGATTGGACCATGCGGGAAGATGTAGATCAGGAAAAAAGAAGCGGCTGCCCTCGATGGGCAGCCGCTTCGCTTTTCCTGAATCCGGTTCCCCTTCCCTTCAAGGGAAGGGGTCAGGGGTTAGGTCTACTTCGCCAGCTCCGTCGCCCGCGTCTCCCTGATGACGGTCACCCGGATCTGCCCCGGATACGTCATGTCGGTTTCGATTTTCTTCGCGACCTCGCGTGCCAGCACCAGGCTGTCCTCATCGGAAACCTGGTTCGGCTCGACGATGATGCGCATCTCGCGGCCGGCCTGCACCGCGAAACATTTCTCGACTCCCTTGAATGACTTCGCGATCAGCTCGAGGTCCTCGAGCCGCTTCACGTAGCTCTCCAGCACCTCGCGACGGGCACCGGGACGCGCTCCTGAAAGAGCGTCGGCCGCGTCGACCAGCGGCGCCAGGATGGTCTCGGCTTTCACTTCCTCGTGATGCGCTGCAATCGCGTTGACGATCTTCGCGGACTCGCCGTACTTACGGGCGATCTCGCCGCCGATGAGCGCATGCGATCCTTCGACCTCATGCGTGAGCGCCTTGCCGATGTCATGCAGCAACGCCGCGCGGCGCGCCTGCTTTTCGTTGAGGCCCAGCTCGGCCGCCATCGCGCCGCAGATGAACGCCGCTTCAATCGAATGCATCAGGACGTTTTGCGCATAACTGTAGCGATACTTGAGCATCCCGAGCAGCTTGACCAACTCCGGATGGATGCCATGCACGCCGCATTCGATGATCGCGCGCTGGCCCGCCTCCTTGATCGATTCCTCTACTTCCTGCTCAGCCTTGCGGATCACTTCTTCGATGCGTCCGGGATGGATGCGTCCGTCGGAAATCAGCCGCTCCAGTCCGACGCGCGCGATCTCGCGACGAATCGGATTGTGACATGAGATGACGATCGATTCGGGCGTATCGTCGATGATGATATCGACACCGGTCGCCGCTTCGATCGCGCGGATGTTGCGGCCTTCGCGTCCGATGATGCGTCCCTTCATCTCGTCATTGGGAAGCGGGATCACCGCGACGGTGCGCTCGGTAACGAACTCGCCGGCCAGCCGCTCGATCGCGATCGACACGATACGCTTGGCGCGGCGATCGGCTTCCTCACGCGCCTCTTCCTCGATGACGCGGATGTGCTTGGCGGCCTCGGTGCGCGCATTGCCGGTCATCTCTTCGATGAGGGCGCGCTTGGCCTCCTCGCGGGTGAGATTGGCGACCTGTTCGAGTTTCGCGCGCGCCTCATCGATCAGCGCCTGATGTTGCGCCTCCTTATCGGTAATGTTTTTCTCACGGGTCCTGACGCCCTGGTCGCGCCGATTGAGATCGGCCTCGCGACGTTCAAATGCCTCCAGTCGTTTTTCCAGCGTGTCCTCGCGCGACTCGATCTTGGTTTCGAGCGCGGTTAATTCCTTGCGGCGTTCGCGCACTTCGCGTTCGGCTTCCGCGCGCGCTCCGACCAGGATGTCTTTTGCCTTGACCTCCGCTTCCTTAAGCGCCAGCTCGCCCTTGCTGCGAGCCTCTCTGATTAGTTCCTCGGCTTCGGCGCGCGCCGCTCCCGCATCGACGGACGAGGTCTCGGCGTCTTTGCGACGCTGGCTCTGCCCGAGAATGTAGAAGATCGCGGCTCCTATGACGAAGCCCAGGATCGCCAATATCCAACTCACCTGGGATTACCTCCTTGTGCCCGAATCCCGCTCTCGCGCCAGATCTCGTCGGGCGCGGGATAGATTGCGGTTTCGGTGACCACGAAATTAAGCCGCCGATCCCATCCCGCTTGCGGGATGTCGTCGAGCAGCTGAAATGAGTATGCGAGACCCACCGTGATCGCATGCCGCGGCAACTCCGCCAGCAGACGATCATAATGGCCCCCACCCCGGCCCATCCGCTCACCCCGAGTCGTGAACGCCAGCCCCGGCACCACCACTAGGCAAGGTGGCAGAGAGGCGACATCGATCGCGGGAGTTTCAGGTTCGAGGATTCCATACGCGCCCGGCTTGAGGTCCGAGCGGCTTGTGACCTGGCATAAGGAGAGCGCGTTGCGCGCGCGGTCGAGGCGAGGAAAAAAAACCTCGTGCCCGGCAGCTAGCGCATCGGTAAGGACGGCATCGGTCGAGACTTCGGCGCGCAGCGCGGAGTAGAGAACGACTGCTTTGGAAGCGGAATAGAAATCGGCGTTCAGAAATACGGATTGAACTCGCGCGGACGATGCCTTCGCGAAGCTCGCATTGAGCGACTCGCGCGTGTCCGTGAGGATCGCGCGAAGATATTTTTTTTCATCCGCCACTGGCATTGCCATGGCGGGTTTGCAGGGTCGTTAAGGCGACACTTTGGCCAAGATGCTCAAACACCTCCGCAAAGCGCAAAAAGCTTCCCTCCGCGCGGTCTCAGTCCCGCTCGGAAAGCCGAAGTTTGGATGCCTGTCAGCTCGAAGCAAAAGTCTCACAGGTTGTATGCTTGCGCGCATCGCGTCGTACCTTATTAAGATCCCCACTACCCCGCCGCCGGTCCCTTACTTCGCGCGTCGCCGGGCTCGAGCACGAGCTTGCCGTCGATCGCGTCGATCAGCCGTTCCTTCATCGCTGTAATCCTGTCGATTAACTCCTGATGCTCCCTTTTGAGGTGCTCGAGTTCATCGGCAAAATTCAACGCCGCCAGGATCGCGATATTTACCGAGCTGACCGTGTTGCCATTCGCGCGAAGTTTCTTGATGCGTTCGTCGACCGTCCCTGCCACGGACTTTACCCATGCGTCGTCGTCGTTGCTGGCGACGGTCAGGTTCTGGCCCATGATTTCGACGCTCACGCCTTTCATCTTACCTTGGAAGATACCAATTTAACCTAGGCGAGGTCGATCCCATCGAAGCGCGCAAGAATCTTTTCGATGCGGGTCTTGATCTCGCCGCGTTCGGTTTCGTATTGCTTTCGCTCCTGCTCAAACACTTTCACCTGCGCGGCGACTTCGGCGATCTTCTTTTCACTCTCCGCCAGGCGATGATGCAGTTGTTCGTTTTCCCTTCTCAATTGCTGAATCTTGTTGACTGAAGCCTGAATGCGATCGTCGAGCTCTTTAAGGACATCCGTGGCCATCTGAAAAACTTAACCTTTAGTTTAAATTTCGATTAATTGGCCTGTCAAGCTGCATAAGAGCCGCTGGCGGAATCGCCCTCGCCCTCGCCGCTTGCGAATAGTGCGTCTACGAACTCCCGCGGGTCGAA
Source organism: uncultured delta proteobacterium (assembly GCA_963814035.1). Lineage (GTDB taxonomy): Bacteria > Desulfobacterota > Binatia > Binatales > Binataceae > DATGKG01. Next base: position 235,833 of record CAWFBH010000007.1, read on the forward strand.
TTCCCGCAGATCTTCGATTCCCTCCCCTAGTCCCACGAACCGAACGGGAATGCTGAGTTGCCCCGCGATGCCTACGATTACCCCACCCTTGGCCGTGCTGTCGAGTTTTGCGAGCACCGCGCCGGTAAGTTTCGCGGCTTCGCCGAAGATTTTAGCCTGGCTAAGGGCGTTCTGGCCCGTGGTCGCATCGAGCACCAGCCAAACCTCATGCGGCGCGCCCGGCAGTTCGCGTGCGATGACCCGGGCCATCTTCTTCAACTCTTCCATTAAGTTGGTCTTGGTCTGCAGGCGCCCTGCGGTATCGATCAGCACCGTGCCGGCCTTGCGCGCGACGGCAGCCTTGACCGCGTCGAAGGCGACCGCGGCCGGATCGGAGCCCTGCTTTTGCTTGATGATCTCCACGCCGGCGCGATTGCACCATACCTCGAGCTGCTCGATGGCGGCCGCGCGAAAGGTATCGCCAGCTGCGACCAGCACCGGGCCGCGCGTCTCTTTATATCGAGCCGCGAGCTTCGCGATGGTGGTGGTTTTGCCCACGCCATTGACGCCGACCAGCATGATAACCAACGGAGCATCACCGGGATCGGCCAGTGGGAGTTCCGCCTTCGCAAGGATGGCCGCGATTTCGCCTTTGAGCGCATCGCGAATGGTATCGGGGCGGCTCTCGTTCTTGAGTTTCGTCCGCAGCGCCTCGGTCAGCTTGAGACTCGTATCGACCCCCACATCAGCACCGATCAACGCTTCCTCCAGACCCTCATAAATCTCGCTCAGCTTGGCGCTTCCAGTCAGCGCCGTCCGGATGCGCGCGAGAAAGCTCTCGCGTGTTTTACGCAGTCCGAGGCCGAGCCGCGGCGGAACCTTCGGCGCTTCGGGCGCAGCAGGCGCGATGATCGGCGGAGGCGGCGGCGCGATCGCTTCGGGTGGAGGTGTAACCACCTCGGGCGGAGGAGGAGGTTGCGCGATAACCTCGGGCGGCGCCTCAGCCCGAGGAGGCGGCGCAACGATTTCCTCGGGAGGCGGCGGAGCTTCGCGCGGAGCCTCGACGTGTGCCGGAATTTCCTCGACGAGTTCGCGCGGAAGCTCGGGCGGCGCAGGATGGCGCTTGCGCAGACTCCATTGGATGAGGACCTGGATGTAGATCAGCGCGGCGCCGCCGGCGATGCCGATGGCAGCGATTATCAGCGTATCGGTAATTGCAGGATTCACTTTGAAGCCTCGAAGGTGCGCCGAAACGATGCGCGTGAACAAGATAACAGCCTCATTCGAGGATCGAAACGCCCACGAGGCTGGATGACGTGCATCGAGCCTGATATCGATCGGACAAATTGGTGAGAAATCCACAGGAGCGGGAACCATGGACATCGGAATCATGATCGCAGCGACCGCAGAATCCGGAAATATCGCGGAGATTGCGCGCGAAGTCGAAAACCTCGGCTACGAATCTTTCTTCATCCCCGAACATCCCGTGATTCCAATCGGCTTCAAAACTCCGCTGCCCGGTGGCGGAGGTGGAACATTGCCTGAGCACTATGGCCGATGGTTCGATCCATTTGTCGCGCTCAGCATCGCAGCCGCGGTGACCAAGCGCGTCAAACTCGGCACCGGAATCTGCCTGCTGCCGGAGCGCGAACCGATCATCGCCGCGAAGACGATCGCGACGCTCGATGTCATCTCGGGTGGGCGCGTGATCCTCGGCGTCGGCGCCGGATGGCTGCGCGAGGAGACCGAGGCGCTCGGCACCAACTTCCTCACGCGCTGGAAACGCCTGCGCGAAACCGTCGAGGCGCTTCGCGTTCTATGGACGCAACCGGAGGCGAGCTATCAGGGCGAGCTGGTGAAGTTTCCCGCCGTGCGATGCGATCCAAAGCCGATTCAGAAGCGCATTCCGATTCTCCTCGGCGCGCGCGGCGAGAAGGCGATGGAGCGCGTCATCCGCACTTACGATGGATGGGTTCCAATCGCGGGGCGGCCTGCCAGCTTCAAGCGCGACATCGATGCGATCAAGAAGCTTGCGACCGAGCGCGGCCGCAATCCGGATACCCTGCACATCAGCGGATTTGTCGGGCCGGGCGAGGACGGCATCTCATCGGAGGATTTGAAGCTGTATAAGGAAGCCGGCGCGCATCGGCTCGTGCTGTTCTCGCAAGGCGATGCGATCAAGATGGCGGCCGGCAAGACGCTGGAGATCGTGCGCCGCCTTTCATCCACCGTCGAGCGTGCCGCGAAACTGAATTAGGAACCGCGGGGGCGCGTGATGGCACGGAAAAATCGCGGCGCGATGCTGACCATCTTCGCCATCGGCCTGGCGCTGATGGCGATCTCGAATCTATTGAAACCCTTGAAGATGAGCCCTAACGTCGGATTCGTTTTTTTGGGAACCAAGCTCAGCGGCATGCCGAATGCGATCGTCGCGCCGATGTTCGGAATTCTCCTGGCGCTCCTCGCCTATGGCATCTGGACCATGAAGCGATTCGCCCTGCCGATCGCTTACTTCTACGCCGCGTACGTGATCATTAACCTGATGATGTTCACCATTCGCACCTACCGCACCTCGGACATGCCGCCACTGGGTTTCTGGCTCATCTATATAGCCATCGCCGTCGGCGTATCCTCCGGGGCGGCAATTCTGCTCACTCGGCGTCAGGCCGAACTTGCGTGACGCTCGACGATGACGCTCAGCGTTCGGCGCCGAAGTTCCTTCGATAGGTGACATAGTTAGCTGAGACTGAACACCCGCCAAATTCTGCGCGGTGACGCGACGGCCAGTTATCATCGAGGACAAGGGTTCCTTCGACATACTTGGCGCCGCGGTTCGCCAAGCCGAGATAAACCCTTCCTCCCCGGCCAGCGCGCGGCTCGATACTCGTAAACCGCATCGAAAAAGTCGGCGAAGGCTGCCCGGAGATCCGGACTGTTGACGGCTTCGATTGATAGACTCACAGTCTATTTCCCCCTCTTTCGACGAATTGCGACTTAGCCGTGCAACCCGGCGAGACAACCCGAGCTTTCCAGGATCGCATCGAGCGCGGGATTGTTTCCAGCCGCCTTGTACTTCTCGCGCAATGCTGTCAACGACCTCGCATGGTACTTCTGTGGCTTCTGCGTCCACGTTCGCCCAGCCAGCTCGACGCTGAAATCCGCGCGATTACCGGCGATCGCCGCCGCATTGGCAATTGTCCATGGCATAAATAGTCTGCCGACCTGGCGTACCAGCAGCGGTGTAAGCGTGGGCGCGAGGCTCGACCACGACTCGAAGTCGCCTTCGGCGCGCGGCCACGTCATGCGATGAATCCAGGCGAGGAGGTTGGGCGCCTTCGCATCGATGATCGCACCCGGGGTCGGATCGGTCCACGCGTTGTAAAGTTGCCCCCATAGTCCGAAGTCAGCAAACGCGGGGCGATTGCCGAACAGATACGCGCGCGTGGCGAAGTGCGGTTCGAGGATCGCAACCGTGTCGCGGAACGACTCCTCGATTTGCGGCGCGGTCTGCGGATTTGATCCGACGAAGGAGACGCGCGGCACCATCCGCTCGCGAACCATCTTCACGCCGGCCGCGAATTGCGCCTCGTCGGCATTCGGATTCATCGAGAGCGCGATTCGTCCAGCGGCCGAGAGCTGATCGACCTCGCGCGCCCATCGATAATGGAACATCCACTTATTGCCCCATTCGTCGCCGAACTCTTCGAGCAGCGCCGAGAGAAATTTTGCGACCGGATCGACCGGATGAATCGAGGGCTCGGGATGGCTGGCCTCGACGTGCTCGATGATCGGAGTGGAGTCGCCGATACCTTGCCGGTCGGGAGTGACCAGCAGCGGCACCAGCGGGAGCTTCGCGAACTTCTGATATTCGCCGTCGGCGTCCTGATTGCGCGGAATCCATCGATGGGGAATTCCCTTGTAGCGGAAGTACGAACGGACTTTTACCGAATACGGAGAAATTTCGACGCCGTGGATGTGATATTCGCCGGCCATGGTTTGATCCTCGCGCCGGAGTATCGCACAGAGACGGCATGGGTAAATATCGCCGTCACGCTTGAAATTTCAGGCTGAACTGTGGTTCGCTGAATTGACCTGAACGATCGGTATGGAACCGACCACAGGTACTTGAAATCGCGTGCGCCGCGGCCACGCCCAGGAGCTTACTCGATGAGTGAGACCAACAATGTTTCATCCGCCAACAACGGCATTCAAGGATACGATTTCGATCCCGATAAGCTGCGCGACAAGTATCGCGAGGAACGCGACAAGCGCGTCCGTAACGACGGCAACAATCAGTACGTCGAAGTGAAGGGCGACTTCAGCCGTTACGTTGACGACCCCTATGTTGATCCGGGCTTCACCCGCGCGCCGCTGAATGACGAGGTGCAGGTGGTGATCATCGGCGGCGGCTTCGGCGGTCTGCTGGCCGGCGCGCGTTTGCGCGAAGCCGGCGTCGAAAGCATCCGCGTCATCGAGAAGGGCGGCGATTTCGGCGGCACCTGGTACTGGAATCGTTATCCCGGCGCGCAGTGCGACATCGAGGCTTACATCTATCTGCCGCTGCTCGAGGAAACCGGGTACATGCCGAAGGAGAAATATTCTTTCGCGCCGGAAATCCTGGAGCACTCGCGCCGGATTGGAAAGAAATTCGATCTCTATCGCGATGCATGCTTCCAGACTCAGATCAAAGAGATCCGCTGGCTCGAAGATGAATGCCGCTGGCTGATTACCACCAATCGCAACGATAACATCCGCGCCCGCTTTGTGGTGATGTCCAACGGCCCGCTCAACCGGCCGAAGCTGCCCGGAATCCCCGGCATCGACAGCTTCAAGGGGCACACCTTCCATACCAGCCGCTGGGACTACGGCTATACCGGCGGCGATACCACCGGGAATCTGCACAAGCTCGCCGACAAAAAGGTCGCCATCATCGGGACCGGCGCGACTGCCGTCCAATGCGTGCCCTATCTCGGCAAGTACGCGCAGCAGCTTTATGTCTTCCAGCGCACGCCGTCGTCGGTCGATGAACGAGGGAATCGTCCCACCGATCCCGAATGGGTCAAGACGCTCACTCCGGGTTGGCAGAGGCGCCGCATGGAAAACTTCAACATCCTCGTCTCCGGCGGCAGCCAGGAAGAGGACCTCGTCAGCGACGGATGGACCGACATCATCCGCAACCTCGGCTCGATTCTTCCGCGAAAGGCTGACCCCAACGATCCCACCTCGCCCGAAGAGATGGGACGTCTGATGGAGCTGGCGGATTTCAAAAAGATGAACCAGGTCCGCGGGCGTGTCGACAAAGTCGTGAAGGACGCGGCGACCGCCGAGGCTCTCAAGCCGTGGTATCGGCAGTTCTGCAAGCGCCCAACTTTCAACGACGAGTATCTCCCGACTTTTAATCGCCCCAACGTCAAGCTGATCGACACCAAGGGCCGCGGCGTCGATCGCATCACCGAGAAGGGACTGGTCTTCGATGGCGTCGAGTACGAAGTCGATTGCATCATCTTCGCGACCGGATTCGAGGTTGGCACTGCCTACACGCGGCGCGCGGGCTTCGAGATTTATGGCCGCGGCGGCAAATCACTCACCGATTACTGGTCCGATGGGATGAAGACGCTGCACGGCTTCTACAGCAGCGGTTTTCCGAACTGCTTCCATATGGGCATCACGCAGAATGGGTTGACGGCGAACTTCCCGCATATGCTCCAGGAGCAGGCGGCTCACATCGCCGATGTCATCCAGCATGCGCGAGCGAATGAAGCGCGCGCGCTTGAGCCTACCCCCGAAGCGGAAGCTGAATGGGTGCAGACCATCAAGGACAAGGCGCTCAACAATGAGAGCTACCTCGACGCATGCACTCCGGGCTACTACAACAACGAGGGTCACGTTAAGGAAGGTGGCTCGGGCTTCGTCGGCACGCTGTATGGCGGCGGCCCGGTCGAGTTCCACGACTTGATCAAGAAGTGGCGCGAAGAGGGAAAGAAGGGACTGAAGCTAAGCTGATCGCGCGATTCGATATCAGCAAACAAGGCGCCGTGGCATCATCGAAATGCCGCGGCGCTTTCCTTTATTTGCCGGTGCCGGAACCGCGGAAGTTCATCTTGAAAGAACCGTTGTTGTTGATCGCGGCGGTGAAGTTCGCATAGCCCGCGGAAAAAAGCGTCGAACTGGCGAAGGCGAACGCGCCGCTGAGCTGCTCGTTGGACGGAGCCGTGCACTCCGCGCCAGTGGACTCCAGGTTTGCGGTGTCATTTTTGGCAATCAAATCGATTTCGGCAACAAACGGAAAGCATTCCGAAGAAGGCGATTGCCCCACCGCGGGAAGGCCAAATCCTGCGCTCGTATCAATCGTCACGAAAACGTTCGCCTTGCCCTTACCAATCACGGTACTGGAAAAGTTCGCGCCCTGAACCACTGTGCATACACAAATGTGGCCGCTCGGGCACTGATTGGCGAACCCCAGATTGCCGAGCGTGCATGCGCCTGGGGCGGGACTTACTGCTTTCCCCGATATCGATCCTCGAAGGGTGTAATTCTTGCCCGTGCGTAATTCGGGGACGCTCGACGGTTGCGCATCAGTATCCTGCGCCCGCGCCCATGAACCCGACCATGCCAACCCAACCGCCATTACCACCGCAACCACAACCGATTTCATGGTCCTTCCTCATCCTCCCCCAAAGAGTTTTTGCACCGCCTTAATGAATATGACCGTCACGAAGTGAAAATGCACTAGCCCTCGCACCATAAGGGCGTGCTATACGAATCAAAACCCCAGAACTTTTTCGGGAGCGATAATCGATGGGCAAGCTCGATAAAAAAGTAGCAATCGTCACCGGCGCCAGCCGCGGCATCGGCCAGGCCATCGCGGAACTGTTCGCGAAAGAAGGCGCGCGCGTCATCTGCACCGCCCGCACCCTGCACGAAGGAGAGCACAAACTGCTCACCGGCTCGCTCGAGACCACGGTGGCGGGCATCAAGAAAGCCGGCGGCGAGGCGACCGCGGTCACCTGCGATGTCTCCTCGGAAGCCGAATGCGAAAAGCTTTTCGCAGAGACCCATCGCATCTACGGTCTGTGCGATGTGATCGTGAACAACGCGGCGCTGACCTACTTCATCCCGGTGAAGGATTACGAGCCGCGCAAGTGGAAGCGCTCGTTCGATATCAATCTGCATGCGCCATTTATCCTGAGCCGGCTCGCCTTGAAGGACATGCTCCCGCGCAAGTCCGGCGCGATTCTCAACATCTCATCGGCGGCGGCTGTGGGCCCCGGCCGCGGACCATACAAAGGTGATGCGATCGTTCGCGGTGCGGTCTGCTATGGCGCCGAGAAAGCGGCGATGGAACGCATGACTCAGGGCCTCGCCGAAGAAGTTTACGAAGACGGCATCTCGGTGACCTGTCTTTCGCCTTCGGTGGTCGTGCCGACGCCGGGCGCCGTCTATTTCCATCTCACCAGTGGCGACGACGATCCAAACAGCGAGCCGGTCGAGTGGATGGCGGACGCGGCGCTCCTTCTGGTTACCGAACCGCTCGACAAGGTCACCGGATGGGTGACGTATAGCCAGGTCGTGCTCAAGCAATACGGGATGCTGAAAAAAGCAGGCCGCGGCTTCGGTTTCGATCGCAAAGGCAGCGGTTACAGCCAGATCTAAAGCGCATGCCGAATCTCACCCCGCTGCTGCCGCCGAAGATTCCGCGCGTCGACACCGCGCTCTACGTCATCGAGCGCGACGTAATGGTGCCGATGCGCGATGGCGTGCGCCTCGCCGCTGACATCTATTACCCGGCGCGCGACGGCAAACGCCTCGAAGGCAAGTTTCCCGCCATTTTGGAGCGGACGCCTTATAGCAAGGGCGGCCGCTTCCACGGCATGCCGCCGTACCCATGGCAGCCGTTCTATGCGAGCCGCGGATACGTCTGCATTTCGCAAGACACTCGCGGACGCTTCAAGTCCGAGGGCACCTGGCACATGATGACCGACGATGTCGCCGACGGCTTCGACACCGCGCGATGGCTCGTGGAGCAAACGTGGAGCGACGGCGGCTTCGGCATGATCGGGACCTCTTACGTCGGCGGCACTCAGCATGCGATGGCGCTGGCGAATCCTCCCGGGCTCAAAACGCTCGTGCCAGTCGATGCGGTTGTCGACGCCGGCTACTTCGGGATGCGATATGGCGGCGCGTGGGAGCTGCGTTTCACCAACTGGATTTTCTCCATGGCCGCGCCGGAGGGTAGTCGCGCCTCGCGCGATCCAGCGATCAAAGCGGCGCTCGATGAATGCGCGGCTGACGTTCGCCGCTACATCTCTAATCTGCCGATCCGCAAGGGCGCGACGCCGCTTCGCCTCGCACCCGAGTATGAAGAGTGGATCGTCCACGCGATGAGCCACGGCGAAAACGACGAGTACTGGAAGCAACCCGGCTTCGGCCTGACCCACAACATCGAGGCATACAAGGATGTGCCGGTGTTGCTGGTCGGCGGATGGTACGACTCGTGGGCGCGCCAGACCACGATGAGCTTCGCGGCGCTGTCGAAAAACAAACGCGGCCCGGTGCGGATGATCCTCGGGCCGTGGATCCACGGCTCGCACATGATGTCGATGCACGGCGACACCGACTTCGGGGCGAGTGCCGCGATCGACGGCCTGGAATTTCGCCTGCGCTGGTACGACCGCTGGCTGAAGGGGATCCAAAACGGCGTCGAGAGCGACGCGCAGGTGAAAATCTTCGTGATGGGCGGCGGCAGCGAGGCGACCGGTGCCGATGGACGCCATCTGCACGGCGGCGTCTGGCGCGATGAGCACGAATGGCCCCTCGCGCGGACCCGCTTCACGCCTTACTACCTCAACGGTGACCGCTCACTCAGTGTCGAGAAGCCGCGCGAGGCGAGCAGCTCGACCAGCTACGATTACGATCCGCGCGACCCGGTTCCCAGCATCGGCGGCAATGTTTCCTCGGCGATGGAAATCATGCAGCAGGGCGCGTGGGATCAAATTGGCGGTCCGCACATCTGGAACCACTTGGAGGAAGTCCGACTCTCCACGCGACGCGATGTCATCGTTTTCATGACGCCGCCACTCACCGAAGACATCGAGATCACCGGTCCTATCGATGTGAAGCTGTGGGCGTCGTCCTCGGCAGTCGATACCGACTTCACGGCGAAGCTCATCGACGTGCATCCGCCTACGCCGGACTATCCCGAAGGTATCGAGATGAACCTCGAAGATGGCATCATTCGCGCGCGCTTCCGCAATTCACTCGAACGCGCCGAGCTGATGCAGCCGGGCGAGATTTACCAATTCACCATCCAGCTCTATCCGACTTCGAATCTGTTCAGGGCCGGGCACCAGGTTCGCCTCGATATTTCGAGCAGCAACTTCCCGCGCTTCGATCCCAATCCGAACACTGGCGAGCCACTCAACGATCACACGCACACCATCGTCGCGCGCAACACCATCTACCACGACGCGTCGCATCCGAGTCACGTGATCCTGCCGATCATTCCCGCTCGCTGACGGCGCGCTATTTCGCATTCAGGCGTGGATCGCCTTCTCTGATGCACGATGCGCGGAGCTTTTCGACCTCATGCGCCGCGCTCGGAATGTCGTGCGAAGCCCGTAGGCCGCGCCCGCGAGTTTCCATCTGCGCTTTGAAGCACTCGTCGTATTTTTCAAACCTGGCGAGAACTTTCCACTTTTCGCATTCGACCGGCTTCTTCCCGTTGAGGCACATGGGAAAAGTGCCGTCGGGGCCGAGCAGTGGAATCGCCAGGAACCAGAAAATGTAGAGCAGGGCCGGCAGCGCCAGATACGATTTCATGGCGACCGCCCCGCTAGCTCGGCTCCGACGAAACCGCCGCCGCAATGTTCGCGGCTTCGCGTATCTGGCCGAAGTGAATTTTGCCGAGGTCGAATTCCTCCAGCGCCTTGGTCAGACTCGCCATCGCGGCTTTGTAGGTCGGCATCGTTTTGCGCACGCGCGTGAGCGGGTTGCAGCGTGCGATGATGAAGTTCTTCAGATACGGATGCATCAGGCCGCGCTTTTTTCCCCTCACCACGAGATCGTTCACGAGTTCGTCGGCATGCCGCACAGTCGCGGCGCGTTCCTCGCGTTCTTCCATCGCTTCGCGCAGCGGCTTGTTCATGAAGGTGTCGACGCGGCTCAGGATCGGCGAGTAAGCGCCGCCGGAAAATTTCTTGTTCTGTTCGTAGCACAGCCCGAGCGTGATGAACGCGGCTTTCTCGAATTCGAAATCGAAATTCTTTTCGTTCGCCCGCGGCTGACTCTCGAGCCGACCGCGATACATCCTGATAACTTCGAGCGCCTTGTCCTTGAGGTTGTGCGCTTTCTCGGTATTAAGCGCGAGGATTTGATACGCGACCTCGGGCTCCGCCATCACGATCGCGGGAATCACCTTCGCGCCGAGTTTGTTGATTGCTGCGCGGCGATGGTTTCCGTTGGGCGTCCAGTAGCCGGTCTCGGCGCGCACCACTACAATCGGCTCGGTGAAGCGCTTGAGCTTCTTCATAACTTCGACCAGCCGCTTCATATGCGCGGGCGAAAGGTCGCGCTGAAACGGCGTCGGTTCGAGCTTCGCCATCGGAATCATCGCGAACAGATGCCAGTGGTCACCGACCGGTTCCTGGAATGCCGACAGCGCCGCGCCCCCATCGGCATTGATTTGGTCCGCGAGCTCGCGCACTTCGCCAGGCAGCTCGCCACCCTCGGGAAATATCGATAATTCGGCCATGCTGAGTGATTAATGCATAACCGAGGTGATATGAAAGCCCGCGCGCGGGTCGACCAGGCGCGATAGTCAAAGTCCCGCCGGCGCCCTTAGCGCGACGATATGGAAACTGATCTTTCACCATGTTTCCGGCCTTCAGTCCGAGGATGGACGGCTGCTCGATGCCGAAATCGGTGTAGTTGAAAGAAACTTCCCCGGTACCGATCAGCTTATCGCCCGACGAGCGAGGACCTGCACCGGAACTTCGAAGGGTCTGACGGCGCCGTGGATCATCAGCTCGCCCTTCAGCGTGGCTGAACCCGACGTATCGGAAGTATGCTTCACGTCGGTCCAGGAAGAGCCTCCCTTGAAACTGATGGTAGGATAATCCTTCACATCGAGGATCGAGGTCTTGACCGCGTTGTCGCGGGTGGCTGCTGTTCGAATGATAACTGGCAGCGTCGATGACGGCCTCGACCCAGATATTCGCGCCATCGTCGGCGCGGCGCTTGGGGTCCTGGTAGATGTCGCAGGAGAGCAGGTGGAAGTTCCCGACCGCATCGCCACGTAAGCGAGCTGATCGGCTCCGCGACCGCGGCGGTAATTTCACTCGCATCGAGATCGAGGCGAAAATGCTGCTCCGCGCGCGCGGGAACCACGAGCAGAAGAATCGTGAGAAGCGCCGCCGCGGTGGACCGGAGAATAAAATGCTGGAGTCATCGATAACTGACGATCTCGAGCAGGTTTCCATCCAAATCGAGGAAGTACATGCAGTCGTGGTCGCCCCAATCGATCGCGTTGGCGGTCTCGACGCCGGCGTTGTGCAGCCTGTCTTTCGCGGAAAGGAAATCTTCGCGGCTGACGCGGAACGCATGATGACCGCGTCCGAGTGGATGCCCGATGATCTGCGCGCGTTCGGCCGCGCTGAGCGGAGGCCGCGCGACCTCGAACAGCGCAAGGTTTTGACCGCCGCAATCCATCAGTATTTGATCGCCGAAGCGGGCCACCACTGAGAGGCCGAGCACGTCAACATAGAAGCGCTCGGCGCGCGCGAAGATCGCGAACCTCGATTCCAAAATGATCGAGCTTCTCGAAGTTTCATAACTCGGGATAATTCCAAGTTAGGCGGCAGAGACCTGGCGCGAGGCCAGGTCGGGACGGCGCGAGGCCAGCACGCGCTCCTTTTCCTTCTCGATGAACTTCGGATGGAACGTCACGATCAGCACCGGCAGGATGGTCATCGCACCAAGCATCGAGACGAACATCCATACTGCCAGTAGCATGCCCATTTCGGCGTCGAAGCGGATGTCCGACCAGTACCAGAACAGCACCGAGGCGACGAGGGTGAGCGCGGTAAACACCACCGCCTTGCCCGATGTGATGAGCGCAAGGTAGGTCGCCTCGTTGATTTCGTGGCCGAGCGCGAGCTCCTCGATGATGCGGCTCACGACGTAAATCGCATAATCGATTCCGAATCCGACTCCGACCGTAACGACCGGCAGCGTGTTGATGTTGATGCCGATGTCGTGCGCGCCCATGTAGGCATTGATGGCTGCGTTCGCCAACGCCAGCGGGAACAGCAGATACAAGCCCGCCACGACGGACCGGTAGGTAAACAGAATGATCAGAAAGATCGTTGCAAAGGCGAGCACGTTGAGCCGCACATCGTTCTTGATGATCTCCTGGTTCGCCGCCGCCAGCTCGCCGATAATCCCGGCGGCCAGTTTGAAATGCACGTCCGGCACCTGATGCGCCGGGTCCTCGAAAAAGCGCTGGGTCCGGATGACCAGGCGCTCGACATTTTCACCCTGGCGATCCTTGGCGTAAACCGTGACCTGCGTCGCATCGCGGCGCGGGGTCAGGATGTAAGCCGTCGAGAGGGGCGAGGAACCCGCGAGCAGGCCGCCGATAAGCTGCCCGGCCTGCCGCTTGGTGGTCGGCAGCACGGCCCACTTCGGCTGGAACTCGCGCAATGCCGCGCCGTTGGTCGCAAGCAGATCGGCCACCGAGAAGGTACGCCCGACTGAGGGATCGAGTGACATGTAGCGCTCGTACTCATCCATTGTGCGATAAAGTTTCGGGTCGTTGAGGTCCTCTTGCTTGCCCAGTTCCGCGACCACCACGAACTGCTCGATCGCACCGAACTCGCTCTGAATCGCGGCCATCGCGCGGTTGTAAGGCGCATCCGGCCACAGGACCGGGCTGATCGAACCGGGATCACCGACCTTGAGGCCCTGCCAGAAGAATACGCATAGCGCGATGACGGCCGCGGTTCCGACGAAGGTGACGATACGCCCGGTCGACGACAGCATCGAGGAGGCGATCGCATTGATGATGCGCTTGAAAATTCCGTGCTCGCGCTGCTCGATAACCTCGATGTGCGGCGGATCGAGGTAGTAATAGACAATCGGATTCAGCAACAGCTCGCTTACGATGATCGCGGCGATCCAGAAACTCGCGGTTATCGCGAGCTTCTGCAGGAACAGCACCGGTACCAACAGGATGACCAGCACCCCGAACGCATCGGCGAGGATTCCGGAGAACGACGGTACGAACAGTTCCGCGAACGCCGACAGAATCGCCTTCTGTTTGTCGCGCAGCCGGTAATATTCCTCGTAGTACCGATCGTGCATCTGCACCGAATGGCTGACCGCGCGCGCGGTTATCAGGAATGGAATGACCAGCACCAGCGGGTCGAGCGTGAAGCCGATCATGCGGATGAATCCCAGGCCCCAAATCGCGCAGATGACGCCCGAGATAGTCGGCCGCAGCGCGCCGCGCCAGTCGTGGAAATAGAGGTACAGCAGCATCCACACCGCGAGCACGGTGATCGAGAAAATTTTGAAAATCTGCGGCGTGTAGGCATACACCCATCCGTACAGGATGGGCTGCCCGCCGATGTAGATCTTCACCGTGTTGTCGCGTTCCGGGATGGACCACGATTCTGCGGATGTCGTCGAAGATGCGCTTGTAGTCGAGGCGCGATTCCAGAAAACTCGCGGTCACCACCGCGGCTTTGTCATCGAGCGAGATGTAGGGCCCATAAACCACGCCCGGATTCTTATGCACGTTGCTGCGCAGCTCCGCGATCTCTTCTGGCGTTTGCGGAACTTTGCCGTTGGGAAGAATCGGCGAGCTCAGGATGACGCCGCCGGCCAGCGGGCGAAAATAGCTCGCCGTTGCGAGCGACCGGACCGAGCCGTGCTGGATCCCGTACACGAGATCCATGTTGCGGGTCATGTTGACGATCTTCTGGACGATGTTCGGCTGATAAACGTCGCCATCCTTGGCCTCGATCATGATGGTGACGTTGTTGGTGGCGCCGAAATACTGCTCGTACTTATGCGCGATCTGGATGAAGGGATGGTTCTGCGGCAGCAGGTCGCCGAAGCTGGTGACCAGTTCGGTCTTGGCCGCGAAGTAGCCGAAGAACGCGGTCATCGCCCCAATCAACGAGCAGCACCAGAAAGCGCCGCCGAATAATCCATTCGCCAAATCGATACCAGATCATCGATGTCCTCGAACTTTCATGTCGATTTGAAGCGGTCTAGCCCTGGCACATGCGCCAGGTTTTGCCGCCGTCTTCGGTGTGCAGGATGGTTCCGTAGCCGACGATCCAGCCATGCAGTTTGTCGAAGAAGCGCACCTGGCTGAGCGGCAACGGCAAGGCCGGAACATTTGGGTCATGCGCCCATACGCCGTCGGGCTGGAGGCGCAACACGGTGCCGGTCAATCCGGTCGTCATCCCATCGTTGCCGCCGAAAAGCTGGATGCCGAACAATGGATCATGCGCGGGAATCTGCGGCGCTCCCGGAACGGTATTGTCGGGAGGCGCGCCCGGCTTCGGGGATTCCTTTTGGAAGCTCCAGGTCTTGCCACCGTCGCTGGTCGCGATGATGGATCCTTCCAGACCGCATGCGGCGCCACTCTTTTGATCGCGAAAGGACACCCCGAACAGCGTGGGAAGCACGAAGTCGCGGAAGCGCGGATCCTCGTTCGCGGCGGGCTGACGCTTCCATTGATCGACCAATGAGCCCTGACCTTCCTCCCACGATTTGCCGCCGTTGTCGGTCGACCAGATTCTTCCGATCTCGCCGACCACCCATCCGTGATCGTCATCGACGAAATCGACGCTATAGAGAACCGGCTCCATATAGGGCAGCGCGTAGTCCTGAAGTTCCGGCGGAAACTTTCTTTCGAGGCGTCGCTTGAAGAAAGTCTCGCCACCGTTGGTGGTGCTCAGCACCAGCGACTGATCGCCGACGAAGACTCCATGCAGGCGATCGGGAAACGACAGCGAAAATATATATAGATGAGTGCGCGAGTTGAGCTTTTCCCAGGTCTTGCCACCGTCGCGGGTGCGCATGATGAGGCCGTCCTGCCCGCATAGGTAGCCATTGTCGGCATCGACCATCTGGATGCCGAAGATCGCGAGGTCGGTGCCCACCTTGATCCGCGTGAAATGCAGGCCGCCATCTTCGGTCAGGAGCAGCTTTCCGCGCGCGCCGACGATAAACGCCCGGTCGGGACCGGTCGGCCAGACGTCGAAAAAGACGTCGCTAAGCGTGATGTTACGCTCGACCAGCGGTGGGACTCTAACCTCGCGATGACAGGCCGCGATGAATACAGCGGCGATCGCAAGGATCAGCCGAGGCCATTTTAAAGAGACTTTTCTGTCGGGCATTGACGAGTCCAAGGAAGATTATTGTGCAGTATAGTCGAGCAAATCGGTCAGGATCGCAAGCCGCAATCTTCGCCGGAGGCATACCGCCTCGACCCCGCGTCAGTGCAGCCGGACCGGCATCTCCTTGATACCCGCGACGAAGTTCGAGCGCATCCTGCGGATCGGCCCGCACGGCTCGGCTTTGGGATATCGCCGCAAAAATTCGGTGAAAAAGATCCTCAGCTGGAGCTCGGCCAGGCGCGCACCGAGGCAGAAGTGCTGGCCGATGCCGAATCCGAGCTGCGGGGCTTCATTGCGCAAGACGTCGAAGTCGAACGGATTGCTGTACATCTCTTCGTCGCGATTCGCCGAGACATACCACATGATGACTTTATCGCCGGCCTTGATGGTCTTGCCGCGCACCTCGCTATCGGCGACCGCCGTCCGCCGCATATGCATGATGGGACTGACGTAGCGGATGAGCTCCGCGGCTCCCGAAGCATACAACAGCAGGATTTTCTGCCAGCCGGGCGCGTTGCTCCGGAAACTGCGCCAGCGTGATTAGCCCTCCCGAGATCGAGTTGCGCGTGGTTTCGTTGCCCGCCGCGACCAGCAGGATGAAGGTCCCGAGGTAGCGCTCCTTGCTCATCACCTCGCCCTCGGAATCGGTGTGGATGAGCATGCTGATGAGGTCGCTGCCGGGATTCGCGACCCGCTCCTCCCACAGGCGCCCCGAATACTCGATCATCGCGGCAACGTCGTCGGCGGTTTCCTCGGGGCCTTTGCGCAGCTCCGGATCGTCTTCGGCGATCATCGAGTTCGACCAGTCGAACAGCTTCAGCCGATCCTCCTGAGGTATGCCGAGCAGCTCGGCCAGCACCTGGATGGGCAACTCCGCCGCCACTTCGGTGACAAACTCGCATTCCTTACGCGACCCCAGGCGGTCCAGGATGTTGCACACGCGCTGGCGAATTCGGTCCTCGAGCGCTCGCAGCCGCGAGGGGCCGAAGCCAGGCGAGATCATCCGCCGGTAGCGGTTATGCTCCGGCGGATCCATGCTGATGAATGGCGCATCGGTCTGTTCCGCGCCCATGCCGGCGGTGCCGACGATGTTTTCGTCATAGATGCGATGGCCGCCGTGCTCCCGCGCGGACGAAAACACCTCCGGATTCTTCGATATCGCTACGATGTCGTCGTATTTGGTGACCGACCAGAAGCCGCGCCCGCCGGCCACCGGGTTCCAATGCACCGGGTCCTCGCGCCGCAGCCAGGTAAAGATCTCGTGCGGCACCTTGCCGACATAAAGATCGGGATCGCTCAGATCGACATCGCCCGGATTCATCCGCTCTCTCCATTAAGACCCTCGTTCCTATGCCGCGGGGTCCAAGGTCCGACTATGGCCGATGAGGAACGCGCCCGCCAGCGTTGCGGCGCCGCTGCCGAGTTGGGGTTCAATGGACATTGGCCGCCCCCAGCGGTCGGGTCGCGCATCCGGCGACAACTCCGCCGGTACCCGTGCCGCAAGAAGGAGTTCCGCATAGGGTGCCATTGATGTCGCATTGCGGCGTAATGCCGCGGTCGCGCTGTTGCTGATTGAGCGACGCTATCGCGGTGTTGGTTACCGCGCTGGCGCTGCATCCGCACAGCTGGCTCGCGCAACAACTGCAATTGGCGGCGGTTTCGGCCTTGATGATTTCGGTGATCTCGCAGCCCGACAGCCCCTGGCATGCAACGCCGACCAGATCGCGGTCGTTGCACTCATCGGTGCAAAGCGTCGCGTCGCAGGTGTAGCCCGCCTGCGCGCCTCCCGATTGCTGGCAGCTGTTGTACTCGTTGCATACCTTCACGCAATCGACACCGCTATCGGGCGGAAGCATCGTCGTACCGGGGATATATAAAGGACATCCCTGACCTCCCGGAGCATCCGGCAAGCACTGTCCCGGGCCTGGGCCGGGTACACTTTGCGTTCGTTGCGTACTTTCCAGCGCACCCGAAGTAGGATCGAGGGTCGGCTGCGCGGTTGGCGTCGGCGAGGGAGCATAGGCTGCCGACCACACCAGGTCGCTTCCCAGGGTGCAGGCCTGGTCGTTCTGGCCAACCTGGTAAGGTCCATCGTAAACCGGGCACGAGCACTTCACGATGCCGGTCTGATCGGTTTGGGAACACGGCGCAGTCATGCATCCGGCGTAAGGCGCCTGACCACAACTGGTCTGGCCAATGCCGTTAGTCGGGATGCATTCGAGGCTAAAGGTGGAAAAAACCTGGCTGCCGGGGATCAAGGTCCCCTGGTTGACCTGCTGACACACCGGAGCGGAGTTGATGGTCTGGCACAAACTTCCATCGACTCCACATTGAGCGATGGTGGCTTCGTACACGCTGTGATTCAAAATCGCGTTAATGTCGACGAAGTAGACGCCGTACGGGATGTCGTAACACAGGCAGTTGGCGTACTTGCCATCTTTGGTCAGCGTGCAGCCGAGGTCCTGAGGAGGGCCGCTCGGCCCGGAGTAGTAGCACAGCGCATACGGACCACCGCGGCAAGGAACGAAGTTGGTCGGCGCCAGCGTGATGTCGGCATAGGCGGGGCCGTAGGTGGTGGTCCAGTTTTTCGGATTGCTCCAGAACGCATGCGAATTGGGCACGAAGTGCACCTGCCCGGGCGCCGCCGATCCGTTATCGCCGCCGCCACACCCCGCGAGCAGCAGAAAGCCCAGCACGGCCAGCCGGAGCGCCCATTTCAACTGCCAGAAACTCCGGAACCCCTTCGCCGAAAGGCGAGTATAATCCCCCATGGGCTGTACTCCTTCGCGAACTCGCACTGCTATCGATTAGTGGATAGCGTCTTCGCTCTGGAGTTAGCTCAGTTTGATTTTCGAAGCTAGAGATGCTGGAAAATGTTCAACCAAGGTCCTGCAGCACCAGGCCGGTCAGATATTCGCCTTCGCCGTGGCCCAGCAACACCGGATGATCGGGGCCGGGGCCCAGGTGCGCGAGGATGCGAAAATTCCGCTTCGCCCTGGTCTGCGCGATGCTCACCGCGCGAATGAAATCGTCGCCGCGAAAATGCGTCGAGCAGCTGAACGTCATCAGGCGGCCGGCGGGCGCCAGCGCCTGCATCGCCACCGCGTTCAGTTCCACATAGAGGCGACCGGCGCGCTCGGCATCCTTGCGGCTACGCGCGAGCGGCGGCGGGTCGAGCGCGATGACATCGAAGCGTTCCTTGGTGGTGCGCATAAATTCCGCCGCATCGGCGCGAATCAGCTCGGCCCGGCTCTCGTGGCCATTCATTGCGAGGTTGCGCTGCGCCCATCCGATCGCGCGCACCGAGGTGTCAACGCCCACCGCGCGCGCCGCGCCTCCACTCAGTGCCGCCAGCGCGAAGCTTCCCGCATAGCAGTATGCATCGAGGACGTTGGCGCCGCGGCACAGCCGCGAGAGCCGCGCGCGATTTTCGCGTTGGTCGAGAAAGTAGCCGGTCTTCTGCCCATGCTCGAAATCGACCACCAGCAGATTGCCGTTCTCGCGCACCTCAACCTCCGCGGTTTCCTGGCCCGCGAGCACACCCTCGCGATCTTCGAGGCCTTCGTTTTTGCGCACCGCGCCGGAACTGCGTTCGAGAATCGCAAACGGATGGAGCAACTCGGCGAGCCGCCCGACCAACTCATCGCGCATCCGGTCGGCGCCCGCGGTCAAGAGCTGAACCACCAGGACATCGGCATAGCGATCGATGACGACGCCGGACAGCCCGTCGCCATCACCATTGACGAGCCGATAGCAATCGCTGTGTTCGCTGACCACCAGCTGTCGCAACGCGAGCGCATCTTTCAAACGATGGTCGATAAGCTCGGGAATCGACGGGATAGTCTCGCCCCAGGAGAGCATCCGCACCGCGATGGTGGTCGCGGGATTGATGTAGCCGAGGCCGATCAGCGCGCCGGAGGCGTCGTGAACTTCCACCGGTGAGCCTGCTTCGAGCGTGTGCGGTTCGGTGCGTTCAATGGCGCCGGAAAAAATCCACGGATTGCCGCCGCGCACTGTCGCGTCGCGGCCTTGCTTGAGAAAAACCTTATCCATTGGAAATGCTCAGCCCTTCGATGACGACGGTTTCTCGCCGGGCCGTCTGAAGTCGCCGCTGCGGCCGCCGCTCTTGGACACCAACCGGACCGCATCGATGACCATCGCGCGGTCGATCGCCTTGGCCATGTCGTAGATCGTCAGCGCGGCGACGCTCACCGCCGTCATCGCCTCCATCTCGACGCCGGTCTGCGCCTCGGTCACAGCGCGCGCCTCGATGTTGAGGGTCGCGGTCGCGCGATCCGGGGTGAATTCGACGTCGACCACTTGCAGCGGAATCTGATGGCATAGCGGGATGAGTTCGGAGGTCTTTTTGGCCGCCATGATGCCCGCCAAACGAGCGGCCGCGAGCGCCTCGCCCTTCTTGAGACGCCCGCCGACGATCGCATCGAGAGTGGTGAGAGCCATCTTCACGGCGCCGCGCGCGACCGCCTCGCGGCGGGTGACCGCCTTGGCGCCGACATCTACCATGTGGATTTGCCCACGCGCATCGAGATGCGTCAGCGCGGCGGCGGAGCTGGCTTTCTTGCGAGGCATCGGTGGAGCGGATAAGAGCTTATGTTGACCCGCATCGGATATACAATAAAGTTCAGCTGAAAATTGATTCGCCGGCCTCGCGCCGGCGCTGTACGAACTTCGCAGAGAAAATATGGCAGACAATACTCATCGCGTTTTGATCCTCGGTTCGGGACCTGCGGGACTCACTGCGGCGTTCTACACCGCGCGCGCCAACCTCGCGCCGGTGCTCATCGAAGGCGCGGAACCCGGTGGTCAATTGACCATCACCACCGAGGTGGAAAATTACCCCGGCTTCGAAAAGGGCATCCAGGGCCCCGAGATGATGGAAATCTTCCGGCGCCAGGCGGAGCGCTTCGGCACTCAGTTCATCTTCGGGCATGCCACCGCAGTGCGACTCGGCAAATGGCCGTTCGAGGTGGTGGTCGAGAAGGAAATCCACAAAGCGCAGGCGCTCATCATCGCGACCGGCGCGACCGCGAAGTTACTCGGCATCGAATCCGAGAAGGCTCTGATGGGATATGGCGTCAGCGCATGCGCGACTTGCGACGGCGCATTTTTCAAGGACAAGGACGTTGTTGTGGTTGGGGGCGGCGACACCGCGATGGAGGAAGCGACTTTCCTGACCCGGTTCGCGTCCAAGGTGGACGTCGTCCATCGGCGCGGAGAGCTGCGCGCATCGAAAATCATGCAGGAACGCGCGCGCAAGAATCCGAAGATCAAATTCATCTGGAACTCCGCGATCGATACCATCCACGGCACACAAAAGGATGGCGTCACCGGCGTCACCCTCAAGGACACCAACAACGGCGCTGCCAAGCATCACAAGACCGATGGCGTTTTCATCGCGATTGGCCATCAGCCGAACTCGCAGCTCTTCAAGGGCCAGCTCGATATGGATGAGGTCGGCTATCTGAAGACGCAGCCCGGCTCGACTTACACCAACATTCCCGGCGTGTTTGCCGCCGGCGACATCGCGGATTCAGTCTATCGCCAGGCAGTCACCGCAGCCGGCACCGGATGTATGGCCGCGATCGATGCCGAGCGCTGGCTGGAAGCTAACCACCCCGACTAGTCGTCATCTGACGATATAGCTCCTCGACATCCTCGCGCTGCGGATGCGCGGTGCCGTAGCGCATCACCGCGGCTGATCCTGCCGCGATCCCGTAGGCGAAAGCCTTCTCGGACGCGAGGCCATTTGCGAGACCGAGCGTCATCGCGGCGACGAAGCTGTCGCCGGCTCCCACCGCGCTGCGCACCGGAACCTGCGGCGCAGGCATTCGAATGGCTCCACTCGCGGTCGCGAGGATCGCACCTCCCGCGCCGAGCGAGATCGCGATCATCTCAGCCGCGCCGCCGCGCACCAGCTCTATCGCCTCCAATTCCTGCTCGCGAGCATCAGGCATCGGGCGACCAACCATCCCTTCGAATTCCCGCAGGCTCGGTTTGATGAGCGCCGCACCATTGCCGAGCGCGGCCTTGAGCGGCGGTCCGGAAGTATCGAGCACAAAACGCTGCCCGCGCCGCGCGCAAATCCTGGCG
Organism: uncultured delta proteobacterium; assembly: GCA_963814035.1. Lineage (GTDB taxonomy): Bacteria > Desulfobacterota > Binatia > Binatales > Binataceae > DATGKG01. The sequence goes on from CAWFBH010000007.1 coordinate 257,333, forward strand.
ATGTGCGCATAAGCGTCATCCGGGCGCTCCGCGTGGCAGACTGCCGCTCGCCACGACCCACGCGCCCTCGACGCCCGCGAGCGCATCGAGGACCGCATCCCATTCGGACGCGCTCATTGGCGGCCCCTCGGGAACGAAACGATACTCAAGCCCCGTCGAGCGCTCATGCACCGCGACCGAAATGCGAGTACGGCCGCTGACTGGAATCGTCAAGCATTCGACGCGCGCGTCGGTCAGCAACTCCTGCAGAAATCTTCCGGTGCCGCCGCCGATGAGCACCACCGCCAGCGCCTCGCCGCCGAGATCGCGTACCACTCGCGCGACGTTAATTCCTCCACCTCCGGGATCGAACTGCTCAGTTGAGGTGCGCACTTTGCGGGTATGGATAACCGCGTCGGCCTCGCACGCGAGATCGACGGCGGGATTTAGCGTGATGGTGACGATGCGGGAGGACATCTGCCCGACTTCATATCAGGTTTGCGTGAATGAGTTATCATCCTTCGCAACCCTTCCTCGGCCCGAAACTTTCCTCCCTGCAAGAAATTTCCTGCACTTTGCGGCGACTTTTTCGTCAAACAGATAGGCGCGACATAGAACAAACCGTTACATCTAAAAGCGAACATGTGCTATTTGAAGCAAGATTAGTTCGGATCAAGACAGTAAAGCTTCCTTGGTTCGTCAGGGAGCTTATACGGAGTAGCAGCGATGGCTCAGTCCGGCATCGTAACCTTCATGTTTACCGACCTGGTGCATTCCACCCAGCACCTGCAAAGCGCGGGCGATGAGGTCGGCCAAGGCCTATTTCATAGTCATCATCGGTTGATTACCCAGGCGGTCACCTCCAACGGTGGCGAGGAACTCGAGTGGTTGGGCGATGGAATCCTTGCCGCGTTCTCATCCGCCTCCGATGCGGTGCGATGCGCGATCAGGGTGCAACAGACGGCACGCCGGCCGTCCGCCGGCACGCGTTTCGAGATTCGCATCGGAATCCACTCCGGCGAGGCGATGCGGCGTGAAAGTGGATACTTCGGCACCCCGATAGTGACGGCGCGTCGGCTGTGCGATCGCGCCGGCGCCGGACAAATTCTCTGCAGCAAGCTAATCGAGGGTTTTCTCGCCAGCCGACGTGGCTTCGATTTCCGCGAAGTCGGAAATCTGGAGCTCAAGGGGCTGAAGGAGCTTGTCCCTACGGTCGAGGTGACATACCAGGGCAACGATCCCGCGACATTGCTAAACCGCACGCCGTTTGTAGGTCGCGCCGCGCAGTTTCAACGGCTGACGGCGAAGCTCGAGGAAGCCTGCAATGGGCATGGTGCGGTGGCGATGCTGCTCGGCGAGCCCGGCATCGGCAAAACCCGCATGCTCGAGGAACTCGCCGATCTCGCGCGCGAGCAGGGGGCGATGGTCCTGCGCGGCGCGTGTTACGACGGTGAATGGCAACGTCCTTTCGGACCTTTTGCCGAGATGCTGCTCGACTATTCGAGCAAGGCCAACCAGTCCGAGCTGAAACTGCTGGAGCGAAATGCGCCCACCCTGGTGAGGATCGCGCCGGCCCTGCGCAGTCATCTCGGGCAGGTGGTCGAACCGATTGCCCTGGATAAGGACGAGGAACGGTTTCGGCTCTTCGATGCGCTCAGTCAGCTCCTGATCGAGGTCTCACAGCGGCGGCCGGTGCTGGTGATGCTCGACGATCTTCACTGGGCGGATCGCGGAACCGTGGCGATGCTAAGTCATGTGGCGCACTTCGTCGGCGGCAACTCAATTTTGCTGATTGGCGCCTATCGCGATGCTGAAGTCGATCGGAAACATCCCTTGATGGGAGCGGTGACAGCGATCCGGAGGCTCATGAATTTCGAATCTCTCGCGCTCAAGGGACTCGGTAACGAAGACGTCACCGACCTGCTGGGTGTCATCGGCGAAGATGAACCTCCGAGCGAGCTGGTTAAGATTCTAACCACCGAAACCGGCGGCAATCCGTTCTTCATTCGCGAGGTGCTCTTACACCTTCTCGAAGAGGGCAAGATTTTGCGCGATGGCCGCGGCTGGCAGATGCCAGCCGGGGGTATGGAGTTCGGCATCACCGAGGGCGTGCGCGAGGTAGTCCGGCAGCGCCTGCTGCGGTTGTCGGAAGAAGCCAATCGCCTGCTCACGGTAGGCGCGGCATTTAAAGGCGCCTTCTCGTTCCCCATTGCGGCGGCAGTGGCCGAACTGGATGAGCAAACCGCGCTCGCCGCGATCGACGAAGCTCTGGAAGCTCAATTGCTGCGGCCCGGGTCTCATCCGGAGTTTTTCGATTTCACTCACGCGCTGATTCGCCACACGCTATACGGCGAACTCAATCCGGTGCGTCGAGCCCGCCGCCATCGACGCATAGCCGAGGAGATGGAGCGTGCATGGGGTGAGGCGGCAGTCGAGCACGCTGCGGAGGTGGCCTGGCACTTCTGGCGCAGCGCCACCACCTCTGGTGCGGAGCGAGGAGTGGATTATGCCATTGCGGCTGCGGACAATGCGGAGGCCGCATTCGCACACGACCAGGTGGTCGCGTTTCTGCGCATCGCGGTAGAATTGCTGGGGCGCGTCGACTCGCGCAGACCCCGCCTGCTTGCCCGCCTGGGCTTGAACCTGCCCTGGACGCTCAATCGCGATGAAGCGCTGGAGGTGACGCGACAAGCCGCTACGGCTATCGAAGCAGCTGAGGGCGCCGATGCGGCAGCCGACTATGTCGAGCAGGCCGCGCGCGTGATGTTCTCCGCCAGCATGGTGCAGCCGGCGTGGGAGCTTGCCAAAGATGGCCTCCGTCTGGCTGAGCATCGCCGCGACCTTGTCTGGGCCAGCCTGATGGAGCTCGATCTTGGCCGCATCGATGCCGAGGATCCCGGGAATCCTGGAATTCTCACCGATTCTCCGAAGCGACGGGAAATGCGCGCGATACTGAAAAGCGCCGATCCCGAACAGCTTCGCATCCGTGGAATCGATCCGCCGTTCGAATCCCGCGCGGACATCCTCGCGAACCCCGCCGCTTCCCCATTTACGCTGGTTCTCATGGCGGGCGAATTTCAACGCGGACTGGAGTTATTCCACCAGGATGCCGGGAGCGCTGAAACCCACGGGCGGCTCGCAAAGGCGGTCATCGCGTGGTCCGGCGTCGCGGCCTGCAATGCGGCGATGGGAAATTTCACCGCCGCTAAAGCGGCCATAGATCGTGCGGTCGCGCTGAATGCGCGCACCGCGAGTGCGACCTCACGGGTGGCCAGCCTTTACCTCAACGGGGTGAGGTATCAAATGCTGATCGCCATCGACACCGGCTGGAAGGAGTTTTTTAACTCGGCAGATGCCAAACAGCTCATCGCGGATCCCGCACCCGAAAACAATTGGTCGTTCGCACTTACCCGCGCCACTACCGCATTTATGATGGCCCGGCTGGGTCGCGCCGATCTGGCGATGCCCCGTCTGGAGACGTTGCCGCAAGCATTCGAGGTGGGCGCCTATTGGGAAGTTACGTATGGCCCGATGATCTGTGATGCGGCCGCGGCGCTATGGCTGCTAAACCGCAACGAGCACGCCCCCTTGGTCGAGCGAATCCTGCGCGAGAAAGTCATCGCGCCGGACTTCCGCTTTCCCATGCGCGATGCGCGCCTTTCCATGGCTCGCCTCTGCGCACTGCAAAACCGTTACGATGAAGCCGTTGAGTGGTTCGCCAAGTCGCGCTTGGTACTCGACTCGCAGCAGGCTCGTCCGCTGCGGGCAATTGCTGATTTCGACGAGGCTCTAATGTATCGTCGCCGCAATCATCCTTCCGACGCTGAGCGCGCTGAGCCATTGCTCGGGGTTGCGATAGAGCAATTCCAAGGGTTGGGAATGACCGGCTGGGTGCGGCGGGCCGAGGCGGAACGAAATCTCGGCCTCCAGCACTAGCTTACGTCGAGGCCTGGACAACCGCCAGTCATAGGTAAATGCTTGAGGGTTATGGCCGCGCAGTTTAGCGGCCCTATCCAAGGAGGCATGCGCCATGGCAGCGAGCCCCGTGAGAACTGTCTCGATTGCCGTTTCCGTCTCGCGTCGTCGACCGTTAGTGCTCACCCAGCGCCGGCTCGCAGCGAATCGGCGCAACGCCGCGCGCTCGACCGGCCCGCGCACGGCCGAAGGAAAGGCGAAGGTCGCGCGCAATCCCATCAAACATGGATTCTTTGCGGGACCGGAAAAATGGACGCCTCAGCAGCAGCGTGATTTCGCGGAAACCCTCGAAGGATTGCGCGTCGACTTCCAGCCGCAGGGAATCCGCGAAGAAAGCTGTGTCGCGGCGATGGCGGAATCCTACATCCGGATGGCCGCGATGCTCCGATACGAGAATATCGCGGCGCTCAAATACCATGAGCAGTGCGACCGCGAACTCAATGAACGCATAGCTGCCGGCGATGCCGCCGAAGCCGCGCGGCTCGAAGCGCAGCGCGAGAATCTGCGTCGCGCCGGACTATGGAGGCCGACCATCCCTGGACCTCGCGAGGTCAATGCGATTAGCCGCTATTCGGGGTGCCTCGACCGGACGATTCGGCGGGCATTATCGGAACTGGAAGGGCTCCGAGCCCTTCGATCAGGCGCAGTATTCAGAAATACGAAAGTGCAAAAACAAACCCACTATTCGGCACCGCCGAATACTGGCCCTGAGGCTTGGCGAAGGGCCTCAAATAGCACGCCGCGAATCGCCGATGCGCAAAAGCAAACCCACTTCGACCCGGCCGCTTCACTCGATGAAAGTGCAAAAGCAAACCCATTAACTTCAATGTTTACCGGCAATCGTCATGAACGGAGACGGGCGAAAGCGCTGGCGCGCCAGCGGAAAGAGACCTAACCCCTAACCCCTTCCCCTGAAGTGGAAGGGGAAACAGCAAAGAAGGGGCTAGGGGCTAGATCGAAGTTCGGTCTAACGGCAAACCGCGGTCGCCGTGCAATCGGTGCTGCTGCTGAAATGATTGGGCAGAAACACCATCCCCTTCTTGTTGGGGCAAAAGGTGAACGACCCGGAGTGATACCATCCGCCCTTGTCGCCATCGAAAGCGGCTTCCTTCTTGTCCGGCGCGCCGATTTTCCAACTGCCATGATCATTGACCATAAAAAGGTCGAGGCGGCTGACTTCGCCCGGCGGGATATCGGAGGAGTCGGGCTTGAAGAAAGTCGCGCCGACCACCGCGAAGTTCTTTCCGGTCCGCAAAACTTTGACATTGCCATCGAAGGCCACGCTGACCTTGGGTCCGGTGTCTCCGGGGCGCAATTCTTCAGGGCGCAGCTTGCGGTCGTACTTGGACTCGACCAGCGTCCACAGGTTATCGATCTTGCTGTCCGCAATCGCCTGATAGGCCTTCTTCGCAGCGTCAGTGATTGCCGCCTGATCGGCGGAGGCCGCCGCGCCGCCCGCGGCATCTTGAGCCAGCGCATAGGTCGAAGTCATCAATGTCAAAGTCAACGCCGCAATTCCGATCCGGCCGAGAATCTGTCGCATGTGCCCCATCCTGTCGTTGTTGAAGTTATCGTAAGTAGCATCGCGCAATCGACCGCTGCAAGACTGCGCGCATCGTCGCTTGACGCAGTCGCAGGGCGCGCACTAGCTACAGGGACAGAGGAGCGCCGCCAATGACAGACGCATTCAAGGACCGTATCGATGTTCATTTCCATTACCTGAGCCCTGAGTATCGCGAGAAAATGATCGATGCGATCGGCGGTTATCCCGACGGGTTTGCCGCGCCGCAATGGTCGGTCGAGGGAACTCTCGCGATGATGGATCGCTTGGGCATCGCGACTGGAATGCTGTCGGTCTCGTCTCCGGGTGTGCATTTCGGCAACGATGCGCGAGCCCGCTCACTGGCGCGCTCGGTCAACGAATTCGCCGCGCGCACGATGGCGGATCATCGCGGACGCTTCGGCGGTTTCGCCAGCCTGCCACTTCCCGATGTTGATGGCGCGCTGGAAGAGATCGCTTATGCGTTCGACACCCTCAAGCTCGATGGCGTCGTCGTGCTGACCAACTTCAACGGCGTGTACCTCGGGGACCAACGGCTAGATCCGGTCTTCGATGAACTCAACCGCCGTGGCGCGGTAATCTTCATTCATCCCACCTCACCGATATGCTGGCAGCAGAGCGCGCTCGGGTATCCGCGTCCGATGATCGAGTTCACCTTCGACAGCACGCGCGCGGTGGTCAATCTGATCTTCAGCGGGACGCTGGCGCGATGCCCGAAGCTTCGCATCATCGTTCCTCATGCGGGCGGGACGCTGCCGTTTCTCGCGCGCCGCATCGGCATGTTCGCGCGCGGCCTTGCGGGGAGCGGCAGCTGCGCCTGACGCGGAGGGGCAGTTGCGACGGCTCTACTATGATCTCGCGGGATCGCCCGGGTCGAACGCGCTCGCGCCGCTGCTCGAGATGACCGAACGCACGCACATCCTTTATGGGAGTGACTATGTTCACACGCCGGAGCCGATCGTGGCGGCGCATCTCAACGAATTGATGGGGAGCCAGTTGTTGTCCCCCGAGGACTTCCGCGCGATCGGCCGTAACAACGCGCTATCTTTGTTTCCTCATTTGCGTTGAGCGGTTTCCATTCAGCAGCGTTCTTCGTAAGGTCGTTCGCGAAGCGCCCCTACAAGGCGATGCTCGCACCCACGCATCGGCGACTTCGCTTGACGCAGTGGCGCCCACCCTCGAGAATTCAGCACGATGAGCGATCAATCAGGCCTCGAGGTCGTGCAGCGCATTTATAAAGCGATCGTTGAAGGAGATATTCCCGCCCGCCTGAATCTTGTGACGGACGATTTGGACCTGCGATTGTTCGGTTCCGACGAGGTTCCGATGGCGGGAAGGTGGCACGGTCGAGAAGGTCTCGAACAATTCCTTTCCATCATCGCTGACTCGCTGGAGTTTCAAATTTTCCAACCGGACGAATTTATCGTCGCCGGCAACGACATCGTTGTGCTCGGCCACGAACGATGCGTGGTGCGATCAACTGGGCGGGTGGTTGATGCGAACTGGGCCCATGTCTGGACGGTCCGCGACGGGCTGATCTGCCGGCACATCGAATTCACCGACACTGCGGCATGGGAGCATGGGTTTGCTCACCCGGAGAACCCTCATTAGGCTGCGTAGCTTGACGCCATTGATGAAGGCGCGTTAAGGCCACCTCCATGAAGACCGCGCACGCCGCCAGCACGCAATGGGGTCAAGTCTCGGGCCATCGCTCCGGAGGCATCGATTTCAAACGCCTTATCCAGGGCGCGGACGGCGCGCCCGACAACTTCGAATTCAGCCTCGTGCGCACGGCGGGCGACTACTACACTCCGCGTCATCGCCACAATTTCGATCAGATCCGCTTCTGCCTCGAAGGCTCGATGAACTACGCGCCGGGCAAGAATCTCGCGGCCGGCACGGTCGGATATTTTCCCGAAGGGACCTTTTACGGACCGCAGCAGGACACCATTGGCTCAGTCGTCTGCATCGTGCAGATGGGCGGCGCGGCGGGTTACGGCTTCATGAGCTATCGCCAGCTCCACGACGGATACCAGCGACTTTCCGATCTCGGCAGTTTTGATAAAGGCGTCTTCACTCGCACGACCGATGACGGCCGCTCGCAGCGCAAGGACGGCTACGAGGCAATTTGGGAGTACGTCAACAAGCGCGAGCTGGAATATCCGCCGCCCCGATTCGAGGAGCCCATCGTGATGCATCCGGAGAACTTCGGCTGGCGCGCGATCGGCGGCGGCTTCGATTACAAACACCTCGGCTCATTCGGCGAGCGCGGATTGGAAGTCGGTTTTATCCGCGGACCGCGCGGCGCGACGCACACGCTCGGCGCGCTGCCTTCGCCGGAGCTGGCGCTCGTCACGAAGGGCGCGTTCGCGGTCGAAAGCCTGCCCGGCGAAAAGCTCGATAAACATTCGGCCTGGTATGTCGATGCGCGCGATGAGGGCACCAGGTTCGAGGTCCTCGAGGACACCGAGTTCTTCCTGATTCGGATGCCGACGTTCAACTGAATTTCGCCGGCGGAGGGGAAGGCAACATGGCAGGTCCACGACCATGCGATGGGAAAGTATCGGGGTTGACCGGCAAGCGAATCAGCGGGACAATCGGCATCGTGATCGGCGGAAGTCCAGGGTGTGCTTCCGCCGATCTCGCGTCATATTGGAGATGGCTTGGTCCGGTTGCATCGGTTAATGCTCCGTTTCTTATCGGGTAGTCTGCTCACTATGGATTTGACTCTGCAGAGAGGGTAACCTAGCCTGCTGGCTTCGCCGCAACCGGAAACCTATTAAATCTGGAATCGCTTCAACATTTTCACGAACCACTAGTTCCCTCCTATGTTTGACACGCTGAGCGACCGCCTCGACGGAATTTTCAAGAAGCTCAGGGGTCAAGGGCGGATTTCCGAATCCAACATTGACGAGGCCCTGCGCGAGGTCCGTCTCGCTCTGCTCGAAGCCGACGTCAACATCAAGGTAGTTCGCGACTTCGTCGAGCACGTGAAGAAAAAGGCGCTCGGCCAGGAAGTCCTGCGCTCGCTGACCCCCGAGCAGCACATCCTCAAGTTCGTCGCCGATGAGCTGCGCCATGTGATGGGCGAGCAGGCGCGCGAATTGGACCTTAAGGTCAAACCGCCGGTCAAAATCATGGTCGTCGGCCTCCAGGGTTCCGGTAAGACGACCTCGCTGGCGAAGCTGGCTTTATGGCTCAAGGATACCCGCAAGCGCCATCCGCTTTTGGTTTCGACCGACGTGCGGCGCCCGGCCGCGATGGAGCAGTTGCGGATTCTTGGCGCTCAAGCCGGGGTTCCAGTCGTTGATAGCCATGAAAATGAGGACCCGATAGAAATCGCGACGCGCGCGCTGGCGCGAGCCGAGATCGGCGGCCACGATGTCGTTCTCATCGATACCGCGGGCCGCCTGCAAATCGACGATGATCTGATGGAGGAACTGGAGCGGCTGAAGGCGGCCGTCCGGCCCCATCATATCGTGTTCGTTGCCGATGCGATGACGGGCCAGGAGGCTGCCAACGTCGCCGAGGGGTTCCATCAGCGGCTGCAGGTGTCCGGCGTCATCCTGACCAAGCTCGATAGCGATGCGCGCGGCGGCGCGGCACTTTCGGTTCGCGCCATCACCGGCGCTCCGATACTGTTTGCGGCGACCGGCGAAAAGCTCGACGCGTTCGACATCTTCCACCCGGATCGGCTTGCGACCCGCATCCTCGGCATGGGCGACGTGCTCACGCTGATCGAAAAGACGCAGGCGAACTACGATCAGAAAAAGGCGAAAGAACTCGAGCGCAAGTTCAAGAAGAATGAATTCACGCTGACCGATTTCGCCGAACAGATGAAGGCCATCAAGAAGATGGGATCGCTGGGCGACCTGGTCGGGATGATTCCGGGTTTGAAAAAGGTCGCGGGTCAGGTTGATTCGGAAGAGTCCAAGCGCGAATTGGTGCGTATCCAGGCCATCATCGATTCGATGACTATCCAGGAGCGCGAGAATCACCTGATTCTCAACGGCAAGCGGCGCGCGCGGATCGCGGGCGGAAGTGGAACCAGCGTGCAGGATGTTAATCGCTTCCTGAAGCAGTTCGAGCAGACCCGCAAGGTAATGAAGAAGCTAACCCGAATGGGTGCCGGCCGCGCGATGATGCGCGGGATGGGCCTCGGGTGACATACTAAGCAACAGGGAGAGATACAGATCGCATGGCACTAGTGATTCGACTGCGCCGGCATGGCAGCCGCAAGAAACCATTTTTCCGGATCGTGGTGGCGGATTCGCGCTCGCCGCGTGATGGCCGCTTCGTCGAGCAAATCGGCACCTATGACCCGGCTTTCAAGCCCGCCAAAGTGACGCTCCAGAAGGAACAGGCGGAGCATTGGCTGAAGGTCGGCGCGAAGCCTTCGGATACGGTTCGTGAACTGATTCGGCAGGCGTCAGCGACCGCGTAAACTCGCGTAAAGTTCATAAAGATGATGATGGCTCGTACTACAACCTCGCAAACCCAGCCTGAACGGAGCCGATTATGAAGGAGCTAGTTCAGTTCCTCGCGCAGCAGTTGGTCAACAATCCAGCCGCAGTCGAGGTCAAGGAAACCCAGGGCGACACCGCATCGGTGCTCGAGTTGCGAGTCGCCAAGGAAGACCTCGGGCGAGTGATCGGCAAGCAGGGCCGCACCGCGAAGTCGATTCGCACGATTCTCAACGCGGTCGCGTCCCGCACCAATCGTAAAGTCGTGCTGGAAATCATCGAAGACAAGTAGATGGTTTCCGCGCGCGACACCGGCTCGGGCGGCGCGGCCCGAATCGCACCTGATTAACCAGGATTAGGGCTCATCGCTAGAAAACCTCCCGACCGCCTCACCTCATTGATTCGAATCGGTCGCATCACCGGGGTCCATGGGCTCCGGGGCGGTCTGCGGTTTCGCCCCGACTACCCCGAATCGGAATCTATCGAGAGCGTCGAGCGGATTTTCCTCGCCGATGGCGACGCCGAGTCGGTAAGCGTCGCCGACGCCCGCGAGTATCGCCTCGTCGAGGTCGCGCAGGTCGGGCAGGGCGCCATTCGGGTAATGCTCGAAGGCATCACGGATATCAACCTGGCTCAACTACAGAAGGGCAAAAATGTCTTCGCGGCTGAGAATGATCTGCCGCCACCTGCGGAGAACGAGTTCTACTATCGTGATGTTATGGGATGCGAGGTCTTCCTGACCGACGGCGTCCGCATCGGCGTCGTCGAGGAGATCATCGCGACCGGCGCCAATGATGTCTTCGTGGTGCGAGGCGACGGCAAGGAAGTTTTGGTTCCCGTCATCGAAGACGTGGTGAAGGAGATCGACCTCGACGGCAAGCGCGTCGTCATCGAGGCCATCCCCGGACTACTCGATTGATCTCGCTTCTGGGCACGCGACCTCGCGCCTCAGGCGCGAGTGGAAATCTGAAACGGATTGCCATCCGGGTCTTTTCCCTCACATAGATCCAGTCCGGCTCCCGATTTCACCTTGCCCATCTTCGCACCGCGCCTGATGAGCGCCTCGCGGGTAGCGGCCACATCGGCAGCATAGAACACCATCTTGGGAGGACGCCGTCCTACTTCGGAAGTTCCATTGTGCAGCGCGATGGCGATGGCGCCGGCGTCGAACTCCTTCCAACCGGGCTCATCGGCTTGCTGTCGGAGGCCGAGAACATCGCGATAGAACGCGGCCATCGCCGGCATCTGGCTCGTGAAGATAATGATACGGCGGATTTTCATACCTCTCGTAGTGTCTCCTGCGGAAGCCGTCGGGCAGATATTGTCGATGCGCGGAATTCGATTAGCACAGACAGATAGGTTTAGCGTGCCGCGCGGAGAGCCGCCATTTGGCCGGGCGCAAGCATACCGATCGGTTTGTTGGATATCGGCAAAAGTTGTATAAGTTTTTCAGGTTCATTCGATAAGGGGCAAACTCGCCGCCTTCCGGCGGCGCAAACCTTTAACTTTTTACAACGTCCCAACCCACTCGAGGAGGGAACCAATGGCGGATATCGATCTCCAAATCAAAGGCGGCACCGTCGTCGATGGCACCCGCGTCCCACGCTATCAAGGCGACGTCTTCATCAAGGACGGCAAGATCGCGCAAATCGGCGGACGCGCCCCCGGCTTCGCCAAGAAGACCATCGAGGCCGACGGACTCATCGTCGCGCCCGGCTTCGTCGATCTTCACACCCATTACGATGCGCAAATCCGATGGGATCCGTGGTGCACGATTTCCGGCTATCACGGCGTCACCTCGGTCGTGCTCGGCAACTGCGGCTTCGGCTTCGCGCCGGTCAAACCGGAAGCCCGCGACCGCTCGATGCTGATGATGACCCGCACCGAAGCGATTCCTTACGCCTCGATGCAACAAGGCATGACTTGGGATTGGGAGACCATCCCCCAGTACCTCGATTCACTCCAGCGCGCGCCCAAGGGCATCAACTGCATCCAGTACATGCCGACGGCATCGCTGATGATTTATGTAATGGGCCTCGAGGCCGCGAAGACTCGCCCGGCGACCGAGGCCGAGCGCGCCGAGATGCGCCGCCTGCTGAATGAAGGAATGGACGCCGGACTGTGCGGCTTCTCGATCCAGCGTCTCGGCAAGCATTCGGCGCAGGCCGACTACGATGGTCAGCCGATGGTGACCGACACGATGTGCGATGAAGACATCCTTAATCTCGCGCGGGTACTGGCCGAGCGCGACGAAGGCTTCATCGAGATCACCCAAGCGACCGGCCACATCAAAAACGACCTGGCGTTCGTCGAGAAACTGGCCGCGACCGCGAAGCGCCCGATTCTGTTCCAGGCCATCACCGCGGCCACGAAGAATCCCGACGTGCATCGCAAGAGCCTCGATTGGCTGCATAAGGCCCGCGAGAAGGGGCTGCCGATTTTTGGTCAGGCCGGCACCATCCGCAGCGGATTCTCCTTCACCCTCGAGAATTGGAACTTGTATGATTCCTCGCCCGCGTGGCGCGACATGACCACCGGCACCAAGGAGGAGAAGACCGCGAAGATGAAAGACCCCACCATGCGCGCGGCGGTCAAGAGCGATGAGCAGATGGCCATCCTCGACAAGATCGCTCCGGGCATCGGCGGACGCCTGGTCAAGCTCATTGTGGCATGGGTCGAGGACAAGCCCGAGCTTGAAAAGTACGTCGGCAAGACCTTGGGGCAGATCGCGCAGGAAGAGGGCAAGCATCCGGTCGATGTGATGGTCGATCTGTCGCTCGCCACCGACCTGAAGGCGGAGTTCAAGCAGGCGATCCCGCAGTTCAATGCCGAGTACAACGCCGAGATCATTAACAAATCGGAATTCACGTTCCCCGGCGTATCGGACGGCGGCGCGCATACCAAGTTCTTCACCGGAGGCGCGTTCACCACCGACTTCCTGCGCTGGATGGTGCGCGACGAGAACCGCGTCTCGCTTGAAGAGGCGCATTATCGTTTGTCGGCGTTGCCCGCGCACGCGGCGGGCTTCAAGGATCGCGGCATCCTGCGCGAGGGCGCGGCGGCCGACGTTGTGGTGTACGACCTGAAACGGCTCGACATCGAGCCTGACTGGGTCGGCGAAGTGACGCATGACCTGCCGGGCGGCGAATGGCGTCGGGTGCAGCGCGCGAAGGGCTATCGCTCCATCATCGTGAACGGCGTGGAGACCTTCTGCGAAGATCAGTGCACGGGTGCGACTCCGGGCAAACTGCTTCGCCACGGCCACGCGTAAACCCATAGCGGATAAGATCGAAGTAAGCGGGAGTGGCATCGCCACTCCCGCTCTTTTTTTCTCAGCCTTATCCTCGTAGGGGTCGTTGCGAACGACCCGCAGCGAAGCTTCTATTGCGAAGGGGCACGCGATCGCCGCAACGATGCGTGCGGTTCGCGACCGCCCTTACAAGAAAGCACCGGGCCATATCGTGGCCCTCAGGAAATATACTTGTCCACAATCGGTGGCCATAGATGAGCCCACGGCTGGGCCGCCTCAAACGCGGCGGAGGCGCGCAATACCATCACATCATCTAGATGACGCCCGACGATCTGCAATCCTACCGGTAAGCCTTCGCTGGTGAATCCCGCAGGCACCGATGCAGCCGGCTGGCCGGTGAAATTGATCGGGAAGGTGAATCCGAGGAAGCTCTCCGGGCGGACATAGCGGCCTGCGATCTTTTCGGGACCCTGCATATGAACCGGAAACGCGGCGACCGCGAGGGTCGGCGTGATCAGAAAGTCGTAGCGCGACATCATCCGCGCCATCTGGTTGACCACCGCCTTGCGCTGGATGTTGCCGGTAGTGAGTTCCTCGGCGGTCCACGGACGGCTCATCAGATCGACCATGTGCGATGACATCTGGCTGCCGTACTTCGCGATCATCTCGCGCATCCCGCGCAGGTCGGTCTCGCCGATCATGACGGCGGCAAACGCCGCGGCGGGATTTTCCCAGCCCGGATTTACTTCCTCGACGATACATCCCAAGTCGCGCTCGAATCCGCGCGCCGCCTTCGCAACGACCTCGGCCACTTCAGGATCGACCGCCATGTAACCCCAGTCGCGGCTGAATGCGACCCTCTTGCCGCGGACGCCGCCTTCGCACGATTTCATCCAATCGAAGTCCGCGCGCGGCAGGCTGTGACGATCGCGCATATCCGGTCCCGTGATGACCGATAGTGTCAACGCACTGTCCGCGACGGTGCGCGTGAGCGGGCCGTAACATTCGATCGATTCCCATCCCGATGCGCCGGGATAGCGCTCATCGCGCGAGCCGGGATAGAGCGGGATTCTTCCGAAGGACGGTTTGATGCCATAGGTCCCGCAGAACGACGCGGGGATTCGCACCGAGCCGCCGCCGTCGCTGCCGATCGCAAGCGGACCCATCCCGGAGGCAATCGCGGCACCTGCACCTGCGCTTGAGCCGCCGGACGTTCGCGAGAGGTCCCATGGGTTGCGCGTGGTTTCGAAAACCGGGTTATGGCTGGCCGGGCTGTAGCCGAACTCGGTGACGTTGGTCTTACCGAGGATGATCGCATCGGCGGCCTTGAGCCGCTCGACAACGACATCGTCTTCATCGGGAACGAAATCGCGATACGCGACGCATCCCGAGACGGTGCGGATGCCTTTGGTGAAGATGAGGTCCTTAATACTGACCGGCACGCCGGCGAGCGGCCCCATCGCATCGCCGCGCATGATGCCCTGTTCGATGCGCTTCGCCTCGGCGCGCGCCAGGTCCGGCGTCGGAGTGCAGAACGCATGCAGATGAGGTTCGAGCTTGTCCATCCTCGCCAGCACGGCATCGATGACCTCGACCGGAGAAACTTGTTTCGCGCGTATCTGCGCGGCCAACTCAACTGCGCTCATCTGGCAGATTGCATTTGCAGGCATTCGCGATGGACCTCCTCATTTACCATCGCCATCCGATTGGCGGCGATCAAGGCGAAGGGCGTTTCCCTGCGGCCCGCCTGCACAGTTATAAAATCATATGGCATCGATCTCGTTTCCGAAGAACTTCCTGTGGGGCACCGCGAGCGCCTCCTACCAAATCGAAGGCGCGCACAACGAGGACGGCAAGGGCGAATCAATCTGGGACCGCTTCTCGCACACGCCCAACAAGATCAAGCATGGCGATACCGGCGATGTCGCGTGCGATTTTTACCATCGCTATCGCGACGACATCGCGCTGATGGCGGACCTCGGGCTGAATGCCGCGCGCATTTCGCTCGCATGGCCGCGCATCGTGCCGGATGGAAAGGGCGAGACCAATCAGAAGGGCATCGACTTTTACAATCGCGTCATCGATGAGCTGCTGAAGCACAACATCCAGCCTTTCGTGACCCTCTATCATTGGGATCTCCCGCAGGTGCTGGAGGATCTCGGCGGATGGACCAATCGCGACACCGCGCGGCACTTCGGTGATTATGCCGCCATATGCGCGAAGCACTTCGGTGATCGCGTCAAGCATTGGATGGCATTCAACGAGCCGTGGATTTTCACGGTGCTCGGCTACATGTTCGGCATCCACGCGCCGGGCATTCAGAATCGTAAGCTCGCGATGCGCGCCGGCCACATCGTCAACCTCGCGCAGGGACTGGGCGTCCGCGCGATCCGCGCCAACACCAAGCCCGAGATGGTCGGCACCGCATTCAGCATGCAGCCGGTTTTTCCGAAGACCGATTCAGTTGAGGATCGCGAAGCGGCGGAGCGCTACCATCGTTTCAACAACGTCTGGTTCCTCGAAACCGCGATGGAAGGCCGCTATCCGAAGATCTTCCTTGAGGGCACCGAGGAGGAATGGCTCGATGTGCGGCCAGGTGACATGGACATCGTCAAAGCGCCGCTCGATTTCATCGGCATCAATCTCTACACGCGGATGACGATTGCGCATGACCCTCATGACACGATGATGGGAACGCGGCCGGCATATCATGGCGAGGAGAATGAGCTGACGGATTTCGGCTGGGAGGTCTATCCGCAGGCGCTTTCGGAAATGATCCTGCGCATCGCGCGCGACTATCCGAAGCTGCCGATCTACGTCACCGAAAACGGCGCGTCATACGGCGAGAAGCCCGACGCCGATGGCCAGGTTCGCGATCAGCGTCGCATCCGTTTCCTGCGCGGATACATCAGCGAGATGGGGCGCGCGATCGAGAAGGGCGCCGACGTGCGCGGCTACTTCCTGTGGACCTTCACTGACAACTTCGAATGGGCGGAAGGCTTTCAACAGCGCTTCGGCATCGTGTACTGCGACTTCGAGACTCAGCAGCGCATCGTCAAGGAAAGCGGGCATTGGTACTCGCAGCTCGCGCGCACCAACATGCTCGATTACGATCCGCGCGAGTGAGCAGCGTCTTGCGGAGGCGCTTCCAGTCCGATACTCGAACAGGAGCCCTCGCTCTTATCTCTCCCGGTAGGGAGAGAAGGTGAAGGAAGGCAGCCAACCTTTCGGAACAAATGGACAGCGCCAACTTACTGATCTGGGTTCACATCCTCGCGATGTCTGCGTACTTCGGTGCGCAGTTCGCGGTCATCTATATGTTGTTGCCGGTCGCGGAGCAGGCAGGTGATGAATCACGGCGCCGGGCGGCGCTCATCACCGGATTCAAATTCTACAATCCGTTCACGATCGCGATGCTCGGCATCGTCGTCATCACCGGCGCGATGCGGCTTACCGACGTCAAGGCCGAGATGAAGTTCGAGTACTTCACGCGCATCTGGGCCGCGCTGTCGCTGAAGCTCGGGCTGGCGTTTTTGCTCATCTTCATCCAGACCTACATCACGTTCGGATTGTCATTCAGGATCGGGCGGCAAGAGGAAGTTGCCGCGCATGGCGACGGCGAGCCGTTCACGGTCGAGCGGCTCAACTCGATGCTGCGCCGCATCCGCGCCATGATCTGGGTCACCATTTTACTCACCGCCGCAATCATCTTCGTGTCTCTCACCGTCATGAAGCGCGCGGTCAGTGAAACCGCCAGCGCTTCCGTCAATGCGATGATCGATCCAGCTCAGACCAACCCAACGAGCGAGGTGACGATCCAGGCCAGCGTCAGGAAACCGAAGACCACGCCGGGCAGCTCGTTGAGCATCGCATAGCGAGCGCGATTGGTAGCCTCGGTCGCGCGCTCTTCGTGGTTCACCAATCCAGGGATGGTCGCTTCATTGATTCGTGCGTTCATGTTCCTTCCTCCAAGGTTCTTTGGTTGTTGTAGTGATGCCGCTTAGACCAGGCCGAACAGCGAGGTGATGATCCACGCCAGGGTGAGGAAGCCGAAGACCACGCCAGGCAGCTCATTGAGCATCGCGTACTGCGCGAAATGGGTTCCTTCGCTGGTCTGTTCCTCGTTGCGGATGTATCCGTTTATGGTTGCTTCGTTGCTTCGTGCGTTCATGTTCTTGATCCTCCTGCGAACTCGATGGGGGAGACTTGAGCAAGCACGATGCCAGCGTGTGAATGCCTGAATTCAGACCATTCGTCGCGATTTAGGAAATGTTGCCGGCGTTGTGATTTGAAAATGATTAGGCATTTAAACGGCTTTTTCAGTTAGAGCGATTGTCGCATTACGCGAGAGGTAATTCGCGATTCGCGGTCTTTCGCAAATGCTTATCGCAGTTCGCGAATTGCGCATGGCGGACCATGCAGCTATTTTACTGCGAAGGGCCTCCGTCGAGCGCCTCTATCATTCCTCCCCGGCTTTTGAGAGATTTCCCCCATGACCGACGCTTCCGATTCGTCGCCGAGTTCCTCTGCCGCAAAGTCGACCGGACCGCTAGTCGAGCCACCGGCCGCAACTGAAGCCGCGCCCGAGGTTACTCTCCAATCCATTCCCCCCAGCCTGCCGGATCGAGACTTCTTCCTGAGGCTAGGCGAGATGGTGATTTTCCTCGTCGCGGTGGTAGGCGCCGTGGCGCTCGGTCTCGCGATTACCACCTACTTCACGGCCCACACCTACATCGCCGCGTACCTGCTCGCCTATGCGGGCTTTCGATGCGCCGATCTTCTGGTCCGCGACGAATACGGTCCCGATCCCTCGCGCGATGCGGTCGCCCGGCGGGTCGCTGATCAGGGTCCATTGCTGCTGCTGTTCTTCGCCGCGCCCTTCGAGCGCACCTATCTATGGGGTGGCGAGGCGCCGCGATGGCTCAGCGGGCTCGCACTCGCGATGGAGCTCGGTGGGCTATGGCTCGCGCTGGGGGCGCGCATCCAGTTGGGGTTCTTCTCATGGGAAAAGCGCAACGGCATCGACAAACACGTGCTGGTCCGAAGCGGCTTTTATCGCTTCATCCGCCATCCGGTATTTGCGGGAATGTATATCGCACTGGTCGCATGGCCGATCGCATATGGCGCGCCGATCTCGGCGCTCCTCGCGATCACCTTCATTGGAATCGTGATGCGCCGCCTGATCGGTCGCGAAGAGAAGCTCTTGCTCGAGCGCTATGGCGAGGATTATCGAAAGTATCAGGACGCCAGCGACGCGATGATTCCCAATCTGTGGTGATGAAGCGCGCTTATTTCTTCGTGCGCGCCTTCAACTGACATGACACCAGCGCGCAGTAGGCGCGCTCAATCGAGTCGGTCACGAATGACTGGCCGCATCGCGCGCAGCGTCGGATCGACTCTCCCGGCGCGAGTAGCGGCTCCAATCTCTCGAGGTCGCTTTCGCTGCGCTCCGATGAGGCCGCTTCGAGTTCCAGCCTGATGCCCCGGGCAGCGGAGGCGGCGAGCTTGTCGGCGCGCTCGTTGTTCTTGTCGCCGGCGTGACCACGCACCCATTCGAAGCGGACCTTGCGCGAGGCAACTTCGCGATCGAGGTCGCGCCAGAATTCGTCATTCGCCTTGCGCTTCCATCCGAGCATCATCGTGTTCACGACATATGAGCTGTCGCTGCGCACGATAACTTCCGCGCCCAGCTCGACATCGCGCAGACCTTCGATCGCGGCGGTGATTTCCATCTTGTTGTTGGTGGTTGCGGGATAGGGACCGCCACTCAGCTCGCGATACTCGTTGGCAGGTTCAGCGATGACGACGCCCCATCCGCCGGGCCCCGGATTTCCGAGACAGGCGCCATCGGCATAGATGACGTATTTCCGCGACGACTCGGACATCAGCGGGATTGTTTCGCGGGGGCAGCGCGGCGCTCGCGATGGAGCTGCTCGAACCAATCAAGGTAGGTGCGAGCGGATTTTTCCCAGGAGAAGTCGGCGGCAAAACAATTCGCCATCAGCTTGCGCCAGTGGTCGCGATTGCCGAAGAGTGTAGTCATTCGCCCCAGTGCGGCGAGCAAATCCTCCGGGCGATACTCCTCGAACACGATGCCGTTGCCCTTGCCGGTCTTGGGATCGAATTCGCTCACGGTGTCGCACAGGCCACCGGTTGCGCGCACCACCGGCGGGTCGCCGTACTTCATCGCGTACATCTGGGTGAGGCCGCAGGGCTCGAAACGTGAAGGCATCAGGAACGAGTCGCACCCGGCCTGAATCTTGTGCGCGAGGACATTGTCGAACTCATCGACGATCCGGAACTTCTCCGGATAGCGGCGCTGCGCGTCGCGAAAGTAGGCCTCGAAAGTGGTGTCGCCGTTGGCAAGCATCACGATTTGCAGGTTCATCTGCATGATCCGATCGAAGGCGTCGCGCAAAAGATCGAAGCCCTTTTGCGAGGTCATCCGCGACACCATGCCGACCAGGGGCGCGCCTTCGCGCGGCGCCAGCTTGATTTCCTTCAGCAACTGGCTTTTGCAAACGCTCTTACCTTCGAGGCGATCCGGCGTGTAGGTCGCCGCGATCGAAGTGTCGGTGGCGGGATTCCATTCGGAGTAATCCGCGCCATTGAGGATGCCGCGAAAGTACGCGCCCTTCTTCTGCAGGACGCCTTCCAGTCCGAAACCGAAGTCGGGATCGCTGAGCGCCTCGGCCGCATAGCTGGGGCTCACGGTGCTGACGGCATGGCTCATCATGATCGCGCCCTTCATCAGGTTGACGTGATCGAAAAATTCCAGACCATCGACAGTGTAGTAGCTCCAGTCGATTCCGAGCAGGGCGTAATCGACCGGATCGAAAACTCCCTGGTAGGCAAGATTATGAATCGTGTAAACAGAGACGGCGTCGCGCAGCCTGGCGCGGACTTGATCGTCCGCCTTCATCATGATGGTGGCCGCGGCGGCGTGCCAATCATGCGCATGGAGCACGTCAGGATGAACGTAGTTCGCGGCGACCGCGGCGGCAGCGCGCCCGAAAAAGATGTAGCGCATCACGTTGTCGTAAAACGGCTTGCCGCGCTCGGCGTAGATGCCCTCGCGATCGAAGAAGCCGTCATGCCCGATGAGATACATCGGAATGCCGGCAGGTCCTTCGGCTTGCAGGATGGAAAAACTCTCGACCCCGTGGCCGAAATGGTCCTCGGCGACCTCGGCAATCCTGGTCGTTTTGAGCTGCCGCAATATCGAGCGATAACCCGGCAGAATGAGTACCGGATCGGCGCCGAGCTTTTTCAGCGCGACCGGGAACGCGCCGATGACATCCGCCAGCCCGCCGGCCTTGGCCCAAGGTGATATTTCTGCC
Source organism: uncultured delta proteobacterium (assembly GCA_963814035.1). Classification (GTDB taxonomy): domain Bacteria; phylum Desulfobacterota; class Binatia; order Binatales; family Binataceae; genus DATGKG01. The sequence continues at coordinate 277,901 of CAWFBH010000007.1, forward strand.
GCGACGATCGCAATTTTCATTTCGAAACCGAGACCTGCGTAATGAGGTAGGTAACCGCTCACGGCCGCTTCCGCGAGAATAGCGAAGAGTAGCGAAGGCTTGTGTTCAATCGCAACGGCATCGCGCCGCGATAAAATCGCCGAGCGGTCAGTTTATATCCGATTGGCGCCATTTTTCGATGCGTGACAGACTACGGGCTTCGTGCCGCCACGCGCGGGTCGATTTTCGCATGCCGAATAAAGTAACCATAGTCGCAGCCCTATACGTCAATCCCGGTTGCGAGGCCGAGTTCGAGCAATTCGAGACCGCCGCAGAATCAATCATGCGCCGCCACGGCGGAAGTCTGGAGCGAAGGATTGGATTTCCTCCGAGCGCGGAGCAACCGCATGAGGTCCACATCGTCACGTTTCCCGACCAGCAAGCTTTCGAGCGGTATCGCGCCGACGCGGACTTGCAGGCGCTCGCGGATATGCGCAAGCGGGCGATTCGTCAGACCACGGCGTGGGTCGGCAACGATTTGGGCAGTTTCGTCAAGGGCTGATGCTCACTCTTTGATTTCCACGACGGTGACGCCCGGATGCGGCATCGCCAGTGCGGCGGGGAACGGCTTGCCCTTCAAATATTTATTGAGAAAGGCGCGGCTGTAGTCGATGATCGCGGATTGATATTTCGGGTTGAGGTCGGTCCAGGCGAAATGTCCCGCGCCGTCGAACTCGACGTAATACTTCGGCACGGGACTTTGTGGGTACGCGCCGTTAACCTTGTTGATGAACGGCGTGATGCCGATATCGCGGGTGCCTCCTTGGTACATCACCGGAGCATCGAGGCCACTGAGGGTTTCCTTGTTGATGAACGGCGCGGCATATGGCGACAGCGCCAGGATCGCCTTCACGCGCGGATCCTTCCAATGCGTCCATCCGCCGCCGACGACCTAACACGGTGTAGCCGCCAAGCGAATGACCGACAAGCCCAAGATGACTCCAATCATAGGGCGCATCGCGAAAACGCGGATCTTTGCTTAGTGCATCGATGAGCTTCTCGATGTCTTGAGCGCGATCGGCATAGGTCGCATCGTTCCAATCGGTCGGATCGCGAAACGGCGCTTGGGGTCGATCGAACCACGCGCGAAGATTCCGGCATGCGGCATCTTGGTGATTCGGCGCGAATACCGCGTAGCCCGCAACGGCGAGCGCCTGCATCAGAAACTTCGATTGCGTGCTGCAACCATGAAAGCCGTGCGAGAAAATGATGACCGGCCACGGCCCCGGCGTGCCCGGCTTGAGGAAACCACGCCATGACTTCGAGGCCGGCCACCTGCAGCTTCTGCGGAGCGGATGTGGTCTCGGCCGCGATAGCCGCGCTGCTCACAATCAGACCTAGAGCGAGCGCAACCATCAGCGAAAAGCTTCGATTAGAGCTGCGATTCACTGAGCGATCATGAATGGGATGCCGGCCAAGAAAAAGGGCCGCCGATTTCTCGGCAGCCCTTCAATTCGTGAACGTTTCGAATCAGTTGAGTACGGTGCGCTCGGGCCGCGATTCCTCGACCTGGTCCGTTTCGTCAATATTGCGCAGGGCGTAACCAATGACCTCATCGACGGTGTCGACAAAGTGCATCGTCAATTCGCGCCGCAACTCCTCGGGGATATCCTCGAGGTCGCGCTCATTGCGCCGCGGCATGATGATCGTCTTGATCCCCGCGCGCCGCGCCGCCAGCACTTTCTCCTTGATGCCGCCGACCGGCAGCACCTTGCCGCGCAGCGTGATCTCACCGGTCATCGCGACATAGGGACGGCATGGGCGCCCGGTCAGCAGCGATGCGAGCGAGGTGGCAATCGTGACGCCTGCCGATGGCCCATCCTTTGGAATCGCGCCCGCCGGAACGTGCACGTGGATGTCCGAGGTTTCATAGAAGTCCGGCGCGATGCCGAGCCGATCCGCGCGGGAGCGGATGTATGACAGCGCCGCTTGCGCCGACTCCTTCATCACGTCGCCGAGCGACCCGGTCAGCGTGAGGCCCTTCTGCCCCTTCATCCGCGTGGATTCGATAAAGAGGATATCGCCGCCACTGGCAGTCCATGCGAGCCCGGTTGCGACGCCGGGATCCTGCGTGCGATCGGCGACCTCGGCGAAGAATTTCGGCGGCCCGAGGTACTTCTGGATCATCTCGGGCACGATCTTCTCGGGCGGCTGCTCGCCTTCGGTTACGCTACGCGCGATCTTGCGGAATACGTGGGCGATCTCGCGTTCGATGTTGCGCAGGCCAGCCTCGCGCGTGTAGTTGCGCACCACCTCGGAAACCGCCGCTTGAGTGAAATCGATGGTGAGGTTGCCCAGCCCATTCTCGATCAACTGCTTCGGAATGATGTGGCGTTTGACGATTTCGAGCTTCTCTTCCTCGGTGTAGCCGGGAAGTTCGAGCACTTCCATCCGATCCAGCAGCGCGTGCGGAATGGAGTCGAGCACGTTGGCCGTGGTCAGGAAGAGCACCTTCGACAGGTCGAAGGGCACATCGAGGTAATGATCCTGGAAGGTGTTGTTCTGCTCAGGATCGAGGACCTCGAGGAGCGCCGCGGCCGGATCGCCGCGGAAATCGGCGCCGAGCTTGTCGACCTCATCGAGGATGAACAGCGGATTGTTCGCGCCCGCGTTGCGAATGCCTTGAATGATACGGCCCGGCAGCGAACCGATGTACGTCCGCCGATGCCCGCGAATCTCCGCCTCGTCGCGGATGCCGCCCAGCGACAGGCGCACGAACTTGCGACCCATCGCGCGCGCAATCGAGCGTCCCAGCGAGGTCTTGCCGGTTCCGGGAGGCCCGACGAAGCACAGGATCGGTCCCTTGGTGTCGTTCTTCAGCTTGCGCACCGCGAGGAATTCGAGGATGCGCTCCTTGATCTTGTTGAGATCGTAGTGATCCTCGTCGAGCACCTCGCGCGCGTGCTTGATGTCGAGGTTGTCCTCGGTTGAAACAGCCCACGGCAGCGTCACCAGCCAATCGAGGTAGGTGCGCACCACCGTATGCTCCGCCGACTCCGGCGGAATCATCTTCAGGCGCTCGAGTTCCTTGTTAGCCGCCTTCAGCGCCTCTTCCGGCATTTTGGCGGCTTCGATCTTCTTCTCGATTTCCTCGAGCTCGCCAGAGCGCGAATCGCCGTCGCCGAGTTCCTTCTGGATCGCCTTAAGCTGCTGACGGAGGTAGTACTCGCGCTGATTCTTGTTGAGCTCGGTCTGAACCTGCGACTGGATCTTATGCCCGAGTTCAAGCAGCTCGATTTCGCGCGTAAGGATGGCGATTAGCTTCTCCAGCCGCTGGCGAACGTCGGTGCTCGATAGAAGATCCTGCGCCTCTTCGACCGCAATCTTAAGGTACGATGCGACCAAGTCGGTCAACCGTCCCGGCTCGCGGACCTGCATCGCGATTCCCTGCAGCTCATCGGGCAGGTACGGAACCAGCGAGACAAATTTCGAAAACTGGCTGACCAGATGCGCCTGGAGCGCGTCGACTTCTTTATCGGGCGCCAACTCATCGGCGAGTCGTCGCACATGCGCCTTGAAGTATGGCTCACGCTGCGTGAAGTCGAGTAGTTCGAGGCGCGCGAGGCCCTGCACCAGGACGCGCACACTCTGGTCCGGATACCGCAGCATCTTGAGGATGCGCACCGCGGTGGCGCGTTGATACACGCCCTCCGGCCCCGGATTTTCCTCTTCCGGATTTTTCTGCGCGGCCAGCGCGATGATGCGATTGCCTTGGCCGACGCTGTCTATCAGTTTTAACGACGCTGCTCTGGAAACCAGGAACGGATGAATCTGGCTCGGGAAGATGACAATTCCGCGAAGCGGAAGTACCGGCAGGATTTCGGGAATCTCGACCTGGCTAAGATCCTCGTCAACGTCGAACTTCTTCTCACCCTTGGGCTTATCTGACATTAGCGGTTATACCCTTTTGGAGAGAACTCGCCGCCCAAATCGTCCCCCCGCTGCTTCCGACCGGCTCTGGGTTTACCGTAGTATACGGGTACAAGGCAGACAAGATAATCTCCGTGAGATCAAACGTAAGCATGGTTATGGGACCGCGCTAGCGGCGAAAAAATTGGCCAAACATCGATTCGAAAAACTCTTCAGCGCGGATGAAGCCAACGAGCTGATCCCACGCCTCGAAATCCTGGTGCGCGATCTGCAAATCCAGGCGGGCGCGATGCGCAAGCGTATCGGCGACCTGTCCCGTTTTGACGATAAGCTTGGCGAGCTTGACCTACCGAAGGTAATCGCGCGCTATCCCGAGCTTCAGCCCTTGGCGGCCCGGATGAGCGAAATCGCCAGCGAGATCCAGGAGATGGGCTGTTTCCTTAAGGATATCGATCAGGGCCTGGTCGACTTCCCTTTTCTTGTCGAGGGCGAGGCCGACGAAGAGGACGATGTGGTCTTCTTATGTTGGCAATATGGGGAGCCGCGCGTCGTAGCATGGCATAGCGTCGAGAGCGGCTTCGGTCAGCGCCAGCCACTCCCGGGTGCATCGAAACCATTGCTCAATTAAACCAGTGATAGCTTAACTACGTGTCGCCTCGGAACGGATGTTCTAAATGATCGTTCTCCTCTTTGTATATCTGCTCGCGCTCGGATGCTGGCTGGGCTCGATAATTTTCTTCGTGTTTTGTACTGCGACGGCGTTCAAAGTGCTCGCGCGACCCGATGCGGGAAATTTCGTCAGCGTCCTTTTTCCGCGCTACTACATGCTCGGTTATATCGCCGGCGGCATCGCATTCATCCTCGCAATCTATCTTCTGGTGGCGAGCGGAGGACCTCGCGGATGGTGGCTGGCGAGCGTCCTGACCATCGGCATAGCACTCGGCTGCAGCGTTTACGCAGGAACCGTGATCCGTCCCCGGGTCCATGCCATCCGAACGGTGTCTGAGGATCCAAATCCAGATCCCGCAACCAAGGCAGAATTCGATCGCCTCCACCAACTGTCTGTAAGGCTCAACGGCGCTGTTCTGTTGCTCGATTTGATCGCTCTGTTCGGCACCGCCGCCGCCCTCGCGCCCCGCCCATAATGATGAAGTTCAAAGCGATCGTTCTCGACCTCTTCGATACGCTGGTCAATTGGGATCCCGACGGGCTTCCGCTGATGCATTGGAAAGGCCGCGACATCCATTCGACGGTCCCCTGGATTCTGCCCAAGGTGCAGGAAGTCCTCGGCAGAAAATACGACCTCGAAGTGTTCATGACGGCTTACACCGGGGTGTACGAAGAAATTAATCGCGAGCGTGAGCGCGACGGTATCGAGATCACGTGCTTCGAGCGCTTCGAACGCACCCTGGAGCGCCTCGGCGTCGAAGACCGCGTCACCTCGAAGCGGTTGGCCGAAGAGCTGACTCGCATCCACATGCGCGGCGTGCGGAACGTCACCTCGGCGCCCGCCGCGCGCAAAGATGCGGTGCGTCGGCTCGCGGAAACCTATCGCCTTGGGCTGCTGTCGAACTTCGACGATTCCAAAACCGGATGGGAAATCATGGCCGACACCGGTGTCAAGGATAAGTTCGAAGCCATCATCATCTCGGCGGACCTGCGTCTGCGAAAACCCAATCCGAAAATCTTCGCGCGCATGCTTGCGATGCTTAACCTCGCCGCATCCGATGTCCTTTTCGTCGGTGACACCCCTCATCATGATGTGGGCGGCGCCAAGGCGGTCGGCATGTCGGCGGCCTGGATCAGCCGGCATGCGCTACCGCTTCCCGAGGGCGTCGCGCAACCGGACTACATTATCCGCGACCTCGCGGAACTGCCCGACCTGCTGGAGAATGCTTGATAGGATGCGCGGCGTCGAGCGGCCCGGGCATCCCCTCAGTACTACCACATAGGAGCAAAGCAGTTCGGCGTCGCGTACTGTAAATAATAGGTATAAAACGAATCAATTGGCGGTTCTTTAAGGGTCTGTGGACATTGCATTCCACAAGAACCGCATCCATGGAGCCTTGCCCAAACATAGCCGTCCGGCGTAGGAGGAAGCGGCCCTTTGCGGACATCCCACTTCCGGGGGAAGAGGAACGGCAAGGTTTTTGTTTGCGCCAGTTCCTCATTGATTCCACGCCACATCCCCGTCCCGACCGGCCAAACGAACGTAGGTAAATGCGCGCATCGCGACGGACCTGCCTCCGATTCAAGAGGAAAACACCCGTAGGACGCGCCACATGTGCTGCCTGCGTCCAAGCGTTGGCAACTCACGGCAGTCAATACGGGAGGGTCCCATGGTTTCCAACGGCGAGTACACCAGCCGGACGAGGGTACGAACTTTCGGCAAGACAGCGGCGGAGTGCAGTCCGCATCTGAACGACAGACCCGTTCTTCGCGGACGTAAGTCTCCTGCGGTTCCGAGGCCTCCTGCGATCGTGGCCAAACGCCGGGCAGTATCCAGTTCAAACCAGAACAACCGCACACAAGGAAAATCACTAAAGTAGCAAGCCCGAACTTCTTCAGAAAAAATCCCAAGAATAGTTCCGCCAAACCTATCTGTAGTATATCCATCCACCAAAAGTCGCGGATCGCCTTTTCAACCGCATCCTGTCGTCACCAATACCGCTAACATAATCGTCTACCTTTTTTGTAAGATGCCATAGGTCACGTATCCGAAAGTGCTGGAAAATTCCGAATGAATCGCGCGCTAATGATCGCCGTTATTGGCGCCGGGGACGCGCACGAGGACATTTGCGCGATGGCGCGCGAGGTGGGATCGCGAAATTGCCTCGCGCGGTGCGGTGCTGATCAACGGCGGACGCGGTGGCGTGATGCGAGCGGCGGCTGAGGGTGCGCGCAGCGTAGGGGGCCATACGATCGGGATACTTCCGAGCTACGATCGCGCGAGCGCCAACGAATTCATCGAGTTCGCGATCGCGACCGGTATGGGCGAGGCTCGCAACGCAATCATCGTCGCCAGCTCCGATGCGGTCATCGCGATGGCCGGCGAAGGCGGGACTCTCGCCGAAATAGGTTTCGCGAAAAAATTCGGCCGTCCGATCGTCGCACTTAAGTCGTGGCCCGAGATCGACGGTCTCGAGCGCGCTACCACACCACGCGAAGCAGTCGATCTCGCGATGAAACTGGCTGCGCACTCACGAGGCTAATCAACGATGAACCCCGCACAGAAAAACGCGATGGCATCGCTCGAACGCGCGCCTTTTTCCGCGTTGCTCGGATTGAAAATCCTCTCGGCCGAAAATGGCGTGGCGGAAGTCCGCATGCCGTTTTCCGAGAAGCTGCTTAACGACGGCGGCCCCGAGGTCCCGATTCATGGGGGCGCGATCGCATCGCTTGCGGACTTCGCCGCCTGCGCCGCGATTTGGAGCCTCGAGGCTACCCAGCGTAGCGCGACCATCTCGATGACGGTGAACTACACCGGCCCCGGCATCCAGTCGGATCTCCTCGCACGCGCGACGGTACGGCGCCACAGCAAACGCGTCGCGAGTATCAATGTCGAAATTCGCGATCGATCGGATGCGCTGGTCGCCGACGCCCTGGTTACCTATAAAATCGCCTGAAGGTTTCCTTAAAGCGCGCGTTGAATTTTCTAAATATCGCGTCGTCTGATCTCTAGTCGGGCGCGCTAACATCGACACGATTCTCCAACTGAATCCGACGCCGCCCGCATATGGAGAGCTCAATATGCTGCATTACGCACTGGTTTTTCTGGTAATCGCGATTGTCGCGGGTGTTCTCGGCTTCGGCGGAATTGCCGGGACGGCGGCGGGTATCGCGAAAATTCTGTTCTTCGTGTTCCTGGTTCTTTTCCTCGTGGGCTTGGTCGCGGGCCGAGGATCGACCACAGTTTAGTTGCATTGAATGGGGGCCGGCGCGATGAGTTTCGTGCCGCGAGATCGCGCGAGGTGAAAAGCTTCGCGCGATTCTTTTTGTGCTACATCTGATTGGGTGAATCCGATTCTCGAGGCAATCCGATCCGCGGCGGCGATCAGCGGTTTAAACCTCGTTGCCGCGACCCCAAGCAATCGCTACGACAGCGCGGTAAACCCCGATTATCAGGCTGGCATTATCGCGCCAGGAACCCGGTCGATCGTGGTAATCGGCAACGGCGGGGGCGCGTTCTGGAGAGCATTCAAGCAGCATGCGGATGAAAATCCCGGCTGGAGGACGCGCGACAACCCCCTCGATGATTTCACCCGCGCCGTGGTCGAGCGCGATATCTCGCCAGTGCTGGCGCGTTCGGGAATCGCGTACACCATCATCCATCCGTTCATGAGCAGCGGCCCGACGCTGAATTTCATGGAGGCCGGAAAAGCCGCGGGACTCAGCGGACCCAGCATCCTCGGCGTCGTCGTCCACCCAGTCTATGGACCATGGATCGCGTTTCGCGCCGCGATCTTACTCAAAGAGTTGATCGATGCCCCGGGCGTGGCTTTTCAATTCGATCCGTGCCCTTCATGTATCCCGCGCACCTGTATGAGCTCATGCCCGGCCGAAGCAGTCAGCGCCAATGGATGGGACATCCCGAAATGCCTGACCCATCGCGTTGAAGTGGAAGCCGATTGCGCGCCGCGATGCCACGCGCGCTCCGGCTGCGTGCTCGGTCCCGAGCATCGTTATCCGGACGAGGAGCTTGCATATCATCAGATGCGCGCTCTCCGGGCGATGCGCCCCTACTACGAAACGCACATCAAACCGAAGAGCAGGCAGTAACCACAGGGACACGGAGACACAGTAAAATCAGACAACAAACCGGAAAATACCATCCTTTAATGTGGGTGCGTTGAAGTTGACCAGCAACCCCACCCTAAACCCGGCAAGCTTTGGATAACTTAGGAGCTTCGCCTCGAAAATCGGTTCGATCCGCTGGACCGATTTCAGCTCGACGATCACCGATTCCCCGACGAGCAGGTCGAGCCTGAGACCCTTGTATCTGACAGGCAGGGCAACTTGAGAACGAAAGTCAAGTTTCCGCAGAGTCAGTTCATGACATAGACGGGCTTCGTAAACCGATTCGAGTAGTCCCGGTCCAAGTCCCTTATGCACGGCGAAGGCAGCCTCGACCACTTGACCCGATACCCGATTCACCGACGCCAAAATCTGTGCTCGTGGCTGTTCGTTAAACACGAAGACAAACATATGTCACGCAGTTACAGACACAATCCAAGGTGAATCGGTCTAATCTTCGGCTGCTCTGACCGTGTCTCCGTGCCTCTGTGGTTACCTCTGGATCTTCTTCGCCACCTCAGTCGCGAAATACGTCAGGATCAAGTCCGCGCCGGCGCGGCGGATCGACGTTAAAACCTCCATGATGGTGCGCTCCTCATCGAGCCACCCGTTGAGCCCCGCCGCGCGGATCATCGAATACTCACCCGACACATTATAGGCCGCGACCGGAACGTTGAATTCCTGCTTCACGCGATAAATGAGATCGAGATAAGGGAGCGCCGGCTTCACCATCACGATATCCGCGCCCTCCTCTAAATCGAGGGCAACCTCGCGCATCGCCTCGTCGCCGTTGGGCGGATCCATCTGATAGGAGCGGCGGTCGCCGAACTTGGGCGCCGATTCGGCAGCCTCGCGAAACGGGCCATAGAATGCCGACGCGAATTTCGCCGAGTAAGCCATGATAGCGACGTGCGCGAATCCGTTCTGATCCAGCGCAGTGCGAATCGCGCCGACACGGCCGTCCATCATGTCCGAGGGCGCGACGATATCGGCGCCCGCGCGCGCATGCGAAAGCGCCTCGCGCACCAGCAGTTCGAGGCTCGCATCGTTGTCGACTTCGGTGCCGACGATGGCGCCGCAATGGCCGTGATCGGTGTACTCGCACATGCACACATCGGTGATGACGCATAGGCCGGGCACCCGCTCCTTGACCTCGCGAATCGCGCGCTGCACCTCGCCGGAGTCATTCCACGCCTCGCTGCCGACGGCGTCTTTGCGCTCGGGAATCCCGAACAGGATGATCGCCGGAACGCCCGCCGCATGCGCCTCGTGTGCCGCGCTGACGACGTTGTCCACTGAGAGTTGCGCGACTCCGGGCATCGAGGTCACCGGACGTTTCACATCGCGGCCGGAACACACGAAGTACGGCTGGATGAGGTTGTCGGGGGAGAGCCGCGTCTCACGAATCATGCGCCGCAGCGTCTCCGTTCGACGCAGCCGGCGCGGACGATTTATCGGAAATCCCATAGTTCGCACCTCTCGATCGGAGTCACCACAGAGGCACAAAGACACGGAGCGAGCAGCCAACGAGGGGCGTCGAATCTCTTGTCTGATTCACTGTGTCTCCGTGCCTCTGGGCTTTCCTCTGCATCTTAATCTGCGCTCTGCCGCGATGCGAAGTACTCGCGAATCTCCGCGACCAGGCCCGGGATGGTGTATTCGCGAGGTGTCACCACGACCTCGAAGCCGAGTTGCCTCGCGGTTGCCGCGGTAATCGGACCGATTGCCGCGGCTCTCGTTCCTGGCGCCGGCGTGCCCGCGATGGCCGCGAAGTTCGACGCCGTGCTGGAACTGGTGAAGGCAATCAAATCATGGCCACTCGCGGATAGCGCCTCGCGCATCCTGTCGAGCGCGACGCCGGACGGAGCGACAGTTTTGTAGGCCGGCGCGACGACCACCTCTGCCGCGCCGCTTTCCCGCAACAGCTTCGGCAGAACTTCGCGCGCCGCCTGCGCCCGAGGAATCAGGATGCGCGCTCCGCGAATCTTCTCCGCGCCGATCGCATCCACGATGGCCTCGCCGCGATATTCCGGCGGCATCGCGTCGACGATGAGCGCGTATTCTTTGAGCGCCGCGGCGGTCGCGGGACCAATAGCCGCGAGGCGCGCCCCCCATCGCGCGGATGTCCTTTTGTAGGGTTTTCATTCTCTCGATGAACGCCTCGACCCCAGTCGCGCTGGTAAAGATGATCCAATCGAATGCGTCGATCCGCGCGATCGATGCGTCGAGGGTCGCGTAGGAATCCGGCGTCACCGTTTCGATCGTCGGGAACTCAATCACTTCGGCGCCGAGTGCACGCAGTTCGCGTGCAAAGCTCGAGACCTTCTCGCTCGCGCGGGTGATGACGATGCGGCGCCCAAATAGCGGCATCCGCTCCGCCCACATCAGGTGCTCGCGCAGGTCGGCGCACTGCCCGACCACCACTAACGCGGGCGCGCCGAGTTTCGCCGCGTCAACGTCATCGGCGAGAGAAGCCAGCGTCGACGCCACGGTCTTCTGATTCGCGACGGTTCCCCATTGAATCGCGGCCGCCGGAGTCGCCACCGGCAAACCCGCATCCTCAAGGCGCTTCAACACGCCGCGCAGCCGCGCCGTCGCCATCAGGATCACGAGGGTGCCGCGCGGATTAGCCGCCCGTGCCAGATCATCCCACGGCACAGAGGTCGCGCCCTTGTTCTCATCCTCATGGCCGGTCACGAACGCGACAAACGAGCCATGCTCACGATGAGTGAGCGGAATGCCCGCGAACGCCGGCGCCGCAATCGCCGAGGTTACGCCCGGCACCACCTCGAACCCGATGCCCGCCGCCGCAAGCGCCTCGGCCTCCTCGCCGCCGCGCCCGAAGATGAAGGGGTCGCCGCCCTTAAGACGCACCACCGCCATCCCCTTGCGCGCGTGGGCGATTAGCATCGCGTTGATGTCAACTTGTTCGAGATCCTTGTGCGTGCCACCACGCTTGCCCGCATGAATCAATTCCGCCGACGCAGGCGCGAAGCGCAGCAAACCGGGGTTCACCAGGCTGTCGTAGATCACGACCTGTGCGCGGCCGAGGATCTCCGCGCCGCGCATCGTGATCAGATCGATCGCGCCGGGTCCTGCTCCGACCAGGAAAACTTTTCCGCTGCTATGAGAGTCCATCAAGGAGTTCGCGCGCGCCGCGCGAAATCATCTTAACACCGAGCTTCGCGCCGATACTCTTCGCACCGGCCGCGTCTCCCACGCCGAGGTGCTCGGAAATTTCATCCGCGAGCTCGCGCACGCCATCGACGCTGAAGAGGATCACGCGCATCGCGAGTTGGCCATCTATATACGTGGCCTTGACGCCGACCGGCGTGACGCACGAGGCGTGAATCGCCGCGAGGAACGCGCGCTCGGCCGCCGTCTCGCATTCGGTCCGCGGATGATTTAACGACGCGACCGCGCGCTCGATTTGATCGGAGCCGCAGAGTTTTTCGTTGGCGAGACATTCGATCGCGAGCGCGGCCTGCGCCGCGGTCGGGATGAATTCGCGCTCATCGAATTCCTCGAACTTGAGCTCGCCAAGTTTGCCAAGGCGCTTCAACCCCGCGATCGCGAGGATCATCGCATCCATCTCGCGGGACGGTATGCGCCCGAGGCGCGTGTCGACGTTGCCGCGCAGCGGCACCACCTCGAGGCCGGGATTGATCCGCAGCGCTTGGAATTTCCTGCGCTGCGAGGAGGTCCCGAGCTTGGCGCCCTTCGGCAGCGACTTCAAGGATGCGCCACTCTGAGTGATCAGCGCATCACGCGGATTCTCGCGCGACGGAGTCGCGATGATACGGAACTCCTCCGGCAGCACCGCCGGCAAATCCTTCATGGAGTGGACGGCGATATCGACCCGCCGCTCGGCCAGCGCCTGCTCCAGTTCTTTGATGAAAAGACCCTTGCCGCCAATCTCGGCGAGCGAGGGGGTGAGGATTTTATCGCCGCTGGTTTTGATCGGAACGATCTCGATCGCGAGGCCGGGCAGTCGCGGCCGCGATGGCATCGCGCATCATCTCGGCCTGGATGATCGCGAGCTTGCTGGGCCGCGATCCGATTCTGAGCGTCGCTTTCATAGTTCACGAGCCCTCTACAGGGGGTTGCCGTCGTCGTCCTCGGAATCTTCGATGAGATCCTCTTCGAGGTCGTCTAATTCCATCGGGGGGGGATTCTCGCCGTTGGTTCCCAATAGCAGCCGGCGCGCGATTTCGGCGGTGTAAATCGCATCGGGAGAGTTGCTCTCATTCTGGCGCAGGCCCGACATCACTCGATGCAGGAGCTTGTTCACCAGACCGCGAGTCAGCATTTCGATGCGCTCGCGCTCGGCCGGTTCAAGCGTCTTCAGCCATGCGCGATGACGGGTCAGCTCCAGGTCGCGCAGCTTTTCCATGCTGACGCGGATGTCCTTGATGGTCGGCACGATCTCCAGTTCGGCGAGCCATTTGAGGAACGCTTCGATTTCTTCGATGACGATTTCCTCGGCTTTTTCGGCCTCGCGCTCGCGCTCACCGAGAGATTTCTGCGCGACCGCATCGAGATCGTCGATGTCGTAGAGATAAATGTTTTCGATTTCGTTGAGGCGCTCGTCGAAATTGCGCGGCACGCCGAGATCGATCAGGAACATCGGGCGATACTTGCGCTCGCGAATGATCGCCTCGACCTCGTGACGCGTGAGAATCGGTTTGGTGATCGAGAGCGAGCCGATCAAGATGTCCGCCATGCGCAGGTAGGGCTTGTAATTTTCGAACGGGACGGCGGTGCCGCCGAGCTCGCGCGCGAGCGCGACCGCACGATCGAAAGTGCGCGAAGTGATGAGCAGCGACTCGATGCCGAGCGCCTTCAGATGCCGCGCGGTGAGCTCCGCCATCTTGCCCGCCCCCATCAGCATCGCGGTCTTGTCGCTGAGCGTGTCGAAGATTTGCCCGGCGAGGCTGACCGCGACCGAGCTTATCGACACGGAGCCATGACCGATGAGCGTGGCCTTGCGCACCCGCTTGGCAACCTGAAACGCCTTGTGGAACGCGCGATGAAGCACGAGGCCGACCGTCGCGGCCTCGGCGGCTTGCGCGTAGGCGAGTTTCAACTGGCCAAGAATCTGCGGCTCCCCGACCACCATCGAATCGAGACTGGCGCCGACGCGGAAGAGATGGCGCACCGCGTCGCGTCCATTGAAATGATAGAGCGCGGCGCTGAACGACCCGCGCTCGACGTTGCGGTCGGCGGCGAGAAAGCGCACGACTTCTTCCTCGGCGCGGTCGGGATCGGACGTGACGCCGATGACCTCGACGCGGTTGCAGGTCGAGAGCAGCGCGGCCTCGCCGATGCCGCTGGCCTGCTTGAGGCGTTGCAGCGCGGGCGCGATCTCAGCTTCGCCAAACGCGAGCCGCTCGCGAACCGCGACCGGCGCGGTGCGATGATTCACGCCGAGTATGAAGAGCGTGTTTTCCATTAGCCGAAAGTCCCGCCGTGCTTGCCGGGGAACGCGAGACTCACACCGACAAACGATCCAACCAGGACCGTGAACACCACGATGGTGAGCGCCGCCGCGCGCCGCCCGCGCCATCCCACGGTGAGGCGCGATTCGAGCAGCGCGGCATAGAGAATCCAAATCACCAGCGACCACGATTCGACCGGCTCCCAATTCCAGAAATGTCCCCAGGTCGCGTCGGCCCAAATCGCGCCGCTGACGATCGCGAGGCTCAACATCAGGAAGCCCCATACCAGCAGCCGATAGTTAATGCGATCGAGTTTTTCGAGGCTCGGGACATCGCTGTTCGCGGAGCGCATCACGCGCTTGGCCTTCAGCTTCGATTCGTAAACCAGGTACACGAGGCTCACCGCAGTGGCGAGCACGAACATCGAGTAGCCAAGGAACGCGAGGGTGACGTGAATCGGGAGCCATACGCTGCGCAGGCTTTCCGGCAGCACGAGGTGCGTGGTGCGCATCGTCATGAGGGCGATCAGCGACGCGATGGTAACAATCGGTCCGATGACAGCGCCGATGATCGCCATCCGGAAGCGGACGATGAGAACCAGCGTGACCAGGGCGACGAGCCATGCGAGGAACGACAGCGACTCGGCGAAATTGGCGACCGGAATGTTACCGGTCTGGATGCCGCGCGCGACCAGATCGAGCGCGTGGAAGATCGCGCCAATCGCGAGTGCGAACGCGGCATAGCCGGTCCATCGGATACGGCCCATCGCGCGATCGGCGATAAATCCCGCGGACGAGAGCGCATAACAAATCAGGGCGGGCGGAAGAAACAGGGTAATCATGTTAATGCTAACGAGCCGTCGGATTTTCCACGCGGATGTTTTCAGTCGCGGCACCGATGCTGCTCAGCCCGAGCGCATCGAGGCCCACGCCGATTTCCCGGCGAAGGATTTTCTCGACCGCCTCGAGCTCGCCATTGCGGAGATATTCGGGAATGCAGCGCCGCCGCAAGAGCGGTGAGCTTCTTCGTGCGGATGGCGATATTCGGTTCGTTCGCCTGTAAATGATGTCGCGCGGCTCGCAGCACCTCCAGCGCAAGGCCATATTCGGGGCCGAAAATACGCTGGAGGCGCTGCGATGATCCGCTTCGCCATCGCGGGACTGGCGCCGCCGGTCGAGACGGCGATTTGCAGCGATCCGCGCGTCATTACCGCGGGAGCTATAAATGTGCATAGAGAGGGCACGTCAGCGACGTTGATGGGAATGCCCGCGCGCGCGCGCCTCATCATATATGCGCCGATGCAGCTCGGCATCGTCAGTGGCGGCATACACCAGCGCCGCCCCCACCATGTCGCCGGTCTCGTACGCGCGCTTGATGTGCATGATGCGGCTGTCGCGCGCGAGCTCGGCCAGCACATCGATGAGCGATGGACTAACGACGAGGACCTCGGCGCGGGCCTCGAGGAGGCTCGCGACTTTGCGCGCGGCGACGTCGCCACCGCCGACCACGACGCATCGACGCCCGGAGACGTCGAGAAATATCGGAAGATAGGCCATCGATTCGCTTCGCGCTGATCCTATTATAGGTGAAGGCCGCTAGACAGTGGCGCGCGGTAGGCCGAGGCGGTCATCTGGGAGCGGTCAGGGGATGAGCATCGAGGAGTCGGCAAAAATACTGCGGGTGTTGAATCGGACGCAGGGGCACGATCCTGTCCGAACGCCTCGAAGTTGCCGAGAGCATGGCGGCGAAAAGCCGCGGGCTGTTGGGACGCGACGGCCTCGCACCCGGCGCCGGGATGCTGTTCGAGAGCGGAGCGATTCCGCTGATGTGGATGCACATGTTCTTCATGCGCTTCGCCATCGACATCGTTTTCCTCGACAAGTCCAACCGGGTGGTTCGCATCAACCAGAGGCTGAAGCCGTGGCGCGTCTCCTCGATAGTGTTGGGGGCACGACGCGCGCTGGAACTGGAAGCAGGCGCTGCCGCGCGCAGCGGCACCATCGAGGGCGATCAGCTCGAGATAAGCGCGCTGTAGCGGTTTTACATCACGTCGGTAGGTTTTCTCTACATACTGGAGTGCATGCTTGTTGCGATTCGGGCAACTGATTTGCCGATAACACGCCGTGCCCGGAACGCCGCTCATCGAGGCCAGCAGTAGCGAGCGGGATGCCATCGGCTCCACGGAATTGGCGTCGAAAGGCGTCCTTCGAATGCCGCCCTTCCCAGCCCTACAAAGTCTTCATATCGGCTCACGATTCCGACGCACGCGGCTCGCGCCCGATCGCTGAGCGTTGAAGCATTGTTGCTGGGCCGCAACCGCAGTGGCATGAGCGCCGTTCGCGCCCCGCGTGCTTACCGCACAATCGCTGCCTTTTCGCTTTAGTCCCTATTGGCATGGGAGATGCTGAATCGGCTCCTGTTCGGACCATTTGTGCATCTCCGTTGCTACGGCAAGGGGGGAGGATGCCTTGGTTTGATCCCGAGGGGGGACCGATGATGCGCAGGGCGGGATGGCCGCCGGAACATATGACCAGGCTGATCAGTAAATCCTACTGTTCGGCGCACTGCCTGGAGGGGCAGATTTTCGATCGACCTGGTCCCGGCGCTACCCGCCCACGCTCCGGCTTCCCACGCGGATCAACGAACCATTCGCCGCGCTCGAACGCGGAGTTCATTTCGGGGTAACCGGCCACTAAGGCCGAATTAGTAACTGTCGAGGGAGGACACGGGAATGGATTTCGGCATCAGATTTTTGGTCAAGGTTCAGAATTGGGGCAAAGGTCAGACCATGACCGAATACGCGCTGATTCTGTCGGCGGTCGCGGTGGTCGTCTACGCCGGGTACAAGACGATGGGAACCTCTATCACCGGTTTGCTCACCACGATCGACGCTAACCTCTAAGCGAGCAAGACCGATTAGCTGCGGTCACATCAAACCGAGGGGAAGGACGCCGGCGGTAGTAAGTCCGAAGCTGCTGCCGCCGGCGCGAACCTATAAACGCGATGCGGGAGGACTTGGAACTGGAAGGCAAGATGAAATCAGATCATCCGGCGTGGATGAACGAGAACGCCCGCAATCCAGGCGCTTGCGTTGATCAGTTCGATGGTCGCGATCAAGCTCACCGGCCCGATCCGAATCCGCTCCGTCGCGAGGTAAACGTTCGCGGCAAAAACTCCGTAACCGCATCCGGCGAGGGCAACCGCCGCGATGCCAGAGAGGCAACGGGAGTCAAGCAACATGGAGTGGATTACTCGCAATATTTTATCGGCTCGCGAGTGGAGCCAGGGCCAAACCATGACCGAATACGCGCTGATTTTGTCAGCCGTCGCGGTGGTGGTTTACATCGGCTACCAGACCATGGGTGGCGACATCACGAGTCTGCTCAGCACACTCGACAGCAATTTGTAATCGGCGTGGGCAGGACGCGGGCCGCATCCCGCTTCCTGCCCAACCACTATCGATCGGTCACGCGGGAAACATCATATGAACTGCAGGACCAGGATTGTCCGCAGGATAGGGAAGCTCGACGGTCAGACCATGACCGAGTATGCGCTGATTCTCGCCACCATCGCGGCGGTGGTGGTTTCGCTTTATCAAACTTCGGGAACCATCGTGCAGGGGCTTCTGCGAACCATCGACGGTTCCCTATGAGCCTATCGCGTCCAGGCGCGACGATGACGAGCGAGCGATTCGAGGTCCAGGAGCGCGCGGCAATCAAGGTTGCCCGCGCGTTTTTCGTTGAAAGCGCTATCGAGGCCGGCAGCGGCTGAGAGATCTGCTCTATGAAGTAGGGAAAATAGGCCGGCTGCGCGATGAGAGCCGGCGGGGGGAGAACGACATGAGACGGCCAGTAATTTTTGTCGCGCTCGCGGGGTTAGCGGCGATGCTGGCCTCGGTCGTGGTTTACAGCGCCCTCAAAAAGAGGGAGGCCGAGGTCCAGCGCGCGATGGCCAAAACGGTTTATATCGTGGTGGCCGCAACCGATTTGCCGCTCGGCAGCAAGATCGATCCCGGCCAGTTGAAACTGGCGCGATGGTCCGCCGACGCGATTCCAGACGGGGCTTTTACGAATCCCAGCCAGGTGGCCGGCGCGTTCGTGAAAAACCAATTCGTCACCAACGAGCCCATCGTCGCGACCAAGCTGTTCCTCGGTCAAAAGACCGCCGGAGTGATGCCGCTGCTGATTCCGCCCGGGATGCGCGCGGTTTCGGTCCCGGTCGATGAGGTCAGCGATATCTCGGGCTTCATCCTGCCGCATGCTCGCGTCGACATTCTGGTGGCCGTCGCCAATCAGGGCGAAGGCCATGGCGACCAACCATTCTCCAAAATCGTTCTGCAGAACGTCGAAGTCCTCGCCGTAGCACAGGAGGTCGAGAACAAGAAGGACGAGCCCGAGGTGGTGAAGGTCGTTACGGTATTGGTCACGCCGCAGGATGCAGAACGTCTGGCACTGGCGACGCGCGAAGGCGTGCTCCATCTTGCGATGCGAAATTACTCCGACAACAAGATCGTCTTGACCAGCGGCACTGATGTTCGCGAATTGCTGCATCAGTATACCGCCGGCGGGGCACCCGTCATGCCGGTCCAGCATGCCGTAACCGCTCCAGTTCCGCCGGCACCCAGGTTCGAGATTCAGATCTATCGCGACGGCAAGAGTTCAGAGTCGGTGTCCTTCATCCGGGAAGCGCTGGCAAGCGGCAGTCGCCATCACGCATCGGAACCGGCGTCGGGCGACAGCTTCTCCGCGGTCGACCAGGACCGCAACCCGAATGCGGGCACGCTCAGCGAACCTACCACAAGCAGCGACCAGGGCGTTTCGTCGCATGCGTCCAATTCGCAGGGACCGACGCTGCCTCCTTCGGAGACGGTGCCTGACGATCAATCGGCTTCTTTCGCCCCTAAGGGCAAGACCATCGACATACCGTGAGGGGAGGCGGGGCGATGAAATATCCAACAATGAAAACGCGTGGAAGTGGAACTACTGATTTGCTCCCGTGGCTCCTGATCGCAATGAGCTTGTTGCTGAGCCAACCGGTGAAAGCGGCCGACAGCGTCGTTCGTCAGGAGGGCATCAGCCTGAACGCGGGCCAGTCACAGGTCATCGAAAACCTCGACCCGAATAGCAAACCGGCAATTCATGTGGTCCAGAATCCGTATGCCCTCGTGGTGCACAACGATGACCCCACCAAACTGGTTTTGCTGGGCGCCGAGGCGGGCAAGTGGGACATCTCGGTCAAGCTTAAAGACGGCGAGGATGTGACCTACAACATCAGCGTGAGTGCGATCCAAAACTGGTCCGCGCCGCTGAAGCCCGGCGTCGCGCCGGCTGCGATGACTGACGGTGGCCTTGGTAGCACTTCGGTGGCGAGCGCGGCCTCGATGCCGACGGCCCCGACCGCGTTGGATAGCGGAGCCGGCCCGGTCGCGAATCCGACAACGGAAACGGTGACACCGAGGTCTGCTCCCGCGCCGGGGGCCGACACCCATTCACGGTTAATTCCCGGCACCGGAGACGATTTGGCGGTAATCGATCCCAGCGATCCGGTGAGAATGGGCGAGGCGGCCCCGGTGCCCTCGGGTCCGAGCGGAAGTTCAGTGATACCGAGCCAGAACGTGTCCGCGGCGATCATGCAAAAGGGCAAGTTCACCAGCGATCCTTCGATCGTTTCGTCGGGCGATTCCTATTCCACGGATGGAGTCGCGTCTTCCGGCGGGAGCCATTTTCTTCCGGCCGACGGGATTTCGATGATGATCGGGACCTCGCAAGTGATCGACTTTCCGAGTCGGATGCGCAGGGTTTCAATCGCGGACACTTCCATTGCCGACGTGCAGGTGATCAATCCTTACGAGCTCAACCTGATCGGACATAAACCAGGCTTCACCACGCTAACCGTATGGACCGGCCAGGGTCACTACGAGGAGCGCCAGATCCGCATCAGCCCGGATGGTAAACAGCAGGTCCTGCTCAATTGCATCGTGGCCGAGCTCAATCGCGGCGAAGTTGAAAATCAGGGGACCAACTTTACCGTCGCGCTGCAGAAAGCGGGATTTTCCTTGTTCGGCATCCCGGGCGCGGTTGGAACTCCGTACAGCGGAAGCACGAACCTGATCCCGACCACTTTGCTTCCAAACGGAACCACCATAGCCGCTACCGGTCAGATGCCGACCGGCGGCGCTCTCATTCCGCTGCTCCTCTCGCAGGGGGCGACCTATGGCATCAGCGCTCAAAACTCGAACATCGCGGCCAACGCGTTGTTCCAATATCTCGAGAATCACAACATGGCGAAGATTCTCGCCCAACCGCGCCTGCTGGCGAACACCGGTGAGAAAGCCAAGTTCCTGTCCGGTGGTGAAATTCCGATTGTGGTTGCGCAGGCCCTCAACACTTCGATCGTGTTCAAGGAATTCGGCACCAAGGTCGTCTTCGAACCTACCGTGGTGGGCGTTAACGAGGTCGAGCTGCTGGTTCAGCCGGAGGTTTCGGAGCCCGACTATGCGCATGGCGTAGAGCTGTTCGGATTCCAGGTCCCGGCCTTCGTCACGCGCAGGGCCGAGACGCTGGTACGGCTGCATGACGATCAAACCCTGATCATCGCCGGTCTGATCCTGCACGAGAAGAAAGAGATCATCCAGAAGGTCCCCTACATCGGTGACGTTCCGTACCTGGGAGGTCTATTCAGAAATACCGACTGGGAAGACACCGAGACCGATCTCGTGATGAGCGTGACACCTGAAATTGTGCATCCGCTGCCGTCAGGTGCGCAGGTCTATCTCCCCACTTCACGGCCGCCGATGACCGCCGAGGAGATCAAGACAGAGCCGCTCACCACGCCAAACGCAGCGCGTCCGCGGTTCTAGTCAAAGGTTGTTTTGGGGGAGTGTGAAGTGTCGGTACTGAGAAAGGGTGAAGGAAAGCGGGGAGCTCTCCAAGTTCTGCTGGTGTCGCCGGAAGCATATCGCGCGGAAGTGCTGGCGTCATTGCAGAACTTGCCGGAGCCTCCGCTCGAGATAACCGAGAAGTCCCCGGATGCGCTCGCATCCGGTAATGGCAATGGCAAAGCTAACGGCAACGGCCATATCGCACCCGATGTGGTGATGGTGGTGTTCAACGGCAACGAGGAGGAGTCGCTCAATTACCTCCAGGGCGTCGGCGAAACCGAGCCGCGTCCCGCCATCTTCGCGCTGCTGCGCGAGCGCTCACCGGGTTTGATGAAGCGGGTGCTGCGCGCCGGCGCCGATGAGCTGCTGTTCCTGCCGCTGGACACCGGCGACGCGACACGGGCGCTCCTCAAGATCAGCGAGTCGCGCCGGCGCGAAGACCAGACAGGGATGGGCACCGTGGTGTCGCTCGTGAGCCTCGTCGGTGGGGTCGGAGTGAGCAGCCTGGCCGGCAATCTCGCGCTGGCGCTGCGCTATTCGCTCGACAAGCGGGTGGCGCTGATCGATCTCGATCTACAGGCCAGCGCGCTCTCGGTGTTCCTCAATGTCGAACCCGAGCGCACCGTGATGGCGTTGACCGAGGGCGAGAAGAAAATCGATTCCATTCAGCTCGAAGGCGCGCTCAGCAAGCATGGCTCTGGCATCTATCTGCTCGCGGCGCCCAAGCGCATCGAAGACAGCGAGTTGGTGACCGACGCCGCGGTCGGAAACGTGATCGAGATCATGCGTCAGCTTTTCGACTACGTGATTGTCGATTGCGGCACGCATATCGACGCCGCCAAGGTCGCCGCATGGGAGCGCTCGCAGCACTTGTTCTATGTCCTCGATCAGTCGATCGGCGCCGCGCGCTGCGCCTGGCGCTTCGTCGATCTATGCGGGCGGCTCGGGCTCCACAACCTGGAGCCGGCGTTCGTGATCAGCCGCTTCATTTCGAATCATCCGATCAGCGAGGAACAATTGAGTCATACGTTGGCGCGGCCGATCTACGCGAAAATTCCGCGCGATGAAAAAGTCCTCGAACGGGTGCAGCTCAGCGCACAGGACCTGTGGCAGGTCGCGCCCAACTCTCCGCTTACCAAGACCATCGAGGAGATGGCGCGCAAGCTCGACGGAGTTGCCGACCTCGACTCCTCGCGCAACGGCTCGCTGGTTTCGCGCCTGCTGAGCTCGTTCGGCGCGCGCGGATGAGGCATCGAATATGAAGCTGCTCGATAAGATCCAAAGCAATCAAACCAACGCGCCCGCGCCGGGGTTTCAGCGCGCCTTGGTGGTTAACAAGGACAAGGCCCGCAAAGATCCGCAGGCCGAAGGTTTCCAGCAGCTCAAACTGGCGGTGCACAATCGCTTGTTCGAATCGCTCGATGTCTCGCGGCTGGAAAGTCTCGAAGCCAACCTTGCCTCGCAAAAGGTGACCGGCGCCATTACCGAGATCCTTAACGAGGAAGGCCGACTCCTCACTGATACCGATCGCTCGCGACTCATCGAGGAAGTCAAAAACGAGCTGCTCGGGCTGGGTCCCCTGGAGCCGCTTCTGTGGGATGACTCCATCACTGATATTCTGGTCAATGGCGCCCATCAGGTTTACGTCGAACGGCAAGGCAAGCTGAGTCCCACGGAGGTGAAGTTCCAGGACGATCAGCATCTGATGCTGATCATCGATCGGATCGTTTCGCAGGTTGGGCGGCGCGTCGATGAATCCTCGCCGATGGTCGATGCGCGTCTTCCCGATGGCTCGCGTATCAACGCGATAATCCCGCCCCTTGCGCTGGATGGACCGTCGCTCTCGATTCGGCGTTTCGGAAAGCGTCGCTATTCGATCGACGATCTAGTGGCAAAGGACTCGATCACGCAGGAGTGCGTCGATTTCCTGCGCACCATCGTCAAGTCACGCCTGAACATCCTGGTATGCGGCGGCACCGGCTCCGGTAAAACCACCATGCTCAACTGCCTGTCGGCGTTT
Source organism: uncultured delta proteobacterium (assembly GCA_963814035.1). Classification (GTDB taxonomy): domain Bacteria; phylum Desulfobacterota; class Binatia; order Binatales; family Binataceae; genus DATGKG01. The sequence continues at coordinate 300,942 of CAWFBH010000007.1, forward strand.
ATTCCGCTCGACGAGCGCATCGTGACGATCGAGGATTCCGCCGAACTCTCGCTCCAGCAGCCGCATGTGGTGCGGCTCGAGACCCGGCCCTCCAACGTGGAAGGCAAAGGCGAAGTTACCCAGCGCGACCTGGTCAAGAATGCCCTGCGAATGCGGCCCGATCGTATCGTCTTGGGCGAAGTCCGCGGCGCGGAAGTCATGGACATGTTACAGGCCATGTCCACCGGTCATGACGGCTCGATCGGAACTATCCACGCCAACAATCCGCGCGAATGTCTGGCGCGCCTCGAAATGATGATGCTGCTGTCCGGGGTTTCGATCCCGCAGCGCGCGATGCGCCAGCAGATCGCATCGGCATTGAACATGATCGTCCATGTCAGCCGGCTCTCCGACGGTACCCGCAAGGTGCTGAAGATTTCAGAAATCACCGGGATGGAGGGCGAGATGATCATGATGCAGGACCTGTTCGAATTCAAACGCGCCGGCGTCAGTTCAACCGGCAAGGTGTTGGGCGCGTTCGGTCCGACCGGCATCCGTTCCGCCTACACCTCGCAGCTTGAACAGGCGGGCTTCAAATTCGACTTGAAGACGTTCGCGCGAGGAGAGAAGTAGCCATGGATCTGCTAATGGCGGGAACCATCTTCGCCTCCATCTTCGCAATCATCGCGGTGCTCGCACTTTCGCGCGGAGGCGGAGCCGAACAAAAGGAATACGTCTCGCGAATGATGCTGCGCCCGGTCGAGGGCGATCTCGACATCGACATCACCCGCAAGCGCAAAGATCACCAAAGCGCGGTCGCAATCGTTCTTCGCCAGATCAACATCCTGCGAAACCTCGAGCAAACGATGTGGCAGGCGGGAATCTACTGGCGCGTGTCGGACGTTCTGCTCATCATCATGCTGTTGTTCGCCGCCGGATATGCGGGTGGGGAGGCGTTTTGGGGCGATTTCTATTTCGCCCTCGGCGCGGCGATCGGACTCGGCGCGGTACCCATTTTGTACATCCGTTTTCGGCGCAAGCGCCGCCTCAAGGCCTTCGGCACCCAGCTTCCATTCGCGCTCGATCTGATCAAGGGATCGCTCGAGGCCGGGCATTCGCTGCCTCGCGCACTCCAGGTTCTCATCGGCGAGTTTTCCGATCCGCTTGGGGGTGAGTTCCGCACCGTGCTGGAGCAGACCCGCATCGGGTTGCCGTTGGGCCGCGCGCTGGAAGATATGCTTCAGCGCGTGCCCGAGGACGATCTCAAACTGCTGGTCGTCGCGGTCAAGGTACAAACGGAAATCGGCAGCAGCCTCGCGGCGATCATCGGGCGGCTGTCCGAGATCGTCCGCGTCCGGCAACGTCTGCGGTTACAAATCAAGGCGCTGACCGCGCAGTCGCGGATGGGTGGGCTGGTCGTCGGATTGCTCCCCGCGATCGTGCTATGCGCATTCAGCGTAATCCAGCCGGGATATACCGATACCCTATTTCACGATCCCACCGGTCTGATGATTTTGAAGGCCGCCTTTGTGATGGACATGTGCGCGCTGTTCACCATCCGGCGCCTGCTCAGAGTGGATTACTAAAATGAGTTCCCTGTTCATCTCGATAATGTTTTTCTGCCTGCTCAGCGCGGCAGGTCTCGCGGTGTACTTCGCCATGTTCGCCAAGAATCGCGTCATCGAGGAGCGCTTCACCGATCTCGCCTTCAAGATGCGAGTGGCGCAGGGCGGCCTCGACGATGAAGCGCAGCAGGCGACCATTTCCACCCTGGTGTTTAAATGGGCGTCGCGCAGGATTCCGCCGCCTGACCTCAATACGCCCAAGGGCGAGAAGCTCGCGCAGACACTCGCGCAGGCGGGTTTCATCAAGTCCGGAGCCGCGCAAACCTTTCAGGTGATTCGGGTATTTTGCGCTGTCGGGTCGGCGGCGGCCGCCTTCCTTCTCTCCGCCGTGTCGGGCGCCGAGTTCGGGCGCATCATCATGTTCACCCTTGCGGGAGTGACCTTCGGACTCTTCATGCCGAGCTATTACATCAGCCGCCGCGCGCGAAAACGTCAGGCCGCCATCGCGAAACAACTCTCCGATGTACTCGATCTGCTGGTGGTGTGCGTCGAAGCGGGCCTCGGACTCTATGAGGCGATCAAGGTCGTCGGCACCGAGGCCGAACGGCAGAAGCAGGAGATCGGAACTGAACTAAGTCTCGTCTCATCGGAGATCTCCGCAGGCGCCAGTCTCGGGCAATCGATGCGAAGCCTCGCCGAGCGGACGGCGGTTGATGACATCAAACCGCTGGCCGCGACGCTGATTCAGAGCGAACAGCTCGGCGCGCAAATCGGACCGGCTTTGCACGCGAGCTCCGATGCGCTCCGCACGCGTCGGCGCCTGCGAGCCGAGGAGATGGCCGCGAAGGCATCGGTCAAGATTCTCTTTCCGCTGGTGTTGTTCGTCCTGCCCGCGATGATCATGGTGATCGTCGGTCCCGCGATGATCCAGATCATGAAGACACTTCGTTAAGACGCGCACGGCAATTCTCACCCGCTCCGGGTCCGGTGTTCGTGCGGGAATGCCGACCCGGGGCGCTCCCCATGCTGGGTGGCTTAAAGTCCGAGTCGACGCATCAGCCGATAAAGCGTGGTCCGATCGATGCCGAGCGCGGTGGCGGCGGCATTGCGGTTGCCCTTGGCGGAATCGATCGCCTTCTTGATTCGGACCGCAGCCGCGCGATCGAGGAATTCCTGCAAAGTGCCCTCCGTCGGCACCGGCGACGCCGCTTCGACGTCTTCTCTCGCAACCGTGTCGGTATCGATAGCTTCGTCGCTATCGGAAGCCGTTTCCGCTGGTTGAACGGCATCCTCGTGTGCGGCCTCGACCGGGGGCATTGAATGGGATGTCTGCGCGGCAGGTCCGGCGACAACAACTTTCTCGGTTCGAAGCATCAACGCATCGGTAGCGATCCGCTCGCTGGAACTCATCACCACGGCGCGCTCGATGACGTTTTCAAGCTCACGTACATTGCCCGGCCATGAATACGCGAGCAGCGCCTTCTCAGCGTCAGGAGTGAGGACGAGGGATCGGCCGGTCTCGGCCGTGTGTAATGCGAGAAAATGTCTCGCGAGAGGCAGGATATCTTCGCGGCGTTCGCGTAGAGGTGCGACCTCGATCGCGATCACATTAAGTGCGAAATACAGATCTGGACGGATGCGGCCGGTGGCGACCTCGCGTGTGATCGGGCGATTGGTCGAGGCCACAATCCTCACGCCTGCGGTGCGAGGAGAACGTCCATGCGGTGCGCCGTCGCCGAGCAGTCGCAGCAGCGCGGATTGGAACTCCGCCGTCGCCTCGGAGATCTCATCGAGGAAAAGCGTCCCGCCGGTAGCGCGCTCGACGTACTCGGAAAGCATCGCGGCGATGCCGGCTTGCGGCCGTGCCACGCCGTCCGACACCACTAGCGTCGAATCCATCGGCGCGAGCAGCTTGAAACTCACTTTGACAAAGGGCCCCTGCGCCCGAGTGCTCCAATGATGCAACATCCGCGCAATGAGTTCCTTGCCGGTACCACTCTCGCCCTCGATCAGGACCGGAGAATTGGCCGGCGCGGCGCGGCGCACAATCGCGGCAAGGTTGCGGCTCGTGGCGCTCTCGGCGATAAACGCGGCCGCCATACTCGCCACATCCAGTTGTTCGTGCAAAAGCCGATTCTCACGCCGCAGCGACGCGATCTCGATCGCCTTGCCGACCACCGCGGTAAGGTCGTCGGTGTTGATCGGCTTGGTGAGGTAATCGAAAGCGCCATGACGCATCGCCGACACCGCGGCCGAGACCGCGGGATTCGCGACCATTAACACTACCGCGGTTTCCGGCGAATGCATCCGCACCCTGCGAATGAGTTCGGTCGCGCTTTTCTCGGAGGAAAAATCCACGACGATAACATCGGCGCCGCCTTCCTCAAGCGTCGCCATCGCCGAATCACATTCGACGAAGCTTTTGCATTCGTAGCCCGCGCCGGCCAGCGTCGCGAGCGTCTGGCGTGCCGAGGCCGGTTCCGAATCGACCACCAGGATTCGAGGCCGCTGACGGACGCGCAGGTCATGTTCCTGTATCGATGGCATCAAATTCCCCCGCGACCTACCGTAACTGCTGTAAATTCGTCAGCGCAAGGGTTAGCGGGCTAAAACATCATCGCGAAATCTACACATCCTGTAGATGTATCGATACTAACAGTCAGGCAAGCGGACATTTCCGCAAGCCCCACAAGCATCACGATTTGAAAAGAAGCCACTTTCGAGCACTGATACCGGCGAGCGCCCTGGTTTTGTCAGCGAAACTTAACTCCAGGAAGACAACATACGAGGATTTTGTACTTGGATCCTTGGCTTGTCGGGGGAAGCGACGTGGGAGCGCAATGTTCGCGACCTGAACGGAGCCGTCACCAGAATGGGGCTGAGAAAATACTTCGCCAGGTTCGGTGTCTGATGGGAAAAGCTAACGCGAGCATCGCAACCAATGATTCGGCACCGCTTGGCGGCTTTCGAAAGATATCGGCGCGATACGGTGTGCCCAGAAACGCGCCACTAGCTGCTGTCGAATATTTACTTACAAGCATACCGGATGGTAAAAGGGCGAAGCTTTTTGAAGGGAGGGAGTGGCCTCGGCCGCTTTCGGTTCGACTCTTAGCTTCTGCTTGAACCGTCAACTTCTCGCACGAGCGTCTCAGCGCGATTCAGACCTTGGACGATCGTCAGTGTAGTTGGACTCGCGCTTTTCCTTGATTATTTTCTATATGGTGTCGCGATTCCTTTGACACCTTACGCGCCAGGCGAGCTGCGACACGACCAGTTGGGGCTCCTCTACGGCTCGTATGCGATGAGCGTTCTGATCATTACCTCGGCGGGCGTTTTGGTTCGCGTCGGATGAGGGGCCCCAACACCGAGCCCGCCGTGACAGCGCCCAATCCGAAGAGCCCGTTCGCTTGAGCGCGCTGCTGTTCAATACGCTGATTCTGGCGCAGGCGGGATTTGTTGCGCTTGCGGCCTTCGCATGGGGGATTATCGAGCCGCTCGTTCCGTACCATCTCGAAAGCCTGGGAGTGGGAGTTGAGGTGGTTGGAGTTCTTTTCACCATCTCATCCGTCATCTACGGGTTAAGCGCTCCGTGGGTGGGCCGGCTGACGGGACACCTTGGAACACAGCCCGTCATCTTGATGGGACTGATATCGATGGCAATTCTGCTACCGTTGCTGTCGGTTTCCGACCGGCTGATTCTGATTGGAGGAACCATCTGCCTGGTCAACGTGGCTTACGCCTTTATTCTCAACCCATCCTCCGGCGAATTGGGAAATTCGGTGGAGCGTGCAGGCATGTCCTGTTATTCGGCGGTTTACGCCATCTACAACATCAGCTACTCGGTCGGCATGCTTGCGACCACCGCGCTCGCAACTGCAACCGCGGGTTTTTTGAGTTTTAGAGGCATACTCCTGGGCATCAGTTCAATCCTGGCGGTCTCTGCGCTGGTGACCGCCGCGATGCAATGGAGACCGCGTACCGCAGTCGAAGGTTCTACTCAAAGCGAGGGGAATTTGCGGCGAAATGCCGTCGATTAAAGCGAGGAGAAAGTGCGTCTATGAGTTCAATCGTCGACGACCCGGGGGCGCTGCTTGCGGGTCTGGATCACGGTATGTCGGTACCCGCGCACTGGTATACCGATCCCGAGATTACCTCGCGCGAGATCGAGCTGATTTTCCGAAAGAGCTGGAACTACGTCGGGCCGACCAGCGAACTGCGCAAGGCCGGCGACTACATCACCGGCTACGTCGGCGAGCTTCCGGTAGTGGTCATCCGCAACGAAGCCGGACTGGCCGCCTACATCAATGTCTGCCGCCATCGCCGGCATGAAGTGATGAAGGGCCGTGGATGCACCAACATCATGCAGTGCGGATATCATGCGTGGGCTTACGACCTGAACGGTAAGCTGAAAAGAGCGCCGCGCTCCGCGGCGGAGCCAAACTTCCGCCTCGAAGACTTTCCGCTACTGCCGGTTCGCGTCGAAACCCTGGGGCCGTTTGCATTCGTCAATATCGACCACAGCGCGCCGCCGCTGCAGTCGTATTTCGGCAAGGTCCTCGACATCATCGCGGATAGCGGTATCGACCTGAACAGCCTTGAACTGTACAGCCGGGAGGAATGGTCATCAGACGCTAACTGGAAGACCATGCTGGAAAACTACCTGGAGTGCTACCATTGTCCGGTTGCCCATCCAGGGTTCAGCGCGGCGATCGATGTCATTCCGGAAAATTATCACCTGACCGCTCACGGATGGTTCCTGAGCCAGGTTGGCCACGTTCGCGCTTCCGCTCTGGAAGGAAAGAGCGCGGTCAAAATCTACGACGCGCGAGGCGAACTCAAGCAGGCGCAGTATCACGTGCTGTGGCCTAACTTTACGATCAACATCAATCCCGGCTTCGCCAAATGTCGGTGGACGTCTGGATTCCGAACGGCCCGAACCACACCCATGGTTTCAGCGAGCAATACTTCGGGCCGGGTGTGTCCGAACAGTTCGCACAGGAATTAATTGCCTTTAACAAGCAAGTTGGCGAGGAGGACGACACTCTTACCAACTCCGTCCAGCGCGGCTTAATCGGAGGACTTCCGGATCGCGGCCGCTTTCTGACCAACAGCGAGAACCTGCCGGTTCACTTCCAGAAGCTGGTGGTTAATGCGCTATCTAAAGCGCCGGCAGCCGCCAAGCAGGCCGTCGAGGCGCAGGCCGCCGTACCACGGGCCAGCATGATATCGGTCAATGAGGCGGATTCTCTGATTCCGCAATCGGAGCGTAACGCCTACTTCCCGGTCGAAATCGCGAAGGTCGAGCAGGAGAGCGACACCATCCGTTCATTCTATCTGCGGCGCGCCGATGGCGCTCCGCTGTCGGCATGGGAGCCGGGGCAGTTTCTGCCCATCCGGCTCAATATCCCCGGACAGCCTACGCCTGTGTTGCGGACCTACACTCTGTCGACGTGCGCCAACCCGGATTACTATCGGCTTTCTATCCGGCGAATAGACGACGGGCTCGTGTCCCGCTTCCTGCACGAAAGTGCCAAGGCGGGACTGAAAATCGAGGCGATGGCGCCGCGCGGCAAATTCGTTCTCGATCAGTCGAGTCTGCGCCCGATCGCTCTGCTGTCGGGCGGTGTCGGGCTCACTCCGATGATGGCGATGCTTGAGCATCTGGCCAGCAGCGGCAAGCGCAGCGGTAAGTTTCGCCCGGTCTATTTCATTCACGGAACTCAGAACGGCCGCGCACATGCCTTTGCCAAACGGGTCAAGCAATTGGCTGCCGAATATCCGGGACTGACGGTTCACTTTTGCTACAGCGAGCCTGTCGCGGAGCGATCGTCTCGGCGAGACGCACGACTCAAAAGGATGGGTTTCGGTGGACCTGCTTAAGAAAGTCCTTCCCTTCGGGGACTACGATTTTTACCTGTGCGGACCGCCGCCATTTATGAGTTCCCTGTATTCCGGGCTTCTTGAGATAGGGGTTCGGCCGGAGCGCATCCGCTTCGAGTCGTTCGGACCCGGCACCGTGCTGCGGCCTCAGGCTCCGCCAACCCCGGTACAAGCCGGCGCTGCTGAGGCGCGTGAGGCGCGGGTGCGATTCGGAAAGACAGGGATCGACGCGCAATGGGCCTCCAGCAAAGGCACCTTACTCGACTTGGCTGAGGCCGCGGGCCTGTCTCCGGCTTTCGGCTGCCGTTCGGGAATTTGCGGAACCTGCCGGACGAAGATCCGCGAAGGCGCGGTCGAGTATCTTGAAGAGCCGCTCGCCGCTCGTGGAGAGGATGAAGTTCTGCTCTGTTGCTCGGTGCCGCGACAAGCTCCGGGGCATCGGGCCGACAGCCACGACCCCGACGTTATCGTCGATCTGTGAGATCAGCGATGACCCGATCGATGCGCGGTATGGGAGCAAGGTCATGACTACCGAGCAAATGGCGGCTCTTAGCCGGGACGATTTTCATCGTATGGCCGCGGAGCTTAAGCCGGAAACGCGAATGTTCATTGACGGCAAGTTCGTCAACGCGAAGTCGGGCCAGCAGTTTGAAACCATCAATCCAGCCAACGATGAAGCGATCGCGAACGTGCCATTGGGAGGGCCCGAGGACGTCGATCTCGCGGTCGCATCGTGCCGCAGAGCATTCAAGTCGGGCGTGTGGTCCAGGATGGAACCGCGCGCGCGGGCTTCCGTGATGTACCGTTTCGCCGACCTGATTGAGCAGCATTGCCTCGAACTCGGCCTGCTCGAATCGATCGACGTCGGGAAGCCCGTTCAGGAAGTAATCGGCGCTAACGGTGATGTGGCGGCGGCCGCTCTGACCTTCCGCTACTTTGGCGAGACCATCGACAAGATCGAAGGAATAGTGACCAACACCGCGCGGAATGCGTTCCACTACATAATTCGCCAGCCACTCGGGGTCGTAGCTTGCATCGCGCCATGGAACTATCCGCTGATGATCGCCGCGTGGAAGGTTGCACCCGCTCTCGCGGTGGGCAATTCGGTGGTTTTGAAACCTGCCCAGCAGTCACCACTGTCCGCCAGCTTGCTCGCGCGGCTTTTTGTGGAGGCTGGCGGCCCCCCAGGTGTGTTTAATGTGGTTCATGGCACCGGAGAAAGCGCGGGCAAACCCCTCGCGCTGCACATGGACGTCGATAAGATCAGCTTCACTGGTTCAACTGCCGTAGGAAAACTGATGATGGTCTATTCCGGCCAGTCGAATCTGAAGCGTGTCACGGTGGAGACCGGAGGCAAGTCGCCGCAGATCATCACGTCCGAAGTCGGCGACCTCGACGCCGCGGTCAAGTACGCCGTCAGCGGCATATACACCAACAAAGGCGAGGTTTGCAGCGCGGGATCGCGTCTGCTGGTTCAAAACGAAGTCCTCGATGACTTCGTGGATCGATTCAAAAAGCTTGCCTCGACCAGTTACACGCTCGGCGATCCTTTAGACCCTGCCACGACCATGGGACCACTGGTGACCCGCCAGCAGCAAAAGAGCGTGTTGTCTTATGTTGACGTCGCCCGCCACGAGGGAGCGACTCTCGCCCTTGGCGGTGGTACTCCCAAGGGACTCGAGCACGGTGCGTATGTCGAGCCCACGCTCTTCACCGGGGTCAACAATCGGATGCGAATCGCGCGGGAAGAGGTTTTCGGACCGCTCGCCGTGGTCATGCCGTTCAAGACGCTCGATGACGCTGTCGAAATCGCCAACGACAGTATCTACGGCCTCGCGGCGGGCATCTGGACCTCGAACATTGCGACCGCGCACAAGATGGCGCGTGACATCGATGCCGGAGTGGTTTGGGTCAATTGCTACGACCTCAGTGACATGACCCAGCCTTGGGGAGGGTTCAAGCAATCAGGAACCGGAAGGGACAAGTGCCTTGAGACGCTACTTACCGTGAGCCAGACCAAATCGGTTTGGATTAACCTCGACTAGCTATCTCGGGGCAACGTGCAGTGAGAACGCGCCGCGGCGCATCGTTGCGCGGTCATAATCTCAGATCCTCGTGCGCAGCATTGGTCTGGAGCACGGCGGTATGCGCCATTGGTGCATTCGCCCCAATTTTCATGGTCGGTTGCACCACGACCGTGGCATCCGGGTCCGCTCACCAGGCGGCCTGTGATGTCCCGCTTGAGGTTAATTCGACCGCGTCGTTCCTTTCCTCCGCAACGCCCAACGCCGAGGGGATTCTGATCTTTCGAGGCATCTCTTACCGTATCCGTATTTCGAACTGGTCTTCCGGATCGGAAACCTATCACGCTACTGGAACAGCTTGCGGTCTGGACAAGCCGATGGATATTGCCGGCCGATACCGTATCGATGCTAAGGCGGATGTCTGGCGCAACCCGAACGGGGTCGAGATTCACATCCACCCACCCCTCCCATCCCCGCCCAAGTCAGGGGAATTGGAAGTCAAACTGGCGGGAGCGCTTTTGCCGCGGCAGCCTTAGTTCTCTCACATGAATTGCCGGCGCATAGGTCTCGACTCGAGCAATCTCATCGCGATTGCGATGTTGCTGCTGGTTCTGATGTTTGTGCCTTCGCGAGTATTTGCCGATCAGTCTTCAGGCTCGGCGAGCAGTTCTGTGCCGAGCCCACAGGTTTCAACGCCTTCAACTTCAGGGACGTTTGGCGCCTTCATCTCCCCGAGCAGCTGGTTGCCGCCCAGCCTGACGATCGGTTCGCTCGAAGCAGGCCCGCTGACGCTACGGCCAACCCTCAACATCCAGTTCGATGGTTTTCGCGAAGTGAACAGCGGATGGGGCGGAAAATACTCACCTCCGATTCAGGACAGCAAGCAGTTCTATGAGCAGTCCAACGAGGAGGGACTCAATTCGACCCTGAACCTCGACAGCTACGGCACGATGTTCGCGCGACTGAGCGGCATTTTTGCCGCGACTGGCGGTGGTCTTAACGCGGCTGCCACCAACTACGGCAAGATCCAGAATGATGACTACAGCATCGAAGACACGTATCTGAAGTGGGCCTCAGGAGGATTGCTTCCAGGACTCGGCCAGGACGCGGTCCAGGTAATCGGCGGAAGATACACTTATCGAATCGGCGACGGGTTCCTGTTCTACAATGGAGCCTCAGGTGGAGGTAACCGGGTCGTGCCGTGGATGGCGCCGCATCATGCATTCGCTCAGACCGGAATCTTCCACCTGGATACCCATAACATTCTCGTCGAAGGGTTTTACTTGAGCCCGAGCGATCATCCCAGGACCAACACCAGGCTGGCGGGAGTGAATCTCGAATACCGGCTGTCGGATACTTTCAGCACCGGCTTTACCTACGCCAATTTCTTTCACTCCGACGAAAACAGCCGGCAAGGGCTCAACGTGATGTACTGGCGAGGGCAAGGCGCACCAGTCGCCTCAATCAGGGATTTATACGTGGCATGGTCCGTCGCACTGGAGTCTAACGGCAATACCAACGCCAACGCTCTGGGATGGTACATCACCCCTTCGTACACGTTTTCCAACCTGCGATGGCAGCCGACCTTGTACTATCGTTACGCGTCCTTTTCAGGTGGTGGTACCAACGGAAACCGGAATTTCGATCCGCTCTTTTACGGCATGAGCGACTGGGGCAGCTGGTATCAGGGGGACATTCTCGGCAATTGGGTTCAGTCAAATTCCAATTTGAACAGCCAGCTGGTGCGGCTGAACATGGTGCTGAGCGATACGGCGATTTTGAACCTGCTCTACTATCATTTTTCGCTGGACTCCCGGCACGGGTCGATTTCAACTGTCGAGCCGGTAACCAGCAAAAACCTCGCGGACGAAATCAATCTCGATCTGGACCTTACCATTACCAATTGGTGGAGCACGACGCTCATGGTGGGGACCGATGTTCCGGGAACCGCGGCGAGGCAAATAACCGCAGGAAACCAGACCTGGTTTCAGGCGGGTTTGTGGTCGAGCTGGACCTTCTAGTGATCGCGCCAATCAAATCGGCGGCGGATTGATCTCGCGATTTTTGTTACCGAGTCGGCGGCGGACCGCACACCCTGAGCAAGTCCTCCGGCTCATTGGCCACGAGCTATGACCATGGGCTGTTCGGCGACGAGGGCGATCGGCGCGACTGCCAACGCCATCCTCGACGATGCCAACACCGCCCCACAATCCGTAACGCTTCTCGGCGTCGGCTGGTAAGAAAAGCTTCGCCACAAGCCTAAAGTACCGCGCACCGGCATCTCGCCCGCTTGAGCAAGCTTACGGCGCTTTTCGCGCGTCGATTGAGCTATTTCCACATATTTCCCACACCACTCGAGGATCGCTTCCGTTCGTGGCAAGTAACAGATACATAGCTCTGTAAGGATTGATTATGATAGTATAAAAGTTTATAAGATTCTCTCTAGTCATCTGGCATTCCGAATAGTAATAATGGCTTCTAAAAGGATATCAAACATTGCTTAGCAGTGATGTATCAAACCCATTCATAAGAGGGAAATCGAGAATGAAAATCCGAAACCTGTTGCGTGTAGCCGCTGGTGCATGCTTACTCGTGATGCTCGCGGCCACCCGCTCGCAGGCGCAATCGACGTGGACCTGCGAACATTTCGCAGATGTTTCAACGCTCGGGGCGAAACTACAAACGCTCCCGCCGGATGTGCAATTGAGTGCCAAAGTGGTGGTCCGACAATTTCAGTCGGTCGCCCAGCTACGGGCCGCCGCGAACGCCAGCCAGATTGCTATCGAGGGCGAAGATAGCGTGGCCGGCGCCAAAGCGAAGCCGATACCCGGCGCGCCGCTCGGTCATTTGATCTTCATCGACCACTACAATCTGCTGCTTGAGAATCAGGCGGGTACCGTGCTCTACAACTCGTTCACGTCGGCGGGCGACGTAGCGACGGCGCTCAACAGCATGCAGGACGCGGAGGCTGACAGCGCCAAGGTAGTCATCGAGCAGTTCACCCCGCAGTTGAAGCATCAGAAGCACACGCCGCTGGGCCAACTGCGGCTCGACAACCAGTACCTCATGTTCTATCTCGCGCCGTTCGCGGAGGCCTCCGCCAACGCTTGCGGCGTGGTGGGACCGACACCGACGCCGACCGCCACCAGCGCGCCGAGGCCGACGCAAGTCCCGACGGCCGTGTCGTCCAGTCTGGGAGGAGGCACGCCCACGCCGACAGCCGCCGCCACAATGATAGCGACTCTTACGCCGGCCTCGACTCCCAGCTCAGCGCAGACACCGATGACGACGCCCACGACGCCGTGCGTGCTTTTCGGCGGCCAACCGTGTGGACCAGCGACGCCCACGCCGTTCTTCTCGTCGCCGACCCCGACCCCGACATGCGTTGAATTCGGAGGGTTCCCGTGCCCGCCGAGCTCGCCCACTCCGACGTTCACGGTGCCGACTCCAACGCCGGCCTGTGTGCTGTTCGGCGGTCAGCCCTGTCCGACTGCGACGCCGTAATTCGCGCCGGTACCGAACGCGGGGAGGTTTTCCTCCCCGCTTCCCAAAATAAAGCCGAATCGATTCGCGTCTAGGGCAGTATCGCGAAGGCGCGCGCGGGAAACCCCAACCCATGCTCCGGCTTGGGCCAGCTCACGATGATCAATGCGCCGGTGGCCGGGACCTTATCCAGGTTGGCCATCACTTCAATCTGCCAATGACCGTGCTTCAGGAGCCAGGTCTCGGATTTGAGGTCGTCGGTGGTGTCGGTATCCATGCTTTCATGACCGTTCGCCACGATGCCGCGCTGTTCGTAGAGAAACCGGATCGCTTCCAGCGACCACGCCGGGAATGGCGAGCGCTTGAAACGCGCCTCATTGCGCTCCCAATCCTTGGACATGTCGGTGCGCAAAGCCGCGAAGCATCCATCAGGAATCCGTCCGTGCTGATTCTCCCATGACTTAACGTCATCGACGCTGAGCGCATGATTAGGATCCGTCTTCAGCATCGGAGTCATGTCGAATACCACCAGCGGAAGAATCATCTGTTTGATGGGGAGCTGGTCTACCGTCTGGCCGGCGGGGTCGAAATGCGCGGGCGGATCGATGTGGGTGCCGTACTGCCCGACCATCGAGTAGAAAAACGACCGGAAGCCATCCTTCTCGATCGTGTAAGGATGCCCAATCACTGGATCGGCAGCCGCCGAGAAAGTCGCCGGACCGAACCCCTTCCATACCGGTGTCAGCGGGCTGAAGGTGTGTGTGAGATCGACAAACTGTTTCGAGGCGATGATTCTATACGCCTCGGCCAGCGATCCCGCTGGTGATTTTGCCTGTAATGCGTCCTGGGCCAACGCGGGTGGCGATAACAAGGCGAGACTGAACAACGCGGCGAGCAACATATGGCCAGTTGATGTGACCGGCTTCTCGTTCAAGATGGACCTCCGCTGGTCGGTTTGAAGTGACGTGCATCCACCGAGCTTCATCACGCTTGCTTCAGGGGCTGCCGCTGATCGCGGAAATGCTCGCGCAAGAAATACAGCGCCGCGCCTAACGCCAGGCTGAACACGGAGTACAAATAGTAGAGTTGCTGCAGAAAGAAACCACCGACCGCGAGGCGGATGCCGCCCTTCGAGAACATCAAGCTGAACAGAACGCGGTTGAGCAGATAGGCGGCGATAAGAAGCGCGCCGACCGCGAACCATAGGTCCGGGTAAGCGAGCGCCGCCACCATCGCCGCCACCATCGCGATACTCACAAGGGCGGCTATTCGTTGATCGTAGGAGAAGTTCAGATCCCGTTGCAGGTGGCGGCGCTCCATCCAAAGCACCGTCCATGGAATCGCACGCCGAGTCACATCGGTTGCGATGAGCGAGGCGAGGGTCCATTTCTTCAGATGTTTTACTTGCAACTCAGGGTCAAGAACGATTCGCATCCCGCGGTCGATCATTCGGTAGCCGAGCTCAACGTCTTCGATCGATGGCAGCTTGAAGCGTTTTTCGTCAAATTCGCCCGCGGTAAAAAAACACTCGCGCCTGACCGCGCCGCACGCGCTCCAGAAGCTGGCGGCCTCGGCGCGTGAGTGTTGATGGAAGTGATGGTGCGCGAGATTTTTGAAGCGGCTCACAATCGAAGGGTCCTCGGGATCGCCATCGTAGGAACCGATGAGAGCATCTATTTGTGGCCGCGCCATGCCCGCGAGCACACGGCTGATTCCACCGGGTGCCAGCACCACGTCAGCATCGAGGAAGAGCAGGATCGCGCCGTGGGACGCTTCCGCCCCGCGGTTGCGCGCGGCCGATACTCCCGCATGCTGTGGGAGCGCTACCAGCTCGACCGGATAGCGCAAGGCGATCGCGGCGGTGTTATCGGTGGAATGGTCATCGACGATAATTACTTCGATTTCGACAGTGGTTTGCGCGAGCAGGGCGTCGAGGCAGCGCGCAAGAGTCGCGGACGCGTTGCGAGCGGGGATGATCACGCTCATTCGCGGCGGCGGAGACAAGCTTCCTCGCCGCTAGCGAAGCACGCGCTGCTCGGCCGCGACCAACAGATGACGGCGTTGCATCGCGAGCAGATTCTGTCGCATGAAGGCCAGTAAGGTAATCACTCCGGCGGCGATGGCGCGGCCGATCGTTGCGTGACGATGGAGGAATTGCACGATCAGCATTATCAGGCCGATGTTAATGAGATAGCAATCGGCGCCGTCGGCCAGCACGATCAAGACTCGCCGTGACCATGGCAACGACCCGAGGTCTTTGCGCTCGGAATGCTGAATCGCCGCGCCGACCATGCAACTGAATGCGAACGCAACCGGATACCAGACGTGGAAGTAGTAAATAAGTATCTGGTAGACGATGAGATCGAAGAGCAGCGGAATGCCTGCCGCGCCGATATAGCCGGAGCGCGTCGAGATCGCATCGAGCGCGGGAATTCCCCAGACCTCGCCCTTGTCATCGATGGGATTCGGCACCGCGCGACCGTCGGTCACGGTGTCTTCGGACTCGAGGTATTCGGCGTCGGAGTTGACCCGCCACAGGTCGTAGGAACCGCCCATGATGTTTCGCGCCGCCATCAGGCCGGTCATCATCGCGTGATCCTGATTGTTATACTTGTGCATGCCGTTGCGCCCGGCCACCTGGAGATTGGGCGCTTCAACCTCGAGGAATTCGCGGACCTTGGCGACATTGGTGCGGTAATCGTGATCGTACAAAGGGTAAGCTTTGGGCTGGCGCACCACCGCGCCATCCACGACTTTGGCTTGGTCCGCGAGGCCCAGGGTCGCGATTTCATTTTTCGCGAGCGCGATCAGCTGCTCATCGGTCGATGACCACAGCGAGTCATTCTCGCTGCAGAAATACTCCAGACCTAAAACCGTGAAGCGCGGATCCGGGACCATATCCGCGCTCCAATTTTTGAAGTTCTGAATTCGTCCGACCCTCACTCCGGGATCGTGAATATAGATCCAGTTGTCGGGGAACAGCTCCGCTTGATCGATGACGAGCGCGACCGTGATGAAGTCGCGATAGCGCAGCCCGCGCGCGCTGGCGAGCACCGCTTCCGGCGCGGGCGGGTCGAATCCCGCGATGAGTTCCGCCAGCGGCATCGTCGAGACGAAGCTGTCGCCGGAGTGAGTTTGCGGTCCGGCGCCGTTTTGACTGGTGACGGCAACGATGCGGCCATCCTGGCGATGGATCTCGAACACCGGATGCCCCAGCATCACCGCGCCGCCCGCCTCGGCGATGACCGCCGCCGTCCTTTCCCACATCTCACCCGGTCCCTGGACCGGATATCTGAAGCGATCGACGAGAGTCTTGATCACGGCGCGATTGTGATTCGGAACCCGCAACAGGCTGCGCATCACCGAAACCAGCGAGAGGCCGCGGATCCGTTGCGCTGCCCAATCGGCACTGATCTCGCTGCATGGGATGCCCCATACTTTCTCGGTGTAAGTCTTGAAGAAGATCTCGTAGAGCCGGCGTCCGAAGGCGCTGACGACCCAATCTTCGAAACTGGTAATGTGCGAGGGCGGTTGACGCTGTACCTGGATATAGCTGATGAGGCTGCGCAGGGCCTCCAGCGGGCCGAGGTTTTTCAGCGCATCGAGCGGCTCCAACGGATACTTGAAAAACCGCCCGCGATAGTAAACCCGCGACAACCGGCCACATTCGCGCATCCGGGGGCCGAGGATCTCGGTCGACATCGCCTCGATTTCACGACTTTTCGAGAAAAAGCGATGTCCGCCAATATCGAACCGGAAGCCGCGATATTCCACCGTTCGCGACAGCCCGCCCACATAGCGCGGGTCGGCTTCGAGGACTTCCGCCTGGTAGCCATGGCGCGCGAGCTCGTAGCCAGCGGTGAGACCCGCCGGTCCGGCTCCGATTATAACAACGTGATGCTTCCGATCGGATTCCGATGACAACTCCGCCCCCACGATGGCTTCGCTACTCCCGCATTGATTCGAGGGTCAAGCGAAGCTCCAAGGATGCTAAAAACATCAAAAGCGTGGCAGAGCATATCACGAATCGGAGGTTGATGGGCATCAACCCGGCGACAGTCATGCTCGGATCGTTCGCGGAGAGAATTGCTCAGTTGGGGCGGAGCGCGATCGTCAGATGCGGATAGACGGCGATGTTGCGATTTGCCAACGCGCTTACCTCGGCGCGTTCGAAGCTTATGCGGTTGCCGTTCTTGAGCGCATGGAGCCGGCCCCGCTTCATGAGCCGCAGCAGCGTCACGCGATGACAGTGCAGCAGCGCCGTAGTTTCGTTTACCGTCATCAGCGATGGAGCGCCCCCGCTTCCGGATACCGCTTTACAAGCCAGCTTCGGAGCACGAGCGATAGGCGGATGGGATTTCATAGTCCGGCTCGTTGTTTCACGACCGCATGGATTTGTTTCCAGGTTTCCTTGTCACGCCGCTGTGCCTTGGTTTTGCAACTCCCGCATACCGCGACGCGAATCGTCCGTTCGCTCAACCCAGCGGACAGCATCGCGGACAGATTGGTTTCGGCCGCGTTTAAACCGCAACAATCACACACCCTCAACCATGGCAGCGATAAACATGCCAAGATCGCGGGTTGATGTTTTCTGCTGGTTAAAGGTTCGCAACATTGCACGCTTTAACCTTGGCTGTGGAGCGTTTCGCGCCATTGTAGCGAAACGCGCGCGGCCCTCTCGTCGACCAGCCATCTCCATCTCTGCCCGAGAGTACATGCCACGGATTTCGGTCCGCCCGATAGTTTATAAATTTGCCACAAAGTTAACGCCGGGCCGCTTGAAATTCAACCTGCGGGAAGTGACGCCGTTAATCCTGCCCGACCGGTCGGAACTACCGACATTTGGTCGCCGACATCCGCCACGGTCGTCTATCGATGCGGTAGCTGGGCGTGCACCTCAGCTCTTCGCGACGCCGTTCTGACCCAGCGGCCTGCCGCGCAGTGGAACCGCCCAATCCCACGAATAGTGCTGGCGCGCGGAATCGGCCTGGACGCGGCCCATGATCGAATCGCCGCACTGCGCGCAAAACATGTAGGTCAGGTTCTCCTGTCCGACGGCGGCGCTCAGGGTGCGCTCGCCCGTCGGCACCGAAGCGAATTCCTTTCCACAGGCGACGCATCCGTCCGCCACCACCTCCGCGCGGTTGACGATAAGATGCGGGACTGAATGCCCGTTGGCTTCTGACATGACAAAACTCCTCCCTGTCTGTTCAATTCTCCAGAACATTGCGCACGCTGACGGGTAACGAGAATTTGAAGATCCCCAGGTACTCCGAAAGATGTGGCCCATCGTGGGCGCGACAAATAAGTTGGTTATCGCCGTGCTACACCAGAATAAAGGGCCTTAAGCAAAAGACGATAGCCAAAATATCGATCCCAAGTCTATGGGGATTGGAGAACTCAAAATAACCCGGCGAGCCGCCAGTTTGGTTTGTCCCCGGCCCTCGAGGCGGTGTAAGAATCGAGACGAATCAATAAGGAGCGTCTTTTATGGAGAACCGATTAGGCTTCGGCGTCTTTCTCGCGCCCCATCATCCGACCGGCGAAAATCCTACCCTGCAACTGCAGCGCGATTTGCAACTCGCCACGCTCCTCGACGATCTCGGCTACGACGAGTTCTGGGTCGGCGAGCATCACTCCGGCGGATGGGAGACGATCGCGTCGCCCGAGATGATGCTGTCGGCCGCCGCGATGGTCACCCATCGCATCAAGCTCGGGACCGGTGTCGTCTCGATTCCGTATCATCATCCGTTCACCGTTGCCCAGCGCATCGTGATGCTCGATCATCTGAGCCGTGGCCGCGCGATGCTCGGCGTCGGGCCGGGTGCGCTGCCCTCCGACGCGTTCATGCTCGGCATCGATCCGATGACGCAGCGCGATCAGATGGACGAAGGCCTCGGCGTCATTCAGCGACTTCTGACCGCGCGCGAGCCTGTCACCGTCGATGGCTCCTGGTATCGGTTGCGCGATGCGGCGTTGCATCTGCGTCCGCTCCAGCGCGAGTTGCCGATTGCGGTAGCCTCGATGATCTCGCCGGCGGGGATGAAATCGGCGGGCAAATACGGCGTCGGCGTGCTCTCGGTGGGTTCGTATCTGCCGGAAGGGCTCAGCGCGCTGAAGACCCAATGGTCATTCGCCGAGACTGCGGCGAAGGAGCACGGCCAGCGCGTCGATCGCAACAACTGGCGCATCGTGATGCCGTTTCATATTTCGGATTCGAAGGAGCAGGCGATTCGCGAAGTCGCCGAGGGCCTCAAGCGCTGGAACAACGAGTACGTGGTCGGCATCCTCGGACGTCCGGACGGCAAGATTTTCGAAAATGGATATGACGCGGCGAAGTTCATGAACGACATGGGCGGCGGAATTTTCGGCACCCCCGAGGACGCCGATCGAGAAACTCACCAAGCTTCAGGAACTGGCCGGCGGCTTCGGCACCGTGCTCTCCTTCGCGCACGACTGGGCGCCGCGCGACGCGATGTGGCGCAGCTACGAAATGCTCGCGCGCTTCGTCATCCCGCACTTCAACGGCACCCTCGCCTCGATCGATGAAAGCGCGGCGCGGGTCAGCGCCAACAAGGCCAAGCTGATGGGCGCGGCGACCGGCGCCATCATGAAGGCGATCAGCTCCGATCAGAAAGCGGTCGAGGCGTTCGCGAAGATGACTGAGAGTGGCCCGTTCAGCCTCGCGCCGGCGCAGCGCGCGGCGGTCGATACGGCCAAGAGCGCGAAGTAGCCTCGCGAACACCAACGCATCGAAGCGAAACGGGATGTCCCCGCAAGGGCATCCCGTTTCTATTCCTATCGAGATAGGACCTGAGCGATACGATTCGGTCCCTTCGAATTCCTTCAAAGCGAGCAATTCGAGATCGCCGCTGACGACAAGGTCTGCGCGGCCGGCGACCGCGCATTTGAAGGCCGGCGCTCGTGCGGCTCGGCGCTATGGCGTTGCTAAATCAACCGCATGCTCGAGGTCGGGAATCAGGCCCACCTGCGTAGGACGCCATCCCAATTGCTTCTGGGTTTGCGCGCTTGAGACCGGAACGTCAGCACCCACGAAGAACGCGAGGAAGCCAAAGTGCTCGGCTGCTTCCTCAGCGGATTTGCTGATGACCGGCAGGTTCAGGCGCCGGCCGATGACTTCAGCGATATCGCGAAGCGCCACGCCTTCTTCTCCGACCCCATGATACCGAGTCGCCGCCGTGCCCTTCTCCAGCGCCAGGGTGTAAAGGCGAGCGGCATCGAGGCGATGCACCGCGGGCCAGCGATTGCGGCCGTCACCCACATAAGCCGAGACGCGCTTCTCGCGCGCCAGCGCGATCATCATGGTGACCAAACCATGCTTGCTGCGATCGTGGACCGACGGAGGCAGACGCACCAGCGATGCGCGAACTCCACGTGCCGCGACCGCATCGGTGGCCTGTTCCGAAACCGCGCGAGGAAACGTGGCAGCAAACTCATCCGCTTCGGTCCCGATGCGGCCCGGCGCGAGCAGCGCAGTCCCCGAAGTGACCACCAGTGGCCGGCCAGACCCCGCCAGCGCGGAGCCGAGAGTCTCGACGGCACGGCGGTCGATCGCGCAATTCTCTTCGTACTTGGAAAAATCGTGGATAAACGCGCAGTGGATGACGCCATCCGACATCGCCGCTCCACTGCGCAGGCTTTCGAGGTTTTCCAGATCGCCTCGATGTACCTGGGCGCCGGCGTCGGTAACAACCTTGGCGGCCGCCTCGGAGCGCGCCAGGCCGAGGACCTGATGGCCCGCTTTAATCAACTCGGGAATAATGGCGGAACCGATAAAGCCTGAAGCACCGGTGACGAATACCCGCATCGCAACTTCTCCTTTACTTCTTTTCATGAGCGAGACCGCGTTTGCAGTTCCCGCAATCCCATTGTCATCAAGATAGCGATTGGGGAAATACAATCTATGCTGTAAAGTCCGTATTATCTTCGTGATCGTCCGGCGATCGCCGGGCGAGCGTCCGCAATGACCAATGGGTGGGCTACGTCTGCGCTTGGGGGGCAAGCATGGTTGTCATAGCTGGAGATGCAAGAGGACCGAGTACGCGGGCCGACCGCCGCATCCGCGCGCTAGCGGTCTTTTTTTTCGTCTTCATGGCTGCAATTGGTGGCGGTTTTGGTGCCGCATCGGATGCGCAGGAGGCGGCGCCGATGCCAGTTGCGCAGCAGCCTCAGACCTCCTCTTTGTTGCCGCCGAATCCCGAGGATTGGGTTTGCCACGACACCGTCCCGGTGACGCAGAGGGACATCGACGCGTGGTGCAAATCGCATCCGAAAGGATCGCGAGGCCTCCCGCTACCGGACGATCTGAGGAATCCGCCCTCGATCGCGGACTTCGCGGCGTACACAACTTACAGCGAGAACCTGAAGAACTTTTTGAGTGTCCCCGATCAAAACATGCAGTTTGGGTACACGAAATTAGGCTGGATTTCCGACGCGCATTGGCGCCTCAGCGGTCCTTCGGTTGTCCCGGCGAACCCGATGCCGTCCGACTTCTTCCATAACTATGGACCCCATTTTCCACTAAAAGTTTACTATTCGCCGGAGATGGTTGATTGGCTATGTAGCGACCGCAAGGGCACGATTCCGGACGGCGCCATGATGGTCAAAGCGATGAATGTTTTTAGCAACCTGAACATTTCCGTGAATCAAGACGACGGCTGCATGCAGATCGCTGACCCGGTCCAGCCCAATCTCTGGACGCCGATGATCAGGTCGAGCAAGTCTTCCTATGACGGATGGCTGTGGACGATCCAGCAGGCGCCTGCTGACCCAGCCCTGAAGCCTCCGCAGTTCCCTCCGCCGCTGTTCGGCCTGTCCGCGTTCACCGTGCCGATCCCCGACGATCCCACTACCGATGATCCATCCTGGTATCCGACCGGAGGCCTCCAGGAGTTGGGAGGCTTCCTGTCCGGCTTTCCGGTGAAGAAACCGGACGTCGTCATGCTCAATACGTTTGCCGGATTTCCCTATTGCATGAGTTGCCACGGCACCGCCCAGAAGCAATCCACCTTCGCTTCGATGGATAACATTTTGGGGAAGGAGTTGCGCTACAAGGCATTCGAGGGCCCCCGGGTATCGATCGGGCTTCCGCTTAATTTCTCGCTTTTCCCGACGCCGCTAGCCACACCCTCCGCGGATTTTGGGACGTTCTTCAATCAACTTGATCCCGTGAGCTTCGCCGACGCCATGAACTCGCGGATGCCGGCGGAATCGTACGATCAGCAGGCCGTGTCCGCACATGGCGGAGCGCCGCAATTTATCACCGCCGCGCAGTGCAACGGCTGTCACAATGCCACCGCCCAAAACCCATTGCTGCCCAATATGGTGTTTGTGGAGGACCAACCGGCGCGCTCGAGCCGTTTGCGCAATCTTTCTCCGTACGGCGAATGGCGGGTGTCGCCGATGGGTCTGGCCGGCCGCGATCCGGTCTTCTTCTCGCAACTGCAGAGCGAGACCAACAATCTATCCGCGCTCACAACCTGCATCGAGAACACCTGTCTCCATTGTCATGCGGTGATGGGACAACGTCAGTTGGCGATTGATACGATCGACAAGCATGATGCGGCTTGCCGCGATATTTTCCCGATCGCGCCGCCGGCCGAAGTGCCGTTCGGCACGCCCTTGAGCCGCAGCGCGTTGCAGGAATGGCCTGGTTCGAGCCCGTCTGACCAGCAGTTTTATGGCGCTCTGGGACGCGACGGCATCTCGTGCGCCGTGTGTCATCACATCTCCGGGAAAAAACTGGGTAGAGAGGCAACCTCGACCGGCAATTTCATCACCGGAAAACCCGATGAGATCTATGGCCCTTACAAGAACGGCACCGTGGTAACCAAGCCGATGGAGCATACGCTGGGGATCAAGCCCCGCTTCGGGGATCAGATCAGCAGTTCTGAAATGTGCGGGAGTTGTCACGATATCCTGCTTCCGGTTTTCGACAACTCGGGTCACCTCATCAGCGCGGGCTACGAGCAAGCGACACACCTGGAATGGCTCAACAGCGACAGCGGCCGCCCGGGTCGGAATTTCCGCTCCTGCCAGGATTGTCACATGCCGACCCAGTACAAGGGCAATGATCTCCACTTCAAGATCGCCAACAATGAAAACCCCGACGATTTCCCGCCGACCACCAATCGGCTTGCCGACAAAGACCTGAAACTTACCGAACGGAACCGCTATTCGCGCCATTCCCTGCACGGCCTAAATGGGTTCCTGAACCAGTTCTTCCAGCAATTTCCGCTGATATTGGGCTTTCAGCAGGTTGATTGGATGTCCGAACAGCCGTCGTTTCTCGATCCGCCCGCGCCGCCGTTTCTATCGAACTTCCTGATGGAACTGCCGCTGTTCACCGGATTTGAGTCAATCGTCGATATGGCCGAAAACCAGACGGCGACGCTGGCGATCGGACCGGTGCAAAAGACCTCTGACGGAGCATTGCTCAGCACCGTCACGGTCACGAATCTCACCGGACATGATCTTCCGACGGGGGTGGGATTCCGGCGCATGTTCCTGCAATTTCTCGTCCTCGACAACCAGGGGAATACCCTATGGGCGTCGGGGCGGACCAATGACCTGGGCTTCATCCTCGACGGCTTGACCAACAACGTGTTGCAGAGCGAACAGCCGCTGAGCTTCCCCAGCGCAGCGATTCAGCCGCATTATCAGATCATCGATTCGGGCAGCGAAGTGCAGATCTACCAGGAATTGATCCGGGATTCGGACCAGGCGCTGACTACGAGTTTTCTCAAGCGCGTCAACATCGTAAAGGACAATCGCATCCGGCCCAGGGGCTTCAACCCGCAATTCTTCGCCCGGTCGTCGTCGCAATATATCCGCGACCTCGCGAAACTTACCCCGGAGGAGGCCGCGGATCCTTACTATACCGATCCCAAGCTCACCGGCGCCGATGTCGTCGAGTATAAGATTCCGTTGGATCCTGTCACGCTGAGCCGCGCCGACCATGTGCAGGTTACCTTGTACTATCAATCGATCCCGCCGTTTTATTTGCAGGACCGCTTTCACGACGCCACCCAGGGTGCGGCGCTGCAGGACGATATCAAGCGTCTTTACTACATAACCAGTCATCTGAATCTGGACGACGCGAAAACCGAAAGCGGCGCGGCGGTACTCCAGGGATGGAAACTGCAACTCTCGCAACAAGTAGGGGCGGTCCAGTAGGCGTCGGCTTTCGCCGCCGGCGAGGCGGTTGCCATAAAGATAGCGATCGTTTCAGGATAACCTATGGATCCGCTTTCGGATGTGTTGTCGCTGTTGAAGCCGCGCAGTTATTCGTGCGGTGGCTTCGACGTGGGTGGCGAATTGTCCATCCAGTTCCCCCGCCATGACGGCATAAAATGCTACGCCGTGGTTTCCGGACAGGGCTGGCTATCGGTCGAGGGCGTTCCTGATGCGGTGCACATGAATCCCGGCGATTGTTTTCTGCTGCCGCGTGGACGGCCCTTCCGCCTCGCAACCGATCTGAATCTGACGCCGGTAGATTATCGCACGGTTCTTTCCGCCGCCTCAGGCAACGGCCGCATCGGAACCTTCAATGGCGGCGGGAATTGCTTTATTGTCGGCGGCCATTTCGCCCTGGCCGGTAATCATGCCGGCATCCTGTTGGGCGTGCTGCCGCCCATCGTGCACATCCGCAAAGAATCGGATAAGGCGGCGCTGCGATGGTCGCTCGATCGGATGATGCAGGAGTTGCGCGAACCGCAGCCGGGCAGCGTTCTCATCGCACAACACCTCGCGCAGATGATGCTGGTTCAGGCTCTGCGCCTGCACCTCGCGGAAGGATTGAGAGGCGGCGTCGGATGGCTCTTCGCGTTGGCGGATAAACAGATGAGCGCGGCGATCACCTCGATGCACGACGATCCGTCGCATCGCTGGACGCTGCAGGAGCTGGCGAAGCGCGCGGGCATGTCGCGATCGACCTTTGCGATGAAATTCAAACAGACCGTGGGCGCATCACCGATGGATTACCTGACACGCTGGCGGATGCTGGTGGCAGGCGATCGGCTGGCGAGTTCCAGCGATCCGATTTCCTCGGTCGCGCTGTCGCTCGGCTACGAATCCGAAAGCGCCTTCAGCACCGCATTCAAGCGCGTGATGGGATGTTCGCCGCGGCAATATAGTCGCGGCCGAAGTGCGGCGTCCCTGGCACCTCGCGGGGAGGACATCCGCGCCAATCAGGTTGAATCGTCAGGCACGCCGAATTGATTTAGCGCAACCTAATTTGCCGCGCGAGCCTCGGCGGAGCGGTGCAAATCGATCGTCACGCGGATTTCGTCGTAAGGAATCGTCGGCTTGCGAGGCTTTCCCTTGCCGCGTCCCGCACTGAGGCGAACCACGCCGAGCCGCTCGAGGAGAGCCACATCAGCACTCACGTTTTTGTAGTCGCGGCCTACTACCGATGCCAATTCCTGGATCGACGCGGGCCGATCTCGACTGATCGCAAGCACCAGTCCCATTCGCTTCTCGGTGAGGATGCGGCGCAAGTCATCGGTGCTCTCGAAATAGAGCTGCGCCGGTTGTTGCTTGTGTTCGCCGGACGAGGCGCGACGAACTGCTTCACGCAACGATCGCGCGCGTTGGACGCGGGATCGGATGCCAATATCGAGTCGGCGGTTCACAGCCGTCCCTCCACTATGAGAGCAACATCGCGCAGAAAGTCATCCATCAGAGCGTCTTCATCGACGAAGGCATATTCTGTCTCTCGGCCGCGCAGATGACGATGATGCGACTTGCCGCGATGAACATCTTAGAGCAACACCACTTTGCCGGTTTCCAGCTCCACCAGACAGAACGAGTATCGAACACCTTGTGGAAGCTCGCGGCTGGGCGGAAAGGTGGAGATGCGCACCTCCTGCAGGTAACGTCCGTTGCCAATCACGTCACGCGACTCGAAAACGATGGGCGCCATCGCGACATCGCTGCAAGTCTAACTTAGTATGGTATTTAGTACCATACTAAGTGCCGATCGCTGGCTCGACGCCCCATTTCATTGCGTTGCGGAGCAGGGTTTCGAATTCGCGCGTCTCCCATGAGCCGCGGAATGTTTTCGGCGTCGTGCCGGAAGCCTCGACGCTCGCATCCACGAATGGCTGCACGTTGCTCAAGCGGCGAATGACAATGGCCGAGCGCGAGATAGGTAACTGCTCCCTTGCCGACCTCGCGCGTGTAGCCGAGAACGCGGGTCTTGCCGTCGGGCAGCACCGAAGTATCGCGATCGTAAACGAAGCCGAATCCTTGCGGTGAGGGATCCTTCGCGAGTTCCGTCGTCAGCAGGACGTGGCAGCGCGCCGGATCCTGGACTTCGATGAGATAGAGCTCGTCCATCACCTCGAATGTGGATGGCAGTCCCGCAGTTAGCGGACTCGCGGTGTCGGCGACGTCGACCCGGAACTTCCGCACCGGTGGATGATTCAGAAAGAACCCGCCGAGCGTCGCATGATAGTTGCCCTTGACCATTTTGCGGATGTAGCGATTCTCGCCGACCGGTACTGCCTTGCCGCCGCTGGTGCCGTGCAGCGCGAGCCATCGCCCGCCAGCCTCGAGCCAGTCGCGAATGAAATCGTTCTGCTCGTCGTTGGGATACGGGCCCGCGACATAGGTGATGAGAAAACTGCTGCCCGGCAGCCACTTCGCGATATCGGTGTAGTCGTTGCCGGTCGTCGTCAGGAGTTGCGAGTTCTCCTGCAGCATGCCGAGCAGCCTCAGCCGCACGTAATCCATGTCATGGCCGGCGAACGAGCCGGGCGGATAGCCTCCCGCGATCAGATGTACGCGAATCGGTTTGGCGCGGCTCATCGCGCTACTCCTTATCGACAAAGTTGGGCTTGCGCTTCTCGATGAACGCCTTCACCGCTTCTTTTTGATGCGGATGGTTGAAGGACATCATCTCGTATGCGAGCGAGGCATCGAGGATGAGATTGGCCTGCTGCTTCAGCCACTTATTGACTGAGAGTTTGCTCCAGCGAATCGCCCAAGTCGGCCCGTCGGCGAGTTCCTGCGCGAGCTCGCGTGCTTTCGGCATCACCATCTCGGGCGCGAGCGCATAGTTCACCATGCCGATACGGCCGGCCTCGGCGCCGTTGATAAAATTGCCGCGCATCAGAAATTCCTTCGCGCGGTGCGGTCCGATCAGCAGCGGCCAAATCACCGCGCCGCCGTCGCCCGCGACGATGCCGACTTTGACATGCGTGTCGGCGAAACGAGCCTTCTCGGAAACCACGGTGATGTCGCAGAGCAGGGCGAGCGTCGCGCCGAGCCCGATCGCATCGCCATTGATGGCGCCGATAATCGGCTGCTCGACATCGAGCATGTTCTCGACCAGGCGGCGTCCATTGGAGGCCGCGATGGGACCGCGTCCGCGGCCCTTGCCCTGCTTGCCTGTCGACGAGGTGAGACTTCCGGCGGCCATTCCCTTCACGTCGCCGCCGGCGCAAAACGCGCGTCCCGCGCCAGTCAGGATGATCGCGTTGACGTCGTGATCGGCGCGCACATCGATCCAGATCTGTTCAAGCTCGTGATGAACTACGTTGTTGACCGCGTTGAGAGAGTCGGGCCGATTGATGGTGATGGTCGCGACGCGATCGGCGACCTCAACCTTGAGGAATTCGTAATCGCTGTAATCGATAGCCATGATGGTGACCTCCTGTCCCTATGGCTTCTATACAACTTGCGCGCGCGATCTGCCTAACTGGCGGCTGCCCGAATTTTACAGGAACGGATTCAGGAGCCGCTGCCCGAACGCGAGCGAGCCGTGCATGCGCGCCGGCGTGTCCACATTGAGGTAGGCATGGCCGAGCATCGCCTTGATGTCCTGATAGCGCCGCTGCAGCGGATGATCGAGAAAGATGGCCTTGCCGCTGCTCGCCTCGAACAGACGATCGACGGCGCGCGCGGCCAACTGCGCGGAGCGGCAGGCGCCATAGCGCATCGCGGCGCGGCGCTGAAACGAAACCGGGCGGTGGGCGCGGGCGGCATCCATCAACTCGTCGAAGTCGTGGCGCATCGCGAGGAAACCGCCCTCGATGGCATAGGTGCTCTCGGAGAGCAGACTCTGACAGTAGGGATCCTCGGCGATGATGCCGCCCATGCCGCCCTTGCGAGTACGGCTGAGCTCGATCCAGAGATCGAGGAATCCACGCGCGGCGCCGAGGACCGAGGCCGCCAGCGCATAGTTGAAGACGATCGCGAACGGAAGGCGATATAACGGCGAAGGATTGGCGATCCATCCTGGGAGGTCACGCCCCATCGCATAATCCCAATGCGACTGGCTCCTATGCTCCGGAACGAAAGCATCATCAACTATGATGTCCTTGCTGCCCGTCCCTCGCAGTCCCGCGACCTGCCAGTTGTCGTCGATTTGGTAGTCACTGCGCGGCAGCATGAATGAGCGCGTGTCGGGGAGTTGCGCGCCTTCGATTTCGACCCCGCCCGCGATGCCGCCGAGATTCACCCACTGGCAGTGGTCACATCCGGTCGAGAACGACCAGCGTCCGCTCAATCGATATCCGCCACTCACCTTGCGCGCTTTGCCGGTCGGCGCGTACGACGACGAATGCATCACGCTCGAGTCGCTGCCCCAGACTTCCTGTTGTGTTTCGAGCGGGAACAGCGCGAGCTGCCACGGATGCACGCCGATGATTCCCGCTACCCAGCCATGCGAGCCGTCGGCGCGCGCCACTTCCGAGACCGCCTCGAAGAAATCGGCGGGATGTTCTTCGCCGCCGCCCCAACGCGACGGCTGAAGTCCGCGCATTATCCCCGCGTCGAGCATCGCCTTCCACGTCGCCTCGGGCAGGCGGCGCAACTCATTCGCTTCGTTGGAGCCCTGCTCAAGTATCGATGAGAGCGCGGTGGCCCGCTCGATGATCGATTTGCCCGCCGCGCCGTTTGTGCCCGCGCGTGACTGACTGCGAGTTTCAGTTTCCGAACGATCCATGAGCATCTCCTGCGAAGCGAATTGGATTTAAGGAGCGGCCGGCGTGCGACGCTGTGAAAGCTCGAACGCAACTTCGATGATCATATCTTCCTGGCCGCCGACCGCTTTGCGCCTGCCGACCTCGGTGAGGATCTCGCGCGCATCGACGCCGAATCTCTCCGCGGCGCGCTCGGCATGTCGAAGAAAGCTGGAGTATACGCCGCAGTATCCCAGAGTGAGCGCGGCGCGATCGATTTGCGCCGGCTGCCTCATCACCGGCGGCACCAGTTCCTCGGCCACGTCCATCAGTTTGAAGACCTCGAGGCCGGGATTTTTTCCCAGCCGCTCCAGCACCGCGGCGAGCACCTCGGTCGCGGTGTTGCCCGCGCCTGCGCCGAATCCGCGCGCGGCCGCATCGATCCAGGTCGCGCCTTCCTCGATGGCAGCCAGCGTGTTGGCGACCGCAAGCGACAGATTGTTGTGCCCATGAAACCCGACTTCGCACCGAAGCGCGTCGCGCAGCGCGCGCACCCGTTCGCGCGCACCATTGACGGTCAACGCGCCGGCAGAATCGGTGACGTAAACCGCCTGCGCGCCGTACGATTCCATCAGCCGCGCCTGCGCCGCGAGGTCTTGGGGCGGGCTCATATGCGCCATCATCAGGAATCCGGCGACATCCATGCCGAGCTGCCGCGCAAGGTTGATATGTTGCTGGGCAACGTCGGCCTCGGTGCAATGCGTCGCGACGCGCACTACTTCGGCGCCGAGATCGTGCGCGGCTTTCAAGTCATCGCGCGTGCCGATTCCCGGCAATAGCAGCACCGTGAGCTTCGCGTGCTTCAGGACCGATCGCGCGGTGCGAATCAAATCGAGTTCGTTGACACGCGACTCGCCATATTGAATCGACGATCCGCCGAGGCCGTCACCATGCGAAACTTCCACCATGTGCACGCCGGCCGCATCGAGACCGCCCGCGATCGAGGCGACTTGTTCGCAGGTAAACTGATGACGAATGACATGGGAGCCGTCGCGCAGTGAGACGTCGCAGATTTTCAGCTTGTGATTCATATCCGCACTGCCGCCGCCTGATTCTCTGAGCGCGTGCTCATCAGATGGCGCGCGGTTTCTTCGCCGACGCGAAGCGCGGCCGCCGTCATGATGTCGAGGTTGCCCGAATACTTCGGCAGAAAATCACCCGCGCCTTCCACTTCGAGCATTACGGTAACCTGGTTGTCTTCGTACAGCGGCTCCGCGCGCAGGCGATAGCCGGGAACGTATTGCTGCATCTCGCGCACCATCCGCCGAATCGACGCGGTGATTTCCTCGTGCGAGGCGCCCGCCGCGAAGCGAACGTAAATGGTGTCGCGCATCATGATGGGCGGGTCCGCGGGATTCAGCACGATGATCGCTTTTCCATGGCGCGCGCCACCGAGGCGTTCGAGAGCGCGCGCCGTCGTCTGCGTGAACTCATCGATATTCTGGCGAGTGCCGGGGCCTGCGCTCGCCGACGCGATCGTTGCGACGATTTCCGCATACTCGACCGGTGCGACCCGGCTCACTGCCGCGACGATCGGAATCGTCGCCTGGCCACCGCAAGTCACAAGATTGAGATTGTCGCTGCCGACGCGCTCGCCGATGTTTACCGTGGGCACCACGTATTCCCCCACAGCGGCAGGTGTGAGGTCGATTGCGATGATCCCTGCCGCGCGAAGTTTCGGGGCGTGTTCGAGGTGCGAGCGCGCGCTGGTCGCATCGAAAACGATTTCCGGAACAGGCCTCAGCAACAACAGCCCATCGATGCCGTTTTCGTAGGTTTTGATGCCGGCGGTGCGAGCGCGCGCGAGACCCTCCGACCCCGGATCGATTCCTGCCATCGCTACCAACTCCAGCACCTCACTACGCAACAGCTTCACCATCAGGTCGGTGCCGATGTTGCCCGAGCCGAGAATGGCGCATCGGATTCGCTGCGTCGCATTTCCGTTGGAACCCATCAGACGAACCTCGTACTGACCGCGCCAAGATGATCGAAGCGCGCGAGGATCGAGTCGCCCGCCGCGACGTCGACCGCGCGGCACAAAGCTCCTGGTATGACAATGCTACCTGCGGCCAGGGTCTGACCGAATTCGGCGAGCTTGTTCGCCAGCCATGCGACCGGTTCGGCCGGATGCCCAAGCACCGCTGCGCCGACGCCCTTTTCAACCGCGATACCATTCTTCTCCAGCGTCATGCCGACTGTCGCGAGGTCGTGCGCGGTTGGCGAAGATTTTTCCGCGCCCAGCACGACACGCGCTGAGGAAGCGTTATCGGCGATAGTATCGGCAAGCGTGATTTTCCAATCGCGAATCCGCGTGTCGATGATTTCCAGTGCGGGAGTTACATATTCGGTCGCCGCGATCACATCCGCGCGGGTGAGGCCGGGCCCGCGCAACTCGCGCGCCAGCACGAATGCGATCTCCGGCTCGACGCGCGGTAACAGCAGCGCGTCGACGCGGCATTCGCCACCGGACTTCAGGACCATGTCCTCGAAGAGATGGCCGAAATCGGGCTCATCGACGCCGAGCATCTTTTGCATCGCGAGGCTGGTGAGCCCGACCTTGCGTCCGGCGATTTTTCGTCCTGCCGCGACGGCGCGCTCGACATTGATCATCTGGATGCGGTAAGCGTCGGCACTCGATAGTTTCGCCTTGGCCGCAGGTGGATCGATTGCCCTGCGATCGCGCTCCGCGCCGGCAAGCCGATCGGCAACCTCTTTGAGATGCGCGTCTGCCAAATCCATATCAGTCACTCGCAGTCAGGAAATCCGTGACGAGGCGATTGAACTCGGGCGCCTTTTCCCATTGCGCCCAGTGCCCGCATTTGCCGAACACATGCAGCCGCACGTCGGGGATCTGATTGAGCATCAGCCACGCGTTGTCGAGCGTCACGGTGCGATCGTCGCGGCCCCAAATCAGCAGCGCTTTTTGTTTGATCTTCGCGAAATCTTTCCAGATCGGCTCCGGAACAAACGGGCGGCTGCGCGAAATGACCGGGTTGGCGATCAGATCGGGCTGGATGCTCGCCTCGTAACGCTCCTTGATCAGTTGATCGGTGAGCTGCGAGCCGTCATACACCATCACGTTGAGAAAATTGCGCAACTTCTCCATCGAGGGTCCGGGCTTCTCGTAGTAATCGAGCAAATACTTGATGCCTTCGGCGGGCTGCGGAGTGAAGACAGGAAGTCCAGGTGCGCCCATCAGCACGATGCGCTCCGCGCGATCGGGATAATCGAGCGCGAACTTGAGCGTGGTCCCGCCGCCGAGCGAATTGCCGATGAAGCTCGCGCGCGCAATGTCCAACCCGTTCATCAGGTCATGCATCGCCTTGGCCATGAAGGTGAAAACGCCACCTTCGAGTTTTGGCTTATCGCTTTTCGCAAAGCCTGGAAGATCGGGAACAATGATGCGGAAGCGCTCCGCAAAATGGTCTACATTTCGGCGATAATTGCTCCAGCCGCCGGCGCCCGGCCCGCCGCCATGAATCATGATGAGCGCCGGTCCCTTTCCCGCCTCATGATAGTGGAGCTTGAGCGGCCCCGCTTGAACGAATTTGCTGGTCCTTTCCTCTGTGAGCGGCATGTGATCCTCCCGATTCGGTAGCTGACTGTCTAACGGTTAGCGCATCGCCGGGCGCCGATGGCCCCAGATGCTGGGGGCATGATGTTTTTGCACGTGCCAGGTCGCGTCATCGACTTCGCGGCCGCCCCATCCGTACTCGATTTCGAAACCCGATGGCGTGCGCATGTAAAACGACAACATGTGATCGTTGGTGTGACGGCCGAGTGTAGATGCGATCTCGACACCTCGGTCCTGCACGAGATACATCGTTGCGCCGACATCGTCGATCGAGCGCAGCTGCAGCATGAAGTGATGGAGCTTTTTCGGTGCCGGTGCCGGAACCAGCGCCAGCGTGTGATGGCGCGCGTTACAATGCAGGAAAACCATCGTCATGCTCATCGGGCCAAACTTCATGTCGATGGTGTCGCTGATGCGGAACCCGAGCCCCTCGCAATAGAAACGCAGACTCTTTTGAATGTCGGGCGCCGCGACCACGATGTGCCCGACGCCTTGCTGGCCGGTGACGAAGCCGCTAATCGCGCGCGGCGAATGGAACGGGCTCTCAAACTGGATCGAGGGACCGAAAAATGCCTCGCCAGCGATGCCGTTCGGATCGGTGAAGCGAATCATCTCGGTGACGCGGCGCGCCTTCGCTTCTTCAGGCGCCGCGGGCTTCGCCTCGACGCCAATGGCGCGCATCCGCTCCGCTACTTCGCGCAACCCGGCGGCATCGGCCACCTCCCAGCCCGCGTAGGCGATATCGTCGGCGTCATCGCGATGAAGCGCGAAGCGATAAGCATTTTCATCCATGCGCAACAGCAACCGTCCGTCATCAGAGACGCCGCTGCTTTGCAGCCCGAGGATCTGGGTCGCGAAATTTTCCCACCCAGCAAGGTCTTTCACGCCAAGTCCGAGATAGCCGAGGCTAGTTACTCCGCTCATTCGATTGTCTCCTTAAAGGTCGCGTCCGCCGGCCGCGTTATCACCGAAGCCGCGGATGCCCATCCCGCCTTCGCAAATGATGACGCCGCCAGTCGCGGTCGAGGAATTTTCGTTGGATGCGAGCAGTACGTATGAGCCGGTGTAATCGCGCGGCTGCGGCAGCTTGCCCAAGGGCAGTCCACGCTCGACCATGTCTTTCATCGGCAGCGCGGAAATCGATCGCTCCGCCATCTCCAGCGAATGTGGTCCTCGCAAGTCGGTCGGAATCGCGCCCGGCGCGACGCCGTTGACGCGAATCTTCGGCGCGAGTTCGTACGCAAGCTGACGAATCAGTCCGACCACCGAATGCTTCGAGGCGGTATACAAAGGACCGCCGCCGCATGGATAAAAGCCCGCGTTGGAGACTGTATAGATGATGCATCCGCGGGTCTTCGCAAGTTCGCGATATGCGGCCTTCGCGCCGAGCAGATAGCCCTTCACATTGACGCCGAACAACTCATCGAATGCTTCGCCGATGCGATCATCCGGCAGATCGACCAGCGACATATTGAAATCCCAGATGCCGGCGTTGCCGACGAAGACATCGAGCTGCCCGAAGCGCTTGATCGCATCCGCGACCGCGCGATGGTTGTCCGCGAGTATCGTCACATCGCCGATGGTTGCCGCGACATTGGGGGCGAGGCTCTTCGCGAGTTCCTCGCTGCGCTCGCGCGAGCGATCGAGAATCGCCACGCGCGCGCCTTCTTCGAGGAAGCGCTCGACGATTGCGCGTCCGAGTCCCGATGCGCCGCCGGTGACGAGCGCAACTTTTCCTTCGAGCCATCCCATCGCGAATCTCCTAATCGACTTCGATGAAAACTTCGCCGCCTTCGACCCGGACCGGATAAGTGCGCAGGGCAACGGTCGCGGGTGGCGAGAGAACGCGTCCGGTGCGCAGGCAGAACCGCGCTTCGTGCAGCGCACAGACCACCTCGTCACCTTCGACGTACCCATCGGCGAGCGAGAATTTCGCATGCGTGCAGGTGTCATCGGTCGCGAACAATTCGTCACCGACGTGGAATATAGCGATCGGCTTCTCCCCCTTGATCAGGAGCGCCGCTCCATCCGCGACCTCGTCAACGCGGCATATTTTCTTCCAGGCCATCGCGCGTCCTCTAGAAAAAGAAACTCAAGTTGCGCGCCATCAGGATCGACTGATCGAGAATGATGGTGCGCGCTGCGATCATGAACCCGGCCGGATTGTTCCCGCGACGGATAATGTCGTGGCGCATCCCGACGAACATCTCGACTTCGCGCTCCAGTCGCGATCGATAGACCATGAAGTAGCAGTCGACCTCATATTCGCTGTTGCCGCGCGGGCGAATCACTACATTGCTCACCATGTGTCGAGTGCGCGAAGGAGGATCCTCGGCCCACGCCATGCCAGTGTTGAGCCGCCGGATGCGCTGTGCAATCGATTGCTTGTCTTCATCGAAGAAAGCGGCGTCATTCGGCCCCGAGAACTCCTTATCAGCCTCGCGCTTGAGGCGGTTGTAGCGGGTCGGCATAAAGTAGTGGATGTCGTCGGTTAGTAGGCCGTACCACTCCTCGAATCGATGCTCATCGAGCACGCGCGATTCGTGATAGAGGAACTGCTCGATCTCCTGCTGCAATTCCGCAGTCACGCGCTCGAGGGTGGATGCATCCGCTGTTGATTGATTGATCGCTGCGGCACTCACGCCGGTACCTCGCTGGAAATCATTTCAGCCCACTGGCGATAGAAACCGCGCGCGGCCTCCTCGCCATATACGTTGTTGATCTTGCCGGGGAAGCGCGCGTCATCGGTGCGAGCGTGCCCCAGCCCCATCGCGAGGTTGAGCTTCTGCTGACGGGCTTTGTAGCCGCGCAGAACTTTCTGGATTTCGAGCCAGTTCTCGCCGTCGTCCTGCTCGAAAATTCCGCCCGCGCTGAAAGTGCGCAGCACCCCCAGGCGCACGGCGTTCTTGACTTCGAGTGGCGCATCGCGGTCGACCAGCGCCCACGCCCAGACCTCGATTTCGCCGGGGCCGCGCGGATGCCATACGCGCAGGGTCTGGATTTGCGGCAGGAAGGAGAAGGTCGGGAACACGGTCATGTGCCCGCCGTAAATTTGCGAACCGCGCGGCTCGCCGAGACGCTCGATCGCGCGCTCCTTATGCGGTCCCTGGTACCACCCTGAGGCGATCGGGCCATTGATATTTCCCACTGTGCCGACGCCTGGATCAGTAAAGAATCCGGTGCCATGACCATTGCGCGAACTGAACTGACTGCCAGTGGTAGGCAGGCGGCCCATCGCATCATCGATGCCTTCCGGCAGTTGCGCGATGAGCGCCGAGATGTGGCTGAAATCGGCATGATACATATCCGAGCAGAACTGCTCCGCTGCGAACTTCCAGTTGCACTGCAGGACCCATCGATGCATCCCGCCAACGACCTCGGTTCCCGCGGCGGTGCGATCGAAGTAGCCGTCAAAGTAGAAGCGCATATCACCGAGGTAATCGAGGAAGCCGGGCGCGTTTTCATTCCAGGTCGCGAAGACGAGTCCGTGATGGCTCTCGATGCGGGGCACTTGCAGCGGACCCCATTGGCTCTTGTCGATTTCGTTGCGGTAGCCGTCGGCCTCGTGCGGTACCGATACGAGATTGCCTCCGAGGTCGTAGCCCCAGCCGTGATATGAGCAGGTGAAGGCGCGCGCGTTCCCGCAATCGGCGCGGCAGATGCGCATTCCGCGATGGCGGCATTGATTGAGGAAGGCGCGGATCGAACCGTCCTTCTGCCGCACGACCAGCACCGGGTCTTCCGCCATATAGGTGGAAAAGAAGTCTCCCGGTTTTGCGAGCTGGCTCTCATGGCAGAGATACAGCCACGCGCGCGCGAAGATGCGTTCGAGTTCCAGCTCATAGATCGCCCGATCCTGATAAATGCGAGGGTCCAGACGGCCGCCCCTCTCGTCGACCATCGCGCGAAGGGCTTCCGAGCTGAGCTTTCCGTTTCCGTTGCTTGCTGCCACACTCATAAGGTCAAGCCTCCGTCTTCATCGCGACGCCCCGTTGAGCCCCGACGCCGAGCCGTTCCCATATCCAAGCTGGGCCGAGATTTCATTCGCCGCCCTGATCACATGAGCGGCGAGCTCGGCAACTTTTTCCTTCGTGACCCGCATCGTGGGCCCGGCGATGCTGATAGCGGCAATCACGCGCCCGCCATGATCGCGCACGGGTGCAGCGACGCACCGTACGCCTTCCTCGCGCTCCTGATCGTCGATTGCGTATCCCTGCGCGACAATCTGGCGCAGGTTCCCTTTGAGTTCGGCGGAGGAGGTGAGGGTCTTTTTCGTAAACGGCCGCAGCCTCGTCTCATTGATGTACGCGGCTAGCCGATCCGGCGCGAGATGCGCGAGGATCGCCTTGCCCACCCCGGTGCAGTACGCGGGATTGCGCTGCCCGACCGCCGACGGAATGCGCAGCGTGCGAGTGGATTCCACCTTCGCGATGTACACCACATCGGCGCCGTCGAGGATGCATAGATGCGCGGTTTCGCCGCTGACATCGGCCAGGCGATCGAGAATCGGATGCGCATGCTGGTCGAGCGCGAGCCGTTCCACCGCCCGCGAGCCCATCTCGAACAGCTTCATGCCGAGGTGATAAGAGCCGGAATTTTCATCGAAGCCGATCAATCGATGCGCGCGCATCGCTTCGAGCAGCCGGTAGAGCGTGCTCTTGTGCAGGCCCGTCGTTGCCGCAATCTCGACGAGACGCAGGTTTTGCTCGGCCCCGAAGCAATCGAGAATCTGAACGACTCGATCGAGTACCTGGCTGGAGTATGTGCGCGTCGCGGTCGGTTTCATTATATGAAACTCAGCTTCAAATGCTGAAATTCCAATAGCGCGATGGCGCGCGAACTGTCAAACGCCGCTGGTATGCAAAAAGGCGGAAAGGTTACGGCGACGTGCTGGCGGCCGGCTCCATCTTGTTCGCATAGGCGACGACGACCCACGCGCCGTCAGGTCGCGGTATCGCCCAGACTGATTCGATTACCGGTGTACCTTTTTCGTACTGAGTCTCGTAGCGGAAAAGTATTCGATGGGCATTGTTCGGTCCCGGGCTCAGCTCTTCGGATTCCAACTTGCGTGAAATCGGCATTCCTCTTCGGGTATGAAACTTTTGTTGGTTCTGCGCCCATTCATTTCGCGGAACCAGGAAGGTCGATTGATCCCACGCCTTGAAGTATCTGCCCTCATCGAGAAGGCTGAGCCAGGCGGAAACCGTCTTGAGCGCTTTCTCGCGATCCTCCTCCGCGACACCGGGGACGTTGATCGATACTTGCGAAGCATTCGTCGGAAAGTGCGCCGTTTCCACCGCAGCCGGACCGGGCGCCGCCGCAATCGGTGGCGCCGTTGGCGCCGAAGCAAGTTGCTCGGTCGCAGACTGAACTCGGGGCTCGCGCCGTTCGTGCGCGGCACGGAAGAACATTCCTCGAATGACAAAAAATGCGGCGATGGAGCCGCCGATCAGCATTCCGCGCCTGCGCCGCCAGGGGTTATCGCGCTCCCGCCGTGACCTGCGCCGCTCCTTATCTTCACGCGGCGGGGTTTCCTCGGTGGTCTTCCGCGCCGCCGCATCGATGACGGTCGAGCGAGCGGTTTCATCGCGATGACGCGCGATTGCCTGATCATCGTCCGACCACAAAACGCGATGGACCCAGTAGGTTCCAGTGAGTCCTTTGAGCTCGACCTCGTGGCCTTGGTCGAATTGGAGATCGCCCGCACTGTCGGTCACCGCCTTGAAGACGGATGACACCAGGATTTCGCCAGCGTTCGCTTTCGACGCGATGCGCGCCGCCATGATGACGCTCTTGCCGTAAAAGTCGCCGCCCTCGGAAATCGCCTCGCCGGTATGAAGTCCGATGCGCACCCGAATCGGTTGCTCGGGATGATTGCGGGAATAATCCGCGACAGCGCGCTGGATGCCGATGGCGCACAGGAGTGCGCGCCGGGCGCTGGAAAACGCAACCATGAAGCCATCGCCCATCGACTTCACTTCGAAGCCTTTCTGTTCGGCGACCTGGCGGCGCACGAGTTCGTTGTGTTCGCGCAGAACTTCCTGCGCGCGCAGATCACCGAGACGCTCAGTCATCACTGTGGAATTCTCGATATCTGAAAACAGGATGCTGACGGTTCCGTCCGGAGCCGCGTGCGCCTGCAGATTGGGCCGCTCCATCACCACCGACGCGGCTACATCGTCGAGAGTGGTGGGTACGGGCGTCATCATCGCTTCGAGCATGGCCCGCACCGATTCGGCGTCGGGTGGGCGCTGGTCGGGATTTTTCGCGAGCAGCTTCAAAATCAGCGCGTCCAAATCGGGCGCGATTCCGGCGACCTTCTTCGAAGGAGGGTCGGGCTCCGCATTGATGTGCTGCGCGATGACGGCGAGCAGATCGTTGCCGCGGAAAGGCGGCTCACCCGTGACCATTTCGTAGAGCATCGCGCCGAGTGAATACAGATCGCTGCGCGCGTCGAGCGGCTTGCCGAGCGCCTGTTCCGGCGGCAGATAAGCAGCGGTGCCGACGATCATTCCCGCCGCGGTCAGGCGCGTCCGATCGCTCGCGATCGCGAGGCCGAAATCGCCGAGCTTGGTGATGCCGTCGGCCGTGAGCCATACGTTGGCCGGTTTCAGGTCGCGATGAATGATTCCGCGCGAATGCGCGTAGTCGAGTGCGCGGCAAACGTCGCCCGCGATACGCATCGCATCGGCGGGGACGATTCGGTGATTCGCTGCGCGCCTCAGCAAATCATCGACGGAGCCGCCCGCCATGTACTGGCTGACGATGTAGGGCTGGCCCTGTTCTTCGCCGACATCATAAATACTGACGATGTAGGGATTGTCCCCGAGCTTGCCCATCGCGCGCGCCTCGCGGCTGATGCGTTCGCGTCCCGAAGCGTCGAGTCCCGAAGTTTTGATGAGAGCGAAAGCGACGTCGCGATCGATTTTGTCGTCGTGGGCGAGAAAGACCGTTTTGCTGGTGCCTTCGCCGAGGGGACGTATCACCCGGTAGCGGCCGCCGACGAAAGACTCTGGGCGCGCGAGATTCGGCGAAGTCTTTTGCGCCGACGCGGGAACCGACCATCCGGATTTGTTCAGCGCCGCGCCGCATGCGCCGCAAAACTTGACCCCTGGCTGGTTGCGCACTGCGCAGGCCGGGCAATCGATCGGCAAAGCCTTCCCGCACTCGGCGCAGAAGTTCCGGCCTTCGTCGTTATCGTGATTGCATGATGAGCATTGCATGCCCGGCCCCGCCTGCCGCGTAAACATATCGATTGGCGAGGAGAAACGCAGTAGCCGCGTGGCGACCCCAAGTTAGCTGTCGCGGGGCTTGAACTTGGCCAGCGTGACCTCCGCGGTCACATTGTCGAATACAATCTCCACCGGCATTTGCGCGCGGATCGCGTCGTTGCTGACGCCAACCAGGTTGGTGAGCAGGCGCGGGCCTTCCTCGAGTTCAACCTCGGCGACGTTGTAGGGAACGTCAGCTTCGAAACCGCGAAAGTATGACTGATGAAAGACCACCCATGAGCTGACGCGACCACGGCCGCTGAGACGCGTCCAGGTGAATTTGCGCGACCAGCATGACGGACATAAGGGCGCCGGTGGATACCAGACCGTCGCGCATGCGTCGCACTTTTGCAGTTTCAATTCGCGATTGCGCAGGCCCTCCCAGTAGGGCTGGTTGAGCGACGAGACCGCGGGAAGTGGTTTCTGGTATTGATTCTGCGGCATCGGCGCGGACCTCAGATCTGCGAAATCATATGTGGTAGATGAGCGAGTCGCCGTAGGCGTTCGCCCATTGGATAATTTTCGCGTCGACGACCTGGCGCGGGCCGCATTCGCCGCGCAACTGCCTCACGATTTCCACCTGATGATTCCATGCCATCACGTGCGATTCCGAGAGCAGGCCGCCGTTGGTATTCATCGGCAATTCGCCGCCGACTTCGATACGGCCGCCCTGGGTGAAGGCCGGCGCTTCGCCGGGCTTGCAGAAGCCCCATCGCTCGAGCGCGATCCATGCGAGGATCGAAAATGCGTCGTAGGTGAAAAGCGCGTCGACATCGTCAGGCGCAATTCCGGCCATTTTGTATACTGGCTGAAGCTCAGCCTTGTAGTCGAAGACCGATTGCTGAGCGATACCAAGACCGGGATATGACCAGATAAATTCCTCGCGGCTTCCTGGCAGGGCCTGCATTCCGCCAATGAGAACGGGAGGCTTCTTGCAATCGCGCGCACGCTCGGCAGTCGTTACGATCACGCACGCCGCGCCGTCGTTGATAAGACAATAGTCGAGCAGGTGAAGCGGTTCACATACGTAGCGTGAGCGCTGATGCTCTTCGACGCCGAACGGCTCGCGCATAATCGCGAGCGGATTCATCGCGGCATGCTTGCGAAACGCCACCGGCACGGCAGCGAGTGCGCGGCTATCGGTGCCATAGCGTTCGAAGTAGCGGCGCGCCACCATCGCGGCGCCCGCGCCCGGCGAGGTCATGCCGAACACCGGATCCTCGCCGTGTCCACCGCCGGCCTCGCGACCACCTTCGCGATCGCCGCCGCCTCCCATGACCGGACGTTGCATCCCCGAGAAGCTGACCGACGCGAGACATGCCACCGCATCCGCGAGCCCGGCGTTGACCATCATCGCGGCCCACTGGATACAACTTCCGGTGAAGCGGCCATGCGCCCAGGTCTGGTTGTAGGCGCGAAGATTGAGGCCGAGCACCTGCGCGAGAGTGTCGCCGTCAGCGCCGATGGGCGACCCGAAGCTGACGATGAGACCATCGAGGTCCTTGCGCGAGAGTCCCGCGTCTTCAAGCGCGCTGGCAATCGCCACCGATGCGAGGTCGATGGGACTGCGCAGCAGCCGCCGGCCGTAGGGCGACTCGCCAACGCCGACGATTGCCGAGCGATCTTTTAAATCGAAGTTGGGCATAGCTAGAAAGTCGGGAGATGCTGGATGTCCTTGTATTTGTAGTAGCCGGGGCCGACGCCGTACTCCATGATTCCGTACCCTACGTCATTGCCCGTGCGCCATTCGATCAGATGATCACTCAGCGTGCTCGCCTCGGCGAGGACTGCTGGATCGCGCAAGTCCCAAACATCGTGCTCGGCGTAGTATTCGCCCTTGCTGTCACCGTGGTACCAGCCGCGATAGCCGCCGTAGCCGCCGCCCTTCAGACGCCATCGGGGTGGATGGGTGACGAATGAAACCTCGCGCGTCTCGCCGTTCTTGAAGTGCAGAGCGATGTCGCCGCCCTTGAGCGTCTGCACTGGACCGGAGCTATCCCAGCGAAAATCCTGCTCGGTTTTTTCCAGCATCCAGCCGGGATCATTCGCCGCGCCCAGTGGGGAAACTTTTTCACCGCTGAAGTAGCTGTATTTTCCCGCCGCGCGCTCGACGAAGCGCCAATGGAACGCATAGCCGGGAAATTGCGCGACCGACCAACTGAACAGAAACGGGGCGAAGGTGGTTCGTTTGGAATCCGTCTGATCGGTGCGCAGGGGACGGCGCGTGCCCCAGGAGCGATCGCGATGTGCCCACCACGCATCATCGGTGAGCGTGATGTTTTTTCCGCCAAATTGCAGCGTGCCGCGCGCGCGTCCGACCTGGTCAAAACGCGAGATGTCCTGCACCACTTTGCCGCCACTCTCGCGACGATCGTGTTCTTCCTCATGGGGATTCATCGCGGCGGTCCACTCGATGTCGAGGCGAAGGGTCGAAGGATTGTCGTCCAGCTTGATGCGGAAACGGCGGAGTCCCTCCAGCGTCTCGACCGAGAGTGGGCCGATTTTTATCTCATCGATGCGCGGCCGCAGGGTCCGCGAGGCGCGAAAGTTGTACTGCCGGCCCTCATGCCAAACGGTAGCAAATCCATCCTGAACGTTTTTGTTGGGATATTGCCCGACCCCGAAGCCGAGAATCGTGTTCTTGTCGCGAACGTTATAGATGCTGACGTAGATCCGCTCTGTCCACTCAGGATTGGTTGTATGTACGTGGTCCATCGTCGCGGGAAGTTGATGGCACATGAGTTCGTCCCACGCGGTTAACATCGCAAATCACCTCGTCAGGTAAACAAATTCAGAAACCCAGCGCCTTGGCCGCCATGTCGAGAACCACCGGCACCGAATAACTCGTGCGCGCGAGGCGCAGGTCTTTGTTGCGTCCCTCGGCGAAGAGTCCCGACGCGCTCAGCCAAAACGCCGTACTCCGCATCGTGTACAGCATTTCGTAGTAACGGCAGACCTCGAGATCGATCTGAATTCCGGTGAGCTGCTGATAGTAGTCAAGAAAGAATTCGCGCTCGACGACGCATGAGAGCAGCGGTGACCCCTCGCGATTCAAGTCCGACAAGACGTACGCGACGTCGTACATAGGATCGCCAATCACCTGGAGCTCCCAGTCGATGATCGCCGCGATCGCGTCATCTTTGACAATTAGATTCCCGGTCCGATACGCGCCGTGCACGAATGCGAGGCGCTTGGCCTCCGGCGCGTTCGCCTTGAGCCACATCAGAAGTTCGGTGAGCACCGGTTCCGGCTTGCGAATCGATTGATCGATCAACGATTCCCATTTCGCGATCTCACGCAGGACGAAATCTTTTCCCGCGCCAGGCACGCCGATGAAGTCGAGGCCGGCGCCCCGCCAATCGAGATTATGCAGCGCGGCGAGAGCCTCGACGAAGCTGCGCGGCAACTTTCCGCGTCCCGCAGCCTCGGCATAGTACTGCTTTCCGGCGCGCGACCACGGATTTGGAACCTCGCCCTCGACTTTTTCCATCACGAAGAAAGGGCCGCCCAGCAACGATGGATCTTCTTCG
Organism: uncultured delta proteobacterium; assembly: GCA_963814035.1. Classification (GTDB taxonomy): domain Bacteria; phylum Desulfobacterota; class Binatia; order Binatales; family Binataceae; genus DATGKG01. The sequence continues at coordinate 344,234 of CAWFBH010000007.1, forward strand.
TACCAATATGCTTTCGGTGTCGGCGCGGCGGTCGGTTCCAGCGCCTTGATGACGCGAAACTGCTCCTGAAGGCTGGAAAGCTCGCGCAACAGACCGGCACCGGGATCCTTGCGCAGGCAGAAGCCTTGCCGCATCGCGCGACCGTTCTCATTCCAGTTCGCATAGAAGAGGTAGATCTCGTGCGACCATCCGCCGGCGCTATGAACGAAATCGGAGAGCACGAGGTTTCGCGCCTGCGGCATTTTCGATTCGAGGTAGCCCGCGATTTTTTCCTGAACTGAGCGCTCCGTGCCCATCGTTCAATCCCGTGCCCGCGCGACTTTGAGATCCTGATCGAGGAGTTGCCTGAGCGCCTGGCGTATGCGCCGATTGGTTGCCGAAAATGTTTCCTCGCCCAGGCGGCTCCGGTTTGCATACAGCTGTTCGATCAAGGTGCACAGCCCGCTCTCATCCAAATGATCACCACGCAGGATTTCCCGCATTTCGGGCATTCGCGACAAATCGCGGAGCAAATCGATCATGACGGAATGTTTCTGCTCCTCGAGGTCGCCACGCTCCTCAACCTGGCGCGCGACAAACTCGAGGATGACCGCCGCCATGTAGGCCTGCGACTTCGCGTACGGCTCCGTGACCGCGGGAGCTATGACCTCACGCAGCGCGGTCACGACATCATTGATGAGTTGCTTGGCGGGAATCATCTAGCTGAACACAATGGGGCCGTGATGCTCGAATAGTCCGCGCAGCACTCGGCTGTCAATCGCGATTGAGCCGACTGCTCGGTAGGTTGCGTTTTTCTCATGAACCATGTTACCCGCACTTCAAGTGGCCAAGATTGAAAACCTGTTTGGAGCTTATGAGGAAGAGCGATCGCGGAACGCCCCGTCACGACGTATCGAAATATCGCGCGAACGACGCCCTCCGCCTCGTGCTCAGGCTCATCGTCGGGCTTGTTATCTTCACCGCAACGAGCGTAAGTAACCTCAATGGGGCACGCGCAGAGACCGGTTCGCCGCAGGGTACGACGATGATTGCGGCAACTGACGGACAGAAAATTCCGGAGAGCGCACGCGCAACCGCGGCATCATTGTTTGGAGATCGATGCGCGGTCTGCCACGGACCGAACGGCGACGGCAAAGGGCCGGGCGCGGCGAATCTGAATCCGAAGCCACAGGATTTTCGCAATCGTAAATGGCAGCGCTCAGTCACCGATGAAAAAATCGCGAAAGCTATCGTTTACGGTGGGCCTGCGGTGGGGCTGAGCTCGGCGATGGCGGCAAACCCCGACCTCGAGTCGCAGCCCGGGGTGGTCGCCGCGCTCGTGGAACACATCCGAGGTCTGGCGCGCAAACGATAATTTTCTGAGGGATTGTATACGATGAAGCGGCGGGAGTTTCTGAAAACCGGGGCCATGGCGGTAGTAGGAACCGCTGTGGCGGCGTCGGGAATTATTGCGGATGCCGCGCAAGAAGCGGTACCGAAGTTTTCCACCCTCCAGCCTCAGGAGGCGCAGACGTTACTCGCGGTCTGTAGGCAAATCTTTCCGCATCGCCAACTGAGCCGCGCGCCATACTGGAATGTAGTCAGTCAACTCGATCTGGCCGCGCAGGGCGATCCCGCGGTCGCGAAGATGCTCGCCGACGGAGTCGCCCAGTTGGATAGCTCTCAAGGAAAATTCGTCGACTTAAACGACAAGCAGCAGGTCGAGGCGCTCAAGTCGATCGAGGCCACGCCATTCTTTCAAAAGGTCCGCGGCGTCGAGTTGCAAACCTTGTACAGCGATCCCATCGTGTTCAAAGCGCTGAAGTATCAGGGCGCGTCTTATGCGATGGGTGGCTACTTACATCATGGCTTCAATGATCTCGCATGGTTGCCCGACCCTCCCGAGTCGGCCAGCCCGAAGATGGCCTAGGGGCGACGAATGTCTAAGCATGCGCTAAGCGATGATTCGGTAATCGTCGTAATCGGCTCCGGAGCTGGTGGAGGCACTCTCGCTAACGAGTTGTGCCAGAAGGGCTTCAAGGTCGTCCTGCTCGAAGCCGGGCAGCGTCAATCGTCGACCACCTTTCACAATGAGGAGTGGTTCGCCTTCAACCAGTTGGCGTGGCTCGATAAGCGTACGACCTCGGGCAACTGGCGCGTGGCGAAGGATTTTCCGAACCTGCCCGCGTGGATTTGTAAGACGGTTGGAGGAACCACCACTCATTGGGCCGGCGCTTCGTTGCGGCTTCAGGAGCATGAATTCCAGGCTAAGACTCACTATTCGAATATCGATGGTGCAAATCTCCTCGATTGGCCACTGACCCTAGCGGAACTCGAGCCGTACTATGCCAAGGCCGAGACCAAGATGGGTGTCACTCGCACCAATGACATTCCTGGGCTTCCCGGCAACAACAACTTCAAGATCATGTACAACGGTGCTACACGCGTCGGATATAAGACTGTTCATACCGGCAGGATGGCGATTAATAGTCGACCTCGCGATGGGCGGTCGGGTTGCTGGCAATTGGGATTTTGTTTCCAGGGATGCAAGTCCGGAGCGAAGTGGTCTACTCTCTATACCGAAATTCCCAAAGCCGAAGCGACTGGAAAGCTCGACCTGCGACCGGAATCGATGGTCATGCAGATTCAGCATGATGCTAACGGCAAGGCGACTGGCGTGCTGTATGCCGACAAGGACGGGCAGCATCAGTTGCAAAAAGCGCGCGTGGTATGCGTCGCCGGTAATTCCATCGAGACCCCGCGCCTGCTTCTAAACTCTGGGTCATCGACCTTCCCTAATGGGTTGGCAAATTCGTCGGGCCAGGTCGGCAAGAACTACATGCGCCACACAACCGGATCGGTGTTCGGCGTTTTCAAGAAGCCGGTGCATTTCTATCGCGGCACTGTCATGGCTGGGATCATCCAGGATGAAGCGGTGCTCGATACCAAGCGCGGCTTCACCGGCGGCTTCGAGATGGAGACTATATCCTTAGGACTGCCATTTACCGCAGCATTCCTGAATCCGGGTGCCTGGGGCGCTGATTATACGAACGTCCTCGAGCAATATCCGAACATGGCCGCGATGTGGATTGTCGGCGAAGATATGCCACAGGAAAAGAATGCGGTAACCCTGCATCCTACTGAGAAGGACAAGTTCGGGCTGCCTATTCCCAATGTCCACTACGACGATCATGCGAACGATGTCGCGATGCGCAGCTATGCTTTCAAGAAAGGCGCCGCGATCTATGATGCGGTAGGTGCGACTCGAACCATCGAGGTTCCCCCGTACCCATCCACGCACAACCTGGGCACTTGTCGTCAAAGTGAGAAGCCAGGGGATGGCGTGTGCAATAAATGGGGACAGACCCATGACCTCAAGAATCTCTTTATCTCAGATGGCTCTCAATTCACGACCAGCGCGGCAGAAAATCCGACTCTCACTATCGTGACCCTCGCCATCCGGCAAGCGGACTACATTGGCGAACAGTGCGGAAAGCAGAATATCTGATGGCTAACTAGATGTTGCGCGCCAAGTCACAGCTCTTGCCCTGCATCCTGCTGACGCTTGCCGTTGGATGGCTCTGGCAAGGCGTGGCTTTCGCCCATCGATTTGGTGGGCCGAACGATCCTTGCGAACGGAAGATTGGTAACTCGCTGATTCATATCACTTTGTATCAGCCGCAATTTGATCCGGACGCGGAATATTGCGATCAGATTCCTCGTGCGGGAAATACGGTGCTGGTGGTGGATGTCCTGGGCGACGACCTGCGAAGACTGCCTTTAGGGGTAAAGGTCTTAGCAGGTGGTGCATCTGAAAACCGACGAACTGTGCTCTCGCTACCACCCACAGTCTATCGTCGTGGCGTCGCTGACGCGCAGGTATTTCTCGACGATGGTAGTGCGTATGTCACCGAGATCTCGCTGGGCGAAGGTGCATCGCAACAGGTGTTGTCATTTCCGGTTCGAGTCGCCGCATGGTATCGGCCACTCATTAAACCCGCCCTGATATTGCTGGCGGTCTTTATCCTTATCGCAATTTCCATGATTCGCTACTTCATGACTTCGGGCCACGACGAGCCAATGTTGGAGTTGGTCGAGGGTAAGTCATCGAGATCGCTGACGTCGGCGGCGCGGACGGAACGTCGTGCATCGGGAACGAGGCTTCGATCATGTGCGGTCTTAATTATTCTCGTGGGGTCGCTGGTTTCAATTGCAGCCTGCCATCGCGAAGCGGTTCAGCCAGCAGCCTCGCTGCCTGATGTCCAAGTAGTGGATGACCACGGTAACCCCGTCTCGTTAGGCTCGCTCAAGGGGAAGGTCGTCCTCCTGGATTTCATCCATGTGGGCTGTCCCGGCGTTTGTTCGAATCTGGTAAACAAATTCGGGCAAGTGGCTGACAGTCTAGGACCCGAATTGGGTTCGAAAGTTGTGCTCCTGTCCATTACCAATGATCCCGAGCATGACCATTCGGCCGAACTTCTGAAGCTCGCGCGCAGCAGTCAGGCTGATATGAAAGGATGGTTGTTCGTGACGGGAAAGCCGGAAGAGGTCGATCGCGTCATCAAGGCTTTCGGTGTCAACAATACTCGGATGCCGGATGGTTCGCCTAACCATATCACTCGAGTGTTTCTGCTTGGCCCGGACGGTCATCAGAAGCATGAGTATCAGGGCATGGTGATGGATTCGGCAGCAGTGGTGGCTCAGATAAAGGACACGCTCGATCACGCAGGGGCGTCGTGACGCGGAAAAGTAGCTCTGAATTGGATTTTCTTCAGACCGGCCCAATGGCGCAGGTCGAGGAGTAACGCATATGGCTCAACCACAAGCAGTCCAGAAAGTCCAGAATGAATTCGACCACGGGTCATCGGCGACCGGGCAAGCGAGAAATCCCACCGATTGGGGCGTGGGTTGGAGCTCGCTGTTTTGGGGCTGTGCCCTCGTCATGGCGGCCAACATATTCTTATGGTTTTGGGACTACGAATTCGCCTTCTCGGCCGGACTTAATTCGGCAAGTCGGGAATTCACGCTCTACTATCGCACCCTGTTCTGGGGCGAATTGATTACCTTGGGCCTGTTCACGGGGATCTGGTATGGCTGGTTGATTAGAACCGGCCGTGAAATAGCTGCCCAGCCATTTTCCCGCGCTGAAGAAGTTCGACGCATCGCGGTGCTATGGAGCATCATCGGAGTCACGAGCCTCTCCATCTACATTGAAGCGAGCTTCTGGCCGAACTGGGACGGCGCATGGCATCAGACCCTGGTGCGCGATACCGCTCTAACACCGACCCACATTCCGATGTTCTACTTCTTCTTTCCACTCTCGGTGGTGCTGGCATTAGGTGCCTATCTTTACGGCAACTCGCGAATACCGGCGCTCTATAGCCGCGACAAAGGATTTCCCTGGTCCTTTTTCCTGCTCATCAGCGCCGCGGTTCTTGAATGTATGGAAGTGGCGTTCAACGAATGGGGCCACAGTCTTTGGATTTCCGAGGAATTCTTTTCGGTTCCCTTCCACTGGCCGTTCGTTGCCTATGGATGGCTCGCCAGTGGGATGTTCGCGGTTTGGGGCGAGACGATCCTGAGACTCTATGAAGTTGAGAAGGCTGAAGAAGAAGAGAATACGCAGGCACCGTCAGAGACTCATGCGGTCGCGGACTGACTCAAGTTACGAGGCGAACAAATAATGGCGGCAACACCTGCAACGTTGGCGGAAAGGCAGAAGCGTCTCGAGCTTCGCGCTTTACTGCAGAAAAAATACAAGTGGATCGATCGCAAGTGGGATTTGGTGTTCTGGATCACTGCGATTTTCATCGTCGCCGGAGCGGCCGACATCACCAAGCAACTGTTTGCCGGCGACTGGGACTTCTGGACCGACTGGAAGGATCCGCAATGGTGGCCGGTCATAACCGCATTCGCGACAATCATCATTCCCTCGGCGCTCCAGTACATCCAATGGGCCGCGTGGCGCTTCCCCACCGGAGCAACCTATACGGCCGTATGCTTCTTCATGGCGGCATGGGTGGGACGCTATTTCCAGTGGCACGTCGCCGAGAGCTATCCACTAAACTTCGTGTGGCCGATTTCCACGGTCTGCGCCGCGATTATTCTTGACTGGATACTTATGAAGACCAAGAGCTTCGTCCTGACGTCGCTCTTCGGCGGACCTATCTGGGCCTTCCTGGTATGGGGATTCAATTATATCCCGCTCGCGCCATTCCTGCAGCCGGCGCATTTTATGGGTCATGTTCTCACGGTCGCGGATGTTCAGGGTATCGTCTACATCCGGTCGCAGACCCCTGAGTATCTTCGCCACATCGAACGTGGCGCGCTGCGCAGCTTCCTTGGCGAGACTCAGTACGTCTCGCTGGTCTTCGGCGGCACGCTGGCGGTACTAGGCTACTGGATAGGCCAGTTCATAGGGCGATATTTGGCGGTGTGGCCGATCCGTCGCTACATCAAAACGGTATAGGCGAATGTCGATGCGCATTCATGCTTACCGAAAGGTCCATCTCTCACTCGGCATTGTCATGGGCCTGATTGCAACAGCATCCGTGGCTCATGCGCACGGTGGCATGGCCGGACCAGATGAATTGGGGCCACCATTGTTTACCTCGGCGGCTCTGGCATTCGTCTGTTACTGGGTAGTCATTCTGTGGCCGCGGTCGAAGCGCGGAAACTCCGACGAAGTGCCTCCGGGGCGAAAGATGCCGGTCAGCAAAACTCCACGCCAGGCTGGACAATCACGGAAAACAGCCGTAATGCGCCAGACCTCGCAGTTGCGGAAAGTAGAAGGCAGTCGTGCTCGCCGGGGATCGGGAGCCGGGAGGCAAGCGAGCGATGTATAAGCGGCCGATGCTATTTCTGATCCTGGCGCTGATGCTTTCGACGTTCAGCGCGCCAAAGGTTTTCGCGCACGGCGAGGCGGGCGACGAGCCATTTCTCAAGGATCTGACAACCGCTTTCTATGACGTAAAGATATCGCCGACCGAGATTGAAGTTGGACAGCCAGTCACTATCACCGGCACGGTAAGAATCCTCGAGACCTGGCCATACACTCTTGATCCTCCGAACAAGGCTTACATCACTCCGGTGGTGCCGGGTCCAGTGTTCGCCTTGCAAGACAGGACGGTCAATGGCCAGCAGGCCCCCGGATCGTTTTTTGTCGAAAAGGGCGGCGTTTATCAATTTAAGATGGTGATACTCGGCCGTAATCCCGGACGCTGGCACGTCCATCCCGGCATATCGATAGAAGGAACCGGCACGCTGATTGGTCCAGGTGAGTGGGTGAACGTGCAGCCCAGCGCGACCGGGTTTGTTTTTCCAGTAACGCTGCTCAGCGGGCAAACCATCAATCTCAACACTTACGAGGGAGGCTTCGTGTGGTGGTGGTCTTTCGCGGGATTTCTGATTGGCGTGGCATGGATGCTCTACTGGACGCTGTCGAAACGCACCGTCACGAATCTCGCCGTCACGTTGCAACTGCCGGTCAATGATGACGCTCCCGACATAGGTCTCATCACGCCGAAAGATCAGGCGTGGATGAACGTGCTGGCAGGATTGACCGTCGCGATGCTGGTGATCGGCTGGACCTACATGGCGATGAAGTATCCGGTCCGGCTACCTCAGCAAACGGACTGGTTCGGTCCCAAGTTCATTTCCTCAGGTGAGAAGATGGCTGAGGTTGAACCCGAGGGTTCGACTTATGATGACGGCACCGACACGCTGATAATGAAGGTCAGCGTCAAGAACACCAACGACAGCCCGATCACCGTCAAGCAGTACATCATGGCGATGACCACCTTCGTCAACGGGGGCGCCGATGAACAGGCCAAGGCTGGTCCTCATGATTATGTCGGTCAGCTGGAAGTCGAGCCTAATACTCCTATCGCTCCTGGCGAGACCAGGGAACTGACCCTCAAGATAACGAATCCGGTGCTGACCGATGAGCGGCTGATCCCTCTGCGCGATCCGCAGCAGTTCATTGCCGGCCTCCTTCGCTTCGAAAACGCGTTGGGGAAACAGGAGATGGTCACCGTGCGTGAGAGCGTAATTCCCACGCAGTTTCGGTCGCAGTACCTCTTCTAAACGTGAGGCTTGGAAATTGTCGATGAGACTGTGAGCGAACACATCGGCGGCAATTTTTGGTATACTTCGTCTCGACGGCACCCTTCGGGGTGTCGTCGGCGTTTAAAGGGCGAAGTGCCTGCTGTTACCGAAAAATGAAAAAACAAACCCACTTAACGGAGACCTCCTCTCCCAGAAAACGCGGAAACAAACCCACTTCGCGTAAGCATCGAGTTCTCAAGCCTTGGTCCGAAAACGTAAAAACAAACCCACTACGATGACAGGAGAACGAAAGGCGTAACGCTATGATTTCGAAAGTCTTTTTCGATGCCTTGGCCGCTTCTCCAAGGGCAAAGGCTGAACTCGATTAACCTTACAATGGCTCCGTTAATGTGTTGGGTCACGGTCGCGTTCGCGCTATCTTTGCCGCGATGAGGGCAGGGCGGGAATTCTCCAGGGCATGGCTTGTAGCAACCAGCGCTATGGCGGCCTTCGCGCTGTCTGGATGCGATCCGGTCGTCAACATCGCGGGCGCCAACTTTCCGGCCTGGATGCTATGCGCCATCGTGGGGGCGATTGGGGCGGCGGCGCTAAATCCTCCGCTCACCGCGATTGGCGTCGAGCCGTACCTCGGACCGCGGATCCTCGTCTACCCGTGCCTTGCCTTCTCGATTGGATGTGTCGTCTATCTCATCTTCTTCAACAGGATTTGAGGAGGGGAAAGTGGCGGATGCGGACGCGCCTCATCGCGACAAGCTCGCGCTCACGGTAGCCGGGCGACTACTCGGCGCCGCGATCGTCGTGGGCGCGATCGTCCTCGGACTCTTCGTCGCCCGACTTTACTATGTGTATCCACGTACCGATGACGCGTACGTGCGTGCCAATATTGTCGGAATCGCGCCTCATGTGAGCGGTCCGATCGTCGAGTTGCCGGTTCATGACAACCAACATGTGAAGCCGGGCGACCTGCTGTTCGTCGTTGATCCGCGGCCTTACCAGTCGGTGTTGGACGCGGCGCAGGCGCGGCTGACGCTGACTAATCTCGATATCCAGGGACTCGAAGCGTCGATCGCATCGGCGAAGGCACGCCAGGCGCAACTCGAAGCGGATGCCTCCTACGACAAGCAGTATGTCGATCGCATCGTGCCGTTGCTGCCGCGACATTTCGTCACCGCCAACGATGTCTTCAATGCCAAGAGCCGGCTTGCCGCGGCGCAGGCCGCGATCGAAAGTGCGAAGAACGACGTGCGCAAGGCGGAAAACGATCTCGGGCAGTTCGGCGACATCAACGCGCGGCGCAAGGCGGCGGAAGCCGCAGTCTACGATGCCAATCTGAATGTAGAGTATTGCTACGTGAAGGCGCCCTTCGATGCGTATGTTACCAACCTCAACATCGCGATTGGCCAGTACGCCAACGAGGGCAAGGAACGTCATCAGCCTGGTCGATAATCGCACCTGGTACGTGCTCGCAAACTTCCGGGAAAACTTTCTCGATCACATCCGTCCCGGCATGCGCGTCGAGGTCTTCCTGCTGAGCTATCCGAATCACCTTTTCCGCGGAAGCGTGCAGGGCGTGGGATGGGCGCTTTACCAGGATAACGGCGCCAGCATTGCCGGTCTGCCGCAAGTGGAGCCGACGCTGAACTGGGTGCGGCTCTCGCAACGCTTCCCGGTGCGCATCACGCTGGAGGATCGCGATCCTGAGCGTCCGTTCAGAATGGGCGCGACCGCGGTCGTGACAGTCCAGGGAGTCCACTGAGCGTGGCTGCCGCGACTCCGGCGCCGGGCATCCGGATCACACCGCATCCGGGGCCGCTGGCTGTGATCTGCGCGCGGCTCGACAATTCCATTCTCGTGCTGGGACAGCAACTCGACTCCAATCCGCATCGCCTGCGCACCTCGACGCGGATGGCGCTTATCGCGGCGGTGGGCGTGGGCCTCTCCGCGGCATTTCACATCGATGAACCGATCGGCGCTTATGTTTTGTGGTCCCTTATCTCGGCACCCGCCGCGATGATGGTGCCGCTGACTGGGTTAGGACTGATCGCGGCCGCGGCGGTCACGCTCGCGATCTCGGTGCCGCTCGCGGGCAGCCTGGTCGAAACGCCGTGGCTGCTGGTGCCGTTCTTTTCGCTCGCCGCCGCCGGCTGGAGTTACTATTTCACCGATGCGCAGCTGACCAATGGATGGCGGATGCTCGAGGTGGTGTTCCTCACCACGTTCTTCATCATCATTTTCGATCCGAAGAACTTCGGCTGGTCGGTCGGCTACACCTTCGGCGGCGTGTGCGTGGCGTTCGGCCTGGTGATGTTGTTTGACAATGTGCTTTGGCCCGATCCGGCCGACGCTCGCCTGCGCCAATTGTTGGCCGAGGAAACGCTCGCGATGCGCCAACGGCTGGGGCGGGTGGGACGCGCCTATCTCGATCCCACGGGCGCGACCGAACTGCCTCAATCCAACGTAGCGGGAGCGCTGAGCCTCCATCTTTCACTGCTGTCGCGCGCGGATCGCGAAAACCTGTTGCCTCGCGCCCATGTACTACTTCTTGGCGGAGTTTCCGTCACCGAACGCCGCAGAATCGAGGTCGACCGGCTGGTCGGAATCGCGAGTGAGCCGGTGCCGCGCGGAATTCGTGAATGGCTGCGGCCGGAGATTCAAGCGGTTCTCGACGCTATCGATGCGAGCCTGGCGGCCGAGGCCGCGCACTTCATCGGCGATTTCTACCATAGCGATCCGCCTGACTCGGTAACTCCAATCGAGAATGCGCTGGCGATACTCAATCAAAGCAGTGCCGACCAGCATCCGAAATTCGTTACCAATGTCCGCGCCGCTGAGCTCAGCAACATGAGCGCGTTCATCATCGGTATGCAGCGGCTGGGGCGTCTGTTTCGCCATCCGCCGATCGCGCTGCGCGATTCCGTCCATAGTGTGGCTGCGAAGAAGATTTCCGCCGCGCGCCACGATCCCGCGAAGGTTCGCTACTGCATCAAGCTCGCGATTGCGATGGCGATCGCGTTCGTGGTTGCGATGGTTGCTCATCGCGTCGACCTCAAGACCATCATCCTTACCGTGATGATCGCGGGTCTTCCGACCTACGGCGGCTCACTGCACAAGATGATCCTGCGTTTTGCCGGCGGTGCGATGGGCGGCGTGCTTGCGCTCGGCGCGATCATCATCTCGTCGCCGAACTTCGAGTCCATCCTCAGTTACATGATCGTGTCGTTCATTGCGTTCTATATCGCCGCGTACATCGGACTCAGCGGCGGCGGACTTGGCTATGCGGGCAAACAGGCGGGCACCACCTTCGCGCTGGTTTTTATCGCGCTCAGCCCCAGCACCGATATCTACGTGGCGCTGTACCGGCTGTGGGGAGTTTTTCTCGGCGTGATTGTGGTGGCGCTGGTTTTCCTGATCCTTGCGCCGGAGTATGCCGGGGATTCGATGGTGCCGCGGCTGGAAAAAATGCTTGAGTCGATTCTCGCGCTGATGCCCGGTGCGCCTCATCGCGCCACTGACCGCGAACTCGAATCCATCGAGATCGCGGCGGCGAAGACGCTGGGAGAGTTGCTCGAGATCGCGGACGATGCCCGAATCGAAGGACGCCGCTCGATCGTGGATCCCGACGCGATCATCGAAACGGTCGGCACGCTGCGACGCATCACACATCGGCTCGCCAGCGCGGCGGCGGCGCGCGAGGCGATGGAATTTCCGACGCTCTCGCCCGCCTTCGAAGCGACGCGCTCGCGTTTCCTCGCGACTTTGAGTGAGCATTTCCAGGAATGCCTCGATTTTGTGAAGCGTCGCGCCGGCGGAATCCAGCGAGCGATCCCGCAATGGGCCGAGGATGAAGCGCGCAAGCTCCTGGAAGCGGGAGAGCAGGAAGTCAGCGCAAATAATTTCGCGATCCTGTCACCGCTCTCGACAGTAGAGCGCCGCGCAGTGCTCGCCGAAATGGAGAATGCCCGGCGCTTGATGGTGCTCGCGGGCGAGCTTTCGGAGGAACTTTCGCGAATCAGTTCCCGGCGAACATACCGCGGCGATGGTTTATGCAAATCGCGGTTCATAAGGATCGCAAGAATCCTCGCACCGCTCAGCCTGTGCCTCGCAATCGGCTGGGGGCTGCTTTCCATCGCGGGATGCAACACGCTCGCGGACAGCCCTGAATTGTCGCCTGATCGCTATGCGCCGTCGAACGCGGAACAGGAATGGAAACCTCCAGTCACTGTCGCACGCGCCGACGCGAGGCCCCCGACTTCGACTCCGCCCTCGATGGAAGCCGACTCCGGACAGCCCTACGATCTTGCGCGCCTGATAGATGTTGCTCTCGGCGCCAATCCTCGCACGCGGCGCGCGTGGGAGGCTGCGCGCTCGGCCGCGGCAGCGTATGGCGCATCGCGCGCGCCCTACTATCCGCAAGCCTCGGTGGAGTCGGATTCCGGTTACGCGCGGATCCCGTTCGAGCTGCCTGGCAACTTTGGCGTGGTGAAGCAATGGCAGAGCGATAGCCAGGTTGCGTTGACCTATACGCTGCTGGATTTTGGGCGGCGCGCTTCGGCATCCGAGCAGGCGCGTGAGGAACTTATCGCGGCGAATTTCTTATCCAACCGCACCATTCAGGATGTAGTATTTGGCGTCGAACAGACGTTTTATGCATTCGATGCGGTCGAGGCTGCGGTCGAAGCCGCACGGCAAAATCTCGAACTCGCCAAGTCCGATTTCGATTCAGTCAAGCAGCGTGTCGATCTCGGCCTCGCCACGCAGCCGGAACTTCTGCTGGCGCAGGAGCGGCTCGCCCAATCACGATTTGATCTGGCCAATGCCGATCAGCTTTTGCGCGACGCGCAGGCTAACCTCGCAGTCGCTCTGGGCATCGCGGCTGACACGAGTTTCAAGGTCGAACCTCTCGACAATGAAACGGTGCCGAAGTCTCTGAGTCAGGACGTCGAAACGCTAATCGCGGAGGCGCGCCGATCGCGGCCCGATCTCGCCGCGCGAAAGGCGCAGGTGCTCGCGAGCAACGCGGCGGTCGATGAAGCTCGCGCGCAGTGGTACCCGACAGTCGATGCGTCGGGCGTGTACGGCGAGAACCTCTGGAACTACACCTTCAAAGGTCCGCCCACGATTCAACTCGCGACGCCGCAATACTCCGCGATGCTGACCATCAGATGGGACATGTTTACCGGCTTTCGCCATCTCAACGATTTGCGCAAAGCCGAAGCCAATCGGGAGGTGGCGAGCGCCGATCTCAAGACTCTCGAAATCGACACGGTGGCCGAAGTATGGCGCGCGTATTTCGAATTCCAATCCTCGCTCAGCAAGTATCAATACGCGCTCAGCCTACTGGCGTCGTCACAGGAATCGTATTCGGCCAATAGCGAGAGCTATCGGCAGGGGCTGAGCACGATCGTGGAACTCCTTACCGCGCAGCGTGATCTGGCGAATGCCCGCTACACCCTGATCCAAAGCAAGTCGGAATTGCTGACCGCCTATGCCGCGGTCGCCTATTCGATCGGCCGCGTCGATTTGCCTTCGAAGTAAGCGTCCCAACCCGCCTCCGAGGCGACATTTTATACATAAAAGTGCTAGAGTCCGCCGCTCATATGGATTCCTCCGTTCAAACCGTGGCGGTTGAGCCCGCGACGGCGAATGTAAAACTCGCGTCGCCGCGATTCCTGGCTTTTCTGACTCGCGCAATTCTTCGGGGTGGTAAACGACAATGCGTTTCGAGTCGCCCTGATTCTGTTCGTGCTGTCGATGGTGACCGGAGAGGCGCGGCAGGTGCGCTACTCAAGTCTCGCGACGGCGCTGATTCCGCTGCCATATATTTTGTTCTCGCCGCTCGCCGGATACCTCGCCGATCGCTTTCCCAAGCATCGCGTATTGTTGTGGACCAAGGCCCCCGAGATCATTTCGATGCTGCTCGCCGCCGTCGGATTCTACCTGCGCAGTCTCCCGTTCCTGTATTTCGTGCTGTTTCTGGTCGCGTCGCGGGCCGCATTTTTCTCACCGGCGAAATTCGGGATTCTGCCGGAGATTCTTTCCGATGCGGGAATTTCGGCCGCTAACGGCATCCTCGAACTGGTTAGCGATATCGCAATCCTGGTCGGGTCGCTGCTGGGGGTTTATGCCTACAGTTTGTTCGCATCGAATCTCGCCAATGCCGGCCTGGTGTATGTCGCGATCGCCGGGTTGGGCACTGTCGCGATTCTGTTCGTTCCGCGTACGCCCAGCGGCCATCCGGGAGCCGAGTTCGCGTGGAACGTGCTGCGCTCCTTCGGTCGCGACTACGCCGAGGTGCGCGGCAACCCGACGCTGTTTTACACCCTGGTCGGGATCACTTGGTTCGGTTTTATCGCTTCCTTTTTCCTCACCGTGATCCCGGTGTTCGGAAAGAGCGAGCTGGGCCTCGACCGAACCGGAGTCGGTCTTCTGTTTGCGCTCCTCGCGATCGGAATCGGGATGGGGGCGGTCGCCGCGGGACGACTCTCGCGCGGGCATCGTCGAGATCGGCTTGGTGCCGATCGGAAGCGCGGGTATAACGATCTTTTCTTTTCTCCTCGCGCGTTCGGGTACCGGGCGCATGGTGCCGTTTTTCGGACTGCCGCTGGATGCCGCACTCGACATCGTGATGATCGGCTTCTCGTCGGGATTTTTCGTCATCCCGCTCAATGCGCTGCTTCAGCAGCGGTCGCCAGCCGGAATGAAAGGACGGCTAATCGCCTTCGCAAATGTACTGCATGTTACGGCGCGATACTGATCGGCCGCTGGAGTGCCCTGGATTCTCACCAGCGTGTTTCGCCTGAGCATCCGCGAGGTAATCTTCTTCGCTGCAATACGTGACGCTCGTCGGCAGTATCTATGTCTGCGCCGGCTGCCGGATTTCATGGCGCGCTTCCTGGTCTGGGTTCTGACTAACACGCTCTATCGTCTCCGCACCGTCGGTGAAGAGAACCAGCCCAAGGGGGGAGCACTGCTGGTCGCGAATCACGTTTCGATGGCCGATGGATTCCTCGTCAGCGGGTCGACCAGCCGCTTCATGCGCTACCTGGCCTATCGCCAGTATTACGAAATGAAGGCGATCAATTGGTACTTCCGGCTGACGCATACGATCCCGGTCGCCGCTAGCGATCCACCGGAAAAAACCCAGGAGGCGCTCGAGCGCGCGCGAGACGAGATCCGTCGCGGCCACGTGGTGTGCATTTTTGCCGAGGGCGACCATCGACGCGCACCGGCAACATGCTCAAGTTCCGCCGCGGCCTTGAGCTGATCGCGGCGCGGCGCAAATTGCCCGATCATGCCGGTGTACCTCGACGGCGTGTGGGGAAGCATCTTCAGCTATGAGCGCGGGCGTTATCGTTTTCAAAATGCCCAAGCACCTGTTCGAGCCGATCACCGTCGTGTACGGCAAGCCGATGCCGTCGACCGTCCACGGCGGAGGAGGTGCGCCGTGCGGTCCAGGATCTTTCGACCCGAGACCTTCGCGACTGCATAAGGACCGTCAGATGCCGCTCCACGTCGCGTTCATTCGGCGCGCGAAGCGGCGATGGCAACGCGATCCTCGCGACCGATGCGGACGGCACAAGCATCAGTTTTGGCGCCGCGTTGACGCGCGCGATTGCACTCAGCCAGGCGCTCTGGAATCGCGGCGCTAACACTGGGCGAGAGAGTCGGGATCCTCATGCCGCCCGGCATCGGCGCGATGCTGGCGAACTTTGCGACATTATTCGCGGGTCACATTCCGGTGAATATCGATGCGGAAGATGTTTCTCACTCGGTCGGTCGTCGCGCGCGAATCTATGACGATCATCACTACGCGCGAATTCGCCCGCCGGGCGGACCCGGACAATAAACTAGCGCCGGCGGCGGTGAAATATTTCGAAGACACGGAAGCGGCGACCGACGAGCGACGGCACGCCAGCTCGACATCATTTGCCGGCTGAGCCGGTGCGGTTCGATCGCGCGGCGCTTCGTGCGCGGCAACACGACCGACGTCGATCAGGTCGCGACGATCCTTTTCTCCTATCGCGCCGATGCTCCCGACCTTCCGCGCGGCGTGATGCTGACGCATCACAATCTGCTATCCAACCTGGAATCGCTGCGGCAGATTTTCCGGGTCACGCGCGACGACTGCATCCTCGGCCTCGATCCCGTTTTCCAACTCGATGAGTTTCGTCGACCACGCTGCTGGTGCCGGCGCTGGCGGGCGCGCGGGTGGCGTTCGGCGCTGAACTCCTCGGCAAGCCGGCGACTCGGCGCGTTCTGCCGCGCCAATCAGATTACGCTGATCGCGGCGAGTCCCGCGATGATCGAATCGATACTCGATGGAGTGAAGCAGCCGACCTGTCGCATCTGCGGAATGTCGCCGTCGGTGGTGGCGAACTCGACGATGAGACGCGTGCGAGATTCGTCCAAAAGTTCGGCATCGAGCCTCTGCAGGGCTATGGATGTCCCGAGTGCGCGCCACTCATCTCGCTCAACGTTCCCGACTACGAGAAGGACGGTTGACAGCAGCCGGGAGTCCGGCCCGGGAGCGCCGGGCATCCGGTGCCGGGGGTTTCGGTACGTATAGTCGATCGCGTCAACGTGGATGCCGGTCGCGCGGGGCCTCGAAGGGATGCTTCTGGTCAGCGGGCCGAACTTGATGAAGGGCTACGTCGAAGGCCCGAGGCTCACCAGCCAGGTCATGCACGACGGGTGGTATATCACCGGTGATCGCGCGCGCATCGACGCCGACGGCTTCATAACCATCGCGCGGCCGCAAACGATCCGGTCAGTAATCTAGCGTCGGGCGCTCGGTCAGCTCAGTAATTTCAGTCCGATGTTGTAGGCATCGATGAATCGATCCAGCCCGTTCGATCCGCCATTGACGAGGCGCCGCGCGGCGGTCAAATCGTTATTTTGCAGCGCCTGACCGATGGCGGTTTCCCTGGATTTGATGAACGCCGCGAGGATTCGCGCGGCGGTCTGTTTGTCATTGGCCAGCTCCGGGTTCGCGATGAGATTGGCCCCGAGTTGTGAGCCGAACCTGGCGTAGTTGTCTTTTCCGGTCAGTTGGACATAACCACGGCCCTTAAAATCCGCCCCATCGGTCGGCCCTGTGTTGCCGAGGTCCTTACGGAAGTCATAGAGGTCGAAAGGACGCCCGCCGGGACTGGTATTGTAGCGCGAGATTCCTTCACTGATTGGCACAAATCCTTCGGTCTCGGCCCGGATGGTCGCCAGAGCCACCAGCACCATCGGAACTGACATCAATCCCACCGCATCGAGCTCGGCGAGGACCGCGGGAAGGTTTTGGTTGATCGGATCGAGGTGGGTAGCCGGAAACATCCTGGAAACGATCGCCACCGTAACGTTCGGCTTACCGCCGGCGGGCGGGCTCGGAGTTGGGGCTCCGCTCAAAGCCGCGGCGGTCTGCGGCCCGACCACCCCGTCGGGTTCGATAGCCTCGCTTTTCTGGAAGGCAAGCAGCGCGGCTTCGGTGCCGGGGCCGAAGTTGCCGTCGATGACGCCGGGCGAAAAGCCTTGGGCTTTGAGTTGATTTTGCAATGCGGACACTTCGGGTCCCGAATCGCCTTCGCGTAAGCTGTTCATAGCTGCCCGCCTTCTTCAGATGTGGTTTGACTTCACTTCCAGAATGTCAAACGAAGAATTATCTCCGCGCCAACATTCAGTCGCGACATCGCTAGCCACCAGAGGTAGTACGGTTGCTAACTAGTCCAGGCTTGACCGGC
Source organism: uncultured delta proteobacterium (assembly GCA_963814035.1). Lineage (GTDB taxonomy): Bacteria > Desulfobacterota > Binatia > Binatales > Binataceae > DATGKG01. The sequence goes on from CAWFBH010000007.1 coordinate 362,008, forward strand.
TGTCAATCGCTATTGTAGGGCGTCAGGCGAAATGCGGAAGCGTCAGCGCGGCATGCGAGACATCGGCATCCGGCCCATCCCGGGCATGTCGATCATCATGCCCAGATGCTCCTGGCGCCGCGCCTCGGCCGCGATAGCCGAGGGCGCCGGGCTCTGGTCAGGGCCATGCTTGCCGAGCAGGCTGCGGACATAAGCGGCGATGGCCCAGGTCTGATCGGGCGTCAACGAATCCGCATAGGAGGGCATCGGCGTGCCGTCGAGACCGGTGCGCACGGTGACAAAGATATCCTTCATGCTGGGACTGCGGCGGAAGACTCCGCTTTGGAAGTCGATCGGGCGGATCGGCGCGTCCGGCTGCGTCCTTCAGGGTGGGAACCGAAGGGCCATCACCCATTCCCTTCATGCCGTGACATTCGACACAGCCGGCATCGCTAAAAACCTTCTGACCTTGCGCGACCATTTGCGGATTTTCGACGGGAGGAGCGGGCACCTTGATCGAGGGCGGCCGGGCTTCGTGCGCAAAGCGCGGTGAGAAGTTCTCGATGTATGCGACCAGCGCCCACCGATCGTCATCGGTAAAGGTGATCCACGGCACCATCGCGGTCCCATGGATGCCCTGCGAGATCACTTTCCAGAGATCTTCGTCGGTGGGCAGCGCTCCACTGGGAGTGGAGCGAAACTCGTAGATGCCCTGGGTGAAATCGCGCGGCCGCGGCGACAGCTGATTGGCCCTGGGACCGTTGCCATCTCCCTTGATGCCATGACACGGGGTGCAGGACTGGCCGTACCATGCTGCTCCGAGGAGGCGCAGGTTGTCGTCGAATTTGGGCTCGGGTCCACCGGGCCGGGCGTCGAGTGATGCGCCGTTGGCCCATGCCATCAGAGCTTGTTGCGACCGCATCTGCGCGTCGCTCATCGCGCCGGAGCCCATCATATGAGAGCCGCCCATTCCCGAGCCCATCATCTGAGCATTGGCGACGAACGTCCCGGCCAGCAAAATCAATCCAGCCAGGAAACCTATCCCGGCAAACTTTTCACTTTTGCGCGAAAGCAAATGATGACTCCCCTGCGACCAAAGCTGCGAGCATATTGACCCAGCGAATAAGGGTCGAGAAGCATGTCAGCCTAGAGGATCGATGGGATTGAAGGGAGGGGTTGTCACCGGGCCCTTGGGGGGGAAGAACCCGGTGACAGATGGGGAACGGCGCCAAGTTCGCGCCATGTGATGTAGTAAAAGCAATCGACATGCCTATCCAACCGACCTCCATTAACGAACTTATTTGCGATATAATGCGCCATATTCGCTAAAACCAACCGGATCGTCGCGCGACTGTCGCGCAACTGTCGATTTTTTGGCGCGACACTTTTGCCGGCTAATTGTCGAATCGCTCGAAGCGGGCGTGCCAGGTTCCTTTGAAACAGTCAGCCCCATTCGACGTTTGGGTGAAGGCGCTGGCCACCCACATTTTCCCGTCCTTGATCTCACAATCCATGTCGGTCCGTTCCTCCATCGACCATTTGGCGTCGGTCGATGGCGATGAAGACGTCTGCTTCTGATCGAAATGGATGAAGCCGCGCAGGCTGACTCGTGTGACCCCATCGCTCGAAAGAACCTCAATTTTCCCGCGCGTTCCGCTGACCTGGTATTGGGCCGGCACCTCGGAATCCATTTGGACTTCTCCGAACGTCACCTCGAACTTCCCGGTCAAGGTTTTTCGATAACACAGAGTATAGAGTTCCGGGACGGACGGACCGTTCAGGCATCCATTCAGGTTTTGGAGAATATCGGGCGCCGTAACCACGCCACGCCAGCATCCGATGTACGAAGCCGGCAGGATCTCCATCGTGTTATCGGATCGGTTTGGTCGCTTGCCAGCGTGGAGGGTAGGGCTCGACGGATTGCCGCCGCAGGTCCATTTGCATGCCGGCGCAGACCAAAAACGTCGCGAGTAAAAATGCGAAGCGGGCCATCATAACTTCCAATCGACGCGTCGATGGAGCCTCAGGGCTTTTTCGGATGAGGTATTTGCAGAAGTGTATCCAGCTTCACGGCTTGCCGCGCAGGCCTTCGAACAAGCGCTCTACCACCCCGCTCACTTCGCGCCGTGCGGCGACTTTGTCGGCGGCGTGCGCGATTAGCATCGCCGCCTCATTCAGCGCACCGAAGATGATGTGCGCGAGCGCATCGACCGACTGCCGCTGAACCAGACCCAGCGCGATGGCGGCCTCGATGCCGGCCTTGGTGTTGGCGAGATAATAACTCTGGTCCTTCTCCCGCCATTGCTCGAGCCCCAATACCGCGGGACCATCGATGAGCACGATCTGCTGCACCGCATGATCGAGGCACGCATCGAGGAACGCATTGGCGCTGGCGATCATCGCGCTCCACGGATCGGGTTGAGTTGCCGCGACTTCCATCGCCCTGACGGCGAGCTTTTTCTGCTCCTCGTCGAGCACCGCCATGAAGAGATCTTTTTTGTCGCGAAAGTGATGGTACAGGGCGCCGCGGGTGACGTGCGCGCGGCGCACGACCTCCTCGGTCGCGGTGCCCGCGTAGCCGTGTTCGGCAAACATGCGGCGCGCGATGCGCACGAGGGCGGCGCGGGTCGAGGCGGAATGCTGGGCCTGGCGGCTCTTGACTGCCATACAGAGCGTTTGTTACATACACGCTGTATGTAGGTCGAACGAGACCCGCATCGCGTGCGCACCGGGAGCTTACCTGACCAGCCGCGCACGCGCAATTTCCGCAACCGAGCGGTCGGATGACTCGATGCGCTCGCGCATCTACCAAAAGGAGAGTTCAGATGAATACGACCGAGTTCCATTCCCTTCGCAAATTCGCCGATACTCCGAACGCCAGGGTTGCCTACCTCGAGCGCGGCTCGGGGCCGGTCACGCTCTTGCTGCATGCCTTTCCGCTCTGCGGATTTCAGTGGCGCGACGTGATCGATGACCTCGCGCCAGTCCGCCGCTGCATCGCACCCGACCTGATGGGCCTTGGTTACAGCGAGGTCAAGGTCGGCACCGACATTTCGTTCACCGCCCAGGCCGCGATGCTGGCGGGCCTGCTCGATAGGCTTGGCATCGAGCAGGTCGATGTGGTTGGCAACGATTCGGGCGGCGGAATCAGCCAGGTCTTCGCCGGGGCTTACCCCGGCCGCGTGCGCACCTTGACGCTGACCAACTGCGAGGTGAATGACCTCTGGCCCACGCCGATGCTGGAGCCGCTGTTCGGCGCGCTCACTGCCGGACTGGGCGGCGAGATGATGAAGGCGATGGCATCGGATGTCAGCGTCGCGCGCGCGCAGCTCGCGCAGGTCTATGAAAACCTCGAGTGGCTGACGCCCGAGATTGCGCAAACCTACTTCGGTCCGGTCGCGGCGACGAAGGAACGCGCCGAGCTGCTGCGCGGATTCGGCGCGGCGCTGAAAAACCGCGATCAGATGGTCGCGCTGGCGCCGCGGCTGCGCGAATCGAAGTTTCCGGCGCAGGTGATCTGGGGCGATGCCGATACCGCCTTCGATACCGCCGGCTCGCTCAAATGGCTGCGCAGCAACCTCGGCGGGATGCGCCGCATCGTCAACGTGCCGCGCGCGAAGCTGCTGTTTCCCGAGGAGCATCCACGCGCAGTGAGCACACTGCTGCGCGAGTTCTGGGAAAATAACTGACCTGCGGCGCGAATCCCCGCGGCATTCGGATGTCGCGGGGATTCGCGGTTAGATCATGCGGCGCGGTTTCCAGTAGCCGTGGAAGCCGACCGGCACGCGATGGTCGAGGTGGGCGCGCGCGATCGGTCCGTGCTCGACTCGCTGCGCATCGAAAATCGCCAGATGGCTCGCGTTGCGATCCTCGTCGAAAACGTTGGTCAGCAGATACCCTTCGCCCTCCGGTGCGTGGCGCCCTCGAGGCACGAAGACCGGTTCCGCAACCGCGCGGCGCGCGCCCGCCGCATAGATCTGCATCTGGCCCGGTGGCGTGGTCGAAGTGCCCGATGCCGCGATGAAAGATGTCATCGCTGCCGGGACCGCCGATGCAGGCAACATAGCCGTGCCGATAATTGCGCCCGGTGTAGCGCTCGTCGATGCGCGGGTATTCGCATCGTTCGGCACACAGCCGTTTGGCGGTGAAGCTTCCAGGTTTGCTCCAATCGAATTCCCATCGCGTCAGTAACTGCGTGGCGCGAGTCAGGTCGGGCGGCGAGCCATCGGCAAAGGGAAACACGGCCGCATCCTGTTGGCATACATCGACGGTGATGCGGTCGCCGTCGTTGAACGCATTCATCGAATGCCACGCCATACAAGGCGGCCCCGCGAACCATTTGTTGGCTTCCGCACCGCCGCTCCTCGGCATGATGCCGATATGCGTACCCTTGTCCGGTTCCCATGCGATCGCGGGTGCGCCGGCCATCGCGCGTTTGATCGATACGGTGACCGGACACATCGGAACGATCACGAAATCTTTGGTAATCGCAAAGTCATGGACAAGTGCCGCGAAAGGTCCGTGGATCAAATTCGATCGTACCAACTCGCCGGCCGAATTCGCGAGGTACACTTCGAGGTCGCCGGTGATGCGCCCGGTGGGAAAGTTGGCGAAGAACAGCATCTCACCCGAATCGGGATCGAGCTTCGGATGCGCGGTCATGTTGCGCGGCAACTTATAGTCAAAGGACCATGCGCCAAGGGTCGCGAGCGTCTCGGGATCGATTTCTATCGGCGCGTGTCCCTCTTCGAGCGCCAGGAGTCTGTTCGCATGCCAAATGAGGTTGGTGTTTGCGGCGCCATCGGTCTGCATCGCGGCGACACTCGGGTCCGTATCTGATGGCAAGCCCGAAGTGCCGAAGAGCGCGCGCCCCGCGGCATGTTCCAGATTCCACCGCTGGGTACGAACCCAACGATTGCGATAGGAAACGTTGCCCGCCCGGAGATAAAACGCATGCACCATCCCGTCGCCATTGAGAGGATTGTAAATGCCTCGCGGCGCGAACTGCGGGTTGGGCCCGATACGATAGAAGGTGCCCTCGAGGTCATGCGGCACTTCGCCCTCGATGGTCAGGTGGGCGTAGTCGCATTCCATGCGAATCGGCTCGAAGCCGCGCGACAGATACGGATTGGCCGCGACGTTGTTCGTCATGCAATACCTCCAGCTCTTCAGGCATCGATCCGCTAACAGGCAGCATGAACTGGAGGCAATGCTTCGCGGGAAAATTTTGCGCTTGCATTCGGATTTAATCTGGTCCGAAGCCAATCGGCGGAAAAAAATTTTCCTGTCAATATCTCAAAAGCGAATTTTTCCCTCATGCCCTGAGGCTGGGCTCATTGGTTCGAGAACGATGTCAGGGTGGGAAAATGAATCGCGAATGCGACGGCTAGCTCAGTTCAGCTAACAACTCTTTCGCGGCGAGCAGGTCCCTGGTCTCGAAGCCTTCCTTGAAGTGGCCGTACACGTTGGACAGGAGCTGGCGGGCTTCTTTCTTTTTCTTCTGGTGCTGGTACAGGGTGGCGAGGCTTAGCGTCGAGCGTAGCTCCCATTTTGCGGCGCCCTGCGAATGCGCGAGCTCGATCGATTTCACCAGGGTTTCCTCGGCGTCTTTCTCATTGGATTTCGCACCCTTGGCGCCACGCCCATTGCGATGCTGCGCGAGCATCAATTCCGCGTTGATTCGCAGCAGCTCAGGTTCCCATGCATGTTCGTCCTTCAGCTTCACGAATCGAAACGCGTCGGTGATCGCATCATGCGCCGCGCGATACTCACCCGCCGCGCGGCAGGCCTCCCCGATCATCAGGTACATCCCGGTCAGGCCCGCCTCGACGCCGATCGCGAGGCTGGTCTGAATCGCCTGTTGCATCATCGGCAGGCCACTCTCCGTCTGGCCCTGCTGCGATATCGCGGCGCCGAGCATGTGCGAACCCATCAACTGGTAGTAGGGAAGGCCGTGCTCGGTCGCCAGCTCGATAGTTCGCTTCGACCAGTCGGCGGCGGTGTCCCACTCCTGGCGGAAGCCATACAAGACCGCGGTGAAATAAGTCGCGTAGATGATGTCGTGGGCGGTAGCGAATTGTTCCGCGGCCCCGACGGCGCGGCGGCTCATCACGAGGGCCTGTTCCGGGAAACCGCTCAGCTCCAGCGTCCATGCGAGAGCGCTGCGCGCATCGACCTCGACATTCGAGGTGTATGCGAAATGGTCAAGCCGCGGCTGGTGCCGTCCGCACAGCGCGATCGCTTGCTCGAGATTCGCGCGCGCCTCGGCGAGTTCCCCCAGAAAAAATCTGCCGTGGCCGAGCGAACGCCATGATCTCGCCAGTTGCGCGGGTTCCTGCAGGCGTTCCGCGAGGCGCAGATTTCTTTCCGCCAGTTGATGGCTGCGCTTCCAATCGCCGCGCCCGACTGCGAACGACCAGAGGCCCATCAGGGCGGGAAAGAGTTGCGGCGTCTCGCCGAGGCGCTGGCAGAGTTCACCGGCACGTTCGTAAGCTTGTTGAACCTCTGGAGCGCCATAACCCCGGGTGGCTTGCAGCGCGGCGCCCATCGCGAGTTGGAGTTGCAGCTCGCGCTCCAGCTTCTGAACGTCGTGGGGAAGATGGTCGAGCGCGGCCATCGCCGCGGTTAAATGTTCGACGGCTTCGCGCGAGGCGCTGGCGCGCAGCGCATTGTGAGCCGCCTGGTGGCGATAGCGAAAGGCGCGCTCGAAATCGCGGCTTTGGGTGAAATGACGCGCCAGCCCGGCGGCAATCTCACCCGCACGCTCTCCGTAGGCGGCTTCCTCGCGCTCGCCGATCATTTGATGGAGACGGGCGCGGCGGGCCGCGGTCAATCTGGCATAAACCGATTCCCAATAGAGCGCGTGCTGAAAACGAAAACGCGCGGCCACCGTTCCATCCGGCCACTCGGTGTCACCGGCGTCCTGCAGGAACGCCATCCGGGTCGCGAGCGCGGCGCATTGCTGTTCGACGTCCATCAGATCCTTCCCAATGCCGGCCGCGATCGCGGCCGCGGAGAATTCCGTGCCCGCGACGCTGGCGACTTCGAGCAGCGCCTGATCCTCCGCGCCCAGTTGGATCAGTTGCTGCGCGATCATCTCCATCACGGTGCCGGGCGCGATTTGGTTGGAATCGTCGGCCAGTTTCTCCAGCGAGATTTTCGAATCCCCGGAATCCCCATCCGATGAGCCAGCGCGACGCAGCAACGAATCCACCACGGCCGCCATGAAGAGCGGGTTGCCTTCGGTGCGGCCGTGGATCGCGGCAGCCGCGCGTTTGATCGCGCCACCGTCCGGTGGGTTGGTTTCGTCGATTCGATGGCGCAAATACTCCGCGACTTCAGACGATGATAGCGGCGCGAGCTTCAGGTCTTCGCAGTAGCGGCCGGCCAGTTCGCGCACCGTCGCGCGCAGCGGATGCTCCGCGGGCAGAGTGGCGACGGGACGATGAGATGCGACGATCATCAGCCGCGCGCGCTCGGGCCGGCGGGCAAGCAGATCGAGCAGAGTCAGCGTCGAGGGGTCGCTCCAATGAAGATCCTCGAGGGCAAGGATCACGATTCGATTCGCGGTGAGCCGCTCGATCGCCTCGGCGATCTCGCGCAGCATTCGCGGTTGAGTGACGCCTTGCGCGGTGGGCGCCGCGGTCGGCGAATCGGCATCATCGAGCAGCGCCGGCATTTGCGTGAGCCACGTCGGTGCGTGATGACGAATGGTTTCGGCGACGCGGCCGCCATTGTCCTCGCGGCACAGGCGACTCAGCGCGTCGATGACAGGCAGATAGGGCTCGCTCTCGCCGCGATGCTCGACGCATTGCCCGCGTCCAGTCAGCACGCCGTCGCGGGCGGCAGCCTGGGTGAGAAAAGCCTCGATGAGAGTGCTCTTACCGATGCCCGCCTCGCCGCTGACAAAAATCACCTGGCGCATGCCGGTGGAAACTTTAAGAAATGCGGACCGGAGGCGAGCAAGTTCGGCCTCGCGCCCAACCGTGTTGGCTGGCTTCGAGGTTGCTTCGATTGCCGCTTGAGGAGGGTTCGCGAGATCGTCGGCGTCGCCGGTGCGCTTCACCTCGGGAATGAAGCGATAACCTCGGCGCGCAATGGTTTCGATAAACTTTGGCGAATCCGCATCATCTCCAAGCGCGGAGCGGACTTCGCGCAAGTACAGACGCAGGACGCCCTCGCCAACGAAGGTCGAAGGCCAGATGGCTTTGCGGAGTTCCTCGTGCGATACGAGGCGTCCGGAATGCTCGACCATGTAGCGCAGCAGCGCGAAAGGCTTCGGGCGCAGCGGGATCACGTCGGAGCCGCGCAGAAGACGCTCGCCGCGAGGATCGAGTTGGAAGGGAGGGAAGAGGCGGTAGGATGGTGCGCTCATGATTCCCGCTTACGACGGACCGTGCTCATTAAATAAACCAATCGAACCGGAAACTCTACACTTCGTATAGTTACACAGAACCAATGAGAGCGCCGGAAACTTCGTCATGAGTCGGCGCTTCCAGCGTCCCGAAACTTGTATATCGACTGAAAACCATACGCCCGCCTAACGCAGACCTAACGGATGCGCCATCGCAGCTAACGGAAGCGATCCGTAATCTCCACCTCTGTCAGGGAAGAGTTGCACAAACGAATGGTCAATCGAAAGCTCACAAAACATTCAGGGAGTTAAAGCAATGAAAAACGTAAACGTCGCCACCAACCACACCAGCCTCATTCAGATCACCACCGGCTTTATGAAGAGGATTGCCGGCGGCTTGCTCGCAATGAGCCTCCTCCTCGCCGCGTCCGGCGTCGCACGCGCCGACGGTAACAACATGGCGTCCCATCTTCAGGTGCTGCCGCGCACAACTCCGAGTGGCATTCCGGTCGCATCGGGGCTTCTCGGCGATTCCAACCCCTACGGCATCCAGTTCGTCCCGCAGAATTTCCAGGGCAGTCACGGAATGCTTCAGACCAACGATGTGCTGATCGGGAACTACAACAACACCACTACGATGGACGGAAACACCGTCAGCACCCAGGGCCTCGGCACCACCATCACGCGGATTCGGCCCAATGGGCAAGGCTCAGTGTTTTTCAATTCCACGGCGGCGGGCGTCACCGGGTTTACCAACGCACTGGATATCATTCCGCATGGATTCATTTTTGCCGGAACGGTTCCGACCACCGATGGGACTTCGGCGACGGTTCACGGCGGTCCGGTCCTGATCCTCAATGGAGAGGGAACCCAAGTGGGCACGATTCCGGTGGGCGACGGTACTAACCCTGGCATCTATGGGCCATGGGGTTCGACCATCAATATGCAGAAAAACGGCAACATCCAATACTTCGTTGCTAACTGCCTGGCGCCGGTGGCGGGTAGTCCGGGAGCGTTTCAGGGCACGATCGTGCGCTACGAAATCAGCTTCAATCACAAAGGCATGATGGAAATCAGCACTCCGGTACAAATTGCATCGGGATACACCGCGGGACCCAATCCTGCGTCGATCGTCACGGGTCCTGCCGGCCTCGCGTACGATTCGAAAACCGATACGCTCTATGTCGCGGGTGAAGGTGACAATGAGATATTCGCGGTCGCCAACGCTTCGAGTACGACTAATGACGGTGGTACCGGCACGGTAGTCTATAATGACCCGGCGCATCTGTATGGCCCGCTGGGGCTGGTCCTCGCGCCGAATGGCGATTTGCTGACCGCGAACGCGGACAGCATTAATGCGCAGCCGACCTTTGCCAGCCAGATCGTCGAGTTCACGCCCAGCCCGGCGGCGGGGCAGAATCCCGCGGGAACCTTCGTCATGAGTCTGCAGGTCGATCCGCTCAACGGCGGTTCGTTCGGGCTGCGGCTGATGGAGAACAATGGCATCGCGAAGCTGCTCGCAGTGGATGACAACTCGGTCACCCTCAACGCCTACAACTTTGCACTGCTGCAGAATCCTTTCTGAGCTGCCTCTCCCTGACGCAGCAACGCCGGAGGCGATCGCGCCTCCGGCGTTCTTTTTGGATCAATTGTTAGCGAACTACTGCTAGCTCAAAAAATCCGCGTCATCCCCGAAGGTAATTTCGACGTCACTTGTAGGGCGTGAGGAGCAAGTTAGAATGAATCCTTCGGCTCGCTCATCATCAAAGAGTGCAAACGAGGAAGTCTCACTCGTGTCGACCTTTCCGGAGATTAACCGAGCTTTGCAGGTGCCGCACATTCCATGCGCGCAGCCGTAGGGCCAATCGATCCCCGCTGCAAGCCCAGCTTCCAGGATGGTCTGGCCTTCGGCGGCCTCGATTACCTTTCCCATGGGCTGAACTACTATTCGAAAAGACATGGCGGCTATAGATATTTGCGACCTGCGGTAGGATCGGGGATCGGCAGACCAACCTTATTGAGCAGGTCGTTAACTTCAACAATGAAATCATCGCGCATCTGCTTGTTCGAGCGCTTGCGGAGACCCCACTTAATAAAATCATACTGCCGCTTGGAGCTATCAGACCCGAACATATCCAACCCAGCGGCATACCACTTAGGCAGGTAGTGCTTGGCGGCCTCGCGGCCTTCAGGTGTTTGGCAAACCCGTCTAAGGAGCGTGTAGCCGAATGCCGCGTGACCGATTTCCTCGCGCCATACTCGCTCCGAGATCTTCGCCAGCGGCGAGTAGGTGCAACCGACCCATTCGAATCCCATGTAGGCGCCTTGTCGATCGCCGAAGAAACTAAAGTATGCGTACTCAACCCACTCCTCGGAGAGGTCGCGCATTTCGAAGAGATAGAGCGGCATCGGAGTGGACATGAACTTATCATCGATCTTGACTCCGAGTCCTTCAAGGATTCGCCACCAATAGCTACCGTGCCGGACTTCTTCGGCCCAAAATGCCGCGTACTCGGCCTTGTCTTCAGGTTGTGGCGCCTTAGCCAGCGGACGAACCAGGGTCCGCTGAGGAACCAGCATATATTCCAATTCGATGCGGGCCTGGATCGAAAGCATCCGGACCAGCAGATCCTTGTATTCAGCAGGAAGACTATCGTTCAGTTCAAAATTCTTCGCGCCGGTATGCGCACGATACTCATCATGAAACTGTTGCTCGGTCACTCCGAGGCTGGCGTGAGTTGCCATGGCTAATTCTCCTGTCCGTGCGCCGGATCGTCGTTCCGCTCGCGCGCGAGGTTCTGTTCGATTTGTTCACGCAGGGCTTTCTTGGCGATTTTCCCAACCGCGGTCGTCGGAAAGCTCTTAAGCACTTCGAGGCGTTCGGGGAATTTGAACTTCGCGACGCGCTTGGTTTCCAAATGCTGTATAATCTCTGACAATTCGATGCTCACTCCGGGTTCGCAGACCACGAACAGGCAACCTCGCTCGCCGACTATCGGATCGGAGATTGGCACCAGCGCCGCGGCGCTAACCTTTGGATGGTCGATGACCAGGTTTTCGACCTCCTCGGCGCTTACCTTCTCTCCGGCCCGGTTGATCATGTCTTTAAGCCTGCCTGCGACGATGAGTTGTCCTGAGCTGTTGCGCCGAACCATGTCGCCGGTGCGGTAGAAGCCATCTTCGGTGAAAGCGCGCCGATTGTGCTCGGCCGCTTTATAGTAGCCGCGAATAGTATAAGGTCCCCGGACCAGTAACTCTCCTACTTCACCCTCAGGAACCTCATCTCTTCGTTCATCCACGATACGATACTCATCGTAAGGCGAAACCGGAGTGCCTACAGTTTCGAGGACCGCAGACTCCGGATCGCTAAGTCTCGTGGTGGTGATGAATCCTTCCGCCATTCCGAGCACCTGTTGAACTCTGCACCCGAAAACCTCGAGCGCGCGCTTAGCGGAGGTCGGAAGGAATTTTGCGCCGCCGGCGAGGATCTGTTTGAGCGAAGATAGATCTCGCGGCGCTGTCTGCTGGCGCTCCATAAGAGTGATGTAGAGCGCGGGCACCCCTGGCATACAGGTGACGCGCTCATCCTCGATGGCGGCAAGGACGTCGTCGGGCGCGGCTGAATCGAGCAGCACCGTGGTTCCATTCGCCAGCAAGGTTCCCATCAGGCCGGGAGCCGCGAGGCCGAAATTGTGCGAAACCGGAATCGCCACCAGCATGATGGTATTCGAATCAAGTTCACATACCTCATTCATGAGGCGCGCGTTGTGAAGATAGTCGGCGTGGGTCCGGGGAATCAGCTTGGGCAATCCCGTGGTGCCGCCCGAGACGAGAAACAGCGCGACGTCGAAAGGATCCGCACGATACTTCGGTCGGCGCGGAGCTCGGTTGTCAATCAGCTTCCGGATGCTCAGGAATCCCGGTGATTCGATCGCATTGTCACCGGCAGCGAGCACAAACTTTAGGCCAGGCTGCCGATGCCGAAGGAAGCTCGCCATTTGCGCGTAGTCGAAGTTGCGATAGGTCGGCGCGATCGCATAACCGACCGCGCCGCTATGCTCGAGGAAAAACCCGATCTCCGTCTCGCGATGAGCCGGGAGCGCCATGATTGGCAGCAAGCCCAGCTTCGAGGCCGCCAGATACACCATTACGAACTCGGGGTTGTTCGGAAGCTGCACGACGATCCGATCACCGGGCCGGAGGCCCGCATGGTACAGACCGTCCGCGAGTCGTTCGCTTCGTTCGACCAGTTGCGCGAAGGTAATTCTCGATTGGCGCGCAACGATCGCAATCTTGTCCGGCGTCAAAAGCGCGGCGTTGGCGATCGCCTCGTCGATCGTTTCGTCACGCCACACGCTCAGGCGGCGATAGTGCTCGACGGTCGACGGCGGCCATGGCACGCAATCTTTAAGCATGGCAAAAGACATTCATCCGGGTTCGTGACTGAACGCTTATTCACCCATAGCACGGAAGCCAAGTCAAAACGCCCATGTCTTTGCTATCTTCGGGCGCGAGGTCGAAAGGAAGTGCTCTACATTATCGGCGGAGCGCCGCGCGCGGGTAAATCGATCCTTGCGCAACGGATGCTTGAAGAATGCAGGCTGGCGTACTTTCCCACCGACACTCTGATGATGGGGCTCGCGACCGCGCTGCCACAACTCGGTTTGAAGCCGTCCGCTTCGCCATCCATGCGTGCGCCAATAATGTGGCCGATTCTGCGTGGCATGGCCGTGAAAATCCTCGAGAATCATGAGGACTACCTCCTCGAGGGCGACGTTCTCATGCCCGCTCATGCCGCCGAACTGCGAAAGGGCTTCGGCTCCGCGTTAAGGGCTTGCTTCCTGGGCTATGAGACGGTCGATTCGGTCGCGAAGGTACGCGACATTCGCCGTCATGGTGCGGGCAACGAGGACTGGACCAACGAATGCGACGACGCTCATCTCCTCAGAATCGTCGAGGAATTCAAAAACCTGAGCCGAGACATACGGCATCGAATGCGCGAAATTTGATTTGACTTACTTCGATGGCTCGGCCGATCACTTTGCTGCGATCGAGCGGGCGATCGTCTATCTGCGAGGGTCAGATTAATTTGGCGGTGCTTTCCGCATTTGCAGGAGAGCATCCGCCGTCCTCACGCTCCGGCCCGCGACACCTTAACGCCAGCCTGTTCGCGATCCCACGAATTTCCGATCCCGCGCTGCTTGAGCGCCTCGTACTGAATGCGCTGAGTGCCGGTCTTGGGAAGCTCCTCGACCATCTCGATGAAGCGCGGCACCGCGTAGTACGCCATTCGATCGCGACAGAACTCGATGATTTTCTCGGGCGCGACTTTCTCGCCGGGCTTCGCGACCACCGCGATCTTCACCTCATCCTCCCCGAGGTCGGAAGGCACCGCATAGGCCGCCGATTCGAGCACCGACGGATACTGATTCACGACCGTCTCGATTTCCCACGCCGAGATGTTTTCACCGCGGCGCCGAATCGAGGCTTTCTTGCGCCCGCAAAAGTAAAATAGTCCCTCCTCATCGATCTTCGCGAGGTCGCCGGAATGGAACCATCCGCCGCGATACGCCGAGGTCGTGGCGTCGGGGAGCTTGTGGTAATGCGTGAGCTGCCCCTTGGGATGGCGAAAAACCAGTTCGCCGACTTTGCCCGGCGCTAACGGTTGGTCACTATCGTCAACGACGCGAAACTCCACGCCGCCAACCGGCACGCCCATCGAGCCAACACGTCCGTTATCGTTGAGAAGGAGTCCGGGCGAATCGACCATCCCATAGAACTCGATGATCTTCGCGCCGAAGCGTTTTTCGAATTCCACCCACGCGGCCGGAGGACACGCCGCCGAGAGCACCACCCGCACCTGATGATCGCGATCGTTGGCGCGCGGCGGCTGCTTGAGCAGAATCGGAATCATGCCACCCAGCGTGTTGAACTCGACCGCCTCGAACTTGCGGCAATCATCCCAGAAGCGCGAGGCGCTGAAGCGGTCGGCAATGGCGAATTTCGCATCGAGGGTCATCGAACCGAGACCCGAGATCATCAGCGCGTTACCGTGAAACAGCGGCAGCGGCGTGTACATCGTCTCGCCGGGCTTCACGTTGATGGCATTCAATACCGCGTTGAGCGAATACGCATCGCCGCCCGATGAGACCACGCCTTTTGGCGGGCCCGTTGTGCCGGAGGTGTACATCATTCCGGCGCCGCCCGCGTTAGCACCGACCTCCACCTCGGGTTCCCGATCGGGATGATCGAAGAGCCGCTCGAGGGTCCAGTCTACGCCTTGGCCAGCAGGACCATCCGCGATCACTGTGAAGCGAAGATTGGGGACGGAGCTTTTTACCGCCATCACCGAGTCGCGCAGTGGCTCTTCAAAGATCACCGCGGCTGAATCGGAATCCGCGAGGATGTGATGGAGGGTGGCGCCGCGCTGCGACGTATTTATCGGCACGCTCACCGCGCCGATAAAGCCGATCGCGAAATGCACCCAGATGAACTCCGGGCGATTGCCCATCATCAGCGCGACGCGCTCCCCCGGCTTGATTCCCAGTGCGAGGAGTCCGTTCGCCGCGCGCTGAATGTTCGAAAGCACCTGCTCCCACGCGAATTCCGTATCGTTGTACTTGAGCCAGGTCTGCCGCGGATGCTGCGCGACTCGAAGGCGGATGAGTTGTTCGATAGCTCCCTGGGCGCGCGGCATATTTTCCTCCTATTGGTAGGGTCGGCTTCGAGCTAATGCGCCGCGGGTTGATGATTGATGGTGCCGTTTCCGCCATTGGCCGATTTGGCGATGATCTGCCGCGCGCCGGCGAGGCTCAGGACATCGGTGGTGCCGTCCTCGATCAGCGACGCACGCGCATCCCGGAAGAACTTCTCCATCGGATATTCCTTGCTGAGCCCGTTGCCGCCGAAAATTTGCAGCGCGTCGCTGGTCACCTCGAAGGATGCCTGGGTGCAGAAAGTCTTGGCCGCGATCGCATGCTCAAGGGATGCAGTCGCAGAGCCATGGTTGTGGATCATCGTCGCGCGAGAGAGCGCCCGGCATGCCTCGACCTTGGTGAACATCTCGAACAGATGCTTCTGGACCAGTTGATGCTCACAGATGGCTTTGCCGCCCTGCACGCGATCGCGCGAATAGTCGAGCGCTTCTTCATACGCGGCACGCGCGAGGCCGGTGAACGCGGCAGACATCGCGGTGTTGGCAAAGGTCAGGGTGCGGCCCAATTCCGCCTCGTAGCCTTCTGCGGCGGTGAGCATGTAGTGGCGAGGAATTCGAACCCCGTCGAAAAAGATCTCGCCCTGATTGAGCGCGCGCTGTCCCAATTTGTTTAGTGGCTTACCCTTCGAGACACCCGGAAGATCGAGAGGTACGAATGCGATGCCGCCGCCAGCCATTCCATGCACCGGCTCGGTCGTGCAATAGAGCGCAGCATGAGTCGCGAGGGTGCCATTGGAAACCCAGGCCGCCTTCTGACCCGTGATTACATAGTGATCACCATCGCGGCGCGCGAGGACCTGGCCATTGACGCGCGGGTTGTGGAAATCCGGGGTGCCGACGATCAACGTGTCGGAGCCATGATGCGGCTCCGTGATCGCCCAGCAGCCAATCATCGCGCCCGACCGATCCTTGATGAACGGCTGCACGAATTCTTCAAACAGTTGAGGACTTCCGCTTGCCGCCGCTGCCGAGAAGGGAAACCCCGCGCATAGCAGGCTCAGCGCGAGGTCGACCGCACCCCATGAAAGCTCCTCGATCAGGATGTGGGTGCCGAGGCCGTTCAGTCCCATCCCACCGACCTCGACCGGGAGGCTCGCGATGTGGAAGCCGAGCTCATAGCCCTTTTTGAACACGCGCCGCAGGGGTGAATCGAGCGCGATCACGTCGCGCGGATCGGCAACCTGATCGAGTTCGATCGAGACCGGCCGCAAAACTTCCTTGGCGAAACGATGAGCGGAATCTTTGAGCGCCTGATATTCCGGGGGAACATCCAGCGCCAACTCCTGATAGGTATGCATCGCGACCTCCCGACGAACGGCGGTAATCTACCGGATGGTAGGTTTCGCACGCATAAGATATGCCCGTTCGTCGGCTCCTCGTTAAAGCACTTACAAGCAGTGATTTCGGGCTACTTCCATCGAATGTTTTGCAAGTTCAAAGCGGGCTTGCATCGCTTCGCGCCACCGCGATGCCGCGATTGGTTACAGATTTTTGCTGTCGAGTTTTGAAACACCGCGGATGCTTTAAATCCTGACGTTTTTATCGGGAAATCGCCGTAATGCCGCCGTCTCTCTTGGCTCAACCGTTGCACGGGCATTGGTTGTGTTTCTGCCGCTTTTGCCGATGGTCGGGCTCAATCTCTGGCGAGGAAATCGCCGGCGCATGTGTTTGACCATCCTCGCAGTCCTGGCGGCAACGGTGGTGTTCTCGGCGGTGATGGTGGTTCCTTTCGCGATGAACTCAATCGTGAAAAACGCGGATGGAGTTCCTCGCCTTGCTGTCACCAATCGAAGTTCTTTAGGTCGCGGGCTGCCTGATTCCTATTATCGAAAGATCGCGCGGTTGTCCGGAGTTGTCGCGGTCAATCGGATGACCTGGTTTGGCGGTGTCTATGATGATCCGCGCCATCAATTTCCCAGCGTCGGCATCGATGCGGATAATCCTGACCTCATTTGGCCTGAGTATGCCCTCGACCAGAAAACCGTGCAGCGCTTCAAGAACGCCAAGGACTCCGCAGTGGTCGGGGTCGCGACGATGGCGCGTTTTGGATGGCACCTTGGCGACCTGGTTTCTTTACGTCAGCCCGCCATCCCGCTGACGCTAACTTTTCGAATCAACGGAATTATCACCGAGGGCCCCGACCTGACGATTTTTCTGTTTCATCGCGATTACCTCGAGGATGCGCTCGGCGGCCCGAAAATCACCAGCATGCTCTGGGTGCGATGCGCGAGCATGGGCGACGTCTCGCGTATCGCCGGCGAGATCGAGGAGATGTTTGCCAACTCCTCGGATGAGGTCCGCGCGGAAACCGAGAAGGCCTTTCTCGCACAAATGGTTTCCAATTATGCGCCGCTAGCTCGACTCGTGCAGGCAATCGGCCTGAGCGCCGTAATTGCGATCGCGTTGGCCGTGTTGAATGCGGCCTCGATGGGAGTGCGCGAGCGCACCCGCGAGATCGCGGTGATGAAAAGCCTCGGGTTCACGTCGCTACAAATAGTCGAGAGAAACCGCCCTCGAGAGCGGAATCCTGGCATTTGTCGGCGGGCTCCTCGGAGTCATCGGCGCGGCGGAACTGCTTCATCAGGCGCGCGGATTTTTCCCGACCCTGGGGCCGCTGCTTTCTTTCGGGCTGCCGACGCCGGTGATGGTGAGCGGACTGGCGGTCGCGGTAGCGATCGGGATTGCCGCCGGCATCATCCCGACCCTCGGAGTGACACGTTTATCGGCAGTAGATGGAATGCGCAGGGTGACTTAACGAGTTCAATTGAACGCAGCACCAAGCGAGGCTGGACATGACCAGGAGTGAATTTACCGGCACATCGTTTTTCGAAGACTCGATCAACCACGCCTTGCATACTTAAGGCTCTCGTCATTGCCGCCGTGACCGGCGCGCTGATGCTGCTCGCGATTCAGGCTGAAGGTGGCGCCTACACCAGCGGCGTGGTTCAGGATCAGCACGGGCGTGCGGTCGTTGGCGCGATCGTTACGCTGACCGATCAGCAGCTCGGCCGCGCCACCAGCGTTTACACCATCGCCGACGGCAGCTTCAGGATGCCGCAACTCTCGCCAGGCTTGTACGATCTACGGGTACGAAGGGCCGGCTACGAGGACCTCGGGCAAAGCGGTGTCACACTCAGTAATTCGCCACGCGAGATGCACCTCGCGATGACGACCGTGACGGACCCGAACGAGTTGGCGTGGCAGTTGCCGGCGAATCGATGGACACCATTGGTGCTGGAACGCCTTTCGAGTGACACCCGGCGTGAAGAGTTCCTTCGTCAGTGCGCTTACTGTCATCAACAGGGTAGTTGGGCGACGCGGGTGCAGCGCAGCGACGAGGATTGGCGCGCCATCTTCATCAAGATGGGTAAAATGGGTGGCACCATTTCGCCGGAACTGCAGAAAGAACTTCCCGGCGCTTTCAACGCCGCATATGAGGAGAAGAATTATCTGCACAAGTTGACAGAGCCGGAATTCGTGCCGCCACCGGCGCCCGAGGGCAGCGCGCAAAAGGCCACCATCACCGAATGGTCGATGGGAACCTCCAGCTCGATGCTGCACGACATCGCGGTTGGTCGCGACGGAGCGATCTGGTCGGTCGACACCAATGGTGACCGGTTGTTGCGCCTGAACCCGAAGACGAGCGTGCGCGCGGAGTTTCCAATTCCGACCGGTGATTCACCCATCGGAGGCGTTTTCCATTCGACCGGGCTGCTTCAGTCGCCCGGCGCAACCGCGCGGGTCGCTCCACACAGTCTGCAGGTAGCTCGGGACGGCACGATTTGGGTCACTCTATGCCTCGGCGATAAGGTCGGACACCTCGACCCCACCACCGGCAAATGGATCATCTACACGCAGAAAGAGGGACTCTATCCTCATACCTTGCGCATCGATGCGAAGGGGCGCGTCTGGTACACACTGGCAGTGAGCAACGGGGTCGGGATGATCGATCCTTCGACCGGCGAGCAAGGCGTCTATCGACTACCGGCCTCGAGCTACCGCCAGGCGCTTGCTCTGAGGATCATGCCGCTGGCGATGTGGGCCACCGACAAATTCGGCATCGCGGCTCCGACGATTGGCGAAGGCGCACCGTTGCCAGTGCCGTATGGCATCGATATCGCGCCGGACGGCGCGGTGTGGTTCAGCCAGCTCAACGCCCGTCACATCGGCAGAATCGATCCCGACAGCGGCGCGATTACCATCGTCGAGACGCCGTTCGCGGGGCCTCGGCGATTGCGCTTCGATTCGAAGGGAAATCTCTGGATTCCAGGATTCAGCTCGAATCTTATCGCGCGCTACACGCCGTCGAGCGGTCAGTTCAAAACCTGGCCGATGCCGACCGGCGGCGTCGACACACCCTACGCGCTTAATGTCGATCGTCGCACCGATACTATTTGGATATGCGGCACCGCCTCGGACACGCTGATGAGTTTCAAACCCGCGACTGAGCGGTTTACGGTGTATCCATTGCCGACCCGGGTGACCTACACGCGCGAGATCGACTTCGACCAGGAAGGGGCGATTTGGACCTCGAATTCGGATTTTCCCGGTTGGCACATCGAGGCGCCCGCGCCGACCTTCATTCGGATTCAACCGAATGGGTAGAGGCGATCGCGTGTAGGGAGATTCGCTAAAAGAAAGAAGCGGCGCAGGATGTCTGCGCCGCTTCTATTTGATGTCTTCTCTTTACCAGCGGTTGCCGCCGCGGCCTCCGCCGCCACCGGCCGGTCCGCCGCGGTCGCGATCGCGAGCGCCGAAGCCTCCACCACCACCGCCACCGCTCGGACGGCCGCCGCGACGTTCTCCGCCACCACCACCGCCGGCGCGAGGTCCACCGCCATCGCGCGCCTGATCGATCTTGATCCGGCGTCCCTTCAGATCCGTCTCGTTGAGGGTCTCGATCGCTTTAGTGGCGCTGTCTTGATCCGCCATCTCAACGAAACCGAATCCCCGTGACTGGCCGGAAAATTTGTCGGTCACCACGACAGCTTTTTCGACCGTCCCGACCTGCGCGAACAACTCCATCAGGTCTTCGTTTGTGACTGCGTAGGCGAGATTACCCACGTACAACTTGCTGGGCATAGGAGCCCTCCTTCTGAATTGGTGCCGGAAGCTCTTAAACGGGACCCGACCAGGATTAGGGGGTGCGACGCGATAAGGGCGGTCCGAGCGTTCGTATAAAAAGCATACACCCGGGCATGTAAGTGTAAAGCTGTTTTGACGACACTCAGGCAGCCGTGTCCTTCATAGCCGTCAGGAACTTTAACACGTAGTCGCTAACCAATTCGGGCTTTTCCTGCTGCACCCAATGTCCGGAATCCGGCACGTAATGGATTTCGAAGGGGCCGGTAAAAAGCTCTTTCATCCCGAAGGTCAGCTCCTTGCGCAGCGCGACATCCTGCTCGCCCCAAATAACCATCGTAGGAGCGGCGATTTTATGCACCATCCACTCGGGTGCTTGCCGATTGCGAATATTGTCGCGGAACAGTGCGCGATAGTAGTTGAGCGCGGCCGTCACCGAATATGGATTGCGAAACGCGGCGTGAAAATGCGCCAGGTCGTCGTCGCTGAAGGCGGATTTCTGGATCGCGCTGTCGCGCAGCATTCGCTTGATGAGGGCAAAATCGCGCGCGCGCAGCAGCGCCTCGGGCAGCCGTGGAATCTGAAAAAACAGGATGTACCAGCTCTTGAGCATCTGGCGCGGATTGCCGCGCAGGTGGTCGCGAAACTTTTTCAGATGCGGGCAGTTCATCACGATGAGCCGCTCGACGAGCTCGGGACGTTGCAGCGCAGTCGCCCATGCGATTGCGCCGCCCCAGTCATGCGCCATGATAACCGCGCGCTGATGCCCGCAGGCTTCGATTAAATCGGCGACATCACAGATCAATCGGTCGAGGGAATAATTTTCGACGCCGACCGGCGCGTCACTGCCGCCATAGCCACGCAGGTCGGGAGCGACGCATTCAAAATGCGGTGCGAGCGCGCGCATCTGATGCCGTCATGAATACCAGCATTCGGGGAATCCGTGCAGCATCACGACCAGCGGCTTGCCCGAATCCTGCCCCGCTCGCGCGACCTGCATCTTGAGGCCGCTCTTCAGATGGAGCTTTTCGAAATGCCACGGCTCGGCCATTAAAGCTAATCCTTAGAGTTTGTGAAGTCGGCCCGATTGTCCCTCATGGCGCTGGGTGATTACGAGGGGCGTGGTCGCGTGGCCTTTCCGTCTCAACTCTTCATTAGGTAAACTTTGGCACTGGATCACGCGTGGTTTTTTGCCCACGCACCACCAAAAACCTCCAATACCCTTCGAAGGAGGACGCCATGACCCCAACCGATGCCACCTCGAGTGGCGACCAAGCGCCCGAGAGGATCCGCTACTGCAGTGCCGAGGTTAATGGGCTGAAGATCTCATACCGCGAAGCCGGCCGGCGCGATGCTCCAACCTTGTTACTATTGCACGGGTTTCCCACCGCCGGGCATATGTTCCGCGATTTGATTCCCCTTCTTGCCGATCGCTTTCACCTCGTAGCTCCCGACCTGCCGGGCTTCGGTCAATCGGACCTGCCCTCGCGCGAGAAGTTCAAATACACGTTCGAGAACCTCGCTGAAACGATTAACGGTTTCATCGAAAAAATCGGGCTCAAGCACTTCGCGCTCTACATCTTCGATTACGGCGCGCCGGTGGGTTTGCGGATTGCCCTGAACCATCCAGAACGCATCTCCGCGATCGTTTCCCAAAACGGCAATGCGTACGTGGAAGGTCTGAGCGACGGTTGGAATCCGATTCGCGCGTATTGGGAGAACCCATCGCAAGCGAACCGCGACGCACTCCGCGGATTCCTCAAGCCCGAGACCACCGTTTCGCAATACACGCACGGCGTATCCGATGTGACGAGGGTTTCGCCCGACGGATACTCGCTCGATAACTTCTACCTCGCGCGGCCGGGCGCGGACGAGCCGCAGCTCGATTTGTTCGGTGACTACAAGTCTAACGTCGCGCTCTACCCGAGCTTCCAGAAGTATTTCCGAGAGCATAAGCCGCCACTCCTGGCGGTGTGGGGAAAGAACGACCCGTTCTTTCTGCCGGCTGGGGCAGAGGCCTTCAAGCGGGATCTCCCCGCGGCGCAGGTGCGCTTCTTCGATACCGGGCACTTCGCGCTGGAGACGCACGCCGCCGAAATCGCGGCAGCAATCCGCGATTTTCTCCGCTAGTAGTTTCGTCGCCGATCGGTTGATCGTTCGGCATCCGGAGAGAACCAATGTCGCATGACGATGTCAGTGTTGTGTTGGCGCACGGTGCCTGGGCTGATGGATCGAGTTGGGCCAAAGTCATTGGGCTGCTGACTGCGGATGGCATCGAGGTGCTCGCCGCGCCATTGCCTCTGACTTCTTTTGCCGAGGATACGGCGGCGGTTGAGCGCACGCTGGAACGAGCTTCGGGGCCGGTAGTTCTTGCAGGTCACGCGTATGCCGGCGCGGTGATCGCTTCTACCCGGAATGAGAATGTGAAGGCGCTGGTCTACGTCACCGCGCTTGCGCCGGAGGAGGGCGAGACCGTCGCCGATGTCTTTTATCGTAACCAGCCTCATCCGCTGGCTCCCAAGTTGGCGCCGGACAATCATGGGCTGATCTATCTGCCCCACGAGGCATTCGCCGCTGCATTTGCGCAGAATGCCTCCGCCGATGAGTTAGCGCTGCTTGCGGCGGTTCAGCGGCCGCTTTCGCCCGCATGCATCACGGTCCCGGTAAAACGTCCACGCTGGAAGGATCGCCCGAGCTGGTTTCTCGTCGCGGAACAGGACCGCATGATCGTCGTCGATACGCAGCGCTTTATGGCGGAGCGGATGCGTGCCCGGGTGCGATCGCATCCGGTGGATCACCTGCCGATGATTACCGCGCCCGGTCTCGTGGTGGACATCGTGCGCGAAGCTATTACAGAAGCGATCGGCCACTGACGGTCTTCGTGTCGTATGCCTCAGGAGCGACGCTACCACAGTGCGGGTGGGCGCTCATGCCGCGCTACTGAGCGCGTTGTATTCAGAACTCGGTTCCACCATCCAGCGATGGTCGGGAGACAGTTGCAGGATATTCCGATGAAACTTGAGAAGAGTGGGGCGATGTCCCGAACTTAAAAATGGAATCCGTTGCTTGACCAGTAATTCGTACATCAGCCGCTCATTGCTAACATCGAGTGCGCTGGTCGCCTCGTCCAGAAAGGCGTACCGCGGATGATTGAGCAGGAGCCGCGCGAACGCCAACCGCTGCTGCTCACCCGGTGAGAGCACGTCGGCCCAATGCATTTCTACGTCGAGCCCGCCGAATCGATCGGTCAGGTTTGGAAGATTTACGGCCTCCAACGCCTCGAGCAGGCGTTCCTCGCTCGCCCCGGAGGCTCTTGGATACGTCAGTTGATCGCGCAGCGACCCCAGTACCATGTACGGACGTTGCGGTAGAAACATGATTTCCGAAAGCGGGGGACGGTTCACCAATCCGCTACCCTCGCGCCAGATTCCGGCCAGCGCGCGCATCAGCGAGGTTTTCCCGGTTCCGCTAGGACCCTGAATAAGCAGCGGCTCAAGCGCGGTGGCATCCGCGGTCAAATCGTTGACCAGGGCCTTGTCGCCACTCGGAGTGAGCACGGTAAGATGTTCAAGTGAAACCCCGGAACCTTCGACGATATCAATTTTCTGACGACCATCGACCGCGGAATCACGGGCCGCTTCAGCTTCTTCCAGAAACTCACTGAGTCGGTGTACCACGTTCGCGTAAGTGGCCAATGACGGGAAATTCGTCACTACGATCGAGAGCGCTGCATGCAGTGAAGCGAAGGCGGTGGCTGCTTGCACCACTTGCCCGAACTGAAGCCGGCCGGCTACGAAAGTCGCCGCTAGAAACCAATACGGGACCAGGGTAGCCGCGTTCCCATAGGATTCAGTGAAGAATCCGAGGTTGCGCTGCCAAAGAATGAGCTCTTTGAAATTTTGGACAACTCTGGAAAAGCGCCGGCGTAGCTGCGCCTTCTCGTGCTCTTCGCCTCCGTAGATAAAAATTGGTTCCACGTTATCGCGCACATGAACCAGCCCGAAGCGGAAATCGGCCTGATATTTTTCCTGGTAGTAATTGAGGCCGACCAGGCGGCGTCCGATAGCGACCGAGAAGTAGCTGCCTGCCACCGCATAACCGATCAGAATCAGCGCCAGCGAGGGCGAAATGGACCATAGGATTGCGAAGTAGGTCGCCACTCCGGCTAGCGCAAATACCAGCGTTACGGTGAAGGTCTGGGTCGAGGTGACGAATGAGCCGATGTCGTCGCTGATACGCTGATCGGGATTGTCAACCTTACCCAACAGAGACATTCGATAAAATGCGCGATTAGCAAATCCAAGGTCAGTGAAATAGTGGGTCAGCCATTCCCGCCATTCGATGAACATGTAGCTGCCCCAGTACAGCCCGACGACCTTCGTCAGCATGTTGACGATATTTACCACCACCCAGATCAACATGAAGTGATAGAAGAGGGTCAGGTGCTTTCCCACCAGGGCATTGGTCGAGTCCCGATTCAGATAAGAAGAGTAAGCCCCGGTTGCGATCGAGAGGCCGCTTAAGAAAGCCACTCCGATAAGCAAATACACGCCAAGGCCGCGTTGCGCTGAGGTCCAGTATAACTTTGTAAGGCCCCAGACCTTCTTCCAAAAGATTCGATCGAATCTGTTCAAAACATTCCTCGCACTAGTGAGCGATTTGCACAGCAATCCGTCGCCCCGGCCGGCCGTGACGATGACTTTCGCCGGCGCGCACTCCCGTATCCTGGCTGTCGAACACGTTCACCTAGCCGTTGACGATGGTGGCCTTGTGGCGGCCCGGCGCATGACCTCGGGAGGTACTCGCATGAGTGGCCTTCGGGCGGATGAGGTCCGCTAGCCGGCAACCAAAGATCGCACGGTTCAACTATCATCACACCGCTCCCGCAGCCGGCCCGATGATGCTAGTGTCTTGCGTCGTCGAGCCGGCGATTGCCGGCCATTGAGCTTCTATCATTCAAACTATGAGGTTTCATGTCCCATCAACATCTGTTCGTGTCCGCAATCCTCCTCGCACTGACCGCAGTACCGTTGGTTTCCCAGGGCGCTCAGGCCGCCGGCGAGGTCACCACTCCCAGTGGCCTGCGCATCATCGACGTCAAGCCGGGCACCGGACCAATGCCGCGCACCGGCCAGACCGTGACGGTGAATTACACCGGCTGGCTGTACGTCGACGGCAAGAAGGGCAAGAAGTTCGACAGCTCGGTTGACAGGAACGAGCCGTTTTCCTTCACGATCGGCCAGGGCCAGGTAATCAAGGGCTGGGACGAAGGCGTCGCCACCATGCATGTCGGGGGCAAGCGCACGCTGATCATTCCGCCGGACCTGGGCTATGGCTCGAGCGGCGCCGGTGGTGTTATCCCGCCGGGCGCGACGCTGATGTTCGACGTCGATCTGCTCAGCGTGAAGTAGCTGGCGCTCTCCTCCGGAAAGGAGCCGAGAGGCAAGTAGGCGAGACAATCACGATTGCGCTGGTCAGATAGTCCTTCGGAATGGTGGATGATATACGAGGGGCGGGTCGCAGAGGTTCCATCTAAATCGATGCGCTGCTCGAATTGTCAGGCGGAAAATCCCGCAGGGAAGAAATTCTGCGCCGATTGCGGCGCGCCGCTTGCTAATCTTTGTCCGCGATGCGGAGGCGATAATCCCGCGGGGAAACGCTTTTGCGGAGAATGCGGCGCGGCCCTTTCGGCCGACGGCGCGCCCGCGCCGCCACGCTCTGACGGAATTCAGGTTGCGGCCGCACCACGCGAGGCTTCCACGATCGCCGATGGAGAGCGCCGCCATCTGACGGTTCTGTTCTGTGATCTCGTCAACTCGACCGAAATCGCGGCACATCTGGATCCCGAGGAATGGCACAAGATCGCCGCGCAATATCAACGCGAAGCGGCGGACGCGGTTACCCGGCTGGGCGGCCACGTCGCCAAGTATCTCGGCGATGGACTGGTAGTTTACTTCGGCTATCCGCATGCGCACGAGGACGATGCCGAGCGCGCGGTTCGCGGCGGCCTTGCGATCGTTGATGCGATCGCGCTGCTGAACGGTCGTCTCGCCGACGAGCAGAGCGCGGTAAAACTCGCGGTCCGCGTCGGTATCCATACCGGCTCAGTGGTCATAGGTCAGGGCGGCGGCAAGGAAGCCGATGTGTTCGGCGACGCGCCCAATATCGCCTCGCGCGTACAGGCGGCGGCCGCCCCCGACACGGTGCTCATCACTGGCCCCGTGCATCAGCTCGTCTCCGGTTTGTTCGTGGTCGAGGATCGCGGTGCGCATCCGCTCAAGGGCATCGAGCTTCCGATGCAGCTCTACCGCGCGATCCAGCCCAGTGTGGTTCGGCGACGCAAGCACGGCTCCGCGGCGCGCGCCCTGACTCCGTTCGTCGGACGCGACGATGAGATGCGTCTGCTGCTGAGCCGATGGGAGCGCGCTTGCGAGGGCGAGGGCCAGCTGGTGATCGTCGCGGGCGAAGCGGGAATCGGAAAGTCGCGCCTGATCGAGGAGTTCCGCGAGCGCATCAAGCCGGTCCCCCACCTCTGGATCGAATCCGCCGGCGAGCAGTTTTTCGAGAATACCCCCTTTCACGCGGTCACCCAGATGCTCAATCAGGGCCTCGGTTGGCGCGGCGATGAGAGCAAAGAAGAGCGCGTAGTCCAGGTCGAGCGCTCGCTGGAACTGTCTGGGATGAAGCTCGGTGAGACGGCGCCGCTGATCGCGGAGATGCTGAATCTTCCGATCCCGGAGAAGTATCCGCCGCTGATGCTCGCGCCCGATCAGAAGCGCAAGCGACTTCTCGCCGCGCTGGCAGGCTGGGTTTTCGGCGCAACCAGAACGCAACCGCTGGTTCTGGCGCTGGAGGATTTGCACTGGGTCGATCCTTCGACGCTGGAGCTCATGCATACCCTGGTCGAACAGGCCGCCACCGCGCGCCTCATGCTGCTTTTTACGGCGCGGCCGGAGTTCCGCGCGTCATGGCTGATGCGCGCGCATCACGCGCAGATCACACTCAATCGGCTGAGCGATCGCCAGACGCGCGAGATGGTCGCGGGTGTGGCTGCTCGCTCCGCGCTGGCCAAAGACATGATCGATACCGTGGTGAAACGCACCGACGGGGTGCCGCTGTTTGCCGAGGAACTGACGCGGCTGATCCTCGAAGGCGACGGGCGTTCGGTCGCGCGCGAGATTCCCGCCACGCTGCACGATTCACTGACGGCACGGCTGGACCGGCTCGGACCGGCAAAGGAAGTGGCGCAAGTTGCGGCGGTGATCGGGCGCGAATTCTTTTACGAGTTGCTGCAAGCGGTTATGCCGATGCCGGAGGCGGAACTACAAGCGGCGCTCGCAAAACTTGCGGATGCCGAGTTGATCTATGCGCGCGGCATCCCGCCGGAGGCGACGTATCAGTTTAAGCATGCGCTAATTCAGGATGCCGCATACGAAGCGCTGCTCAAGAGCAGGCGCAAGGAATTGCATCGCCGCGTCGCGGAGACCATCGCGGAGAAATTCACCGCCTTAGCCGAGGCACAGCCCGAAGTTCTCGCGCGCCACTGGACCGGCGCCGGCGAGGCGGACCCGGCAATCGCGGCATGGCAAAAGGCCGGCGAGGCCGCCGATGCTCGTGGTGCATTGAGGGAGGCCGAGGAAGATTTCCGGCAGCCGCTCGCGATGCTTCACACTCTGCCCGCATCGGCGGAGCGTGACGCGCGCGAACTCGCTATCGCGGCTGTTATGACTTGGCTGCTGGTGCGCACCAAGGGCTACTCCGCAGCGGAAACTATCGAGGTAACCGAGCATGCTCGCGCGCTCGCCGAGAAGACCGGCAACCTTCCCCAACTCATTCTTCAGGTGATTGGGACCTACGCCGCGGTCTTCGTCGCGGGGCACTATTCCGATGCTGCAGCGCTCGCGGACCAGTTGCTCGACCTCGCTCAGCGCGAGGGCAGCAACATGAGTCTGATTGTCGCGCACGTGGCGCAGGTGAATGTACGCTTCAACCGTGGCGACCTGGTCGGACTCGAGGAGCATTTCGCGCGCCTCGGCAGCGTGATCGAAGCGGGCGAGCGCGAGCAGTCTGGTCGGCCCGATCGCGAACGGAATCGTAACTTCCATGGGTTACGCAAGTCTCGGCGCGTATATCCTCGGTCACGCCGAACAAGCTCGTGGCCGTAACGCCCAGGCGATCGCTTTGGCCCGCGACCATAAATCTCCTTTCCTTCTGGCCGGCAGCCGATCGTTCGAAGGCTATCTGAGCCGGTGGTTGAGAGAGCCGCAACGCGCCGCCGATGCGGCCGGCGAGTCGGTGGCGATTTCTGACCAGCATGGCTTTTCGTTCACCAGCCATTCGTCCCGCATCATCCTGGGCTGGGCGAGAGCGCAACTTGGCAATCCGGAGGAGGGAGTCGCGCTCATCCGCCAGGGTATGGCCGGCCTCGCCGGGACTGGAGCACGAGCAGACATCACCAATGCGCTCACCATTTTGGCGGAGGCGCAGGCGCTTGACGGCGCGCTCGAGGATGCGCTCACCACACTCGACGAGGCGCTCCAGGCAAACCCCGAGGAACTCTGGTGCCGGCCGAACATCCTGAAATGGCGCGGGGACCTTCGGCTTAAGGTCGGCCGGGACGAGCCTGCCGAGGCTGACTTTCGCGAAGCTATCGCAATCGCACAGAAAATGAGCGCGAAGGCATGGGAGCTGCGCGCGTCGACGAGCCTCGCGCGGCTGCTCGCGAAGCAAGGTAAGCGCGACGAGGCGCGCGCGATGCTCGCCGAAATTTACAACTGGTTCACCGAGGGCTTCGACACCGCCGACTTGAAGGACGCAAAGGCCCTGCTCGACGGGTTAAGCGTGTAGCCGGATTTTTCGAGGCCGCTAGAACTCCGCTTTGAAGGTGTCGTGGCCCTCGCCCGCGTATGATACGCGCACGCTCTTGAGGAGCACCATCCGCAGGGGAGGCGCATTGAAGAAGGGCGCCTCGAAGGGATTCTTTTTGAGGAAGACCGCCTTCAGCGAGTCCCACTCCTCGCTGTCGCGCGGCACCACCCGCGCGATGCTCTGCACCACGGCGCGATTGACACGGAAGGTTTCGACGTCGCCGGTGTCGCGCATGTCGATGAGCACGGTCGCCTTTGGCCGCTTGACCAGGTTCTGAAACTTGTCGGCGCTCTCATTCATGATGAAGATGAGGTCGAGGTCGTCGGTTTCGCCGAATGCCTGCAGCGTCGCGGTTGGCCATTCCTCGCCATCGGTGACCAGTACCGCGATGTGTTGGGTATCGAACAGTTTGCGCAGCTTTGCTTTTTCGGATTCGTCGAGCATGGGTTTTCCTGCTTCTTTAGTTTACGGACTACGATGGAGTCCGTTGCGCTTCGACTACGAACTTATACTCAATAGCATCGATATTAGCCGAGCTACTTCGCTGATACTTCACCACCAGTTGCTCCCGCGAGCCGAACACCACATCCGAATCGATGTATTTGTCGCCTTCGATGTACAGCGCCGTCACCAACGTGCGGTAGCCCGGTGCCGATATTATGAAGTGTATGTGCGCGGGACGGAACGGATGACGCCCCAGCGCATGCAGCATCCTGCCCACCGGGCCGTCACTCGGAACCCCATAGCTGGAGGGCTTGACGGTGGCGAAACTGAAGGTGCCGTCCGCCTTGGAGCGAAAACGCGCGCGTAAATTCATCTCCGTGCCCTTAAAGTTATCGAATTGCAAATCGTACAGCCCGCCCGACGAGGCCTGCCAAACGTCGATCTGCGCGCCCGCGAGCGGCTGGCCCTCCGCCGATGCGACCTGGCCGTGAACCCGCAGCGCTTCGCCTTCAATACCGCGGGCGATAGTGGCGCCGTCGGGGAGGTCGGGCGCGCCCTCGCGAAAGAACGGGCCGAGCAGGCTCGACTCGGTGGTCGCGGCCGATTTTCCTCCATTGGCGAGGATGTCCACCAGCGCGCTCAGTCCCAGCGTATCCGAAAGCAGGATAAACTCCTGGCGCTTGTCATCGGTGATATGACCGACATCGGTGAGAAACTCGATGCCCTTCATCCATTCGGCGGTCGTCAGCTTCACCTCGCGCGCGAACTCATGCACATGGCGGATGAGCGCGGTCATCACTTCCTTGAGCCTCGGGTCGGGACATTGCGCGAGCCGGTCCAGCGCAGACTCGGTGATGGTGTTCAAATCAAGATTTCGCATATGGAACTCCTGAGGCGCCGGCATCCAATTCCTCGTCCCTGCGAACGATGCCGGGGTAGGGCTAGCCTAAACTTTTCTCACGACCCAAAGTTGTCCGGTTCCGTACGTAGGGGGCGAGCCGAAGAAGTCTGAGTATTCGGCGATCACCTCGAATCGGTTAGCTCAAAAAGATATCGCATCTCCTGTCGAGTAGCCCATCCCAAACTCCAGGAGGTTCCTCGAAGCAAGGGTTCCAGCTTCGGCGTTCGGTTCTTCGATTTGAAACTTCTCGATAATGAAGCGGTGGCGTCGCCGGCTGGCGAGCTGCAGTCGCAGAATGCGCTTCGACTCCTCATCGTCACATCACGGAGTGCGCAGATACTGGACCAGCAGGCGCGTTACGTCGTCCACAAACAGTCGGGCCTTGCCATCGGCGAGGAGGTCTGGGCGACGTAGGACGGCCGCGTGGGTCAGCGCCTCCACCACTGTCACCAGGATGAAGGCCGCGAGATCGAGGTCGGCAACGTCAATCTCCGCTCGATGTGCCTCGAGGAAGCCGCGGACCAGTGCGTAACCCTCCCGGAGATTAGCCTCGATATTGTCAAGTCGCCCCACCCGTGGGATCTGTTCCGAAAGGACGCCATGGAGCTTGGGATTGACGCGATGAGCGTCGATTGCAACTGAAACGAATTCGCGGGCTGCGGCCTCGATCGGGAGCGCAGCTGCCTTGACCAGGGCCTTGCGCGTCACCTCGGAAATTTCTTGCTGATGGCGGTCAATGACCGCCGCGACCAGCGCCTCCTTGCTGGGGAAGTACTGGTACAACGAACCGATACTGGCCCCCGCCACCTCGGCAATCCTGTTGGTGCTCGCCTGGTCGTACCCCTCTTTGATTAAAATGCGAGTAGTCGCTTCCAAAAGGGCGTCGACGGTTGCCGCGCGATCGCTCTTGAGAGGCTAATTTTCTTGGGTTGGTTTGGATTTTCTGCGCCATCGGAATCCGCCACGAATGCGAGTTTACGATTATGAGCGATAGCTTATATTGTGATGTGAACCGAACGCAAGCGCCACGGTCGCGGCAATCCCTCCACGCGATGGAAAAGGCAGGTCCCGCGCCGGCGCGCCGACAAGGAGGCCGTGAATGAAGAAAGCAATAATTACCCTGGCCATGGGTTTTGCCCTGGTCGCAGGACTGGTTGCGCTCGAATGGACGCCGGACCGATCGGTGGCATCGCTCCAGGCGCGCTGGGCGCCGCCGCCCTCCACCTTCGTGACCATCGATGGCATGTCGGTACATCTGTGCGATGAAGGACCGGGCAACGACCCGCATCCAATCGTTCTCATTCATGGCACCGCATCCAGCCTCCTCACCTGGCGGTGGTTACCGGCGCGAGCCACCGCCAGTATTTTCCAGCTGACCAGGAGGAATTTGCACGACCAAAGGTCGGTCGGCTAATCGTTCAACTCCTCGAGCAGCGCCTTGGCGTCGATGAGGTCGGCGGTGTCGAAGCCTTCGGTAAACCAGCCATAGATGGCGGCGAGCATCGCGCGCGCCTCGTCGCGTTTGCCTTGCGCCATCAGCAAGCGCGCGAGGCTGGTGGTCGCGCGCAGTTCCCATGACTTCGCACTCATCTTTCGGGCGAGCGCGATCGCTTCACGAAAGTCGGCCTCGGCCAAATCGGGCTTCCCAACCATCAGCCGCAGCGTGCCGCGATAGGTCAGAGGATATTGGGCCGATAGACCAGTTCTTCGGGATTGATTTCGAGAGCTTCCGCGATGGTGGCGAGGGCGTCCTCGAGCGCGCCACTCAGCGTCTGGGCTTCATGCCAGACAAACAAAACTGTCAGTGATGCCGAAGCGAACGCCAGGATTCCATCAATGCTGCAAGCCCCTCGCGGATCTGCGCGACGGCTTCAGCGGGATGGCCAAATTGCGCGCGCACCCAACCCATCGCCACCGGAGCCTGCACCTTGAAGAGCCCGGGATATCGTGTTCCTCCGACAAGCTCGCCATTTGCCTCCCCGCAATCTCGCCGTGGCGCGGTTCTCTCGCCGATCGATAAAGCAGGTGTTCGAAGAAACGCGCAAGGACGAGGTCATAGGGGCTGTTACCATCGCGCGCAGCCTCGAGGGCGCGGGCGATTCGTTCACGGGCCTGGATCGGGATATCCCGCTGTCCAGGCGCACAAGCTTGCCGCGCCGAAGGCCCCTACCACCGATGTCGCGGCCGTTTTGCTGTAGGCGCCGGCATCGTGGAATTTTGTCCAGCGAGCGAAGTCCGCTTCCGCTTCCGCGAGCTCGCCAAGATAGAAGTGCGATGGAAACCCGGCGTGGTGAGCGTATGCGAAACTGACCACTCCGCCTTCGCGCTCGCGCGACCTCGAGCATCCGGCCGGCGATCGCGGCCGCCTTTTTATGCTCACCGGCAGTCATCGCGCCGACCCGGCTCAGATGCAGTTGCAGGACGATCTGGCCGAGGTTTCCGCTTTTCTCCGCCAGGTCGGCCGCGCGGGCGGAAACCTCGATAGTTTCGGGCGCGGCGAACCCTTTCGTAATCAGCAGCACTACACTCAGTTCAGTCAACAGATCCAGTTCCGTGGCCTCGCGCGCGGCGGATTCGGGCAGCGTTCTGAGCAATTGAACTCCGCGCTGCAGCTGCGCTTGCGCCTCGTTGTAGGCGAATCGCTGGCTGCGCCTGCTGACCGGCCTGGCGCAGATAGCGCACCGCCTTGCCGATATTTGCGCTGCGTCGATAATGATGCGCGAGTTCGGCCAGATGATCGTCCAGCGAGCCCGCGTAGAGCATCTCGATCGCCGCGCCGGTTCGCTCGTGTAGCTGCCTGGCGGCGCTCCATCAGCACCGAGTTGTAAGCGACCTCCTGAGTCAGCGCGTGCTTGAAGATGTACTCGGTATCGCCGACCGCCGGCTGCTCGTAGATGAACTCGCCGAGTTGCAGGTCATTGAGCATCCGGTTCAAGTTCGTCATCCGATTTCGCGACCACCGCGCGAATCAGCGAGAGCGGAAATTCGCGCCCGATGACGGCCAGTGTTTGCAGCAGATCTTTTGCATCGGAAGGGAGCCGATCGATGCGCGCGGCGAGGATCGCCTGCACCGTCGGCGGAATGTTCAATTCGCCGAGCGGCCGCGTGAGCTTCGCCGCGCCATCGCGCACCAGCGCGCCTTCATCGAGGAGCACCTGCACCGTCTCTTCCATGAAGAACGGATTGCCCTCGGTCCGCTCGATGATCAGCCGTTTGAGCGGCGTCGAGCTCAGGCACTGTCGCCGAGCAGCGCGGACGAGCATCTCATCCGCGCTCTCCCTGCCCGAGCGGATCGAGCCGCAACTGCGTGTAGTAGGTCTTGCTAGCTCCAGCTGATGGCGAGTATTCGGGCCGATAATTGACCAGCAGCAGGAGCGCGCGGTGGCGATGCTGAATCGGCAAGAAGATTCAGAAACGCCTGCGTCTCGTCATCGATCCAGTGCAGGTCTTCGAAGATGACCATCACCGGCTGATTGAGCGATTCGCGCAGGAGGATGCGCTTGATGGCGTCGAGCGTGCGCCGGCGCTGGATCTGCGGATCCATCTGCGCAGCGGATCATCGCCTGCTGCTGGCGCAAATACTCATCGAGCCGATCGAGGTTGTGTTCCCATTGCTGACGAGGATCGCGTTCGGCGATTCCCAGCAACGCGAAAATATACGGGCAGCGTATCTTCCAGCGACGGATCGAGGATGGCGAGCCTGCCCGGCGACCTTCTCCCGCCGCGTGCGTTCGTCGTCTTCAGCGCGGATCTTGAAGTAGTTGGTACAGCAGTTCGATCACGCGGCAGATAGGCGCTGGCTTTGCCATGCGAGACCGAAAAGGTCTCCAGCACCATCCAGTCCGATTGCGACTCGCCTTGAATTCGAAGAACAGCCGCGACTTGCCGGCGCCAGCCTCGGCCATCGCCGCGACGATCTGGCCGCGGCCGGCCTTGCGCCTGCTCGGCCGCATGCTTCATCGCATCCATCTCGCGCTGGCGGCCGACGAACTTCGTCAGCCCGCGCCCGACCGCGCGTTGCAGGCGCGTGCGCAGCGGCCCGAGGCCGGTGACCTCGAAGACATTGACCGGTTCGCTGACGCCTTTGACCCGCGTCGGGCCCAGCGCCTTGAAGTTGAAGTATCCCGCGCACAGCTTCTGCGTCGTCTCGGTGACCGCGATCGAGCCGGTCGGCGCGAGCGTCTGCATCCGCGAGGCGAGGCTGGTCGAATGCCCAATCGGGGTGTACTCGGTGTGCGCGTCGCCGGTTTTGATCGAGCGCACCACCGCTCTCGCCGGTGTTGACGCCGACGCGCGCCTCGAGCGGAGGATTGCCGGCCTCGCGCAGTTTCGCCGAGTAGCGGCGCATCTCCTCCTGCATGCGGAGCGCGGCGTACAGCGCGCGTTGCGGATGGTCCTCGTGCGCGAGCGGCGCGCCGAACAGCGCGAAGATGCCATCGCCGGTGGACTGCACGATGTAGCCGTCGTAGCGATGGACCGCATCGATCATCAGCTTGAGCGCGGGATCGACGAGCGCGCGGGCCTCCTCGGGATCGAGGTCCTCCATCAAGTCCATCGAGCCTTTGATGTCGGCGAACAGCGCGGTGACAGTCTTGCGTTCGCCCTCGAGCGCCTCGCCGGCAGAACCCTCGGCGGTGACGCGGAGCGCAGGAGCGATGCTCGCGGGCGGCAAAGAAGTCGGTGCCGCGGGACTCAGCGCGAAGCCGCATTCGCCGCAAAACTTCTCGCCGGCCTCATTGGAAGCGCCGCAGCGGGGGCATCGGAGCGCGAGGGGCACGCCGCATTCGGCGCAGAACTTACGTCCTTCGCGATTCTCCGCGGTGCATTTGGAGCAACGCACAACGCCTCCCATTTTTCTCGGCCGCGATTGCGACAATTCGTCTGGCAATCATACTTATACAGGAAATGCAATTGATGCCGCGCCGAGCTATGCAGACGGTCCTTAGCCGTCGCAGTTTTCTTACTCAGGTCGCCAGGATCAGCGGCCTCGGTGCGGCATTTTTATCGATGCAGGGGCTGGGTCTCGCCTCAACCATCGCCGCGGAACCTGCGCCGAATCTTCCTCCGAAAATCGGCGCGGGTACGCATGTCGCCATCCTTGGCGCGGGCATCGCCGGACTCGTGATGACATACAGACTGGAGCGCGCGGGCTTCGCGGTAACGCTGGTGGAGGCGCGCCATCGCCTCGGCGGCAGAAACTGGACGCTTCGTCACGGCGACACGGTTGAGATGCTCGGTGAGGCTGAGCAGACCGTCGCGTTTTCAAAAGGAATGTACTTCAATGCCGGGCCGGCGAGGATCCCCAGTCATCATCAGGGCCTGCTGAGCTACTGCAAACTGCTCGGAGTGCCACTCGAAGTGGAGGTCAACTTCAGCAACAGCGCGCTGCTGCAATCCAGTAGCGCCTTTGATGGTAAGCCGATTCAGGAACGCCAGGCGATCAATGACTTTCGTGGCCGCATCGCCGAGCTGCTGTCGAAGGCGACCAGCCGCGGCGCGCTCGATCAGGAACTAACCGGGGATGACAAGCGGCGTCTGACCGAGTTCCTGCGCGGCTATGGCGATCTGGCAAAGGACGGCCTCTATAAAGGTTCGGATCGCGCGGGCTACAAAGTTTTGCCGGGCGCCCAGGATCAGCTTGGCGTGAGCCGCGATCCATTGAGTTTGCGCGATCTCCTCAAGGATGACGCGCTGGATGACATGCTGTTCGAGGACAGCATCGACATGCAAGCCACGATGTTCGAGCCGGTCGGTGGGATGGATCGCATTCCGGCCGCATTTCATCGCGCGATCACGAGCCCGATCCTGCTCGGTGCCGAAGTGAGCCGCATCCGGCAAAGCCCCGATAAGACCGAGATCCTCTATATCGATGGCAGCAGTGGACAGACCAAACGACTCTCCGCCGATTATGTAGTCTGCACCATACCGCTGCCGGTGCTCGCCGGGATCGATACCGACTTCAGCGCGCCGGTGAAGGAGGCGATCGCGGGCGCGAAATACAGTTATGCCGCAAAAGTAGCTTTCGAGGCGCCGCGTTTTTGGGAGGCGGAACAGATTTATGGAGGCCTATCGTTTGGCAGCGAGGATACCGGCGCGGTGTGGTATCCCAGCAGTAACTTCCAGTCGCCGCGCGGCATTATTCTCGGCGCTTATGTGGCGGGGAAGCGAGCTGAGGCGTTCGAGGCATTGCCGGTGCCGAAACAAATCGAGATGGCACGCGGCGCGGTGGACAAGCTGCATCCGGGCCATGGCACCGATTTGACCGCCGGTGTTGCCGTCGATTGGCATAAGATTCCCTACAACCTCGGTCCCTGGAGCCATTGGAGCGATTCCGCTTCCGACCACGACGCATACGAGCTACTCAATCAACCCGAAGGCCGGATCTATTTCAGCGGCGCGCATCTCAGCCAACTGCCAAGCTGGCAGGAAGGCGCGGTGGTTGCCGCGCATCGGACCATTGAAATGATTGCCAGCCGGGTCGGCGCGGCACGATTAAGCAGTAATCGATGAGATGCTCACATCCAGACTGGCCTCATTGGTTGTCGAGCGGCGCATAAACCAGCTCGCCGCCATCGACGACAAATGTCTGCCCGGTCGCATACGCGCCGGCGGGGCTCGCGAGGTATAGCGCGAGGCCCGCAATCTCGTTCGGCTCGCCGATCCGTTTCAGCGGATTGGGATAGTTGCCGCTTCGCTCGACCATTTTGACCAGCGGCTCGGCGAGCTCGGTACGCACCAGGCCGGGCGCGATGCAGTTCACCCGAATCTTATCGGGGGCCCATTCCTTGGCGCACACCTGACTCATTGTCACCATCGCGCCCTTGCTGATCGAATAAGTACCGAGTCCTGCCGAAGGCTGGATGCATTCATTAGAGGTGATGTGAATTACCGCGCCGCCGCCACGCTGTTTCATATGCGGATGGCACAGCCTGGAAACCATGAAAGCGCCCTTCAGGTTCACCTGCATCACGGTGTCCCATCCTTTGCTGGTGGACTTGATGATGGGGCCGAAGTTTTCCGCGGTCGCGGCGCCATAGACCAGGATATCGACGCCACCCAAGGTGGACACTGTTTCATCGACGATGCGCGCCCACTCGGCCTCGAGCGCCATGTCGGCGCTCAGCGCGAGGCATCGGCGGCCAGTGGCCTCGAGGTCGCGGCGGGTTGCTTCGAGCGCCTCGCGTCCCCGCGCGACGAGCGCCACATCGGCGCCATGCTCGGCGAATGCGAGCGCAATCGAACGCCCGATTCCCTTGGAGCCGCCGGTGATAATGGCGACCTTGCCTGCGAGCGAAAAATTGACTTCTGACATGGAAATTCTCCCGCGTATGCTTCTGTCAGCTTGGCTGCGACTTTAGAGTGCGATGCAGCCGCCGTCCATCATAGCTTTAGCTTGACCCGATTCGGGCTTGTCCTGACTGCTTGGCCGCTCGCCTGGTTGAATAAATTCGACAATTCCCCGTCTAGTTAAATGTCTGTGGGAGCGCCCGTTTCGTTTAAACGCCGTTTCTGACAGTTAGGAGCATCGCGGGTCCGTTAAATCGCCCAGATGCTCGGTAAAATCATCGTTATCTTTCTGATGCGAAAATAATTCCGCGTCCGCGTCGGACTAGGCGAACTTTTCATGGTCGCCATACGTCTGCCGAGTTGAGAAGCAAATTCTCGATCGCCGCGGAACGGAAGAATTTTGCCATAAAACGCGTCAGAAGCGGCCACGAGAGGAACGGCTCCCTCATTAGTTAAGAAGGAGAGACCAACATTAATCCTGGTCAATTTCATTCCATCGCGGAAGTTGACGCCTGGCTCGATCGCGAGCGCCTGCTTTGCCCAAGGTGCGGCGAGCGCTTCGAGCACCTCGGCCGTCATCTTGCCGCGACTCACGAGATGAGCGCCGATGAGTTTCGCGCGCTCTACGGTATTCCCCATAACCGCGGCCTGGTCGGCGCGCGTCTGAAAAAGCGCCTCGTAGACAGGCAACGTCTCAAGCTCGCGCGCGATGTTGCGCATCGCGCGAAGTTTGTCGGCGCCCAGCGCAGACGGCCGTACTCGGTTCATTCGCCGTCCGCGGCGCAGCTCGGAGATCTGCGCGATCGCATTCAGCCGATGGGGAATCGCAAGCGCTGGGGAGAATCGGAATGACCCCTTAACTGCCTTTGCGAAGGTATGCAAATTTCGCCGATTCGCTAAACTGCGGCCAGCGCAAGCTCGAGGAGGGCGGCTTATGGCTCTGCGAACCGGCGGTGGCGATCATCTCTACGAAGTAGTCGAAGAATGGGGCGAAATGCCCAAGCGCTGGATGTACGACATTGCCGGCGTGGCGGTCGACTCCAGGGGCAGCGTCTTCATGTTCAATCGTGGCGAGACCCCGGTCATCGTGCTCGATCGCAACGGCAAATTCCTCCATAGCTGGGGCGACCAGACCATGTTTCCGCGCGCCCACGGCATCACCATCGGACCCGATGACAGCGTGTGGCTGACCGATGTGTATGACCATACGGTGCGCAAGTGCACGCCCGAAGGAAAAGTCCTGCTGACGATCGGAGTCAGCGGGAAGCCTGCCAAGGCGATGAGCGGCGCGCCATTCAACCAATGCACCCATGTCGCGCTCAATCCGCATACCGGCGATGTTTTCGTGTCGGACGGCTACCTCAATCCCAAGGTGCATAAGTACGCGCCCGATGGCCGCCTTCTTTACTCATGGGGTCAGCTCGGCAACGACCCGGGCCAGTTCAACCTTCCGCATAACATCGCCACCGACCGCGACGGCTATGTCTATGTCGCTGACCGGCACAACAATCGCGTCCAGGTCTTCACTCCTAACGGCAAGCTCGAACACATCTGGTACGGGATGGCGATGCCGTGCGGGATGTGCATCGACACTCGCAGTCCGGAACAACTGTGCTACATCGGCGAGCTAAGCTCGGTGTGGTGGGCGCAAGGTCTGTACGACTTCTGGGAGGCATGGAATCGGCCCGGCATGGGACCGCGAGTTAGCATCTACTCGTTGGATGGGAGACTTCAGGCGCGGCTATGCGACAATGGACAAGGTGACGGCCCCGGTCAGTTGGTGGCGCCGCACGGTATCGCGGTCACGCCGGAAGGCGACATCTTGGTGGCGGAGGTCTCATGGACCATCATGGGTAACCGTCTCAAGCCTCAGAGACCGGTGCGCAACTTCTTGCGGCTGGCAAAGCTCAAGAAGTCCGAGCAGCACGGACATATGTAGCCCAGGTCGGTAGCTAAGTCACTTGGCGGCTGCCAACGATAAGGCCTCGGATCGGGAGGGTGCGTCCGCTGAGGATGCTTCT
Organism: uncultured delta proteobacterium; assembly: GCA_963814035.1. GTDB lineage: Bacteria > Desulfobacterota > Binatia > Binatales > Binataceae > DATGKG01. The sequence continues at coordinate 401,658 of CAWFBH010000007.1, forward strand.
TCGGCTACGGCTTTTCGAACTATCGGGCAACTGTGGGTGGAGAGGCAGTAGGCGGGGAAAACTCCACTCGCGAGGGAACGCCGGATCTCCTGCAAGGCCGGACCGTTGCGCGTCTCCTCGATAAACTGCTCGACCGAGCGGCTTCCCTGCTCCGTCCACCGCGCCAGGGACTTACGACCGAAGCAACACGGCAGGATGCCGCGGTTGAACACATACAGGCTCTTCCATGGCTCGCTGCATAAGGGCTCCTTCCCGGCGGAGCCGTGGTGCGCCCGAAAATCCTTCCAATCGAGGTACAGGTCGAGGCCGATTTCATCCGCCGCTAACTGGGCGTCCTGCCCAAGCGCGTCGAGTTCAGCGAGCGGAATAAGCTCCCGGTCGTAATCGAAGACGAACTCCCCGCGCTGCTGAACGCGGCCATCCAACTCCATGCAGTCTTCGCGATGCAGGCTCATGAGCTTGATCCGATCCACGCCAATCGAATGCATCAGCGCGATAAAATCGCGCAGCTCATGTTTGTTGGAGTTCATGACGATGAAACTGACCGTGACGTGGGGCAGATTGCGATGCGACTTCTTTTCACGACAAAGCGTTCGCAAGTCCGCGATGATTCGATCGAAGCTGCGATCGCGATATCGCGCGAAACCCGCCGAAGTAGCCGAATCTATCGACACATAAAGCAGCACGTTGCGCCCCAGCAGCGCTTCCCGAATCTTGCGGCGCATGGTGTTGCCGTTGGAGGTAAAGGTGAAGGCGCGCTCCTCCGTAGCCATCAGATCGACGATTTGCGCAAATTCGCGATGCAGCGTCGGCTCGCCGATACTGCAGTCGGTTACCTGCCTGGCGACCGACCAATAGGAATCGAGGCCTTTGACGAATGCGAGGTCGGAGGGTGGCGAACCCATTTCCTGCTGCTTAACCAGTTTCCACGCGCAATAAACGCACGCCTTATCGTTCGCGATATTGCAGCGCACCTCCATGCTGAAATGGAGATAGGGCGGAACGGATTCCATCACCACGGCGCCGGATCGATACTCCTCCTCGTTGAGAATCGCGTTGGCTCGCGCCAGTTCGACTTGAGCGTGACGCTCGATGCTGTTGTGCCAGGAGACAGATCGCAGCATCACGCCCAGCTCGCGTGAATCTCCGGGCGCAATCACCGGGGAGTTCACCGTCATTTCCACGATGTCGCGGTCCCCGGGTCCGAGATCGAAGCTGTAGCGATGCCAGCCTTCGATGATTCGCGTATCAATCGGCGGATCCGCGGCAACCAGGCGCGCCGCCGAGTCCGGGCGTCCCAGTTGGAGGACGAGGTAACGCTGTCCGGCTGGCCGATGGAGGGCGAACCGCAGGCACGTCCAGCGAAATGGACCTTCGCCATCAGACTCGGCAGGAAAAAAACCGTCGCTGAAAGTGGTGTCGTCGCGATCACGGTCTAAGATCGGATCCCCAGCCATTTGCGACCCCCAGTTTGCGATGAATCAGAAATCCACCGGATTGGCCTTCAACTTGCCCGACGCGTACTTCTCCGGCAAGGTGCTATCGGCGTTTTCCCACACCAGCAGCATCGAGCGTTTGGGCGAGTAGCCCTGATGGCGAATGTCAGCCGGCATCGCGGCCACGTCGCCGGCCTTCATGACCGCTCGCGCGCGCGGCGCGCCGGTGTCGCGATCCTGGATGTCCCAGTGAATCTCGTCGCTGAGCTGCACGAACCATTCGACCCGATCGTTGCCATGGATGATCGGCAGGATGAACTCCTCGGTGGTCGCGCAGACCTGGCTATCTTTCACCGCGGAACAAACTGACGGATTCCACGTCACATCGGAGCGCGAAACGTAGGCGAAGAAGTTGAACGCATGCACTTCGTTTTCGAAGCCGGGCTCGGCGTGGACCTCGGGCTCATCCTGCGGAACATCGAGAAATTGCCGATTGATGGGGTTTCCCGCCGCGTCGCTGCGCAGCGCGATATCGCCCTTCATCCCGGTCATCCGCGCCGCGACCAGCCGCTTGCGGTTGATCGCGTGCGGATTGCTGCCGCGCTTGGGGCCGAAGGGCGTGCCAGTCTCGGCCGGTGCCGCGAAAGGATCGAAGCCTTCGTTGGTCCAGTCGGCAAGCATCTCGGCGAACAGCGCGCGGACTTCGTCGCCCTTCAGATTTTCGACATAATGCTTGTTCTGCGCGCGATAGCCGGCATTATAGAGGCCCGCGAAGACGTCCACGGTGCCGTAATGATTGGCGGTGCCGAAGACCGCGTCGAAGTTCACGATGCCGTAGAAAAAATTCCACGACACATCGCGCATCAGCGAGCGCAGGAACGCATCGACCGCCGTGGTATGACTGCCGCCGGGCCAGCTGATATGCGCGAAGTACTCATCGCGGGTGAAGTGAAATCCGCCTAACTGAAAGCTGCGATATCCATACTCATTGACGTCAGACATTTTGGCCTCCTACTTCTGGCAGATGTCTTTCCAGCGCTCGAGGGTGAGATCGCCCGCGATGGTTTGTAGCAAAATCACGCCGGGCTTGCTCGCATGAAACTGGTATGCGGCGCCTTTCGGCAACAGCGCCATGTGGCCGCGGCGCGCGACGATGTAACCCATCTTTTTGCCGTCGGGATTGCCTTCCAGCATGGTGGTGCCTTCGTGCTCCTCTGCGACGATCTCCTTGTTTAGTTTCACGAGGCGGATTTCGACTTCGCCATCCATGATGATCGCGGACTCATCGTGCGAGGCGGTGTACCACGGCGAAGTGCCCTCGGCGCGGACTGCTTCGAGCACGTACTTCAGATTTTTGCCGACCGCGATTTTCTCGTACGGCTCGGCCTGCGATGCGACTTCATAGATGTTCGAGAAGACATAGTTGCGGGCGTCATCGTTGATGACCTCGATGCCGCCCTTCTCAAAATGTTCCAGCGATCCGAATTTCGTCTTATGCGGCATCGTGAGTCCTCCCTAATGATGGCCCGCGGCTTTGATGACCGTAGGTGGCCAGTTAGGCACTTCGGGCGGGCGCTTGCGCGCCATCGCTTTCTCGACGATGCGCTGCTTCAGCGCCGCCTTTTCCTTCGTGCGGAGCACGTCGCGCTGCTTAACTTCGGGTAGCGTTTCCTTACCGAACAGCTCGATCGAGGACATCAGTATCTCATGCGAGAGGCGGCCGGCTTGCGACAGGAGGATGACCTGATCGATGCCCGAGTCCTCGAATTCCCTCAGCCGCGCGCCGATCTGCGCGGGTGTCCCGACGCAATCCGCCGTGCGACCCTCGGGCAGCGCGAAATCCTTGGGCTTGTTTTTGAAGTTCTCCCACAAATTTGTCTTGCCCGGCTCATGATTGCCGAAGAAGCCGTAGTGCCCGAGTCCGTAGATGAAAAATCCCTGATGCTCGGCGGCCAGCGCGCGCACTTTGTCCTCATCGCGATCGCAGAGGAATGGGCAGGCGATGGCGATGTTCGGATTGACCGCATAGCCCACCGGTTCGCATTCGTTTTCCAGCGTCGTGTAGTAATCGTTGACCCACTGTCGCGCCTCGTCGGGCGAAACGAACGAAAACGTCAACGCGCCGAGGCCCAGCTTTGCCGCGAGCAGGATGGTTTCGCGGCGCGAGCAAGCCAGCCAGAGCGGCGGATGCGGGCGCTGCAGCGGCTTCGGCACCACGTTGCGCACGGGTGCCTTTAGATACTTTCCTTCGTGGCCGTTAAAGGGCTCCTCGACCAGCATCCGGGTGACGACGCGCAACCCTTCCAGCCACATCGCGCGCTTTTCTTCCTGGGCGATGTTGAAGCCGGCCAGCTCGATTTCCGCCGCCCCTTCGCCGGTGCCGAAGTCGCATCGCCCATCGCTCACGAGGTCAAGGGTTGCGATGCGCTCCGCCACGCGTGCGGGATGATTGATCAGGGGCGGAAGCTGCACGATGCCGTGGCCGAGGCGGATATTTTTCGTGCGCTGGCTGGCGGCCGCGAGGAAAATTTCCGGCGCCGACGAATGCGCATATTCTTCCAGGAAGTGATGCTCAGTCGCCCACACATAGTCGTAGCCGAGGCGGTCGGCGAGTTCGACCTGATCGAGCGCATCCTTGAAGAGCTTGTGCTCGGAGTCGCGAGTCCACGGACGCGGGAGCTGATGCTCATAGAAACCGCCAATTTTCATAGCCACCTCGATGCGAGCGTGCAGAGCTACCGCACCGCTATCATCGGTGAAATCCTTGGTCAAATGACCGGGCGCTAACGTCCTAAGTGCAACCATCGCGGCCCTCAAGGCGAAACTAAGACGAAATGACTTTCCGCGGCGGATAGCGTTTGCGTTGGCGCGGATTTTTATCTACAAGAATGTTTGCTCTCTCTAGCGGCTATACCGGATGTTTTACCTGAAGGCCTCTAAATCCGAGCGATCCGGGTCTGGTCCCGGAACTCCCCCGAATGCACTTCCGCTGGACGTGTGCGCCGGCAACGTAAATTCTTTGTTCATCCGTTCCAGTCGACTGAGCAGAAATACGACGGATACTTGGCTCGATAGGTCACTATGAAGGCTAGCTGTCCCGGTTGAGCTTGTTATGTCAGCTACCAATCAAACCGAAGAACCTTGCGTTCTGATTGTCGAGGACGATGATGGCGCGCGCGAAGCGCTGTCGGACTGCCTCGAGATGGAAGGGATCAGCGTCGCGGCGGCGCGCAACGGCAGGGAAGCGCTCGAATACCTTCACAAGGCGCCGCACCCGAAGGTTATCCTGCTGGACCTCTTCATGCCGGTGATGACTGGATGGGAATTCCGCACGGCCCAAAAGCAGGACAAGGCGATCGCCGATATTCCGGTGGTGGTCGTAACCGCGTTCGGCTCCGCAGTAACCAAACAGATCGATGCCACTTTGATCATGCATAAACCCCTGGACCTCGATCGTCTAATTAATGTGATCCGCAACTATTGTTGACGATCACGCCCCCTCGCGATGGGAAACCCTGGAAACCACGCTGAATTGGAGATCGAGAAGCTGGAACTGCGCGACGCAGACGCGGCGCTGCGGCAGGATCTCGGCACCATCGAAAGGACGTGGTCCGACAAGCTGGTGGTCAGCGGTGCCGGCAATCTGCTCTTCAGCAAAGCGCAAGTTCTGGCGTTTTTTCGCGCCGGCCTGGTCCGTCTGAAATCGTTCGAACGGCGCGTGACGCGCGTGGTCATCGATGGCGATACTGCGATCACCACGGGCAGCGATACGGTGGAACCACTGGTCGGCGCCGATGCGGGCAAGACGGTCTTTTGCAGTTACATGAACTGCTGGATCCGCGACGAGCGGCGAGTGGAAGCTGCTGGGCCGTCAGGTCAGCGTCGTCGGCAAGATGAAACCCGACGGCACCTTCGAAGCACCCGGTACCTAATCTCCTCGCGGCAGCATCGCCTTGATGGCATCGGGATCGCTGACGAAGGTAATCGGCGCGGGAAATATGGGTATCCGACAGGTGAAGTGAAATCTTCGCCGCCGACAGCACCGACCTTCTCGAAAGCGCGAACTGGCCAAATGGGGGTAGGCTTCCGATTCGTCCGAAGATGCGCGAAATCATCGGACCGTCGAAAGGAGTCCCGGTTCGATTCACGCGGCGCGTTTCATCGGCCCTCGATGCTTCGGTAAATGGGTTGTGATAAGAACCGGGAGAACTGGGATTGAAGGAGAAAACGTGAAGTCATCCAGGATAGTATTTCTTCTGTTCCCTATTGTGATGGTCTTTGCACTCTTGCAGTCTAGCGCCGCGGCTGCAGGTGACGGGGGACCGAATCGGCTTCTTCGCGGATGGTATTCCGCGATCTTTTCTGGATTCCTGATCACCTCTCCGGCTCCTCAGCCGTTTGCAGGAACCGGGCTTTTTGTCTCAGATGGCAAGGGTAACTTGACTGGGCATGAGACGTTCAACCTCAATGGCCATGCCTGTCAGTATCAGATTAAAGGGACCTACACCGTTGGCGCCGATGGAACCGGATCAAATGCTATAGCCTTTACCAATGGCGGAGCCGGATGTTCGGACGGTTCCTATACGCAGAGCCTCGCAGTCGTAGGGGACGGTGATTTGATAGTACTCAGCAATACCAACTCGCCCGATGTCGCGACCGAACACTGGTATCGTGTCGGCGCAAGGGAGGTTCAGAGTGGTAAATCGGGCGCCTGTTGCCAAAATACCGGCGTGTGCCTGCATTCCACTGCCGCCCAGTGCACGGAAATGATGGGAATGTATCTCGGCAATAATACCTCCTGCGCCTCGAACATTTGCCCCCCATAGGCGCTGATTCGCTGCGATCCTCTCGTCCACCGCTGGTCGGCACCGATGTGGGAAAACGGTCTTTTGCACGACGGCAGCTTCGAGACGACGGGTAACTGACCTCCTTGGGTTCTTTAATGCCTGGGAAGTCAGGTCGTGCTAGGATAATTGCAACGGCGCCTCCAGGGGTGCCGTTGGCTTTTTATAGAGTCGTCGGCGAGATGCGAAATTGCTAGAACAAAGCCACTTTATCCCCAGAATTGCTGGGTTTTTGCGGAGGTCGGTGGCACTCCACCACCGGTCGCGCAGCGCGACCGGCCCTCATCCGCAAGTCACGCTTCTCGCTGCGAAGCCATGGCGAGAACCGCGCCTGGCGCCTTCTCCCGCGGAAAGGAACGGGAGAAGGGACGGAACAAAGCTGCGCTGCGAGTTCATCGAAAGCGTAAAAACAAACCCACCGCGAGCATAGCGAGAAGTGGATCCGAGCGCCGCTTGAACCGCCCCGATTACATAAACGAAGCCACCGCGAGGAATCGCGCATTTGAAGAAGTACGAAAACAAACCCATTTGCAGGACAGGAGAACGAAAGGCGTAACCAACTGATATCACAAGGGTTTTTTGAGACCTGGGGAGTCGGTCCAAGGGCAAAACCAGACCCATGGTTGACCCCCCGCGGGTCAGAAAAGGCCGGGCACGAGGCGGAAGGGCACCAGCCGCCGATACTTCCGATAGTCGGCATCGGCATTGAGGAGATCCTCTTCCAGCCGGATCCGCCACATCATGAAGGGCAGGGTGGCTAGCGTGATGAGTAGGTTCATCCACGAGGGATACGAGGCCAGGTATCCCACAGTGAGCAGGAACCATCCCGCATAGATGGGGTGACGTACCAGCGCGAACGGCCCCTTCGATACGATTCCGCGATTGCCGGGCAGGATGCCGAAACTACGTCCCATGTATATCCGCGAGACTTGCGACAGCGCGACGCCGAACAGTTCCAGGCTTACTCCGCTCCACCAGAACAATCCGGTAGATGCCCCTCGGCGCGCATCAGACAGGGAAACAGGAAGACCGGAAAGATGGTGGATAGAAACGCGTGGAGGTCGATCCGCGATGCTTTGGGCGCGATGCGGACCAGCGACATCATCGCCATCAGAATCGCGCCGACTGTCCAGATCGCATCAGCGGGGCTGCGTAAGAAATGCCTCGCGTTGGGAATCGCGGCGACGGCAAACGACGCCGCCACCAGCACATTTCCCGACGCATGGCGAAACCCCGGCGGGAGGATCGCCGGGGCCGCCGCGCGCGGCTTCGCAAAAGTATCAATCGCGCCGATGCCCATCGCTATTCCGTCTCATCGTCGCTGCTACTATCGACGACTCTGTCGCAGTCGCGGTCGATGCTTTTAGGCCGCGTTTAGCGAAGCGGTGACTTTGGTGATGATGCCGTTGATGCCGGTCTCCAGGCCCTGATACGCGATATATCCGGCCACGGCGATGGCGGCGACAATCAACACGTACTCGGTCATGGTCTGGCCGGCCTGATTATGCTTCGACTCGGTCAGTCTGACCATCATTTTTCGGATGAAGTTCATTCCCTTTTCCCCTTGCGGCTGTGTGACGTTTGCTAGCAAGGAGTAACGTGCAGTTCATGTGCCATCGAGGGAGGAACGAAGCTGTGCGCCGTTTTGCGATCCTACTGTCCCGCAAGTCTCGTAAACATACAGTTGATGTACCATCAAGCGTGCTGTTCTGTGACCACGAGCTCGATTCCGAGAATCGCTAGAGGCGAAAACGCTGTGCCTGGGAGGAGGAAAAGGGAGCGTCAGCCGGGAGGACACTCCAGAGCGGTCGGCAGCGCATCGGGCAGCTGAGTTCCGATTTCTATGGATGCCGCAATATCGAAGAATGATTGAGTCGGGCCTGGGGTGATTTCGAGAAGTTGGTTTCGCAGTGCCTCGGTCGGCCGTACCGACCGATACCTGGCCTGGAGCTCGCGCATTTTCAGCGCCCATTGTGCGGCCAGTTTGTCGATTTGTGTCGCCGCCGATTCTTCCAGCCGCGTCCGCGCCATCAATACCTCGGGCAGGTTATGGCTATCGAGTTGGACCGCGCCCACTCTGCGCAACAGCCCCTTCCTGCGCAATCGCGACAGTAGTTGGGGCAGATGCGGTTCGCGAGTAAGGATTGGGAAATCCTCGAGGAGTTTGGAGAAGTGAAAGGGCTTGTCTCCATAGCTCTCGATGAGCGGCCATACCTTACGAAACAGGCTCGACGGAGTCGGTCCGAGCAGGTTGGCTTTCTTCCATCGATGCAGACGCTTCAGGATGCGTTTGAGGCGGGCCTCATAGCGCGCATTGAGCGCGTCGAGGCGTCGCTCGAAGTCGTGGTAGGTCTCCAGATGCACATAGCTGGCATTTTTCTTCCAAACTATTTTACGCGGAGAGGAGATTGCCTCGACTGCCGCGGACTTCGTCAGAACCGCGCGACGGATCATGCGAGTTTCAATTTGACTGACGCGCTGGCGGGTGATGCCAAGCATCTTGGCGATCTCTTTAAGAGAGCATCCCTGCTGCCTCAGGTCCCACAGCAACCGCTCCCTGGGAGATTTAGCCTCACCCCGGATTTCGGATGGCGTTAACCGAATGTTACCGAGGGCGGCTGCGCGGCTCCGACCGCCGGAGGTCGCACGTCGCTTTCGAAGAGGCGTCGCGCCGGTCGAGGGCTTTTTAGCCGGCTTGGAGCGCGGGTTCCGCTGATGAGGGGTTTTGGATGACATCGGCGCTCCTTTCGAATTTGGAAAGTCAGCCGCCAATCAGAGTTCGATTTCGATCCGTCGAGAGACAGAGGGCGGCCACGATTATTCGCAGCCGCCCTCCCTCATAAATCAGGTTAAGGAGTTAGATTTCATAACTGAAGGTCGCCTCGAGCTCGCTCATGCGCTGATTGACGCTCTGGAAGAACGGATCGGTAAAGCGTCCGCTGCGGCCAAGGTACCAGATCGCATTCACCCCGAGCAGGATGTTGCGCGAGTAGCGGTACACGTTGGTGCTGCCGAGATCGCCGCAGTTGTTGTCGATGTCCCATACGAACGCATTGGTCGAGGTCAGCTGCCCATTGACCAGCCAGTTGGTCGCCGCCAGGAATGCGAAGTTGCTCTCCTCGCGGGTCTTGCCGGCGGTCCCGAACACGCCCTGCGCGGCATGGGCGGGGAGATCGGGCATCCAGGTGTTGACGTACTGCGCCACGAGGAAGGTGTGCTGTTTGGAAATCCACGGAATGTAGGTCGGACGGTCTCCCGCGACGATCCAGCGGGTCATTTCCGTCCATTGGCCCGTGGGGCCAAACGCTGCGCCAGCCCGTTTCGCCGGATCCCCTGCGACATATTGGCCGACCTTCGGGGCGTACAACACGTCATAGCGATAGACGATGTCGGTCAGGTCCTTGTCGTAGTAGGTGCCGGTCAAGCCAAAGAAATGATTGCGTCGATAGTCGGTGACATCGGGCACGCGAATGGTTCCGATGACCGGTACGCCCGCTGCCGGGTTTCCGAGGTCGAAAACGCCAGGAACCAGGAAGAGACCGGTAGTGTGTCCGCCGATAGCTGCATACAGCGGTATTCCGTTGGTCTTGCCGCCGCGGCCGCCATTGACGGCTTGACGCGAGTAAGCCGCCGAACAGGAAGAGCACAGTGTGAAATTAGAATCGCGCGCCTCGTAGAGATAGATGAAACTCGCCTGTAGACCATTGCCGACGGGAAGCAGCGAGGAATAACGGAAGCCAAACTCGCTGTTCTCGATGGAGTTGGTTGGCGGATGGTTCGCCGCGTAAACGTTCTTCTCGAAGAAGTCGTTGGGTCCGAACGGCTCCAGCGCTACTCGCTGCAGGTCCGCCAGAGTTTTGTATCCAACCGGTTGGCCTTCCAGATTGTACGTGGAGTTAGGGTTGACGCCATGGGGATCGGGAAAGGGGCCAGGCGTTTGCCACGAGGCCAGTGGCAGACGGAGGACGTAGGGATTACGGATATCGGTCGAAACCACCGCACCGTTGCCCTGGTAGTCACCCGGAATCACAAACGCTTCCGCTTCGTTGTTCGCGGTCTTCAGGAAGTCCGGCAGGATGTAGTTGAACTTGATCATCCGGACGTTCTTGCGCAGGTTTTCCGCAGTCTCGAAATGGGTCCAGTGATACGACAAGTCAGACGAGTTGGTCAGCTCGGTGCCCGATAGCGCATCGGCCTCCGACCAGATGACCTGCTGCTTGCCGACGCGCATCGAGAAGTTGTCGGTAAAGTTCAACTGCGCATAATACTCGCGCAAGTCGTTGCGGATATATTCCTGCTGGATCGCCTGCTGATTGTATTTCCCGCCCAGCACGTTCTCGTTGAAGTCACGGTCCGGCTGCGCGGTGCCGATCGGCTTCAGCGTGCCGACCGCGTTGTACCAGGGCCGATAGAACGCGAAAAAGTCCGCGTCCTTGAGCACCAGGGTGTCGAGCCGGCCCAGGAACTTGTAGTTCTTGACCATGTGGTAATCGGGCCGGATGTCGGCCAGCTGCCGCATCTCGACCAGATCCCAATGGTTGAAGTCGAAGCTGCCACCGGTGTGGCTTGCCGCGAACCCATAGCTGATGGTGGCCGGCGCGGTCCCGACTCCCGGCGTGATCTTGGTCGGGATATTGGCGCCATTGGAGCCGCCCTCGCCCCATCGCCCGGCCTCTCTGGTTTCGAAGAAGCCGAACACCGAGAAGTCACCCTGCGTGATTGTTGCGTTGGCTGCGGAGGTCCACAGCGTTGCGATCCCGGCGCATGCGGCAATCAACAGATTTCGCCAGCACACCCCGCGACCAACTCCCAATTTTCTTTTCACCATATGCTCCCCAAAGCCGACTACGATTTTCCGAGACCAGCTACGCCCCGTTGCCGACCACTATGTCCGTCGGACCTCATCCATTACGGCCACGTTAACGCGGCCCAAATAACATTCAGTCGTACATTTGTCAATCACCATGATCAGGTACGCTACTGTGGATCAACAGATAAACTAATTTCAAATCGGCTCGCCCGAGATCCGCCGCTATCATGGCTCCGCTTTCCGGAGCGCGTTGCCGAGTTGCCGCTCGTCGCTATCTTTCACCTAGCTGGGCAAAATCAATCGCATTATCACTCTAAATTGCAGAAGAATTTCTGATGTAAAGGAAATGCTGCAATCGAGGCTGGCCCTTCGGCATTCAACCAGAAGGGCGGCCATCAATCAGCATGATCGCCAAAGAAATCAATTTGGCAAAAAGTCAGCGGCAAGCGATCTAATGTGTTGAGATTGAATTAATCATCAGTTACATTATTGATTAACGTTAGAATAGCTAATGTCATGGGGTCAACGCGCCGAGAAAGCCGCGCGGCTCTAGCGCGTTTGGGCGAGGGGGACGATGTGGTACAGGGATACCGAGACCGAAGCGTCATCGACGACGCGCTCGCGACGGAAGCCGCCTGGCGACGGCAGCTCTTCGGCGAGATCCGCAGCACTGAGATGACTCACCAGCCAGGCCCCGCCGTGGCTGCGGGCTGATCGCGCAATCGTCTCGCGCGCCACGGTGGGGCGAAACGGATTTATCGCGACGCGGGGATTCGGCCCATCGAAGTAGTAGTCGAACGGAACGCGCAGGTATCCTGCCGGCAGAACCTCCACCAGCGAATCCGCATCGAGACCCTTGGCCTGGCGAACGCTCATGACGTAACCAGCCTCGAAGAAAACTGCTTGCGATGGTGAATGGACCCGCTCGACCGCGCGCGCGATTTGTCGCCATAGCTCGAACCGCGGGTGATACAGGTGGAAGAGAATTGCGACTATCAGAAATGACGATGCTATCGAGACGGCGGCGAGGTTGCGGAGTCTAGTCGAGGCGAAGTTGAGCATCGCGGCGATCAGGATTGCGAATCCCGCGGTTACCGGCGCGATGTACCGAAGCTCGAACATTGGATGCAGCGCCAACGAACCGATCAGCAATGCCAGCACGGGGAAGATTGACCAAATCGCGCACCATCGGATCGGTTCTGAATCATCGCGCGGATTCGCCCGATCGAAGCGCAGCGCCGGGCCGAATAGCAGCATCAGTCCGATCGCCCCGGCGACCGATAATCCCGCGATTTTGATCGCGAGCGCGGTCTGATGCGCGTCCCCGATCCAATCGAATCGATGTCCCACGGCGGAGGAGTGGACTTGTGCGAGGGATCCCGGTGCGATGGGTGCGAAGAGGATCAACGCGATCGCGATCGCGACGCATCCGGGCCCTATCGGCCGGCCGCGCCATCGATTGCGCGCCAGCAGGGCGGTCTCGGCACCGAGCATCAGCGCGCCGCCTAAATGCGTATACAACATCGCCGCGCCGAGGAATCCAAACGTCACCACCCGCATCGCGGTTGGAGGTTCCTGCATTTTCCGCAGCGCAAGCAGGCTGCCGAGAGTCAGCGCGATGAACATGCTGTACATCCGTGCCCATCGTGCGACGATGAGAGCCATCGGATTGAAGGCCCACAACATCGCGGCGATCAGCGCCGTCTCCGCGGTGAACAGCTCACTTGCCAGCGCGAACACGAGGATCACGTTGGCAACGGCGAATGCGGCCGAGAACGCGCGCATAGCGGCCTCGCCGGTGCCGAAGAAGCCGCAATACCAATGCAGCACCAAGACATAGAGTCCGCCGCCCTTGCCGGGGTCCAGGTTGCTGCTCGCATCGAAGACCGCGCGTATGGTCGGACGGCTGGCGATGTAGGCGCTGTACGCCTCGGCATCATCGAAGCCGGCGCGACCGAGCTGAAAGAAGTAGGTGGCCGCGGCGAGGCTCATCAGCATCGCGAACGCAATGCCGATGCGGTCCGGAAGCGATAATCGTCGCAGAGTTCCTGCTCCCATGGATGATATGTTTGATGTTGCTGCGACCTCTATTTAGAAGTGTTTCGCGGTTGAAGGTAGCGAGTACTCCAAAGGGGGGCGGCGAACTCGCATGCGAACTGGATCCGGAGCATCGCGCGTGGTTGCTCCGAGGGCGCGGGGCGCGTAACTATTTCGATCCCTGCATCAATCGACCGGGCGCGGAGAGGTGGCCGAGTGGTCGAAGGCACCAGATTGCTAATCTGGCGTACTGGGTAACCGGTACCGAGGGTTCGAATCCCTCCCTCTCCGCCATCGAGTCCTTCTCCATTTAGATGTCGCTGTAGAAGCTGCGAAGTACGCGCGTGTGCGGCAAATTTCGCGACCGGCTCAGTGCCGTCACGGCGTTCCAATTCGTGAGTGCGAATCAGGCCATGCATGGGGTTGCCACGATGTGCCGGGTGTTGGGGGTCTCCACCAGCGGCTACTATGCGTGGCGGACACGGCCGCGCTCGGAGCGAGCGCGGGCCGATGCGGAACTGAGCCTGCGCATCGGGGTGATTCATCAACGTTCGCGCGCCACCTACGGCGCGCCGCGCATTCACGCCGAGCTGGCTGATCAGGGGATCCATGTCGGTTGCAAGCGGATCGCGCGGCTGATGGCGGTGGCGGGCATCTATGGGGTGAGCCGCCGCAAGTGGATCACGACCACCACCCGGGATCATGACGCGCGGCCTGCGCCGGATCTGGTCGAGCGCGACTTCAGCGCGCCCACGCCGAACGCGGTGTGGGTGGCCGACATCACTTACATTCCCACCTGGGCGGGCTTTCTATATCTGGCCGTGGTGCTCGACGTGTTCAGCCGCAGAGTAGTCGGGTGGGCGATGGAAACTCATCTGCGCACCGAGCTGGTGTTGGCGGCGCTCAATATGGCAATCGGACAGCGGCGGCCCGCAGAGGTGATTCATCACTCCGACCAGGGCACTCAGTACACACCGGAACCGTAACATTCGACTTGTTTCCGCCTGAATCGTAAGCCTTTCGGTCGAGTGCCGCTTCCGGAGGTAAGTCGCCAACGCGCGAGAACTGAATCGTTTGCCCGGACATAACTTTAGCGGTAGCCCACGGCGCAACTTCGATGACATTTGCGTAGAGCGGAGTGCGCGGAAGTCCTGGGCGCACCCATTGATGGCTTATATGGGCGACACCATTGGGTTGCACCTGGTACAGCGTGCTTCGATCCAACTCGAATTCAAGAACCACACGTTGGAGACTGCGCTCGATTTCTAGGTCGATCGTGTCTTCGGCGGATCGCAAAAAGCTCAACGAGAGACCGCCGAGGAGACTATTGAGTCGTTCTGAACTAGGATCGGCTGAGAGTGGGCTCGCCCGATTCGGTGATGCAGGTCCCATTCGGCTCTCGATGAGGTTCTTTCGCATATATGGTGGCGAGCAGCTAGATCACCCGACGGCGTCGGACCAAATTCGCACTTGCGAAGGACTAGCCTTGCTGAGCCCGATTGCAGATATTGCCGCCCCCCAGCACTGAATGGAATAGCCCGCTCAGTCTGAATTGTCCGACCTGTAAGCACGCGACGAGGGCCCGGAAAGCGTCGAAGACCCAATGTTTGGACATCAGAACCGGCGAATGCGCAGCGCTCAGAAGGGCAAAGGCTCAAACCGTGGTCTGCATGGTGGTGCTCGATACTCCTGCCTCCCGGGGTCCTTTTGACGGCAGACGCAACACCCCGCGACGCAAATAGAAAAACCCCAACATCGCAACCGCGGACAGCAGGTTACCAGCCTCGATTACGCCCCATCCTATCTGGTTGAGCAGCGCGTCACTAAGTAGCGGGGCAAAGCCAACGAAGAAAACCTGGAAGACTGCAAACAACAGCAGAAAGGCCGTCCATAACATCACCTCATCTACGGCCGCCGCCAAACCAGCCGCAATCACGCCAAAGGCGATAAATACCGCAAAGTGAAGTACGGTATAACCTAGCACTAGCGGGCTACTTACCGTGACCGCAGCAGGGTTGTGAGCACCCTCCAAAAGTGCTCCAGCCAAGAGCGCTGGGGTTCGGAAGGGATTGGCGCCGCGGCCCAGATCATGGAGCAAGAACCAGATTACCACTACCGCCCCGCCGACGACTCCCGCCGCCGCCCCTTCCGCCAACACGCCGACCCACGGTCCGAACAAATGCTCGGCGAGAGTCCGATGGAGAGCGAAGAAGTAACCGACCATGACCGCAGTCGCGAGCAAGTTACCCACCAACACGCTCCACCATGAGAGGGCTCCCTGTAACTCCGGCCCCAAGAGCATAACCAAAGCTACGAAGAGGGCCTCAAACACCGCCAGCACCATCAGCAGAGGCGGAAGCAGGAAACGCTTACGCTCCGCCGCTTCGATAAGAATGCCGCTGCTGATACCGAAAAGGACGAAGGCAGTCAGGTGAATAGCGGTATACTCAAAGGCCAGCGGAAGCACTGCGGTCCCTATTGTATGTCCGTGGAGAAGTGCAATCGCCAGTAGCGCCGGCGTCTCAAGCGGGCTGCCGCGCGAGATATCGAAGAGCAGGAACCAGATGGCGACGGTCCCGGCGCCGAGCGCTCCGGCGATCGCCCCGTCCCGAACGATCTGAGTTTTCGAATTCATAACTCTGCCCCTATTTGCCCGGCTACGCCAAGCGTCGTCAGGAGAGATTAGATTGGCTTTATTCAGAGGTAAGCCATACTTACTCCAGCTGTCAAACGCCAGAGCAGCGGCCGAGAGCTCAAAGCTGAGAGGAATCGGGACTGGAACGATTGCTCTGCACGCCTGCAGCGGTTCAATCTCTCCGTGGTGACACCCGGAAGGAAAGTGAATTCGTACGTATCTTGCTGTGTTTGGACTCGTTGGCGGGCCAAGGAAGCGGCGCTCTCTCAACGACGATGGGTCGTCGTGCCTCGCTTTGGAGCGATACCCTGATCGATCCAGTTACTTCCCTGCTGTGCCCGGAAATTTCCCTGCTCGTCCAAAATAATTCCCTGCTACAAACTGTAGGGAATTTCGGAAAAAAACCTCGGAGGCTACTGCGTTTTCTGGCCTCGCTGAACCCAAATTACACCCGAAATCGATGTATTTCCCTGTATTTTTCCTGTGGATCGGGAATTTGAGGAGCGGAAACGGAGACCCGCTCAACCGGATAGCAAACGCTCTTGTCGGAGCCTGCCAAAGTTATCGGACCTCTGAATCGAAACGACCCGCTCATCACGAACCATCCAGCGGACACGCACCGCGATCGAGGCGCTCGAAGCCGGTGCTGACGGCCTCGAGCATGGTGTCGTGCATAAACGGATAACGGGTGACCGAGTCATCGAGCTGCTATTAAAAAATCGCGCGTCCTACGTCCCGACCTATTGGCTAATTGCCTTCGAGGAGGACACCGCGGAGGCACGCTACGCAAATCTCAAGCGCATCGTGGACGCCCGGGTGAGAACGCCAATGGGCACCGATACCTTTTGCGGCTACGGTAACTTCGGCGAAATTGCACACATCGAAATGGAGCATTACGCGCGCGCCGGCATTGCGCCGCTGCGCCGCATCGGGCCCGCCGAAAAAACAACCATGAGTCACCGCACAGGATAACGTATCCAGCGTCGCGTAAAAGAATGAGTATCGGCGCGGCGTTTTCGGCAATGGTGTCCAGCAGGTGTCCACTACGATCGCCACGGGCAAGGTGATGATGGCGTTCAATTCGATGGTCGAGGCCGATCGCGCCCGCTCAAACCTGTTCTCGGCCCGCGAGGGTACTTCCGACCTTGATCCGACCTTCAAAACACCGTCCCTGCGCAAGGCAGGAAGCCGATACGGGACCGTTTTCCTGCCGAAGGCAGGTGGAATAGCGTGCCTGGATGGGTTCCTATGGGGAGGACATTTTCGATGGCGATAGTGCACACGTTCACGTGGAAGATAAAGCCGGGCCGGAGACAAGAGTTCCTAAGCGAAATAGTGGCCATGAAGAGATTCATCGAACGTCTGGGCGCGCGCGTTCGAGTATTGGATCGTCAGATGGGTTACAACGCGCCGTGCATACTCTTCACTATGGAGTCGAGCGATTGGAAAGCGTTCGGGGAGCTTCAGGGGAAAATGCAGTCTGATCCGGAGTTGCTGGCATTCTGGTCTAAGGCGCACGTTGACAATCCGAATCGTCCAGCCGAGGTCGCCGACATTGCCTTGGCTATTGATGTACCGATGGGATAACTCGCGGGACCGTAGCATCCGCGCAGGCCGATCTCTGGCCGCAACCCGTGCGCAATCAAGAGCAATTGTTCTTAGGAGAATCAACCAATTCGATTCGCCGATAGACATAGGGCGAGCGAGAGTGAAACTGTCGCTTTCAGGGTTATTCGACCGGCGGTCGTCCCCCATCCGCCGGGACGGACGCGGCCCGAAGCGGCGGCGCACCCGAGAGACTGGCCCCCTCCAACTGGCTCAACGAGTGCTGCTGCTTAGATAAAGAATGAATCCGCACTCGCGGGAACGTCGACCCATTCGCCGAGGCGGCTCTGTACCTGTAAGCCGGGTTTATCAGCCGATAAACTGTTACCAATCAAATCCGCAGTTGGGCACCCAATAGGCAGCCGCTCAACTGCTGCCCGGCTGCGCAGTCGGCCGGCAACCAATGAGACGATCCAACGCACGAGTTCATGCATGCCGGCGACACTACGGCGGCAAATCGCAAAACTCTAGACTTTTCGAAGCTTTCGGAGTTTTTGGTATGGACAACCTCCCAGACCTGATCATCCTGGATCTTTTCATGCCTATTCTGGATGGCTGGGAATTCCTGGCCCGGAGAGAAAAGGATCAAAGCCTCAGAAGCATTCCCGTTATAGTGGTGAGCGCCTCCACTACTCACATGGTTCAGAGCGTCGGCGGCTATTTAGCCAGCGGCATCGCGTCGAGCAACTCCCTGGTACGTGCCGCGATCATTTCTAACATAGTTCGATCGCTATGGATGTAGAGCCGATCCGCCTTTACTCCAGCGAGGACCATCTCACCGACGTCGTCAGGATCGGCCCCTGCGGCTTGAAGAGCGATGATGGTTTCCCAAACCGACGTTTCCTCTGCAGTCCACGACTCGGTGGGTTGGGTGGCGCGGCTGTTCAGGATGATATTCGTTTTGACCGGACCGGGGCACAAAACGCTGACGCCAATTTTGAACGGAGCGAGTACGGGCCGTAGGAATTCCGAAAGACCTACCACCGCGAATTTCGAGGCTGTGTACGACATGCCGCTGGCCGTCGCGGCAAGCCCTGCACCGGAAGCGGTGTTGACTATGTGCGCGCCACTGGCGCGTTCGAGCATCCGCGGGAGGAACGTATGGATCCCGTTGAGCACGCCGTTGAGGTTAATTCCGATTATCCAGTCCCAACATTCGTAGGTCAGGCGTGTGACGTGTGGCTCTCCGCCCACTCCGGCATTATTGCATAGAATCGACACCGGGCCGAGTCGAGACTCCGCTTCGTCGGCGACACGCGCATAGGTCGAGCGATCGCGCACGTCCAGCATGAATGTCTCCACGGTGGTCAGATCCGAGAGCGCGGATTTTGCGGAGACCAGCGAGGCCTGGTCGTTGTCTACGAGCGCGAGCTTCGCGCCAGCACCCGCGAGTGCGCGAGCGATTCCCAATCCGATCCCGCGCGCCCCTCCAGTTATGAATGCGGTCTTTCCCTCAACCCGATCCATCTTTCACCTCTCTCTTGCGACCCAACAGGCGCTCACCACTATCCACTGTTCGGCTTTTCTTAGCTGGGTCGAATGAATTCCGAAACTTTCGAAAGCAGTTCTATTTTTGATCCTAATCTTTAACAAAGCGGACGCGCCTCGCTCTCTCTAGCATTCGGAGTAGGAAACTGGGATAGGAAGAGGTCAAGGCTGTCCCCATCCGAATCGCACACCTCCGCATGCCCCCGCATCGAGAACGTGGGCCGCTACAACGATCTCGATTTTGGACCGCGAACCTTGGGTTACCTGCGGATACGGAAAAATCGGCCCGGATGTTCAACCGGGCGCGACTTGACGCTGCGTTTAGGGAGCGGCTACGAATCGATGTTTCGAAAGTCCAAAAGGAGATTCCGGTTCATTCGTGACTCAAACATCCAACGGACAGCAATGGATTCGCGGCAAGACCTGCATGATCACAGGCGCAACCTCAGAGTTGGGACGCGCGAGCGCCATTCAACTCGGGAAAATGGGCGCGAGGCTGGTGCTGGTGTGCTGCAATCGCGAGCGCGGAGGGGAACTAGTCCGCGAGATCCAGCGCAATGGCAATCGCGACGCCGAGGCGATGTTTGCCGACCTCGAATCGCAGGATCAGATTCGCAAGCTGGCTGGCGATTTTCACGCGACTGGCAAGCCTTCATGTGCTGCTGAACAACGCCGGCGTTTTCCACCTCAAGCGCACCGTCACCCGCGACGGCATCGAGTCCGTGTTCGCGGTGAATCATCTCGCTTACTTCCTGCTTACGATGCTGCCTCTCGACCGCATAAAGCAGAGCGCGCCAGGGCGAATCGTCAACGTCTCATCCAAGCTGCACAACCACGCCTCGATCAACTTCGATGATCTTGGCGGCGAACGCTCCTATGTCGGAATGTCATCGTACCGACAATCAAAGCTCGGCAACGTGCTGTTCACCTACGAACTAGCGCGCCGACTCGAAGGCACCGGCGTCACCGTCAATTGCGTTCATCCCGGCGGAGTGTCCACCAACATCGCGACGAACATCGGCGCGATGGCCAACGCGGCGTGGAAGCTAATCGGTCTGTTCTTGAAGACACCGGAACGCGGCGCGCAGACCTAGGTTTACCTTGCGGCGTCGACCGCGGTGGAAGGCGTCACCGGAAAATACGTTGTCGACAGCCGCGAGGTGCGTTCGTCCGACGAATCGTACAACGCGGATCTAGCGCGCAAGTTGTGGGAAGTCAGCGCCAAGATGACTGGCTTGTCCGGCGCGTGAACGCCGAGCCACAGGTCATTGCGATTTCGTACGATTTTGAAGTCGCGACCAGAGACTGAGATAGCGAACCTCTCTTTCCGATAAGGAAGGTCTGCCCAGGTTGGTGTTGCTGAGCGATTGGCTGAAGTAGTCATAACGATCTGGTTCTTGGAACGAAGAACGAGTGATGGTTGGCCCGGCGAGAGTTATCACCGAGATTTGCTGAGTGAAGTGTCCTCATAGCGCGCAGCTCACCCCTACGCCGAGCAATTGTCTGCGAACCTGGTAGAGGTTGGCCAGCGCAAAGATGGTCTGCGCTCGGGCCAGGTTCTTGGCTAAGCCGCGGTATGTCACTTTAGCGAAGCCCCCACAGTTGCTTGACGACCCGAAAGGCGTGTTCGCCGCGAATTCGTTCTGCGAAAGGTTGATCGGAACGATCCGGCGTGAGTGCCTGGATTGGATGATCCCAGTATCCGAAGAGCATCTTCGAAAACCTTTGCGGTCTTGGTTACCGCACTACAATCGCGGCATTGTTTCGACCGAGCAAGTCGGGTGGTCGCGCACCCCGT
This sequence comes from uncultured delta proteobacterium, assembly GCA_963814035.1. GTDB lineage: Bacteria > Desulfobacterota > Binatia > Binatales > Binataceae > DATGKG01. The sequence goes on from CAWFBH010000007.1 coordinate 422,311, forward strand.
ATTGAAGGGACTTCACCACGAGTAAACCCTTTTTGGACCGTGCTGCTTGACGGTCGTGAATTTTTGCGGAGGACAGTTACGCCGGGATTGGGGGAAGTCCGAGGTTCAGATTGCGCGAGCTCGCGTATCGCGTCGACAAGCCCCACCGACGAACTTTGTCACCGTCCCCCCACTATAGGTCAAAAGGCCGACGACAGAAGTGTTCCGAGAAGAACAAATCGTTGTCGTCGTCCGTCTTTGGCCGGTGGTATCCTCCCCTCGCTGAACCGCCGAAATCGTCCATCCATAGTCGGCGAGACGACCTGGCCAGCACTTGGTTTGGGAAGTGGATTTGAGCGGTCTGGGACCTTTCCGGCCCGCTAAACTTGGCCTTGAAATCGATATCCGGCGGAGGTCATCATGCTCCTGGTAATCCTGATCGTGCTCTTGCTTTTTGGCGGTGGCGGCGGCTATTACGCCTACGGTCCACGCGGGGGAATGAGTATCGGCGAAATTATACTGATCGTTTTGATCGTGATGCTCTTGACTGGGCGCCTGTAAGCCTCGAACGAGAGGGGCCGGCCCGCCTCCGATTTTACTTACTAGGCGGAGGCATCAGGTATTCACCGCCCGATCAGAATCCCGCTTCACTCAATCGAGTCCGGCATTCGCGCCGGTTTGGTTCTCATCGGGATGTTTCGCCACATCGAAGGTGGCGCGGTTCGCTCCACCCACCCTCGGTGTGACGGGTGAAGACGTAGTCTATATATCCCTCTTTAACAAGTGGCGCGCTTGTTGCTGTAGATTCTCGCATATTTACCGAGGAAATAACTGCCATATGGCGAACACAACACTAACCTTATTAGCACCCGTTGCGGATGAGCTGTGCGACCAGGGTTCGACGCTTTTACCGGCCTCCGCACGGGTCAGCCGCCTGCCGCCTCGTACCTGGATGAACTGGGCGAGGGCTCAACGTACCGTCAGCCGAAGCAGACTCCTGCGCCGGCTCACGATCGGTATCTTTGCTCGGCTGGAACTCTTGATATTGAGCGGCCATAAGGATCGCGCAACGCTGGGCAGAATCCAACGTTGCCGGCGCGATGCGGAATCGTTACTGACCGGCAACGAAGCTTTCATGCTCTCTTCGCTGGCTCGTGCCCAACGAGGACTCGACGGTGCGATGGCGGAGTTGGGCGTCTACGAGGGAAGCTCGGCGCAAATTATGTGCGAGGCGAAGGAAGACCGCCCAATCTACTTGTTCGACACGTTTTCTGGGCTTCCGCAACCGGACGAAATCGAAACGCGTCTCCTCTGCCGCGGACA
>CAWFBH010000008.1:0-213860 GCA_963814035.1 uncultured delta proteobacterium
CGCCGACTATGCATCCATCCCTAACGTCTGTTAGGATTTCGCTTCAATTCGACGGGTGAGGTCACTATCATCATGGCCGCAGCAGTTCCCCAAAGTCCCGATTTCTACTTCAATCCAATCGATCCGTCGTTCCGCGACAATCCCTACCCGCATTATCCGGCTCTGCTCTCCGGCGCGCCGCGAAAGTTCAATGTCTTCATTCCGACCACGCTGGTCGCGCGCTATGCCGATTGCCTCACCGTGTTGCGCGACCCCGAGCATTTCTCGAGCCGGCCTCCCGCGATGCTGCAGCAACTGCGCGCCGAGTTCGGGCCGTTTGCCGGCGCGACTACGATGCTCGATTCCGATCCGCCGGTGCATACACGCCTGCGGCGCCTCGTGAATCGGGCCTTTACCTCGCGCCGGGTCAAGGACATGGAGCCGCGTATCCGCGCGATCGCCGATGAGCTGCTCGATCGCATCGCGCGCAAGGGCGATTTTGATCTGATGGATGATTTCGCGGGGCCGCTGCCGGTCATCGTCATCGCCGAGATGCTTGGGGTGCCGCCCGAGGAGCACACGCAGTTCAAAACCTGGTCCAATCAAATCATCGAGGGAGGCCGCGGATCGTTTCGCGGCGTCGCCCCCGGCGAGCAGGTGAAGAACAATTCGCAGGAGCTGCGCGCGTATCTGGCCGCGCAGATCGAGCGGCGCCGGCGCGACCCCGGCGAGGATCTCATCACCGCGCTGGTGCAGGCGCATGATGAAGGCGGCGCGCTCGCCGCCGATGAGCTGCTCGCATTCGTGGTGCTGTTGCTGCTGGCCGGCAACGAGACCACTACCAACCTCATCGGTAACGGCACTCTCGCGCTGATGCGTCACCCGGACCAGCTCTCACGCCTGCGCGGCGATCTTTCGCTGATACCGACCGCCATCGATGAGATGCTGCGCTTCGACAGCCCGGTTCAATCGACGGTGCGGACCTGCGCGGTTGCGGCGAACGTCGGCGGCACCGATGTCGCCATCGGTGAGCTGCTGTTCGTGATCCTCGCGGCGGCGAATCATGACCCGGGCCAGTTCGAGAATCCTGATACCTTCGATGTCGGGCGCACGCCGAATGATCACCTGGCATTTGGCGAGGGGATCCACTTCTGTCTCGGCGCTAATCTGGCGCGGATGGAAGGTGCGATCGCGATCTCCTCGATGCTGGCGCGCCTCCCGAAGCTACGCCTCGCAACTCCCGATGTTGCCCCGCAGTACCGCGGCTCTTATCTCCTGCGCGGCCTGAAAGCGCTCCCGATGACAATCAGTTGAACCGGCAGGATTTGGTGGCTGGTAAAATGCCCGCCACTCCGACTCAGGCCTCGAAGCAGAAGTTTCGCGTCATCCGCGAGGATCATTTCGTCGGCTGCAAGGCGGGCGGCTTCCATGATCCATTTAGCGCGGCCTCTTTCGGCCAGTACAGTCGCATCGCCACATAGATTGGGCCGTCCGGAGCTGGCAGCCGCTTCGACTCCTTGTCTGGGCCGGGCGGGTCCTTTTGGATATAGATCGTGGCCGAACCGTCCGAGCCTTTCTTTTAAGTCGGGCAGCATCGGTGAGTTGATCAGATAGCGGTTGATCGGATTGTCGATCAGCAACTGCGTCTTGCGGTCGTACATCGTCACGGACCAGAACGCGTTGACGGGCGGAAACCCCTCAGCTGGATCGTTGGCGTAGATTCCGGCCATCGCGACCGCGCCGCGATAGGTCCAGTCGCCGGCATAAACTTGTCGGTCACCAAACCCCTTGCGGGCGACCAGCCATCCGTTCTCATCCTCACCGAATGCCGCGACGCTCCGTTTGATTTTGACCGCACCAGCTTTCACGGCCGTCTCCAGCTCCGCTTTTTTCTCAGGCGAGAGTTGGCCGAGGGGGAAAGGCTTGCCCGCCTCGACGCCGATCCGCGCGAAGCGCGCTCGCATCGAGATCTCACCTCGGTCCTCGAGGCAGCTGCGCGCGCTTCGCCGCCGAGGCTCGCCAGGCGCGAGACCCTCGGTCCGATTGATTCTGCCCTGCCGCGATGCTATCTACAGTGCACTCTCTCGAAGGAGGCGCATTCAATGGAAACTGTCATTCAACATACGTCGCAGCGGAATGCGCCTGCCGTCTCTTAGACAGATAGTCATAATATCGTCGCTTTAGAGGCCGCGAGCTTTCCGCCCGCGGCCTTTTTCATTTGTGCGCGGCGCACCTGTGTGCGGATGCGCGAGGTTTCAACTTTTCATTCGGACAGGAGGCAACCCATGGAAGCCGTTTTGAGTCGTCGATTTCGAAATCGATTTCGAATCATCCACTCCGCAAACAGACCGGAGACGAGAATTGAAAAATTATTATCCAGAGTCGAGTTTGGATAGTTTCCTGAACGACGGGCACCTGAGCGAAATCCTCCACGTCATCGAAGGCGGCAAGGAGGGCATCGTATATTGCTGCCGCGGCGGGCCGCTGGCCGGCGTCGAGCTGGTCGCGGCGAAGGTTTACCATCCGCTGCATCGGCGGAAATTTCGCAACGATGCGGTCTATCAAAACGAGCGCCTGCGCGGCCCGGCGGTGCGGCGCGAGCGTCTCGCGATGTCGAAGAAGAGCAGCTTCGGGCGCAGCGTCCAGTATGGCACCTGGCTGAGCGGTGAATTCGAGACGCTCGAGATGCTGCATCGCGCGGGCGCCGATGTTCCGTTTCCCATCGCGCTGGGCGAAGGCGCGGTGCTGATGGAATACATCGGCGACGAGGACCATGCGGCGCCACGGCTTGCGCAGGTCGAGTTGTCGCGCCACGAGGCGAGGCCGCTCTTCGAGCGCATCCTGCGCAACATCGGGTTATGGCTCGATCTCGATCGCATCCACGGCGACCTCTCGCCCTACAACATCCTGTACTGGAACGGCGCGGTCACCATCATCGATTTCCCGCAGGCGATCGATTCGCGCTTCAATGCCAACGCGCGCGAGCTGCTGCATCGTGATATCGGCAACGTATGCCGCTACTTCGAGCGCTACGGAATCGGCGGCGACCCAGAGCGTATCGCCTCGCGCATGTGGGGAGCTTATCGCCATGGCGCCGCGCTTTCCTAAATTGCCAGATATGGTACGGATGAGCCGGCGTGTGAGGGGTGCGGTCGATCGAAGCCCGGCATGAAATAACAATCGAGGTGGGAGCGGCGCTTGCCAAAGTGCGGAAGCGCCTGCTCCCGTTTCTCTTCGCGCTCTACATTGTGGCGTATCTCGATCGGATCAACGTCGGCTTCGCGGCGCTGGAGATGAATCGCGAGATCGGTCTGAGCCAGACCGCGTTCGGATTGGGCGCCGGAATTTTCTTCCTCGGTTACTTCATCTTCGAAATTCCCAGCAACCTGATCCTGCGCCGCGTCGGCGCGCGGCGCTGGATCGCGCGCATCATGATCTCATGGGGCGTCACCGCCGCCGCGATGATGTTCGTGCGCGGCGCCACGAGCTTCCACGCGCTGCGCTTCATGCTCGGCGTGACCGAAGCGGGATTCTTCCCCGGCATCATCTACTACCTCACCTTCTGGTTTCCGCAACGCGAGCGTGCGCGCGCAATCGCGCTGTTCATGACCGCAACTTCGCTCGCGGGTGTCATCGCGGGACCGCTCTCGGGCGCGCTGTTGACGTTGCATGGATTGGGCGGTCTCTCCGGATGGCAATGGATGTTTCTGGTCGAAGGAATTCCGGCGGTCATCATGGGCCTTGCGGTGTGGCGCTATCTTCCCGATGGCCCGGCGGAGGCGAACTGGCTGACCGCCAGTGAGCGCGCGACGCTCTTCGCGATCCTCAAGGAGGATTCCGGCACGAGTCGGTTTGCCCATGCCGATCTCCTGCCGGCGATCCTCAGCGCCCGGGTCTGGATACTCACGCTGTTCTACTTTCTGTTCGCATTCGGCCTCTATGGGATCAGCTTCTGGCTGCCGCAGATTCTGAAGGGCTTCGGGACGATGAGCATCCTCGCGGTCGGATTCGCCTCGGCGATTCCCTTCGCGGCGGGCGGCATCGCGATGGTGCTGGTCGGGAGATCCTCGGACCGGATGGGCGAGCGCCGGTTTCATCTCGCGCTCGGCGCACTCGCGGGCGCGGCAGGATTTTTCGCCGCCGCGTATGCCCGCAGCCCGGTGCTCGAACTCGCATGCATCACGCTCGCGGCGGCGGGCACCTCATCATGCGTCGGACCGTTCTGGGCGATTCCGGCCGGCATCCTGACCGAGGCCGCGGCGGCCGGCGGCATCGCATTGATCAACTCGGTGGGAAATCTCGGCGGCTTCGCCGGGCCATATCTCGCGGGCTTTATCGTCCAGCGGGCCCACGACTTCGCGGCCGCGCTGATCACGATGGGCATCGCGCTGACGCTGGCCGCGGCGGTCGCGCTCTTCGCCGACCATCCAGCTTGACTCAATTCGCGCGGCGACTTAAAAGTTGGCGAACTCTACATTATGTTATGATTATCTATCTTAGTGTAGCATATGGTGCGTGCCCTTGGGGGACCTTTATAACGTGACTCTACTACGATCGATGAGGCGCTCGCGCCTCGGCATCGTTCCCGGATGCGAGTACCGCAGAATCGACCAGATTCAAATGGATGCCGAGAGCGGCGGGCGAGGAAAAAATCTGCCGCGCGCCGGCGGCGAGCAGCCGGTCGCGGAGACTCTCGCTGAACCCGATGCCAAAAAACTCGACTCCGAGTTGCGTCGCGGCAAGGTAGTCGGAATCCGCATCGCCCACAAACGCTGAATCCTGCGCGCGCGTCGCGCATCGATCGAGCGCCCGGGAAATCATTGCGGGCGACGGCTTCAGTGCCAGCAGGCTGTCACGCCCGACGATCACATCAATCAGCCGGCTCAGCCGATGAATCGCGAACCAGCGCCGAATCGTACGCGATGAATTCGAAGTCACGATCGCGAGTTTCGCGGGTTGCGCCTTAAGCTGCGTGAGGAGATCGATTGCGCCATCGAGCGGGACCGCGCGATCGACGCCCGCCAGCTCGTACTTTTCGATCATCTTCGATGCGGCGCGCAGGATGGCGCGCATCCGCGGGCCATTGAACCCGCTCGATCGATCCTCGATGAGCTCCAGCAATCGCGTACGCATCCCGCCATAGAGCGGAAGGTTGCCACGCGGGAATTTTTCGAAAAGATCCTGCGGCACGCCCAACTCGCGCAGCATCGGTTCCAGTTCGCGCCGCCCGCCCGTCCAATCCACCTCCGGCTCGAGGCGCGCGATGGTGTTGTCGAAATCGAAAATCCACAGCTTTTTGCGGACCAGCGGGCGCGGCTTCGAGCCGCGCGAGGCGCGACTTATCGCCATGCCATCAGCGCGAGCAGCCACAGTCAGTCCTGGAGCGCGCGAGAGGCTCGCTGATGGTGCGAGGCCCATCGAAGCGAATCAGCGATGCCGCCGGGTTGGATTCATACTCACCGAGGATTTTCAGCACCTCGGTGGTGGCCAGCATCGCGATGAATCCCGCATTGTCGACGCGCTCGCCAAATGCCTCGAGGAGGCCGCCGGACGCGCAGCGGATACAGGGCGGCGGCGACGGTAGTAGCGCAATTTTTCCCGGCGCATCGAGCCTCGCAACCACGGCGGGTCCCGTGCCGGGCGCCTCGGCGGCGGCGAACTGAACGACCTCGGCGCTCCCGAGCAACGCGAAGACCAGGTCCGGCACCTGCGCGAGGCTGCCATAACTAACGGTAGAGTCGGGGTTCAGGTCGCGCATCTTTTCGCACAGCGAACGCAGTTGCGCGCCGTCACATCCGGGCACGCAAAGATCGATATCGCCCACACCCGCGCCGACCAGATAGGCGAGCGGCTCCTCGAGGTCCTCGCGCGCGGCGATGACAACGATGCGCGAGCTGAGCAGGCGTTCCTGCGCATGCCCACCCATTTTAGGGATGATGATCTGGCGGCTGTAGCGGGCGATCTGGTCATTGGTAAGAGGCATACCCGCGAGGATAGCGGCTTGCGAGGCGACTCGGTAGGACTGCGCCGGCTTGCATTCGGCGCGCGGACCTCATCGCCGGCGCGCCGCGAGCGCCTTCGCACGCCTGCGCTGATGACGATTGCCGGTAAACATTGAACTTAATGGGTTTGCTTTTACATTTTCATTGGATGAAGAAGGTGTGACCCGAGGCTCCTGCGTTTCGGTCCGCGATGTATCGAAGTGGGTTTGTTTTTGCACTTTTTGTAGCAAAGCTAGTAGCGTCTGAAGCTCTTCGTCGGCGTCAAGGTAGCTATCTGGCGATGCCGAATAGTGGCTTTGTTTTTGCGCTTTCGCACTCGTCATCCTGTCGTTCGAGGCCCTTCGAAGAGCCTCAGGGCCACTTCTCGGCGGTGCCGAGAAGTGGGTTTGCTTTTGCACTTCCGATCGCGACGATGTCCCGCCAATCCTGAGACTTTTCTGCTCCTGCAACTCGCAGATGGCGCGGTGGATTGTGCGATTGAGCCTGCCCTCATAGCGCAAGATGGCATTCGCCTCGCGAGGGCCAGGGATGGTCGGCCTCCATAGTCCGGCGCGACGCAACTGCTCACGCTCGGCCCGAAGATGCGCGGCCTGAGCCGGTTCGGCCGTCGCGATGCGCTGGTTCATCTCGCGCTCACACTCCTCGTGGTATTTGAGCGCGGCGATATTTTCGTAGCGCCACACCGCCGCCATCTTCACGTAGGACTCCGCGATGGTTCGGACGCAACGCTCTTCGAGCGCCGTGGCTGGTTTGAAGTCGTCGCGGAGTCCCGCAAGAGTCTCCTCGAAATCGCGCTGCTGTTGCGAGGTCCAGCGGTCCTGCGCGACGAAGAATCCATGCTTGATGGGATTGCGCGCGACTTTCGCCTTTCCTTCGGCGCTGCGCGGGCCGGTCGACCGCGCGGCATTGCGGCGATTAGCTTCGAGCCGGCGCTGAGTGAGCGCTAGCGGATGGCGACGAACATTGGAAACGGGAGAGGAAACAACAATAGCGGGGCTGGCTGCCATAGCAGATGCCTCCTTGGGATAGGGCCGCACAAGCATGCGGTCATAACCCATAAGCATTTACCTATGACATCCAGTTGTCTACCCCCAGGCGGAGCGCGGCCGACTCGCCGAGCGAAAGCAGAAAAATCCTACTCGATGACGTTCTTCTCGATGGGTTCGACAGTGACGCCGGTCTGCCGCAGCCATTCGATCGCGCGCTCGATCTGATCGGTCGAGCCTTCGAATTCGACCGCGACCAGCCCCATGTCCTCAGAGACGCTGGCGCCGCGGATGCTGAACATCAAGTCGAATTTCTTTACCAATTGGTAGAGAATCGGCTCCTTGATGAGGGCGCGCGGATAGCTCAGGTAGTAGCGCTCGTGAATGCGATCGGTCATTGAAGAGGCTCCGCGACCATTTTTTCCAGGCGTTCTCGCCATTGTTCCTGCTGCCATTGTTGCCATCCGATCCAGAGATTGGTGGACAGATATTTGTCGCCGAAGTCGGGAAAAATCGTGACGATGGTGCCCTCGCGCAGCGTGCGCCCCAGCCGCATCGCGGCGAGCAGCGCGGCCCCCGAGGACTGCCCCACCACCATCCCCTCGATCTGCCCGAGCATGTAGACCATTTCGTAGGCGTCTTCGGTCGCGATGGGGATTTTCGAATCGAGCTCGTGCTCGTGATAGATGCCCGGGACGATCGAAGACGCCATATGCTTGAGGCCCTCGAGGCCGTGCATCGGATCGTCGGGCTCAACCGCGATCACCTTGATGTCGCGGCTCTTCGATTTGAGAAATCGTCCGGTACCCATCACGGTGCCGCTGGTACCGATCGCGGCGAGGAAATGCGTCACGCGGCCTTCAGTCTGATGCCAGATTTCCGGACCGGTAGTTTCAAAATGCGCCAATGAGTTGGCTTCGTTGTTATATTGGTCAGGTTTGAAATAACGCCCCGGATTTTCCGCGTAGATTTTCCGGCAAAGTCGAATCGCGCCGTCCGATTGCTCCATCGGATCGGAGAAAATGATCTTCGCTCCGTATGCCTCGATGATGCGTTTGCGCTCGCGGCTCACATTCGACGCCATCACCAGCTCGACCGGATAGCCGAGCGCCGCGCCCACCATCGCCAGCGCGATACCGGTGTTGCCCGAGGTCGAATCGATGATCACCTTCCCCGGTTTCAGCTCGCCGCTTTCGATGCCGCGCAAAATCATGCTGCGCGCCGCGCGATCCTTGACCGAGCCGCCGGGATTGAAACCCTCCAGCTTCGCGAAAATGCGCACCGCGGGCGCAACGATGCCCTCGGTCAGTTTCGTGATTTCGAGCAGCGGCGTGTTCCCGATCAGATCGAGAACATTGGGCGCGCGCTCGACCGGGACGAACTCCGGCTCAGTATCCGCCCGCGATTGCGGGGACGATTGAGATCTCGTCGCCATCCTTTACCTTCGAGTTGAGCTGCTCGAGAAAGCGGACGTCGTCGCCATTGAGATAGATGTTCACGAAACGGCGAATCTCGCCTTTGTCGTCGAGCAGCCGCTCGCGCAGGCCGGGATGCCGGGTTTCCAGATTTTCGATAATCGCGCGCAACGACGCGCCCTCGGCCGGAACCTCGTCCTTGCCGCCGGTGAAACGCCTCAGTGGAGTGGGAACTCGAACGCTGATTGCCATGCGTGGCGATGACCTCCTGATCCTTTGATAAATGCTATCGGCGCGGCGACGCGCTTCTCAAGCGGCGCCCGCGATTTGACGTTTGCCGTTCTCCAGCCGCTCGAAGAGTGAATCGAACTCCTTGAGCTTCGCCTCGATGATGACCGGCTGCTCGATCGCGTTGGCGACCGCTTCGAGGGTTTTGTATCCATTGCCGGTAATCGAAACCACCACCGTTTCGTCCTTCTTGATACGGCCCTGCTCGATGAGCTTCTTGGTGACTGCGAGCGTGGTGCCGCCGGCGGGCTCGGCGAAAATGCCCTCGGTGCGGGCGAGCAGTTTGATCGCGTCGATGATCTCGGGATCGGTCGCGACGTCGCCCCATCCGCCGGATTCGCGCACCGCCTTCAAGACGTAAAATCCGTCCGCCGGATTACCAATCGCGATCGACTTCGCGATGGTGTTGGGCTTGACCGGCTCGATCAGGTCGGTGTGCTTGTGCAGCGCGTGAATCACCGGCCCGGAGCCCGCCGCCTGCGCCGAATGAATCTTGAAGTTAGCATCCTTGATGAGGCCGACTTCCTTCATTTCCTTAAATGCCTTGGCGACCTTGGGCAGAATCGTGCCGCCCGCGGTCGGCACTACGATATGATCCGGCACCTTCCAGCCGAGTTGCTCCGCCACCTCGAAGCCGAAAGTCTTGGCGCCCTCGGTATAGTAAGGACGCAGGTTGATGTTGACGAAGGCCCATCCGTACTTGTCGGCGATTTCGCTGCACAGCCGGTTCACGTCGTCATAGTTGCCGCGAATGGTGATGACCTGGGCGCCGTAGATCGTCGAGCCGACAATTTTTCCCGACTCCACGCCTTCGGGCATGAAGATGTAGCATTTGAGGTTCGCGCGGGCCGCGTGCGCCGCCACCGCGGTGGCGAGATTGCCGGTCGAGGCGCAGGACACGGTGGTGAAGCCGAACTCGCGCGCCTTGGTGATCGCGACCGACACCACGCGATCCTTATATGACAGGGTCGGATGATTGACGGTGTCATCTTTGACATAGAGATTCTTGATGCCGAGTTCCGCGCCGAGGCGTTTGGTGCGGACCAGCGGGGTAAAGCCGGAAAACGGGCCAGCCTCGGGTTCGCTATCGACCGGCAGCAGTTCGCGATAGCGCCACAGATTGTGGGGGCGCGATTCGATCAGCTTGCGCGAAATGGCGGCGCGGATGCGCGCGTAGTCGTAGGTGACTTCGAGCGGACCGAAGCACGTTTCGCAAACATGCAGCGGGCTGATCGGATATTCCTGACCGCATTCGCGGCATTTCAGATTGGTGATGTAGCTCATCGCGTTCCTTCTTAATGGCGCGCCTGCGCCTGGTCATTCTGTGTGGTAACTCGCTCGAACGCACCGCAGACGCATCGCATTCGCGGATGGACCCGGGCAAAGCGAACCCGCGTGGGCCCCGAAGCGTCGTAGGTGAGGATTCCTCCGGACAGTTTTGCCTCGTCTCCCGAAACGATCGCGAGGGCCTCGCGAGCTTGCAAATTTCCAATCGCTCCCGCGACCGGACCGAGGATGCCGGCCTCGCGGCAACTTGCGACCTCAGATGGATCGGGCGCGTCCTCGAACAAGCATCGCAGGCAGGCGGTATATCCGGGGAACACCGCCATGACCTGGCCGGTCATCCCGAGGACGCCGCCATAGACGAACGGCGTCCCGGTCGCGATCGCAACATCGTTGATGAGAAACTTCGCGGCCGGGCTGTCGGTCCCATCGATGATGAAATCGAAGCGCTCGATGATCCCGCGCGCATTGTCGCCCTCGAGGGCGACCGGAAGCTTCTCGATTTCCAGTTGGTCATCGAGATCGTGCAAATGACGCGCGGCAGCTTCGACCTTGGGCAGGCCGACATCGGCGCCGGTATAGATGACCTGGCGATGAAGATTGGTTATCTCCACCGGGTCGGGATCAACCAGGCCAATGCGGCCGATGCGATGCGCTCTCGCAATCGCCAACGCGGCCGGAGCTCCGAGTCCACCGACGCCAACGATTAAAATGGCTTTGTTTTTGCGCATTGCTCTCGCTGATCCGGATGAGAGCGACTTCGAGGGAAAACAAAAACCCTCGGTCCTGCGATAAGGACGAGGGTTAGTTAACTCTCGCCTTATCTTCCAGGGAACATAATCCCCGCAGGAGTTAGCACCTGCGCCCATACGGGGCCGGTTGCTGCGGCATCGTCGGGCCTGTCCCTCCGCCGCTCTCGATAAGGCAAATCAGCATCACCAGAGATATACAGCCGCATCGCGCCTGTCAAACGGGTGCGCGAAGGTCGGTTGATGCAGATAGGCCAAAACGCGGTTGCGTATCCCCTTGACGGCAGTACTGCCATGTTGTATATTTTGACACATGAGCAAGACTTATCGAAATAACCCCGTCCGATGCGATTCATCCGATAACGCATTCTCGTTGATGGAGTTCAATGAGATGTTCCCCGACGACGCGTCGTGCATGGAATATCTGATGAAATGCCTCTATCCAGATGGCATCTATTGCCCGACCTGTAAGGCGATAACGAAGCTTCACCGCGAGGCCAAGCGCCCATCCTACGCCTGCCAGAACTGCGGTCACCACGAACATCCGATGAAGAATACGATCTTCGAGGATTCGGCCACGTCACTGCGACTGTGGTTCTACGCGATTTACTTGATGTCGGCGACGCGCTGTGGAATCAGCGCGAAGCAACTAGGCCGCGAGATTGGCGTGACATACAAAACTGCGTGGCGCATGTTCCATCTGATCCGCAAGATGCTCGAAGAGAACGACGGCAATCTGCTGTTGGGGAAAGTGGAAATCGACGAAAGCTACTACGGCGGGAAAGACAAAAATCGACGGCTGAGCAAACGCAAGGGATACGGCGCGCACTACGACAAGGCGACAGTATTCGGGATGGTGGAGCGTGGTGGACGTGTCGTGACCAAAGTCCTGTCGCGGTCAGGTGCGCCATCGTCAGGCGATGTGCTTCCACATATCAAGTCACATGTATTGCCTGCGACGATGATTTTTACCGACGAAGCAAACCTTTACGATCCGGCAAAGTTGATGGGTTATGGACATGGTCGCGTAAAGCACAGCGCTAACGTTTACGTTGCTGGCGACGCGCACACGAACACAATTGAAGGATTCTGGAGCCTCACGAAGAACGGTATCCGAGGCGTCTATCGCAACGTCAGCCACAAATACCTGCAAATGTATCTGAACGAATATGCCTTTCGCTTCAATCGACGGGGACGCCAAAGCCCGATGTTTGATCACTTCATGCGAGCGATTATCAAAAAGCGCAAAGCCGTCTAAGGGTTCAAGCTAATATAGAATTCGTTGGCCGATTCCCAATATCCAATTCCGAACTTATCGAGACATCCGCGTCCGATAAAGCCGAAATACATTATCGTCAACTGAAAGTCGACAAATCCTACCCTGGTCAACATCTCTTTCCCGTAGACCTTTACTTTAACCAAATCGCGCGTCTGTCTCCTGCCGCATCGTCTTTGCCTAGGCCGTGAAACGTTTCGGGAATGCGGTGAGGGAAGTTTTCTTTGTAATGGGTGTGCAGCACTATGCCCTCCGCGCCCGTATCGAGCAACAAAGGCCATCGGGACGTGCGGCCATCATTTAAAAAGAATACCGCTTTTACGATGGGATACCAGTTACCGGCCTTCGAACGTTTGAACTTAACAGGGAAATCAAACGTCTTTGTGAACATCAGTAGACGGCCCTTCCTGGCTTCTCAGGAGGTGCCGTAATCAGCACAAATGGCTCTTTAATGCCGTTGTCACTTGCCAACTGCATGAGTTCTCGCGGATTAGAAGATGAACCGATCACCCGACACTTGTCCACCAAAATCCACTGGTCAGGATATTTGCTGTAGAGCTCGTCTCCGTGTTCTGCCACCCAATCAAAAGAGCCATCGTCATCATCGACATATTGCGATGCTGTGTCTTGCGTTACCGGATCGTCATCGGGCATCTCGAAAGTGGCTTCATCACAAAAAGCACACAAACACGTTCGAGACGGTCGGGACCTTCTCGTGACCATAGTCAGCGACATTTGGTTTTCGAGACAAAGCGAGATAGCGCTCAGTTGACACAAGAAGTTCTAGCCGTCGTCTCTCGTCCCATGCGCCAACTTCCTGATAGTCTTCCATCTCACACCTGCCCCTTTTCTGCGCCCAGATAGACGGTTTTGGAGGCGTCTAGTCGGCGTCGAATGTTACGTGCTTTCTTGTCGGCTCTTTCGACGAGTCTTTTCAGTTGCGCGAGGTCGTTGTCGTCCATAGCGACGAAAAATTCTTTGTGTTGAGTGTCTTCGTGATAGGAGAGTTTAAGAAGATGGACGATCACGGCACCATAAGGTTCGTCCTCGGGGTCCTCCTGAAAGACATATCGGAGGTCCGTCAGAATTTTTGAGGAATACAGAGTACGTTGATAGTCCGTAAAGATACTGATCGCCTTGGACGTGATCAGGAGCGTATCCAGGCTTAAAGTCCGGCGAAGTCGCTCCTTGGATTCGTCTGATGCACCTATCGGATCGAACACTTCAATTGCTTCGGCGATCTCGTTAATGAACGTTTTTTGATCCCCGCTCTCGGACTCGCGCGACCACTGAAGTATCGAAAGCGAAACTATCGCCCGCATGACATCATCTAAATCCGACTTCGTCAGCCCCGACACTTTCATTTTGTCGGGGACGCGGAGAGGCAGATCCAGAGCGGCCCTCTCGTTGGTGAGAGCGCCGATAAAATCGTCGAACGCTTCCTTAGGAAGCACTAAGAATTTCGATAGCCCTGCGCGATTGCGCTGCGGGATCGTCAGTCTCGCCACAATTCCAAACTCTCCAGTCTACCCTGAGGAGGGTTGGTTGGGGCGGCCACACCTTATTGTAACCACCATTTCCTGCGCGTATCTTGAACTGTTCGGAACGGGCCGAGAGTCGCCGCACGTCTACCCAACGTTTACACGGCGACCTCGGACCTGTTGCCGACCAGTTGGCGGGTTGGCCGAATGGGCAGAAGGCACTGGTCTCAAAAACCAGCGTGTCCCATGGGGCACCGAGGGTTCAAATCCCTCACCCGCCGACCTCAACACCCTACACGGGTTCTTCGGCTGCTCTTCATCAGCCGATTAATCCATGTATATGTGTTTCTTTGTTAATAGGGATATTTGTTATGTACACCTTGCCAGTGTGGGACGTGCAAGTAGATTTGATCACAAAATGTGATCTTTTCATCGAAATTGTAAGCACACATGTTATACAGTAGAATGTTCTTACAGTTTGTAGTGCATTTAGGATCATTGTCGTGACTGGCGAGAAAGAGGCACGTAAAGAAGTCTTGAAGCTAATTGAGACGATTACGCTTCTATTAGACCATGCTCGGAAGGACGCCGAGGAATACGAGAATGCGCTCAAGGCGCTGTATCGCCTAAGTAAACGGCTTGAAGGTGACCAACGCCCTAATACGGACCACGGTCATGAATTAGTTTCCCTTGTTGCTACTCCGCCGCTAACCAAAGGCAAAACTCATCGTGATACCATCATTTCTATCTTTCGAGCCGCTGGCACGCCATTAAAAGTTAGTCATATCGCCGATGTTGCCGATGAAGGGCAACTGATCACGTCGTCGCGAGGCCATCGCGGAGTATACAGCATCGTCACGACCATCCTGACCAGAAACAGCAAGCATGTGTTTGCTCACCTAAAGGGCGGGCTATCGGGATCTACGCGATCGCCACGTCTTGAGCCCTCCAGCTAACGGCAATGGGCATAAGATGCCCGCTGATGATGTAGTGTCGTTCTCCACGACATGGGGCCGACCAGTGGACGCGGACAAGAATTAGGGCTTGCCTTTGCGGATCGTCTTTCCCAAATCTCGAAAAAATCGATCTTTGCCCGGTGTGGGAATCCGGTACTTGTCAGATGTGATCTGATTGTTCTCTCCCTGAGTCTTTTCGCATTCCCGTTCGGGTAATTCTTTTAAAACCTTTTTGCCCATGCGCCCATGATCGAACATTTTCGGACGCAGGGCAAATCACTAGCGGCGACCTGTCACGTCGGTTTATCGTACCGGATTAAGCTACGATCTAAAGCACTGCCCTCTAAGGGGATACATGCCCAAAACGCGGCAGCATCGGTAAGCTGACGCAAACCTTATTTTGACCTTCACTAGACTTGCTCTTACGCAGTCCCTTTCGATATCGTCCGCCCAAATCATCGGCTTGCGGCTCGCACCCGCAACCGTATCTCTCAGCCGCTTCGGAGAACCTAATGTTCGTTCGCTATGCGTTACTTGCTTTGATCGCCAGTTTCTCCGTGGCTGCTGTGACCTCCGCACCGGGCTGTGACCCATGTCCCAGTTGCACGCATAAAGTAGCCTCCCCTACGCCGACGCGGACTCCAACCGCGACCGCCACTGCGACGGCGACGGCGACAGCTACCGCCACCACAACGCGGACCGCCACTTCGACCGCCACCCCAACCTCAACCGCCACACCGACCCCGACTACCACGGCGACTCCGACCACCACCCGGACCGCCACCTCGACCGGCCGACGCCGACCGCGACTCATACGGCGACCTCCACCGCGACGCCAACCGCGACCCCGACGCCCACGGCGACTTCGACAGCCACCACGACTGCGACATCAACTCCAACGGCGACGGCCACCGCCACGACGACGGCCACCCCGACGCCGACCACTACCGCGACTCCGACGCCGACCGCGACTCCGGTTCCCAATCTCCTTGCCGGGGCACCCGCGGAAGCGATTACGGTTCTTATCAATGGCAGTTTCGGCGGGTCGAGCGCGTCCAGCGGCGCCGAAAGCAAGGCGACTGAAAGCGGTCCAGCTACCACGGGAGGGATCACGGCCTATATCCCCGACGGCGACTTCGGCAACGGCCTTTCCAATATCGAGGTGGTGCCGGTGGTGGGAACCGGACCATCACGCGCGACGATCGCAACCAGTACGCCGATCAACTCGTGCGCCGGCAATCAGACCACCGGTACGGTTATCTGCACCGACAACCTCACAGGAATTTATCTGATCAATGGCGAAACGCTTTCGCAGACGCTAAACAGCGGCGGCGTCAATCAGAAGACCTTCTCGGGCGGCAACTGCACCACCTGTGGCGTGGTCGTCGATTCGCTGCACAATCGCGCAATTATCAGTATCGCCAACAACGCCAACTCGAATCCGTCCCCGCCGCCGGGGCCGGGCGCCTATCAGGTCATCAATCTGGCCAACAACACGTTGAGCGCGCCGATTTCACCGGTCGGGACCCATGCGATTGCGGAGAGCTTCGGCCTCAATACCACCACCAACATGATCATGTCCGCCAACGAAGGTGGATTCTTCGACCTCATCGACGTCACCAATCCATCGGCGCCGATCGCTTATTCCTTGCCGGGCGCGCCGCTGCGTCCGTCGTTTGATTCGTCGGCGCTCGATTCCACGGGTATCGTAGTCGCGGGCGGCGAGGGTTCCGGCAACGTCTTGGTAGGCGATTTGAGCCAGGCGACGTTTTCGACTTCTCCGCCGATTTGGAACGCGCCCAACCAGATCGAGAGTCTTACCGAGTTCGCTCCGACTTTCGGCTACTTCAGTTCCGGCATTACCGGGATGGCGATCGCTTCCGGCGCCAACGAGGTCTTCCTCGAGGACGAGTCCGGGACCGCGGGCAATGGCGCCGGCATCGGGGTGATGAAGCTGCCCTCCGTCGCGGGATTTGGAACGCCCTCGATTCTGGACTGGGTGGTGGCGCATATGCCGACCACCCCTGACAACGCTTCGTGGAATATGCCGCACGATCCGCATGGTCTGGTCGCTGCTCGCACCAACCTCATGATCACCAGCGGGAGCGTCGCGTTGGGCGTGGCGCCGAAGGGAATTGGTTTCGTGGTCAACAACGAGCGCACCTATCTCGCGGTGGTTGATCTTGGTGGCCTGCTGGCCGCGCCACGCGCACAGGCCGATGGGAATCAGCTCGATCCGAACTTCCAGGTGCTGCAGAACAACCTTATCGCCTACGTGCCGGTGAATGCTTCGACGCAGACCAACTTCATCAAGAACGGAGATTTCAACGATGGATTCGGGTCCTATACCACCGGCGTGGTCAGCGGTTCCCCGCAGATCAGCATCAACACCAGTCCCGTGACCTGCCTTCCTGCGACGCCGCCTCCGGCCGGCAATCCGTTCGCCAGCCTGAGTGTGCCCAGCGGCGCCGATGGATTCTTCGAGCAGCAGGTCACGGTGCCGAACGCCGCGGGCCAGGAAGTCAGCTTCAAGAGCTGGGGCATCATCAGTGCGGTGACAGTCACCGTCAGCGTAGTGCCGGCGATCGGACCCCCGCAGGTGATAGGCACTTTCATCGCGCCTCAGATCATGAATTCCGACTCCAGCTGCTCGGGCACCACTCCCGCCATCAAGACGTTCAGCCTGAGTGCTTTCGCGGGACAGACGGTGACGCTGCGGTTCGAGGCGACTTCGGCGGGCAGCACCGGCGCGATTGCCAACTTCGACAATATGTTCGTGGGCAGCGGCAGCTGATGATTGCCTGAAACATTCGCGCCAAAAACAAAGCGCCGATCCCTCAAAGGATCGGCGCTTTTCGTTGTCTTGAAGTGGAAGGCCTAATTGATCAGGAATTCCGCGATTTGGATCCCATTGAGCGCCGCGCCCTTGCGCAGCTGATCGCCGACGACCCAGAAGTTGATGCCATTGGCGATGCTGATGTCCTCGCGAATGCGCCCGACAAAGCAATCGTCCTGACCCTCGACCATGATTGGCATCGGATACTGGTTCTGCGCGGGATCATCGTACACGCGCAGCCCCGGGAAGCGCCCGAAAGCCTCGCGCGCCTGCGCGGCGGTCACCTTCCGCTCGGTTTCGGCATTGACCGCAATCGAATGGGCGGTGAAAACCGGCACCCGCACCGTAGTCGGGCAGACCGGCAGATCGGGCATATCGAGAATCTTGCGCGTCTCCTTGACGAGTTTGGTTTCCTCGCCGGTGTAGCCGCCTTCGCCGATGTCACCGGCGGGCAGCAGGTTGAACGCGATCTGATGCTGAAAAAACTTCGCCACCGGTTTCTCGCCCTTGCTCCACGCCATGACCTGGCCGCGGAGTTCATCGATGCCGCCGACGCCCGCGCCCGACACCGCCTGGAAGCTGGTTGCGACGACGCGCCGGAGCTTGCCCGCCTCGTGCAGCGGCTTCAGCGGCATCACGGTGACAATGGTGGTGCAGTTGGGGCAGGCGACGATCCCCTGATGCTTGCGCGCCGCCGCGCCGTTGATCTCGGGCACCACCAGCGGCACCGTCGGGTCCATGCGAAAGGCGCTCGACTTGTCGATCATGATCGCGCCGGCTTTCACGACATGCTGCGCGAATTTTTTCGATTGCTCTCCTCCGGCGGAGAAAAAGGCGAAATCGATGCCCTTGAATGATTCGGCGGTGACTTCCTCGACCGGGATCTGCTCGCCCTTGAAGCTCATCTTTTTGCCGACCGAGCGCGCCGACGCCAGCAAACGGATATCTCGCACCGGGAAGTTGCGTTCTTCCAGGATTTTGAGGGTGGTCTGGCCCACCGCGCCGGTGGCGCCAACAACTGCGACACGTTGCCCATTAGCCATGGCGACAGTTTAGCGGTCTCGATGGCTTCGATCGAATAGTCCAACGAGGATGAAGCACAGCGTCGAAACAAATGATCACTTGCCGCAAATCAATCCATGAAATATTCTTTAGCTATCGAGTTGATAGTGACTATTTAGCATCGTCTCTGGTGCTCAACCGTCGAGATAGACAGCCTTCGTCGCCATCGCGAGTCTATCCAGCCGCCAGGTACCACGAAGAGGGGGACAGTTTTGCCTGCAAAATCTATTGCGGCCGCATCGCGCGCCGCCGCCCATGTGATGAAGTACGCGCTGGTCGGATTGCTTGTGGCCCTGATTTGGATCGTAGCGCCGATCTGTCCGTGGAGTTCGAAAGCGTGGGCGCAGCAACCCGATTTATCGAAAGTCCCCGACATTCTGCAGGGGCAACACTATCTGCTGCGCGATGACGATCTAGTCTTCCTGCAGGGTTTGGGGAACGGCTCGACTTACCAGGCGATGGAAACCATCGTGCCCAGCTCGAACTCGAATTTCTCCGGGCCTGTTTCAACCTTCAACACGTCTCTTACCAACGCCGGCTTTACGCCGGTCACCAGCGTCGCGCTGGGACGTTTTTACAACACCGGCTATGACGATCTTCTCACGGTGGGCCAGCAGCCGAGCAATGGAAACCAGGCCTGGGTCGCCAACCTCCGCGATCCGAAGACCGGCGTCACATTTACCCAGCAGATTCCCAGCCTGATTTCCCCCGCGCCGGTAGGCGGCGGTTTGGGGATGCAAATCGTCAAGGGCGATTTCACCGGCGACGGTTTCGAGGACGCCGCCATCGCGTACTACTACGCCACCACTCCACCGCTGGTCGGCATCAACATCGTCACCGCGGCGAACGTCAACAGCAACGACTCGGCGCTCACGTTTGGCGCACCGATCATCAGTCCGACCGACAATGGGCCGGCAATCTTGCCGACTACGCTGGTGGCCGGCGACTTTGCGGGCAATGGAGTCTACGGACTCGCAACGCTGATGTCGGACAATCAGACGGTCCAGCTTTTTGCGGTTAATCCTCAGACGCTGCAGATTACGCCCGGGCAAGCGGTGCAACTGCCCTTCGCGCTCGCGGGCAGGGGGAAACTCGACCCTGGTGGCGGGACGCTTCAACGACGCCAGCCATGACCAACTGGCCGCCATCGGGCAGGTGGCGGGTGCGAAGAAGTTCGCGGTCATTTCCATCGCCATCGATCGCGATACGCTGACGCCGACGATCGGCCAGACCGCGTATGTCAACGTCAAAGCCGCCTCGCTGCTTTCCCGATTTCCAACGTAATCGGGAAAGCCGCGCCGCTGACCGGCAAATTCGGGGTCCAGGATCAACTGATCATCGGTTTCAGTTCGCTGCTTTTCGGCGGGATCATCAACGCGGGTAGCTTCGACGACACTTTCCTCTTTCATCGTGAGAGCACCTCGCAGCTCAGCACGACGCAACCGACTTGCCTCTACAATTTCGAGGCCGGCAACTTCGATAATCGGGACAGCAACGGCAATCGCATCGCTAACTATGAGATAGCCGCATTTTATCTGCAGGGAAATAATCAGGAGAACTTCGCTTGTCCGGGAGTCAGCTCGGGTCCGCAAAACCTGATGGCGGAAATCTACCAGGTAAATGCCACTGGCTCCGACTGGCTGGCGCCGGTCAATCAGTACACCCTGAGCACGTTTCCGAATGGCATTAGCGGACTGGCCGGAGCACAGATGGCGATTGGCGATACTCAGGGAAGGTCGCTGCGGGTCGGCGCGCCGGACAAGGTGACCATCGAAGGACAGATTCAGCCGGACATCGTGCTGGGCATCCCCCCGATGCACGTGGACTACATCAAGCCCAACTTCGTCTTCAATCCGGCGAACCATCCCGGATGCCAGAACGCCGATGTTCCATGCAATCTGAATCTGACCGTGCGCCCGAGCGTCCCCGCGCCCGGCACCGGCTTCTCCACCGAGTTCCAGTTCGCTTCCAGCTCGTCCAGCAGTTCCCACCGCACCAGCACCACGAGCTGGGCATTAGGCATCAAGGGCAGCAACCAGACCAAGGTCAGTTATGGGCTGCCGGATATCGCCAGCGTCTCGGTCGACCTGAAGGCCTCGGTGCAGAACACGCATGACAACCGGGTCGCGAAGTCATTCAATACTTACAGCACCCGGAGCGACAGCCTGACCGCGACGACGGGGTTTGCCGACCATATTTTCTTCAGCCAGGTGCGGCAGAACATCTATTACTATCCGGTCCTGGGCCAGCTGACCTGTCCTTCGACGATTCCCAATTGCGCGCCGAACCAGATGACGCAACTCTATGTGGCGTTCTCCGCTCCCGACCGCATCACCCAGGGCGATATCGATGCCACCACGCTGGACTGGTATCAACCGGGACACGAGCCGGGAAACATCCTGACCTATCCGTGGGATTTGAATCATCTGCAGAGCCAGTTCACGGAAAATCTTTCGCCTGAAACCACCAAACCGGCGCCATGTCGCGGCACCGATACCTCGCAGATCGCGTATTCGACCACCTGGAGCAGCGGTTCGGGTCACAGCCAGACCAGCGGTTCGAGTAACGCGTTTTCGACCGATGTCTCCCTCTCGGTCGCCGGGAGCGCATTCGGCGTCAGCGATCAAGCCTCGGTGAGTGTGGCCGATAGCTCCTCGGTGAGCACGCTCCAGCAAAGCACGCAAACGCTTTCGGCCGCGGAAGGAATAACCATCAACAAGCCGGTCTTCGGTAGCGATGTGGCTCAATGCTGTCTGTACGACTTCGGCAGCTACCTGTTCGGGCTGGCGAATCCAAACGGAACTTTCCAGACCTTCAACCTTACCAATTCGGGGGGCAAACCCATCAATGTTCAGACCACCGGGCCCCTGGTCGTTGGTTTTGTCAGCAATCCGACCCCCAACAGCAGCGACGAGCTTTCATGCGGCGGTGCGCCGGCATGGTGGCAGCAGGTTTATAACCTGCCCGATGTCGCGCTGATTCATCCCGAGCGTTGGGACTGGTCCAAATCCAACAAGACCACGACCTTCAATCCCGCGCAGCCCGGGGTCTCGCCGCTGGTGCAGCCGTTCTATCACGCGAATGGGTTCTTCATCGGCGAGCAAGGGACCAGCGGAGGTCCGACGCTGAGCGAAGCTCGACAGGGAGATCAACTAACAGTTACCGCGCGGCTTTATGACCTGAGCCTCCGCGATACCGATGATCCAACTCTCACGGATCCGGCGGCTTCGATTCATGCCCGCATCTACGGCCAGCTTTACAATGAAGGAGAGCTCGACGGAAACAGCTTCCTGATCGGCGAGACCACGCTGCCATATATCCCGGCGCTCAAATCGACCCGCCATAGCGGGCCCAACTGGCGGGACGCATCGGTCAACTTCGACACCAGTCCTTATGGTGGCGGTCAGTATATGGTTTTCTGGGTCGTCGCCTGGATGGAAGACGCCGGCGGCAATCTGGTTCCCGAGATGCCTGATCATGGGCTCACGGCGGACCCAACCAATCTGACATTCACGCAGATAACCGATGTCCCTACCCAGGTGCATAGCAACAACATCGGCATGTACCCGGTGAATTCGCCCTTCTTCATCGCGGACAAGAATGCGCCTGTCGGTACGGTTCAAGGTGGTGGGACATTGAGCATCGCGGATATGGCGGTGGTGGGGACCGCCGCGCGCGATGTTCGCGGCGAACTCGATCTGCGTATCCACTCACAGTCAGCGCCGGCCGCGAACGTAACGGTAACGCTGGATCTGCGCGGCCCCAAGGGAGCGCACAAAGTGCTGGGCATCCAGCGCGTTCCCTACGTCGCTGCCGATGGTGATTACCTGATGCGCGCCATCATCCGTCCCGAGCTTTGCGGACGCTCGACGATCATCGCAAATGCGACGGCCGAAGACGGTAGCGTAGCGACCGCTAAAATAGTCGCGCCTATCAAGTGCAGTAGTCGAGCAGGCCAAACATCAACCGACGAAGCATCGAAACTGCACGTCGCACGCGAAACGGAATAATTATTTCACCGTAATACTTCCCTTCATCATGCAGCCATGGACCTCGCAGTGATATGCGAAAGTGCCTGGATTGTTAAACGTACGATCGAAGGTATCGTGCTGATTGAGGATCGGGGAGGGGAATGATTCGGCCGAGATCGGTTTGCATCTCTCGGTTCCCGGATTGCTGGTGACGGTATGCGGTTCGCCGCCTTTGTTGGTCCAGTGTACGGTCTGACCTCGGTTGATAGTCAGTTTGTTGGGGAAAAAGAAGTCGTCCCCGATACCTATGAAGACCTCGGTAACCTGGGTGCCGGGCGTCACCGTTATGGTTCCGGTATTGTTGCCCGCACAGACCCCGAAACGATAAGTCCCGTTGATTTGCTCCTGAGTCGCCTCGACGCTGGCGAGGATTATCTTGCAATTGCCCAAGGCGTCGCCCTGGGTAGGACTCAGCGTCAGAGCTACGGCGGTAGCAGTTACCGAACCCGCTAAAGTTCCCACATCGGTAAAGGCGCCGCCCGGCGCGTTGGGAAAAGTGATGGTCCAAGTTCCCTTCAAGGTGGATTTTCCCTTCGCGGCTTTGCCTTCGATAAAAGCGACGGTGATGTTGCCCAATCCCTGCTTGCTGTCCTGGATATTTCCGGCCCAGGCGCCAGCCACCGCAAGCGGCGGCGGTGGAGGAGGCGGCGGAACTTTTTTCGCCGTGAGCGCGTCCGATGAATCGTCTCCCCATCCGGTTTGTGCGCGCGCCAGCGAGCCCGTCAGGGCGATTGTCACCGAAACGGTCACAATTAAGGCACCAGCCCAGGCGGAAAACCCCCAAATCGTTTTAACCATAGATTCTTTCCTCACCGCACTATCGGCGCGCTTGAGGCTCCCAACGCTGTGGCGTGAAAAAAGGAGTTACAGAATGTGAAGTGAGCGGCGGCCGAGCGCGGCTTAAATTTCCCAGGCGATTTTTTCGTCAGCGGCGGGCAGGTAAGCGCAGAACGCGCCGGTACGAATGCTGCGATTCAGATGATCGCCGAGCCTGGCGTCATGGCGCCTGATCAGCTCGAGGCCGGTGCGGATGTGTTTGGTCACCAGCGAACGCGCACGCTCGCCATGCGCGAGGTTTTTGCGAGCGCGCCCACCACGTCCGATTGCGGCGCTTAATTCGTCGGTCAAAACTTCGAGCTCGTGGCGAGCACCCTCGATCCGACCGAGATCGTTCTGACCTTGCGCATCTTCAAGTTCCACGCGCAATTCATCGCGGCGGCGCCGATATTCCTCGCGCGCCTGAGGATCCAGGGGCTGGCCGGCATCGCCCAAGCCGCGCTGCACCTTCATTCCCTCGATCTCCGCGAGACCGGCTATTTTCTCAGTTGCAGCACCACCTTCGATCGCCTGCACCATGTCGATGACGTGGACGCGTTCTCCGGGACGACCAAGTAAGTGCGCGATGTACGCGAGGCCCTTGATGCCTCGCATCCGAAAGGTTTGGCCGTCATGAGTGATGAGCCAGTCACCTTCGCGCTTGAACATCGAGTTGGCAGCGGTGCTCGCGGTCGTCCGAGCAGCCGTGCGGCTGTTGCTCCGATGCGCCTCAACTCGATCGATCCAGCGCTGACCAGCGCCGCATCGGCGATAAATTTCGATCGCTGCGTCGAATTTCCGATTCGCTCCCGCGGCGTCGCCGGCGGCGAGGAGCGCGCACCCCCAGTAGTCGAGCGTATCGGCCTCATCGAATGGCAAAGCGTATCGTTTGAGGATTCTTATCGAATTTTCGAAATGAGTTGTGAATTCCCGGCCTTGCGCTGCGGCCACCACCCCCTCGGCACGTGCGACCAGGCCAGCGCGGCCGAGCCAGTCTTCGCCTCGCGCGATGATCTCGCGACATGCCTCCAGATGCGCAATTGCCTTGTCGATCCGACCCGCCGCAATCGCGAGTAGCGCCGCTTCGGGACGGTTGCGGATCTCCCAGAAAACATCGCTCGGCGCATAAGCAGCTAAGGCTTCGTGGAGAATTTCCGTGGCTCTCGACAAGTCCCCGGTGATCGCGACGATCTCAAACAAAATCGAAAGTGTGTTCGTCTCGTCCCAACGATGACCGGTTCTTCGCGCCCACTGCAGCATCTCCAGCTGCATTTCTATAGCGTCCTCCCAGGCTCCTTCGCGGAATGCGATTGCGCTCCGAAAGGTTGGGTTCACCCGATGTTCGGCCGCGATCGTTTTTGCCCGGGAAAGATCTCCGGCAACCAGCTCGGTAAGCGCAAGAAACTCCAGATGAGCGGCACGCTGGTAAGGCGAAAGGCCGGGCCTTTCCATCCCGGTGGTAAAGAATCGCTTAGCCTCGATCGGATCCCGCATCAGCAGTCGATACCAGCCCGCAGACCACATGGCAGTTCGAAAAACTTCCGGGTCCCTCACCTCCTGTACGACCCGGCAGACTTCATTGAACACGGCGACGGCTTCTGCATGCCTTCCCTTGACCATCAGAAGTTGACCGCAAAAGGACGTGGATTGCACCCATGTCGGGTTGGAAGCTCGCTCAAATGCGTGCGTGGCTTGTTTCGCGGCCGCGATCGCTTCGTCGATTCGGGCAGCCTGGAACAGGGCAATCGCCATACCGTAATGGAGCCATCCCAAGGCGCGAAGGTCTGTCCACTCTCCTTTCCAGGCTTGAGCCTGGCGGAAATGTTCCAGCGCGCGCGGGACATTCATGCCAGGCGCGTATTCGGGATGGGCTGCAATCGCGAGTCCTAAGGTCGCGTTCGCTACCGCGACCTTCTCGTCATCCTGGAGTCCTCGATAGAGACGCAAAGACTCCTCGAGTCGGGCAACCCCTTCGCTGGGGTCGAGAAAGAACGCCGCGACCTCACCAAGGCTGCGAAGCATATCTGCTCTGCGCAGGTTGTTCTGCCCTTCGCTCAGAGCGAGAGCCTCACGCCAGTGCGCGGCCGCCACCGCATAGGCGAAGACCGCGCGGGCTGCCCGCGCAGCGCGATCAGTATAATCAATCGCCTTCTCCGAGACGCCTGCCGCGCGATAATGGTGCGCCAGCACCGCCAAATGCGGACTCAGATTGGTCGCGTAGGCTTCTTCGATCGCGATTGCGACCGCCCTGTGGAGTTGCAGCCGCGTGTTGGTGTCGAGCGCCTCATACACCGCCGCCCGAATAAGTGCGTGGACGAATCGGTAATGGCCTTCGCCCTGCGCCACCACGATGCCGCTGGAGGTGGCCTGGTCGAGTCGTGAATTGAACTTCTCGCGCGCAATCCCTGCAACGCGCCACCAGATTTCGGTTTCGAATTCGTTACCAATTGCCGCCGCAACGTTGAGCTGCGTTCGGGTTTCATTTGAGAGCGTTGCCAGCCGGCGCCGTATCGCCTCGCGCAAAGTATGGGGAGTCCGAAAATGCTCACGCGACGCAATCAAGCGACCGCCTTCGCGTTCGGAAACCAGGTCACGCACGATGCCGTCCACAAAGAGAGGATTGCCGGCCGTGGCGGAATGCAGCCGGGAGGCCAGTTCGCCCTCGGGCGCCTGTCCCGCCATCGCGCGATAGAATTGGCCGACCTCGGCCTCGCTAAAACCTGTCAGCAACAAAGAGCGAGCCTCGCGGGAGAGATCGCCGATCTGTTGCGCAAGTTCCGGCGCGCGCTGCACTTCGAAGTCGCGATACGTCCCGACGATCAGCATGGCGATACGGTCCAGTTCGCGCGCGACGAATCGCAACATCAGCAACGATGAAATATCCGCGTCATGCAGATCGTCGAGGATCATGACCAGCGGTCCCACCCCGGCAAAACTCTTGAGCAGCGTCGCCACCGCATCGAAGAGGCGAAAGCGCGCCTGCTCCGGATCCATCGGAGGTAACAGCGGGAGCCTTCGGGCACCTGAGACCAGATGCAATTCCGGTACAATCTGAGCTACCGCTTCAATGGTTGAGTAGGTTTGCTCCGATTCGAGGACCGCCCGTCGGGTCGTTGAATCCAGCGCGGCAACCATTGCCCGAATCACCTGAATCCAGGGCCAGTATGCGGGCGCGCCCCCGCCTTCCCAGCAGCGGCCCCACATGGTCCGAATTCCGCGTGCGCCGGCCTCGCGACCGACCTCCTCCGCCAACCGGGTTTTTCCTATGCCGGGCTCGCCCGCGATAAGGAACAAACGCCCGCGCCCGCCGCGGACATCCTCGAGCGCGGCGTTCAACTCAGCGAGCTCGCGCTTGCGGCCGATGAAATTATCAAACGATGTTGGAGCTTCCCCCGCCTGCATCGTGGAGAATGTAGATCACTCCGCGGACGGACCGCGAGCACCGAAATCGAACGATTTATACTTTCTCAAGCAGCCACTCGGAGACTAAATCGGTCATCTCCTTGCGGCATTCGATCATGATGTGGCCGGCGCCCGGGTAAAGCTTCATCGTTTTGGGCTCGCCCGCGCGCTCGTACAGCATCTCCGAGCACTGATGCGACAGGATGGTGTCCGCCATTCCATGAAGCAGCAGCAGCGGCTTCGGCGCGAGTTCGCCCACCGTATGCGCACCCGCGAGCTGGCTCGAGATCGCGATGACGGTGGTAACATTCGGACTTAGCGTGCCGGCATTGATCGCCACCGCGCCGCCGAAGGAATGCCCGATTAGCCCGGTGCGCGGATAGCCGGTGCCCTTGAGAAAGGCCATCGCCGCCAGGGTATCGAGCACGCATTCGCCGAAGTCGTTGGGCAGCCGATAATTGATGCGCGCGATGCTGATGCCCTGTTTCGGCAGGTTCAATCCGAGCTTCGCATAGAGCATCGCCGGGCCGTCATAGCCGCCAATCGCGCCGCTCACGCATAGCGCCGCGCGACCCGGTTCCGCGGCCGCATGCAGAATCATCGGGATCGGGCCACGCGTAGTCTGAATCTGCAGCCATCGCGCGCCGGCGACTTCGGGGCCGGGCTCGACTCCGGTGATGCGGAGATTGATGCCTTCGTCGCTCATCTTTTTTCGACCGAGAGTTGTGGCTCCCGATCGTCATCGCCAAGCATCCGCATTCCGTAGCGAATCAGCGCGATAAACTTTTCTGCCCGCTCGAGCAGCTCGGGCTGCTCATGCGCGGAAGCATCGACGATTTCAACCGACGTGGCATGGAGATTCTGCTTGAGGATGTTCACCGCGCGCTCCAGGCTCTCGCGATCGCGCGCATGGCTTTTGGCATTGTCGCGTCGCAGCGCCCGTTCGCGGATGTAGATCAGTTCGCCCATCGGAGGTAGAGCGTTCAGCTTAGCGCAGTCAAATTAGAGTTCAACCCGCATCGCTGGCGCGTCGGATGGCGCCGACCTACGATTTGTTTTAACTCGCGCGAACAAAGCGAAATGCCAAACCTCGAGAGTGTCGATGCGGCGCGTCATCAATATGCCGAAATGCTGCGGGAGAAATGCGGCCTGCGCAACGCGCGTCTGATCGAGGCGCTCGCGAAGGTTCCGCGCGAGGACTTCCTCGGGCGCGGACCCTGGATTCTTAGCGATTTGTCGCTCAAGCCTCGCTACACCCCGGACGACAATCCGGTTCATTTATATGAGGATGTACTCGTCAGCATCGATTCGTCGCGAGGCCTCAACAATGGGATGCCCAGCAGGCTCATCAAGTGGATCGACGGGCTTGATTTGCACGAAGGCGAGATCGCCGTGCATGCGGGATGCGGCCCCGGTTATTACACGGCGCTGATCGCATCGGTGGTTGGCGAGCGCGGGAGAGTGGTCGCCTACGACATCGACGCGGATCTCGCGGCAAGGGCGAAATCCAACCTGGAGTCATTCGTGAATGTCGAAGTGCATGCTGCCGATGCATCGAAGTACGATCCCGGGTTGGCGGATGCGATTCTCATCAATGCGGGCGCGACTCATCCGGTCAATCTATGGCTCGATTCGATGAAAGAAGGCGGGCGGATGGTGTTTCCGCTGGTGCGATGGCCGCTGGGCGCAATCCTCGGTCAAGGCATGGCTGGCTGGGGAGCGATGATGCGCGTGCGCCGGCTCGCGGGCAGCATTTTTGGCGAGCGATCCTCCGCGGGGCACGGCGCAATGATGCGCGTGCAGCGCGACGCGGTAGATCAATATGCGGCATCATTTCTTGGGCCGGTTGGTATGTTTCCATGCTTCGGGGCGCTGGATCGCGCAGCCGATCGATTATTGGAGCAGGCGTGGAACACGCCGATAACCGCGGTGCGGTCATTGCGCCGCGAACACCACGACAAGGAGTCATCATGTTGGCTGCACGGCGCGGGCTACTGCTTCTCGCGCAATGATCCCGGCTAGTGGTCGCCGGCGCGCTGAAGTCGCTGATCGAGCTCTTCGAGGTTGTTCACGAACCAGATCTGGTCTCCTCGATTTGATTCACGCACGAAATCTCGCAACGCCGGGCTCTCATCCACATAGCCCGCGATGTCGCCCACGATGGCCAGGCGCAGGTGGTAGTTCACGAACTTCTGCACGATTTCGCCCGCAATGCCACTACTCAAGCGGAAGAAGTCATCGCCCAAACGCGCCACCGGAACCGCGACCAGCGTCACGCGATGCTCCCATGCCATGCTGATGAGGTCGTTCAACTCGCGATTGTTTCGAATCGGCGCGCCTTCGGCCACGCATTCCAGGTATTGCACAGTGGTTCCCCGAAGAGTCGCCCGCTTGGTCACCATGCTAAATCATCACTCCGTTGACCGAAGTCTCGCAACATTTGCATGGCGCGCCGACCCCAACATAAAGTCCTGATCGATGCCCGAGCGAAGCGATTTTGAGGTTGTCATAGTCGGCGGAGGAATCGCCGGCGCCTCGCTCGCGTATTTTCTCGCCGAGCGCGGGGTGACCGACCTCGCGCTGCTCGAGCGCGAAAGCCAGCACGGCTACCATTCGACCGGCCGCAGCGCCGCGACGCTGGTCGAGAGCGATCCCATCGCGCCGGTGCAGCAACTGAAAGCGATGGGCGGCAGGTTTCTGCGCAATCCGCCGGAGGGCTTTGCCGAAAACGCTTTGCTCAATCCATGTCCGGTGATGCTGCTCTATCGGCGCGGCAATCAGTCGCAGTTCGAGGCCAAAATTGCAGGGCTGCGCCGCGACCACATCGGGTTTCAGGTCCTGAGCGCGTCCGAGGCTATCGCGCAGGTCCCCGCGCTCGCGCTGGAGGACGCCGATCGCGCGGTGGTACTCAGCGACGACGGGCGCATCGATGTGCACGAACTGCTAACCAGCTACCTGCGTCATGCGCGCAGCCACGGCGCAACGATTCGCACCTCCAGCGAGGTGCGCGAGCTGGTCGTCGAAAACGGCCGCTGCGTCGGGGTGGTGACCGACGCGGGAACGCTAACTGCGCGATGGGTCGTCGATGCCGCCGGCGCGTGGGCGGGCCAAATCGCAAAGCTTGCGGGCGCCGCTGATATTCCCCTGGAGCCGCGACGCCGCACCATCGTCACTTTCGCGCCGCCCTCGAATCTCTCAGTGAGCGGGTGGCCGTTCCTCATCAGCGAGGCCGATCAGATTTACTTCGCGCCCGAATCCGGCGGCCTGCTGTTGAGTCCGATGGATCAGGAACCGATTGAGCCGTGCGATGTGCAGCCCGATGACGAGGTGATCGCGGCTGCGATCGAGCGTCTGCGCGGACTGGCGCCCTCACTCGTACCGACAAGCTTAAAACGAAAATGGTCGGGGCTGCGAACCTTCTCGCCCGATGCGATCCCGGTCGTTGGCGAGGATCCTCGGATCAAGGGATTTTTCTGGCTCGCCGGCCAGCAGGGCTTCGGCATCGAGAGCAGTCCCGCGATTGGCCAGATCGCGGCCGACCTGATTGCGCGTGGCACCACCGATCGCTTCGATGCCTCGATACTTTCGCCCGCGCGCTTCACAGCAGCCCCGTCATCTCGCTAATAAGACTCCATCGCTACGTGGAGGTCCCGATGAGCCTGGTTCCTTATCCCGATCAATCAACCCTATGCGAGGAAGCGCGCGACGCGCTCGCGCAGGCGCCGGTGCTGCTCAACATCTTCAAGATGATGGCGAATGCCGAAACCTGCATCGTGCCGGTGACGCGCCTGGGCGGCGCGATTCTCGGCCGCCAGAAGCTCGACGCGAAGCTGCGCGAGTTGGTCATCCTGCAGGTCGCCCACATCGAAGGCGGCGAGTACGAATGGATTCAGCATGTGCCGATCGCGATTTCCGTCGGCGCCACGCAGGCGCAGGTTGACGCGATCAAGAACCAGGCGCTGGATTCGCCGAGTCTCACGCCGCTGGAGCGGCTCACGATTCGGTTTACCGAGCAGGTCATCAATCGCGTGAAGGCCGACGAGAGCATCGTACGCGAGCTGATGCAGATGCTGTCGCCGCGCGAAATCGTCGAGCTGATTTTCACGATTGGGTTTTACATGATGGCGGCGCGGCTGACGGAGACGACACGCACCGACCTCGATCCTCCGGCGGGCACCAAGGTCCTCGATGCGCTGAAGCGGCAGTCTTAAGCGGATGCGCGCGCGGCGGCGGCGCGGCGCGCGCGTTCGGGATCACCGGACCAGGTCCACGCATGCTCGGTGCGGCTGACGCCCACCAGCACGCCGTTGAATGCGCTCGGATGGATGAACAGCTCGGGCATGCCGGCCTGGTCGCGCGGGCGCGGCGCGAATTTCGATCCTCGCGCCTCGAGGCGCTTCGCGAGCGCATCGACGTTGTCGGTCTCGACGAAAAACATATACAGCGAGTCGCCGCGCTTGCGATGAAACCGGCCCATCGCTTTTTCGTAATCGGTGATTTGCGAAAGCTCGATACGATCGAGGCGCTCCGGCGGATTGAACAACGTCAGCGTGCCGGTGTAGCCGAACTCCGGGCTCGTGATAGGGCTGAACTTCGTAGCGTCGAGGTTGAAAATTTTCGCATAGCGATCCGATGCGGCCTGCCAGTCACTGACGACATTGGTGACC
Organism: uncultured delta proteobacterium; assembly: GCA_963814035.1. Taxonomy (GTDB): domain Bacteria; phylum Desulfobacterota; class Binatia; order Binatales; family Binataceae; genus DATGKG01. The sequence continues at coordinate 31,231 of CAWFBH010000008.1, forward strand.
TCGTAAATCCACTTAATCGCGCCGACCGGATTGCGTTCATGATGCGCGCTTAACACCGCGTTGATTCCCAACGTCGCCTTCGGATCGAGATAGAGCTGACCCGACGCGCGCTCGAAGCGCACGCCATTGGCCTCGAGTTGGCGCGCCGCCGCATCGATGTCCTCGACCGAGAAGCCGGCGCCATAGAGTCCGCCTTCATACTTGGCGATGAAGTCCGCGATCGGTCCGGCGCCATCCGCCTCGAGCAGTTCGATGAGGCTGCTGCCCGCCTGCATTGTCGAGCGCTTCGCGTGCAATATGGAAATGTCATCGCGGCGTAGAAGCTCGGCGCCTAAAACTTGCGCTACAACGCCTTCAGCAACGGCGCGATCTCGCACCGCGATTTGGACCCGGTCAACGCGTTTCAGCATCGATGCTTCCCTACTGCAGTTGCGGTTCCGAGCCCGGCGGCTCCATCACCGGCGAGCCATGATGCATGACCATGAACCATTCATTGCCGACGCGTTCGAAGACGTTGGTGGTGAGGACCTGGGTTTTCATGATGCCGTCGTAGCCGCGCTGGGTGAGGTTTTCTTCTACGACCACCACCGCGAGATCGCCGGTCATGATGACGTCGACATCGCCGATATCGAAGCTCATCTCGAAGACGCCTTCAAAAATTCGCTCCCAGCTCTGCATCACCGGACCCCATCCCGACAGCTTGCGCCATCCGGGATGGATGCAGACGATCTGGCGATCCTTAAGCCAGACCTTTTCCATCTTTTCCATGTCGAGACTTTCGAACGCGCGATAAAAATCTGCGGTTCGCTTTGACTACTGCTTCGTGTTCAGACATTTGGAACCCGGCGTTGGGATGTGAATCAGCCTAGCCGCCGAGAGATATCGCCGCAAATGGCGCTAGTCCGGTGGCAGCAACGCGGCCAGCCGGGCGCCGGTGGCGCGATGAGAAATTGCAGCGTCGATAAGGGCAGAGATTTTTTTCGCCGCGGTGGCAAGCGGAATCCCGCCGCGATGGATATTCGAAATAACGGTGCGATCCGGTTCCAGCGAACTCAGCCGCGCCTGGTAGATGACATAGGCGCTGAGGCTCTCGGCGGTCGCGAGTCCCGGCCGCTCGCCGACGAGCATGCAAATCACCTCGGGCCGAAGAATCTCGCCAGGATGATCCTCGATCCGGACGCGCGCGTTCCTGACGAAAATCGGTTTGAGCAGGCGATATTTCTCGCCAGCGCTTTCCCAGCGTGCGCAGTAATGGTCCCGCGTTAGTTTCCACCGCGGCCGAGGAAAGACCATCGCCGACAAAAATGAGCACCGAAGGTTTCGATGCTGCCTTCCCGGATGCCGGCTTGTTCAGCGCCCTGAGCTTCGGGATTTGGTCGGCGCGCAAGCGGCGCCCGCGCTCCGGACGATGAAGATATTCATCGCGGGTCGCCGCCTCGCTATGGAACTCGACCAGGCCGTTTTTCCGCGCCCACTTCGCGCCGACCTCGGTCATCACCGCGTCCACCGCGCGCGCGTGATCGGCGCGAAAATTCAGTAACGCGGAGGTTTTGTAACGCGTACCCGCTCTTCCGATATCCAGCCGCGCCGGCGATTTCCGCGCCGCGGGATTCGTCGCTCCTCATCTGGTTCCATTGACGAGCGAGGCATCGCCGGCGCGCGGTGTGAGTTTCCCGTCGCGCATAATTCCCCGCTCCTCGCACCAGCGTTCGAATTCCGGCGCGGGCCGAAGATTCAAAACCGCGCGCAGCGCCGCCGCATCGTGGAAACTGGTGGATTGGTAGGAGAGCATCACGTCGTCGCCCATCGGCAAGCGCCATGAAGTAGTTGCATCCGGCCGCCGCGAGCAACAGGCGCAAGATTTTCGCAATCGTTCTGGTCGGCGCGCGCGTGGTTGGTGTAGCAGGCGTCGGCGCCAAGCGGCACGCCGAGCAGCTTGCCCATCATGTGATCCTCCAGGCCGGCGCGCGTGATCTGTTTCGCATCAAAAAGATATTCCGGTCCGATGAAACCGACGACCGTGTTGACCAGGAACGGATTGTAGCGCCGCGCGAGGCCATAACATCGCGCCTCGAGTGTCACCTGGTCGGCGCCCTCATGCGCGTCGGCGGAAAGCTCCGAGCCCTGTCCGGTCTCGAAGTAGGTAAGGTTCGGAGCGTTGAGGGAGCCGCGTTCGCGAATCGCGCGATAACTCTCATCCAGCATCGCGACGTTGATTCCGAAACCCCCGCAGGCCTTCTCGGTGCCGGCGAGGCTCTGAAAAAGAATGTCGACCGGCGCGCCGATTTCGAGCGCGCGGATCTGAGTGGTTACGTGGCCGAGCAGACAATTCTGCGTCGGTGCGCCGGTGCGATCGATGATCTCCGCGGTTAGATCGAGCAGCCGCTTGAGATTGGCCGGTTCATCGATGCATGGATTGATGCCGATGAGAGCGTCGCCACTTCCATACGCGAGGCCTTCGTAAATCGATGCCGCGATCGCATCGGGATCGTCGCGCGGATGATTTGGTTGCAGACGCGTCGAGAGGCGTCCGCGCAGACCGATCGTGGTGCGCGCTTTGGTCACGACGCGGACCTTGGCGCCGATGGTGATCAGATCGAGATTCGATGATAGCTTCGCCACGGCGGCGGCGATTTCACCGGTGCATCCGCGGCCCGCGCGCGCGACCTGCTCCTCGGTGGTTTCGTCATCGAGAATCCATTCGCGAAATTCACCGACGGTCTGGTTGGCGATTTCGTCATAGATGGAACGATCGAGTGCATCGTCGATGACCCGGGTCACCTCGTCGCGTTCATACGGCACCACGGGATTCTCACGCAGATCGCGCAAGGTTAAATCGGCTAGCACCATTTTCGCGGCGATGCGTTCCTGTTCGGATACCGCTGCGATGCCGGCGAGATCGTCGCCCGAGCGCGCTTCATTGGCGCGCGCCAGGACCTCCTTGATGGATTTGAACTTGTACGATTTGCCGAACAGCCGCGTCGCGAGTTTCATCCGGCTCCTAAAAATGGAAAACGCGCACCGATTTGATGCGCTCACGATCCCATTCGATCAGCTCCAGCACATGTTTAGGCTGGTCGGTGTCGAGGTTCGAGTGGCGAAGATATTCGACCGCGGCGCTGCTGTCGGTTTCGACCACTGAAACAATTTCGAAGCGCAGAGTGGTGAACCGCTCCATCCCGCGGCGCGCGTACTCGCGAATTTGATCGCGTCCTTTGAGGACCGAAGCTGCGCCTCCGGATAAAGTTGGCTCACCACCGCGCTCGCGTGGGTCGCGTCTCGCGAATATAACGCCCCTACTTTATCGGGATTGCGGCTCTCCCACGCCGCTGCCCATGCGAGGACGCGGGTGCTTGGTGATGCCATTGCAGGCCTCCTTTCATCGTCGCGCAGGAATCACCGGGAGCACCAGGTGCGATGAGAACCCGCGATTATGCATTACGGTCTGAATCGCGGGCCGTGTCTCCGCGTCGGCGAAAAGTGGATGTCCCGTGTTCGGATTGCGATCGAAGCGCGGGAAATTGCTGGAACTGATTTCGAGCCGAATGCGATGTCCTTTCTGAAATAGATTCGAGGTTGACCACATATCGATGGTGAATTCGGTGACCTCGCCCGGCGCGAGCATCTTCTCGTGCGCGAATGATTCACGGAAGCGCGCGCGGAGGATTCCCTCAGTAAGGTTGCGCGCGAAGCCGCAATCATTCACATCGACCAGCTTCGCCGTGAAGTCGGTATCCGGCGCCGATGACGACGCGTAGAGCACCAGCCGCACCGGGCCGGTGACCTCGAGGTCCTCGGTGAGCGGCTCAGTCGAGTAGACCAGGACGTCCGCGCGTACCTCGGCTTCGCGCTGATCCCAGGCGCCGCCCTGCAGCGCGCCCGGATAACAACAGAGCGCGCCGCCGATGGTCGGAGTCGGATCGAGCGGATTGTAGAGATATACGTCCGCCGGTTCATCGCCGGGATGCTCGGTCGAAAGCGCGCCGTCATCCATCATGCTGTTCGCATGCCCTCGGCTATGCAGGTAGAAGCGGCGAAAGTCGGTGCCGGGCAGCGGCCAATCTTTTTCGTCGCGCCACTGATTGATGCCCATGGTGAAGACGCGCACCGGCGATTCCGCATCGAAGCCGTTGCGCGCGCCCTTCAGCCAATGATCGAACCATCGAAGCTGCATGCCATCGAGGTCGATCGAAATCGGACTCGAGGCCATGCCGAAGTCGACGCTGCCAACCAGGTTCGCGAGCGGCACCGCGTGATGCCACGGGCCGAGCACCAGGCGCTGCCCGCGTCGCGCGACATCGCCGCCGCCGCTCTCGCGCATGCCGGTAAAGTTGCGAATCGTGCCGCCCTGAAAAATGTCGTACCATCCGCCGATGTTGAGCGCGGGTACATTGATTTTGTTGTGCCGCTCCTCGATGCAGACGGCCTTCCAGTATTCGTCGTAACGCGGATGATCGAGCCAATCGAAAAAGTATGGCGCACCTTTGCGGAACATCGGAAAGTCGCGCAGCGGCAAATGCTCCATGGTGTCGCGCATGCGATCGATCGATCCGATGGTCTTGCCCAGCTCGCTGAGCACCGCGGCATCGGCAGCGTTTTGCTCGCGCTCGCGCAGCAGCCGCGCCGGCGCCAGCGCACCCATCGTCCAGCTCACGTTGAAGAAGAGTGAGAATGCGCCACCCTGGAACGTCCACCCATCGTGGTAATCGCTGGCGGTGATGAGCGGCGAGATGCACTTAAGATGAGGGGGCGCCTGTGTCGCGGCGAGCCATTGCGTCGCGCCCATGTACGATGCGCCATACATGCCGACGTTGCCGTCGGACCAGGGCTGGCGCGCCGCCCACTCGACGGTGTCGTAACCGTCGCTCGCCTCGACCGTGAAGCAGTCCCACACACCGTCGGAGGCGAAGCGGCCGCGGCAATCCTGGATGAGCACGTTGTAGCCCGCCGCAGCCGCGCGGAGGGAGTCCATCGTGAGCGCGAAAACCATCGGCATCGATTTGTTGTAGGGCGTGCGATTGATGATGACTGGCAGCTTCTCGGGGCCGTCGGGGCGGAACAAATCGCCGCGTAGCACACATCCGTCGCGCATCGGGATCTCGAGGTTCTTCTCGAAGATGATTTTCGCCATGATCGACACCTACCCTGATGTGGCTTCTAGCGCGGGTCTCAACCCGCATCAACCGCTGAAAAATGCATACGCGCCGCCGCCGCCGGAATGTATGATGTTGGCCACTATGCGCCGACTCTTCACGATTCGGATGATCGCCGTGGCGATTTGGGCTCTCACTCTCGCCGCGGGCGCGACCGGCAACCTCAAGCTCGATGTGATGGGCGATCTCGGCGCCGGGGCGAAAAACCAGGCGGAGGTAATTGCTCCCAATGGTACGGTCGTCGCCAAAGTCACGCCCGGTTCGGAGATCGCGCTCCCACCGGGAGTCTACAAGCTCAGGCTTCCGCTGATTGGCGGAACTATCCGCAAGGACGACATCGCGGTGGAGGCCGGCCGCACCCACACCGTGCTGATTCAGGATGCCGCGGTACTAACGGTTTCAGTGAAGGACAAGGACGGCCATGATCCGGGCTTCAGTGTGACAGTGAATCAAACCGACGAGCCGCATACTCGGCTCGCAACGTTCCTCTCCGGCGAGAAGATACTATTCGCGCCATCGATGGTCGACGTAAAAGTCGATGCGCCGCCGCAGGGTTACGATTGGCATGCGGTCGCCCTTATTCCCGGCCACCGGAAAGCCCTGACGTTGGATGAAGTTCAGCATGCCGAGCTGACGATTCAGCCGATGCTATCGAAACTCGCGGTGGACAAAACCTCCCGCGTCATCGTGTATCGCGCGGGAACCCAGAACCAGGTTGCGGTAAGCGATCCTGCACCGGAGCATCGCATCACCCTGGAGCCCGGCGACTACAACGTCTTCGTGGAGAATCATTCGGGCAAGGGACGGCCGTACTCGATGCTAAGTGGAATCCATCTCGCCCCCGGCGCCAAGGTCTCGCACGAGGTTCCATTGGATTAACCGCAACGCGATGCCACTCGATCGGCCGCGGCTTACACCCGACACTACAACTTCGCAGCGGGCTCGACCCAGTCCCCGGCGACCCGCTCGACCTGGGCCGAGGCCTTCGCGGGATCGTCATCGAAGGTCGTCATGATGGGTACTTCGCTGATTCCGAGATCGCGGTAGCGCTTTAGATCATCGGGCGTGATCTTTTTGGTGTAGGGCGACACGATCAGTTCAACGTCGCTCAGCTTCCTGCCGTTTTTCTTCAACAGCTCTTCGAGCTTGCCGATGCGCTCTTTCGCCTCGGCCGGATTGAGGTTGAACCCGAACCATCCATCGCCGTACTCGGCTGTGCGCCGCAGCGCCGGATTACTCTCGCCACCAAAGATGACGGGCAGCTTCGCGCCCTGTGGAGGCTTCGGATAGCTGCCTGCCTTGTCGAAGTTTACGAACTCACCATGATGAGTCGCGACACCGTCGCTCCATAGTTTGCGCATCACGTCGATATACTCCCGAGTGCGCGCCGCGCGACGCTCGAATGGAACGCCGATGGCCGCGAATTCTTCCGCCTGCCAGCCGATGCCGACGCCGAGCGCGAAGCGTCCCTTCGCGAGCTTATCGAGACTCGCGATCACCTTCGCGAGCACGAGCGGATTGTGCTCCGGCACCAGGCAGATCCCGGTCGCGAGGCGAACCTTGCTGGTCACCGCGGCTGCGAAACCAAGCGCGACAAACGGATCCAGCCAGTCCGCATTCGCGGCGAGCGGAAATTTGCCGGTGTCGGAATACGGATACTTCGAATCATGGTGGTCGAATAGCACCACGTGCTCGGGCGCCCACACCGTACCGAAGCCGGTGCGGTCCGCGGTTTCGGCCGCATTGCGGATAACGTCGGGATTGGCGCCGGCGCCGATCCCAAGTGCGAACAGTCCAATCTTCATAGCCGAATCCTCGCCGCGCTCATTGCGGTTTCACGAACTTCAACATGAAGCGGTCGGTTTCGCCGCGCTTCTTGAAAACATTCCAGGTGCGATCGTCTTCGGGATGGCGCAGCGCACTCGATGCCGCGGCAAGTTTGAAGCCCGCCTTCTGAATATCATCGATCAGGAATTTCTCATCGATACGATGAAGTGAAACATCCTGGATGCCGCTCCCGTCTTTGGCGCTGTGATCGACGATGTCATAGAAGCCGCCGGGTTTGAGCGCCTTGAACACCGCGGCGTTGACATTGGCGCGATCGAACTTGAACAGCACCAGGTCGTGATAGTTCATGTTCATCACCACCGCATCGAGCGAGCCGGGAGGTACCGGCAACAGATCCGGCGCATCGAAAGGTTTTTGCACCCGTACTACATTGCTTAGCGCGGGCTTCTTTAGGCGCGCGTCCCATGTCTCTCCGACTTTTTTGAATTTCGGCGGAAACGGAATGTTCTGCGAATAGACTTTGCCGGTCGGTCCCACCGCGAGGGAGAGCAGCTCGGTGGTATATCCGCCACCGGCGAACAAATCGGCAACCTGCATTCCGGGTCCGATGCCGAAGAATGCCAGCATCTGATCGGGCTTACGCCCGGCGTCGAGCTTCAGATCATCGGCGGGGCGATCCGGGGAAGCGACCGCATCCTTATCGACCTTCGGAATCTGGTCCGGAGGAATTGGCGCGGTTTCCTGCACTGTCGCCATCACCGCGGGTGACATCTGCGCGTGGATTGGGATCGCGAGGAACAGGAGCGCGATCGTAGTCGAGACGACACCGAGCCCGATCGATCGTCGAATCATTCGGATCTCCATGGTCGAAAAGTTTTGCATCTAATTGTTCGCTTTCTGCGCGCGCCCGCGCTCCATCACGCGCTGACGCCGAGTATCCATATCGCCGAGGTCGCGGCTGAGCGCATGTGCGCGCGAGAAATCCTGCTCGATCCGCAAGCCATCGGCGAGATTCGCGCGCGAGGTGAGATCGTAGAGACGCTTCATCTGCCGCACCATCAAAGGATCACAACTGAGGATCTGGGCGGCGAGTTCCCGCGCGACCTCCATTAACTTCGCGCCCGGTACCACCCGATTCACCAGCCCCAGCTTCTCCGCCTCCTGCGCGGTGAGGTAATTGCCGGTGAGCGACATTTCTTTCGCCTTGCGGATGCCCACCGCCTGTGGAAGCCGCGCGGTCATCCCGCCACCCGGCATCACGCCGACACGCGCATGGGTATCGGCGAACTGCGCGGTATCAGCCGCGAGCATGATGTCGCAAGCGAGCGCGAGCTCGAATCCTCCGGTCACGGCGAACCCGTTCACTGCCGCGATTACCGGAACTTCCATATCTTCGATGACCGAGACAAAGTTGGCGCCGCCCATCTCGCGAAGCTGTGCAGTGGAAAGCTCCCGCAGATCGAGGCCGGCGCAAAACGCGCGGCCCGCGCCGGTGATAATCACGCAGCCTACCTCGGGATCGCTGCGCAGCGTCTGCATGGTCCTGCAGAAAGTCGAGCGCAGTTCCGCATTCAGAGCGTTGAGTTTCTCGGGACGATTCAAGGTGACCGTCGCGAGGCGATTTTCTTTTGCAACCAGGACTACCGGATCACTCATGAAGCGAGAGGTAACACAGGCGGCCTCGAGTGAGCAAAATGGTTTTCGAGCGAAGTTGCCGGGGCTCAGTTTCAGTGGCCGCGCAATGAGCGCGAGCGGAAAATCAGTACCATTGTTGCAATGACGAGCGACGCTAACACACAAAGCCATCCGAACCAGTCGCCCCAACTGGTGTAGAGCGTCGGGCCGGGCCCAAGCGGCACATCGGCGACGACCATCGCAGGATCCTGATCGAAGGTGGAACTCGATGCCAGTGTGCGTCCGTATGCGTCGTGGGCGGTGACGTATCCGGTCTTCGCCGACCGCGCCATGGCGAAGCCGTTCTCGACGCCGCGCACCACCGACATCCGCTCATGCATCACCGCGTTAGGCCCTTCCCAGTCCCACGCGGGCACTAACATCAGCGTGACATTCTTGGCGCCGTATTCGGTGATGAACCACGGATAGTCGAGATCCTTGCAGATCGCGACACCCATCTTGCCCCACTGTGCGTCAATTGCGTACGCGTTGTTGCCGGATTGGTAGCCGTCTTCGAACCCGCGCACAAAATAGTGTTTGTGATAGTCGCCGGCCAGCGCACCATTGGGCATGAAAATCCACGCGCCGTTGATTTTCGGTGCGCGCCCAATTTCGTTGACCCCCGCGATTAGCCACACGTGCGAGGAGTTTGCGGCATCCGACAAAATTCTGATGAGAGGGGACCGGTCCGCCGGCGTCACGCCCACGATCTTCTCAGGAAGGACAACTACCTTCGCGCCCTGCGCGGCGGCCTTCGGCACCAGGCTCGCATAGAAGGTCAAGAGCTCGGCGGCCTGGTTCTCATCCGTCGTGCGCGAGTACTTCAAATTATGATCGCTGGCGATCATCGCGACGCGCACCGAAGGACTAGCTGACGACGCCGCGAGCCGCCCGGCGCCGAACAGAAGCACCACCGCGAATATCGCCAGCGCGAGGCCGGTCGCCTCGTGCCACGGTTTGCCGGCCTCAACGCTATACCATGCGAACGCGATCGCCGAAGCTGGCAGCGACATCGAGAAGATGACTCCCCATAGTCCCGTCAGGGAGGCGATTTGCAACAATGGCAGGAAACCATCCATTCGGTAGGCAGGATTGGCCCAGGTGCCGTCATAAGCGAGCAGCGAAAAGATAAAGCTCAGGGCGGCATAGAGGGTCGGAAAGACCAGCGCGGTGGCCGCATGGCTCCAGTTTCGTGCCGCAGATCGTGCGAACAGCGCCAATACGGTGATCGTAAGAGCGATTGCCGCGCTCGCCCCGATAAAGACCGGCAGTGGAAGAAAGAAAGATTCCGCACTCCACACGCCGAACTCCCCGATGAAGAGAGGGACGAATGCGCACAGCGCCGCGCGGGTCCGCGAAGGCGCGGCGAAAGTCGCCGCCAGCATCGGCAGCGGCGCGAGCAGCGCAAACAACCACAGATCCATAAATCGGCTCGCGAGGAAGTAGCAGAGCGCCGAGACTACGACGCAGAACACCTCACCGAGCGAAGAGCTCAAAAACGGGGCGCGATCGGACCTTTCCCGGCTGACGGTTGAAGCTGCGAGCGTCATCGAGTGTGCACCTGACTGAACTCTTGTAGTTGCCAGCGCGACAGTCAATCGCGCGTGTATTGGGTCAGAGCAAAAGGTGCGCGACGGAGACATTGTCGCATCGATGCAACTGACCGGCCCGATCGGTCAGACTATCGCGCGAAAAATCGTCCAACATTTTTGGGCACGTTAGCTGCTACGCCCGGGGGGCCTTTCATCATTCAAGATCTCACAACTGCCAGAGGCGGCGAGGGCGTCGGTCGCGCGCTTCAAAATCCCGTTGTCGTCGCGACGATCTGGATCGCGGCACTACTGCATGTCGCGATGGCATTTGATGGAAATCTGCCTCGCTTTAACAAATTTGATTTCAGTCACTATTACGTCTCAGCGTATGCGGCCCGCTACCACATAGATCCATACCTGAGCGATCTTACTCCGGTCGGTTCAGCTTTGGGCCTCGAAACCGGAATTCTGATTCATGCCGATTACACTCCCAGCTTCATCGCGATGTTCGAAGCGCTGACCTTGATGACACCGTATCGAGCCTACCTGGTGTGGATGTCGGTCAGTATCGTGCTTTTCGTCGCATCGATGTGGATGTTGCTGGCGGACTCTGGACTGCCGGCAACGCTGCGATGGACGCTTATGGGACTCACGGTGTTGTACTCACCGGTGATCGAGCACTTCTGGTGGGGGCAAAGCCAGATGATGGTGCTCTTCCTGCTGGTGGTGATGATGCGATCCATGCAGCAGGGGCGTGACGGAATCGCAGGGCTAGCACTTGCTGCCGCCGGCTTGCTGAGGGCATTTCCATTGTTATTGGTGGGATATCTTATAGTCACTGACCGGCGCCGCGCACTGACCTTTACCGTCGGTGGCGTGGTCCTGGGCACGGTCGCCACGATCGCGGTGATGGGACTTCATACCACGATGAATTTCGTTCACGGCGCCGCGTGGGGCTCCTCGTACCTCAACTCTGGACAGCCGGTGGACATTTCCGCGGCGGCATTCGCCTCGCGGCTATTTTGGTACGGCCTTGGCGCGCACTTATCGCCGCGGATGGACCTCTTGCGGTTGGCGGTGACCTGGTCGGTGCAGGCCTTCGTCTTGATGCTAACCTTGCGCGCGACTCTGGCGAGACAATCGGAAGAGGACGGCGATTGGCTGGTCCTCTCGTTATGGATCGCCACCGCGATCCTGATCTCTCCGATCGCCTGGATCCATTATATGGTGCTGCTGCTTCTGCCCTTCAGCCGGATCATCAGCACTGCATATGCCGGGCGAATCGATACCGCGCCGGTTTGGTTGCTGTCGGTAAGCGTCATCCTCGCAGTGCTCGCGTTGGGCGCGCCAGGTAAATCACTGATCTCCCCTTTGGCCGGAGTTAGTTTGAATCTGCCCCTCTCGTTGCGAATGGTCGGGGGCGTGCTTGGAAGTCTGGGTTTCCTGTCGCTAGTAGCCGCCTATTTGGCGACATACCTTTCGATACGCATTACACAAGTAGACTTGGCATCGCGGGTAGCGATTTCTGGCCGCGCGCATTTGGAGCCCGCGACGTGAGCCCCGAGGCTGCAACTGTGAGCGCTCACGATCCTGAAATGATGGCGAGCGATGCGCCCACAACCGCTTCATCAATACCTAAGTCAAAGCGGTTCGGTATGGCCCCCGCGCACGGCGTCAAATTTTTCTCCAGCTTTTCGAATTGGCTCAACCTTCGACGAATAACCGTCCAGGCGGCGATCGCGGCGAGTGTGGTGTGGCTGATGTTCATCTTCAACCTCAGCCGGCCGGGCTTGTTGGATCGATTGGGCGACCTCAAAGGGACCGATTTTCTGCAGTTCTATGCGACGGGATCGTTTGCGCAATCCCATCGCGTTGCGGAGATGTACGGAGTCCATCGGTTCGCCGAGGCCACTGCGCGCGCGATTTCCGGCGTCCAGGGTTGGCACTACCTGCCGGTTTATCCACCGCAAGTCGCCTTGATGTTCTGGCCATTCGCGCAGACTCCTTACCTCACCGCCTTTGCGATGTGGTCGGTCCTCAACGTGCTGCTTTATACCGGATGCGTGGCAGTTGTCGCGCGTCTCTATCCGAAGATCGCCGCCCAGCGGAGCATCCTGATACTTGCCGCGCTCGCGTTTCCTCCCTTCTTCAATGCCATCGGCCATGGACAGCTTTCGATCCTGCTGCTCGCGTGCGTGGTGGCTTCGTTTTGGGCATTTGTGCGCGAAGATCGATTCCTCGCGGGTCTCGCGCTCGGATGCCTCGCATTCAAGCCGCCGATCTTCATCGCATTTGCAATCGCACTCATCGTGGTGCGTGAGTTCAGGGTCGTCATGGGTATGGCCGTCGCCGGCGCGGCGCAGGTAGCGCTGGTCGTGTCAGTGGCCGGTCTCAACTCGATACGAAGTTACCTCGAGTTCGCGATGCGATTGCCTCGCGTCGATGATCTGGCACTCGCGGTGAAGCCTTACCAGATGCATTCACTGCGGAGCTTTTGGATACTGCTGGGAGCAGGCCACTTCGAAATCGAGCTGTGGGCAGTATCCTCGCTGGTAGTGCTCGCGATCCTGGCGCGATATTGGCGGCGTGAACCCGCGGTGGACATGCGATTTGCCGCGCTAACTCTGGTAGCGATGCTGATCGATCCACATCTATATATCTACGACGCGGTGATTTTGGCGCCGGCGCTCATTGTAGGTATCGAGCGCGCGCGCTCCCTCGACCAGGCGGTGATTGCAAATGCCATCCGCGTGGCTGTCTATTCGTTGTTCGTATGCTTGTTCCTCGGACCGCTGTCGCGCATCACCCACGTTCAGCTTTCGGTTCTGGTGATGGCCGGATTGTTGTTCGCCATGACGCGCGCCGGTCAAAGCGCAGAGACACCGGCAAGTTCGCGCTCAGCCGCGCTTCTTCGAGGATGACGGGGCCGGAGCCGGTTCCTCTTCTTCGGGTTCCTCGGGAATCTCGGCGGTCGGTGGCAGCACGTGGACATTCTTGGCGCCGAGCTTCTCGCGCACCTTCGTCTCGATCTCATCCGAGATCGCGGGATTCGCCTTCAGAAAATCGCGCGCATTCTCGCGCCCCTGCCCGATGCGCTCGCCGTTGTACGAGTACCACGCGCCCAGCTTCTCGACGATGTTGTGCTCCGAGGCGAGATCGACCAACTCGCCTTCCTTGGAAATCCCGGTGCCGTAGAGGATGTCGAATTCCGCCTCGCGGAACGGCGGCGCCATCTTGTTCTTGACGACTTTGACCTTGGTACGTGAACCAATGACCTCGGTCGCGGTTTTGATCGCGCCGATGCGCCGGATATCGATTCGCACCGACGAGTAAAACTTCAGCGCATTGCCGCCGGTGGTGGTCTCGGGATTCCCGAACATCACACCGATCTTCATCCGGATCTGGTTGATGAAGATCACGATGGTACGGGAGCGCGAGATGATCGAGGTCAACTTGCGCAGCGCCTGCGACATCAGACGCGCCTGCAAGCCCATCTGCGGCTCGCCCATCTCGCCTTCGATTTCCGCACGCGGCACCAGCGCCGCCACCGAATCGATCACGAGCACATCGACGGCGCCGGATTGCACCAGGGTTTCGGCGATTTCAAGCGCCTGCTCGCCGTTGTCGGGCTGCGATATGAGCAGGTCCTCAACCTTGACGCCGAGTTTGCGCGCGTATCCCGCGTCAAGCGCATGCTCCGCATCGATGAAGGCGCAGATGCCGCCCTTCTTTTGCGCCTCGGCAATGCATTCGAGCGCGAGGGTGGTTTTGCCTGAGGACTCCGGACCATAGATCTCGACCACCCGGCCGCGCGGCAATCCGCCGACGCCGAGCGCGAGGTCGAGCCCCAGCGAGCCGGTCGAGATGACCGGAACGTCAGCGACGATTGCCTGCTCGCCGAGCTTCATGATCGAGCCTTTGCCGAATTGTTTTTCGATTTGGCTCAGCGCCAGGTCGAGCGCTTTGCTTTTGATCTCAATCGCCATCGCCATCCCCGCTCCGCAAAATTATTGGTCCGCCAGCCTGAATCTTGCCACAAAATCAATCCAACCGCGCTAGCCAATCGCATCACTAATCCCCAAGTCTGGTCAAATCGCGCCGCCGGCTGTGGAGCAAAAGACCGAATCAGGCCATTAATGCGAAAATTCGCCTCGTGACCAGGGGTACTGGATACGAGATACTCACTCGATGCGTCTCTTTCACGTCAGCGAGCAAGCCGGGATAACGCGATTCGATCCGCGTCCGGTTCCCTCGCCGGATTCCGGCGTGACCGGCGATGCGGTGTGGGCGGTGGACGACGCTCATTTGCCAAATTTTATTTTGCCCCGTGATTGCCCCCGGGTGACCTATGGCGTCGGCCAGCGCACCAGCAACGAGGATCGCGCGCGGTTTTTTGCGCATTCGACGGCGCGGCGGATTGTCGCGGTCGAATCGCGATGGGCGCCGGCAATTTTGGCCTGCACGCTGTTCCTCTATGAAATGGCACTGGAGAATTTTGCGCTAGCGCTCGAAGAGGCAGGCTACTACATCGCGCGCACGGCGGTGGTGCCGATCGGTGTCGTCGAGATTCGTGACCCGATCGGCGAGATGCTCAGGCGCGAGGTCGAGTTGCGCTTCGTGCCCGACTTGTGGCCGCTCGCCGACGCCGTCGTGGCCTCGACGCTGGAGTTTTCGAACATCCGAATGAAGAACGCAGCGCCCCGGAAGCTCCCAAACATCAACCGCTGAATGTGAAATCGCGAAGCGTCTCATAGATCGGGCCAGTCGATGCGGTGATGCTCCGATATAGTGACATTTCGCCAATGGTCGAGCTCCCGAAATCGCGGTTAATTGCCGCATCGATGCGGGTGCGCGTCTCGGAATGCAGCCGGGGTCGCTTGAGGCGTCCAATCGTAAGATGTCCGTTGAAGGCGCGCTGTTCCCGTTCGAAACCGCATCGCGAGGCCGCGTCGTCGATACGCGCAGCAAGATTTTGCAGTTTCTCACTTCGAAGGCCGACCCACAAAACATGCGGATGCTTGAGGTCGGGAAAACCTCCGACCCCAGAGGCATCGAGTTCGAAGGCCGCGGTATCTCCGGCAATCTTCTCCAAATCAGGTTGAAGGCGATGAATCTTTTCGATCGGAACGGCGGGGCCGAGGAATTTCAGTGTGAGGTGGAGGCTCGTCGATGATACCCACTTGATGCCGTCGTTATGCGCGCGCAGTTCCGCAATCACATTTTCAATGGCGCGCTCGACCGCAGGACTGACGCGAACCGCGATGAACGCGCGAATTTTTTCGGTAGGCTCCGGCACGCGGAAATCAGAATGAACCACAGAGGCACGGAGACACAGCCGGCAGAAGAAAAAATGATGCCGCCACTATCTCCATTTCTACCTTGTGCCTCTGGGGTGATCTCCACTCCTACTTGTCGAGCTCCCATTCCACCAGCGGCAGGCGATCGTTGCCGAAGAACATCGAGCCCTCAACGAAGATGGTCGGTGAGCCGAAGCCGCCGCGCTCGATCAAGTCCTCGACGTTTTTCCGCAGCATGTCTTTGTACGGCTGCGCGTTGATTTTCTCGAAATATTCTTTTTCATCGAGGCCGACGGTGCGCACGATCTCGCGCAGGACGTCATCCTGACTGATGTCGCGGTTGTCGCCCCAGTAGCTCTCGAACACGCGGCGCGAGTAGGCCGAGATTTTCTGATGCTCATGGGCGACGAACGCACCGCGCATCGCTTTGACGGAATTAACCGGGAACACCGTAGGATTGCCGATTTTGATTTTGTAGAAATTGGCCCAGTCCTGGAGGTCTTTGGTGTAGTAGCGCGCCTTCACCTTCACCGGCTTCTCGCGGCTCTCGTAAACCGACGGATTGACGGTATTGAACAGGCCGCCGACCAGGATCGGCCTCCAGACCAGGTTCGCGTTATGACGCTTCGCAACCTCCTCGATCCTGGTGAAGGCCAGATATGTCCACGGACTCGAGCAGTCGTAAAAGAATTCCAGTTTTTTCGCCATCGCTATTGCTCCACGAGTGAGTACTTCCCTCTCCCACGATTCGATGGCGCACGGCAAGCGCTGAGAAGGCCCTGCGAGCGCGAATCAGGACTCAGCCGCCAGTCTGGACGAGATCGGCCTGAACTTTTCCGATGAAGGCTTGCGACTCGGCGCGCAGCGGCAGGCGACGGTCATCGGCGGAGACCCAAATCACGATTCCGGTCGCGGACTCGCTCAGCTTCCCGTCACTTTCGTACTCAACTCCGGGGACCAAGCGATAGGCGTCGAAGGTTCCCAGCGCGGTCGTGATCTTCTCGCGCTCGCCCACCTTGAAGGTGAAGACGTACCGCGTGCTGCCGGTGAACACATCGACGGCGTACTGATGACCCGGCTCCATCGGGAGCGAAAGCGCCATCATCGCACCCGACAACGGACCCCATGGATTGGTTGAGAGGAAACGCTTGACCTGGTCGCCCTTGCGATTGTGTTTGACCAGCGTGACGAGCCCGGCGCGCCGATCGAAATCAGCCTTGAAGTCGTTGAGGCGTTTATTCTCGCTCTGCCGAATGTACATCTTGCGCGAAATCAATGACCGATGATCGAGGTCCTCGCTCATATAATCACGCATTTTGAAGAGCACATCGGCGAACTGGTTGGTCTGCACCCACGCCTCGGCGGACCAGAGGTTCGAGTCTTTTTTTTGCTATGCAATTCGACCCGGGCGGTAGCAACCGGAATCCCAATCCAGGAGGCTTGGAATACGAGTTTTTGCCCATCGTGGAAGGCCGGACTGCTTATCTTATATACCGGCGGCTCAGA
This sequence comes from uncultured delta proteobacterium, assembly GCA_963814035.1. Lineage (GTDB taxonomy): Bacteria > Desulfobacterota > Binatia > Binatales > Binataceae > DATGKG01. The sequence goes on from CAWFBH010000008.1 coordinate 48,181, forward strand.
GACACCCTCCGGCAGTGCTTTAGGAGAAGGCATCGCGGTGGGAGAGACTTTCAAGCGGACGCGTTCGAATCCGGGCTCGGATGCGAGGTTGATGCTAGCCCGAGCATCAATAAGGCGAAAAAAGGAAGGCTTACGATTGAGAACTTCCTACTCAAGTCAGGATTAAACCAATACAGAGGCTCTTGAAACGTTATACGTCATCTGCGCGAGGAAGATGGGCAAACTTGCAATGAGTTGTCCGTTAACCAATAATTCTGGCTTAATTTCGGAGGTTGGGGAAATGTTTAGACCTCGAATGATGCTCGCGGGGGCTGTCCTCATCGGTATTGCTGGGTTGCCCGCGCTGGGCCACGCGCAGTATGGCGGCACCGGGATGGGAAGCGCGCTGAGCGCCGACCCGATGTCGCATCAGGGTAAGGTCCAGGCCGGCATCGACGACATCCGCCATCACAGCGAAGAAGAAACCCCCTTCAAAGTCATCAAAGATGTAAAGCTCGGCCTCAAGGACGCCGATCCCAATGTGCGCGTTCAAGAGCTCAAGAAGCTTCGCAACCTCCAGGATCCCGAAGTCAACAAGATTCTGATGGACACGCTCTCCGATCCCGACATCCGGGTCCGCATCAAGGCGGTGGATCTGCTGGGCGCACGGCAGGCCAACGAGGGCGTCCCTCCGATCTCGCAAATGTTGTTTCTGCGCTCGACGGAGCCGTTGGTCAAACTGCATGCGGCAGCCGCACTGGGACGAATCGGCGACGCGCGCGGAACCCTTCCGGTAATGGAATATCTGCAAGAAGAGAGCACCGCGGGTGACGATGATCGCGCGCGCGGCACCGCGGTTTTTGCCCTCGGCGAGATCGGTAGCGACAAGTCCAACGAGCTTCTCTCGCAAGTGGTCGCCAACGACAAGAGCGACATGGTTCGCCGCCTCGCCCAAGAGGCCATCGAGAAAATCGACGGTGAGCTGCCCAGTCAGCATTCAACTGAGCTGGCGGCGCAGAAAGCCAGGATGATTCAGCCTACTGATGAGAAACTTTCCAAACTGCGCGAATTCGATCAGAAGCTCCAGGAGATGGAGCGCTGAGGCTCTTACCTGATCATCTGAGGACGATCGCGGTTCGATTCGCACGATTAAAAACAGTCCGCCCGGTCGGCGCTCCTTCGAACAATCGGCAAGATCCGCTTAAGCTGGACGCGGCCAGACATTCGGAACGGTGGTAGCGAGCCATTTGACGAGCGCGGCGTTCACCTCCAGTGGTTTTTCCTGCGCGACCCAGTGGCCGGCCTTGATGATTACCTCACTGTAGTTGCGGCAGTACTTGCGCATCGGTTCGCCGAGGCGCGAATGGACCGACTCACAGACGTAATCGTACAGCGCGGCGATAAATAGCACCGGCATGTCGAGGTTGCCCTCGTTCGCGGCCTTGCGCCCATAAGCTTCATTGCTTTTATGGTTCATGTACCAGGAGCTTGGCCCAAAGAATCCGTTGCGCTCCAATGCCGACACATAGACGCTCAGGTCTTCCTCGCTGACCACATCGCCGTCGCGCGGCACATCGGGAATCTCAGCGCTGCCGAAAAGTCCGCGGCCCTTGCGCGCCATCGAGGTCGCCGCGCGCTTATGCTCGCCTGAGGGATCGCCTTTGCGAAACGCGAGCTTCAGGAATCTGCGCACGTTGGCATCCATCGGATCGGTCGCCGCCGCGAAGTTCTCCTCGTAGAAGCGCATGTACTCCCACTGGCCGTATGGAAATTCGCTTTCGGGATAGAGCTGGCGATCGACCAGGGTCAGCGTGTGCTCGAGGCCGCGATCGATGGTGTAGTACGGCACGCATAAACTCGCGACCGCCTCGCATCGATCTGGATGATGACTCGCGAGGTTCCACACCACCGGACTGCCCCAATCATGACCGACCCACACCGCTTTCTGACGCCCCGTCGAATCGAGCAATTCGATCATGTCGCGCACGATGAGTTCCTGCGCGTAGTCGCTGTGCTGATGGTAAACCGACGATCGTCCATAGCCGCGCATGTCGGGCGCGATCGCGCGAAACCCCAGCGCCGCAAGCGCGGGAAGCTGATGGCGCCAGCTGATCGATAGCTCCGGCCATCCGTGGACGAAAATTATCAGCGGACCATTTTCGGGACCCGCTGCGAGGTAGAAACTGGTATGCCGGGCGGTTTTTACGGTGTGTTCGGTGATAGACACTTGCGCCACCTCATCGAAATATTTCCTCGGACTACGCTTCGCTCCGGCTTTTCTGATTCGCCTCGAACTCCGCTCGTGCTCCGCCTCGGCGGCTCGCGCGGAGCGCCTGCGGCGCGGCTCCGCCCGCTTCGCGCCTTGCGCGCAGCATCATGCCTTGCAACACGCGAGGGCTCTTTCGCATCGCGAGATTCACTTGCGATGGCGCGAAAATCAAGCGCAGTTTCGCGTTTTGGTTCGCCGCCGGATGTGCGATAACCTCAATTGTTCCGCAAATGTAGGAAGCCTGAAGGAGGCACCCGACGAATGGCTCGCACGATACCGATGCGCAATGGCATCTTCCTGGCCCCGTTCCATCCGCTCGACCAGGACCCGACTGAAGCACTTCACCGCGACCTTGAACTGATCGAGAACCTGGATCGGCTTGGCTACGAGGAAGCCTGGATCGGCGAGCATCACTCCGCCGGCTTCGAAATCATCGCCTCACCCGAGGTGTTCATCGCCGCCGCCGCGGAGCGCACCAAAAATATTCGGCTCGGCACCGGCGTGGTCTCGCTGCCGTACCACAACCCGCTGATGACGGCGAATCGCATCATCCAGCTCGACCATCAGACGCGCGGGCGCGTAATGCTCGGGGTCGGCCCCGGCCTGCTTCCCTCCGACGCGATGATGCTCGGCATCAATCCGATGACGCAGCGCGATCGCATGCTGGAAGGCATCGAGGTCATCATGCGGCTCTTCAACGGCGAGGTCGTGACCGAGAAGAGCGAATGGTACAACCTCGTCAACGCGCGCGCGCATCTGCTGCCCTACACCAAACCGCATCCGGAGATCGCGGTCGCCAGCGCGGTCAGCCCCTCGGGCGGACGCGCCGCGGGCAAGTACGGCTTCGGGATGTTGTGCGTCGCGGCGACCAATGCCAACGGCTTCGATGCGCTCAGCACCAACTGGGCGGTCGCCAATGAAATTGCGGCCGAGAATGGCCGCACGATGGATCGCAGCAAGCCTGCGCCTCGTCGGTCCGGTGCACATCGCCGAGACTCGCGAGCAGGCGCGCAAGAACGTCAAGTACGGCATCCATCAAGTGGATGGAGTATTTCGCGCGGCTCAACCCGCTCGACCCCACCGCCCCGGCGGCGTGGATCCGATCGATGGAATGATCGAATCGGGCAACGCCGTCATCGGCACGCCGGACGACGCGATCGCGCAGATCAAACGCCTCGAAGCCAAGCAGGGCGAGTTCGGCGCCTTTCTGCAGCTCGCGCACAACTGGGCGAGCCTTCGACAAGACCATCAAGTCGTACGAGCTATGGGCCGAGCACGTCGCTCCGGTCTTCAAGAATGTCCAACGTCAGCCGTCAGGCGTCGTACGATTGGACCATGTCGAATGCGCATGGACTTCATGGGCCAGGCGATGAACGCGGCCGGCGCGATGATCCAGAAGCACGCGGACGAGCGCGCGGCGAAGAAAGCAGCAAAGGCAGGAAACGGCGCGACAACCCAGGCGTCGAAGTAACTCAATCGAACAACGAAGGAGGGCGCGGCATCATCGGATGCCGCGCCCTCTATTTTTTCTAAGGTTAGATTTTTGCGGCGCGCGAGGCGATTGGTTCGAGGCCGCGCACCACTTTCACTCCTCCTCAGATACCGCTGACGCTGCCACGACGAGGTGACTAACTCCTGCTCCCTGATACTGCTTCATCATGTCGGCGATTAGCATATCGGCGCCGCCCATCAGCAGCACCGAGAATTCGAGCTTCTCCGGATCGCGGCCGAACGCCTTCGCCATCTTCTTGATCTGCGGAATGCACTCGCGCGCCTTTTCGACGCCTAGGCCTCCGGGGCACCATCCGTCGGCATAACGCGCGACGCGCTTCAGCGCATACTTCGGATCGTGCGCGCCGAGTAGAATCGGCGGGCCCGGTTTTTGCGCCGGTTTGGGGCGATCTTCACCGATGGAAACTTGATGATCTCGCCGCGATAAGCTGACGTCGTCGCGGGTTCACGGCACACGCAATGCTTCACAAGATTGCGCAGCGGTTGCCAGCGCCGCGCGAACTCGGCGCCCATCACTTCGGCCTCCGCGCGAAACCATCGGGCGCCGACGCCGAGGAGGATGAGGCGGCCCTTCGAGAACCGAGGATTTTAGGCCTTCGCCGGGAAAAAGAAGCGGCGACGCGATGCTTATCGGTCGCCGCTTCGGGGCACAGAGTTGGGGGAGAACTCCGGCCGCCAGAAACCTCACTGCACCACTATCGTCATGTTCATGTTGCCGTGACCGTACCCGCAGTAGTGATCGCATATCACCTGGTAGGTGCCGGGATCCTTCGGCGTTAGCGTGATGTCATTCGCCTTGGCCGGATCGATGTCGGTATCGATGCCGAGTGCGCGCTGGAAGAATCCATGCACCCGATCCTCGCTCACCAGGTGGAACGTGACCGGCTCGCCCTTTTTGAGGGTGAGGTGGTTGGGCGAGAACTCGAACTTTTTCGCCCTGACCTCGATAACTCGCGGGGGCGCAACGGCCCGCACGCGAAGCGCCGGAAGCGCCGTCATCGCCAACGCGCACAGCCCTGCCAAAAACAACGCTTTGCGCCTCATCCGAATACTCCTGCTTTCATGATTTGTTGTATGCCGGACCGGCCGGCAAATTCGCGCACGTTAAGTTCCACGTCGGTGACCGCGAGCGCGCCGCCCTGGCCTTCGTCGAGCATCCGCAGGCCGAGGTTTTTGAATGGATCGCCGGCATCGAATGGCAACGGCTTCTTCGCCTTCGCCACCTGCGGATCCGGGAAGGAAAAAATCATCGAGCGCGCCGCATAATGACTCGCGGTGCCTTCCTTGCGCACGTCGCGCCGATGGATGTGGCCATACAGCACCGTCACGTTCTCGAATGGCGCGAGGATTTTCATCACCTCGGGACCGTCGCTGGTGAACCATTCCCATTCCGGTTTGAGGTCGAACAGCGGCCGATGCGTGAAGACGACGATGGGCGTGGCGTTGGAAAAACGCGCCAGGTCCTTCGCCAGCCATGCGCGGCGATCGTCTCCCACCTCAGGCCTGGCGCGCGACACATTGTCGAGGCCTACAAAATGTACGCCGCGATAATCGAATGAATAGGAACTCTCGCCGAAGAATTCACGATAGAGCTGCCCGCCGTCGAGGCCCGCATCATGCTCACCGGGCACGAAATACAGCTTCGAGGTTTTGAGGCGCCCCGCGATTTCTTTGAACCTGCGCATCCTGTTCGCATGCTCATCGCGATTGTCCGCGTCATGCGTAAGGTCTCCGGTGAAGAGCACCAGTTCGGGCGGCTGCGAGGTCGCGTTGAGCAGCTCGACCGCATGCTCGAAGGCCCTGGTGCCGAGCGGATCGGGCGGACCGTTAAAGCCGACATGGGCGTCGCTGAGTTGCGCGAAACGAAACGGCGCCGGCGCCTCGCCATTCGCGTCGCGCATCGAGGTCGAGACCGCCTGCCCGAATGCGAGCCTGGGCGCAAACTGATACAGCGCCGCCGCTCCCATCGAAATACCGGCAATCCTTAGAAACGAGCGCCGGTCGAGAGTTTTTCCCATCGCAATGCTCACTCCTTTTGCGGACGCCACTGCTGGTGGCGTCTGTCGCGTATACCGATCGGAGTCGCGATTTATTCCCGAGCGGCAAATTTGCCGATTTAAGATGAGGATTTCTGGACTTTGGCGGGTCTTGGCCTAAAGCGCTTCGCGTGGTACGGAGTGCTAGACTCGGAAGTGTAACGGTCGTTCAGGAGGTCATGCGGTTACATGAACGTCACGGTTTTCACCATGCATGGCTGCAACGCGTGCAATCACGCGAAAGAATTTCTGGCTCGCAACGGCGTTGAATTTACCGAGCGCAACGTTTCCGAGGATTCCGCGGCGCGCGAGGAACTGCTCGCGATGGGCTATCGCGCGGCGCCGGTCATCAAGGTCGACAATCAGACCATGCTCGGTTTCGACGCCGAGAAGCTTCGACACTTCCTCGGATTGAAGGGCTAGCGGGCCGGGTTCAAGTAGCAGCTACCAAAAGAAAAAAGGCGCTCCAGATGGGGCGCCTTTTTTAATCGCGACTTAGTGCTTGCGGGTCGCGCACGATCCGCAGCCTCCGGAGTCACATCCGCCGCCGGATTTCGGCTTGTCATCGGGGCGATAGCCGATCTCGTAGCCCTCGGCCTCCAGTTCCGTTGCGGTCAGCCATCGCAACGACTCGACGATCACGCCGTCGCAATGCACGCAGGAGCGAACCTCGTTGCCGCGCTCATCCAGGGTGACGTAGGTGAGCACCGACTTGCCACAGGGCTCGCATCGCGCGGTGGGGAACGCGGAAGTATTCGGAACGGTCTCGCGCATGGTCGTCAGAGTAGCATCCTCCGAAAGGTCATGCAGCCTCGCCAGTCACGGCGCTGCTTGCGATTTGTTCATCAGCGCTTGCGCCTGCTGCCTGCGGTACGTCCAGTCGCAGAACGCATCGGGGATCACGACGTCGCCGCTCCCGGAGGTCTCCGGCGCACCGAGCATCGGCGTTCCCTTGACTGGCAATTTGCCGACGGAAGAATAATCGGTCATCAAAACCTCAGGAGTCCCGCCCCGGGGCTGAGTCTATGCCGACCGCGACTCGATGCACGCCGACCGGTGCCGCCGTTTTGGGGGCCTCGACTCCGCATCTTGCGAGCATGAGCAAACCGGAAATCGCGAAAACACCGAAAGTTGATTTGATTGCTGACAACAATGAGTGGTTCTCCTCGACCGTCGATCGTCGAGGGACCGAGACTGTTTGTCAACTCAACTACGCGTGTAAGGAACCCCCAACGCGCTGGGGTCGCGCGTCTGGCCGCCGAAGAAAGCAAGAACGATCAACGTCAATGCATACGGGAGCGCGAGGAATAGCTGATACGGAACCGCGGTGCCCAGCGCCTGCAAGAGGAATTGCAGCGCCATCGCCGCGCCGAACAGGATCGATGCGGCCGCGAGGCCCCAGGGATTGCGCCTGCCGAGAATCACCACCGCGAGCGCGACGAAGCCGCGGCCGGCGGAAATGTTTTCCACGAAGGTGTTCGCATACGCGACGGTCAGAAACGCGCCCGCCAGCCCGGTCAGCACTCCCGACACGATGAGTGCCTGCCATCGAAGCGCATAGACGCCGAGGCCGAGCGCGTCCGCCGCCTCGGGACGCTCACCCGCCGCGCGCAGCCGCAGTCCGTAGCGCGTACGATGAATCACCCACGCCAGCGCCGGGACCATCGCAAAAGCAAAATAGACCAGCGCGATCGGATGCAGCGGCGTTACAATAAACGCCTTGCCGGTGATGCCGAAAAATTTGCGGTAGAAAACTCCGGTGACTCCCGCCGCGAGGATATCCAGCGCGGTGCCCGCGACGACCTGGTTCACCGCGAGGTTGATCACCAGCACCCCCAGCAACGCGTTGATCGCGATCGCGGCCGCGATGCCGCATAGCAGGCCCACCGCGATGCTGCCCGTGAAGTACACCCCCGAAAGCGCGAAGAACGCGCCCGACAACATCGCGCCCTCGATGCCGATATTGATGATGCCGCTTTCCTCGACCAGCAGTTCGCCCAACGCCGCGAGCAGGATCGGCGTCGCCATCGCAATCGTCGAAGTGAGAAATGCCTCAAGCATCGGCGCCCTCGGAAGCCTGCGCCGGCGCCTGGGGCGCGCGCGCAAACGTATCGCGAAGGTTGCCCCACGCGCTGGTATCGAACGCGAGCAGGATCAGAATCACCATCGCCTGGATGACCTGCACCAGCACCGGCGAAACGCCCTCGGCACGCTGCATCGCCTGCGAGCCGTTGTCGAGCGCGCCGAAGAAAATCGCCGCGACCACAATCCCGAGCGGATTGAGCCGCGCGACCAGCGCGACCGCGATCGCTTCGAAACCCCATCCGGGCGAGACTTTCTCATACAAGCGATGGTTGATGGCGGAAATTTGCACCGCGCCGCCCAGTCCGGCGAGCGCGCCCGAAAGCGCCATGGTCCATACGGTGAGTGATGCGATGGGGATGCGAAAGAAATTCGCCGCGCGCCGATTTTTTCCCATCGCGCGCAACTGAAAACCTGCATCGCTGCGAAACAGAAGGAGATAGGTTGCCAGCGCGAGGACGAGTGCGAGCAGCATCCCGAGATTGAGGCGAGTTGGCGGGAGAAACATATACATCTCGGCGCTGGATGCGATCGGCATGCTCTGCGGATACGCGCGCGAGGCCTCCATCAGCGGGCCATGCACCGTCCAGCTCAGGATCTGCGCGGCAACGAAATTCAACATGATGGTGCTGATGACTTCGTTGGTGCCGCGTCGCGCTCGCAGCCATCCGCAGATGCCGCTCCAGACTGCGCCGCCGAGCGCGCCCGCGAGGAGCACGATCATGATCGCGAGCGGGCGTGGCCATCCGCCGAGAAAGGGCCCCACCGCGCCCGCGGCGATCGCACCGATTACCAGTTGCCCATCGGCGCCGATGTTGTACAACGCGGCGGAAAATGCGACTGAAATGGCAAGGCCGGTGAAAACCAGCGGCGTTGCTTTCACCAGCGAATCGGTGAAGGCGATCCAGTTCCCGAAAGCTCCCTCGCCCAGCGCGATGAAGACTCCCGCCGGGCTGGCTCCCAGAGCCAACAGGACGAACGAGATCAACGCGATGGCGAGGACAATCGCACCCGCCGGCTTGCCGATGGTTGAGAACACGCTCACTCGCTCCAGCGGCCCGCCATCAGCAAACCCAGCTTCTCGGCAGAGCGGTCCTTCGGGTCGGTCGCGCGCAATTTGCCGCGGCTGATGACGAACAAGCGGCTCGCGATCGCGAGCAGCTCGTCGAGATCACTGGAGATGAGCAGCACCGCGCCGCCCTCGGCCGCAAACTTCAGCAGGATGCGATGCACATCGGCGGTCGCGGCGAGATCCAGTCCTCGAGTTACGTTGTGCGCCACGATGACCCGGGGATTTTGGGACATCGCACGCGCCACCTCGAGCCGCTGGCGATTCCCGCCTGAAAGCGAAGCGGCGGGTGCGTCGGGGCCGGCGGCGCGGACCCGAAAAGCATTCAGCGCTTCGCGGCAATGTTCGAAGGCGCGCGAGACATCGAGCCATCCACGGCGAGTCATCCGCGCGCGAACCGGTTCGGCGAGCAGAAAATTTTCCCACAGCCGCATGTCGAGAATCAGTCCATCCAGGTCGCGATCCTGCGGGATGACCGCCATTGCGGAACCGTTGCCGCTTTGCGCAACCCGAAACGATCCCGCGGTCGCTCGGCGGGCGCCCGCCAGCACCTCGACCAGTTCGACCTGACCGTTGCCATCGACGCCTGCGACTCCCGCGATCTCGCCCGCGTTGAGGCGTACCGAGATGTCATCGAGGATCGTGACGCCGTCATTCCGATAAGAGAGGTTTTCAATTTCGAGCAAGATGTCGGCATTTGCTACGGGGCGGAGGTTAGCGGGAGGCGGAATGGTCAACTCACCAATCATCAAGCGCGCCAATGCGGATTCATCGGACTCGGCGGGCGTGGTTTCCGCAACCAATCGGCCGCCGCGCAGCACCGTGATGCGATCCGCGACCGCTCGCGCTTCGGCAAGTTTGTGCGTAATGAGGATCACGATGCGCCCCTCACCGCGAAGGCGCCGCAGAAGATCCAGAAACGCCGTCAACTCACTCGGCGCGAGGACGCCGGTGGGTTCATCGAGGATCAAAACGCGCGGGTCAAAACTCAGCGCGCGCAGAACCTCGAGGCGCACGCGCTCGGCGACCGATCGGTCGGCAATGATCGCGCGCGGCGGCGGCAACTCAAAGCCAAGGTGACGCGCGAGGTCGCGCGCCTTCGTCACCACCGCGTCCAAATCGATTCGCCGCAGCCCGAGGCCGCCGCCGTCGCGGCCAAAGCCGCCCAGCGCGAGGTTTTCCTCCCAGGTGAAGCGCTCGAACAGCATCGGGCTCTGATGCACCGCGGCAATTCCGGCCCGCAAAGCATCTTCGGGCGCGCCGAGTGGAAGCGGCTTTCCTTCAAGGAGCACGCTGCCCGCATCGGGGCGAACGCGTCCGGTGAAAACATTCATCAGCGTGGTTTTGCCGGCGCCATTCTCGCCGAGCAGTGCGTGGATCTCGCCGGCGCGCGCGATGAAGTCGACACCATCGAGGGCGACCGTTCGTCCAAAGCGCCGGGTGATGGACTTCGCTTCGAGCAAGCCGCTCAGTTTCCGGCCGCGGAATAATGCCGGCGGATGTAAGCGATGGCCGCCTCGCGGTCGGCAATTGCGCCATCGAGTTGCAGGTCTTCGAGTTCCTGCAAAATGTTTTTGAAGGCGGGGCCCGGCTTGAATCCCATCCCGATCAGATCGGTGCCACTGATCAAGCGCGGCGGGCGCATCTGCGCCGGCGTCATCCGCGCCATCGCGTGGCGGCAGAAGTGATAGAAGCCGAGGTACGAGCTCGAGGCGAGCGCGTCCATCCTGCTGACTTCGAGCAACTCGTCGAAGCCTTCTTCGCTGAGCATGCGCTTGAGCGTCGAGGTGCGCATCCGCGGCGCCATCGTGAGCTTCAAATGATTTTTCACCAGGTAGGCGACACGTTCCTGCACCGCGCGCGAGCGGCGCAGTCGCGCGAGGATATCGATCGCCATCTCCGCGCCGATTTCGGTGTGGCCATAGTAAGTGACCTTGCCATTCTGCTCGGCGCGGGTCTGCGGTTTTGCGATGTCGTGAAAAAGCATTCCGAACGCGAGGCTCTCGGTGCAGCCGGGATTCAGCATTGCGACGGCAATCTTCGTATGCACGTACACGTCGCCCTCGGGATGATAGTTCGCAGGCTGCTGGCATCCGATCATCGGGAGCACTTCGGGCAGGACCTCTTTCATCAGGCCGGTCTCGACCATGATGTCCATGCCGCGCGCGGCGCCACCCTCAGTCATCAGGCGCACGATTTCTTCGCCGATGCGCTCGGCGGAAACTTTGGGCACCATCGGCGCCGTCAGCCGCATCGCTTTATGCGTCTCGGGCTCGATGGTGAAATTCAGGCGCGCGGCGAAACGCGCGGCGCGCAACACGCGCAGATGATCCTCAGCGAAGCGATCGTAAGGATTTCCGATGGCGCGGATGATCCCGGCGCGCAGATCGCGCATTCCGCCGACGGTGTCAATCAGGCGATCCTCAAAGGGATCGTAGTACATGCCGCCGATGGTAAAGTCGCGGCGCTTGGCGTCCTCCTCGATAGTGCCGAAGCTGACCGACGACGGACGGCGGCCATCGACATAGGGAGCGTCAGCGCGGAAGGTGGCGACCTCGAACGGCTCGCCCTCGACGATCACCATGATGACGCCGAACTGCGCGCCGACGGCGACGGTGTTGTCAAACAGCCGCTGCACCAGCTCGGGCCGCGCATTGGTCGCGATGTCGTAGTCCTTGATGGGGATTCCGAGCAGGCGATCGCGCACACATCCGCCGTTGAAGAGCGCGATGAAGCCGTTGTCGCGCAGGCGGCGCAGGATGGCGAGCGCCTTTTCCTCCTTCGCGGTCATGGTGCGCATCATTCTATTTTTTCGCGGGCAGCGGACCAAGAGACAGACAAAACCACGGAGGCACAGAGACACCGAGTCAGAAAAAAGAAGCGCACGGCATAGAGCCGCGCGCCAAGTAGTTTTGTCTGTTTTCTTTCTTTGTGTCTCGGTGCCTCTGTGGTGGCCTCCTATTCGCGGCGGTCGAAGCGGCCACCGAGCGTGATGCCGCCATCAATCGCGATGGTCTGGCCAGTAACATTTTGCGCCTGCTCGGAGCATAGCCACGCGACCGTGCGGCCGATGTCCTGCATGGTCTGCTCGCGGCCGAGCGGCACGCTGCTTTTAACCGTCGCCTCAAAGGTCGCGCGTGCCTTAGCATCGCCACCGCCGAGCGCGGCGCCGAGGTTTTCCCAGACTTGGGTGTAGATGAGACCGGGCGCGACCGCATTGACGCGGATGCCTTTGGGCCCGAGCTGCAGCGCGCAGGTCTTACTGTAGGAAATCACGCCCGCTTTGGCGGCTGCGTAGGCCGCGAGGAACGGGCTCGCGAGCTGCCCGGCAATCGAGGCGGTATTGCAAATCGCCGCGCCGGCTTTCATGCGCGGCGCGACCTCGCGCGTCACGATATGCACGGAATTCAGGTTCAGGTCGACATAGCGGCGAAAAATCTCGACGGTTTCCCATTCGCCCTCGCGCCCATGCTCGAACCACGCGCGCTCGCCGCCACCGGCATTGTTGCATAGCACGGCAGGATTCGGGCCCAGCTTCGCGGCGATCGCCTCGACCGCCTGATGGACCTGCTTTTCATCGGTCACATCGGCGGTGAAGCCATGCACCTTTTTCGCGATCGCATCGGGCGGCGGCGCAAGCCTGAGATCGATGACCGCGACTTCGTCAACAACGTTGTGCTCGAAAAGGGCATTGACGATTCCCAATCCGAGGCCGCGCGCTCCGCCGGTTACGATTGCATAGGACATGCTAGTTTTTCCTCATCGTTAAATCAGAAGGAACCACAGGCGCGGAGACACCGTAGGGAGGAGAGCAAAAAATTATACGCCGCGATCGCCTTGCGGATGCGCTGGCCTCCTTCTCAGTGCCTCTGTAGTTTCTCTTCCCTCTTCTTAGGCCTTCAGCGCTCGAATGGCTCGTTTGTTCCCGCTGACGCGATCCTCGTTCACCGGATTGACGAACACGATCACGGTGCCGAGGCCGGGGGCCGCCAGCTCCGCGAGGCGCTCGCGAATGCGCGCTTCGGGCCCAACCAGCAGCGCGGAATCGATCATGTTGTCGCTGACCGCAGCCATCGCCTTGGGTTCATCGCGACCCGCCGCGCGGATGCCCTCGATCTCCGTCTTGAAGCCGGCGTTGGCCAGCATGTTGCCGTAGTAGCGCAACGCGCCGTAGCGCGAGAGCAGCTTGCGCGCGGGACGCCGCGCCGCTTCGAGGTCATCGGAAATGAACGCGGTCGCGAACAGGGTCGGCTCGATATCGGCGACGTTGCGATTTGCCTTTTGTGCGCCCTCCGCCAACTCGCCCAGCGCCTGCTTGACCCGCGCGGGCGGGAAGAAATTGAAGATGACGCCATCGGCGATTTCGCCGGCGAGCCTCACCATCGGACGCGACACGCCCGCGAGGTAGATGGGCAGCTTGGAGGTGACCTTCGGGCCGGTGCGCCCGCCATCGATCGCTTTGCGCAGCGTGGTCACGACCTCGCGCATCTTTGCCATCGGCTCGCCCATCTCAATCCCGAGGATGGTGTTCATCTCTTTGTGGCCGGTGCCGAGCCCGAGGATAAAGCGTCCGCCGGTGAACTCCTGCACCGCCGCGGCCTCATTGGCGAGCAGCGCGGGATGGCGCAGGTAAATATTGGTGATCGCAGTGCCGAGCTTGATGGTGCGCGTATGCTGGCCGATGCCAAGGCAATACGCGAGCGAGTCGTTGCCGGCCTCGGTCATGAAAACGCCGGCAAGGCCGTTGTCTTCGACGCTTTTGGAGAGGTCAACGATCGTCTGTGGTGGGGTATCGGGCATCGCCGACAAAGCGAGTGCGATTTTGGTTGCGGGCATGAGCGTGTCCTTATTGATATCCAAATTGTTTGCGTGCAAGCAGAGCCGGAAGACCTGAAACTTTCATCCTCGATGCTTGCGCGTCAAGCATTGTCGGGCAGAAGAGCGAGCGCCGGATCAGCCGCCGCTCGATCCGGGCTGGACCGCCGCGAAGAAATCCATGATGCGCTTATGGTTGACGCCCTGATCGCCGATGCCATCGCGCGATTTGGAGCGCATCTCGAGCAGGCTGCCACTGCCGTCGCCGGGGCGCACTTGAATGATGAAGTCGTCGTTGAAATGGAACAGGCTCGAAGTCGAGTAGCCCTCGATGGTGCGGGTCGCGGGATCGGTAACGGTGATGGTCCAGGTCGGCATTTGCGAAGCGGCGCGCTGGACGGCCTTGAAAGCATCATCGGGCGGTTCGGGCATTTTGAGCGGCGGCAGCGGGCCATAGCCCTGCAGCTGACGATCGGCATATTTGGCCTTGTCATATTTCATGTCGCGGCCGCGGTTCGCATTCAGTTGTTGAGCATTGCTGAACTCGGGTGGGTTGGTGAAGTCAGTGGTGATGTCGTTGATGGGCGGGACCTTGGGACTGGTGAGGACGATTAATACCACCGGCAAGATGGTGAGCGCTCCGAGGATGGTTCCGACGACCGCGCGCGGCCGGGCGGCGGCGCGCATCGGACTGCGGGTGGCGAAAATCCCGATCAGCCCGAGGATCAACGCGATCAGGCCTACCAGGGTGCCGAGCAGAAAAATCGAAAAGCCGAGGATGGGAGTAACCATACGCCAGTGCGCGCCGATCACCCCCGCGCCGAGCATCGCCACGGCCAGCAAACTATCGAAGAACGCGAGCCACGCAATGATCATAATTTCCCCGCTGGAGAACAGTGTCGAATAAGCATCACTTCCTGATGCCGCGCACCACGAACTGCGGCAGCACAAAGAAAAATGTTCCCTGTTCGATCGCGCGATCGATCGAGGCAAGCCACGCCGCGATCTCATCGTCGGCGACCTTGCCCGAGTCATGCGCATAGCGCGCGAAGCTCGCCTTCAGCATCGGGAGCGATCGCCCCGCAGTATCGGCGCCGGCCATGATTTCGACCTTGACGTTCGACCAATCCCGCATCGCGAAAGTATCCGTACAGCATCCGTCCGATGCGCGGCTGATTAATGGCGATTGACTTCGACGCGGCCAGCACCCGCTCATTGCGCTCGCGATTAACCGCGCCGGTTTCCAACACCAACAGGTCCCAATCGCTGTCGGCGGCGACCACGATTCCGCCGGATGCCGTCACCCGCGCCATTTCGGCAACAGTATCGGCGGCGGAATCGACATACTCAAGAACATTTTTGCAAAACACTCGATCGAAAGCGCCATCGGGAAATGGCAACGGCGGAAATCCGCTGTGAGTGAACTCGATCGGAAGTTTTGCCTCGCGGGCGCGATCCGTCGCTCGCGCGATGAACTCCGCGTTGATGTCGACGCCGGTCACTTTGCCCGAGGGCGATACGCGCCGTGCCAGTTCCATCGTCGTATGCGCCGGGCCGGAGCCGACATCAAGGACGCGCAGCCCGGGCTTCAGGTCCAGCGGACGGATAATCGGTTCGAGTGCGGGATGGTAACCGAGGATTTGGTCATACGCCGCATGGCGTTCGGGCTCGATATCGATCCAGTGCTGCTTGTAATAGGGGGTGGACATAGGGTTGCTCCCGCCCCTTCGTATCTCAAGCAGGCAACTATTAAAAGCCTCAATGAAGAGAGCGGAGGCGATCCTTATCCGCTGGATCCTTGGGCTTCCAGCATCTGCGAGGTGGCGGTCAGATGCAGCGTGATGGCCGACATAAACGGAATTTTCAGACTGTAGTTGTAGTTGATCACAACTTTCGCGTCGTTGCGCCCGCTCATGTTGGGATCGTTGATCCAGGTCGAAGTTACGTTGCCGTTGCCATTGTTCCCGGAGCCATCGGCGCAGGTCAAATGCAACTGCGGCGCGACGTTAACGGCCACCTGTTCGATACTGGCCGCACTCGCGGGATTGAGACTATTGGGGCCGTTGGCGACCGCAAATCGGACCGCTTCTTCAGCGGCGGATGACATACTGTTGTAGGCCATTACCGCCTCTCCCATAAACATCACGCCGCTGAGAAAGAGCAGAAAGGCCGTCGCAACCATCGAAAATTCCACCGCCGACTGGCCGCGGGAGTGGCGAGCTTTGGCGCGCGTCGCAATCACGATCCGTTCTGTCCCGAATTTTCCACCTGCATGATAGCGGTGGCCGACATGCTCGTTGTTTGTGGAACCCCCGGATAGTGCACCAAGGTCGTGAATGTCGCGGTGGTCGTTACCGTCACGTAGGTCGCCTGCGAATTCGCGCCATTACAGTAACTGGTGCCACAGGCCGTCACCCCGGACGGAGGCGAGCAGGTGCACGTACTGGCAGTGACGTTGGTCGAACTAAAGCCGGGAATGTTGACAGCGTTTGCCACGGCCGCGGCCTTGATTCCGGTCGAATCGGCGGCGTTGCCAACCGTCTGCGAACCGTACTGAGCCCCGGCGCGCGCGGCCGCGATGACCTCCTGGTTGAAGTAAAAGGCGCGCGCGAAATCGGCCGTTCCGACCAGCAATAGGCCCAGAATCGGAGCCGCAAACGCCAGTTCGGTAGCAGCCTGTCCTCGCCGAAAGAAACGCCTCAATCGCACGGAGTCCTCCCCCTCCCTCCTTACTTGTAAAGGGCGCTGGTTACGATGGGCGAGAGTCCATTCGAGAGCGAAGAATAGTCGCAGTGCTGGGTTATCGTGGTGCTCCCGGTTAGCGTCACCGAATCCGCAACGACGATGGTATAGCCATGGCTGCTGGAGCTTCCCGCGAAGGTACACGACGCGTTGGGAGTGTAGCAGGCTCCATCGCAGGTCGAGGACGAGTCGAACTTGATGGTGCAGCTTGAGCCCGTGTTCCACCCCCAGCCCGAGTGACTGCCGCCACCGATAGACTTATCCTGGGTGAACAGCATTCCCTTGCATGATCCCGAGGTGGGCGCGCTGAGGGTGCAATGGACGCTGTCAGTCGAGTTGGCGCCGCAGCTGATGGTGCCGTTGGAGTATCCGTCGCTCGAGGTGTCAACGGTGTTGTGAAAGGTGCATCCGGTGCCGGTCAAGGTACAATGGCCGGAGATATTCAGGCCGCCTCCGCCGCAAATATAAGTTCCGGGAGCAAAGTTGACCGTCGGGCTGTTGCCATTAGAGTCATCCGCGATGGTGATGCCGCCGCAGTAGGTTCCCGGCTGTAAGTTGACAGTATTGTTCCCGCAGATAGAAACATTCCCGAGGAAGGTGTAGCTGCCCGAGGAAAAATTGGCCGTGCAGCTTGATGCGTTGGGCCCGATTTCGATGCTCGGGGTCACCGTTCCGCCTCCCCATCCCCATACTTCCTGAATATGTCCCCCCCATTGATCCATGCCGCTATGGATTCCGCCCGTCTTGACGAAGCCTAACGTCGCATTGCCCCAGTCGCCGCCCCATCCGTCAGCTTTCGCGAACATGAATCCCGGCGCCGCACTGCCCCATCCGCCGCCGCCGTTCGAGGTATTCACACATTGATATTGTCCAGGATTGAAATTGCAGGTCACGTTTTGACAGGTCGGCTGTCCCGAGCCTCCGCAGCTGATGTGATTGCCGCAATTTCCGCCCGAAAACGTGACGGTAATAGGCGTATAGGTATGGGTATGGGAATTGTACGGCGATTGGATGGAATGGCCGCAACTGCCGCTGCCACCGTCATAAATCGTGTTTGAAGGTACCGTGCAGGTGGAGGTTATCGTGTTGGTCCCGGTGTTGTTGGTGCTCTGACGCGTGCAGCCGCTCGGCGACGGTGGTGTCCAATTGCTGAACGGATCCTGCACCGGTCCGCATCCGGTTTTCACGTTGGAAGGAACCGTTCCGCTGGTTCCGCCTACTACACTAATACTGCCGGCAGTGATCGAGCCGCCGCCCGTGACCTTCAATGATGATGAGCTGGTGGAGTTGCTCACGACTCCGCAACTGACGTTGACGGTTGGGCCATTGATGGTGACTCCGGGCCCCGAGCTGTTCGTCGCGACAATCGTGTTCTGTCCGCTGGTGCTGTAAGTTGCCGCCGAGACCGAGATGGGAACCGTTTTATAGCCCAAAACCCCAAGGAAATAGGTCGGCATCGTCCGCGTGATCGTCACCTGAACGCAGGTGCCGCCCGGACATGAAGCCCCGGTCGGTTCCGTCACGCTCACCGTGGTGTTTTGCGAGCCATTGGTAAAGCCATTGAGGGTGGCGACATCGGTCGCGGCGGTCGCGTAGGCCGAGCCGTCCGTGGTTTCCGTCGCATTCAGGCCGGCGACCGCGGCCGCATCCGCTGCGGTCTGCGCCTTGCGCTTGATTGCCCACAAAACTCCGACGTCGGTGGCCAATCCCAGAAATCCGAGCAGGATCGTCAACGAAATGGCGACCAGAATGGTAACCTGTCCTCGTCGTGCGCGAAGAAATTTCATCTCCAAATGCCCCCTTGAGCTAGGGAAACGTGTCCGCGTCATTAAGCAACGTCTATGCCGCTATTTAGCTGATTAAAGTAGCTTTAACCATTAGCAACAGTGCATTGATGCTACAAGAGGGGCAAAATTAACAATTTCTTCAATCCGGCTTGTATCGCTGGAGCAACAAAATGTTGCTCAAGCACTACAAAACGTTAGACAACAGAAGAATTCATGATAAAGCAGCTCTAACCGAAGCGCGGATGAAGAGATGCACGACGGGTTAAAACTTGTCGATGACGATTAGAATCGAAGTAGCGATGTGCGAAATGCCTGGCGCCGGGTCGCGATCATTGCCGATCATCGCCATCCATCTGCAACAACGCCCCGCACTCGCGCCAGTTGCACGCCGTTGCCCCTATGTTGGCAGATGCGAAACGACGCGCGGGAAGTTCGCTCGTCTTAGGTAAGATTCGAGGCGCCTAGAAGGTTGCGGATCCCTTTCTCAACCGAAATCTGCGGTCGCCAGCCCAGAATCGCAGCAGCTTCGGTCGTATCCGCCAGCGTGTCCCGCATGTCGCCCTTGCGCCCTTCCGTTGCCACCCGCGGCCCGCCGATCAGCTCTGCGATGCGGTTGATACTGACATTGTGCCCGGCGCCGACGTTGATGGCCCGCCCGTCAGCCGTCGGCGCATCCATCGCGAGGATATTGGCCGCCACGATGTCACTCACATGAGTGAAGTCGCGCGTCTGCTCGCCGTCGCCATGGATTTGCAGCGGCTCACCGCGCATCCGCGCCTCCATAAACGCCGAAATGACCGTTACATATGCGCCTTTCGACGCCATCCGAGGCCCATAAACGTTAAAATAGCGCAGAGTCAGGGTCTGCATCCCGAACAGCCGGTGGAACATCCGCGTATATTGCTCGCCGACGTATTTTTGCAGCGCGTACGGATTGAGCGGGTTGGGCGTCATCGTCTCGACCAGCGGCATCACGGTCTGGTCGCCATACACCGATGACGACCCCGAATAGACGACTCTCCGCACCTTGGCGTCGCGCGCCGCGATGAGCACATTTAGAGTGCCGACCACATTCGTCATATGCGTCTCGACCGGCTTGGCGATCGAGAGCGGGATCCGCGGCAGCGCCGCCGCATGAAAAACGCAATCGATGCCGTCGAAGGCGGCGCGAATTGCGTCGCCGTCGCGAATGTCGGCCTCGATGAGTTCGGCGCAGGGATTGAGGTTGGCGCGGCTGCCGGTCGCGAAGTTCTCGATCACGCGCACCCGGAGCTCGCGGGAAATCAGCTCATCGACCAGGTTGGAGCCGACGAATCCCGCGCCTCCCGTCACCAATACAGTTCTGGTCGGGCTCATCGGGTGCGGCTTTCGGCGGAAGGATCGGTAAATTGCCTGCGTTGCATTGCTGGGTTAAACTTCGAGGTTCGTCTTAATAGATTTTGAGGCTTTGATGCTGACTGACTCTGCTCGAATAAAGCTCCTTCGGGAGTTGCTGGCGCAGCGCATTCTGGTCATCGACGGCGCGTTCGGCACCTATATTCAGGGGCTGAATTTCGGGCCCGACGACTTCGGCGGCGCGCAATATGAAGGTTGCAACGAATACGTCGTGCTCACCCGCCCCGACGCGATCCGCAAGATGCATCAAAGTTTTCTCTCTGTGGGCGCCGACCTTATCGAAACCGCGACCTTCGGCGCAATCCCCTACGTGTTGGCGGAATATAGTCTCGCGGACCAAACGTATCGAATCAATCAGCGCGCCGCCGAGCTCGCGCGCGCGGAGGCCGACGCCTTCAGCACCCCCGACAAGCCGCGCTTCGTCATCGGCTCGATGGGCCCCGGCACCAAGACCATCTCCGTCACCGGCGGTATCACGTTCGATCAGGTTGCCGATGCTTACGAGGCGCAGGCGCTCGGCCTCATCGAGGGCGGCGTCGATGTGCTGCTGCTCGAAACCATGCAGGATACCGTCAACGTCAAAGCCATCCTGACCGGCGATCGAGCGCGCGATTAAGCAAACCGGCGCGCCGGTCGCGGTTTCGGTGCAGGGCACCGTCGAGACGATGGGTACCCTGCTCGCGGGGCAGGATATCGAGGCATTTTACGTCTCGCTCGCACATCGCGATCTTCTATGGATGGGGCTCAACTGCGCGACCGGTCCGGACTTCATGACCGATCACCTCCGCACGCTCGCGGAAATCTGCCGTTTCAGTGTCGCATGCGTTCCCAACGCGGGCCTGCCCGACGAAGAAGGCAAATACAACGAGACGCCCGAAATGTTCGCGACAAGGTCGCGCGCTTCATCGAAAACGGATGGGTGAACCTGGTCGGCGGATGCTGCGGCACCACACCCGAGCACATCCGGATGCTGGCCGATGCGGCCGCGGGCAAAAAGCCGCGCGTGCCCTCGATGCAGCGGCGCTCGGTCGTCTCGGGAATCGAAACGTTGGTGATCGACGACGATACGCGTCCCGTGATCGTCGGCGAGCGCACCAACGTACTCGGCAGCCGCAAGTTCAAGCGCCTCATCGCGCAGGGCAAATTCGAAGAAGCCTCCGAAATCGGGCGCGCGCAGGTCCGCAAGGGCGCGCACGTCCTCGACGTCTGCCTGCAGGATCCGGATCGCAACGAGATGGCCGACGTGACCACCTTCCTCGACATCCTGGTCAAGAAAATCAAAGTCCCGCTGATGATCGACTCGACCGACGCCAACGTCATCGAGGAATCGCTCAAGCGCTCGCAGGGCAAGGCGATCATCAATTCGATCAATCTCGAAGACGGCGAAGAGCGCTTCAAAAAAGTGGTGCCGCTCGCGCGCACGCTTCGGCGCGGCGCTGGTGGTCGGATGTATCGACGAGGATAAGCAGCAGGCGCAGGCCGTCACGCGCGAGCGCAAACTGCAAGTCGCGGAGCGCTCTTTCAAGCTGCTCACCGAAAAGTACGGCGTCGAGCCCGAAGACATCATCTTCGATCCGCTGGTTTTCCCGGTCGGCACCGGCGACAAAAATTACATCGGCTCCGGCGTCGAAACGATCGAGGGCATCCGGCTGATCAAGGCGGCGCTGCCGAATTGCAAAACCGTGCTCGGGGTCTCCAACGTGTCTTTCGGGCTGCCCGAAGCCGGCCGCGAAGTCCTCAACTCGGTGATGCTCTATCATTGCGTGCAGGCCGGGCTCGACCTCGCGATCGTCAACTCGGAAAAGCTCGAACGCTACCCGATCGATTCCCGAAGAGGAGCGCAAGCTCGCCGAAGATCTCATCTGGTGGCGCGGCGAGGATCCGATCGCGGCGTTCGCGGCACATTTTCGCGAGCGCAAAGGCAAGGAGACCGTCGAGCAGCCGCCGCTCGCTGCCGCTCGATGAGCGCCTCGCGCTCTACATCCTCGAGGGCTCCAAGGATGGCCTGTTCGACGACCTCAATGAGGCATTGACAGGCGCGGGCCCGCTCGAAATCATCAACGGCCCGTTGATGAAGGGAATGGACGAAGTCGGGCGGCTGTTCAACGCCAATCAGATGATCGTCGCCGAAGTTCTGCAATCGGCCGAGGCGATGAAGGCCGCGGTCGCGCATCTCGAACCGCACATGACCAAGACCGAGAACGTCAGCAAGGGCAAAATTATTCTCGCCACCGTCAAGGGCGACGTTCACGACATCGGAAAAAATCTGGTCGAGATCATTCTCGGCAACAACGGCTACAACGTCGTCAATCTCGGGCATCAAGGTTCCGCCCGACGAATCTGATCAAGGCCTTCCGCGAGCATCAGCCCGGACGCGATCGGGCTTTCGGGACTGCTGGTCAAGTCGGCGCAGATGATGGTCATCACGGCGCAGGATTTGAAGACCGCGGAAATCGCGTGCCCGATCCTCGTCGGCGGCGCGGCGCTCAGCAATCGCTTCACGCGCAGCAAGATCGCGCCCGAGTATGAGGGTCTGGTCGCCTACGCGAACGACGCGATGAACGGACTCGACCTGGCAAATCAGATCATGGATCGCGAGGCGCGCGAGTCGCTCAAGATTCGCCTCGAAGAGGAAACGCAGCGGCTGCAGGCGCTGGCGTCGAAAGTCGTCGATGCTCCGGCCAAGCCGGCGGTAGTGCGCGCGACGGTGCGCCACGACATCGAGATTCCGCGTCCGCCCGATCTGAAGTTGCACGTGATGCGCAACTACGATCTTGGCGAGATCTTTCGACTACATCAATCCCAAGTTGCTGTATGCGAAACATCTCGGCTTCAAGAACTTCGAAGAGCAATTCGCGAAGGGCGATCCTAAGGCGCGCGAGCTGCAAGACGGCGGTCGAGGAAGTCGCGCATCTGATGATCGCGCGCACGGACATCACCGCGAATGCCGATCTACAAATTTTTCCCCGCGCAGACCGACGGCGATCGCACCGTGATGATTCTGTCAGCCCGACGGCAAGAACGTCCTCGAAACTTTCATCTTCGGGCGCCAGAGCGACGCGCCGGGCTTATGCCTCGCCGACTATGTCGCGCCGCGCGACTCCGGCCGCCTCGACTACGTGTGCTTCTTCATCACCACCATCGGCACCGGCATCCGCGCGCTCGCCGAGCAATGGAAGCACAAGGGCGAATACCTGCGCTCGCACATGCTGCAGGTGCTCGGGCTGGAAGGCGCCGAGGCGTTCGCGGAGTTGCTGCACGAAAAAATCCGCGCGATGTGGGGTATCGGCGATCCGGCCGGCACCACGAAGAAAGAGCTCTTCCAGGCGCATTATCATGGCAATCGCTTCTCGCCCGGCTATCCTGCCTGCCCGCGGATGGAGGATCAGGAGCAGATTTTCCGTCTGCTCGAAGTCGAGAAGCAAAATGTCGAGGTGCGTCTGACCGAGGGCTACATGATGGATCCCGAAGCGTCGGTCAGCGCGATCGTGATCCATCATCCGGACGCAAAATACTTCAGTCTGTCACCCGCCGACATCGAACGCCTGGAGCGTGAACTGGAACCTGCCAAGGAGGCCGCCACCGGCTGAGTTATCCACCATCGCGGCGAGGATCAAATCCGACAGCAGCCCCAGCCGCTCCATGTGATGGCTATCCTCCATCAGTCCCGTCGAGAGGAACGCCAACGAGAGTTCCTTTTCCGCGTCCACCCAAAATGCGGCCGAGCCCGCGCCGAGACCGCCGAACGTGCGCGGGGAGTTCAGGTTGCCGAATGGCCCCGGAATGATGCCCCATCCGCGCACCATGAATCCCAGCCCGAGGTACGCCGGAATCGGCAGCCAGTTGCGCGTGCTCAAAAATGGATCGAGCAGCACGTTGCGCAGATCGCCGGTCTGATTGTGCGATGCGTAGTCGATCATCGCCGGCGAGAGAATTCGCGCGCCGTCCAGTTCGCCGCCGCGCCGCAGCATCTCGGCGAAGCGATGCAAATCGGCGATCGAGGTGACGCATCCGCCGCCCGGAATTTCGCCGCCCGGCATCCGCAAGAAGTTGTTCATGCCCTCGACCGCTTCCGGTGGAATGACGCCGGTTCCGCTCCAGCGGCCTTCACCGGACAAAATCGCGCATCGAGATCTTTCCTCAGGCCGAGGCTGGTGTCGCGCATCTTAAGCGGCGCGAAAATTTCCTGCTCCAGCATTTGCGCATAGCTGCGCCCGCGGCCATCGGCGGCCAGGCACAGGGCCGCGATCACCGAATGCCCCACCAGGATTGAGTAATTGACGCGCTCGCCGGGCTGCGATTCGAGCGGACACGCCGCCGCATACGCCGTGAGTTGCTCGATGTTGCCCACCACCTCCGGTGGAAGGTTCGGAATCGCCGAGCAGATGCCGCTGGTATGCGTCAGCAGATGCGCCAGGTTCACCTTCTCATGGCCCATCGCGCGAAACGCCGGCAGCCATTGCGCGATCGGCGCATGCAGCCGCAGCGCGCCCCGCTCGACCAGCGACAAGGCGAGCACGCCGGTGAACTGCTTGGCGACCGACATGGTGGAGAAAATCGCATCGGAGGTGAGACGCCGGCCGGCCTGGCGATCCGCGTAGCCCTCGACGATGTCGAGCACGACGTTTCCGCGGCGCGCGACAATCATCGCCGCGCCGTGATACTTGCCGGCCTCGATATCGCGAATGATGGTCTGCTCAACTCGCGCGAGCCGCGCTTCATCGAATCCGAGTGCCTGCGATTTTTCCTTGCTCATCGATTTTCTCCTGACCGGAACGATCTTCGAGCTTACCTCGCACGTAATTGATGACGACTCCTCGGCCTGCGCGAATGATGCGGCATACACCGCATCCGGCTCGCAACGGATGCAGCAAACTAAAGGAGTAGCGTCATGAGCAACGCCAAAGAAGTAGTCGATCGTTACATCGCCGCGTGGAACGAGAGGGACCCGGCCAAGCGCCGCGCCATGGTCGCCAAGGCGTGGACCGAGGATGCCAACTATACCGACCCGCATCGCAGCGGTGACGGTCACGAAGGCATCAGCGCGATGATCGCGACGGTACACGAGCGCTTCAACGACGCCTACCAGTTCCGCCTCAAGGACGGCGTCGATGCATACGGCGATCGGGTGCGCTTCCAATGGGAGGCGGGCGGCACCAAGGATGCGCCGCTACATTTTGTAGGCACCGACTTCGGCACGATTTCCAGTGACGGCCGGTTGAAAGCGGTCACCGGATTCGTCGACGAGGCGCCCGCGCCGCAGAAGTAGACCGCACGTAACAGCGCCCGATGAGGCCGATGGAAATCGCGCCTCATCGGGAACTCAAATCCAGGGAGCAAGTTCATGGATCTCTATTTTTCTCCACTCGCATGCTCGATGGCGACACGGATCGCGTTCTACGAGGGCGGCATCAAAGGCAATTTCATCGCCGTCGATACGCAGGCGAAGAAGCTCGCCGATGGGTCGGATTTCTTCGCGGTCAACACATGGGCCAGGTGCCGGTGCTGCACACCGATTCGGGCGAGTTGCTCACCGAAAATCCGGTCGTGCTGCAATATGTCGCCGATCAGCGCCCGCAATCGGCCTGGCTCCGCCAACGGCATCGAGCGCTACCGCCTGCAGCAATGGCTCAACTTCATGACCTCCGAACTGCATAAGGTAGTGTTCGTTCCGCTGCTCGATCCCACCGCACCGAGGGCGCCGAACAGTATGCGCGCGAAAAAGCCGAGCGTCGCTTCGCGCATCTGAACGTCATCTCGAAGGCCGCGAATTTCTTCTCGATCGATTCACCGTCGCCGATGCCTACCTCGTCACGGTGCTGAATTGGGCGAGGTTCGTCGGCATCGATCTGGCTAAGTGGCCTGCCGTAAGAGCTACTTCGATCGGATCGCGAGCGAGCAACGTGGCGAAAGCGATGGCCGAGGAAATGGCGCTGTATCAGGAGCCGCAGGCACGCCGCCGCAACGGATGCCGAGCATTACCTCGGAGGTAATCGCGCGGCCGCGTCGCTGGTAAGGGTATTTATGGACACTCATCGCAATGGAACAGCAGTGGAGCCCAGCGGCGTCGGACCGCTTCTGCGCCGATGGCGGGAGGCGCGGCATCTGAGCCAGCTCGATTTGGCGCTGGACGCGGAAGTCTCCGCGCGCCACATCAGCTTTCTCGAAACCGGCCGAGCGGAGCCGAGCCGCGAGATGCTGCTTGATGCTCTCGAACGTGCTCGACATGCCCTTGCGCGAGCGGAATTTGCTGCTGCTCGCGGCGGGCTATGCCCCGATTTATGGCGAGACCAGCCTGGACGATCCGCGCATGACGCAGGTGCGCGCGGCAGTCGAGGTCATCCTGAAGTCGAATGAGCCGCGCAGCGCGCTCGCTCACGATCGTCATTGGAACGTCGTGATGGCGAATGCGGCCTTCATTCGGTTCGTGACGATGACCCTGGGCAAAGAGCCCGCGGGCCTGTCGCCGCTGAAAGTCTCCACTGCGCCGCGCTTGAACGTGATGCGGCTGCTGTTCGATCCCGAGGGATGCGCAGGGTCATCGTGAACTGGGAGGCAGATCGCAAAGTCGCTGTTGAACGAGGCCTATCGGCGGCTGGCGTGGGCGCGCGACGAGACGCTGCGGAACCTGATCACCGAAATCCTGGCGTTATCCGGGAGTTCCGGCGCGATGGCGCGAACCCGACCTCGAAGCGCCGCATGAATTTGATTCTGCCGATGGAACTGAAGCTGGACGGCAAGATCGCGCGGATGTTCAGCACCGTCACGACCGTGGCGACGCCGCATGACGTCACGCTGCAGGAACTGCATGTTGAAGTCTTCTATCCCGCCGATGCGGAAACCGAAGCGGTGCTGCAATCCTACGAGGCGCAGATGCGGTCCAGGTTCAAGGCGCCCGCATAGCACGGATTCCTAGGCGACATCGCGGCGGCTGTGGTATGAACACAGTCACCACCGCATTCAACGAGAGGATCACATCCATGGCCAACAAGGTTGTCGACGACGAGGCACGCAAGCAAATCGGCACGGTCGGCGAGGCGCGCAGCTACGATGTCGAGCGCGGCGCTATCCGCCGCTTTGCCGAAGCGATTGGCGATCCCAATCCGCTCTTCAATGACGAGAAGGAGGCGCGTCACGTCTTCGGCGGGATGGTCGCGCCGCCGACGTTTTGCCGCTCGATGGGCTCGCCCATTCCCAACGTGTCGCTCAAGGGCCTCGGCGCGGAATTCCGCGGCCTCGATGGCGGCTCCGATTGGGAATACTTCCAGCCGATTCGCCCCGGCGATCGCATCACGGTCCAGTCCAAACTCCTCGATCTGCGCGAGTCCGAAGGCCGCCTCGGCCCGATGGTCTTCATCACCATCGAGACCAGTTACACCAACCAGTTCGGCGAGCTCTGCGTGACGCAGCGCTCAACCGCGATCCGCTACTAAGGAGCATGACGATGGCGCAGCAGCGATATTTTGAAGATGTCGAAGTCGGCACCGAGCTCGGACCGATCAAAAAAATCCCACCACCCAGCAGCTCGTGAAATATGCGGGCGCGTCAGGCGACTTCTATCAAATCCACTATGACAAAGACTTCGCGCTGGCGAACAAACTTCCGGGCGTCATCCTGCACGGCGCGCTGAAGAACGCCTTCCTCGGTCAGCTCGCCACCGACTTCGCCGGCAATCACGGATGGGTCAAGAAGCTCGGGGTGCAGTATCGCGGGATGGATCAGCCCGGCACCAAGGTCGTCTGTCGCGGTCGTGTAAGTAAGAAGTATGTCGAAGGCGGCCATCATATGGTCGATTGCGAGATCTGGCTGGAAAACTCCAAGGGCGAAAAAACTACTCCGGGTAGCGCGACGGTGGTGCTTCCCTCAAAGAACGTTCACTAAGCAGGTTGTCGAGAAACTCTTCTGATAGAAAGGTGTATATAGTGCCCGACAACCTGAATCCGAAAACTGGCTGCTTTCCTTCATCATCTCTCCCTACTGGGAGAGACAAGAGTGAGGGCTCAGGCTGTTGAGGATTTTTCTTCAACAGCCTGCTAGGAAAATCCGTTCATGCCCATCCGGCGTCAGTACGCGCCACGCGAAATCAATGCGGCCGAGCTTCGCGCCGGCCGCATCGATCCTCACTATGAGAAAATCCTCGTCCGTCTGCTCGCCGCGCACGCGATGGCTGAGAAGCTGACCGCTTTCGGCTATGAACGCGCGCTCAAAACCTGCGGCGATGAACCGGCGCTGCGTAAAGTCATCGAAAAAAATATCAAAGAAGAAACCACGCACGCACGGCTGGTTTATCGCGCGCTCGAAGAGATCGGCGTCAGCCAGAAAGCCGCCGACCGCATGATGCTTCCGCTCATGAAGGCGCCGTCATTCGAAGCGCCGCGCTACTTCGCCGAGAAGGCCAGCGGCGAGATGGACCTGCTGATGGCCTCACTCGCGCTCGATATGACCGGCTTGATGATGATCGGCGAAAACTACCAGGACTCCAGCTACGCGCCGCACGCGAAAGCCGCCGAGCTCATCATGGAGGACGAGGCCGACCACGAGATTTTCGCTTCCGAGCTGCTCGGTGACGCGGTCAACAAATTTGGCAAGCGCGCGGTGCAAGCGGCGCTCAAGCAATGGCTTCCACGCGCAGTCAACTTCTTCGGACCTCCTGGCAGCGGTTTCACCTACGATTGCATCCGCTATGGCCTCAAGGCGCGCGACAACCAGGAACTCGCCGAAATGTATGTAACCGTCCTCGAGCGGCGCGCCTCCCAGCTCGGCCTGAAGATGCCGAAGATGACGACAACCTATCCTCACCACGCGGTCTAGCAAGCCGCAGGGATGGTAGAGCCGTCCGGTCGTCGCCTCCGCTATAACGGACGCGCGCGGTTAGCCGCAATCATGCTTTCTGTCTCGAGTGTATCAAGCATAGGGATTCAGTTAGGCCGATGGGGAGTCGCGACGACGCTGGCTCACAGCTCGCGCGTACGGCGCGAGCAAGCTAGAATTGACAGCGAGTGGATGGGAGAGGTTCAATGGCAGACATCGACCAGATAACGGCTAGCGAACAAGTCACCTTTTCGGCGAACACGTTTGAGGCAGAGAAGTTCATGGGTGCGATGGAATTGGTGTTCAAGTTGCCCGGGGAAGCCTTACAGGCTAAGGAATTCGCCGACGGGGCACATCGGGCGAGGCTCACCATTTCTCAATTTTGAAAATCTGCGGCCTTTTCTGAACGGCAGCGCATCCGAAGTTTCTCGTCAAGGAATCAGAGTCTATTGTGAAATATTGTACTAGGTGCGGCCGGATGATAGTGCCGCCGTGGGCCAGGAAACTCCTGCTAATGGCCAATGCCATCATGATTATCGCGGCAGCCGCCCTCTTATTGAACAATCGATCCATCTCCGATTGGTTCGGGCGGAAGACTACGATCGCGAAGTCGGACGCCGGGTTGTTGTGCCCACCCCTGCATCTACGTCGCTTGAGCCGGCGACTTCTCCAAAACCCAGCACGCCAGATTTTCGTGTCCGGGTGGTGCCCCACTACAACGATAATAACGGTCAAGTTTGGGCACGAAGCCTAGACATTACATCGGTTGATCCCGACGAAGTCTTGGTGCGTGAGGTTGTCGTAAATGGCCGCCCTGAATGCACTCACGTCGAGAACAAAAAGCTCCTGACTGGCGACTCATTCGAGATTCTTTTTCCTCTCGCAAAAGAACACAATGGCAAGGGCGGTCCGGATGCGCTCGGCGCTGAATTCCTTGGCCAACTAGCAAGTGAATGCGGCGATGAAGTCATTAGAGTTACGATAGTTACTGACAAGGGCGATTCCGAATATAAATTCGGAGCCGCGGAATAGCTGGATGCCTCCGGACTCGAGCGGCCGATCTCGCGCTTGTCGATCTTGACTGGGTAGAGAAGTGCGATGGTAGCACCTGAAACGCCCAAATCGGGCCAAACTTTGAACGCGGCTTCTCAACCTCGTCGCGAGTAGCCGCTATGAGCCTCAGCTCGCACGACCACTCGTTTGCCACTTACTACCAAGCGATCTTGGTGTATTCAAGATTTCGGCGTTCTAGCTCAGCTTCGAAATCGCTCGCCTGTTTCTGCCAATCTGGATACTCGCGAACGCCCCATCTCTTTCGTCCCGGCGGGAGTGCATCGTCGCACTCAAGACACGTTTGAATAAGACGATGCAACTCAATGATCGTCTCGTCAGTCAGGCGAGGAATGTTCATTGCAATTGCCTCCGTGAGCGAAAGCCAACCGCCCCGATTTTAACGAGCCTACTTCGCCGACGCGAGCGGGCGCTACCGAATCCCCATCGCAACGGGGTCATCGCTCATGCCGCTCTATCACGTCTGACCGATTTCAAGAACTCGTACTGGGATGCCCCGCGCGATCCAGGCTTCGAACGCGCTGCAAGCTGCCGGTTTTCTACATCAGAATACCGCATGGATCCCCAGCACCTGATCTATTGCAAGATTCGTTACTTATCGAACGGAAGCATGCTGCGCATATTCTGCGCCGCGCCTAGCCACTTCAGGATCGCTTCCGGAGGCGCGGACGGCGCTTGCGATGAGGCGAGTGAGTACTTGCGCTGTGACGGGATGAGCAAATCCAATGGCACCATCACCGTCGCGCATGCTCGAACGACACCGCGTACTCGATTTAACCTAGGTGTCGCCGGTGTATCGGATGCCTTGTTGAGCAGCGGCTGCACGAAGATTTTCTCAGATCACTACTGGCAGGCGGTGGCGGCATCGATCGCGGCGTTTTCCGCACGCGCGAGACCTACCGGACAGAGGTTTTCAGCACGCTACCGGCGCACGCAGGCCGTTTTTATGGACTACAAGTCATTCGCCTCGGACTGTTGCTACGCGTAGATTCACTAAGAAGTTCGGGTACTTCGGGGGGAAAGAATACAGATGATGCGACGATTGCTTTCGGCGCGGGCGGTTCTCATTTTAAGAAGGTCTATAGCTCTACTGACATTTTGTTCGGTCCTTTCTGCCATCTCTATTGCGTCAGCGTGCGATCCCGTCGTCTACCTTTTCCGGCATGCGGAAGAAAAACCGGGCGGCGTAACGACCAACACTCTTCTGCGCGTGGGCAATCAACATGCGGAACTTTATCCCAGCATGATCGAGGGATTTCAAGGGAACAATTGCCCGGTGAGTTGGGTCTATGCGATGTCGTCTTATAACGCGAACGGCAGCATCGGAACCTCGAACCCTTATTTCACCGGTTACCCCTCGGCCAATGTGCTGCCGCAAAAGACTCCTCAAGACACTCTCGACCACCGTAGATTACTGGAGTACCTACCCGGCGAAGAACAGGCTTTTCTTGCGGACATCAAGAGCAAGCTGACGGACAGCCAAGGAGGATCGCACTCAGTTGCTATCTTCTGGTCAAGTCAGGGCATGTGCACGGTCGCCGCAACGTTAGGATCGAATCTCCCTAACTACAATTGCGACAGCACGAAGCCGCCGAGAAATTCGTTCTATGTATTTGCGTACGACACTAATAACCAGACCTTCACCAGGACCGGCAATTACTTACAATGCTTCAATTTTAATCCGTCAGTGACCGGCCCGCTGGAGGACAAATTCAGCTTCGATCTCTATATGGGTTTCCCCGCGGGATTTGTTCCCGCCCAATACTATTGCCCGGCGTCGGGGAATTTAGCGGAGAATGATGACCCCGCCTACAAATCCGTTTTCGGCACCACCGGCGATAAAGCTACCCACACGGCGGCGGCAAACGGAACCATCACTGCGGGTGAGTTGTCAACGCTGTTGCGCGGACAGGTGTGTGACGTGGACAACCCCCAGGATAATTGCCACTTCTGACCTTGTACCCAGAGGTTCAAACCGCGCGCCTATTAAAAGACTACTGGCAGGCGGTTGCGGCATCGACAGCGGCGTTTTCCGCGCGCGCGAGACCCACCAGATTCGCCACATTATCCGGCGTCGCATCGAAGCCTGCCAACGTCGCTCCAAAAACGAACTTACCATCCAGCGCGCCCAGACCAACGTGGGTCTCCCCGTCCTGTGTTACGGTTCCGGCGAAAGATTGCTGCCCTACCGGCGGAATCGAAATAGGTATGAATCCCATGACAGCCTCGCTCTTTTGGACCGCGGTCTGATATGCGGATGATGCGTCCGAGGTGTTGCGGTAGCGGTCGGCGGTGACGGTCACCAGCAGCGTGCCGGCGTCATTTACGAAGAATACCGCCCTCGTGGCGACCGGATTTCCCTCGGCGGTTGAATCCTCGCCGGTGCTTTCCTGTTGGGTGATCGAATCAAAATACTGATCGACGAGATTCAGCAGAACCACAAAATTACGCGGCAACAAAGAGTTCGATGAAGTGGCTGCCGAGGAAGACCCTCCGCATCCCGACATCGAAATGACCATGGCGATCGCGAGGGCTATAGATGTGGCCGCAATCGCATGGGATCTGACTCGTCGAATCTTCATGACGCGCCTGTAGCACACCATTGTGGTTTTGTCGCGTCTGCTTCGATAAAGGATGAACCACCAGCAAACATCCCGACGTTGGTAACCGCGGGTAGCTTTGATTCCAAGACCTCATCGATGTGGGCGAAGTACGCGGCCACGACCCTGTCCAAACTCGACTACCACAGTAATTCCAGGCATCGGTCATTGGGTGCTTCCGCAGTCGCCATGTGCCCAGAGTGTGCTGGCATCTTTCCTTGCCGACCCCACCACGCCGCCAAATACGAGCTGCGTCGCAGGACTAACTCGGCCACCCTTCCAGTGAATCGTCCGCGATCGGTACGCGCGATCGGATTGAACAAAGCTTGCGTTTTGGAGCGTGAGGAGCGAACAGTTGCGCGAGCGAGGAGGCGCAACCTCAAATGGCAACATCCAGGCGCATGCTCGAAGGATATCGCGTACTCGATTTTACCCAGGTGCTGGCCGGGCCGACCACCACCCGTTACATGGCCGAGATGGGCGCCGAGGTCATCAAGGTCGAATTCGCGCCCGACGGCGATATCTCGCGCGGCGTGCCCTATCTGCGCGACGGACGCAGCGCCTACTACGTGCAGCAGAATCGCGGCAAGAGGAGTTTGTGCCTCGACCTGAAAAATCCGGCGGCGGCCGCGATCATCAGGGAACTGATTCCCAAGGTTGATGTGGTGGTCGAGAACTATGCGCCCGGCGTCATCGGGCGGCTCGGGTTTCGGCTACGAAGCGGTGCGCGCGCTCAATCCGAAAATCATCATGTGCTCGATTTCGACCTTCGGGCAGACTGGGCCGCTGGCGAATCGTCCCGGTTACGATTTTATCGGATGCGCCTATTCCGGCGTCTTGAGCATGATCGGCGAGCGCGACGGCGCGCCGTCGCTGCCAGGTGTGGACTCGGCGACATCACGACCGGGGTGCATGCGCTGGCCGCGATCGTGGCCGCCTTGCTCCATCGCGAGCGCACCGGCGAGGGGCAATACGTCGAAACCTCGCTGCTCGATTGCTACTTCAGCTACAATGACATGACGGTGCGACTGCGAGTCTGAGCGGCGGCGCGATTTCGCCGCGGCGCAACGGCGCGCATCATTTCGCGATGGCGCCGCTCGGAGTGTTCAAGGGCAAGCGCAATCCGATCCTGATCATGGCCGGCATCGAGAATCAATTCGGCTATCTTTGCCACGCGATGGGGCGGCCCGAGTGGTAAGCGATCCGCGCTTTTGCAACAACGCCGCGCGGATGGCGCACGTCGAGGAGTTGAAGCGCCTGATCCAGGACTGGTTCGACGCGATGCCGAGCGACGAGGAGGTTTACCGGCTCTTCGAGGAGCATCGCGTGCCGTATGCGCAGGTGCTGTCGATCTGAAGAGGCGATGGCGCATCCGCATTTGCGCGAGCGCGAGATCGTGCGGACCGTGAACGATCGGTTTTTGGGCGAGTTCGAGGTCCCCGGTTTTCCGCTCCGCTTCTCGGGCTACGGCCGCAATCCGGAAACCTGCAGCGCCGACTCTGGGTGAGCATAACGAGGCGGTGTCTGCGCGAGTATCTGGGATATTCGGCAGAGCCAGGTCGCCTCACTGGAACGGGAGGGCGTGCTGCATCGCGGCGAGCGGTGACTGGCGGATTTGAAGAACTTCTGACCGACCCGCGAATCGTCGCCGCGCCGCAATGGGAGCCAAATCCTGACGGTCGATGCGTCGTGTACCGGATGCGGCGGGCGCAGCGCGCGGTCGATAATCCCGCGCTCGAAACCGCCATCGCGGCTGCGAATGCGTTGAAACTTCCGGTGGTGGTTTTCTTCGGGCTGCTGGCGCGCAAGCCCGGCGCGACTCTACGCGCTTACCACTTCATGCTGGAGGGCCTCCTCGATACTGCCGCGCGACTAAAGCATCGAAGGATCGGTTTCGCACTGACGATTTGCAATGGTTCCGATTCGACCACGGAGTTCGAAAGATTCTGCAAGCAGGTCAAACCCGCGCTCGTCATCGAGGACGAAAACCCGATGCGTCGCGCACCCTCGAACTCATCAAGGCCGACGTGGCGCGTCGACGCGGATGTAATCGTGCCGTCGCGGTTGCTGCTGAAAGAGCAGTTCGCGGCACGCACGATTCGCCCTCGAATTCATAAGCTGCTCGATCAATTCCTGACGCCGGTCGGCAATCGCGAGGTTCACGTCGCTTGGAAAATACCGATCGCGGGAACCGTTGCACCATCGGTCGATCTTCTCAAGAAGGTCTCACTCGATCGGAGCGTTAACATCGCGTCGGATTTCAGAGGTGGCACGACTGCGGGTGTGGCCTCGATGCGCACCTTCATTCGCGAACGCCTCGACGACTACGACGGTGCGCGCAATCATCCCGAAACCGACGGCACCAGCCGGCTATCGCCCTACCTGCACTTCGGACAACTCGGACCGCATACGATCGCGTTGGCGGTGGCTGAGTCGGACGCTGCATGC
Source organism: uncultured delta proteobacterium (assembly GCA_963814035.1). Taxonomy (GTDB): domain Bacteria; phylum Desulfobacterota; class Binatia; order Binatales; family Binataceae; genus DATGKG01. The sequence goes on from CAWFBH010000008.1 coordinate 82,797, forward strand.
AGGAGACCGCGATGCATTCCTCGAAGAACTGATCGTGCGCCGCGAGCTGGCGATCAACTTCGTGCGCTTCAATCCGCACTACGACTGCATCTGCAAAGTTGCGAGCCGTGGGCGATGCGCACGCTCGGAAGAGCATCGGCGCGACCCGCGCCGCAATCGCTACTCGGCGCGCGCAGATGGAGCAGCGCTGAAACTCACGACCCGCTGTGGAACGCGGCGCAGCGCCAGATGGTCGAGCGGCTGGATGCACGGGTACCTGCGGATGTACTGGGCCAAGAAGATTCTCGAATGGAGCCCGTCGGCCGCGCATGCCTACGAAATCGCGGTGGCGGCTGAACGATCGCTACGAACTGGACGGCCGCGATCCCAACGGCTACGCAGGAATCGCCTGGGCGATCGGCGGCAAGCACGACCGCGCATGGGGTCCCGAGCGTCCGGTTTACGGCAAGGTCCGCTACATGTCGTATGAGAGCACATCGCGCAAATTCGACAGCCGCGCCTACCTCGCGCGATGGGCTCCGCGCGAGGACAAATGAGCGCCAAAATTCGCATCGGGGTGTCGTCGTGCCTGCTCGGCAACGAGGTTCGCTTCGACGGCGGGCACAAGCGCAACGAATTCATCACCGACGTCTTCGGTAAGTTCGTCGAGTTCGTGCCGGTCTGCCCCGAAGTGGAAATCGGGATGGGCACCCCGCGCGAGAGCATCGCGCTGCGGCGACAGGATGGCGAGGTCCGGCTGCGTCGGCAACAAGAGCTGCGCGGACCATACCACGAAGATGAAGTCGTACGCCGAGAGACGCACGCGCGCCCTCGGAGCCGAGGACCTCAGCGGCTACATTTTGAAGAAAGATTCGCCGAGTTGTGGGATGGAGCGCGTGCGCGTGTATGCCGAAAATGGCATGCCCTCGCGCACCGAGGTAGGGATGTTCGCGGCGGCGCTGATGCGCCGCTATCCGAATCTTCCAGTGGAAGAGGAGGGCCGTCTCTCGGATCCGAAGCTGCGCGAGAATTTCGTCGAGCGCGTTTTCGCCTACAGGCGCTTGCAGGATTTCTTCGCCGAGCGATGGACGCAGGGCGGCCTCGTTGCGTTTCATACCGCGCACAAGCTGGTGCTGCTCGCGCATTCGCCCAGTGCCTACCGCGAGCTGGGCCGCTATGTCGCCGAGGCGAAGAAAATTCCCCGCGCCGAATTCCGTGACGAATACGAATCGAGCTTCATGAGCGCGCTCAAGAAGCTCGCGCCGCCGCCGCGTCACGTCAACGTGATGCAGCACATGCTCGGCTACTTTCGGGAAAATCTGGAGGAGTCCGCGCGCCACGAGCTCGCCGGTCTCATCGATGACTATGCGCGCGGGCTGGTTCCGCTAATCGTGCCGCTCACGCTGATTCGCCACTATGTGCGGCGCTTCCAGGTCGATTACCTCGCGGGCCAGGTCTATCTGAATCCGCATCCGAAAGAACTGATGCTGCTCAACCACGTCTGAGCGATTTCAGCGTCGCCGTCACTTAGCATCGAAACCGTACAACCTGGCGGCATTGCCGCAGACGATCTTGCGGCGCGTCGCCGCCGGCAGATGCCCCAACTCGCGCTCGATGTACTCCTGCGAATCGGGCCAGATGCCGTCGGGATGCGGGAAGTCCGAGCCCCACATGATGTTGTCTTCGCCGATCTCGTCGAGCATCTTGATGCCGATGCGATCGCTCTGATAGGTCGCGTAGCACTGGCGATGCCAATACTCGCTCGGCTTCATTTTGAGATCGAGGTCGGCGAACTGATCCTCCCATTCGAGGTCCATGTGATCGAGGATGTAGGGAGCCATCCGATGCCGCTCTCGCCGATGACCATCTTGAGCCCGCGATGATGTTCGAGCACGCCGCCGAAAATAATCGCCATCAGCGGCACCGCCATGTACATCTGGAAACTGGTGATCATGGTCGCGAACGCGGCGCGGGCAACTTTGGTCGCAGCTTGCTCAGGTCGGGCAGCGCGCCGCCGATGGTGTGCAGATGCACCGGCAACTTCGCTTCCTCGGCGACCGCCCACAGCGGCTCCCAGACCGGATCCCAGAACGGCTCGATATCGGGGCGATTGGCGATATCGAGCCCGCGCAGCGCGCCTTCTTTCGCGACGCGCTTCACCTCGGCCACCGCGGCCTCGATGCTGTGGCTCGGGATCGACGCGAGACCCGCGTAGCGATCGGGATGCGCTGCGGCAGAAGCCCGCGAGCCACTGATTGTAGATGCGAATCATTTCGGTCGCGGCCTCGTCATCCTTCAGCCGCATGCTCGCGCCGAGGATGCCGTACAGGACCTCGGCCTGAACGCCGTCGCGCTCCTGATCCTTCAGGCGCAATTCCGGATCAGTCAGGCGGCGAATACCTTTTGACCGTCATCGTAGAGGCCGGTTGATGCCATGCGATCGGAGCGATGGATCTGGCCCGGCACATACTGGCGTCCGGCCGAGCCCATGCCGTTCATCAGGCCGAACATCGCGCCGTTTTTCGCGACCCACATCTTGCCCTTGCGGGTATCGATGACGTAGGGCATCCGCTCCTTCAGGTCCGCGCGCGCGTTGGAGGTGAACAGATCAGGCGGTAGCCAAATCAGATCAATGTGGCAATCAGCGGAGATGAAATCGTACTTCATCTGCAAATCCTCTGCGCGCGATCTTGCTCCATCAGCCTCGATGCGTGCAAACGCTGAACGCGCAATGACTTCAGCCGTTCCACGCGCCGCGCAGCGAGTAGGAACTCAATACGCGCATGTAGTTGGCGCGCTCAAAATCGCCGGGATTCGGCACGTTGCGCTGGCTCATGCTTCCGCGCATTTGGCGGATGGACTCGTATTCGTGCTCTTCCATCCATTGAACGAGATCGCGACAGGACGCGTTCGAGATGAGCCGACGCCGTTTTGCAGCAGCGCCGACGTCATCATGGCCACGCGCGCGCCGGCCATCATGGATTTCAACACGTCCTCGGCGCTGTGCACGCCGCCGGTGACTGCGATGTCCGCCTCGATGTGGCCGTAAATGATCGCGGTCCAGTGAAGCCGCAGCAGCAATTCGCTGGGATGGCTGAGGCGTGAGGCTGGGCACGACTTCCAGCTGGTCGATATCCAGGTCGGGCTGATAGAAGCGGTTGAACAGAACGAGGGCGTTCGCGCCGGATGTGTCGAGCCGCTTCGCGAAATTGGCCGGGGCGCTGAAAAAAGGCGAAAGCTTCACGGCGATCGGAATCTTCACATTTTGTTTCACCTCGCGGACCAACTCGCAGTAGTCTTGTTCCACTTCCGCGGCGGTGCGAGTTCGGGTCGGTCACCAGCGAATAGATATTCAACTCGATCGCGTCCGCGCCGGCCTGTTCCATTTCGCGCGCGTAGCGAACCCATCCGCCGGGCGAGACTCCATTCAAGCTGGCGATGACGGGAATGGAGACGCTTGTTTTCGCCTGGCGAATGAGTTCGAGGTAGCCGTCCGGGCCCAGATTGTAGTCGGCGAGTTCGGGAAAGAAGTCGAGCGATTCCGCGAAAGCTTCCGCTGCCGCGCGAAAGATCCGCGTCGACGGATTCACTTTCCAGCGAGTTGCTCCTCGAAGAGCGAAGGCAGCACGACGGCGGCAATGCCGTGATCTTCAAGCAGGCGAATCTTGTCCAGCGAGTCGCACAGCGGCGAAGCCGATGCGACGAGCGGATTTTTCAACTCCAGTCCCATGTAGGTAGTGGTCAGGTCGATCATTCGTCTTGCCTCCCTTGTCGCCAGACTTACGCTCGCGCCGGCTCGGTATCGCCGGCCGGAGGGACTGCCTGCGCCGGCCATCGCGGCGCGGCTTTCATAGACGCGCCATTGCCGCTTCGACGTCGTCCTGCGCCAGCCGCAGCAGTTCGCGCGCGGCTTCGGGGTGGCTGCGCGCCAGCATCGAGTAGCGCGCCTCCTGATACGCGTATTGTTGAGCGGGATGCTGGGCGCCTTCGAATCGAGCTGAAAGGGATTCTTTCCCTCCGCGCGCAGCGCCGGGTTGTAGCGCATCAGCGGCCAGTAGCCGGAGAGCACGGCGGACTTCTGCTGATTGAGGCCGAACGCCATGTCGTATCCGTGCGCGATGCAATGGCTGTACGCGATGATGAGCGAAGGTCCGTCGTGCGCTTCCGCTTCGCGGAAGGCCTTTACCGTGTGCGTGTCGTTGCCGCCCATCGCAACGCGCGCGACGTAGACGGAGCCATAGCTGATCGCCTCCATCGCCAGGTCCTTCTTTCCGGTCTGCTTTCCGCCGCCGGCGAACTTCGCGACCGCGCCGCGCGGCGTGGCCTTGGACATTTGTCCGCCGGTATTCGAATAAACTTCCGTGTCGAGAACCAGCACATTCACATTCATTCCGGAACCGAGCACGTGGTCGAGGCCGCCGGCGCCGATGTCATAGGCCCATCCGTCGCCGCCGACGAGCCAAACGCTCTTGCGCACCAGCGCATCGGCAACCGCCAGCAGATCGCGCGCATCGATTGAGTCTCGAGGCCCGGGAAGATCAGTTTCAGTTCGGCGACTCGTGCGCGCTGCGCGGCGATTCCCGCTTCGGTGGATTGGTCCGCCTCAGGATTCCGCGACGATATGCCCGCCAATCTGTCCGGCGAAAGGCGCCGCAAAAGCTCGCGCGCGTAGTCGGCTTGCTTGTCGACGGCGAGCCGCATGCCCAGGCCGAACTCGGCGTTGTCTTCGAACAGCGAATTGGACCACGCAGGGCCGCGCCCGTCGAGCATTCGAGGTGTAAGGCGTGGTCGGCAGATTTCCGCCGTAGATCGAGGAGCATCCGGTGGCGTTCGCGATCAGCGCGCGATCGCCGAACAGTTGCGTGAGCAGCTTGATGTACGGGGTTTCGCCGCAGCCCGCGCACGCGCCCGAAAATTCGAACAGCGGTTCGAGCAGCTGCGCGTCCTTCACTTGCGCATGGGCGAGGCTGTCGCGATCGAAATCCGGCAGCGACAGGAAAAAATCCCAATTCTTGCTCTCGGCGTCGCGCAGCGGCGGCTGCGGCCCATGTTGATCGCTTTGTGCTTCACTTCGCTCTTGCTCTTGGCCGGGCAGACCTCGACGCAGAGGCGGCATCCGGTGCAATCCTCCGGCGCGACCTGGAGCGTGTAGCGCATCGCTTCGAAATCCCGCCAGCGCGGCGTCGCGGATTTGAAGTCCTCGGGCGCGTCGGCGAGATGACGCGGCTCGTAGACCTTCGCGCGAATCACGGCATGCGGGCAGACCAGCACGCATTTGCCGCACTGGATGCAAAGTCCTCGTCCCAGACCGGAATTTGCTGCGCGATATTGCGCTTCTCCCACTTCGCCGTGCCGGTGGGAAACGTGCCGTCGGGCGGCAGCGCGCTGGCCGGGAGCGAATCGCCGTTGCCCGCGATGAGCGTGCCGAGGACGTCGCGCACGAACGCCGGCGCATGCGACGGGCACCGGCGCGCAGAATATCGAATGGTGCTGGTCGCCGCCGCGGGAATCGGCACTTCATGCAGATGCGCGAGGGACGCGTCGACCGCGGCGAAATTTTTCTGCACGACCGCTTCGCCGCGCTTGCCGTAGGTTTTCTGAATCGCCGACTTGATCGCGGCGATCGCTTCTTCGCGCGGCAGCACGCCGCTGATGGCGAAGAAGCAGGTCTGCATGATCGTGTTGATGCGGCTGCCCATTCCCGCCTGCCGCGCCACTTTGTAGCCATCGATGACGTAAAACTGCAGCTCTCTTGTCGAGGATCTGCTGCTGCACCTTGCGCGGCAGATGATCCCACACCTCATCGGGCGCGAACGGCGCGTTGAGCAGGAACGTCGCGCCGCGATCGGCCGCCGCGAGCACGTCCATCCGTTCCAGGAACGAGAACTGGTGGCAGGCGATGAAGCTGGCCTTGCGTGATGAGGTAGGTCGAACGAATCGGCTGCGGGCCGAAGCGCAGATGCGACACCGTTACCGAGCCCGCCTTCTTCGAGTCATACACAAAATATCCCTGCGCGTGATTGGGCGTGTTTTCGCCGATGATTTTGATCGAGTTCTTGTTCGCGCCGACGGTGCCGTCCGAGCCCAAGCCATAGAAGAGCGCGCGCACCGTGTCGCGGGTCTTTCGGTCGAAAACGCCGGATCGAAGGCGAGGCTCGTATGCGTCACGTCGTCGTTGATTCCGATGGTGAAATGATTCTTCGGCGTGTCCTTGCTCAGTTCATCGAAGACGGCCTTCACCATCGCGGGAGTGAATTCCTTCGAGGACAGGCCGTAGCGTCCGCCGACGATGCGCGGCCAGACGCGCGTCGATCGGTCCTTCTCGGACCAAGCCTCGCTAAGCGCCGTCACGACATCCAGGTACAGCGGCTCGCCCATGCTGCCCGGCTCCTTGGTGCGATCGAGAACCGCGATCGCGCGCACCGTCTTCGGCAAAGCCGCGGCAAACGCGGCGGCATCGAACGGGCGAAACAGCCGCACCTTCAGCAGGCCGACTTTCTCTCCTCGCGCGATGAGATCGCTCGACGGTTTCCTCGGCGGCGCCCGCGCCGGAGCCCATGAAGATGATGACGCGCTCCGCGTCCGGCATCGCCGACGTAATCGAACAGGTGGTAGGCGCGCCCGGTGCGCCGCGCGAAGCGATCCATCACGTCTTGCACGATGGTGGGGCACGCGCGAGTAAAAGGGGTTGATGGCCTCGCGCGCCTGGAAAAACACATCGGGATTTTGCGCGGTGCCGCGCAGCATCGGGCGATCGGGGCTGAGCGCGCGTTCGCGATGCTGCCGGACGCAATTTGCGTCGATGAGCGCGCGCGAGGTCTTCATCGGTGAGCGGATAAATCTTGTTGACCTCGTGCGAAGTGCGGAAGCCGTCGAAGAAATGCAGAAAAGGGATGCGCGATTCGAGCGTCGCGGCATGCGCGATCAGCGCGAAATCGTGCGCTTCCTGCACCGAATCGGAACACAGCATCGCGAATCCGGTCGCGCGCGCCGCCATCACATCGCTATGGTCGCCGAAGATCGAAAGCGCGTGCGTGGCGATGGTGCGCGCGGCCACGTGAATCACCGCACGCGGTCAATTCGCCCGCGATTTTGTACATGTTCGGAATCATCAGGAGCAGGCCCTGCGAGGCGGTGAAGGTGGTGCCGAGCGCCCCGGCCTGCAACGCGCCATGCAGCGTGCCGGCCGCGCCGCCTTCGCTCTGCATTTCGATGACCTTGGGCACGGTGCCGAAAATGTTTCTGCGGCCCTCGTCGCTCCATTGATCGGCACATTCCCCCATCGGCGAGGACGGCGTGATGGGGTAGATTGCGATTACTTCGCTCAGGCGGTAGGCAACCGAGGCCGCCGCTTCATTTCCATCGAGAATTTCCATGATTGGAGTGTTTCCAACCGGCAGTTAACTCCACACGGGTTCTCTTCGCAAAGCAGCGCGGCGAGCGGCCCGAGCCGATCAGTGCGAGCGCTGATCGAACTGCAGGATGGTGCCGTCGGGATCCTCGAAGAGGCAGGTTAACACCTTCGCGCCGCCCTTCTCGCCGTACGCGGTCGCGTCGGCCTCATACGCCGGCACCAGGATTTTGACCCCGGCGCGCGAAAGCTTCTCGAGGCGCTCGCGTAAGTCATCCACCAGGAACGCGAAGTGATGCATCCCGACCTGATGCAGCCGCAGCGGCTTGCCCGACGGCTCGCGGCCGAGCGTCTGCGACAGCACGAGAAAGCCGCCGTCGCGATTCCATCGCATGTAGACCGCGCGGCGCTTGCCTTGACCGACAGTCTCCTCCGCATCGAGCATGACCTCGAGGCCGAGCAGGTCACGATAGAACTTCAGCGACTTGTCCATGTCGCTGACGCCGATTGCCAGATGCGAGATTCCTTTCATGTCGGTGCTCCTTACGATGATGCGCGATACCTGCGCGGCGAGATTCCGAACTCGCCGCGGAAACTGCGAATGAAGTTCGACAAATCCTCGAAGCCCACGTCGAGCGCGATCGCGGTGATTGGTTCGCGGCTCGACGCGAGGCGTCGGGCCGCCTCGCGCAGCCGCGCACGCAGTATCCACTGATGCGGCGTGACTCCGGTGACGCGCTTGAAGGTTCGCAGGAAATGGTAGCGGCTGAGTCTCGCGATCCTCGCGAGGTCCGCCAGCGTATGCGGTTGGTCGAGGTGCGCTTCCAGATGACGAACCACGTCAGCGATGCCGCCACGATCACGAGGCGCGGGGTTTGAGCCATCGCAATCGGAATCGATCCGAATGACTGCGGCGGCGAGTTCCAGCGCGAGCTCTTCAAACTCGGCGCGGCGATCGATCGCATTGGCAACGCGCGCAGTGATCGGCGCGAGCTTCCGCAGCGGTGGAATGCGATCGTTCCGAAGCGTCGCGCGGGAACCACCCGCATCACGGGCGAGACTCGCGAACAAATAGGGATTGAACTGGAACGAGACGCATCGATCGCCCTCGCCATGCTGATGTGAACATTCGAAGTTTCGTCCGGCGCTGCCCAGCAACAGCGCGCCCGGCGACATCAGCGAAGAACCGCGATCACCTCGGTAGGTGAAGGTCCCCGCGATCACCATCGAAATCGACATCCACGTATGGCGCTCCTCGAAGGGACGATCGCGCGGGCCGGCAGTGCATACGATGTCGAGTACGCGCCATCCGTCGCCTTCGGCGATGACTCTCGCGACCGATACGCCGGGCACGTCATCGCGCGCTTTGCGGGTTAGAGCAGCGGTCAACGGATCGCGGCTGTAAATTTCCCGGGAAATTTCGGAGGAGAGCAATTTTTACCAAGTCTCCGAGTTGCTGACGAATTATAATCATGCGGTGCGAAGTTCCAAAAGGAGTTCAGGAGTCATGATGCTGGAAGGTGGATGCTCGTGCGGGGCCATCCGATACAAGCTCACTGAGAGTCCGCTCATCGTTCACGCGTGCCATTGCCGCGATTGCCAACGCATCACGGGCGGGCCGCACGTTATCAACGTCTGGATCGAGCGCAAGTTCGTCGCGGCGACCGGCGCCGCGCCGAAATCGTTCGTGCTCAAGGGCGGCAGCGGCAAAAAGCACGAGGTCTTCTTCTGCGAAAAATGCGGCACCTACGTATGGAGCCGCTACAGCATCGCGCCCGGCGACTGCCTGTTCGTACGCGCAGGCACCCTCGATACGCCCGAAGCGGTGACGCCCGACGTCCACATCTTCACCCGCAGCAAGCTGCCGTGGGTTCGGCTGCCGGAGGGCGCGCGATCGTTCGAGTCCATTTACACCGACCTCGCCAAGGTCTGGCCGGCCGCGAGCGTGAAGCGACTGCGAGGTTGAGCAAGCTGGGCGAACTCGGGAGCCGGCGCACGCTACGCTGACTGATACATCATTAAGAAGCGCGCCGCCCCTGACCGCCTGGCCCATCAGCCGTGGGGGCGGGCCCGCTACGGCGCCTTCGTCAGCGGAATTCGAATGCCCCCATACAACGCGCGCCGAGGGCCATAGGCCGGCGAGAACACGCCGATGCCGGTGCCGTTGCGGATTTGGTAGATGTGGTCGAATAGATTGACGACGCTGAGGCGGCACTCGACCTCGCCGATTTGCGGAAGCCTCACGCCTCGCACGATGCCCGCGTTGAACTGGAGGATGGGCGGCAACTCGCCGGAGTTGGCGAAGCCGCGCCGATAACCGCTGCCCCAGATACCATCCGCAGTGAAAAGAAAACCCCACCACTTGTAGGCCGCGCCCGCCGAGCCGGTGAACATCTGGCTGTCATCGAGCGTCACCCAGTGATTGGCGATGTAGCTGATTTCATCGGCGTCGTCGGCGAGAAACGCGCCTCCATTAATGTATTTGGCCTGCAGTACCGAGTACGAAAAATTGAGGTATGCGCTGAGCGCCTCGCGCTCGAACGCCAGGCTGAAATCCGATCCCCATGCGCGGCTGCGACGGTATGTTAGTGGCGCGGTGACTACGGTTGAACCGAACTGCGCAAGGTCGAGCTGGTTGTGCCCCAGCTTGAAGAAGCCATCGAGGCCGAGATTCAGATGCGTCAGGATGCGCTGTCGCACGCCGACATCGAAGTAGTCGTCGGTCTCCGCGCTGATTTTATCGCTTCCGCTATTGGTCGGTGCGGCATTGGTGGTGTTGGCGAATTTCTCCACGGTATCGAGCGCCACCTGGTCGAATGGCGGCACCTTGAAGTAGCGGGCATAGCCGCCGTGGAGGATGGTTCCGGGTCTCACCTCATATTCGACTCCGATGCGCGGGCTGAATTGGTTGCGCGTCACGAACGCGCTCATCCAGTCCCATCGCGCGCCGAAGTTGACGGTCAGCTTCGAGGTCGGGCGCCATTCGTCCTGGAGATAGAACCCCAGCAGCCACGCGATTTGATTATTGTTGTCGACGATCGCGATCGGAAGCGGGCTGCTTTGCATCCCATCTTTCGCCGGGAAGGTCTGCGCATGATCATCGAGCTCGATAGCTTCGCCGCTCAGATAGAACCCGGCGCCGATAGTATGATGCGAATCGACTTTGTAGCTGGTGTCCTCCTGCACACCATTGATGAAACCGGTCTGGAGGATTTTCGCCGCGACTCCATTGTAGATGAGGTCGCCTTTGGGGTCAGGATCGAAGCCGAGCACGTAGTATCGGTTGAACGCCGCGAGCTGGTAGTTGGTTTTGTCGCCAATGACGCCTTGGAGCGCCAGGACGCCATAGTAGTTCTGCTCGAGCTCGCTCTCCTCTAGCTGCGAGGAGGGATAAATCGGGACGCCCTCGAGCATGAATTGCTGTGCGAGGCCCGGCTGCGGCGGAATCTGAAAATAATTAACCGCCGTCCCCGTCACTAATGACAGCCGCGTTTGCGAATCGATCAAGTAAGAGAGGTTCGCGAATCCCTGCCCCTGATCGGTGTGATCATGATGGGGCGTCGGACTCGCGGTCGGCGACTGCAGGCCAAGGTCATCGCGAACGTAATAGCCGCTCGCATAATAGCTGAACTGCCCCTTGCATCCGCCAAGTTCGAAACTCGGCTCGATGGTGCCGCGCTGCCCGCCATAAACATCGAGGTTGTTCAGCTCCGCGCCGCCATCGATGCATCCGTCCTTGGTATGGATGTCGATGATTCCTTCGTTGCGATATCCGATCTCGGCCGGCAGCACACCGGTCAGCAGGGTGATGCTATGCACGAAGCGGGGGCTGAAAATCTCGCCGAAGCTGGTGACTGCTTCGGGAAGAAAAACATCGTTGACGCGATACTGCACCCCGCCGCCGTTCTCGCCGTGGATGTGAATCTGGCCCTGGCCCTGACCGTAGGAATCCTGGCTGACGCCGGGCGCCTGCTGCAGCACTTGCGCCAGCGTCGAGTTTTGCCCTTGCGGCAATTTTTGAATCGACTCGCGATCGAAATGATAGGCGGTGCTGCCGGTTTCAGGTGAGAGATCGTTGAGCGCGCGATCGAAGCGCGGCGCGAGGACCTGCAGCGTCAGCGGTGTGCTCGCGGACATCGCAAGTACGATCGGCGTCGCGGGCTTTCGCGCGGGCACGATGACCGGCATCGCGGCCGGCTTGAATTCGGCCTTCGTCGCGGTGAGTTCGAAGTTTCCGGGAGCGGCGTGCAGAACGAACTTCCCGTCTTTGTCAGTGACCGCTTTCGCCGCGATGTGACCATCCGCGGTTTTGAGGCTTACCTCGACGCCCGCGATTGGTCGTCCCAGAGTATCATTGATGATGCCCTCGATGCGTTGTTGCGTTGCGGCGCAACTCGTTTGGCCGAGCGCCCCGATGAGCAGCCCGACCAGCATGCTTAAGACTAACCAGACGGTGCTGGAAAACCCGCGTCGCAACGAAGCCCTCGCATCCACTTGGGGGTGATACTGTTGGAATTCGCGGGTCTGCTCAAGGAACCATCGAAATGACGTCGATCGGTTAGATTTCGACCTGGATTCCGATTTCCACCACTCGTTCCGGCGGGATGTGGAAATAGGCGGTCGCGCGAAGGGCGTTGCGTGACATGAACGCGAAGAGGCTCTCCCGCCATGAAGCCATTGCCGGAGACTTGGCGCTGGGAATCAGGGATTCCCGGGCGAGATAGTAGGTAGCCAGATCCAGATTCAGATTGAGTCCCAGGCGTCCGCAGAGTCCCAGTGCGGCTGGCAGATTGGGGTTCTGCATAAAACCGTATCGCACGTCGATTTGGACGAATCCCTGATCGAGCGTTTTGACGCTCAATCGATCGGTGGCGGGCACGCGCGGCGTATCTTCGATGGATACGTGCAGCAATACCACCAGCTGATGCAACACCTGGTTGCGTTCGATGTGATGGAGAAGCATGGCCGGGACGCCGTCGGACCTTCCGCTCAGGAAAATTGCCGTGCCGGGCACCCGGACAACTGGGTTGGTGGAGAGTCGAGTGAGAAATCCCTCGAGCGGCGCCATCCTGTTCGACAGACGCTGCATAAGCAGGGCGCGCCCACGCTTCCAAGTCGTCATCAGGAGGTAACCCAATAATCCCACGGTGAGCGGGAACCATCCGCCATGAGGAATCTTGAAGACATTGGCTCCCATGAACGAAAAATCGAGCACGAGAAACGGTGCGCAGACCAGGGCCGCCAAACCCGCCGACCACTTCCATCGCTCGATGGCGACGAAGAACAGCAGCACGGTGGTGATCGTCATCGTGCTTGCCACCCCAACGCCGTAGGCACCAGCGAGCCGTCCGGCGGAGCCAAATCCAATCACTAGCCCGACTGCTCCGAGGAGAAATATCGAATTAATCCCCGGGACATACACTTGTCCCGCTTCCTCCGATGAAGTCTGCTGCACCCTCATTCGAGGAAGCTCGCCAAGATTTATCGCCTGGCGTGTGAGCGAGAATGCGCCCGAGATCACTGCTTGCGAGGCAATCACGGTGGCGCACGCGGCAAGAACCACCATCGGATAGAGTGCCCAATCGGGAGCTAAGTCATAGAACGGATTGTCGGGAACCATCCCTCGATGCAGAATCAACGCTCCCTGGCCGAAGTAATTGAGCACCAGCGCGGGCAGTACGAAATACCACCACGTCAGCCGCATCGGCCGCGCCCCGAAATGACCCAGGTCGGCATAAAGAGCTTCGCCGCCGGTCACGACCAGAAACACCGCGCCCAGGACTCGAAACCCCTCGCCGCCATTAGAATGAAAAAACCTGATCGCATGAAATGGATTGATTGCGGTGAAAACTATCGGATCGTGGACAATGGATACCGCTCCGAGGCTCGCAATGGTCACGAACCAGAGCAGCATAAATGGACCAAACGTCGCGCCGACCTTTCCCGTGCCTCGCTTCTGAATGGAAAACAGCAGCACTAATATGATGCAGGCGATCGGCACTACGAATGAACGAAGATGCGGGTTCGCCTTCTCCAGCCCTTCGATCGCGCTCAGCACGGAGATGGCCGGCGTTATCAGACCGTCGCCGTAGAGCAGCGCCGCTCCGAACAGTCCCAGCGCTATCAGGAAGCCTCGCCTGATGCTCGCAGGCCCGGAGCTCAACAGCGCGACCAGCGCGATGATGCCGCCGTCGCCCTTGTTGTCGGCATGTACAACGATCCCTAGGTACTTGATCGAAATGACGATCATCAGGGCCCAGAAGATGAGTGACAGGATGCCAAGAACATTGGCCGAGGTGGGCGCAATTCCGGAGCCTTCGTGGAAGCACTGGCGAAGCGCGTAGAGAGGGCTCGTGCCAATGTCGCCGTAAACTACTCCGAGAGCCCCAAGGCATAGCGCAGCGAGTTTCGGCGGCGCGGCTGCCTTTCGCTCCGGCGCAACACCGCCGAGTGAGTTCAATTGCAATGCTTCCCCTCCCAAACTCATCGCGCGATTATAATCTTCGCGCCTCGTACCGAAAGGGCCAGCGCGCTCAAATCCATAGCTATCCGAACGTTGGAGATCTCATCCGATGATCAAGATCGCCATTCTCGACGACTACGCCAGGGTCGCGTTGCAATCGGCCGATTGGTCCGTGCTTCAGGGCAAGGCGGAGATAACCGTTTTCGATGAGCATCTGTCCGCGGATGAGGCCGCGTCGCTGCTGCAGCCCTTCGATGTCCTTTGCACGGTACGCGAGCGGATGAGTCTGCCCCGCAGTCTCTTCGAGCGCCTGCCGAACCTCAAGCTCGTCACCATCATCGGCATGATGCTGCCTAACCTGGATATGGCGGCGGCGACCGAACATGGAGTTGTCGTCGCGCATTCCAACTTTGCGAATCCTGTATATGCGGGCGTCTTCAATGCGACGCCGGAATTGACTTGGGGACTGATGATTGCTGCCGTTCGCCACTTCGACCTCGCGGCGCGGCGGATGCGCGCGGGTGGATGGCAGAGCACCATAGGGACGATCCTCGCCGGCCGCACCCTCGGACTCCTCGGACTGGGGCGCATCGGAAAACGCATGGCCGCATATGGTCGCGCCTTCGACATGAACGTCATCGCATGGAGTCAAAACCTTACCGCTGAAACCGCGGCGACAGTTGGTGCGCGGCGCGTCGAGAAGGACGACCTCTTCCGCCTCTCCGATGTTCTCTCGATCCACGTGCAGCTAAGCGATCGCACTCGAGGCCTGATCAGCGCGCGCGAATTAGCGCTGATGAAGCCCGAGGCGTTTTTCATCAACACTTCTCGCGGGCCGATCGTGGTCGAAGCCGATTTGCTCGCCGCGCTGCGGGAACATCGAATCGCCGGCGCAGGCATCGACGTCTTCGACGTCGAGCCGCCGCCGACCGATCATCCCTTCCTGACGATGGATAACGTCACCGTCAGCCCGCATCTCGGATATGTGACGCGGGAAACGCTGAAGGCCTTCTATTCCGACACGCTGGAAGCGCTCGTCGCGTACGTCGCGGGCACACCAATCAGGGTCGCCAACCCTGACTCGCTGTCTCATCCAAAACAGCGAAGGTCGTGACGAGGAGCGCTACTCCAGACCCACCGCGGCGTTGGTGTCGACTGGCGAGCGTTTGAGCAGAAGTGCCCATGGAGCGAGAAGCAGCAGCATGATCGCGGTCACGCGATAGACATCGTTATAGGCGAGCAACCAGGCTTGCGACTTGAGCGCGCCGGTGAGCTGATTGCCTCCCGAAAGCGTCGCGAGGATCTGCGCTTCGTGGCGTCGATGGCCCGAGGTCAGCAGATTGGTCGCCACCGCGATTCCTGAGGCTGCGCCCGTGTTGATCAGCACCGAAAACAAGCTTGAGGCGAAGCCCATCCGCTCGCGGCTGATTTGTCCGATGCCGAGCGCGGTAACGATCGGAAAGATCGCACCCAATCCCATGCCGAAGAAAAAGATTGGCAGCAGGATTTCACCCTCATGCACCCCGATGCTCCATTGCGACATCCGGTAGGCCTCGTATGCGCCGACCACGAAGCCGGCGCACACAATGGGACGCATGTCGAATTGGCGACGCGACAATTGTCCCACCGCCAGCAGCGCGACCACTACCCCAAGTCCGCGCGGCGCGACCGCGAGCCCGGCCCGCCATGCGTCGTAATGCAAGACATTTTCGAGAAACAGAGGATTGAGCAGGTTGACGGTCCATAGCGCGAGGCCCTGCAGCGACATCAAAACCACCGCAATCGAGAATCCCATGACGCCGAAAATCCGCAGGTCCACGATGGGCTCCGGAAAACGCAGCTCATGAACAATCAGGGCGAGCATTGAGAGCGCCGAAAACGCGACTCCATACCTGATCCATGGCGCTGCGAACCAGCCGTCAGATCCGCCACGGCCCAGCACGATTTGGAACAGTCCCAGCGACGCCACAATCAAAATGATCCCGAGGTAGTCAACTTTGCCGCTGCCGCGTTGCTCGCGCAGATATCCCGGATCATGCACGTACGCATAGACCATCAGCGCGGCGAAAGCGCCGGTCGGCACGTTGATGTAGAAATTCCAGCGCCAACTCCACGTCTCCGTGATCCAGCCGCCCAACGTCGGACCCAGCACCGGCGCGGCCATCATGCCGATGCCGAAGGTCGTCATCGCGAGCGTATGTTCTTCGACCGGGAACGTTTCGAGCAAAATCGCCTGGGACAAGGGCATCATCGCCGCGCCCGCCGCGCCCTGGATCACCCGGAATACGACCATCTCGCCGATGCTTCCGGCCAGACCGCATAACGCCGAAGCGGCCACGAACAGAACCACTGAGAGCAGCAGATAGCGGCGGCGTCCCATTCGCACCGCGATCCATCCGCTCATCGGAATCATCACGCTAACCGCGGCGAGATAACTCGTCACGACCCAGCTGATCCGATCGACGCCGACACCGAAGCTGCGCTGCATATACGGCAGCGCGACGTTGACTATCGATCCGTCTAGGATGGTGAGGATCGCGCCGAGCAGCACGGCCGCCGCAACCAGCCACTTGTGCGGCTGAGGATGTTCAAGCGCCACCTCGATTGACGCGACGGGCGCGGCGGAGGCGATTGTTTCCGATTCCATTTTGGCTGGGTTCAGGAGCGCATCGGCGAAGATGATGGAAAGATCAATAAAACGCCCGCCATGCATCCAGCGCCGGTCGATTGAAGAGTTGGGGGTAGCGCAGGGCCCCCGGTATCGCCATCGCGACGCCGCATAGGATCATGGCGATGCAGAATACGCGCGGATAGCGGCCCATTCGTCGCATCGCTTCGACCGTCGCGAGCGCCAGCCACGGCATGTAGGCTACCCAATATCGAGGGCCATAGCAGTAGCCGGGCCCAAACCCAACCGAACTCACCGCGAGTAGGTAGAGGAACAGCGGTAGCGCCATCGCACGCCCCATGCGGGCATCTTCTGAAGTAGAAAAAAATGCGCTCCCGCAAAAAACGAAGCCAAAAATCGTCCACGGCGCATACCATAGTAGTCCTTCGACGGGGTCCACGAGTGTCTTCACGAACTGGCTCATCGGCGAAACGCTCCGATAGAGCCAAAAATTGTGTGCGAGGATGCTCAGTAAGGGCAATGCGAGCGCCAGCACCG
This sequence comes from uncultured delta proteobacterium, assembly GCA_963814035.1. Classification (GTDB taxonomy): domain Bacteria; phylum Desulfobacterota; class Binatia; order Binatales; family Binataceae; genus DATGKG01. Next base: position 99,756 of record CAWFBH010000008.1, read on the forward strand.
CTCCCATCTTGATGGCATCCTTCCACCGCCGCTCGCGAATCTCTTCTATTAAAAATCCACCGGCGACGATCGCGAACGGAGGCTTCATGATTGCCCCGGCCGCCGCGGCCAGAGTCGCAAGGATCGGCAAGTCCAACATTAATGCCCATAGCCCCAAAATGAGCGCCAGCCCGATGGCCGATTCAGCGAAATATGAGCGCGAATACGGCAGCCATGGACTTGCCACGAAAAGAATCGAGGCCGCCGTGATCGCCCATCGACGACCCATCCCGACCTGCCGCCCGACGAAGTAGGTCGCTACCACGCCAAGCCATGCGATCAGCATCAGAATTAATCCTACGTCGGGTTCGACCTGCGCCGCGCGTGGCCGCATCAGAACCACCGCCGCTGCCATTAGGATCGGGAATCCCGGTGGATGCACGGGGATTTCGTAGACCTCAGGCGACGGAGCGAACTCGGGGCGAGGATCTCGATACCACCTGCCTCCGCTGGGTCCTGTTACCAGGGTGGTCGAGCGATGGCCGGTGCGCTGGTTAACAACGATGGTATGGCGATCGAGGAAGGTTCCGCGCGCCAGCACGCCGGCTTCCAGCCCACCGCGCTCGACTTCATCGTAAAACGTTTGCAGATGAAGCCTGTGCGTCAGCAGCAGGCTGTTGGTCATGATGAGGTAATGCGGCTCGTCGCCCGCAACGGCGTGTGGCTCAACCAGATAAAAGCCGCTCCCGGGTAAGTACTCGACACGGGTTACCAGCCATGTGCCCATGAGCGTCAGGCACAAAAAGACCCCCACGGCGGCGCTCTTTTGAACCTCGCGGTCACGAAAGGATCTCCCCACCGAACCCCTTGCATCGATCTGGTAGCGCCAATCCATCCAGGCAAGCGAGATAAACGCGAGGAGCACGAGGAATATCGTGCGGAGGTTTAGCACATCGCGTAGCAGAGACTCGTCCGATGGGGCCTTCGCCCGTTCCACCGCGCGCAACGCTCCGCGCTCCGAGCTCGGGATGTTTTCTTCGAGAAGCGGCTGAGCCTCAGCCGTGGAGAGATCGGCCAGGTCCGACCCAATATCGAGCAAGTGGGCGTCGTTGGGAGGCGCACCGAAAATCCTGTTGAGAATGAGGCGGGTAAAAAATGCCTGCGCGCCGCGCATGCCGCGCACGCCACAGGAGATACGAATCGGTTCGTTTGGATTGAGGACCTTGAAAAAAACCTCCAGAAGGCCCCAATTTTCGCTACTCTGGACCGCGGATGCTGAACCGCTCGGCCCTTCGACTTCGATGATCGCCTGACTGCCCGGATGCTCCGTCTTCACGTGGGCGCGCAACCGATACCATCCTGCCTGCGCGAGGTTGGTCGTCTGGCTCCAAAAATAGTTGTGGCTGAGGAAGCCGACACTGGTCACTTGAAGCGCGGCCGGTCCGCCTTCACCGCGCGACCACTCAAAGGAGCCAGGCGGTGCTCCAGGCGTCATTGTCCAATCTTGCGGCATATCTTCGGAGCCCGCCTTCATATCGCCATTGAGCAGCAGATTCGGCTTCGCCGCGTAGCTCGTGGTCGCGATGAAAATGCCAAGTCCGACCAGGATAAGCGCGATGCAAACTGCCTCGCGCAATCCGACGGTTTGGGATTCCAAGGCCCGATCTATCAAGCCAGAGTTTTTCGGGACGAATGGAGGCATTCCGGTCGCTTATTATTACTTCTTGACCTGCCACATAAGCGATCCATAGACGCCTCATGGCGTCTAAACTTCTGATATAACTTGCCAGCCGACATTCAAAGAAGGATTATGTCGCGCAAAGAAGGATTCCTTCGCGTCGAGGTACTGGCTTAAGTGGAAAGTGCTGCGGTTCGCATACCGATGCCGGACAGCGTCGAGTTCGCCTTTTATGACGTCGGACTCACCATCAGCAGCGCTTCGCATGCTTTATTGGATAGCCTCGCCCGCGATTTTCACTATTTTGCCGCTCCGGCCCCGCAACTGCGCGTGAGCGTCGAGGCTCACCTGGCGCCCCCGCCTTGGGAAAAAATCCCGGTTCAGTTCGCGAATCGAATCACGCCTAATGCCGCTATCTACGATCATGGCGGCATTCGCTACAACGACTATCAGGGCGAAGCGCTGGCAGTTTACGACTTCGCGCGCGAGGAAGGCGAGGTCTGGTCCGAGAATCCGGACCTTCTCTACGAGATCACCTACCTGCTCTGCCTGTCGCGGATTGGCGAGCTTCACGATCTCCGACGAATCCATCGCGTGCATGCGCTAGGGATCGAGGTTGGAGGCAAAGGCGGACTTATCTTGCTGCCTGAGTCGGGCGGCAAGAGCACCCTGTGCATGGAGATGCTGCGGCGTCCCGAAGTCCGCTTGCTCTCCGACGATACACCGCTGGTTTCGCGCGGCAAGCTGTTGCCTTTTCCGACACGCATTGGCATTCGCGGCGCCAAAAGTGCCGGTATCGATCCGCAGTATTTGCGAACCATGAGGCGGCGCAATCGCGAGCCCAAGACTTTGCTCGATGTGCGCTACTTTCAGGATCGCATCGCATCGGAAACCAATCCCAACGTCCTGATAGTCGGAAAGCGTCGCAATGGTAATGACTCGTGGATCGAGCCGATCAGCGCGCGCAAGGCGTTGCCCTCGTTGATGGCGAACCTGGTGTTCGGCCTGGGGCTGCCACAAGTAGTCGAGTTTTTTCTGCGCGATGGCGCGTCCGAGATTTGGCAAAAATCTTCCATCGTCAGGTATCGGCTCGCCGCGGTGGCGGGACTGCTTCGGCGCGCGAAGTGCTATCAGCTCGCGCTCGGACGCAATACCTCCATCGCTGCCGACGCCATCTTGTCGGTGATGAAAGAGACGCCGCGTGACGCGGCGACAGGACGCGCGTAGCGATGCTTTCCGAATCGCCATCCGCTTCACCCATTTTGCTCGAAGCAAGCGAGAAACTGGCGCTCTCGATCGTCATACCTACCCATGGGCGCCTGGCAACCTTGCAAAACTGCCTCGCGAGTATTTTCGCCGCCCAGTTGCCGGATGCGACGGAAATCCTGGTCGTGTGCAACGGCTCGGATCCTCCCACCGAAGATTATCTGCGCATGCTTTCGGCCTCCGAGCCGCGCCTCCATCTGATGGAACTGGATCGAGGCACGCCCGCTGACGCGCGCAACGCCGCGATGAACAAAGTTCGCGGCGAGATCGTTTATTTTCTCGATGACGATGTGACGATCGCGCCGGATCTCTTCGCGCGCGCGCTGGATACCTTCGCGCAGCGACCGGAGGTCGACGTCGTCGGCGGCCCCAATCTCACACCGTCTGCCAGTACCATTTTTGAACATAGCGTCGGTTCCGTTCTCGCGTCCGCGTTCGGCTCGGCTCGCGTGTCGGCGCGCTATCGGTCAACCGGCCATCTGCGCTCGACCGATGATCGAGCATTGATTCTTTGCAACCTCGCGATTCGAAATTGCGCGATAGCCCATCGCCGCCCGGTGTTCGAGGGTGACCTGGTCTGCAACGAAGAAAACCTGTTGTTGGGAATTCTCGAACTCGAAAACCGCAGCATGCTGCACGATCCCGAGCTCATCGTCTATCACTCGCGGCGCGGCACTTTTGCTGGCTTCGCGCAGCAAATTTTTAAATATGGCCGCGGACGATGGCAGAACACGCTGGCGCTGCCGCGCTCCCTGTCGGCGACTTTTCTGCTTCCCAGTATTTTTCTTTTGTACCTTCTGGTGTTGCCGTTCCTTGCGTATCCGGGACGCCTGATGCCGCTGGCTGCCTATGGTGTGCTGCTGCTGAGTTTCACGACCTACGAGGCCATCCTCGCGCGCTCGATACGTGCCTTTCCGCAACTGCTGATTCTGTTTCCAGTCTGCCACCTCGCCTACGGCGCGGGACTGATTTGGCAGGCGGCGCTCTCGGCGCTACCGGTTTTAGGACTGAAGCCCCGTTCCGAACCCTCGGCGAGCTGACCGTTCGGCTTGATCAGATTTGCCCGAGCCAGTGTTGCTCGAGTGGAATTGGAGCGCGGCGTCCGATCCATTGATGGAGCAAGCGGCGCGCGCTGGCTCGCTCTCCGCTCTTGATAAGGCTCATCAGGTAAGACTGCGAGAAGACTCCGCGCTGCTCATCGCTGCCGCCCGCGCACGCGATCTCAGACAATATCGGTTCGAATAGGCAGGCCGCGTCTTTCCAGTGTCCCTCGGCGTATGCCAAACACGCTTGCGACTGCGGCAGACCGACCTTCAGCCATACGCGAGTGGGAGGACCATTTTGGGATCGTGCAAAACTTTCCAACTTCGCAACCGCCTCGTGCGCGAACTGATGCTCCCCGGCGCGCGCGAGTGCATAGATGCTGGTCGCGTTGAGAAATGGAAAAACCTGCTCCATGGCGGTTCGTTTGACATGCGGCGCGATCGCTTTCCATGCCCCGATATCGACCTTCGCTCCGGCGAGCTCCAGGTACCATAGCAACAGGATCGCGTCGGTCTGCTCGACGACGAGATCGGGAGTGAAACCCCAGATGTGATCGCGATATCCCGCCAGCGCGCGGTCATAGTCGAGATTCGCGACATACAGCGCGCCGAGATGAAACCAGTTATGCCCCTGGATGTAACGACCGAAGTCCTTCCAGCTTGGCGCAAAATGCTCCATCGAGTTAATGCCCTCATCGATCCGGAAATCACCCGAGTAAACGTGCGCGAGGCAATGCTCGGCCCACATCGTATTCGGATCGAGCGTCAGCGCGCGGTTGGAGACCTCTTCGGCCTGGACGCGCAGGCCGTTCAGTTCCATCGCAAAGGCGTACATCGCCAGGACGTGAGACTGGTCGCGATTGGCCGCCTCGATACTCGCCATAAAGTGCAACTGGCGCTCAGCTTCTCCGGTCTCGAAGAAGTGAAACTCCGCCAGCTTGGCCGCCACCACATCGGCTGGCCACTGCTCGGCGATCTGCTCGTAATAAGAGAGCGCGCGCTGGAAGTCACCGTCGCATCCGGCCTCGACCGCCTCGATAAAGAGCTGCTCACGCTGTGTCAGGGTGCCAAAATGCTTTCGGGCTCGCGCGATGAGCGGCTTGGCCTTGGCCGCCTCCGTGGTTGATTGGGCGGAAGCGAAAAGCGCGGCAGTGTAAGCCTGAAGCATCGCGCATTCGGGCTCCGCCCTGGCCGCCAACCTCACCGTGGTCGGATCGCCGCCAAGGCTTATCAAATCGTGCGCGAAGCGATCGATCGCCGCGACCGCCTGCGGCGATGCGCCGGACACCTCGAGCCCCTCGCATCGCGAGTCATCTTAGCCTCCGCAACTTTTTCATAAGCAGCATCTAATCAAATGAACTTCGCGCAAATCAATTTGCCGATGGTCTCGGTTGGACCATCAAGTGACGCCGCCGATTTCCTATCGACTCGTTTTCAGGATCGATAGCATCGCGAAATGGCCGCGGCTCTGTCGTGCAAATCGGCCAAATCGAACTCGGAGTTGTGGCAATGGCTCACGCCGAAATGTTGGAAGCGAACGGTGAAAATTCTCCCGGCGCGATCGACACCGGAATGCTTGGCTCGATCCTGCATCGAGTGCGGGCGCAGGCCGCGGCCGACCCCTTCAGCAATCCGATCCTGCTCTTCGCGCTCGAGCTCACCTTGCGAATAGACCGTGGCGAGATCGATCTCGTCGAGCTCGAAAGCCTTGTGCAGCAACTCACTGTGGAGGCGTTTACCGATCGCGCGCAGCGGCTGGCCACTTACCTGGGGGGAAATTCGATGGCGGAAAATGAGCGCGCGATTGCCGCGATGATTGAGAAGAAGGCAGCCGCCGGCAGCTTCGACGATTTCCGCGCCGCTATGGCGCGCTGCATGTTCGGCGTCGTCTTCACCGCGCATCCGGCATTTTCCGTCACGCTGGATCTGGCGCATAAACTCGCTGAGCTGGCGACCGGGCAGGCAATTGATGGCGCGGCGCTCGATTCCGTGGCTCGCGAGGAACGGATTGCGGCGGCGCTGCGCGCCGAGCATCGCCCACCGGCGGAACTATCGCTCGAGGTCGAGCACTTATGGGTAACCGAAGCGCTGAATCAGGCGCACGATGCGCTAGAGGCGGTGCATCGGACCGCTTTGCGTGTGGCGCGCGAGCACTGGCCCGAGGAATGGACAAACCTCGAACCGCGCCTGGTGACGCTCGCCTCGTGGGTAGGATACGACCAGGACGGGCGTACCGATTTGACCTGGACGCGCACCATCACCGCGCGGCTGAAGGACAAGCTCGCGATGATCGAGCGCTATCGGCGCAAGGTCGAGGTCCTCCAGGAATCCGCTACCGACAGTTTGGAAACGGCACTCGAGCCGCTCGCCGCTAAGTTGTCGACGGCGAGTGCGACGGTGTCCGATCAATTGGAGTTGGCGGAGGCGGCGAATCGCAACGCCTCGCAGACCGCGGCATTCGGGCGCGCGATGGTGGCGGGGCGTGAGAAGGCGCTGGTCGAGACCGCACCGCTGGTCGCGCTTATCGAAGGCGCTTTGCGGGTCGCTCCCGATGATAAGCGCCGCGAGGCGTTGCTGGTGATGCGTTCGAGCATGCTCACCCACGGTCTCGGTCTGGCGCATATCCACGTGCGCCTGAACTCCTCGCAGTTGCACAACGCGGTGCGGCGTCAGGTGGGACTGGAGACCGAGCCGAACGACCCGGCCAATCGGCGATCCTATTTCAACACCATCAACGACATGCTCGGCCGAGTTCGGCCCACCACCATCAGTTTCGGTTCGCTGATGGAGGAGCGCGCATCGGCCAAGCAGTTGATGATGACGGTGGCGCAGATCGTCAAGTTCATCGACGCGGAGACGCCGATCCGATTTCTGATCGCTGAAACGGAAACCGGCTTCACGCTGCTCTCCGCGCTCTACTATGCGCGGCTGTTCGGCGTTGAGGATCGCGTCGAGATTTCACCGCTGTTCGAAACCGAGGAGGCGTTCGAGCGCGGCCAGCGCGTCATCGAGGAGGCGCTCAAGAGCCCGCACTATCGCGCCTACCTGGAACGCCTGGGACGCATCGCGGTGCAGTTCGGCTTCTCCGATTCGGGCCGCTTCATCGGGCAGATGGCTGCGACCTTTCGCATCGAGGGATTGCGGCTGCGCATCGCGAAGCTGCTGGAACGTCACGGGCTGGGCAAGCTTGAAGCGATCCTGTTCAACACGCATGGTGAATCGATCGGGCGCGGCGGCCACCCGCTATCGCTCGCGGATCGCTTTCGTTATGCGGCGCCGCCCAACAGCCGCGCGGAGTTCGAGCAGCGCGGGATGCGCGTGAAAGAGGAGATTAGTTTTCAGGGCGGCGAGGGCTATCTTCCATTCCTGACGCCAGCGGCGGCGACCGCCAGCATGCGGCAGATTCTCGCCTTCTCATTCGATGTGAGCGACGAGACCGGCAACGATCCAATTTATGCGGCGCCTGACTATGCGTGGGAATTCTTCGCGACCGTGCAGCAGGAGTTTTCCGACCTCGTCGACGATCCTGACTACGCGGCGTTGCTGAGCCTGTTCGGCGCGAACCTGCTCTTTCGAACCGGCTCGCGGCCGGTCGCGCGCGAGTCGGAAGGAGGGCGACCCTCGAAGATCGAGCATCCCTCACAATTGCGAGCGATACCCAACAACGCGATTCTCCAGCAGCTCGGTTTCATGGCGGTGACGTTACATGGGGTCGGACGCGCGGTCTCGAAGGACCCGGAAATGTTTCATGCGATGCGCGAGAAGTCGGCGCGCTTTCGCCGCTCGCTTCAGATGGTGACCGCGGCGCTCGATCGCACCGATATCGATGTGTTGCGCGCATACGTCAACACCCTCAATCCCGCGATGTGGTTGAACGGCGCCGGGCGCAGCAGGCGTCCCGCGCGGGCGCGGGCACTGCGTGAATTGGCGCGCCTTACCGGTCGCCTCGATCGCTACGATCGCCTCGCTCGACTGACGCGGCGACTTCAATCAGATCAGTTGTGGCTGTTCGAGGAGATCGAGCCGGTCGAAACGGCAGCGCGTCAACGGCTGATCCTTTTGCACGGAATTCGAGTCGCGGTCATCCAGAGAATCTCGCTGTTAGCAACGGAGATCCCGAACTTCAGACCCAACCTTGGAGTGACGCGCGACGACATCCTCGCGCGAATACTGGAGATGGATGTGCCCGGCGCGGTCGAGCGGCTGCGGATGATTTTCCCGCACGAGGATGGCGAGATGACGACGCGTGATGACTTCGGTGAAAAATCGCAATACCGTACCGAGCCGTCGCTGTCGTATGCGGTCGAGGACGATACCCTCTTCGGCCCGATGCTGAAGCTCTACGATTTGGCGCGGCGCATTGGGACCGCAATCACATACGAAATCGGAGCGATCGGATAGACGACGCCTTAGTCGAGGGTCTTGTGGAAGCGAATTGCGGCGAAGGTGATCAGGACGCCGCCGAGAATCGCCATCGCCACCATTTGTGGCCACAAGACCGCGATGCCGTTTCCTTTAAGAAAGCTGTCGCGCAAAACAATCTCGAAGTAGCGCAGCGGATCGATGAACGTCAGCCATTGGAGGAAGCTCGGCATCGAGCTGATCGGAAAACTGAAACCCGAAAGCGTGATCGCGGGCATGATGAAAAAGAACGACGTGACCATAGCCTGCTGTTGGGTTGCCGAGACGGTCGAAATCAACAGTCCGATTGCGAGCACGCTAAAAATGAACAGGACCGATCCCAGAATCATCACGAAAATACTTCCCTGGAATGGCACCTGGAACCAGAACACCGCGATGAGGGCGACCAGCGTCATCTGTATCAACGCGATGGTGAAATAGGGCACGGTTTTTCCGACGATCAACTCCGCGGGACTTATCGGCGTCACCATGATCTGCTCGAGGGTGCCGATCTCGCGCTCGCGCACGATCGCAAATGCGGTCATCGTCATGACCAGCGTCAGCGTGAGCGCGCCGATGGTGCCAGGAACGAAGAACCAGGTCGCATCGAGATCCGGATTGAACCATGGCCGCTGCACAAGCTGGATCGACGGAACTCGCGCGACCGCGGGCATGATGCGCATCGTGTGATCGGCGAGATACTGCTGCGAGAACCGCTGCGTGATGTTTCCAATGTATCCGAGCGCGACTAGCGCGGTATTGGAGTCGGTTCCATCGAGCACGACCTGCACACTCGCGGTCTGGCCCTTGCGCAGGTCTTCGGCGAACCCCGGCATGATGTGAATCGCGAGGGTAATCTTTCTCCGATCGATGAGATCGATGATCTCGCTGCGATTACTGAGGTTGCGCGTGACGTCGAAATATTCGCTGGACCAGAAGCGCGACACCAGCTCCCGGCTTTCCTGGCTATGATCGAGGTCCAGGATCGCGGTGGTGACATGGCGAACGTCGAAGCTGGCCGCATAGCCGAAGATCAACATCTGCACGATCGGCGGCGCAATCAGCGAAAACCGCGCGCGCGGATCGCGGAGCACCTGAATGAACTCCTTGACGATCAGTTGCCAGATTCGATGCAAACTTTCCTTCATGTCACAAACTCTTCTTGAAGGAACGGACCGCCATCGTGCCCACCACGGTGGTGAATAACGCGAGGCCGACGAACTGCGTCCCATTCGTCGCAAATCCCGAGCCCTTCAGAAATACCGCTTTCATGATCACCACGTAGTAACGAGCCGGAATTAAAAACGTGAAAAGCCGCACTGCCAGAGGCATTTGGTCGATCGGAAAGGCGAAGCCGGACAGACAGGAACGACGGCAGAAACGTGATCAACAATGAGAACTGGCTGGCCGCGAGCTGACTGCCGGCCACTACCGAGATGAGAAATCCCATCAGCAGCACCGCCGCGAGGAATAATGCCGAGGCTCCCGCGAGCACGATCAGCGATCCGCGCAGCGGCACCTCGAACCACCATACCGCGATCATCACGCATGCGGCGGCGTCGGCCATCCCGATCACGAAGTACGGCACCAACTTTCCGACGATCACTTCCAGCGGGCTGACCGGAGTCGAGATCAGCTGCTCCATGGTGCCGCGTTCCCATTCGCGCGCGATGGTGAGCGAGGTGAGAAAGGTTCCGATCACCGCCATCACGATCGCGACCACTCCCGGCACGATGAAGTTGCGGCTTTCGAGGTCTTCGTTGAACCAGGTCCGCGCATCCACTGACAGTGGCGGAACCGTGCCGAGGCCCTGCCGTTGCAGAAAGTTGAGTGCCACCGCGGTCGAATAGTCGCCGGTCACCTCCTGCGCGTATCCGATGACGAGGTTGGCGGTGTTCGGATCGGTCCCGTCAACCAGAGCCTGCACCCCGACCGCATCGCCCTCGCGCAGGCGCTCCGAGAATTGTCGCGGGATGACGATTCCGATGGTGCATCGCCGCGCATCGATCGCCCCGACCAGTTGGTCATAATTCTCGGCGTCCAAAGTCAGGTCGAAATATTTGTTGGTGACAAAGCGCTTGAGCAGGTCCTGACTTTGCTGGCTGCCCTCCTGATCGAAAGTGCATAGTGGCACATGAGTTTGGTCGAGGTTGATGCCGTAGCCCATCAGGGCCATCAGCATCACCGGCATTACGAGCACCACGATCAGGCTGCGCAGATCGCGGCGAATTTGCAGAGTTTCCTTGCGCGCGATGGCGAGGGTGCGGGCCCAATCCATTTCAAGCCGCTCCAACCGTCACTTCCGGCGCGTGACCGGTCAACGCGACGAAAGCATCTTCGAGACTGGGTCGGATTTTTTCGAGGCGCGTGACGCGGATGCCGTGAGCCTCGAGGTGCTCGCGCAATGGCGCAATCGGCGCCGAGGTTTCGCGCATCACCAGGTGGAGCGCGTTGCCGAACACCGCGGCTTCATTCACCTCATCGATTTGCCGAATGATCTGGATCGCGCGCCCCAGCGACTCGCATTCGAGCAGGATGAGGTCGCCCTTCATCGCGGTGCGCTTCAGTTCCGAGGGCGTTTCGAACGCGACCAGCTTGCCGCGAAACATCAGCGCCAGGCGGTTACAGTATTCCGCCTCATCCATGTAATGCGTGGTCACAAAAACCGTCACCCCATCGGCGCTCATCTCGTGGATCAGGTCCCAGAATTGCCGGCGCGAAACCGGATCGACCCCGGAGGTCGGTTCATCGAGGAAGACCACCGCCGGCTGATGCATCACGGCGCATCCCAGTGCCAGCCGCTGCTTCCATCCGGCCGGGCAGAGATCGCGGTGCGGCTGGATTCGCGTCCGTCGAGGCCCGCCATGTGAAGCGCCCATGCGATTCGACGCTTCAATCGCTCGCCCCCGACGCCATAGAGTCCCGCGAAAAAGCGCAGGTTCTCGACTACCGTCAGATCGTTGTACAGCGAGAACTTCTGCGACATGTAGCCGATGTTCTTGCGCACCGTTTCCGGATCTTTCGCGACGTCGATCTCGGAAACACGCGCGATACCCGAAGTCGGCTGCAACAGGCCGCATAGAATTCGGATGGTGGTTGACTTACCCGACCCATTCGGGCCGAGGAAGCCGAACACCTCGCCGGTCCGCGCCTGGAAGGTGACATGGTCAACCGCGGTGAAGTCGCCGAAGCGTTTTACCAGGTCCTCGACCTCGACCGAATTTCGCGCGACGCTCATTGCGCCACTCCCGCCTCGCGGCCGGCGACGCTGCGCACGAACAGGTCCTCCATGGTCGGAGGGACCTGGGCTATCTCATCGTAAGAAAATCCGCCTTGGTCGAGTTTGCGGCGAAATTCCGCCACTCGACGCGGCGCGTCATCGACAAACAAATGTACCGAATCGCCGACCAGAACCGCGCCGGAAACACCGTCGCTCCCGCTCAACTGATCGCGTATCCGCCGGGCTTGCGACGATGTGATCGCGACCACCGCCCCCGGAATCAACTCCTTCAGTCGGCTCGGCGTATCGCACAAGAGCAGCCGCCCGCGATCCATCAGCGCGACTCGATTGCATCGCTCCGCCTCATCGAGGTAAGCGGTCGAACTGAGGATGGTGACGCCCTGCTCGGCCAGCCCATAGAGCATCGCCCAGAATTCGCGGCGCGAAATCGGATCGACGCCGTTGGTCGGCTCGTCGAGCAGCAGCACCTTCGGGGTATGAATCAGAGCGCAGACCAGACCGAGTTTCTGCTTCATCCCGCCCGAGAGTTTCCCCGCCAGCCGTTTGCGAAAATCTTCCATCCCGCAACTGCGCAAAAGCTCAACGGAACGCTGCTCACGCTGCTGGCGCCGGATGCGGAACACGTCGGCATAGAAGCGGATGTTCTCGTCGACAGTAAGGTCCTCATATAGGCCAAACCGCTGCGGCATATAGCTAATCTGGAACTTCACCGCCTCCGGATGCGCGATGACGTCGCATCCCGCGATGGTGATGGCGCCGGCATCGGCGGGCATGATGCCCGCCATCATTCGCAATACGGCGGTCTTGCCCGCGCCATCGGGTCCGACCAAGCCGAAGATCTCACCGGCCGCGATGTCGAGGGTCAGATGGTCAACCGCAACGAGCCCTTCGTAGCGCTTGGTAAGTCCGCGGAGCTGGATCGTTTCATTGGGCATGAATCGCCATTGGCAACTGCTGCGGCGGCGCGGCCAAATCGATCAAGCCGTCGGCGGGCATGCCGGGTTTGAGCTTGTGCTGCGGATTGTCGATATCGATTTTGATCCGATAAACCAGGGTAACGCGCTCTTTATGCGTCTCGACGCTTTTGGGCGTGAACTCGGCATCTGAAGCGATGAACGAAACCCGGCCGTGAAACGTTTCCCCTTGATAACTGTCGGTGGTGACGGTAGCGGGCTGGCCCCACCGGACGCGCTCGAGGTCGGTCTCGCTGATGTATCCGCGCAGCCAGATATGGTCCAAATCGGCGAGCGTAACCACCGGCGCACCCGGCAGCATGACTTCGCCGAGCTCCGCCTGTCTGACCAGCACGACGCCGGAAAACGGCGCGCGCAGCACCGTATAGCCGAGCGTGATCTTCGCCAATTGCAGGGTCTGGCGCGCGTCCTCGACATTCGCCTTCGCGACTTCGACATCCTGTTGTGCGGCTCTGACGCTGGCCTGATCGCGCACCAGCGCGGCCCGCGATTGCTTGAGCGCGGTGGTCGCGAGGTCACTCGCCTGCGCGCCAATGACGCCCTTTTGATAGAGCTCGCGCGCACGATTGAAGTCGACGGTTTTCTCCGCGAGGTCAGCTTCATCGTTGACCACCGTCGCTTTGGCCGCAGCGAGCTTTTCGAGGCTGGATGAGATCTCCGTCTGTTGCACGATGAGCTCGGACGCATCGACGTCGACTTGTTTGCGATAATCGGAATCGTCGAGTCGTGCGAGCTGCGTTCCTGCCGTGACCCACTGCCCCTCGTCGAAGGGAAGGTCAACGATCCTTGATTGGACGGCCTTGAAGCTTACGAGGCTCTCGTGCGCCTCGATATTCCCGGATACCAACAAGCTATCGGTGGAACTCGCGGGTTTAAGAACGAATGAGTAAATGGCGAATCCGGCGCCCGCCAGAATCGCGAGGCCCAATATGACGATGAGGCGACGACTCATTTTTCTTCACCAGCGAGACTGCCAAGTTGGTGGCGGAAATTTTCACTCAGGACCGACTGCACTTCGGCGAGACGATCTGCGGTGAATCGCGACCATCCGAGGCGTTTGAGAGTGGCCGCCCGGGCGGTCCGGAAAATCATGATCTCGCCCATGATCGTCATCGCCCGGATCGAACTACGGGGGTCGTCCTCGGACAGGTCCAGGATTCGCGCGACCAGCGTCACGCACAGCTTTTGGATGCGCGACATTACGCTGCGGTAGAGAATCTCGAAGCCCTCGCGCGGCTGCATCTGCTCGCGCACGATGAAGTAGCACCAACTGTCGGCTTCCTTCGAACCAAGCACGATCGCCGCAAAGGTCCGCACCATCAGGCGATCGAGCAATTCGAACAATTCCGGATGCGCAAGGTTGCGATCTTTGAGAGCCGACTCGACCTCGGTCACGGTGGCGATCATCTTCGCGCTCAAACCGTCGGCGATATGCTGCGCGGCGGCGCGATAAAGTCCGGCCTTGCCGCCGAAGTAGTAGGGTATCGCGCCGAGGTTCGCCTGCGCCCGTTCCGCGAGCATCCGGGTGCTGGTGCCGTCGAAACCGTTGACGCCGAAAATCTCGATCGCGGCTTCGATCAGGCGCCTACGGGTGGCATCGCCGCGTGGTGGAACACTTTCCCTGGAAGGAGTGAGCTTCGTGACCGGCATGGTGCGATACTGATTCAGTCGACTGACCAAATCAATCGATCGAATATTTTATGAACATGGAGACCGGCATTTCAGTCGCAAATCGCGAACTTTCGGTCTTAGAGCAACGCGCGGCGCATATCGGACAAGATGGCCACTAGAGAGGTCGTGAAACGCGCTGCTACGGCGCCATCGATCACTCGATGATCATAGGAGAGCGACAACGGCAGCATCAGCCGCGGAACGAACGCGCCGTCGCGCCAGACCGGCCGGGTGGCGAGCTTCGATATGCCGAGGATGGCCACTTCGGGCGCGTTGATTATCGGCGTGAAGGAAGTGCCGCCGATTCCACCCAGGCTCGAGACAGTGAAGCATCCGCCCTGGATATCGCCCATCTTGAGTTTGCCTTCACGCGCCGACAGCGAAAGCGCCGCAGTCTCGCGGGCGATCTGCGTGACGCCCTTTTTATCGACGTCATGAATCACCGGCACCACTAGACCTTCGGGCGTGTCGGCCGCAAAGCCGAAATGGAAATATTTTTTCAGCACCAGTTCGTCGCCATCAAGGGAGGAGTTGAATTCGGGAAATTCCGTCAACGCCGCAACCAACGCCTTCAGGACGAAAGCAAGAATCGTCACGCGCAGGCCATCCTTGGCGCCGCGATTGATTTCCTGCCGGAACGCCTCGAGGTCGGTAACGTCCGCGTCGTCAAATTGCGTGACGTGCGGAATCATCACCCAGTTGCGCGCGAGGTTCGATTTGGAGAGACGCCGGATTCGCGAGAGCGGCTTGCGCTCGATTTCACCGAAGCGCGCGAAGTCGACCTTTGGCCACGCGGCCAGCTCAAATGGCGTCGATGCGCCAGCGCGCTTCTCCTGCGTCATCGAATTCTTGACAAAGGCCTGGACGTCGCTGCGGAAGATTCGGCCATTCAAACCGGTGCCTTTGATCCGCGTGAGGTCGACGCCGAGTTCGCGCGCGAACTTGCGCACGGCCGGACTGGCGTGGGGCTTGCGTTCCGAGGTGGGAGCCTCGGTGGCCGCATCGATCGGGATTACATTGGCGGATGCGGCAGGCTTGGGACGCTCGGCAGATGGCGCCGGCGCAGCCACTCTTGGTGGCACGCTCTCAAGCTTCGGGGCAGCTTTCATCGATGCCGAGGGAGAGGCGGGACGCTGCGGCTCAGGCTGCGCAACCTCCGCGGGACTCGCGGCTTCCGCAGACTCATCGGTTTTTTCCACCACGAGGATCGGAGAACCTTCTGAGACGCGATCGCCAACCTTGACTTTTAGTTCCTTCACGATGCCGGTCTCGGTGGCCGGCACTTCCATGGAGGCTTTGTCGGATTCAATCGTGATGAGCGAGTCGTCGACCTTGACCTTGTCGCCCGGCTTGACCATTACCTCGATAACTTCGACATCTTCGAAGTCGCCGATGTCGGGAAGTTTGATGCTTACCAAAGATCCCATGCGTCACACCGTAGCCGGATTCGGCTTCTCCGGATCGATATCGTACTTTTTGATCGCATCGGCGACGCGCGAGAGCGGGATCTGCTCGTCGTCGGCGAGACTCTTCAGGGCCGCGAGCGCGACGTAGTAGCGATCGACCTCGAAGAAACTGCGCAACCGCTCGCGATAGTCACTGCGCCCGAAGCCATCGGTGCCGAGCACCCGGTAGCGTCGCGGCACGTAGGGGCGAATCTGGTCGGCGAAGGTGCGGATGTAGTCACTCGCGGCAACGACCGGACCGGGGCGATCGGCGAGGCATTCGTCGACGTAGCTGCGACGCTGCTTGCTGGTCGGATGCAGCATGTTCCAGCGCTCCGTCTCGATGCCTTCGCGGCGCAGCTCGGTGAAGCTCGGCGCGCTCCAGACATCCGCCGAGACGCCGAAATCGTTGCGCAGGAGATCCGCGCCGGCCGCGACCTCGCGCAAAATGGTGCCCGAGCCGAGCAGTTGCACGCGCGGAGCTTTTCCGTCCTTGCCGTCCTGCAGCAGGTACATCCCCTTGAGGATGCCTTCCTCGGCGCCTGTGGGCATCGTCGGTTGGACATAGTTTTCGTTCATCAACGTGATGTAGAAAAAAACGTCTTCCTGTTCCTTGAGCATCCGGCGCAGGCCATCGTGGATGATGACCGCCAGTTCGTAGGCATAGGTCGGATCGTAGGAAACGCAGTTTGGAATCGTCGAGGAGAGTACGTGGCTGTGGCCATCGGCGTGCTGCAAGCCCTCGCCATTGAGGGTG
The DNA here is from genome assembly GCA_963814035.1 of uncultured delta proteobacterium. Classification (GTDB taxonomy): domain Bacteria; phylum Desulfobacterota; class Binatia; order Binatales; family Binataceae; genus DATGKG01. Next base: position 116,211 of record CAWFBH010000008.1, read on the forward strand.
GTGCGGCCGGCGGTCCCGCCCAGCAAGAAGCCGCGGCATCGCATGTCGCCGGCGGCCCAGGCCAAATCGCCGATGCGCTGAAACCCGAACATCGAATAGAAGATGTAAAAGGGGATCATCGGCAGGTCGTGGGTGCTGTAAGAACTTGAAGCCGCCATCCACGAGGACATCGCGCCCGCCTCGCAGATGCCTTCTTGGAGAATCTGTCCTTTTTGATGTTCACGATAGAACATCAACTGTCCGGCATCTTCGGGTTTGTACAACTGCCCGACCTGCGAAAAAATTCCTAACTGACGGAACATCCCTTCCATGCCGAAGGTGCGCGATTCGTCGGGGACGATCGGCACGATGCGGCTGCCGAGGTTCTTGTCGCGCAGCAGCTCCGAGAGAATCCGCACGAATGCCATCGTGGTGGAAACTTCGCGATCGTCGCTGCCCTTGAGCTGCGCCTCGAATATCGAGAGCGGCGGCACTTCGAGCGAATCCGACTTGCGGCGGCGCTGCGGAAGGCTGCCTGCCAGCGCGGCGCGCCGCTCGCGCAGATATTTCATCTCGATGCTGTCTTCGGCGGGCCGATAAAATGGAACTTCGGCGATCTGATCATCTTCGACCGGAATTTTGAACCGATCGCGAAATGCCTTCAGCTCCTCGACACCCATCTTTTTCTGCTGATGGGTGATGTTCATGCCTTCGCCTGCCGCGCCCATCCCATAGCCCTTGATGGTCTTGGCGAGGATGACCGTGGGCTCGCCGCGATGATTCACGGCTTCGTTATAGGCCGAATAGACCTTGATCGGATCATGGCCGCCGCGCCGCAGCTGCCACACTTCCTCATCGGTCATGTTGGCGACCAGGTCCAGCAGCTCCGGATACTTCGCGAAGAATTCCTTGCGCACGTAAGCGCCATCGCGCGCCTTGAACGCCTGATACTCGCCATCGACGGCTTCTTCCATCCGCTTGCGCAGGAAGCCGAGCTTGTCGCGCTCCAGCAGCGCATCCCAATTGCTGCCCCAAAGCACTTTGATCACATTCCAACCGGCGCCGCGGAAGCTCGCTTCGAGTTCCTGGATGATCTTGCCGTTACCGCGCACGGGACCATCGAGGCGCTGCAGATTGCAGTTGACCACGAAGATCAGATTGTCGAGCTTCTCGCGCGCGGCGAGCGAAATCGCGCCCAGCGATTCGGGCTCGTCCATTTCGCCGTCGCCCATGAATGCCCACACTTTGCGATCGCCCATTTCTGCGAGGCCGCGCCCTTCGAGGTATTTCATGAAGCGGGCCTGGTAGATGGCGGTGATCGGTCCGAGGCCCATCGACACGGTGGGGAATTGCCAGAAGTCCGGCATCAGCCACGGATGCGGATATGATGAGAGTCCCTTGTGATCGACCTCCTGGCGGAAATGTAGGAGTTGATCTTCGGTCAAGCGGCCTTCGACGAAGGCGCGGGCATAAATGCCCGGTGATGAATGTCCTTGTATGTAAATGAGATCGCCGCTGTTCTCGGCGGTCGGCGCGCGCCAGAAATGTCCGAAGCCGATGTCATACAGCGTCGCGGCGGATTGAAAGCTCGCGATGTGGCCTCCCAACGAATGAGATTCCTTGTTGGCCTTGACCACCGTCGCGAGCGCGTTCCATCGGATGATCGAGCTGATACGCCGTTCGACTTCGCGATCACCGGGATAGTGTGGCTGGCGATCAACCGGGATAGTGTTCACATACGGCGTGTTGGCGTTGTAGGGAAGATAAGAGCCGCGCGAGCGCGCTTTGTTGAGGAGATTCTCGATGAGAAAATGCGCGCGGTCGACGCCTTCGGCATCGATGACGGCTTCGAGCGCATCGAGCCATTCGCCGGTCTCTTCGGAATCGATATCCCGGGAAAGTTCCGGCGCGACTTTCGAATCAGACATGTTAGCTGCCATGACCTTCGCACCCTATGATCGAAAATAGCCGCCCAGACGGATTGTGGCTACGTCTCCGTCTTCGGTCCGCGGTTAAAGTTGAGCGGGACAGTGGAGTGCTTCGTTTATATTCTAGGCAGTTTCGGCAAGGGTGGACATCGCACCTATGTCGGCTGGACGACCGATCTGGATCGGCGTCTGGCGCGGCACAATGCCGGAACGGGCGCGCGCTCAACGCGCGGCAGAATCTGGTTCCTGCTCTATGCCGAACGGCACCTGTCGCGCGAAGAAGCGATGAGCCGGGAATGGCATCTGAAGCGTGACCGTGCCTTCCGCAAGCGCTTGCTACCAGCCGCGAAGAAGCTCCCCGTGCATCCGCGCGCAAGGTATGATCGCGCCAATGAATCGAGAAAGTAACGCGGCCAGACACCAACTGAAAGACATCGCGCGCAGGGCAATGTTGGAGCGCGGCTTGCTGCCGGATTACTCGGCAGCGGTCATCGCCGAGACCGACGCGATCGTGGCGCCTGCTCCAGCCGACCAATCCTTTCGGGATCTTCGAAGCCTGCCGTGGGTGTCCATCGACAATGATGATTCGCGCGACCTCGATCAGCTCTCGGTCGCCGTGCGGATGGCCGACGGCGCCGAGAAAATCCTGGTTGCGATTGCGGACGTTGACGCGATCGTCAAAAGCAGCTCGGCCATCGATGGCCACGCGCGCGCCAACACCACCTCGGTTTATACCGCGGCGGAAATCTTCTCGATGCTGCCGGAGAAGCTCTCAACCGATTTGACTTCGCTCGGCGAAGGGCAGGAACGACTCGCCATCGTCATCGAGATGACTGTGAGTGGTAGCGATGGGGTGGTCACCGCGTCGGAGATTTATCGTGCGGTGGTGGTCAACAAAGCCAAGCTCGCCTACACGGCGTCTCCGCATGGCTCGAAGGAACTGCTGCTGAATCGGTGGGGCGAATGGCGGAGCCGGCGATTGGCGAACAGCTTCGGATGCAGGACCGGATTGCTCAATGCATGAAACAGATCCGGCATCAGCACGGCGCCTTGAGTTTGGAAACCATCGAAGCACGGCCGGTGTTCGACGGCGAAATCCTGGCCGATCTGCGCGCGGAGAAGAAGAGTCGCGCGACGGAGCTGATCGAGGAATTTATGATCGCGGCTAATGGTGTGACGGCGAGATACCTTGACGGGAGGGGGTTTCCATCCTTGCGCCGCGTGCTCCGGGTTCCGAAGCGATGGGGCCGCATAGTGGACCTCGCGGCTGGCTTCGGCACGCGGCTGCCCGCGCGTCCTGATATCAAAGCGCTCGAGGAGTTCCTGGTTTCTCGCCGTCGAACTGATCCCGCGCGTTTTCCTGATCTTTCGCTATGCGTGATCAAACTGCTGGGCCGCGGCGAATACGTACTTGATCTTCCAGGGCAGGACACTCAGGGACATTTTGGGCTCGCGGTGAGAGATTATACGCATTCGACCGCTCCGAACCGTCGCTACCCCGACGTCGTAACGCAGCGCTTGTTGAAGGCCGCGCTCGCGGGGCGCCCGGCGCCCTACCGCGGCGAGGAACTCGGCGGACTGGCGCGCCATTGCACCGAAAAAGAGGACGCCGCCGCCAAGGTCGAACGGCAAGTGCAGAAGTCGGCCGCCGCATTGCTGCTGGAATCCAGGGTGGGTGAGCAATTCGAAGCCATCGTCACCGGAGCGTCCGAGAAGGGGACCTGGGCTAGAATCGTCCAGCCCGCTACCGAGGGCAGAGTGGTGCGAGGTTACCAGGGACTCGACGTTGGCGATCATCTTCGAGTCGAGCTGGTCGAGGTGAACGTCGAGCGAGGCTTTATCGACTTTGCGAGGGTCGCCACACGATGAAACCGCCCCAGGCAAAGCATCCGCCGCTCGCGTACAAGGATGAAGCGTTCCTGGACAGCGAGGACGCGCGCCCGCTGCGCATCATCGCAGAATATCTCGAACCGCTGCGCAATTTTCGCCTCCAGGGCATCCACGACACCATCGTTTTCTTCGGCTCCGCGCGGCTTACGCCTGACGGTCCGCTGGGCCGCTACTATGAGGGTGCGCGCGAGTTGGCGCGACTGGTCACCGAATGGTCCAAGGGGCTCGCGTCGCACACGCACCGCTACACGGTCTGCACCGGCGGCGGAGGCGGAATTATGGAGGCCGCGAACCGCGGCGCCTCGGAAGCAGGCGGAAGGACGATCGGTCTCAACATCGGACTGCCGCACGAGCAACGCCCCAACCGCTACATCACTAGAGGCCTGTCCTTCGAGTTCCATTATTTTTTCATGCGCAAGCTTTGGTTCGCGCATCTGGCGCGCGCCCTGGTGGTGTTTCCCGGGGGCTTCGGCACCCTCGACGAGCTCGCCGAGATACTGACGCTGCAACAGACCGGGAAGTTTGATCGTCGGATTCCGATTCTTCTCTATGGTTCGGAATACTGGAAAGAGATCATTAACTTCGATGCGCTGCTCCGCCACGACGTGATTAGCCCCGAAGATCTCAAGCTGTTTCACTATGTCGACAACCCGGCGGCGGCGCTGGCGATGCTGCAAGCCTCGCTCGCGCGTGAAGTTGAAGAAACTGCACCTGCGTTCGCTCATTCGCGGACTTCCGGGCGCCGAAGGAGGTGAGCATCTTTCCTTTGCCGCGGAGCCGTTGACGTTTTGGAGTCCGTGGTGCATCAGTGCGGCATGCATGCTGGTAGTCGTGGTACGACGGGAGCGACCGGCGATGGATTACAAACTGATTTCATGCGACGACCACCTCGACCTCGGATGGCTTCCGGCCGATCTCTGGACCGAACGACTGCCTTTGTCTCTGCGGTCGCGCGCGCCCCACATAGAGCATCGTGATGGCCGCGCGATTTGGGTTTGCGACGGCAAGATTTGGGGCGCATGGTCCGGCCAGCCTGTCGATCCAAAACTTCCGCAACCCCAGATGCCATTCGTTGATGCGCTGACTCGCGGTGGCGAGCTCGATCGAAGTCAGCGCCGGCCCGCCGTGGCGAAGTTTCGCCTCGCCGATATGGATCGGGACGGGGTCCAGACGCAGGTCATGTTCGGGCCGGTGTATTCCATCAACACCGATGACCCCGCACTGCGCGATGCGTGCTATTCGGCATACAATGATTGGCTCGCGGAGTTCTGCGCGGCCGCCCCGGATCGGTTAATCGGGATTGCGATGTTGCCGCCCGCTCCTGACGGCGCGCTCAAGGAACTTTACCGACTTGCCCGCAAAGGCGGGTATCGCCAGGTCAATTTGCAAATTGCGACAGTGGCGCCTCGAATCGATGATCCCTCATGGGAGCCGTTTTGGGCCGCGATTGAGGAAACCGGCTTGATTCTTTCTTTTCACGTGACGGTGTTCGTGGAAGGCCTTCCGGAGCGCGCGGTCGGCAAACCTGCCAGCGTCTTCATGGCGACCAAGGCGTTCATCAGTCAGTTCCTCGATCCCTTCGTTGACCTGTTCGCGTGGGGCATTCTGGAACGCCATCCCAAAATCAGATTCGTAATGGGTGAAAGCGGGCTGGGCTGGCTGCCGTGGGTCGTCGAAGAGCTCGACTATCGTCATTGGCGGTTGTGGGAATCGAAAGAGTACTGGCAGGAGCGCGGTCTGCGCGGCCTCGAGCTGAAGCCCTCCGAGGTCTTCAAACGGCAGGTCTACGCTACTTTCCAGGAGGACCACGTCGCGATGGCGCTGCTGCCTTTTTATGGCGAGGGCCACGTGCTGTGGGCGTCGGATTATCCACATCCGGATAGCATCTGGCCCAATTCCCGCGCGGCGATCGAGCGCCAGATGGCGCATCTGCCCGGCGAGATGCGCAAGAAGCTCACCCACGACAACGCCGCTGCTCTCTATGGGCTGAAGTAAATGCGCGCAACGGAATCGGAGGACATCTTCAAATGAAAGCTGCGGTCTACTACGAGAACGGAAATCCTGACGTCCTGAAATACGAGGATGTACCCGATCCGGTTTGTCATCCGAAGGGAGTGATCATTCGCGTCGAGGCAGTCAGCATCGAGGGCGGCGACACGCTCAATCGATGGCGCGGGCCCCTGCACGTCGAAACCACACATAGTCGGATACCAGGCCGGCGGCGAGATCGTTGAAGTCGGCTCCGATGTCACCGATCTCAAGGTCGGGCAGAAGGTTACGACGGTTTTCGGCGCGGGATCGCATGCGGCTTTGCGCGCGGTGCCGGCGCGCAACGCATGGCCGGTGCCGAAGGGATTCGACATCAAGCTGGCGTCCGCCATTCCGGTTCCATTCGGCACCGCCGATGATTGCCTGTTCGAGTTCGGCCACCTAAAGGCCGGCGAGACGGTACTGGTGCAGGCGGGCGCGAGCGGCGTCGGCGTAGCCGCGATTCAATTGGCCAAGCGCGCGGGCGCGACCGTATTCGCAACCGCCTCGAGTGACGAAAGGCTCGAACGTCTGAAGCCGCTCGGCATGGATCACGGTATCAACTACCGCACCGGCAACGTCGCCAAGTCGATCATGAAGCTGACCGACCGCAAGGGCGTCGATCTGGTGGTCGATCCGCGTCGGCGGAGAGACGCTGCAAAGCAGCATCGCGTCACTCGCGTATCGCGGCAGGATATCGATGGTTGGCGCGGCCGGTCGCGAGGCCATGACGGTGGACGTGTCGCCGCTGATGGCGGGAAATCGTTCGCTGACCGGCGTGTTCCTCGGTGCCGAGATCGCGACCGATCGCGCTCACAACATGATTCAACGCCTCGTTGATGAAGCCGCGCGCGGCGAATTCAAAGTTGTGATCGACAAGACCTTCCCGCTATCGGAAGCGGCCGCCGCACACGCTTACATCGAAAGCAGGCAGGCGGTCGGCCGCGTGCTGCTGATTCCGTAACAGATCGATCGCGCCGGCGAAACTATTTTTGCTCGTACCACTGGATGGCGCCGCGCAATCCGCGCTCCTTCTGGATGGCGCGGATTTCCTCGTTGCCGGGACCGAAATGAAAAATGGCATCGAACTCCGCGCCGGCCAGCACCGCGGTGCGGAAACCCTGGATATCCATCGCGCGGTTGATGGCGAGCTTCTCGAGCCGAAGCTTTTGGGCGGGAACCTTCGCGACTCGGCGCGCGTAGTCATACGTTTCCTGTTCGAGGCTCGCGGCCGGGAACGCGCGGGTCGCGAAGCCGATTACCTCCGCTTCCTTGCCGCTGATGCGGCTGCCGGGAAGGAACGCCATGTACTTGGTGCGATGCGGCCCGACCATCCAGTTCCAAAATGAGCTGACGTAGCCCGCCCCGGCCGGTATCGACGGAAAACCGATGCTGGCATTCTCCGCCACGAAGATGATGTCGGTGCAGATCGCGAGCTGCGACCCTCCCGCGAGACAATAGCCATGCACCATCGAGATCACGGGCTTCGGCAAGTCTCGCAGTCGCAACCAGTGTTCAACGTAATGCTGCAAGGAGCGTTGATCGTCATCCAGGGTATAGCGCTGTCCGCTGCCGTCGCTGAGACCGACAGTCAGGTCATAGCCGGTGCAAAACGCGCGGCCCGCACCGCGCACGACCACCACCTTGATGCCAGGATCCTTTTCGATTTCCGTAAGCGCCTCGCCCATCTCGGCGATCAGCGCAGGGGTCATCGCGTTCAGCTTCTCGGGGCGATTCAGGGTGAGCGTCCCGATCAGATCGCGCGTCTCGAGGGTAATGTTGGTGAATGCCATAGCGCCTCGCTTCGAGTGGACATTATGCGATGACAAAACAGGTTGCCGTTGAACTTGCAAGGATTGAGTTGCCGGCCGGCATTTCGCGTTTATAGTTTTCGGAGCTTTTTTGCTAAAGCTGGGAACAGATTTATCGGATCAGCCTAACCTTCAAGGTCAGAACGCAACCTCACAACGCGGAGGGCATCATGGCGACCAAAAATTTCGAAGTTCAACAACTTTTCAAGGCCTACCGAGCAGGGGTCATCTCAGAAGATTTCTTCCAGCAGCAGATGGACGAACTCGTTTCATCGAATGGCGCGCACGAGGCGGTTCCTAATGTCTTCGCGCTTCGTGCCGACGGCGCGAAGATAAGCCAGAAGACGCTGGGCAAGACGCCGCAGACCGAATCCGCGGTATTTACGCTGCCGCCGGGCTTCGGCGATGGCCGCGAGAATTCTCATCGCGGCGACCAGCTCATCTATGTGATCGAAGGAAGCGCCACCTGCCGCGTCTCCGGCAAGGAGTGCGAGATCAAGGCGGGTGACTTCGTGACGATTCCGGCCGGCGCGCCTCACACGCTGCGCACCGGCGCCGAGAAGCTGTTCGCGCTGACTGTGTTCGCGCCGCCGGAGAACTAGGCTGCGCGTAAGGATTCGATCTATAAGACCGTTAGTTCCAGAGCGAGGGATGCTATGAGCGGTTACACCATCATCGATGCCGATACCCATGTGACGGAAACGCCTGACCTGTGGACCAGCCGCGCGCCGGCGAGCATGCGCGACCGCGTGCCGTTCGTCGAGACTGACGCGCGTGGACGGCAGCGCTGGCGGATTGGCGATGGCCGCCCGCTGGCGAGCGTCGGCATGACCGCAACCGCGGGTCGCGGAAGCTTCAAGCATCCGCCGAAAAACTACGACGAGATGCATCCAGGCGCTTACGATGCGAAGGCGCGCCTGAAGTACATGGACGAGATGGGCATCTGGGCGATGGTCATGTATCCCAACGTCGGCGGCTTCGGCGCGCAGCAGTTCCTCAAGCTGAACGATCCCGAGCTGATGCTGACCTGCGTGCAGATTTACAATGACTGGCAGACTGAATGGGCATCGGCGGATTCGCGCCGCCTGCTGCCCATCACCTCGATTCCGTTCTGGGATGTCGATGCCGCGGTGGAAGAAGTTCACCGCTGCGCCAAGAAGGGTCACAAGGGAATTCTCTTCACCGGTGAGCCGCAGTACTACGGCAAACCGCTGCTCGGCGATCCGCACTGGAAACCGCTGTGGGATGTGTCGGTCGAATGCGACATGCCGATCAGCTTCCACATCGGGTCTGGCGACATGCAGGAGGGCCTCGCGAAGGCGCGCGTGAACACCTACGGCCGGATGGCGGCCTTCACCGAACTGGCGGTGGACATTTTCCTGCAGAACGCCATCCAGCTAAACGACCTGCTGATGTCAGGCGTGCTGGTACGCCATCCGAAGATCAAGTTCGTGTCGGTCGAGAGCGGTGTCGGATGGATTCCGTTCGTCCTCGAGGCGATGGACTATCAGTTCAAGGGCAACAGCGTAACTGAGGAGCATCCGGAATTCGACCTGCTCCCATCGGAGTACTTCGCCCGCAACGTCTACGCATGTTACTGGTTCGAGCAGACCGCGCCGCGCCGACTCTTCGATAAGATCGGCGTCGACAATGTGCTATTCGAGACGGACTTCCCGCATCCGACTTCGCTCTATGGTGACGAGGTCCATGCGCGCATCAAGAGCGGTCTGTCGGATTGCGAAGACTCGATTCGACGAAAGATCCTGTGGGGCAACGCCGAGAAGCTCTACAAGGTTTCGCCGCCGACTGCGGCTGACGAGGCGAAGCGCGTAACTGCGGCTGCCGCGTAATAGATCACTCCGCTTCTCGCCTGTGGTCGCTCCTCCCGACTACAGGTGATGAGACGGGACCTGACTCCCTCCCGCGCGAATGCGTTGCGCAAGCCCGGAGGGACTATGCAGCGCGCGTGCTTTCATGTCCGGGAAGACGTGCGATAGGCGCCGCCGAACGTCATCGAAATTGATGAACGATTTCTCCCAGTAGGCCAGCGCACCTTCGCCCAGAAAATTCGTTGCATTCACACCGGCGCGCTGCACGCTGACGATGACGATGGCGGTCTGTGGGGATTCCCGGCGAATGAGGCGGAACAGATCCTGCGACACGAAATCAGGACGGTCAGGCATCATTAGATCGAGCGTCACCAGGCGAGGTCGCTTCGCCCGAAACAAGCCGAGCCCCTCGCGCGCGTTCCCAGCCTCCGCGACGACCTCGCAGCCGTAGCTCTCGAGGCGCTTGCGAAGAAGAAATCGAAAATCCGCCGAGTCATCGATAATCAGTACTTCAATGGCCATCCGCCAACTCCATTTCTCGCTGAGTTCTCGGTCCGATAACGCAATCGAGATGCCAACCGGGAGCGGCGCTGCGGGCGAAACCTTGGCTACATCCTATTCACTGAGAGTAAAAAAGTTACTGTCTGTATAGTGAGGGAGTTCGAATAGCTTGCCGCTGCCAGCCGAACTCGCATCGCCAGATCTCAACTCTGGGATTGAATGTCCAACGCCGCTATCGTAGCGAGGTTGCCAATCCCGTGAGCGACTCGACTCATCCACCTCCACTGATGCTCGCGCTGACCAGCGGGCTGGTGGCCGCGTTTTTCAGCGTGCTCTACCAGGCCATCGAGGAGTTCCTGCACCTTCCATCGGATAGGCAGTTGAAAGAGTTGATCGTGATCACTGTGACGTCGGTCGGAATGCTGCTCGCGATCGAACCGATCCTCGAACGAATCGGGCCGGTGCGCGCGCATCAATCATTCAAGCGCGAGGACGATGTTCTGATTCGCGCCGGCGCGTTGCTGACCATCGTGGCCACGGCTTTCCTCCACGGCCTCTTGCATGCGCACCTCAGCGAGAGCCTCAGCGCTAAAGGCATGGTGGTGGTGGAGCAGTTGCTGACGGCGCTGGTCGCCCCCACTCTCATCACGCTTTCGTGGATACATGGCGTGAGGTACGTCCAAGCGCGATGGTATGGCTTGATCGCCGGCGTGCTGACGGGTTTGGGCCTGGTCGTCTTTGCGATGATGCAGCTCTACTTCCTGCGCCCATCGATGGGACTTCGCGATGTGCCGCTGCGCAACGCCGTGCGAGCACTGCTCGCGGTAGCGACTTCCTTTTTGGGATTCATCGTTCCCACCTGCGCCGTCAATGGATACCTGGGCGGTTTTGCAATCGATCGGCGATGGACCGCGAAGGCCTGGAGCGGCATCATGATCGGATTGCTGATTGCCGCGGCAGTCGAGGCCGCATCGTTTGTTCTCGCATCATCGTTTGAAGCTCATGCGCTCAAAACCGCCGCGCTCGCCGAACCCGATTCGATGCTTTCGCTGGTCGGCGAAATTGTGATTGCAAACGTCGGCTGGGCAATGGCCGTCTGGGTTCGCCCCGATGCGGATGCTCTGCTCCGTCCCCAAGTTCCGGAAGTCGTACCGCATAGGACCACCCGGGAACTTACCGCCTGCGCGATCGCCGCCGCCGCGATGCTCGCCCTGGGGTTGTTGATCTCGCTCGGCACCATCGCGCTCGGCAATCATGTGACGGCGCTGCTGCTGGGACCGACCCGCTGAACGATTGCCGTCGGTGGGTATGGACTTTCCGCGACAGCGTGGTATGTCGATACCGCGCGATAGTTCGCGGGCAGCCGCCGTGGGGCAAAATTGTCGGCGGCTGGCTGGCGAGCATCGCATCACACACTGACATGATGAAGAGGTCCCGATGATTGTGAAGTCCAGTCATCTCGCAGCGGTCGCGATCGGTCTGGTGATCGGCGGATTCGCATTCGGATGTATGCATTCCAGCGAGCATGCGCAGGCTAATTCGGCGCCCGCCGCGGCGGCTCCGGCCCCCGCCGCGCCCGCGCCCGCGGCCCAGGTCGATGCCGCGCGACTGATCGGCGCGGACAAGGATCCCGGCGACTGGATGATCTATGGCCGGACTTACAGCGAGCAGCGTTTCAGTCCGCTGACCAAAATCAACGCCGACAACGTCAAGAACCTCGGCCTCGCCTGGTACTACGATCTTGATACCGATCGCGGACAGGAAGCGACCCCGGTCGTCGTCGATGGCGTGATGTACATCACCACGGCATGGAGCATGGTGAAGGCCTTCGATGCCAGGACGGGCAAGCTCCTGTGGGACTTCGATCCTAAGGTAGGCCGCGAAATCCTCATCCACGTTTGCTGCGATGCGGTCAATCGCGGGGTCGCGGTGTGGAAGGGCAAGGTCTATGTCGGCACCATCGATGGCCGTCTGATCGCGCTCGATGCGGCGACCGGAAAGCCGGTGTGGAGCGTTCAAACCACCGATCGGGACAAGCCTTACACGATCACCTCCGCGCCGCGCGTCTTCAACGACAAAGTAGTCATCGGTAACAGCGGCTCGGAGTATGGCGTGCGCGGATACATGTCGGCCTACGACGCTGCGACCGGCAAGCTGATCTGGCGCACCTACACCGTCCCCGGCGATCCTTCCAAAGGCTTCGAGAATCCTGCGATGAAGCTGGCGGCCAAGACCTGGAGCGGAAAGTGGTGGGAAGAGCGGCGGCGGCGGACTCGCATGGGGCGGCATCTCCTATGACCCCGACCTCGACATCATGTACTTCGGCACCGCCAACGGCATCGAATGGGATCAGAAGCATCGCAGCCCCGAGCGGCGGCGACAACTTATACTGGCATCGATCATCGCGCTGAAGGTTCGACCGGCGAATACGTGTGGCATTACCAGGTCGTGCCCGGTGACATCTGGGACTACGACGCGACCCAGGATGTGGTCCTCGCCGACCTGACCATCGATGGCAAGCTTCGTAAGGTTGCGATGCAGGCCGGCAAGGACGGCTACTTACTACGTGCTCGATCGCAAGACCGGCGAGCTGATCTCGGCCAATAACTTCGTCCCGGTCAATTGGTCCAAAGGCATCGACATGAAGACCGGGCGCCCGATCGAGATTGCGGCGGCGCGCTACGATAAGACCGGCAAGCCCTTCGTCGCGATCCCCGCTCCGAGCGGCGGGCATAACTGGCAGCCGATGGCGTTCAATCCACAGACCGGACTGGTGTACATTCCGGCGCAGGAGGAAGGCTTCGCGTTCGAGATCTGACAAGAATTTCAATCGCACCACGGTCGGCAACAACATGGCGATCGATCTCGCCAAAGTAACTGCGGGCAAAGGCGCAGCATTCAAGAAGGCGCTCAAAGGTGAGAAGGGATTTCTGCTCGCATGGGATCCGGTCCAGCAAAAAGAAGTATGGCGCTATCAGTACGCCGGCCCCTGGGATAGCGGCATCATGACTACCGCCGGGAACCTCGTCTTTCAGGGCAATGCCACCCATGAGTTCGCGGCTTATCGCGCGGACAATGGCGACAAGCTGTGGTCGTCGCCGACTCAGACCGCCGTCCTCGCCGGCTCGATGACCTATGAAGTCGACGGCGAACAATACGTCGCGACCCTGGTAGGATGGGGCGGCAGTTATGCGATCCTCGGCGGCGGACTAGCCAAGATCTCAGGCCCGCAACGCAACATAAGCAGACTGCTGGTCTATAAGCTGGGCGCCAGCGGGACTTTGCCACCGCCGGCCGCGGATGGAAGTGAGGGTCCTCGATCCGCCGAAGCAGACTGCGAGCGCCGCAACTATCGCGGAGGGCAAGAAGCTCTACGGACGCAACTGCGTGATGTGTCATGGCGTCGATGTGGTCAGCGGCGGCATCAATCCGGACCTGCGCTACAGCAAGCTCCTCGATGACGACGGGTGGTATGAGGTCGTGCTGCGGTGGTAAGTTCAAGGATCAGGGGATGGTGTCGTTCGCCAAGAATCTCAACAAGCAACAAGCTGAATGCGATTCGCGCCTTCGTCATCCAGCAGGCGATCGATCGACAAGCTCGAGGAAGCCAAACAGGCAAGGAATTGAAAGACTAGGTCGCGCGGCGCTTTTTGAGGTCCTCTAACTCATCGAGGGTGCGCGGCCAGTCCTGATGCATCAGGCGTGAGAGCGCGCGGTCGGCGAGCAAGCGACCGCCGGTCTGGCATTGCGCGCAGTAGTTAGTCTCATTGCTGGCGTAACGGATGCGCTGGATCTTCGCGCCGCATCGCGGACACGGCTGATGATAGCGCCCATGCACCGCCATCTCGGGACGAAACGCGGTGACGCCCTCGGGAAACCCGTCGCCGGCTTCGGCGCGCAATCTGTCCGTCCATTCGATGAGAATCGCGCGAGTAGCATCATAGAGCCGCGCGATTTCCTCGTCGGTGAGTTTCTGCGACATCGCGATTGGCGAGAGCTGCGCGCGATGCAGGATCTCATCGGAATAGGCGTTGCCGATGCCGCTGAAGATGTGCGGATCGGTAAGCGCGCGCTTCAAGGTGTGGTTCTCCGCGCGGAGCGCAGTGGCGAATGCATCGAGGCTAACATCGAGCGGCTCGATACCGCCCGCGCTGAGCGACTGCAAACCTTCCTCGCCCTTCACCACTGTGAGTGATGCGCGCCGCTGGGTGCCAGCTTCGGTCAGCCATAGCCACCCGTTGTCGAACTCGAAGGCCGCGAGATTGTTTCGACTGCCGAGCTTCGGTTTCGCGGTTGCCCAATGCAGGCGGCCGGCGATCATGAGATGCAACACCAGCCACAGGTTGTCGTCGACGCCGATGGCGATGCGCTTCCCAACGCGGCGAACATCACGGACCGTCTTGTCGAAGGTCGCGCTTAGCGGAGGTTCGGCGGAGCGGAGCAGGAACGGCGATTTGACGATGGCGCGAACGAATTGACGCCCGAGGATGCGCGTTCGCAATGCCTCTACATAGACATTTACATCAGGTAGCTCGGGCACGCTCTATCGTTGACAAGCTTGACCATCGCGTCAACACCAACTCGCAATCAGGGTCGCGTCGATGCAGCGACCCGCTTGGGTTCGCTGATTTTGGCGGCGGGCGCGAGCGTTGGCGCTGCTGGACCCGGTCCGTGGCGGAACTCGCGGAAACGTTCCGTCAGCCGCGTGGCCGCGAGCATCGGCACCTCCAGGACAAAGGGCATCGGATCGTCGGCTGCCATAACCGCATGCTCCAGCGGCGAGCGCAGCGAACGAAGGTACGATCCAAGCGACAACTTTCCGCTGAGAATCTCACGAACCGCAGCGGGCAGGTCCGTCGTCATCCGGACCCATCGATAGCCGGCCTTCACGCGGACTTCCGGGACCGGCGAATTCTGCGCAAGGCGCCACATAAAATATGGGAAGTCGACGCCGCCCGGGCGCGCCAACGTATGCCATCCCCACACGCGCGGATTCAGATCGAGCAGTTTGTAGCGGCCATCGCGCGCATCGTACTTGAATTCGGCCTCCATCACGCCGGTATATCTCAGCGCCTCCAGCAGATGCTTGCCGGCATGCTCGACGGCGGGCTCATCGACAGTTTCGACGTAAGAGCTGGAGCGGCCGAAATCAACCGGATACTGACGCGCGCGGCGCGCGACTACTGATGCTATCGTGCGGCCATTTTCGCAGATCGCGCCAAAGGAAAACTGCGCTTCGCCATCGCCCGGAATCAATTCCTGAATCATGATGAGGCCAGGATCGATCATCCCGCAGGCAACCTCGTATGCCGCCATCAATGACGCCTTGTCATCGATGGGCCAGGCTTTTTCGCGCGTGAAGCGATTGACTGCTTCCTTGATCGCGGGCTTGAGGATGACCGGAAAGCGACATTGCAGCGCTTCGACCTCGCGTCGATCGCGCGGGTAGAACGTCATCGGCGTATGAACGCCAAACTTTTCCGCGACGCGGTAGGTCAACCGCTTGTCGTACGCCACCTCGACGGTTTCCCACGACGCGGTCGCAAGTCTGAATACCGTCGCGAGCTTTGCCTGATGGCGCGCAATCATCGCGGCGTGAGTGTCTTCGGTCGGAAACAGTACCCATCCGTCGAGGCTAAAGCGACGTCCTACATTCAGTAGGAACTCGACCTGGCGTTTTTCTTCCGACGGCAATGGCATATGTCGAAGCGCATAGCGCGATTTGGTTGCGATCTTCTGGTGCTCGGGAAAAACCCACACCGGGATACCGCGACGCCCGAGGCTGCGCACCACGGTCAATGCCCGGTAGTCTCCGCCGAGGACCAGCGCGCCGGCGATTTTTCCTTGGCGTTTCGCGTCGGCAACGTCGAAGGCCACTTGCGGAGCGCTATCCAGCACGCCAACGGAACTCTGCGCGGGGTCGAGTTCCTTCCTCATTCGGCGCTCCGGCGACGCGAGGCGCGAGCGATGCCCGCGGTCAAGGCGCGGGCGCTATAGCCGGTGCCGGAAACGAATCGCACCAACGGACCGAAGCTGCGCGCCGCGGGCGCGCCCATGAAATGCAGCCCCTCGATGGATGATTCGAGGCCGAGCGTGAGGCGCGGATATCCCTGGTCGATTTTCAATCTCTCAAGGAGCTTCGGTCCGAGGAAGCTGTAACGGGAAACATCGACGCGGAAGCCGGTTGCGAGGATCACATGATCGACCTCGCGCCGCGACCCATCATCGAGCTCGACGCGGGCCAGATCACCACAGGTGGCTGCCTGCACAACATGCCGGCCGGTTGTGATTGTGACGCCGTCCATTCGCCCTCGGAGCCACGATGCCGCAGCCGGTCGAATCGCGCGGTACGCCCATTTGTTCTGCAGCTTTCGCGGCAGGAAGCGAAACAGGTGCGGCCTTGCGATGAGCTGATTGAGTCCGGGAGGACCGACGTCGGTCGGCGGATAAAGCAGGCGGCGCATCACGCCCAAGGCGCTGCGGAAATGCACCGTGCCATGGAGCCATCGCACCTCGGGCGCGCGCATTACCAACTCGACCTCGGCGCCGTTCTCGACGAGGAGGGCGGCAGACTCGAATGCGCTTTGACCTCCACCAATCACCAGGACGCGCTGACCGCGAAAGCGGCCAAGGTCCCGATGCTCACTCGAATGCGTCGCCAGTCGCGCCGGGAGTTGGTTGAACTCGAGCGGCCGATGCGCGAAGGATGAAATTCCCGCGGCGATGATCACGCGCTGGGCGTGAATCGTCTCGCCGTCATCCAGGGTCAGCTTGAAGGTGCCGTTTTTGTCGACTTGCGCGATCTTGCGCTGATCGACATCGGGAACCTGATGGCGCTGGAACCAATGGCCATAGCGCACGAAGGCATTGAGCGGCACCGGCGCGGAGAACTCCTGGCTGTCGCGCGCCTTGAAGTCGCCGAGGGTAAAATTTTTCCAGGGATCGGAGATATCGCACGCGTACCAGGCCGAGCGCAGGAACATCCCGGCCGGCATCTGGTTCTCCCAGAACTCCATCGGCTTGCCGAAGACCGCGACCTCCCGCCCGAAATCGCGGAGATGAGCTGCGGCTGCGAGTCCATAGGGACCAGCACCGATTACTGCGACTTCTTTAGTTTTAGAGGGCATTATCACGCCTCATTCGCGATGGAGCACCGTTCTTCAAGCTCGTTCGAACTATCAGCAGCATGTGAATACAGAAATTAGCCGAGCCAGAAGAAACAGTCAAGTCTGTTTGTTTCTTGGCCGGTCTGGGACTTCGGTCGGTTCAGCCTCAAGCCTATGAAGATGGACCCGAAGAGATCCGTCAGCTGTGTTTCAGGTGAGAGTTGCGGGTTGACGCCATTGAGCCAGGTTGCGGATGTCGTCGCATTCCAAGCAATTTCCCGTTGCTCAACGGCGTCAACCTTATCGCGATCTAGTTAGCCGTCAAACTGCGTCGGCGCAGCAAAGCATCGACGTCGAATTTGAAAATCCTCGCGCTGTTGAGGCCAAGGATCTTCGCGCGGCTCTCTTCCTTCAACTCGCCCATCTGGCGCTCGATCGACTGCACCGAATGAGGCCACGAGCCTTCATGATGCGGATAGTCGTTGGCCCACAGGAAGTTGTTCACGAGGTTATGCCGCTCCGCGAGTTCGAGCCCGATGGGATCATCCTGGAACGACGCCGCGCCATGCTCGCGGAAGTACTCGCTCGGCAGCTTCTTCAGTTTCGGAAATGCCCACATATGATGTTTGCGCGCCGCCTCATCCATCGCCTCGAGCGCCCACGGCACCCATCCGATACCGCATTCGATCCCGGCAAAGCGCAGCTTGTTAAAGCGCTCCAGCACGCCCGAGGCGCACAGGCACGCGATCGGCTCGACCGTCGGCGAGAGCGCATGCGCCGCGTAGTTGATGATCGCGCCGCCGTCCTTGCGCGCCGCGCGAGGGTCGCGTCCGGTGGAAATGTGGAAGGTGATGGTGATGTCGCAATCCTGGATCGCCGCCCACATCGGGTCATACATCGTCATGTTGTAATTGGGATGGCGGGCGTCATGCGGCGCCGAAGATCGGCTTGCAGGGAAGATTGACGCCGCGGAATCCGAGCTTGGCGACGCGCTTGATTTCCTCGATGGCCATGTTCACGTCGGCGGTCATGATAGCCGCGATCGGCGACATGAAATCGTTGTACGCGCCGTAGGTCTCCCACGCCCAATCGTTCCAGACCTTACACTGCGCGTTGCCGAAATCGGCGTCCGTCGTGGCCCACACCGAAAGCCCCTTGTTGGGGAACATGATCTCGGCATCGATGCCGTCGCGCCGATGATCCGCGATCCGCTGCTCGGGCGTAAAGCCCGATTTGTTGCGCAGATGGTCCTCGCCGGCGAGGTGGCTATCGAGCAGGCGCGAGCGCTGCATCCCTTCGTTGACCACCCACTTCTGGCCCTTGTCGTCGACTTCGATGCGCGGCAGGCGATGGTGATATTTCTTGTCCAGCCGCTGATGCCACAGGCCGCCGGGCTCATTGGCGTGGCAATCGGCCGAAATCATCAGGTAGCGGTTGGGATCATCGGGCCTCGCCGTGCGTGGCCACCCCTGGTGGCCGGGGCTTTCGAGCCGCCAGCGATTGGGCTCGTCGATCTGATTTTCGGATTGAGTGTTGGTGTCCTCGATCATCGTTTCCTCCGTCGGTTTAATCGTCAGGATCCTGCACTCAGATCGGTAGCAAAAAACCTCCAGATGTACTATCGCCGAAAGCTGATGCTTACGGTCGAAAGTCATTGCCACATCATGTCGGATGATCAGCGCAAGTATCCGCGCGAGCTGGGTCCGAACCCCGCCGCATGGGTGCGCGACCTCACTGGCGACGAGTTCCTGAAGCTGATGGATGGCGCCGGCGTCGATCGCGCGATCCTGGTGCAGGCGTTCGGTGCCTATCGCTACGACAACAACTACGTCGCCGACGTGGCCGCGCAGCATCCGGATCGCTTCGTGGCGGTATGCATCGTCGATGCGCTGAAACCCGATGCTGCAGACCGGCTCCGCTATTGGGTCAAGGATCGAGGCGTCAAAGGACTGCGCGTGGTGACCTGGACTGAGCCCGAAACCATGCTCGATGATCCGCGCATCGATCCGATTTGGCATCGCGCCGGCGAGCTGCGCATCCCGGTATGCGTCCTGACTAACTTCCATCAGGTGCCGCGCCTCGCGCGCGTGCTCGAAAAGCATCCTGATCTGCCCATCGCGCTGGATCACCTCGGATTGCCGCGCCTCGATGACGGTCCGCATTTCGAAAAGGAGCAGGCGCTGTTCGACCTGGCTCGGTTCCCGAACTTCTATGGCAAGTTCTCGTCGTGGACGATTGCAGCGGCGGCCAAAAATGGCGAAAGCGGATGCCGAGACTTCTTCCGACGCCTCGTCGATGCCTTCGGTCCTCAGCGCCTGATGTGGGGCACTAACTTCCCCGCCAGCAGTGATCGCAGCTTTCGAGGCTTCGTGGACTTCGCCAGGAAGGGGCTCGCGTTTTTATCAGCCGATGAGCAGCGTTGGGTCTTCGGCGAAACCGCGCTGACCCTATGGCCGATGCTGCGCTGAGGTTCTTGCCGACATCACGTCGACGACGGTCTCGACGCCACAAAACCCTTCGTTTTCCTCGATGAAGTGGCTTTGTTTTTCGCATTTACGTTTAACCCGCGCCCGCGCTGCAGTGGGTTTGTTTTGCGATTCTCCTGGCTCCGACGGATGAGGACCGGTCGCGCCGCGCGACCGGTGATGGAGCGCCACCTGCCTCAACAAAAACCCAGCAATTCCGCGGATAAAGTGGGTTTGTTTTTGCGCTTTTCGCATTCGGCATCATGCCACTTCGAGGTCCTTCGCGCGAGCGCTCAGGATCACTTCTCGCGACGCTCGAAGTGGGTTTGCTTTTGCGCTTTTTATTCGCATCCACCTAGGTCAAAATGGCGACGGCGCCGATTACCGGCGCCGCATCGACATCATAACACAGTGTCACTTCGTTGTAACCCGGCGCGCCTTCTGAGGATGTCACCCATCCTGGCGCTGGCCGTTTTCATGCTCCCGCGACCCGCACTCGGATGGGGCCGCGACGGTCACCGTATCGTCGCGGTCATCGCGGCGGACAACCTCACGCCCGCGGCGCGCAGTCATGTCGCCAACATCCTCGGCGTGCCCGCCGACCCAAGAGCGGTCGCCTCCGCGATGGAGTCGGCTGCGACCCTTCCCGACGAACCGCGCTTTCGGGAGGAATATCCTTTGACCAAGCCATGGCACTTCATCGACATTTGCCTTAAGGATCGCCGCGACGATATCGCGCAGAGATGCCCCGGCGGAAACTGCGTCACTGCAAAAATCGACGAGTATGCCAGGCGCCTCAAGGACGGCAGCTATGACCGATGGGGCGCGGCCGGCGACCTGGCGTTCCTGATCCATTTCGTCGGCGATATCCATCAACCGCTGCACGCCGCGAACGATGCCGACAAGGGCGGCAACTGCATCAGGGTCGAGTCATATCCGCACGCTGAAAATCTCCACGATGCCTGGGACAATGCGATCGTCCGCGGCTTCGAGGACAGCATCGATTCCGGAAGGCCGGAGCCCAGCGCGCACAAGCTGGAACAAACCTACGGCGGCGAGAAAGCGCTCGATGCGTGGAACCCCGGCCACACCGACGATATCGCGTGGGAGTCGCATCAAATCGCGCATCTGGAAATTATGCGCCGCTGCATATTCCCGTCGAACCGTGCGCATCCCATGCGCTCTGTGACATTAAACCCGAGGTCGAATTGACTCCCGCATACATGGACAAGTCCGAGGTCATCGCGGGCCATCAGCTTGCGAAGGCGGGATTTAGATTGGCGAGTTTGCTGAACCAAACCTGGCCACAGCCAGTCAGCTCGAATGAAGGCCCTCCGGCGTCGAATGCCGCGCCGGCGCAGGATGCTTCAAAGCAAACCATCGCGGGCATCGCCGGGCCCATCGTGGGAAATCGGCGCAGTAAAATCTTCGCGTGGCCCGGATGCGGCAGTTACGACACCATGGCGCCGCAAAATCGCGTGGTGTTTCCCAGTGCCGACGCGGCCCGGCAAGCGGGCTACCGCGCCGCCTTCAACTGTCCCTGACGACATCACCATTGGTGCGCTCTTCGGCACCCGCGCTCGATGGACGCGGAAGCCGTAATGCACTATGCCGAAGGAGTCAGCCTTACGAGAGCGAGGTTCAACCTATGCGGCTTGAGAACAAAGTTGCGGTGATCACCGGCGGCGCCAGTGGGATGGGCCGCGCGACCACGCTGCGCTTCCTTAAAGAGGGGGCGTCGGTCGTCATCGCAGATTACAACGAAGACACCGCCAAGCAGACCCTGGCGATCGCGGCCGAGCGCGGCTTTCGCGAGCAGGTCCGTTTCATTCGCACCGATGTCGCCAAAGAACCCGAAATCGCCGCGATGATCGATTTGGCGATTTCCGATTTCGGCCAGGTCGATATCGTGTTTAACAATGCCGGCGTCGGCGGCGCGACTGGTCCGGTCTGGGATGTCGAAGTTGAGGAATGGGATTACACCTTCGATGTGTTGGCCAAGGGCGTCTTCCTCGGCATCAAGCACGCCGCGCGCGCGATGAAGCGGCAGGGTCGCGGCGGATCGATCATCAGCACCGCGTCGATCGCGGGTCTCAGCGGCGGAGGCGGACCCTTAATCTATTCGGCTGCCAAAGCGGCGGTCATCAATCTTACCCGGGGCGCCGCGCTGCAGCTCGCCGCCGACAGGATTCGAGTCAACGCGATTTGTCCTGGCGGCGTGCTTACTCCGCTAACTGATCGTGGCGACCCCGCGGCCGCCGCGAAGCGGATGGAACAGTTTCAGCCGTGGCCGGAGCATGGCAAGCCCGAACACATTGCGGGCGCGGCGCTCTTCCTGGCCAGCGACGATTCCGAATTCGTCACCGGCGAGGCGCTGGTGGTGGATGGCGGCCTGACCGCGGCGGGCCCGGACATCTGGCGGCGGTTTGGAACCGCGCGTGAAGCTGAGCTATCGGTAGTGGGACTCAATCGGGGCAGCACAGGAGCGGCCAGCACTCGCCGTCCGGTGCATAAGATTTGAGAATCGCGGCAACAGTCCGTTAGCGTTCGTGACGCGCAACTCGCGCGATAGGAGACAGGCATGCAGGTAAGCAAAGACTCTATCGATTTGGGAATCGTCGTGACCGACGAGAAAGCGGCCCTCGGCTTCTATCGCGACGGGCTCGGACTGGAAATGGAAGGTGAGCTGGCATTGCCCGGCGGGCGGATGTATCGCCTCAAGTGCGGCACCACCATCATCAAGCTGCTGAAGCTGAATAAGACTCCGACGGCTAAGCCTGCGCCGGGCGGACCGATGGGCGGGCTGGGCCTGCGCTACTTCACCATCTCGGTGCCGGATATTCGCGGGTTGATGTCGCAGATTGAAGCTAAGGGCATCAAGCTGACGATGCCGGTGACGGATTTCCGGCCCGGAGTTACCATCGCGATGGTGACCGATCCGGATGGCAATACGGTCGAGTTCCTCGAGAATACGCCCGTGCAAGTGATGACGAAGAGTTAGTAGCTCTTCCGAGGAGGCCAACGTGATAGTACCGGCGCGTAAGACCTACAAAGTCACCACCGAAAAAAGCCTTCCGATGAAGACGCGCGACGGAGTCACGCTCTATGCCGACGTGATCCGTCCCGATGCGCCCGGGCGTTTTCCGGTTCTGCTTAGCCGCACGCCCTACAACAAGAAGGGTTCCGACGATCCCAATGGCGCCGGCTACCTCTTCTCGCGCTATGGCTATATCTCGGTGATGCAGGACTGCCGCGGCCGCTTCGAGTCGGAAGGTGAGTACGACACCATCTTTCAGGAGAGTCGCCGATGGTTACGATGCGGTCGAATGGGCGGCGCGGCTGCCGTGGTCCAATGGCCGGGTGGGAACGACCGGCCAGTCCTATCTCGGACTGACGCAATACATGATCGCGTGTAACGATCCGATGCCGCCTTCGTTGCAGGTGATGGCGCCGGTCTCGGCCTCGTCGGATTATCATGCGAGCTGGATCTATCACACCGGCGGCGCCTCCTTGTGGGGATGGATGCTCCCCTATGCCATCTTCAAAGGACTCAACACCCTGAAGAGAGCCAAGCGGAATGATCTCTTCGAGAAGATGAAGGAGTATGTCGAAGGTGGCGAGTTTCCCATCATGCGGCAAACTCGCTTCGGCCTTAATGCCTTCACTCCACTCACAGACAAGTGGTATCGCCACCTTCCGATCAAGGACTGGGTCAAGCTACTTAAGGAGACCGCGCCTTATCTTGCGGACCATATCGCGCATGCCGACGACGGTGAGTATTGGTATCGCGCCAACGTCAACCGCCATGCCGCGAGCGTCAACGTGCCGATGCTGCATGTGACCTCGTGGTACGACATTTTCGGCGAAGGCGGTCAGACCGCTTATCAAAGCATCAAGGCCAACAGTAACTTTGAGAAGGCGCGCAACGGGCAGACGACTTATCATCGGACCCTGGGGCCATCTCCTGCCCTATCACGTGCCCAGCTCGCGCGGCACCGGCGATATCGATTTCGGGCCCGCCGCGCTGATCGATCTCAATGAGACTCTGCTGCGATGGTTCGACTACTGGCTCAAGGATGTCGATAACGGAATCATCGAGGAGCCGCCGGTCACGATTTTCACCATGGGTGAGAATCGCTGGCAACAACTCTCTGACTGGCCGCCGCCGAATCTGCGGCAGGTCCGCTATTTTCTGCATAGTGACAAAGGCGCCAATGCGCTAAGCGGCGATGGCTGTCTTTCCACCGTGCCGCCGGATAACGAGCCGCCGACACTTACACCTATGATCCGAACGATCCGGTTCCATCGCTAGGAGGCAACAACCTCGCGATTGATATGGGGGTGCAGGATCAGCGTCCGGTCGAGGAGCGTCGGACGTGCTGGTCTATACCTCCGATCCGCTGGAGCAGCCACTCGAAGTCACCGGCCCGGTCACGGTCGCCTTATGGGCGTCGTCGTCGGCGGTCGATACCGACTTCACCGCCAAGCTGGTCGATGTGCATCCGACGGCTACGCGCAGAATCTGGTCGACGGCATCATTCGCGCGCGCTATCGCGAATCCGCCAGCGCGCCGAAGCTGATGGAGGCCGGCAAGCCCTATCTATTCACGATCGATTTGTGGGCCACCAGCAATGTCTTCCTGCCTGGCCATCGGATTAGACTCGAAATCAGCTCGAGCAATTTTCCGCGCTTTGATCGCAACCTCAACACCGGCGAGGCGTTCGGCGAAGGCACCAAAGGAATTCCCGCGCGCCAAACCATCTTTCATCAAACTGATAAGGCGTCGTACCTGATGCTGCCGGTTATTCCCAGGTAGGTCGAGACGGAGGGAGTTTGAGCTATGGCATCTGGTGCTGATTTTTCCGGCCGCGTCGATGAAGCATGGCTGGCGCAATATCGCGAGGAGATCATCGAGCCGGACCTGCCGATCGTCGATGCTCACCACCATTTGTGGAGCCATCCGGGCAACATCTACCTATTCCCTGAGTTACTGGCTGACCTTTCGAGTGGCCATCGAATCAAGGCGACTGTCTTCGAAGAGTGCGGCTCGATGTATCGTGCCGATGGACCGGAGGAGCTGCGCTCGTTGGGCGAGACGGAATTCGTTACCGGCGTGGCCGCGATGAGCGCGAGCGGCGGCTTCGGTCCGGCGCGTGCCTGCGCGGCGATCGTCGGCAACGTCAACCTGACTCTCGGTTCGCGCGCCGAGGCGATCCTCGAGAAACATATCGCGTCGAGCGGCGGGCGGTTTCACGCTATCCGGTTTTCCACCGCGTGGGATGCTGACGAACGCGTGCATAACACTGTGCCGCGTCCAAAGATCCTCGCCGAGAAGCCGTTCCGCGAGGGATTCAAAGCTCTCGCCCGACTGAAGCTTACCTTCGACGCCTGGGTGTACCACCCACAGTTGAGCGAAGTCGGCGACCTCGCCGCGAGCTTCCCCGATACTCCCATCGTGCTGAATCATTTCGGCAGCCCGATTCTCGGCGGCCCCAATGCGGGGCGTACCGCCGAGGCCTTCGAGGAGTGGCGCGCGGGAATGACCGCGCTCTCGGCGCATGACAACGTTCATGTGAAGCTTGGCGCGCTGCCGGTTCGACGCTCCAGGCCGAAAGGGCAGGAAGTCGCACCGCCGCTTTCTTCGGAAGAGATCGCCGCGGCATGGCGTCCGTTCTTTGAGGTCTGCGTGGAAAAATTCGGCGCGCGCCGATGCCTGTTCGAGAGCAATTTCCCGGTGCAAAAACGCTGGTGCAGCTATGCGGTCCTGTGGAACGCGTGCAAGCGTCTCGCCTCCGGAGCCTCAGCCGCGGAGAAATCCGCGCTCTTCAGTGAAACCGCATCGCGCGCTTATGGCTTGAAATAAACAAGGAAACAAACCTCATGAGCAATAAAAAGATCTCTCTGACCACTCGCACGGGCCTCGTCGAGGGCGAATGCGATCCGAAATTCGACGGCGTGCTGCAAACTTTCGTCGAGAATTTCGAACAGCGCGACGAACTCGGCGCCAGCGTTTGCCTCAACCTCGAAGGGCGAACCGTCGTCGATTTATGGGGCGGCAAAGTTGCCGAGGGTGGCGCGCCGTGGACGCGCGACACCATATCGATTGTCTTTTCCGCGACCAAAGGAGCGTCGGCGCTGTGCGCGCACATGGCTGCCGATCGCGGACTGCTCGATTTCAATGCTCCTGTGACCCGCTACTGGCCGGCCTTCGGGCAAGCCGGCAAAGAAGGCGCGCTGGTCTCGATGATGCTGGATCATTCGGTCGGGGTTCCGCATCTGCGCGCGCGGCTCAAAAAGGGCGCGTTCTACGACTACGATCATATGATTGGATTGCTCGAACGCGAGGAGCCGTTCTGGAAGCCGGGCACGCGCAACGGCTATCACGGCATCACGTCGGCATGGACGGTCGGCGAGATGGTCCATCGCTCGACCGGCAAACGCCTCGGCGAATTCTTTCGCGATGAAGTTGCGAAGCCGCTCGGGATCGATTTCTGGATCGGGCTGCCGGAGCAACACGAGTCGCGCGTCGCGCCGATGATCTATGCGCCGGTCACCGACGAGGTTCGCAACAGCCGCATCTCGCAAGCCGCGCGGGAGAAGGATTCCGCGACCCACTTCTTCATGTTCAACAACGGCGGCTTCGATGCCAACAGCCGCGACGCGCACGCCGCGGAGATTGGCTCTGCGACGGGAATCTCCAATGCGCGCGGCCTCGCCGGACTCTATGCTCCACTAGCTAACGGTGGAGAACTCAATGGAGTGCGCCTGCTCAGCCGCGATGCGGTGACGCGGATGAGTCTCTGCTCGGTGGCGACGCACGAAGACGCCACCCTCAGAATCCCGACCCGCTTCTCGCTCGGCTTCATGAAGGCGATGGATAATCGCGGCCTCGATAACGCGAAGCATTGCTCACTGATAGTCTCCGCTCCGGCGTTCGGTCACGTCGGCGCGGGCGGCTCGATTGGTTTCGCCGATCCGGGCAGCAAGATGAGCTTCGGTTATTCAATGAATCGGATGGGGTT
The DNA here is from genome assembly GCA_963814035.1 of uncultured delta proteobacterium. Taxonomy (GTDB): domain Bacteria; phylum Desulfobacterota; class Binatia; order Binatales; family Binataceae; genus DATGKG01. Next base: position 142,770 of record CAWFBH010000008.1, read on the forward strand.
TGGCATCCTGATGAACGATCGCGGGCAGTCATTAATAGATGCTGCCTATCGCGCGATCGGATATCGCTCGGATGCCGGCGGGGTGTGGTCGGAGCAATAAAAATCGATACTTTTCTGCTACGATGCCCTTGATAGTTCGGTGAGCGTGTTTCGATAGGAGAGAGCAACATGGCAAACTTGCCCCTCGTCAAAGTTCCCATCGTCGATTACGGACCCGAGCAGGCCGCGATGGAGCGCTATCGCAAGGAAGGCGAGGAGCGCGCGATGCGGCTCGGCAATCGCGGCCCGATCCGCTTCGATCGCGAGGGCAAACTCGATCCCGCGATCGTCGAGGCCTACACCCGTTGCGGATTCTACGTCTTCGAAGGATTGCTCCATGAAGACGAACTCAAGGACATCGAGCGCGATGTGGCGGATATCGTCTCGCGCACGCCGGTGACAAAAGGTGCGACCGTGGACCGCCAGGGTAGGCCAGCCCTCGGCGTCGATTGCGAGGCCCTCAACATCAGCTGGGTCAAGCCGTTGTCCGATCCCATCGGCGGCACCGCGCACGCTCACGGCCGCCATCCGGTGAAAATGAACGAACCGACGCCGCCGAAAGAGGCGCCCGAGTGGGTGGTGCAGTTGGTGCTCGGTTCGCTGCAGTTTTCCGAAGCGTGCCTCCGCCTCTATGGCCACCCGCAGTTACTGGCCGCCGCCGCAACCATCAATGGGAAGGACTTCACTCCTTTCAATGAAGCAGTCTGGATCAAGCAGGCCGGCCTGGGCGGTTCGGTCGCATGGCATCAGGACGGATGGACTCATTGGGATAGCCCCTCCCTCGACGAGGGCACGCACGGCTTCAACTTCATGGCGCAGCTTTATGGATGCAATGCGGCGAACGGGCTCTGGGTCGTACCTGGATCGCATCGGATGGGCAAAGCGGACATCAAAGCGATGGTCGCGGCGGCCGGCTCAGAGCGCCTGCCTGATGCGGTGCCTCTCATTTGCGCGCCGGGCGATGTGGTGATTTGTAATCGACAGGCGATCCACGGGTCCTTTGCTAATACCAGCGAGGATGTGCGGGTCACCATCAATTTCGGGTTCCATCGCCGCAAGTCAGTGCTGGGAGTGGTGAGCGGGGGCGTCCATAATGCGGTCGCGGTTTACGACGAGCAGCGCATCCGCGAGCGCTCGCGCCTCATCATGTATGCGATCAGCGCGCGCCAGCAGCGATTTCCGAACGAGAAGCCCTATCGCTATGAACCGCTGGCGGAGCAGGAAGCGCAATATCGATGGTCGCCAGACGTTAAGCCGGGCCTCAAGGATTACAATCTTCAGGACCTGGGAATCTGACATTTCGAATCCTCTTTAGCGGCGCGGAAATCCGTCGTTCTTGTCGGATGTCAATCTGATTGGGGGCGATTAAAAACTTGCGACTCCTCGGTGAAAGAAGGATTATTTCGCCTCGATATAAGGGAGGATCGCGGGGGACCATTGCGCTCGCGGAACCTCACGAGATCGGGCATCTCGGGGTTGAAGATCGAGCGCTCCTTGCGCCTGCGTGTAAACGAACGCGAGCGGCAAGCGTTCCCGGACCCCGCGAAAATGAACAATGTCGGCATCGAAAATCTCCATTTCCCCGCTGGGACGGAGAGCAATAAATTAGTTTCCGGCTGAAAGGACTCGGCGAGGAATTCAATGGCTACCGGCATCGCTGAGGCGCTTGCTCGCCCCGACCTTCTCCGCAACCTGGTATGGGCGGAATTAACCGCGCGCTATAAAACCACCGCGCTCGGCGTGCTCTGGTTCGTGGTCAATCCCATCGCGATGATGGGCATCATGGTGATTATCTTCGGCGAAGTCGTTCATCTCGGCATCGCAAACTACCCCGCCTTTGTGCTTTCAGCGCTGCTGCCGTGGACTTTTTTTCAGATGGGCCTCACCAACGCCGCCAGTTCGCTGTCGCGCGCTTCGGGACTGGTGAAACGGGTGCGCATCCCACGCGAGTTTGTTCCGTTGTCCGCCCTGATGGCGGGGTTGGTGCATTTCCTGATCTCGCTGGTCCTGCTGTTCGCGATGATGTGGTTCATGCGGGTCAGAGTTTCGCCGTTTGTGCTGTTCCTGCCGATCATCATTGGCATCCAGTTGATGTTCCTGGTCGGAGCATGTCTGCTGGTCGCGAGCCTCAACGTTTTATATCGCGACGTCGAGTACATCCTGACTCCCGCGCTTCAGGCACTCTTCTATTTCACTCCGACCTTCTACCCGATCTCATACGTGCCGAAGCCATGGCTGCGATGGTACCTGCTTAACCCGATGGCCGGGATCATCGAACTCTATCGCAACGTGCTGGTGGCCGGTTGGCCGGCTTCCGCGATGGTGCTGGAGATGGCGGTCGCTACCTCGCTGGTAACTCTCATCGTGGGAATAGTCGTGTTCAGGCGTTTAGAGCTTCACTTTGATGACTACATGTGAGCGTCCCTGCGATTGGTATTATGCATAATCGCGGCGAAGATGTGGTCATCGTCGAAGGACTATGTAAGTCCTATCGAGCGCGCAACCTCGAGCGCCAGGCGATGGTGGAAAACCTTCTGCGCTGGATGTTTGGATTGCAGTCGCGCCGCCAGGAAATCCGCGCGCTCAACCATGTCTCCTTTCGGGTCGCTCGCAGCGAATCGCTGGGAATCGTGGGCAGCAATGGCGCCGGCAAAAGCACGCTGCTGAAGATCCTTGCGGGAATCGCGACTCCGTCATCGGGAAAGGTCGACGTCCGCGCGCGAGTGGCTACTCAGCTTTCCCTCGGTTCGGGGTTTCATCCCTTTCTGACCGGGCGCGAGAACATTTTTCTGCAGGGAACCATTCTGGGCATGACCAATCGCCAGATCCGCAATCTCATCCCCGCCATCGTCGAATATGCAGGGCTGGAAGAAGCGGTTGATCGTCAGCTATGGACCTACTCCAACGGCATGATGTCGCGACTGGGCTTCGCGGTCGCGGCCCATGTTGAATTCGAGCTGTTGCTGCTGGATGAGGCGCTAAGCGCCGGCGATGTGGCATTTCGCGACCGCTGCACCGAGACCTTGCAAAAGTTCCGCGCCTCCGGCGCGACGATGATCATCGTGTCGCATGGCTCCGAGAACCTGCGATTGCTCTGCGATCGAGGCATCTGGCTGGACCGCGGCGAAGTTCGTGCGATGGGACCGGCGCCTGACATTTTCGATCGGTACGAAGCATCGATGGGGCAGCGCGGCGAATCCGCGGCCGAGTTGAAAGAAGCGCGTGGCGCGCGGAGTTTGTGATTTGACCATTCGCCCGGCAATTCATGGAGAGCGGGAGCCTGGGCTACCGGCTAGCGTCGCGGGTTCCGGCTGGTCAGAAGTCGCGGACCCGGTCTCGGCGCGCGAAAACCAATCCGCCATCGAGGTCATCCTGTTTCTGGCGGCCTTCGGAATCTTCGTGATCTTCGGCTTGCACGGCATGACCGACGCCAAATACTCGATGCTGGTAAGTGAAAACCTTCTCCAGCACCATAGCTTCGCGATCCAGGACGGCAACATCCCTCCCATGTTGCCCTCTGCTACCCCTGAGTATAGGCCTAACGGCTATCCATATCAGCTGGAAGTAAGTCGTGGAAAAGTGCTCTATGCCTATCCGATCGGCAGCAGCATCTTATCGCTGCCGTTCGTCGCCTTCATGAATGCGTTGGGAATTTCCGCCCTTAGTCCGGATGGCGTCTACGACGAAGCCGGCGAAAATATCCTGCAGGAGGCTCTCGCGGCCTTGCTGATGGCGGGTTTGACGATAGTCTTCTTTCGTACCGCACTGCTTATGCTGCCATTGTCGTGGAGTACGGTGCTTGCAATAGGCGGTATCTTCGGCACCCAGGTTTGGAGTACTGCATCGCGAGTCTTATGGTCGCATACCTGGGAGATATTCCTCCTGGGCATAGCTGTTTATCTGCTGGTGGCCGAGGAAGAACGCCAGGTTCGCGGGAGACCTATCGTACTGGCGACCCTATTGGCCTGGGCCTACTTCGTTCGTCCTACCAGCTCGATTCCGATCCTGGCGATAAGCACCTACCTGCTGATCTTTCGACGCGGAGAATTTATCGTACTCGCAAAGACCGGGGCCGCGTGGATGTTCCTGTTCATGCTCTACTCCTGGCGAGTCTCGGGCGAGTCTCTGCCGAGTTACTACCGTTTTCATTTGAGCCCGGCGCATTTGCTCGAAGCGATCGCGGGCAACCTGATAAGCCCGTCACGAGGATTGTTCGTTTACGTTCCGGGATCACTATTTGTCCTGCTATTGGTTGCTTACTATTGGCGCACGCTCCCGCATCGAGCCCTGGCACTTCTTTCACTCTGCGTCATAGTGATTCATACACTCGTGGTTTCGACCGATCCGAACTGGTGGGGTGGTCATTGTTATGGGGCCAGGATGACGATCGATATCATTCCATGGCTCTTCCTGCTGGCGATACTTGTTAGTCGCAGTTTGCGGTGTGAGCCTCGTACCACGCTGAAACACTCCCTGATCGCCGTAGGTCTTCTGACCTTGATCATCGGAGTTGCGATTAATGGGCATGGTGCGTTATCCAACTCCGCCAACGATTGGGTGAATGGTCCTCCCGATGATGTCGATCGCATGCCCTCGCGAGTGTGGGATTGGTCGCATCCGCAGTTTCTTTCGCGCCAGGATGACGACAACCGCGTCTGCTTCCTGTATGGTGCTGGCCGTTTGGAGGAGTCCTTCAGGACGCGGTAGCCCTTCGCGGACACCCTGCACGCAATGACCAAGATCGCTGAGCAATATCGATCTGCCCGCCTGCCTCGGGTGCGTTTCGCGCGCCAGGCATCGACAGGGCTCGTTGCCGATCTCGTGGAAAACAGCTTGGGATGGGTGTTCCTCGGCTATGCGGTGCCCTTCGTCATCGTGCTCGCGATTATCACGCCGCCGTTTCAGGTTGCTGACGAGCTGGCGCATCTTCAGCGCGCCGATGAGATTGGACATGGCGAGATTATTTCCGAGCGTCTCGGCGGCACCATCGATGGGGGCTGGATCGAGATGGGCGCAACTTATCAAGCTATGCCCTTTCATCCGGAGGTCAAAGAAACCGTTGCGGAGGCGACGGAGGCCGGAGGAGTCCGCTGGCTAGGACCTAAGGATCACATCAACTTTCAGAATACCGCACAGTACGGCCCATTTTTCTATTTGCCCCAGGTGCTTGGATTGCTCCTAGGGCGCATGGCCGGCATAAGTCTCGCTCGGACGTTGGTGTTAGTGCGCATGCTAAATGGGTTGACGGCCTGTGGCGTCAGCTTCCTCGCGCTCTCGATTTGTCGCCGCGGCCGCGCGCTGACCTTCGCGACCTTGCTGCTTCCGATGACGCTGTCGGAGTTTGCCTCGGCCTCGCAGGATGCATTGATCATCAGCCTTTCCATTCTCGTGGTCGCAATGGCGTCACGGCTTCTCGCCGAACATAGGCCCGCGAGCATCGGAGAGTTCGCCGTATTCGCGGCAATCGTGGTGGCGGCGACGATGGCGAGGCCGTCCTTGTTGGCGCTGGCGTTCCTTGCGCCCGCCTTTGTCACCCGGGGCGATTCGGCATGGAAATTCAAAGGCCTGCTGGCGGCGGCCGCTATCGTGATTGTCATCCTCTGGATGCGAATTCTTTCAGGCCTGACTCCGCCGGTACCGTCGGATGAATCCATTTCGGGTCAGTTGCATCGTGTGGTTGCAGAACCATTTCTTCTCCCGACCGTGATGTGGACCACCTTCGCAAGGAACGGCGCCTGGCTGCTGAAGACGATGATCGGCTATCTGGGCTGGGCCGATGCAGTGATGCCGGGCTGGTACTACCAGACCGCAGAAGGCGCGCTTGTCATGGCCTTGATTGCCCCCGGTAATCGCGGTCCGAGTCTATGGCCGGGTTCGCTGGGGCTGCTGACAATCGCCGCGCTGGTTACCGCCACCAGCCTCGCGCTGTACCTGACCTGGACGGCTCTGGGAGCGGATACCATCAATGGGCTGCAGGGCCGCTACATCCTTCCCGTGCTGCCGCTGCTGGCATGGGGAGTTCCCGCATATGTGCCTGGGATTAAACGATGGCTGATGCCGGCCTGGTATCCGGTGCTGCTTTTCCCGCTGATGACACTTGCGGTAACTCCGAGTGTCATCATGGAGCGCTACTACGGCGGTTGGACGATCATGGCCGATGCGCTGAAGGCGCTGCTGCTGGGGTAACAATCACCACGATGAACACCAAGACTCGTTGTGAGCGAAACCGTTCTCGGGTCGAATTATTTCATTCGAGTGCGTCTCAGAGTGGAGCGCGGGTGGACTGAATGAACCTTGGTATCGTTACCCCGCAGCTCCATCACTACGGCGGCTCGGAAGTTTACCTGCTCGAGTGCATGCGCCGCTGGCAGGAAGTCGTGGACATCACCCTCTACACGCCGCTGTTCCGGCGCGAGCTGATGGACGAATTCGACGTGCGACCCGAGGTCAAGGTCGTGCAGCTTCCAGGCGGGCGCACCGGTCCCGACGCCTTTTTCTACAACACCGTGGTGCTGCCAAGAGTTTGGGAGCAGATGATCCGGCCGCATGATCTCTACTTTCTGTATTTGTTCCCGACCCACTTTATTCAGCGGCGCCCCTCGGTATGGTTCGCCGCCGAACCGCTGCGCATCCTCTACGACCTGCGCCGCGAGCATCACGGCGCGGAGCAGGTCAGCATTCATCTCTATCCGAAGATGACCTATGACCGCGTCGTCGCCTCCGAGCTGGACGTGCTGTTGCACCTCATCGAGACCATCGATTCCTCCGCCGGCATCGATCGGCTGGCCACCAACAGCCGCACCACCGGCGAATACCTGCGAACGATCTACGGGCGCGCTCCCGACAAGGTGGTCTATCCGGGGGTGAATCTTCCGCCCAAGGTGTCGCCTCCGTTGTCATCGGACCCGCTGATGTTCGTGGGCAACCTCTGGCAACACAAACGCATCGATTTGGTGGTGAAGGCGCTGGCGCGGCTGCCGAAGGGAAAGCTCCGCATCGTCGGCGAAGGGCCCGAGAAGCAGAATCTCCGCCGGCTCGCGCGCGATCTCAACCTCGATGGGCGAGTGATCTTCAGCGGTCGCGTCGATCAGGACACGCTCGGCGAGCTCTACGCGCGGTCATCCATGTGCGTGTACACGCCGCAGCGCGAACCGTTCGGGATGGTGCCGCTGGAGGCGGCCGCGGCCGCGCGGCCCGTCATCGCAACCGAAGGCGGCGGCTATAGCGAGGTCCTCAACGATACTTGCGCGCGCTTTGTCCCCGCGCATCCTGACAAGATTGCGGAGAGCATCGCCGCGCTGCTGGGCGATCCGGAGCTCGCGCGACGGATGGGTGCGGCGGGCCGCGAGATCGCCGCGAACCATAGCTGGGAACGGACCGCGGGCGAGCTGCTCGATCTGTTCCGCGAGACGGTCTCGCGTCGCGCGTCGAAGCCACGGCAGCCGCTGCTCGGCGCGCATTACTATCCCTGGTATCAGGCCGGCGATAAGCCCCAGCATTGGAATGAGAACCTGGAGTTTGCGGCGGTCACCGATCTTCCACTGGGAGGGGCGTATTCCTCGGGGGATACGAAGCTGATCGATCACCATCTGCAGATGGCTGATGCCGCGCAACTCGATTTTCTGGTGGTCAATTGGCAGGTCACTTTCCAGGGATTGAATCCGACCGAGCTCGAAGCGACGCGAAAACTTTTTGCCGCCGCGGAAAAAGCGTCGCGACCTTTGTCGCTCACCATCCTGCTCGCCATCAATACCGAAGATGAGAAGGTCGTCGAGCAGGCCCTGGAAACCCTGCGAACCGAATTCATGTCGTCTCCGGTTTACCTCCGCGTGCGTGGTCGGCCGCTGGTCTGGTACTACCTGAGCGGCCCGTTTTTGGGCTTCCTCTTCTATCACCGCGATCTGATGGCGCGTCTCACGCGCGGTTTTCACGCGATCGCGACCGGTCAGCTGATTTTCAATCAGTTCGTTCCGCGTCCGCTGCGCGAGTTCTTCGCCGGATGGTGCATCTACTCACCACTGCAGGTCGGACGCCGCACTGTGCGCGAAGCGATCTGGACCAGCAGTTACCGCTCCTTTGCCGAGGACGGCGGCGCGGTGCGCGCTTTCACCATATGCCCCGGCTACGACGACACCCGCCTCGCTTCGCCGCAGCGCAGTCAGAGCCGCTACCGCCTTACCGCGCGCCGCGGCACGCTGACCTATGAGCATATGCAGCAAGTCGCGCTCGACCTCGATCCGACCCCGGACCTGGTCGTAGTCACCAGCTTCAACGAGTTCCACGAAAATACCCACATCGAGCCGTCGGCGGAGTTCGGCGATACTTTTCTGCGCTCGACCCGAGCCTTCAAAGAAGCGCTGCATAACCGCCGAGCGGGGACCTGATCCGTGGAAGGATGGCGGCGGCGGTTTCGCTCCGGGATCATCGCGAGCGCGCGGTTGCCGTTGGTTGGGGGCCTCTATCGAAAAACCAGCGAGGTCGTGACGTGGATCGTCGGACGCCGGCTGGCGAGCATCCCCGGCGTCGCGGCGGTCTATACTCGGCACAGCCATCCGCGTTTCGCCACTTTCGCGCCCGGTCAGAGCGATATCGATCTGACCATCGTGCTCGAGGACGACGCCGCAACGGATGCGACCATTGTGCGGGCCTGCACCAAAACTCTCGAGGCCTTGAGCCGAAAGTTCTTTTTCGTCTTTCCGCAGGATGCCCGCATCGTGTCGCGGCGTGAGCTCGCTCAGATGGAAGCGCGCCCCGGTGCGGCGGAGATCCTGAGTGGGTCGAGCGGATGGATCAGGATTGGTGGCCGCGAAGCGAGGTGCGCAGGCAGCCTGCCTGAGATCGACCGCGCGAGCATCACCCGCCATCCGGAGTTCAACGCATGGTGGCACAATGTGCTCCAGACCCAGGTGCTGACGCCCAATGCGAGCCTTGCGCGAGGGCCACATGCGGCTGTGCTTCCGGATCGCGATGAAGAGTCAGCATCATCTACAAGCTGCACGCGGCCTGGCTGCTCCGCCCGAAGCCTATCTACCGGATTCAGCGGCGGCCTTATTGTTCGCGGATGACGCCGAGATGACTGCGCTGCTAGGTGGCCTCGAGCAGGCGGGATTCTGGGCGGCGGATGGCGAGCAGCGAAAGGCGGCGATACTCGGGCGCTCGCTCGCGCTGACCGGGGAATTCTATCGCGAGCTGCCGCTTCCTCGGGACGCCGCCTGGATGGCATTCGCGGGAAGTCATGCGGCTGCGCTGCCGGAGGCGCATCGTGCCGAATTGCGCGATCGCATCGCGCGCGAACCGTCGCTGCGATCGATCGCCGAAAGCATCATCATTTATCCGACTCCGCACTGGGCGCCGGTCGAATACCAGCTCGATTTGCTGCTGCGCGACGAGGTGCCCCCCGCGCGTTTTGCGGAAGCGGTCCGCGTGGTCAAGCGATCACTCGGCGGCCGGACTTTCGGCATCCTGGGAACTCATGCCCAGATCACGATGGTTCCGCGCCGCGCTTTCGAGCATCCAGCATTTCTCCTCGGGACGCCGTTTCCATTTCTTCACGAACACATTGCGGATTTCGGCGAGACGCTTTACGGAACGCCGCCGCGCATTCCCGCGCCCCCGCCGCGCAGCGAACGGCTTCGATGGTGCTCGCAGTACTTCTTCTTCCATCGTTTCACGCTGCGTTACCGGCCGCAGTACGTCTCGAAGGATTGTAATTTTTGTCAGCTCGTCGCGGTTCGCCTGTTTCTGGAGGACGGCGCGATTTTGACCGACGCGGCACAAGTCCGAGGCGCGTACCTCGATAAATTCCAACCGTCGAAGGAAGAAACTCGGGCGCTGGATTTCCTGATGCGCGGTGGTGGGCTCCCCGAAGAGAAAACTTTTGCCGCTGCGCTGGCCCTTCAGTCGCGGGAATACGATCAGATCGAGGCGCTGCTGCGCGCCGAGGAAACCGGATCGGTGGGTAGTCGTCCCTCGCGCAGCCATGTTTCGATCTGATCGATCTTCGGTTCCAGCTCGGCGACCGAATCAATCACCTCATGCGCACCGGCCGCGAGTAGCGCGCCTCGCGCAGCTTTAAGCCTTCGCTGCTGTTCGTCTCTCGGGAGCGCGACGAAGTCGTTCGCGCTCATGCCGACCAGATTTCCGGTACGCGTCACTCCGATGCTCCAAACGCCGGCGTTCAGCGCTTCCTCGATGTCGCTGATGGTGTCGCCGATTTTGACGATGGTCGGCAAATGATCGATCTGTAATCGGATCGCATTCAGGAAAATCATCCACGGATGCGGCCGGCCCCCGGCGACCTCATCGGGCGTAACAACGCAGTCGGCGCGATAGCCGTTGGTGGCCGCCACGGGCATGAGGATATCCATCATCTCGCGGGTATATCCTGTAGTGCTGCCGATCTTGATGCCGCGCGTTCTCAGGCGAGAGATGGTCGCCGAAACTCCATCGATAACCGGGGAATCGCGCGCGAGGCATTCGAGCTGCAGCTTCACGAAATCGGCGTACATCGCATCGACATCGCTAACCGTGGGTGCGCTGCCCATTCTCGCGCGCCATCGCTCCGATACCGCCGGCGCCGACACGATGCTCTGCAGGTGATCGCGCTTGGGAATGCCCATATCGCGCCGCGCCTCCTCCTCCGAAATCTGGACTCCGCGCGATTCGAATACGCGCCGCAGCACGCGGACCGGCGCGAGACTGCCATGATCGACGGTGGTCCCGGCCCAATCCAGAATCACCGCCGCAATCTTTTGACTGTTGTGACTGTTGGTCAAAGTCCCATCTCACGAATCGTCTGCTCGGCGAGTCCGAATGACAGGGTCATGCCTGAACCGCCCGGCGCAGTAACGATTTTGACCTGTGGCGCGGCATCGATCGAGAGATAGGGCGCGTCGGGATGTTTCGCATAGACCCCATACCATCGTTCGGCGATCTTCATATCCGGCGCGTGCAGAAACGTGCGCGCATTCTCGAAGATGAGGCGATCGATCTCCTCCTTGTTGAAAACATCGACCGCGAGGCCGTATTGGTGCGAGTCGCCGATGGTGAGCGCGCCGTCAGCGGTTTGCGAAACCAGCAGATGAATCGCCCAGCGATCGTAATCCGGCATCTCGCGGGCGACCCGCGCCTGGTACTTCGGCAGGGTGTCGACGCAGATTTCAAACGCCGGATAAAATCTGAGCGTGAGTCCCGCGGCCAGCGATGGACCCAGCTCCCATCCGCGCGGTTGCGGCGCTGTCCGCATCATCTGAAGTTTGCATCGCGTGAGACCGCTGCTCGCGAACAACTCGGGATAGAGCGTTTCGAAGTCGTCGCCGCCGCATACGATCGCGTGCCGAGCGTGCCAGGTTTCGCGGCCCGCTTCGATTTTCGGAAGCTGAATCGAATGCACCGCGGACGTGAATCGAAACTGCACGCCGAATTTTTCAGCAAGGTATCGCGGCAGTTCAGCGATCACCTGCCGCGGATCGACGGTGAATTCAGTATCGCTCCAGATGCCGCCAAGGAGGCCCTCGGCGATCACCGCGTGGCTTTTCGCGAGGACCTTTTGCGGCGACAGCCAGTCGCATCGATAGCCAAGCGCGGGACCTCGCGCGCAAAACTCGCGCGCCACTTCGGCCTCATCCTGATGATAAACGACATGCAGCGATCCGGTCGGGCGATACGGCAGGCGCGCATCGTTGAGGGCCTCGGTCCAGGTCGCGGCGCTCCGCATCGCCATCTGGTGAATCTCACCGGCGCGCTGTCCGATGGGCCAAATCATTCCGAAATTGCGAATCGACGCGCCGAGCGACTTAGGCGAGCGCTCGAAGACCACCACCGAATGACCTCGGCGTGCGGCCCAGTATGCATGCGCGAGGCCTATGATGCCCGCCCCGACGATCGCGACATCGGCGCGCGTCATGAAAGGTTGACCCACATCGGTTTCGTTGTACGCTGCCGCCGCCTTGACTGCCAACGCGCGCGATACGCACATTGGCGCTGATGGATGCGCCGCTCAACGTGCTCTTCATCACCGCCGATCAGTGGCGCGGCGATTGTCTCTCCGCGCTCGGCCATCCGATGGTGCGGACGCCGAATCTCGACGCGCTCGCCGCTGAGGGCGTGCTGTTCGCGCGTCACTTCGCCAACGCCGCGCCATGCGGACCGAGTCGCGCCTCGCTCCACACCGGGATGTATCTGCAGAATCATCGCTCGGGCACCAACGGCACTCCGCTCGATGCGCGCCACACCAACTGGGCGAAAGAGGCGGCGGCAATCGGCTACGATCCGGTCCTCTTCGGCTACACCGACACCAGCCAGGATCCGCGCGAGTTCGATGCGAACGATCCTCTGCTCACCAGCTATGAGGGTCCGCTGCCCGGTATCCGACCGCTTTGCCATGTGACGATGGGTGATCCGTCGCCGTGGACTGATTTCCTCAAGGCGCGCGGCGTCGAGGTTCCCGATGATATTCGCATGGTGTGGGGGCATCGCGCGGCGGGCCCTGATTATGAGGATGGCCGGCAGCATCCCAAGCCGCTGCTGATTCCCGCGGAGTTCGATGACAGCGCTTTTCTCGTCAGTCGCGTGATCGATTACATCGGCGGCGCGAAGACGCCGTTCATCGCGCATCTTTCGCTGCTGCGGCCGCATCCGCCGTTCGTCGCGCCGGAGCCATATAACAAAATGTACGATCCTGCGATGGTCGAGGGCTTCACCCGCCGGGTCACCATCGAGGAGGAGGCGGCGCAGCATCCGTGGCTGGCGTATCAGCTCGGCAGGAAGGCATACCGCGCGCCCGCCGATGAGAAACAACTGCGGCGCATGAAGGCGGTTTACTTCGGCCTGATGACGCGCGTCGATGCGGCACTCGGCGCGCTATTCCAGTTCCTCAAGCGCAGCGGCCGGTGGGACTCGACGCTGATCATCGTGACTTCCGATCACGGCGAGCAGATGGGCGACCACTGGATGATCGGCAAGGGCGGCTACTTCGATGCTTCCTATCGCATCCCGCTCATCATCCGCGACCCGCGAGCGGCGGCCGATTCGTCGCGTGGCGCGAGGATATCCGCCTTCACCGAGAACATCGACATCATGCCGACGCTGATGGATACCATCGGCGCCGAGACTCCCGTGCAGTGCGACGGCCAGTCACTGATGCCGTTTCTTCATGGCCAGCCTCCGCAAAATGGCGCGCCGAGGCGCATTGGGAGTTCGACTTCCGCGATCCTGCCGATGATTCCGCGGAGCGCGAGCTCGGGCTGACGATGCATCAATGCGCGATGAACATCATCCGCGGCGATCGCTACAAGTACGTGCACTTCACCAAGCTGCCGCCGCTGTTTTTCGATCTCGCCGATGATCCCGAGGAATTCGTCAATCGCGCCGATGATGCTCGCTACCTCCCGATGGTGCTGGAGTGTGCGCAGAAGATGCTCTCATGGCGGATGAATCACGACGAGCAGTTGCTCACTCACATCGCGCTCGGCGAGCGCGGCCCCATCGCGCGGCGCGCGCCGCGCTACTGACCCATTTTGACACCACTTGCGCCGCAACAATGAAAGGGTGAAGATCCGCGCGGAGTATCGTCGGTGACTGCCCGCAGACCCCTCAAGCTTCCGGAATTCATTGGGATAGGCCCGCCGCGCACCGGTACGACCTGGCTGCACGCGGCGCTCGACGAGGTCGTCTGGCTGCCACACAATGTCAAGGAAACCGATTTTTTTTCAAAGCGCTATCACAAGGGCATCGAGTGGTATGCGTCGCATTTTCGCCATGCCGATGACTCGCGTCCGATCGGCGAGATTTGTCCCTATTTCGGGGCGACCGAAATCATCGATCACGTCGCGGAGCACATTCCTCGTTGCAAGATCATCGCTACGCTGCGTGACCCTGTCGACCGGGCCTATTCTCACTATTGGCTTAAGTATCGCTACGATCCGACGCCGCCGAGTTTCGAAGCGGCACTCGGCTCGTCCGCGGATCGCAGGCTTCGCGAGGAAAATCGTTACGCATTCTATTTGCGCCAATGGCAACAGCGCTTCGGCGCGGACCGCGTGATGGTTGCCTTCTATAACGATCTGAAGACCGACCCGCAGCAGTACCTCGATCGGATCTGCGATTTCATCGGCGCGCGGCATGTCGCGATCGAGGGGCGCAACTTCGATCGGTTCGAACACAATAGTCGCCGCGCCAGGTCGTCCGGTTTCCACGCGCGGCCGGAATTTCCAGGCAGATGTATCTGTGGTTGATGGACCACGACGCCTATGCAGTCGTGAAATATCTGCGCCGCCTGAGGCTGTCGTCGATCTTTCCATGGCGGAGGAAAAAAATATCCGCTACTCACTCCGGAGATCGATGCAAGAGTCCGAGAGTTGTTCCGCCCGGAGATCGAGGAGCTGGAAGCGCTTCTCGGGCGCGATTTGTCGGTCTGGAAATATCGCGCCGATAAACATCGGTCCAAATCAGGCGCAGGCTCCGCGCAGATTGCGGCAGGTTAGGTCGTCAAATTGGCTGCGCAAAACCCCAAACTCCCGGCATTTATCGCGGTCGGTGCCATGCGTACTGGCACGAGCTGGCTTCATGCGGCGCTGGGAGATGCGGTCTGGCTGCCCGAAGGTATAAAGGAAACGCTTTTCTTTAAGTACCGCTACTACAAGGGCATCGAATGGTACGCTTGGCATTTCCGCCACGCAGATGATTCGCGTCCAAAAGGAGAGGTTTGTCCCTACTTCGACTTTCTTCCGAGCGATTGATCGAATCGCACAGCACATCCCGCAGTGCAGGATCATCTGCACCTTTCGCGATCCGGCTGAACGCGCATATTCAGCCTATCGAGTACGACGGCGCGGCGCCCGGGTGAAGGGAAGCTTTCGAAGAAGCGCTTGCTGCGGATCCCAGCGATCGCCGACGGCAATCGTTATGCGTTTTACCTGCGTAAATGGCAGGAGCGCTTCGGCAAGGAGCAGGTCCTCGCGACCATATACGAGGACCTGACAGACGATCCGCAGAAATACCTGGATCGAATTTGCGATTTCATCGGCGCCAGGCATGTTTCGCTTCAGGGATCGCCAATCCGACCGCGCGGGCGCGCAATTACATAGACCGCGCACCGAAGATACCATTTGCCCGCGTGGCTGCTGGGCCGCGACTTGGTCCGCGTTGAACTCTTATCGCGCGCACACGCTGGCAAAATCCCTTAGTCGCTCAGCGATGTGGTCGTTCGTGGTCGAGGGAGGCGAGCCGTACCCGCCGCTTCAGCCTGGAAGCCGCGGCGCAACGTGCGCGCGCTTTTTCGACCCGAGGTCGAGGCGTTGGAGCAGATGATCGGGCGGGACCTGTCGGCCTGGAAAGGTGACGCGCCGCATCGAGCCCGCGAGGCCGCGCACTTCGCCGCCAATGGCGCATCGGCGAGAGCGAGTTGAGCCGTCCCGTCAGGTTCCTGCACATCACGACCTTTTATCCACCGCACAACATCGGCGGTACCGGCATGTATGTGTACCGGCTCGCGCACGCGCTGGGCGCCGCCGGGCATCAGGTCGATGTCATCTATTGTCACGACTCCTATCACTTCGTGCATCCTGGCGATCCCGAAAGCGAATATCCCGAACATCCGAACGTCCATGTCCACCCGTTGCGAAGCGGCTATGGATGGCTGTCGCCGCTGCTGTCGCATCAGACGGGCAGGCCGTTTTTGAAAAAGCGCGCGATCGAGACCATTCTCGATCGGGCGCAGCCCGACATCATCCACTTCCACAACATCACGCTGCTCGGTCCCGCGGTCCTGAAGCTGAAACCCGCGCGCGGCCGGACGCTCAAGCTCTACACCACCCACGATCATTGGCTTAACTGCCCGATCATGACGCTATGGAAGTACAACCGCCGCCTCTGCGAAAAGCCCGACTGCCTTCGCTGCACCATCGCGGCGAAACGCCCGCCGCAGCTCTGGCGTTATACCTCGTTGATCGAGGACTGTGCGAAAGAGGTCGATAAATTTCTGGCGCCGAGCAAGTTCACCGCCGCGATGCACGCAGCCCGAGGGTTTTCGCAACCGGTTGGGCATCTTCCGTTGGTCATCGGCAGCGCCTACCAATGCGGGCCGACGGCGCGACCTCATCCGAAACCCTACTTTTTGTTCGTTGGAAGGTTGGAGCTGGTGAAAGGGCTGCAGGTTCTCATCAAGCTGTGGGACAAGGTGGCCGACGCGGATTTGCTGGTGGCCGGAATCGGCACCTATCAAGAGCAACTGCGCGCGATGGCGGCCGGCAATCCGCGCATCGTCTTTCTCGGCCAGCGCTCTTCCGAGGAACTGGCGTCACTCTACGAACACAGCATCGCATGCCTCGTGCCCTCGATCTATTACGAAACCGGTCCGTTTACGGTGATTGAATCATTCGCACGCAAGGCGCCGGTGATCGCGCATGATATGGCGGGGATGACGGAGCTGGTGCGCGACAGCGGCGGGGGCATCCTTTATAAGACCGATGAGGAATTGCTCGCGGCGATTTCGCGCGTCGCGGCGTCGCCATCGCTGCGCCAGGAATTGGGCGAGAAGGGATACGGAATGTTCGAGCAGCGATGGTCGCAGGCCGCGCATCTCGAGATGTACCTCGGCATCCTGCGCGAGACTGCGTTGCGGAAGTTCGGGGTCGTTCCGTGGGAAGCGGAACGCGAGAGCGACGCCGCGAGTTAGCGATGCTCGAATCATCCAGCGGCCAGACCGATCGCACCCCGCATCGCGAGGACGTTTCCACCCTCGCGCGTGGCAGCGGGGTCGCCTTCATCGGCGGATTACTCGCCTCAATGGCGGGCTGGATCGCGCAACTGCTGCTGGCGCGCCTGCTTGGCCCGGGCGGATTCGGGACCTACTCGATCGGCATGGCGGCGGTACGGATCAGCGCGCAAATCAGCTCGCTGGGATTAGCGAGCGCGACCATCTACTTCGTCGCGCGTTATTCGAAGGACGCGCCCGCCAAGGTTCGCGATGTGTTGACGCAGTCGCTCGGGGCAAGCCTGGTCGCAGGCCTGCTGGTTGGAAGCGTGCTCTTCTTCCTCGCGCCTTCGATTGCGGAAGACTTTTTTCATCGGCCGGAGCTGGCCTCGGTGCTCCGCATATTTGCCTGCACCATCGGGTTCGCTTCCGGTTTCCGAGTGGCGCGCGCGGCGACGACGGTTTCCTATCGGCTCAACTATCGCGTCTTTCTCGACCTGCTGACTAGCGGCGTGTTCCTGCTGGGATTTGTCGTCTTCTACTATTTCGGATTCAGGGTGGGAGGCGCGGCGGTGGCGTTCCTTCTCTCCAGCGCGGTCGGTTTTGCCGCGGGCGCGTATTCGTTGACGCTTCTGTTTCCCGAGGCGTTTTCGACTTTCGCGAACCCCTCGATGGTGCTCGGTGAGCTGCTGACCTATTCGCTACCCGCCTTCGGCGCCAGCCTGTTCTCGGCTCCGATGCAGTGGATCGATCGCATCCTGATCGGTTATTTCCAGCGGCCACTGGAAGTCGGGTTATACCAGGCCGCGGTGCAGTCGGCGTCGCTTCTGTATGCGACCGGATTTGCAGTCAGCGCCATCGCCGGCCCGATGATCGCGAATCTGTACACGCGGGGGGAGCGCGGACGTCTCGAAGACCTGTTTCGGGTGAGCACCAAATGGATTTTCTATTCGGTGCTGGTGGCGTTCGTGGTGATCGCGTTCGGCCCGCGCGATCTTCTGAAAATGTTCTTTGGTTCCAAATATCAGGGCAGCTCGGAAGTGCTGGTGATCCTGTCGATCGGAGCGCTGATCGACGGATCCACCGGCACTGCGCGGTCGATGCTGCTGCTGACCGGGCATCAGAAGGCGTTGCTGGTGATTTCCGCCTCGGTCCTGGTCCTGCAAATCGGTCTCGATGTTTTCTTGATTCCCAGGTACGGCATCGTCGGCGCCGCGGTGGCGGATGTGATCGCGGCGCTCGCGATCAATACCTCGGTGCTTATCGCGATCAAGGGCACGCTCGGCTTGTGGCCCTATGACCGCCGCTACGTGAAGGGATTGCTCGCCGCGGCGGTCACGGTGGCGGGGTTATATTTCATTCGGCCGCATGGCATTTCGATGTTGGTGATCCGGTTGGGGCTACGCGGTGTAATTGCCACGGTCATCTTCGCGGCGGTACTGCTCGCGACCGGCCTCGATTCCGAGGATCGGCAGGTCGTGACTTCGCTGCTGGAGAAGACGATTTCGGCGTTAAGTTTGAAGGATCGAGAGATCGGAACGGAGTCCAGGCAAAACACCAAGACACCAAGGGAGGATAAGTGGCGCGCGCGAGTGAGGCGCATGATCAAGGAATCGTGGAGGAAGAGCAGGCCAGCAGATGCGGGCCGCAGCGGCCCTCCTCGAACACCAAGGGAAGATCAAGAAGAAAAGAACCCTGCACGATGACGCACCGGCGAGTTGTCTTCTTGATCTTCCCTTGGTGCCGAAAAGGCCCGCTGCGGGCCGCATCTGGTGTCCGATTCCGAGGCCGCGAACCCTTGATCCTGCGCCTAAGAATTGATGACCACTTATCCGACCTTGGTGTCTTGGTGTTTTGTCTGATTCCTGATTGCGCGGGTTTACGCTTTCACTGTCGGCCGGCGCGCGAGGCAGCCCGAAGGCAGTCGGAACGGAGTCCAGGCAAACCACCAGACACCAAGGTCGGATAAGCGACGCGCGCGAGTCAGGCGCTGGATCAAGGAATCGTGGAGGAAGAGCAGGCCAGCAGATGCGGGCCGCAGCGGCCCTCCTCGAACACCAAGGGAAGACCAAGAAGAAAAGAACCCTGCACGATGACGCGCCGCCGAGTTGTCTTCTTGATTCTTCCCTTGGTGTCGGGAAGGCCCGCTGCGGGCCGCATCTGGTGTCCGATTCCGAGGCCGCGAATCCTTGATCATGCGCCTAAGAATCGATGACCACTTATCCTACCTTGGTGTCTTGGTGTTTTGCCTGATTCCTGATTGCGCGGGTTTACGCTTTCACTGTCGGCCGGCGCGCGAGGCAGCCCGAAGGCAGTCGGAACGGAGTCCAGGCAAAACACCAAGACACCAAGGGAGGATAAGTGGCGCGCGCGAGTCAGGCGCATGATCAAGGAATCGTGGAGGAAGAGCAGGCCAGCAGATGCGGGCCGCAGCGGCCCTCCTCGAACACCAAGGGAAGATTAAGAAGAGAAGAATTCTGCGCGATGGCCAGCAGGCACCGGAAAAATCAGGAGCAGGTCGTATTTTGTCTTCTTGATTCTTCCCTTCGTGTCGGGAAGGCCCGCTGCGGGCCGCATCTGGTGTCCGATTCCGAGGCCGCGAACCCTTGATCCTGCGCCTAAGAATTGATGACCACTTATCCGACCTTGGTGTCTTGGTGTTTTGCCTGGCTCTGATTCCTCACTTGCGGCCGGCCCGGGGAGGCGCCATTCCCAGCCAGTGCCGCATCATGCCGATCGCCAGCCCCGCAATCGAATAGAGATAATAAAACTGCTGCAACAGGAAGCCGCCAATCAGCAATCGCAGACCTCCACGCCGATAGAACAGCGCGAACAGCCGTCGATTGATGAGCGCGGCCAGCACGATAAGAAGGATCAGCGCGAATACGGCGCGCGGCTGAACGACGCTGGCGAGCGCCGAGGCCGCCATCAGGCATGCGACGATGCCTGCCGCGCGCTGGTCCAGGCTGAAGTTCAGTCCCTTCGGCAGATAACCGTATTCGAGGAGCAGCGTCGTCCACGGGATCGCGCGCACCTTGAATTCCGTTCGCAGCAGTCCCGGAAGGGTCCATAGCTTGAGATGCTTCACCTGGAGGGCGGGATCGAGTCGCACCCGGATTCCTCGCGCGGCCAGGCGATAGCCCAGCTCGACATCGGTAATCCCCTGGCGCTGATCGTTGAATCCGCCGACGGCCAACAACGCATCGCGCTGGATGAAGCCGCATCCGCCCCAGAAAGTTGTTACGTACGGCCCGGTCCGCTGATGAAAGTAGTGATGCGAGAGATTCTTGAACATGCTGACCGTCGAGCGATGCGCGGGTTCGTCGTCATAAGAACCGATCAAGGCCGCGACGCCCGGTTCGGCCATCGCGGCCATGCCGCGAGCCAGGACACCCTCGCGCAAAGTCACATCGGCATCGGTGAAGAAGAGCAGCGCACCGCGCGCGACTTCCGCGGCGCGGTTGCGCGCCGCCGCGACGCCACGATGCTCACCCATTCGAATCAGACGCACCGGGAAGCGCGCCGCAATCTCGGGAGTCGCGTCGGTCGAACCGTCGTCAACTACGATAATCTCGATGTCCGGGGTGGCCTGCGCGACGATTGATGAAAGGCATTGATCCAGGGTCGCGGCAGCGTCGCGCGCGGGAACGATGACGGTGACCGCCGGCGTCTTCAGTGCGGATTGCGCCGCGGAACCGCCCTCATCTACCACGTCGATTGCCCTGAGATAATCTACGTCGGAACTCATATCAGCAGAAGGTAGGAAAATTCGTCTCCCAGGGCATAAAGCTCAAGCGAACCGCGTCATCCTCGCCTATCTTCGTGTCCACCGCAAATTGACGCAACAAAAATGCCCCGCGCTCGCTCTGATGATCAAAAAAACTCCGCGACCACACTCTAATCGTACCATCGCGCACTTGACAGCAGCGCCCGCATATTGGTGGTGTTGCCGAGGCACCCCTCAACCATCGAGGGCGCGCATTCCGGAGGCTATCGCACATGGCAACTCTACGCGGCGAGCAGATCATTGCGCAGTCATTCAAGCGTGAAGGCGTCGATACCATCTTCTTCATGATGGGAGGTCCGACCGGAGGCACCGCGGGCGCGTGCCTCGATCTCGGCATGAAGGGAATCTACGTGCGCCATGAGCAGGCCGCCGCGATGATGGCGCATGCGTATGCGCGCGTGACCGGCAAACCCGGCATCTGCATCGCGCCGATGGGGCCCGGCGTCGCCAACCTCGATCACCGGGCTCGGCGAACGCGTGGGCGGATGCGGCGCCGGTGATCGCAATTGGCGGCTCCGCGCCGATGCGCGGCACCACGCTGGATACTTTTCAGGAAATGGATCAGGTGCCGATGATGAAGCCGATCGTCAAGGCGCGCGTACCGGGTCGACCTCGGCTACCGGATTCCGGAATACATCAGCATCGCGTTCCGCGAGGCGCTCGACGGCAAGCGCGGGCCCGGTCTACCTCGATCTGCCGGGCGACATCCTGTCGGGCAAGGTGGAGGAGGAGAAGATTCATTGGGTCGAGGGCAACTCGCGCACCGATGCGCGTCCGGCGGGCGATCCGGCGCTGATCCGGCAAGGCCATCGAACTTCTGGCGAAGGCGCAGCAAGCCCATGGTGCTCACCGGGAGCGGCGTGTTGTGGTCGGAGCGCGGAAGAGGAGCTGCAGAAACTTCGTCGATGCGACCGGGATCCCGTTTTACACGACGCCACAAGGGCGCGGGGTCATCGCGGAGGACCATCAGCGGTCGTTTCCGGCGGCACGTTCAACCGCGTTTCGCGAAGCGGACGTGGTTTTGGTCATCGGAGCGCGCGCCAATTCGATGCTGTCCTTCCTCCGCGCGCCGCGTTTTTCACCGGACGCAAAGATTCATCAACGTCAACCTCGATGGCAAGGAAATCGGACACAATCGCGCCGCCGAATTGGCATCATTGGTGATGCCAAGACTGGTGCTCGAGCAGCTGACCGCGCGAGGCGGCCGGCAAGTTCAATCCGCAGCAGGAGACGCAATGGGTCTCACAACTCTCCGCCAAGCATCGATCCAACTCGGAACGCTCCGCGCCGCTGCTGCATTCCGACAAGGTCCCCATCCATCCTTTGCGCCTGTGCAACGAGGTCAAGGACGTCATCTCGCCGCGACACCATCCTGGTCGTTGACGGCCATGAAATATTGAACTTCGCGCGCCAGTCGATTCCCATCTACCAGGCGCGATGCAGCCTCAACGCCGGTCCCCACGGATGCATGGGCGTAGGCATCCCGTTCGGCATCGGCGCCAAGGTTGCCGCTCCTGATCTGCCGGTCCTCGTGCTCAGCGGCGACGGCGCATTCGGCTGGAACGGGATGGAAATGGATACCGCGATTCGCCACAAGCTGCCGATCGTGGTGGTGGTCTCGAACAACGGCGGCTTCACTTCGCGCAAGACCGGCGGCAACGTCGGCCGCGACCTCGGCTATCAGCGCTATGACAAGATGGTCGAGGCGCTCGGCGGCTACGGCGAATTCGTCGAGCAGCCGGAGGAGATCCGGCCGGCGATCGAGCGCGCGATCAAGAGCGGCAAGACCGCGCTGGTCAACGTATGCACCGATCCCGAGGCGCAAGCGACCACCGACATGGGTTTTGCGGGATATTGATCGATAACTGTCAGTCACCGATCGCGAATGGAGCAATAACATGATCGACGTATATTTCTGGCCCACCCCCAACGGAAAAAAGGTCACCATCCTGCTCGAGGAAGCGGGGATTCCCTACACCATCAAGGCGGTCAACATCGGACGCGGCGATCAGCTGAGCCCGACTTCCTCAAGATCTCACCCAATGGCCGCATGCCCGCGATTGTCGATACCGAGCCGAAAGGCGGCGGCGCGCCGGTCACCATCTTCGAGTCCGGCGCGATCATGGAGTACCTGGCCGAGAAGGCCGGGAAGTTTTTCCCGCAGGAACCGCATCAGAAGGCGGAGGTCCTGCAATGGATGTACTGGCAGATGGGCAACCAGGGCCCGAAGATGGGCGAGCAGGGGCACTTCCAGCGCGCCGCTCAGAGCGCAAGAACGGCGATCTGGCGTACGCGGTGCTGCGTTTCAACAACGAGGTCCATCGCATCTATGGCGTCATGAATCTGGGCCTGCACAAAAAGGATTACCTCGCCGCCGGTCAGTACACGATCGCCGATATGATTTGCTACCCATGGGCGACGATTTGGAAGGGCCGCGACATCGACCTCGCCGAGTTTCCCAACGTCAAGCGATGGCTCGATGCGATCGGCGAGCGGCAGGCGGTGAAAAAAGCGATGGCCGCGGGTCCCGAGTATCGCGAGGATCCTGCGACCGTCACTCCCGAAGAGCAGGCGCGACGCGCCAAACTGCTGACTCATCAGCGCGCGCAAACGGTTCCGAAAGAATGGGGCTAGCCATGGCGCTCGACGACTGAATGCCCCCGGGTCGAGGGCTGACGATTGCGGTCTCGAAGCTGGGTGGCGTATCGCTCGAACGTAGTCCTTACAAATCGCGAAGCCGCATCGTGCGAAATGCACTCTTGCCGGCTATCTCGAGCCAAATACCTACCGCTCGAATACTTTTTCATCGGCATGACTTCTGCGTTATCCCCTTCAGGAGTTGGAAAAATGAAGAAGTTGGAAATCGTCATGAAGTCATCGGCCTTCGATTCGTTCAAGCAATCGGCGCCTGACTTGGGGATTTCCGAATATCAGGTTTCGGAAGTTCGCGTTTGTCCGGCCGCGCCGTTGCGCAAACCCCGTCGGGTCTATCGCGGGCAGGAGTACAGCGAAGAGCTGTGGTCGAGGGTCAAAGTCGAATTTGCTTTGGCGGATGCGGTCGCAAAACCGGTCGCGCGCGAAATCGTAACGATGCTCGCGCCTGACCGCGTCGCGATATCGACGCTCGACGAAGTCATCGACATAGCTAACGTTGCTGAGGAGGCCGCCTCGGTCGTGCACACGAACCAGGATGCCTCGGAAACGAGCCGCGTCTTTCACTAGACCGCGATTCTATACATCGGCCATGGCGGCGGGTTAGAACCGGAGCAGACGCTTCGGCATCGAGTCCGCGGCGCTTCGGGAGGTGAACCCTTATGGCCGAGGAATCCAGCAATCCATCGCAGATCATTCGTGTTTGCGAACGCGAATGGGAACCCATGTCTGCCACCATTAAGTTCAAAAGCCTGTGGTCCGATCCAGCATCGAAACGGCGCGCGCAACTGACCCGCTTCGAGCCCGGCGCGACGCTCCCGATGCATCGTCATGTCGGCGACGAACTGCTCTATGTGATCGAGGGCGCGATTTCCGATGAGTCGGGAACCGTCGCCGCGGGTAGCGTCGGCTATCGGCCCAACGGATGCGTGCATTCCGTGACCAGTAAAACCGGCGCGACGGTGTTCGCGATCATCGGCGGCAGCGTCGAACCCGCGACTGAAATCGGCAACGCGCCGCGGTCGCAAACAATCGTGCTGAGCGATATCGCGTGGGCCGATGCGATGCCCGGCGTCAAGCAGAAGCCGATTTGGAGCGACAAGGAGACCAAGCGGCGCGCCGCGTTGGTGCGCTTCGATGCGGGCGCGAAGCTTCCCCTCCATCGCCACGTCGGCGACGAGTTGATTTTCATCATCGAAGGATCCAACGCCGACGAATCCGGCGAGGTGATGACCGGCGAGATGAACTTTCGCCCCAACGGATGCGTTCACACGGTCACCAGCCGCAATGGCGCGACAGTGCTGGGCCTGGTGACCGGCGGCGTGGAGATGCTCGCGAAGTGAGCTGATGAGCGGCGCCAAATTCATCAGCGAACCGCCGCGGCAAACGCCGGTCAAGGCGGAGACCGAGGTCCTCGTCATCGGCGGCGGGACGGCTGGAGTATCGGCTGCGGTCGCTGCGGCGCGCAATGGCGCCGACGTGATCCTCGTCGAGCGGCTCGGCTATCTCGGCGGCCTCGCCACCGGCGGTCTCATCGCGCTGCTCCTCACGCTCGATGATGGCCGTGGGCGCCAGGTTATCGGCGGTATATGCCAGGAGATCGCCGATCGATTGCGGCAGCGCGGCGCGGCGCATTTTCCCGCGAAGGCCGAATGGGGCAGCGCCGATGAAAAACTCATCGCGCACAACCAGCAATGGGGACTGATTTGGGGTCACGGACCACATCGCGTTCGCTATTCGGTCGCCTACGACGCCGAGGAATTCAAGTTCGCGCTCAATACCATGGCCGAGGAAGCGAAGGCGCGCGTGCTTTTTCATAGCTACGCGTGTGACGCGATCGTCGAGGGTGATCGCATCACTGGCGTGACCTTTCAGAGCAAG
The DNA here is from genome assembly GCA_963814035.1 of uncultured delta proteobacterium. Lineage (GTDB taxonomy): Bacteria > Desulfobacterota > Binatia > Binatales > Binataceae > DATGKG01. The sequence goes on from CAWFBH010000008.1 coordinate 167,822, forward strand.
TCGGGGCGCTTCGCGATCCTGGCGAAAACCGTCGTCGATGCCAGCGGCGACGGCGATATCTTCACCTCGGCCGGCGCGACGTACGAAAAGGAATCCGTCCTGCCGTGGTTATGGTTCACGATGGGCGGTGTCGAGAATGCTGAAGCGGCAATCGAGCAAGGCCGCTGGTTCTTCCGCACGCTTGGCGACGGACGCGTGCTCTTGCCGTGGGGCGCAACCGAGCGCGTCGCGCGCAAAATCGACGCGACCGATCCCGACGATCTCAGCTATGCCGAACTGGCCTGCCGCAAGCGCGTGATGGAGCAGGTTGACAGCATGCGCGCCGAGATTCCCGGCTTCGCGCGGGCGCACATTTGCCATATCGCGGATCAGCTAGGTGTTACGGAAAGCCGCCGGCTGGTAGGCCGCCATGTGCTCGGGCGCGACGAGGTCGATCATCCGTGCGATGACGTCATCGCGATCACCGGCAACTGGACCAAATACGAATCGCTTTACTACATTCCCTATCGCTCGCTGCTGGCACAGGAGTTCGCCAATCTCATTGTGGCCGGCCGGTGCATCTCGGTGGACCATCGCGTCCATCACGCGACCAAAGAAATCCCGCCCTGCATGGCGACCGGCGAGGCCGCGGGCGTCGCGGCCGCATTGTCAGTACGCGCCGGAATCGAACCGGCGGCGCTGGAAGTGACGCAGCTTCAGCAACGCCTCGAAAGCCAGGGCGCCATTCTGCGCCTGCCCTAGCGATGCTGCCGCCATGACGCCGGTCGCGACCGAAGAGCGCATCCAGGCAGGTCGCGCCTTGCGCGGTAGCGTGCCGCGAAAGAGCCATGCGGGATGGAAACCGCCGGCGGACCGGCCTGATCCGATCGACCTCCTGATGACGTCGGATCAGGGGCGAATCTCAGAGTTACTGCCCATTCGATACGGACGGATGAAGAAGTCGCCGTTTACCTTCCTGCGCGGTGCGGCGGCGATAATGGCTAGTGACCTGGCGCACACGCCGACGCCGCGGATTCGCGCGCAGGTCGGCGGCGACTGCCACATCATGAACTTCGGGGCCTTCGCGACTCCGGAGCGCAACATTATTTTCGACATCAACGACTTCGATGAAACGCTGCCGGCTCCGTTCGAATGGGATCTGAAACGGCTCGCCGCCAGCGTCCAGGTCGCGGGGCGCGCGGCCGGCGCCAAGTCGAAACACTGCGAGAAGGCCTCGCGCGCCGCACTGCGGACCTACCGCGAGCGCATGGCCGAGTATGCGGACATGGCGGCTATCGAGGTGTGGTATCAGCGGATCGATTTCGCGCCATTGATGAAGCAACTTCCTCGCGCCCATGCTCACCAGCGCAGCGCCGCGGCGATCGCGAAGGCCCGCAGGAGAAGCCTGCCGCTGCATATCCTTCCGATGGTAGCGAAAGGGGCGAGCAACCAAATCCAGGACGACCCGCCGCTGATATTTCATCAAACCGAACAGCGGCAGCCCGCTTATCTTGAGAAGATGAAGGCTGCATTCAGGCGCTATCGCGATTCTCTCTTGCCATCGTTCCGGGTGTTGTTCGATCGTTACCAACTCAAAGATATCGCACTCAAAGTTGTCGGAGTCGGGAGCGTTGGGACCTACTGCGAAGCCGCACTTTTCACCGATGCCCTGGCGCAGCCGCTGTTTCTACAACTCAAGGAGGCGCGCGCATCGGTGCTGGAGCCTTACGCCGGCAAGAGCACTTTCGATTGTCACGGCGAGCGGGTCGTGGTCGGCCAGCGCCTGATGCAAGCCGCGAGTGACATCTTCCTCGGTTGGACCGTCGAGCCCGAGAGTGGCCGTCATTTCTATGTCCGGCAGTTGCGCGATATGAAAATCCCGATGCCGGTCGACACCAGCGATCCCGCCGACCTGGCCTATTTCGCCGAGGCCTGTGGATGGTCGCTCGCGCGCGCACATGCACGTTCGGGTGACCCCGCGATGATCGCCGGCTATCTCGGTTCCAGCGACTCCTTCGACGATGCCATCGTAAAGTTCGCGGATGAGTATGCCGATCAGAACGACCGCGACTATCAGTTGTTGTTGAAGGCGATCAAACAAGGCCGCATCAACGCCGAAGACGCCTGACGAGCGGCTGAGACCGGCATCAGGCTGCCGTGAAGGCCCGGTTCAGACGCGGACACTAACTCGAGGCACGTCCGAATGGCACCAGCATCGCGGTCTTGCGGGCATAGGCCTCATAGGCGTTTTCGCCCAGTTCAGCGCGCAGGAAACGCTCCTCCCGCCGCGCCTTGGTATAGAAGGCGAGCGTCATAATCGCGGCGCCCAACAACGAGAGCACGTTTCCTTTTTCAAGCGCGGTCGCAAACGCGGCAACTATCAGGCCCAAATAGATCGGATGGCGCACCAGACGATAAGGACCGCTATCAACGACATGATGACCCGCTTTCTTCACCACCCAGTCCGACCAGAGCCGGCCCAGATGGACGCGCGCCCACCAGGTGAAGAGCAATCCGGCACCCGTCAGCGCGGCAAGTATCCAATTCACCGCACCGCCCGCCGACCAGAGCTGCGCGCGCGCCCACTGGTTGGGAAGCGAGGGAAAGACAAAAAGCAAAACCGCGCTGACCCAAATGAGAACGCGGAAAATCAGTTCAGCGCCGATACCGCCCCTCTTTTCGGTGCGGCCGGACCACAGCATCGCGATGGTCCACGACACCAGCCACGCGATCCAGAGCGCGTAAGTTGTATGTTCGGGCGTCATCGAAATTCCTTCACAATCGCCCGCATCTCTCGCATTCGTAAGTCGAGCGAGTCTCTACTTGACGGCCGAGATCAGCCTAAACCACTTCTCCCGCGGGCTCTTCAGGCGTGACGCTGACTTCCACCGCGATGACCTGGTCGGCGCCGCCCAGCGCTACGCCTTTGAGTGGAGGAACATCGGAGTAGTCGCGGCCCCATCCCAGAGTCACATGGCCGGTGCCGGGCAAAACATCATTGGTCGGATCGATGTCGAGCCATCCGAAGCCTGGGCAATAGACCGATAGCCATGCGTGCGAGGCGTGGGCGCCGATGCCATCGTCGTCGGTGCGAAGATATCCGCTGACGTAGCGCGCGGGCAGGCCGAGGGACCGGAGGCAGGCGATCATCACGTGCGCGAAGTCCTGGCATACACCTTCACGGGAATGGAAAGCCTCGGCAACCGGTGTTCTCACCGTGGTAGCATTGCGATCGTATTTGAAGTCCTTGAAGATTCGATGACATAGGTCCAGCGCGCATTGGAGAAGCGGACGCTCGGCCGCGAACGAAGCTTTCGCATAGTTAGCAAATTCCGGCGCCGGAGTTACCCGCGGTGACTCGAAGATGAACTGCAGCGCGTCAAAGGTCTCATCGTTCTCGTGACGACTTACCGCTTCGCGCACCTGTTCCCAGGGCGGCGTCAGCGCAGGATGAATCGCTTCATTGGCGCGAGTTTCGACCAGGCTTTGCGCGGTGACGCGAAGGACCTCATGTGGCTGATCGATAGTGAAGGTAGTCACCGCGTTACCGAAGTAATCTTTGCGCGCGACCGAGGAGCCCGGCGTTGGCTCGACCACCAGCTCGTGATCGAACAAGGTCTGGCCGCGCTCGGGACGTGGGGCAAGGCGCGCCTCAGTATGACAAATAGGAACGGATTCACCGTAGGAATAGGTGGTCCGATGGATGACGCGCAACATCATAGTGATAACTCGAAGTTTATCATGAGGCGGACAACTGGCGCGACGCGATCGTATGCTCGAAGTAGTCGCGCGCGAGAGCCTCGGAGAAGGTCCGCAAACCGGCGGCCAGTCCTCCGAGCAGACTCTCGAAACTATCCCATTCGCCACTATCGTCGGGGCGAATCAGCTCCTGCGCCTCGGCGAGTTGCACCGCGCTAAGCATCCGGACCGCGACGCGCCACTTGGGGCTGTGATGCCCGACGACGGTATGATCGGGGAGACCCTCGACATGCTCGCGCAGACGAGCGAGCTGAAACGCGGCGGAGCGCGGATTGGCTTCGTCGAGGAGCAGGAGGTCGATGACGAGATCGGCGCGCATCGAGGTGAGATAGCGCGAGCGATAGGTCAGCGAGCTATCCGCAATCTCCAGCAGGGTCTGAAGCTCGCCACCTTCGTCGCGGCTGGCGGGATTGAGGCCGCGGCGAAGCATCTCGATCATCTGGAGCGCGCGTTCGAGACGGCGGCCGATATCGAGGAACCGCCATCCGTCGCCGCGCGTCATGCTCTCCATCACCAGGCCGCTAAATGCCGAGAGCGTCATGATGGCGTCATCGAGCAGAGTCAGCGCGCGGCCCATCCGCAGCGGCTCGATCGGAGGGGGCGAAGCGAACTGTTTGTCGAAGCGGTTCAGGATGCGCCATGCATCGGCGGAGAAACGATCGCGCAAGAGCCATGCAACGCGGCGGAGTTGGTTGAGGGTCCACCCGAGCGAGCTTTTTTCCTCAGAATCATAGATGACCGCGAGCAGCTCGCGCTCGATGGTTGCGTCGCGGTTGCCGGTTCCGTTGCCATTGCGACTGTTGGTCAACTTCAACGGCAAATGGCCTAGCGCCGCCATGACTCTCACGCCAGCCTCAAGCCCGGCGGCATTTTCGGGATCCGATTCCTGATACAGGCGCGTCAGGATCGCGCGCGAGACCCGCACCGCTGATTCGACCCGTTCGGCGTAGCGGCCGAGCCAGAAGAGATTGTCTGCCACGCGACTGGGCAGGTCGAAGGTGGCACGGCTCACTTCGAGCGCCGACGATGCGGAGGTCAGCAGGGTGGTTTGCGAAACCGGCCCGCTCGCCATCACCCAGGTGTCCTTGCTGCCGCCGCCATGTTGCATCGAGGCGACGAGGCTATCGAGCGACGAGGTGATACGCGTCAGGCCGCCCGGCATAACCGCGAAAGAGCCTTCGGAGGCGATCACATAAACGCGCAGCACCATGTGCCGTGGCGCGAGGCCTCCGCCTTCCTGCCAGACCGGGACCGGCGACAGCGAGACCTGCTCCTGCGCGACATAGTCGGCGGGAGCGAGACGGATCTCGTCGCGCAACTTCTCGCGCGCGGACGCCGAGAGCTTCGGCCCGAAGATGGGAGGGCGTCGCGAGCTGCCGGGAAGGTCTGCTTGATCACCAGGTGGTCGAGATTTTCCAGCACATGCGCGAGCGGCTCCTTCTCGCCGCACCACCAGGTCGCCACGGTCGGCATCTTCAGTTCTTCGCCGAGCAGATGCTTGCAGAGACTCGGCAGGAAGGCGCCGGTCGCGGGAGATTCGAGCAGTCCCGACCCGAGCGCATTGGCGACGGCGACATTGCCGGCGCGTACCGCTTGCACCAGGCCGGGCACGCCAAGCACCGAGTCCTCGCGCAATTCGAGGGGGTCGCAGAAGCTGTCATCCTGCCGGCGCATGATGAGATCGACGGGAAGCAATCCGCCCAGCGTCTTAAGGAAAACGCGCGTTGTCGCGCACCGTCAGGTCGCCGCCTTCGACCAGCGTGTAGCCGAGGTAGCGCGCGAGGAAAGCGTGCTCGAAGTAGGTCTCGTTGTACGGCCCCGGCGTCAGCAGCACGATGCGCGGATTGTCGTGATGATGCGGCACCAGGTTGCGCAGCGCCTCGCGGTAAGCTTGAAAGAAAGTCGGCCAGCCGGCGGACATGATTGGCGCGAAAAACATCGGGCAGCACGCGCTGCGAGACCAGACGATTTTCCAGCGCATATCCCGCCCCCGATGGCGTCTGCGTGCGGTCCGCGATCACCCACCATTGCCCATCGGGCGAGCGCGCGAGGTCGGCCGAATAGTTATGCAGATAGATATTGCCGGGCACCGGAACGTTGCAGCACGGCCGCAGAAAGCCCGGATGCCGGAAGATCAACTCGGGCGGAAAACGATCCTCATGCAAGAGACGCTGCGGACCATAGAAGTCCGCGAGGAGCGCGTTGAGCAAGGTCGCGCGCTGACGCATGGCGGCCTCGATCGCCGCCCATTCCTTCTCCTCGATAACCAGCGGAAGCGGATCCAGCGGCCACGGCCTGTCAGTGCTGCGCGGGTCGCCGTACACATTGTAGGTAACGCCGTTGTCGTGGAGCAGGCGGCGTCCTTCCTGCCAGCGGCTGGCGAGGCCTTCGGGTCCCATCGCGGTGATGGAATCCATCAGCGCCTGCCAGTGCGGACGGATCTCCGCCTCCGCGGCGAGCATTTCGTCGTAGAATGCCGGATTCGATTGATATCGCGCACGCCGCCGCGATTTTCTCGCGCGTCGCCGCGCTCCCCGCCTGAGCTCATTGGATCGTCTCTTACTTGCCCCACGCGTACGTAGCTAGCGCCATACAACGGGTGCGGAAAAAGTTCTAGTAACCGTCGCCACGCTTTGAATGATGGTCGGTCGGCGCAGATCGAGGGTAGTGGGGAACTGCGGATTGAACTCATTCGTGCGGGCAGTGCCATCGGGCCGGCGTGTGACCAAATGGGAGGAAGCGCGCCGCGCGCCGCGCCTCGGCCTCGTTGGCGTTGACCGGGAAGGTGTCGTAGCTACGACCGCCGGGATGCGAGACATGATAGGTGCATCCGCCGATGGAGCGTCCGGTCCAGGTATCGAAGAGGTCGAAGACCAGCGGCGTATGGACGGGAATCGTCGGATGCAGGCACGACGGCGGCTGCCATGCGCGATAGCGGACGCCCGCAATCCATTCGCCTCGCGCGCCGGTAGATTTCAGCGGCACCCGCCGCCCATTGCAGGCGATCACATAACGATCGCTGGTCATGCCGTTGACCTTGACCTGCAGCCGCTCCACCGAGGAATCGACATAATCGCGCGGTGGCGCCGCCCGCAGGTTCCTCGCCGAGCACATACCACGGCTCGATCGCCTGGCGCAGTTCGATATCGATGCCGTCGTAGTTCACCCGGCCATACACGGGGTAGCGAAATTCGAAATGCGGCGCGAACCAATCGTGCTCGAACGGATATCCCGCGCGTCTCAAGTCATCCAGCACGTCGCGAAAATCGGCAGACACGTAAGTACGGCAGCATGAAGCGATCGTGAAGCTGCGTGCCCCATTCAATCGGCGCGCGCAGGATAGGGCTCGCGCCAGAACCACGCCACCAGCGCGCGCACCAGCAACTGCTGCGTGAGGCTCATCCGCGCATGCGGCGGCATCTCGAAGCCGCGCATCTCGAGCAAGCCCGAGGCGTCCGGTGGCGCTATCGGGCGAGTAGAGTTTGTCGATGCAGAATTCGGCGCGATGAGTATTGCCCGTCAGGTCGACCAGGATGTGCCGGAAAATTCGATCCACCAGCCACGGCGGGCAGTATGCGCCGCCGGGATTCGGGATCTGGCTGAAGGCAATTTCCAATTCGTAAAGATTGTCGATCGCGGCCTTCATCGATGCGCGGCGCCTGGCTGGTCGGTCCGATGAACATCCCCGAGAAGAGATACGAAAGCGCGGGATGGTTGAGCCAATAGCCGAGCATGCTGCGCAGAAGATCGGGACGGCGCAGAAATGGACTGTCGGCCGGCGTCGCGGCGCCCAGCGCGAAATGATTGCCGCCGCCGGTCCCGGTATGGCGTCCGTCAACCATGAATTTCTCGGTGCCGAGGCGGCGACTGGCGCGCGTCTTCGTAAAGTGCGGTGGTCAGATCGAACCAGCTCGCTCCAGTTGTGCGCGGGATGGATATTGACCTCGATGACGCCGGGATCGGGCGTCACCGAAAATTTGTTGATGCGATAATCCGCCGGTGGAGTGTAGCCCTCGATGATCAGCGGCAGCTTGAGGTGCGCGGCAGTGTCCTCAATCGCCGTGAGCAACTCGATGTAGTCCTCGGTGCTCGCCAAGGGCGGCATGAAAACGTGCAGCTTTCCCTCCCGCGGCTCGACGCATAGCGCGGTGCGGACGATCCATGGCGCCGATTGGCCAACCTTGGGCTTTTTGTCGCGCACATCGCCGAGGCGGCGCGACTGAAGCTTCGGTTCGGCGGGCGAAATGTGTTGCGGCTCCGGCAGCGGCGGCAGCTTCCCGGTCGGATCGACAGGGAAAATTTGCGGCGCTTCCGATGCCGCCACCCACGGCAGGCTATTGAGCGGCAGGCGCAGGCCAAGTGCGGAGTCACCCGGCATCAGGAAGACGTGTTGCCCGCGCAGCATCCAGAGCCCGGTCTGCCACTGCGGGCCATCCTTGCCGATGCCGCGCTGGAGGGGCAGTACGTAGCCGGTCGGCGTTTCCAGCCCGCGCTCGAAAACCTTGCGAATGCGCTCACGCTCGACCGGGTCCTCGAGGCGATTGTCGATAGGATCGACATTGATCGGCAACTGACGCTCGCGTTGCAGATAATAGACCGGGTCCTCGAAGGCCGCGTTGACGTAACCAGCGTCGATGCCGAGCCGACTGGCGAGCGTCTCGGAAAAGAGCTGCGCCTCGACCGGACCGAAGTTAGTCTTCGAGTCGTCGCGCGCGAAAAGTCCCTCGTCGCGCCACATCGGCACCCCGTCCTTGCGCCAGTAGCAGCTCAATGCCCATCGCGGGAGCTGTTCGCCCGGATACCATTTGCCCTGTCCGTAATGCATCAGGCCGCCGGGTGCGAAGCGGTCATACATCCGCCACAGCAACTGTTCGCTGAGCTTGCGTTTTTCCTTGCCGAGCGCCGCGATGTTCCATTCGGCGCCTTCCATGTCATCAATCGATACGAAAGTCGGCTCGCCACCCATCGTCAGCCGGATATCGCCGGCGCTGATGTCGCGATCGATTTGGAAGCCGAGCGTTTCGATACGGTTCCATTGCTCGTCGGTATACGGGAGCGTCACGCGCGGATCTTCATGAATCCGCGTGATGCTCATCTCATGATGAAACTCGACTTCGCAGGGTCCGACCAGGCCGGTGACCGGCGCGGCCGATGATGCTTCGGGAGCGGTGGCGAGCGGGATGTGACCCTCGCCGGCGAATAGCCCAGAAGTTGGATCGAGTCCGATCCATCCCGCGCCGGGCAGATAAACCTCGGCCCACGCATGCAGGTCGGTGAAATCCTGTGACGGCCCGACGGGACCGTCGAGGGGTTTGACATCGGGTTTGAGCTGAATCAGGTATCCGGAGACGAACCGCGCGGCGAGGCCGATGTTGCGAAGGATCTCGACCAGGAGCCATGCGGTGTCGCGGCATGATCCCTTCCGCAGCGTCAGGGTTTCCTCGCACGACTGGATGCCCGGTTCGAGCCGGATGACGTATCCGATAGCGTGCTGAAGTTGCTGATTCAAAGCCACCAGAAAATCGACGCAGCGCTTGGGTGTGCGGTCGATTTCTTTCAGGTAGGCACGCAGCTTGGGTCCCGGTGGTTCTACGAAGAGGAATGGTGTCAGTTCCTTGCGCAGGTCGTCGGCATATTGAAACGGCCAGTCCTCGTGCTCAAGAAAAAAATCAAACGGGTTGATGACCGAAATTTCAGCCACCAAATCCACTTCCACCGAAAAATGATGAACCGGCTTCGGGAACACGATCCGCGCGAGATAGTTGCTCTGCGGGTCCTGTTGCCAATTGATGAAATGTTCGCGTGGTTCGATCTTCAGCGAGTATGCCGTGATCGGCGTGCGGCAGTGAGGCGCGGGCCGGAGCCTGACCACCTGGGGGGACAGTTCGACCATGCGATCGTACAAGTAATCGGTCTTGTGATGCAGCGCGACTCGAATCGCCATCAGCTCTCTCGAACGCCGCGGTTTGAAGCTTTACGAAAAAATCTCACGTTTCCCTTCCATCCCACTTGGGGTTGAAGCGCAAAAGCTATGACCAATATAGGCAGGCGCTGAAAATTGTCGCCAATCATGCCTCGGCGCGCGATCGCCTCGCAGGAGCGTAATCGGACCTGAATCTTGGCCTTGGGCCCCTCGTCTCTCCCATCGCACGCTCGCTGGAGTGGTGTGCAGAAAAAAATTTCACCGATACCGATATCGAGTACTTCAACAACACCCTATGCTCTCAGCCGAACCACATGCATCCGATGATCATCTTACTCACAAACAATTTCACTGCGCCCCGGAGACCAGTGTCATGCGCCGACTGAGGGTTCAGCACACGACCGTTTATCGCTACTCGAAGCCGGTCACTTTCGGTGATCATCGAATGATGTTGCGGCCGCTGGGAAGTCACGATTTGCGCCTCGTGGCTACGCGACTCGCGATCAACCCGCAGCCGGTACGATTGCGATGGTTGCACGACGTGTTCGGAAATTCGGTCGCCGTGGCATCATTCAACAATGCCGCGTCCGAACTTCGGATCCAGAGCGAGATCGATGTCGACCATTACGAGACCAGCGAGCCCGATTGTCCCATCGAGCCCTATGCCGAGACGTACCCGTTTCATTATTCAGCGGATGAAATCCCCGATCTCACCCGGCTGATCGAACGGCACTATCCCGACCCTGAGCATCACGTGGATTTGTGGGCCCGTGGCTTCGTGGAGACCAACGGCCAGACTAACACGCTCCCGATGCTCACGGCCATGACGCAATCAATCAAGAGCCACGGATTCCAGTACGCGGCGCGCATCGAGGAAGGGTGCCAGCCGCCGACGCAGACCCTCCAGATGAAAAGCGGCACCTGCCGCGACTTCGCACTATTGATGATGGAAGCGGTGCGTTCGCTGGGCCTCGCCGCGCGCTTCGTCAGCGGATATCTCTACTCGCCAGCGGCCGACAATGGCGGGAACATCGGTGGCGGCGCCACCCATGCCTGGGTGCAAGTTTACCTGCCGGGTTCAGGCTGGATGGAGTTCGACCCGACTAACGGCATCGTAGGTAATCGCGATCTGATTCGGGTCGCGGTGGTGCGCGATCCGAGCCAGGCGATTCCTATCGCGGGCAACTGGACCGGCGCCCCCGCCGATTTTCAGGGACTGACGGTCGACGTGCGCGTCGTCTCGCGTACCGAGGACGAGGGGCATCAGGCATAGCCACAGCGCTCGAGTTATTGCGCAGGCTGCGACATTCGATCGAACATGTGCTGATCGATTACTTGCGGGGAGCGTTCGGCCTTGGAGTCGGTTACGTAGCCCTGATACTCGCTGCACTTAACCTTGTCGCCGGCGTCGCAGCCCTTTTTAAAGAATGCCAGTCCTTCGGAGATCGATTGATTGCAGGCCAGTATGTCGCCGTTCTGGCAGGCTTCATGAGGTGAAACTTTCGGATTGATCTCGCGTCCGGCAACCTGACCCAGGTTTCCGCAACCGCCCCAAAAAATCACGCCGAGGATGACCGCATGCCTCATCCGTTGCAGCGACCGTCGATTCTGGTTTGGTACGGTCATCTGCGCTATGCGGTTGTATTCGAATAATGTGACAAGAGCGACGCTCGGAGGTCATCGCCGATGTGCAGAAACATCAGAACACTTTTCAACTTCGAGCCCCCGGTCAATGACGAAGAGATTCGCGCGGCTTCGCTTCAGTTTGTGAGGAAAATCAGCGGATTCAATAAACCCTCGCAGGGAAACGAACACGCGTTCCTCGCGGCGGTGGATGACATCGCCGCAGTTTCGGCCCGGCTTCTCCGCTCGCTCGAAACCACCGCGCCGCCCAAGAATCGGGAAGAAGAGGCTGCTAAGGCTCGGGCGCGCGCCGCCGAAAGGTACGGCGCGTGACCCTCGAGTCTACTTCGGGAACTTGAGTTTATTCTTCACGCCCTTGACCCCGGAGGTATTCTGCGCGATTGCCTGCGCCTTATCGGACACCTCACCCGACGCGACTTTGCCGCGCAGAGTGACGACTCCGGCCACCGTCGTGACGTGGATGGTCGAATCTTTGGTCGCGGCATCGTCGTGCAGCGCGGTTTTCACCTTGGCGGTTAGAGCGGTATCTTCCACCGCCGTCGCCGTCCCGTGATAAGCGTGACTGGCCGCGTTCTCGGCGGAGCTGCCCGCTTCCTTCATCTGGGTGGTTGCGGATTGCGCCCACGCTGATCCGGTGATGAACGCCAGCAGAACCGCCGGTAGCAAGCTTGTTCGTGAAATCAGTTTCATGACCCTCCCTCCAAAACGTGCCGTGCAGTGGCGTTATCGCATTAACCGGAAGCAGTTGCGAACTTCGCGCACGAATGTTTCAGGTTGCTCGAATGCGGCGAAGTGGCCGCCCTTTTCGAGCTCGTTGAAGTAAACCAGTTTGGAATAGCGCTTCTCCGCCCATCGCTTCGAGGTGCGGAAGATTTCCTTGGGGAAAACCGAGCATCCTACCGGGATCGTCACCGGGTCCATCCCCATCGAGCGAAAGCTCTCCCAATACAATCGCGCCGACGATGCCGCATTGGCGGGCAGCCAATAGAGCATCACATTGTCGAGGAGTTCGTCGCGGCTCAGCACGTTCTCCGGATGACCGTCGCAATCGGTCCAGGCCCAGAACTTCTCCAACACCCATGCGAGCTGGCCCGAGGGCGAATCCGTAAGGCCATAGCCGACGGTTTGCGGTCGCGTGCTTTGCTCCTTCGAGTAGCCGGAATCCCAATCATTGTAATATTGCAGGCCGGCGACGGCGGACTTCTCTTTCTCGGTCATATCGTTGGCGGTCGCAGGATCGGGTCGTACGATGGGCATGTTCAGATGGATTCCGATGCAGTTGGCCGGGTCCTGAACGCCTATCATCGTGGTGACTGCCGAGCCCCAATCACCGCCTTGCGCGGCGTATCGTTTATAGCCCAACCGCGGCATCAATTCCGCCCAGGCGCGCGCGATGCGCTGAACGTTCCATCCATTGCGACTGGGTTTGTCGGAAAAGCCATAGCCGGTAGCGATGGGGCAACGATGTGAAACGCGTCGGCAGCCTCACCACCATGCGCCGTCGGATTAGTCAGCGGTTCGATCACCTTTTGGAACTCGACTATCGAGCCTGGCCATCCGTGCGTCATCACCAGGGGAAGCGCGCCGGCATGCGGCGAGCGCACGTGTACGAAGTGAATTCCGACGCCGTCAATGGTCGTCTTGAATTGCGGGAAGCGATTGAGTCGCGCTTCGCGTGCGCGCCAGTCGTACTTCTCCAGCCAGTACTTGCCGACCTCCTGCGCGTAGGCCAGCGGGAGGCCTTGCGTCCAATCATCGACGCATTCGCGCTCGGGCCATCGCGTGTCACGGAGGCGGCGCTTGAGGTCATCGAGTTGGGCGTCGGTCGCCGCGATGCGAAAGGGTACGATTTCATTGCTCATCGGCGTTCAAGCCTCCGAAGATTGTGGTGCGCGAAGAAGGATCTGTCCCCGAACGACTTTTCGAAGTCAAGGAAACCGTTTACGGTTGTGCGAATGACAGCGATTTTTTTCGTCGCGCGCCAGACCGCACTCTGCTATATTCGGCTGGTGACGTTTGGGCTCCGTTTAGTGCTCATAGTGATAGGTAGATGTTAGATATGCTTACGAAGATTCGCGAAATCGTACTCCACAAACCGCGAGCGGCGAGGCACCTTCGCATCGGCGTGGCGCTCATGGTGCTACTCCCCGCGACTGCAATCGCTCCGCGATCCTCGATGGCTTCGAGCCAGGACATTCTTCTCACCTGCACCTCGGCCGCGCTGGACAGCCAGCGAGTTCCGGTCGATGGCGCGAAAGTCGTCGGGGTCACGCAAACCTCGATGGCGGTGGACCAAACCAGCACCACTCAAACGCCAATGCCCCAGGAAGTGTCGAGCATCTTGATTAATACTCCCTCCGGTGCGCAGTCGGGCCAGCTCCTGGTCGCGGACCTGATGACGTTTGGTGGCGCGGCACCGACCATCACGCCTCCATCCGGATGGCAATTGATTCGTGACGACATCAGCCTGACGACACGGCAATCGCTCTACTATCATTTCGTAGATTCGAACGACGGCCCGGCCGAGTGGAAATTCAGTCAGCCGGTTTATGCTCAGGGCGTCGTGCTCACGCTAGACAATGTGTGGGCGACCGATCCGGTCGACAGCAGTAGCGGTATGACCGGCCCCAAGGATCAGGTAAAAGCTCCCGCGCTGACGACCACTGACGATGGCGACCTCATCTTGAGATTCTTCGCGACCGATTTCGCATTCGACGCGCCCGGTCCGACGTTTCCGGACAACACGGTCCCGATCGTCAACCAGATATCCGACCCGGACCCATACTGGATTTTCGCCAGTTACCAGCCGCGTCGAGGTGACATCGCGGAAGCCGATAGTCCTACGCCTCAGCTTTATAATGTGGCCGCCGCGCAGGTCGCGATTAGGCGGCACTAAATCGAAGAGCTAGACCGAATGCCTCGGTCTAGCTCTCGCAGATTTCTCCGCTCAGTTGTACTTCCGTTCCTGCCACCATGGAAAAAATGATGGCATGTCGGTGGACACCTTGTTCGGATATTTCGCCGGACGCTTCTCCAAAAATGAGGTAACACCTTCCTTGGCGTCGCCCGATGCGCCACGGGAGCGAATGGCGCGGCTGTCGATCTTGTGCGCTTCCATCGGATCGTCGGCGCCCAGCATCCGCCATAGCATCTGACGCGTCATCGCAACCGAGACCTGCGCGGTATTATCGGCGATCTCGCGCGCGAGGGCGCGGGCGGCGGGCATCAGCTCCTCCGGTTTGTAGATCTTCTTGATGAGGCGGCCTTCGAGCGCCTCCTGCGCCGGGAAAACGCGGCCGGTCATCGTCCATTCGAGCGCCTGCGAGATTCCTACCGCGCGCGTCAGGAACCAGCTCGACGCGGCTTCAGGCACCAGACCGCGGCGTGCGAAGACGAAGCCGAAGCGCGCGTTCTCCGAGGCGAGGCGCACATCCATCGCGAGCTGCATCGTGACGCCGACGCCAACCGCGGGTCCGTTGACGGCGGCAATCACCGGTTTCAGCGATTTGAAAATGCGCAGGGTCAGCAATCCGCCGCCATCGCGAATCGATTCGTCGCTCCAGTCGATGTCCGCTTCGTTTTTCGAGGCAGCCCGGCTCGGCGCCTCGCCCGCCTGCGCGGTGCGATCGAAGGTGGCGCCGCCGGCCGACAAGTCGGCGCCCGCGCAAAATCCGCGGCCCGATCCCGTCACGATGATCGCGCGGATGTTGTCATCCGCGTCGGCCTTGTCGAAGGCATCGATCATCTCGGTCATCATCTCGCGCGTGAAAGCGTTGAGCTTCTCCGGGCGATTGAGCGTGATCGTCAGGATGTTGTCCGCGACATCGTACAAGATCGTCTGGTAAGCCATGGCGTTAAGCGCTAGCCCTCACTTCATTCTCGATCATTGCGCCATACTTCTTAATCGCGGCCTCGCGCAGTTTGGGAATATGCTGCGTCGGGAACAGATCGTCGGTCGCCTTGTACTCGCGCAGGATCTGTCGCGCGACGGTGATCTTGTGGACCTCGGTCGGGCCGTCCGCGAGTCCCATGTGGAAGCTCTGGATGACCTGCTCGACGAAGGGCATTTCGTTGGTCGCGCCGAGAGATCCGTGCAGGAAAAGCGCACGCGATGCGACATCGTGGAAGACCTTTGGCATCAGCGCTTTTACCGCCGAGATGTCTTTGCGGACCTTCAGGTAGTCCTTGTAACGATCGATCTTCCATGCGGTGCGTAACACCAGGAGGCGGAACTGCTCGATTTCCATCCACGAGTCGGCGATTTTTTCCTGCACCATCTGCTTGTCGGCGAGGCGCGAGCCCTGCGTGAAGCGCGATAGCGCCCGCTCGCACATCATGTCGAAGGCGCGCCGAACCTGCCCGATGGTGCGCATCGCATGATGGATGCGCCCGCCGCCGAGCCGCGTCTGCGCGACCGCGAACGCGCCGCCGCGAGGTCCCAGCATGTGGTCCTTGGGCACGATGACATCGGTGTACTGCATGTAGCCGTGGCTGCCTTCGCCTTCATGGGTTCCGACCGCGAGGTTCTTCAGAATCTTCACCCCTGGCGTTTCGATCGGCACGATGAACATCGACATGCGCTTGTACTCGGCCGCGTCAGGATCGGTCACCGCCATGACGATGAGAAACGACGCCAGGTGCGCATTGGAGGAGAACCACTTCTGGCCATTGATGACCCAGTTGTCGCCCTTCAGTTCTGCCTTGGTCTTGAAGACTTTCGGATCGGCGCCGCCCTTGCGGTTCGGTCATCGAAAATGCCGATACGATTTCGTTGTCGAGCAGCGGCTGCAGGTAGCGCTTCTTCTGCGCGTCGGTGCCGTAATGCGCGAGGATTTCGCGCATTGCCGGAATCGGGCGCCTGGCAGCCGAAAACAATTGGCGCGTAGGTGACGCCACCGAGGATCTCATTCATCAGGCCGAGCTTGACCTGGCCGTAGCCCGGACCGCCGAGCTCGGGCCCGAGATGGCATGCCCACAGCTTGCGCTTCTTCACTTCGGCCTGCAGCGGACGCACCAGCTTGTTGCGGTTCGCGTTGCGGACGTCATATGGATGGCAGGTCAGGACGTACTGCAGCGGCTCGACTTCCTCACGGACGAATTTATCGATCCAGTCGAGTTCCTTTTGGAACTCCGGTTCAGTTTCAAAATCCCAGCTCACGATAGATCCTCCATTGAATGCGAATTTGTTCCCTCGGGGCGAAGGGGCCCGATGCTTCATAGGGACGACAGCGGATTGTCGCTCAAAGCGCGCCGGTTTTACCAGCGCAACGCGTCGGCACCGCGGGACGATTCCCGCGACGACTGCCCACGGAACTCAACTACGCTAATCACTCATGAAAGCGGTCGAGCAACTGAAAGCGAGGCTTTCGGAATATCTGCGCCACGTCCGCGCGGGGGAAACGATCCTGATCACCGATCGCGAGGGAGTGGTGGCTGAGCTTCGTCCTGCGGCGCGCAGGCCGCCGCGCCATCACGAGAGCTTGGATGGGTTGCTTGATTCACTTGCGGAGCGTGGCGATGTAACTTGCGCGCCGCTGCCCAAAAGGGAATGGAACTGGAAGGTTGCAGGGATGGGCCTTCCTTCCGGGACGGCGGCCCAACTTCTCAACCAGATCCGCAGCCATCGGTAAACTCGTGATGCCAGCCTGGTTGGGGTCCGCTAGGCTCCGGCGGGCCTGCCGGGTTTCAAATACATCGATTCCAATGAACTGGTGACGTTGGTGCTGTTGCATAGCAGAGAGCGCATCGCGCATCGAGGGCGCGCCCTGCGTTCATCATCGATGCTCCATTGCGCCTTAAGCGGGCACGCTGGCGAGCAGTTCGGTGAGACCCTCGGACATCGTCGGATGCGTGAAAATTGCGTCGCGCAACACCGTGTACGGCAAACGGCCCGCCATCGCGGTTTGCACCGCCACCATCAGCTCGCTCGCTTCAAAGCCCAAGGCACTGAAGCCGAGGATCTCGTCGCTGCGCTTGCCGATCAGCATCTTTATAAAGCCGCGCGGCTCCGAGATGGTCCGGGTACGGAGGATCTCGGCCATCGGCAATCTCGCCACCCGATATTCGATCCCGTCGCGACGCGCCTCGACCTCGTTTCTTCCCACTCGCGCGAGCTCCGGGTCGGTGAACATGCAGAACGGGATCAGACGATTCTTCGTGGTTCGATTCCCGCCGTTGAGGTTGGAATACACGACCCGAAAATCGTCATAAGCGACATGGGTAAACTGCGGGCTGCCCGCCGCATCGCCCATCGCCCAGATGTTGGCGCTGGTGGTTTCCAGTCTCTCGTTGACCCGGATGTAGCCATGCTCATCCAGCTCGACGCCGGTCTTCTCAAGACCGATTCCCTCGGTGTTGGCCTTCCGACCAGTCGCAACGAGGAGGTCAGTACCCTCGATAGTGCGTTCGCCTTGCTTGTCCTGGATGTGGAGGCGAACCCGATCGCCTGAATGCCCCTCGATCTTGCGAACTTCGGTTCCGAGCAAAACCTCGATGCCCTCATCGCCAAACAATTCGAGGATGGCGGCGCCCACGTCAGCATCCTCGCGGCCGGCGAGTTGCGGGCCGGCTTCGATCACTGTCACGCGGGCGCCGAAGCGTCGAATCGCCTGTGACAGCTCCAGGCCCACGTAGCCGCCTCCCAACACAATCAGATGTTCCGGCAATCGATCGAGCTCAAGCGCCTCGACATGGGTCATCGGTTTCGCTTCGGCGATTCCGGGCAGTTCAGGGATTGCCGCCCGTGAGCCGAGATCGAGGAAGACCTTGTCGCCAGAGATGGTGCGCTTCCCACCGCTATTGAGTTCAACTTCGAGAGTACGCGGCCGTACGAATCGACCCGTACCCATGATCAATTCGGCGCCGCTCGCGTTGGTCGCGTCCACATGGATCTGATGGAGCCCCTCGACCATCGCGCGCTTGCGCTGCTGTACGACCTTCATATCCACGCTCAAAGAATCCATCTTCAGGCCGAACTCCGCGCCGCGACGGGCCATCGAGATGACCCTGCCGGAGTAGACGAAGTTCTTGCTGGGCAGGCATGCGACGTTAGGGCAGGCGCCGCCGAGCGGTCCTCGCTCGACCATCGCGGTGCGACGGTGCTCCTTGCCGAAGGTCCATCCGACAAATTTGCCTGACCCTCCGCTCCCGAGAACAAGATTTTCGTAGTGCTCAATGTTGGACATGGGAGTGCCTCCATTGAAGAAAGGTGATTGGTGGCGCGCCGTGCAAAGCTGCCGTCTGCGGCCGTGACGAAACCGAATTATTGCTCAAATCGAGAAATTGTCGATAGTCGCGAAAAAGTGCGATGGGTTGAGGATTGCCGGCGTGCGCAGACGCGCGTTTCCCAACGCTCCGGCTGGCGGACGTCAGCGCGACTTAGAGCGAGGGCGACATCTTCGCGGAGGCCAAGGCGATCGGAACGGTGGCGGCGAAGTTTTTACCCTACTCGTTCCATCGACGACTACAGCGGGGAGATTCCGCGAAACAATTTGTAGGAACCGGGCTCGTCATTCACCCCGGATGTGTCACAATTTCACACACATCCGCGAGATTTAGGCGCGCCGTGATTTTGCCGCTCTTGCCTGATCCATAGCGGTCGCGAGCGTTTCCGCGCGCTGCTCGACGCCGCAGCTTACTGGAAACGCTTTGCTTTTGCGCCTGTTTTTGCGCGTCTCCGAGTCCCGTGGAAGGGCTGAAGAGCTCCGGTCGGTTTTGATGTTCGTGGGCGCGGAAATTGCTGCCTACCTTCGCGAATATGAAACATCGGGGGCAGCCCGCGCGATCGCAACCGTCCCGGCGACCGCCACGTGTAGCTGACATTGGCGCGTTTGCCATATCTACTGGCGCGTCCCAACTCGCGCAGGCCTCGCGTCATTACAACCACGGAAACAAGCTTCTCGCCCAAAATAAACTCGCCGAAGCCGAAAAAGCCTACCGGCAGGCGGTCGCGCTCGTTCCGTCCGATGCGCAGGCGTGGTCGAACCTGGGCCTCGCGCTATGGAAGCTCCATCGTCTCGCCGATGCCGAAGCCTGTCTGAAGCGCGCCCTTACCTTGCAGCCCAACCTCGCTGAGGCCCGCAACAATCTTGGCGGCGTGCTGGAAGCGCTTGGGCGATTGGGCGAAGCGGGTAATCAGTACCGAATCGCCATTGATAGCGATGCCAACCAGGCGCAGCCGCACTGCAACCTGGGCGCCATTTTGCATCGGCTCGGCAAATTCGAAGAAGCTAAGATTGAGTATGCGCGCGCGTTGGCCCTAAAGCCGGATTTCGCGGACGCATGGTCGAATCTCGGCGCCGCGTTTCTCGCGCTTTCAAAATTCACCGATGCCGAGGCCTGTCTGCTGCGCGCAAAGGAATTTGGTCCCAACCATCCCAAGGTGCTCAGCAACCTTGCCGATGTGCAGCGCATCCAGGGCAAGTTCGCAGAGGCGATCGCGACCTATCATCGCGCCGTGCAGGTTGACCGAGCGAACGTCCCACAAAAGGTAAAGCTCGCGCTGGCACAGGAGGTAATCCTCACCTCGCGCGAGAGCGCGATGAAGCGTCGCGCCGAGGTGATGGCGTCGCTCACCGATCTGATCGATCGGCGCGTCACGCTCGACGACCCACAAAGCGAAGTAGGGATGACGAATTTTTACTTCGCGTATCAGGACGTCAATGACATCGAGTTGCAGTCGCTGACCGCGAAGTTCTATTTGAGCGCTTGTCCGAAGCTCGGGTGGGTTGCTCCACATTGTGCGGCGCCTTCCGCATCATCAAGCGGCCGTCTGCGGATAGGTTTCGTTTCGACCAGTCTGTTTCAGCATACGATTGGCAAGTTCTACCACGGCATCATCCAGAAGCTCTCGCGCGAGCGCTTCGAAGTTGTGGTGATTCGTCCGCCGCAGGACGCCGATGAGATTGGCGATGCGATCGGGCGCGACGCCGACTGGAATATTGAAATTCCCTACGATTTGTATTGCGCGCGCGAGATCATCGCGGCCGAGCGCCTCGACGTCCTTTTCTATCCCGATATCGGGATGACGCCGCTCACTTATTTCCTCGCGTTTGCGCGGCTCGCTCCGGTCCAATGCGTAAGCTGGGGACATCCGGTGACGACCGGGATTCCCGCCATCGACTATTTCATCTCGGCCAAAAGCATCGAGCCTGCCGAGGCGCAAACGCACTACGCGGAGCAGCTGATTCTGCTCGACCGGCTGCCGAGCTACTACTGGCGGCCACATCATAGCGCCGAGGCCTTCACGCGCGCCGAGATGGGGTTTGCGGCCGACGCGAAGCTCTACGTATGTCCGCAGAGTCTGTTCAAGCTGCATCCCGATTTCGACCTCGTGCTCGCAACCCTGTTGCGACGGGATCCGAAGGCGCGGCTGCTGTTGCTGTCGGGTGTCCATAAGCATTGGGATCGCTTGCTCGCCGCCCGCATCGCCAAAACTTTTCCGGATATCGTCGAACGCGTCATCTTCGTGCCGCGCATCCCGCAAACTGAATTCTTTCGCCTCCTGATGATGGCCGACGTGATCCTCGATCCGCCGTTTTTCGGCGGCGGCAATACCAGTTACGAAGCCTTCGCGATGGGCTTGCCAATCGTTACCTGGCCCGGAGCGTTCATGCGCGGACGCGTGACTGAAGGATGCTACCGGCAGATGGGCTTCACCGAACTGGTGGCCGACAGCCTCGATTCATACGTCGAGATCGCGCTGCGCCTCGCCAATGACAGTGAGTGGCGCGAGCGCGCGAAGCGCGAAATCACAACTCGCTCGGCGGTGCTTTACGAAGACGCACGCGTGATTACCGAACTGGAAGACTTTTTCCGCGCCGCCTTCGACGCGCATCGGCGGGGAGGCCGCATCACGCAATGGGGACTGTCATGAATGAGCGCATATCGCGCCACGATGTTTGTCAGTCGCTGTGTCCGGCCTGCGGGTTTCAAATTGCCGCGCCGTTTTTCCACGGCGGAGCGCAGCCGCTGGCGACTCTCGCCTGGCCCGCTAGCGAGGAGGCCGCGCGTTCGATGCCGCGGCTGCCGGTGGATTTTGTGCGCTGCGTGGAATGTGGACACGTCTACAATCCCGCCTTCGATTATGCGCAGGTCCCTTACAGCGATAAGCCCAACCTGATGTTCAATCGCGGCGCGCTGTGGTCGGAGTTTCTCCAAGACACGATACGTCAGATGCTGCATGAGCTGCCGGAACATCCGGTGATCGTGGAAATTGGTCATGGCGACGGCAGCCTCCTCGCCGCGCTGGCCGAAGCTCGGCCCGGTGGGCATTTCGTCGGATTCGATCCGCACGGCGCGACCCAAAGTGAAGGCGACCTCGAGCTGCGTGCCGCGCTGTTTGCCCCGGAGGAGCATCTCGCGGAACTAGCGCCCGACCTGGTGATAAGCCGCCACGTCCTCGAGCATCTGAACAGCCCGCTCGCGTTTCTACAACGAATTGCATTCGCCGCCGCGCGTCTGGGGCGGGAACAGCTCGCATACTTCGAGGTCCCTTGCGTCGATCGCGCGCTCACCACCGGACGGACCGTCGACTTCTACTACGAGCACAATTCACAATTCAGCAGCCAATCTTTTCGTAAGATGCTCTCGCGATGCGGCGCCACCCTCAATTGCGTCGGCCATGGCTATGGCGGCGAAGTCATTTACGGGTACGTGACCCTCGGTGGACAGCAGCGACGCCTGAAGATCGCTGATGAGGCGCGCGAATTCCTCGATGCCGCGGCGGCGGGTTTGGAGCGCATTCCCGCCCAGCTCGACGAGTTGGCGAAGTCAGGTGCGCGAATCGCGATTTGGGGCGGCACCGGCAAATCCGCGGCATTCATCAATCGCTACGGACTCGACCGGTTGCGGTTTCCGATTGTGGTGGATTCCGATTTTGCCAAGGTGGGAACCTTCGTTCCCGGCACCGGCCAGGAGATTCGCTCGCGCGACTGGCTCAAAGACAATCCCGGCGCAGTGGTGATCATTCCGCCGCAATGGCGCGCCCTCGACATCGTGCTCGAAATGGAACGCGCGAACATCTCATTCAAACAGGTGTTGATCGAGCATGAAGGCGCACTGATCGATTATTTCACTGATGCGCATCCTTATGACTTGGGCAAATTTCGGGGCATTGCGCCCAATGCTATTCGCGATTCGAAGCGTCCTTACACCAACGGCGAAACCTCGAAGAATGCGCACCTGATGTGACGGGAGCCAGCTCAAACCGCGGCGCTTAGCGCGCGCGAGTGTCGGCGGCTTCCGTTTTGGAAGCTGCGCAGAATATCGGTCTTGGTCACGATACCTGCCAGGCGGCCGTTATCGTCGGTGACCAGCAACATCTGGTCGCCGCCCTCGCGCGTCAGCAAGCGCAGGGCCTCGGAGAGTTCGGAATCGGCGGCCACCCGGGTGCCGTCGCGGCTCGCGAGATCGCCGACCTTCGCGGTGCTCCACTCCGCTGGATCTGTCGTCGGCAGCACCCCGGTGGCGATAGTGCCAACGACTTTGTCATTATCGTAAACGGGGAACATCGTGTGGCGATGATGCGCGGCGATGCTGGCGCGAAAATCTCTTATCGAGGTATCGGCTTGCACGCTCACCACCTGGGTTTGCATTACGTCGCGAACCCTGACCCCGCTGAGCTCCGCGATTTTCACCATCTCATGCAGATGCTGATCGCCCGAAACCGAGGCTTCGCCGGAAATCGCATAGGCGACCGCCGCGCCAATCAGGCTCGGGATCAGATACGAATGACCGCCGGTGGTTTCCGCGACGAACACCACCGCGGTGAGCGGCGTCTTGTAGCCGCCGGAGATGAAGGCCGCCATCCCGACCGCGGCATACAAGTCCACCGCATTGGTATGTACGACCGACTGCGCGAATGCGTTCCCGATGCATCCGCCGGCGAGCAGCAACGGAACAAACATCGCGCTCACGCCTCCGGTGCCGAGCGAGCAAATGGTTGCGGCGAGTTTGAGCACGGCGAAAACCAGCAGCATATGCGACGGATGCGACCGTGCGAGGATCTCGCGCACCGCTTCGTAGTTGGGCCCGATCGGAATCAGCGAGTTATCGTAGAGGTTGACGAAGAGCAGTCCGCATAGCGCGGTGCCGAGACCGCCGATCGTCAGCTTGGCAACGTGCGGGATACGAAGGGTGACGAAAAAGCGCCTGACTCTACGAAAAGTAATGTCAAAGACAATGGCGAGTAGCCCGATGATCGCCGCCGAGCAGCGCCGACCACAGCAGATCGCTTTCACGGAAGCTGATGCTGCCGGCAAAGCCGAACAGCGGCTGCCGAACCGACGAATGCCACCAGCGTTGCGTAGGAAACTACCGACGCGATCAGCGATGGCAGCAGCGCCTCATGCGCGAGGTCGTCTTTGTACGGCATCTCGAGCGCGAACACCAGTCCGGTCAGCGGCGCGCGAAACACCGCCGCCATTCCGGCCGCCGCTCCGCTGATGAGCATGATGCGGCGATCGCGAGGGTCCAGTCCGAATCGGCGCAGCTTGGTCCATAGCCATGAGCCGATCGCGCCGCCGCCATAAATGCTTGGCCCTTCCAGCGCGGCGCTGCCGCCCGATCCCGACCGTGGTCACCGCGGCGAGGATTTTCCACCAGAACGAGCGCACGTCGATGTCGCCCTGATGCTCGTGATAGGAGCGGATGATCTCTTCGGTGGAATGCTCATCGGGATCCGGCGTGCGGAATTGCATGATGAGGCCGGTGAGCGTGAAACCGATCAGCAATCCGATCACGATGGCCCAATGATGTAACAAGTAGTAGGGTAGGACGCGGACCCAGATCGTATCGAGGATCAGCGTCGCGATCCCGGTTATGAACAAACCGGTGACGACGCCGATGATTGGCGCGACCAGTAGCCACTTCTGGATATCGCGCGAATAGGTAGCGGTCAGGTCTTCATTTATAAGCGCGGTGTAACGCCGGATGGACGGATGGTTGAGCAGCTCGGACTGGAACAGGCGATCCAGGAAAGCCAATAGCCATTCTCCCTTCTCTCACTTGCTGTTCTCTTTCGCGACGGTCGGTGAAACAACCCGGTCAATCGCGTGTTTCATCGCGGCACATCGGAGGCCGATGAACTGTCTCGTCAACGCTACGCAGCATAAAGCCGGCATCCCGAAGCGATTCGCGAACACCCAAGATAGATCAATGGAAACCAGAATAAAATGCTTCAAATAGCAACGTTACGAACCAGTTACCGCAACCCGCGAAGGCATCGAGAACAGGTGTCGAAGTGTGACCGGGTGTCGGCTGCGCAAAGTCGCCGCAATGGCACGGCAATTGGATCATTTTCACCTACCAAGCGGGCAAACTTTCGGGGCTGCCGGGCGAATCCTTTTCATACATTTTTCGTCTATAACTGAGCACTACATTCTGATGAAAGAAGAAATCCAGCGCAGCAGGAAGCTCGACGTTCCCGGTGACCCTGTCGGAATTCGTATTCTACTGGTCGAGGATAACGCCGATCATGCCTTCGTCGCGCTGACGGTCGCTCGCCAGGTGCTCGGCGAATGCATCGAGTTGATTCACGCGCAGAACGCTAACGAGGCGGTCGATCTAATCGGGCAGTTTACCGCGGAAGATCGTCCCGATCTTTTCATGGTTGATTTGCGGCTGCCCGACAACGGTGGCTTCTCGGTAATCTCCGCGGTGAAAGGCAGTATCGCCTGCGAGAACGTGCCGCTCTTCGTCATCACCACCTCCGGTTATGATCGCGACATTGCCGAATGCTACGAACTCGGCGCATCCGCGGTTCTGTGCAAGCCGCTTTCGCGCGCCACCTTCCGCGACGAGATCGCGCGAGTCGGATTGATTCCCGGTTCGGCGGCCAAACCGGCCTACCTCACCCGCCAGTAAAACGCATTTAGTAGGATGCCGAGGATCGTGCGCTCACGCGCCGCCTCGGCGCCTTTGTTTTCATCCGAGTCGTTTCTCCCGGCCTCCCTCTTCACTTCACCGCTTTCGCCAGCGTAGGATTCTCTGACGTTCCATGCCGTTGCGCCTGCGAGGATCCAATCGTGAAACCGTATCAATTCACTCAAAGTGAGGCCTTGTTCGAACGCGCGAAGAAAGTCGTTCCGGGCGGCATCTATGGGCATCAGACGCCGCTGCTGCTCACTCCTGGTTCGTATCCGTCGTTTTTCGCGCGCGGTAAGGGCGCTCATATCTGGGATGTCGATGGCAACGAATATATCGACTACATGTGCTCTTACGGTCCCCTCGTCGTCGGCCATCTCAATCAGCGAGTCGAGGAAGCGGTGCACAAGCAAGCCGGCGAAGGCAACTGCTTCAATGCCCCCACTGCGCGATGGGTCGAGCTCGCGGAGCGGCTCGTTTCGATCACTCCATTTGCCGATTGGGCGGCCTTCGCGAAGAACGGCTCTGATGTATGCACTTGGGCGACTGAGGTCGCGCGCCATGCGACCGGCCGGCCGAAAATCGCGATGGCCGAGGGCGCGTATCATGGCGCCCATGCCTGGGTGACGCCGGTTCCGAACGGCGTGACGCCCGAGGATCGCGCGAACATCGTGTATTTCCGCTACAACGATCTCGCGAGCCTCAAGCGTGTCGTCGATGAAAACCGCGGCAAGATGGCGGGCCTCATCATCTCCCCGTTCCGGCACGATGCCGGCCATGACTCTGAGCTACCGGTCGAAGGATTCCTAAGCGGTGTGCGCAAAGTTTGCGACGACAACGGGATGGTTTTCATCCTCGATGATGTGCGCGCGGGCTTTCGCCTTCACATGGGCGGCTCAGGTGAGGTCTTCGGCGTTCGTCCGGATCTCTCGACCTATTGCAAGGCGATCGCCAACGGCTATCCGCTGTCGGCGTGCATGGGAATCGACAGTCTGAAGAAAGCTGCGGCGGAAGTTTTCTTCACCGGATCGTATTTCACCAGCGCGGTACCGATGGCGGCCAGTCTGGCGACGTTGGACGAACTCGAAGCGACCAACGGCATCGACAAGATGCGCACGCTGGGCGAGATGCTGCGCGACGGGATGCTTGCGCAGGCGCGCAGCCACAGCATCGAGGTGACGTGGTCGGGGCCGCCAGCATTGCCGTACATGAGCTTCAAAGCGGATCAGGACAAGCACTCTCGGAACAAGCTGTTTTGCGGCGAGGCGGCGAAGCACGGCGTCTACCTGCATCCACGCCACAACTGGTTTCTCTCTGCGGCGCACACCGAGGACGACATCAAGCGCACCCTCGAGGTGACCAACGACGCCTTCGCGGTGGTGAAGAAACAGTTCGGCAGCTGAGATCGCTAAATCTCCGGCCATTTGTCGTTCCATGGCCGTGCCTGCTCATACGCGTACGAGGCTTGCAGCACCAAATCGTCGCGATGTCGCTCCGCTACAATCTGTAGGCCGCAAGGTAAGCCGCTGTCCGTCAAACCCGCGCGCACCGAGGCCGCGGGATGTCCGCTCAGGTTGATCGGATAGGTGAACACCACTGCTTCAAGCGGGCTTGCGAGCTTCTTGCCGTCGATCTCGCTCGGCATCGGACCTTTGGCGGGAAATGCTTCAGTCGGTAGGGTTGGGGTGAGCAGCAGATCGAAGCGCTCGAAGATGCCGCGAATCCATTCGTTGAACTTGAGGCGCAACCGATAGGCCTCGCCATAGTGGCGCCAGGTCAGATGCTTCGCCGCCTCGGCGCCGCTGAGAAAAGCGCGCCCGAATTCGCTCCGATGTGGATCGATATATTCCCACAACATCGCGAGGCCCTGCCCGCCGCCGACTCGCTGCCATGCGCTTCCTGTTTCGGGCGGCACATCTGTAATGACTTCGACCTCATGTCCCGTGTCTTTGAAAACGCCGACCGCCTTTTCCACCTCGCGGTTCACGTCCCGCTGTACGATGTGCCCGAAGTCGGGGTGGTACGCGATGCGCAATTTTTTCGGCAGCCGATCGAGCATTGCGGCGTAGGAGATCCCTGGATGAGGGAGCGAATCCGGATCGACCGGATGGTAGCCCATCGCTACATCCATGAAGATCGCAGTGTCGCGAACTGTGCGCGTCAGCGCTCCGACGACGGCGGTGTCATTCCACTGCTGCATTCCGAGCGACGGATTATTCGGGATGCGGCCGAATGACGGCTTGAGCCCGAAGCATCCGACGTAGCACGCCGGGATTCGTATCGAGCCGCCGCCATCGGAGCCCGTCGCCAGCGGCACCACTCCGCCGGCGATCGCAGCCGAGCTTCCGCCCGATGATCCGCCCGGCGTGCGCTCGAGGTTCCAAGGATTGCGCGTCGGGCCGAACAGCACATTCTTGGTGAAGGCGGTGTAGCCGAATTCGGGCGCATTGGTTTTTCCTATGACGATGGCTCCAGCCGCCCTGAGCCTCGCGACCTGCACCGAATCTTCCTTCGGCATGAGATTTTTGAATGGTACTGAGCCATGCGTCGTCGGCAGGCCTGCCACATCTTCCAGGTCTTTGACTCCGAGTGGCAGACCGGCGAGTGGGCCGACTTCTTCTTTGCGCGCGATTTTTTCATCCAGCGCGCGCGCTTCCGCCATCGCCTGGTCGCTGCGCAACGCCACGAATGCGTTGATCTTTGGATTGGTCGGCCTCGATGCGCTCGATGGTGGCCGCCATCAACTCGCTGGGTTTGAGCTCGCGGCGCCGAATCATCGCCGCAAGTTCGTAGGCTGGTTTGAAATGGAGATTGCTCGACATGATGCGTGTCCTCGAAGAATGATGATGGTCGCCAGAGTCTTACTACGAAGCTCGAAAAATTAGAACGCGTCGGTTGCGACAGATCCTTCGATAGGTCACAAAAGGTTCGGCGCATGTGAGTTGACCACCTAACGCATGTTAGGTAGTTTGGAGGATAGAGACATCTCATGGGGCGGAGTATCCACAAAAGCGCGGCTCGTTCCGGCAAGGTGGTCGAGATTCATCGCTCGCCGGACACTCGCGATCGGGTCCTCTCGGTCGCGCGGGCATTGTTCGCTGAGCACGGATATCGCGGCACCAGCCTCCGCGATATCGCGCGCCGCATCGGCATCAAGGCGCCCTCATTGTTGCATCATTTTCCCTCCAAGGAACAACTTTATATCGCGGTGCTCGACCGCATTTTCGAAGGGATGGAGGAATCGGCGCAGACCGTTCTTTCGGGTCGCGGCGGTTATCATGAAGCCTGTCGAGCCGCGATCGTCGGCGCGATCGACTGCATCGCTGCGAGCCCCGACGCGATGCGTATCATCTGGCACGAGATGACCGAGGAGAGCGGGGTGGGCCGCCAACTCCTGAAGCGGCGCGTTCCGCCGCTGTTCGCGATGGGGGTGAATTTCATCTTTCGTGGTCAGCGCGCCGGCGAGTTCCGCGAGGAAGTTGATCCGTTTCATTTCTTGCTCAGCCTCAATTCAATCACGATCGGATTCTTTACAACTGCGGCGATGGTGCGGCGGCTCTGGAACAACAATCTCCTCGAGCCCGCCGTGATCGAACGGCGCAAGCGTGAGGTTATCGATATGGTCGAGCGGACCCTCTTCGTGCCGCGCAAGGTTACCGCCGAACCGCCGATCGTGTAGCGCCGCCGAAAATTTTCGAATCGCAACAAGGAGACCCGTTCAGAGATGAAACTGGGAACATTCTACGAGCATCAACTGCCGCGCCCCTGGAACGAGGGCGATGAACTGAAACTTTTTCAGGATGCGCTCGACCAGGTCGAGCTCGCCGATAAACTCGGCGTCGATCATATGTGGGAAGTGGAGCATCACTTCCTTGAGGAATATGCGCACTCGTCGGCGCCGGAGATTTTTCTCGCGGCGTGTAGCCAGCGCACCAAAAACATCCGCCTCGGCCACGGAATCGTGCTGCTGCCGGCCGGTTACAATCATCCCGCGCGCGTAGCGGAACGAATCGCGACGCTTGATCTGGTGAGCAACGGGCGCGTCGAGTTCGGCACCGGCGAGTCGTCCGCCGAGCTGGAACTGGGAGGCTTCAACATTCCGCGCGCGGACAAGCGCGAGATGTGGCAGGAATCACTCGGCGCGATCGCGCGCATGTTCGTCGAGAATCCATTCCTCGGCCACGACGGAAAGTACTTCAAGATGCCGGTGCGCAACGTGGTGCCCAAGCCGGTACAGAAACCGCATCCGCCACTATGGGTGGCGTGCTCGCGACGCGAGACCATCCACCTCGCGGCGAAACTCGGCATCGGAGCGCTCACCTTCGCGTTCATCTCACCCGAGGAAGCCAGGCAGTGGGTCAACGATTACTACACCACGCTGGCCAACGAATGTGAGCCGATTGGATACGCGATCAACGCCAACATCGCGATCGTGACCGGCTTCATGTGCGACCAGGACGAGCAGCGCGCTCGTGCGATGGGCGAGGAGGGGCTGAACTTTTTCTCCTACGCGCTCGGCCATCACTACTTTTTCGGACAACACGAAGTAGGCAAAACCAACATCTGGAGCAACTTTAAGAACAACAAGTTTCAGATGCCGGGAATGGGTGGCGAAGCGGCGTGCGTCGGCACTCCGGACAAAATTCGCGCGAAGCTGCGCGAATACGAAGATGTCGGCGTCGATCAGGTCGTGTTCATTTCACAGGCCGGCAAAAACAAGCATGAGGACATTTGCAGCTCGCTCAGTTTGTTCGGCAAGGAAGTCCTTCCTGAGTTCAAGGACCGCGAACAGCAGAACGCCAAAAAGAAGGCCGAGCGCCTTGCGCCAATTATCGAGAACGCGATGAAACGCAAACGGCAGCCGAGTGTGCCGAAGCACGATGGCCCGACCATCGTGACCGCCGCACCGCTACCCTGAGCATTCTCCCGACGGGGGCGGTTCGGCGTACGGATCGCCCCATCATTCGAACGATCGAGGAACACGCCCGCCTTTGCGAGCGCATATCTGGTTTTGAGGCCGATGCGGTGCGTGCCGTTTCGGCTTGCATGCCTTACGACCATCACCTAATCATCGCGATGAGATCCGAGGGCACGACGAAAAGACCACGGATTGAATTGAGCTGAATTGAGCGGACGGCGCCGTAGCCTCCGTGAAAACGCCACGCAACGGGACCCAATAAAGTGACGACATCATGAAGATAACACTCGAACGGTTGGTGTTTTTGCTACTGCCGATCACCCTATCAGCCTGTGCCGCAGCCAAGGTCGCCAACGAGACGCAAAACGCGCCCGCTGCGACCGCGACCAGGCCCGATCAAATCGTCATCTATCCTTTCGCCGTCAATGCCACCGATGTGACGTTGAACCAGAGCATCGTTCAGCGCGCGTATCGCAATGTCTCCGGCGAAGACCAGTCCGCATCGCAGCAGAAAGTCGCGACCGAGACCGCTTCGAATGTTTGCGAAAGCGTGGCGGCGAACCTTACCGCGAAGGGCTACAAAGCGGTATGCCTGCACCGCGGAACGCCCGCGGCAGGAAGCAATTCACTGATCGTCGATGGTGAATTCACTGACATCAGCGAAGGCAATCGGCTTCGGCGTTTGGTCGTTGGCTTCGGCGCGGGTGCGTCCACGTTGGATACCTCCGTTCACGTCTACCAGCGCGCCGGCGATGCAAGTGCGCCGCTGATCGATTTCAATACTCATGCTGATAGCGGCAAGATGCCGGGCGCAGCCATTATGGGACCGGCTGGCGCGGCCGCGGGTGGGAGTGCGGCCGTAGTCGTTGGCGCCAATGCCGCGGCGGGAGGCGTCAAGAGCTATACTTCAGCCACCGCTTTCCTGGCCGACAAGACTGCGAGTCAGATCACCGACACCATAACCCAGTACTATGCCAACCAGGGATGGGCCGCGTGAAGATTGGCGACCTCAAACCTTCGCAGGGGAAATATCATGCCGAAACTTAGCCCCGACCAGATCACCGAGAAGCTGACGGCGCTCCCGGGATGGGAGCGCAAAGGCGAAGCGATCGCAAAACAGTACACCTTCAAGGCGTTTATGGACGGGATTCGTTTCCTGAATCGCATCGCCGAGATCGCGGAACAGATGGACCATCATCCCGATGTCACCATCAACTATCGAAGGATCACCTTCTCCCTATCGACGCACGATCAAGGCGGCATTACGGAGAAGGACTTCAAGCTGGGCGAGGCAATCGAGCGCGAGTTCAAATCGCAAGCATGAGTGCGGAACCGCCAACGCCGCTGCCGCGTTGTACGATATGAAGGCAACTCGCGGAGGAGGATCAATGATCTCCCGACCACGCTTATTCTCGATACTCGCGACATTGATTCTCTCGATTTCCATCGGAATGACTACCGGCGCGCATGCTGCGGATGGCGCCGGGGCGGGCCTCGAAAAGGCCACCTTTGCCGGCGGATGCTTCTGGTGCATGCAGCCCGCGTTCGACCACATCCCCGGGGTCGTCTCTACCACGGTGGGATACACCGGCGGCGACAAGGACCATCCGAGCTACGAGGAAGTTTCCGCCGGCGGCACCGGTCACGCCGAATCCATCGAGGTCACCTTCGATCCGAAGAAGGTCACCTATCAGAAATTGCTCGATGTGTTCTGGCACAACATCGATCCGACCTCGAAAGATCGGGAGTTCTGCGACGTGGGGCATCAGTATCGGACCGCGATTTTCTATCATGGTGCAGAGCAGGAAGCCGAAGCGAAAGCATCGGAGAAACAAATCGAGGAAACCAAGCCCTTCAAGGATCCGATCGTGACCGAGATCGTGCCGGCGTCAACATTCTGGCCGGCGGAGGATTATCATCAGGATTATTATCTGAAGAATCCGGTCCGCTATAAATTCTATCGCTACAACTGCGGCCGCGATCAGCGCCTGCGCGAGCTATGGGGCGCGGCCAGCGGCGGGCACTAAGACCGCTCACCCCTTACGAGGCACGTAATGCTGCACGCCCTGGCCGGCGCGGTCGATCTCGCGAATCAGATCGGCCAGGTCGCTGGGATTGTTCACGAAATCGATTTCTGAGGTATCCACCACCAGCAGCGGCGCCTCATCATAATAGAAGAAGAAATCTCGATACGCGGTCGACACTCGCTCGAGGTACTCGTAGCTGATGTCGCGTTCGAAATCGCGATTGCGCCGTCGCAGCCGCTCCGCCAAAACCTCCACCCGCGCGAGGAGATACACCACGAGGTCCGGCTTCGCCATCTTCGAATCGAGCAGCTTGTAGACCTGCTCATAGAGAATCAATTCGTCGGGCGCGAGGTTCAGATTCGCGAAGATGCGATCCTTGGCGAACAGATAGTCCGCGACGGTGGCCTGCTCCAGCAGCGGATGCTGCACCAGTTCGCGCTGCTGATTGTAGCGGGTTAACAGAAAGTAGAGCTGGACCGGGATCGCATATTTGTCGGGATCTTCGTAGAAGCGCGCGAGAAAGGGATTTTCCTCGGCCTCTTCGAGCAGCAGTCGCGCGTTGAGCTCGCGCGCGAGGACCTGCGCGAGGGTGGTTTTGCCGACGCCAATCGGACCCTCGAGGGCAATGTACGCGCGCCGCTCCATCAACCCCTTGCGTTCGGCCTTCGGCTTCTTCGCCGGCGCCGCGCGCTTGGGGGGTTCAGGCAGGCCGAGTTCTAATGATGTCTTTTTGCTTCGGCGCGAAGTTTACTCACCTCTGCATCTGGTGCGCCGGCCCGCTCCATTAGGTCAGCGGCCGTCGAGTAGTCGGGTGGATCCTGATGCAACGATAGCTGGGCCAATTCCATATTGGCGGTTTTATTATCCGGGTCGAAGGTTAGAACGTCATTGAGCAGCGTCGACAGCATTTGGGAGGCTTGCGGTCCGCCCTTCTGCGCGGCCTGCCCCGCGTTATGCATAACCGCATCGACGGCGGGGTCCAGCTTGTCCTGCTTGGTCGCGAGTGCGAGCAGCATGTACCCACGCACTGCCTGGTCGTAGGTCTTCATCGCGTCGTCGAATTTCTGTTGCTGCGCCTGTTGATCGGCTTGCTGGACCACCGCGGCGACGCCCTGGCGCAAGTCATCGATCATATGATCGATGGTCGCCTTCGACAGGTTCGCTTTGCCGGCCTCCTGCAGCGCGCCCTTCAGGTCTGACATCCCTTCGGTCACGTCGCCCGACTTGATGGTATCCAGTGCGGTGTCGGCCTGCTTTGTGAGCTGCTGCAGATGTCGATAGTAGCTCGCCTTGCCGCGCATCCGCTGGTCGGTCGGATCGAGTGCGGAGGCCGCCATGTATTCCTTCCCGGCCTCATCATAGTCATGGAGAACTTCATCGACGTTGGCGAGCGACCGATGGGCATCGAGCAGGTTCGGATCGGCTTTGACCGCTTCGCGGAGCTCACTTTGCGCCTCTTTGACGAGGTTCATATCGTGGTCACCGCCCTGAAACTTGGCGAGCAGATCCTCGGCTTTGTTGTAATGCTTCTTGGCCGGTGAGCATCCGGCGGTGGTAAAAAGCAGTGTGAGAAGCGCCAAGGCAAGCGCGCGCTGAGTTCCCTTTCGCATCACCTTTTCCTTTTCCTGTGAGTCGAGGTTGTCCCCAAGCTCGAACGACGGAAGAGTTTCTATGCCGATGGAGCAAATTGTCAAGCGAATCTCGGCAGCGCCGAGATTCGTCCTGAGCGCTTCGCGAGGGACCTCGGAAGAGGCCTGCGGTGCGTCCCGAGCGCTCCCCGAACGAAATCTTTTGTACGGAAACGAAGCTGCGAGTAAGCTAGTCCGCGTTCTTTTAATCGGCAGTCATCTAATCGGCAGTCATCGGCAGCGGGAAATGCACCCGCTCCTTGGCGACGCTTAATAGCTCGACCTGGGCACCCCGATTCTTGAACGCGCCGATAATTTCCTCGACCAGCCATTCGGGCGATGAGGCGCTAGCGGTGAGGCCGAGCGATTTCACGCCGGCCAGCATCTCGGGCTCGACATCGGCAATCGAATCGACGAGGAATGCGCGGGCACCGCGCGTCCTCGCAACTTCGACCAGCCGATTCGCGTTGGAGCTCTGCTTGGATCCTACCACCAGGATCGCCTCGCTGAGCTGGACCAGCTCTTTCACCGCATTCTGCCGATTCTGGGTCGCGTAGCAGATGTCGTCGGTCTTCGGCGTCGCCATTTTGGGGAAACGGCGCTTGAGGATTTCGAGGATGTCGCGAGTGTCGTCGATGCTGAGCGTGGTCTGCGTCACGGCCGCAACGCGCTCCGGATCGGGAAGCTGAACCTTCTCCGCTTCTTCGACGCTTCCGACCAGCACGACCTTTCCCGGTGCAACGCCGAGGGTGCCCTTCACTTCCTCATGCCCGTTGTGACCGACGAGCACCACCGTGCGGCCTTCGGACGCATAGCGCTCGACTTCGAGATGGACCTTAGTCACGAGCGGGCAGGTCGCATCGATAACGCGCAGGCCGCGATCCTTGGCGCGGTCCCATTCGCTGGGCGCGACACCATGGGCGCTGAAAATCACGCGCTGGCCTTCGGGAACCTCGGCGAGGGTTTCGACAAAAATCGCGCCTTCCTGTTCGAGAGCCTCCAGCACGAAGCGGTTGTGCACGATCTGATGGCGAACGTACAGGGGACGTCCGTAGGCGCGTAACGCGCTGCGGACCGCCTCGACCGCGCGATCGACACCGGCACAGAAACCACGGGGTTCGGCAAGAATAATTTTCTCAACCACAGTTTGGCCTAATGGCATTCCTTGAGGAGATATAGAAGGCTGTCCGAGAGGTCAATAACCTCCCGAGATTATACTCGACAGCGAGAAGGCTGGCTATTTAGGCTTCACGGTCGCCTTTACTCTTCGACCGGGATGTTGATCATCCTGATGATCGCGCTGGAAGTTCTTCTCGCGTTGGATCCCAATGGCTTCATGCTCAACGTCATCAAGCTGATTCATCCGTTCTCGGCCCTCCGCTCCCGGCAAGCGGTACCTGACTGGGTTCGATCGATGTTGCGCTGGTGGTATTCCACCACCGCGCGCGAGGCCCGCGCGGCTCTCATACGGCCGCCACACTTGTCGCCAAACATAAGACCGGCAACTGCGCCGCCCACCTTCTCTCAGAAAAGAGCGAGAGAAGGGGAAGTTGGGGAGCGAGGGCTTGAGGAACTTCTTATTCGGTCGCCGGAGGATTCGGGGCGCTTGCGAGGTCCATCGCGCCTACTGATTTGGTCGCGCCATTCGCCGTCGCGGTCCCAAGTACGTAGCGAGGTTTGATCAGCGCGCCGAGCGGTAACAGATTCAGTTCCGCCGCGCATTCCTCGACGGCGCGATAGGCGAGGCGGCCGGATTCGGCCATCGCCGCCATCACGCATACCGCGAAGACTAACGTCAATCCACTGAGTCCGATGGAAAGCAGGTGCATCGAGAGCGCGGTGGTTACTATCGCCGAAGTCGCGCCAACCGCGAGCGCAGTCGCACTCAGGCGGCTCATTCGGATGTGCGCGGCGACGTGGTTCTTCAGCTTGCCCTGCTCATGCTCCTCGTCGGCGGTCTTGATTTCGACCGTGGTGAACGGGCTCGGGCGAACTTCGAGGTCGTAGTCCTTCCAGCCTGATTCGATCATCGACGGATGGCCTGACTTGGCGAAGAATTTCGACAGGCGATCGAGCAGCACATCGCGCGGCGTCCAGTCTTCATTCCAGTAGGCCAGCTTCACGGTGCGCTTGAGCCATTGGATGGTGGGGCGCTGACGGACCGCGGTTTCAGCGCCGAGGTTTTTTTGCGCTTTGGCCATGGTCTTGTACCTCGTAATGGTGCGGATGACGGGGCCGGTGTACGCGAGGTACGCGACCAGCATCCGCGCGGAAAAGCTGATGTGAGATTTCTCGATCGGCGCGTGCCATGCGTAGTAGAGCGCCCAGATTGGACCGAGCGCCAGCATCGCCAGCGCGGGAAAAATGGTGATATGCAGCGTGAAGAAAACCAGCGCGAGCATCATCGCGGCGAGCGTCCATTCCAGCGTCTGCGGCAGGAACCGCATCAGGGTGAGCGCCGGGTCGAGGACCGTCGCGACGCCGGGCCGCTTCGCCGCCCAGAAAATATTCTTGCGCGAACCGCCGGGGACGGTGCGGAGCAATCCGGGAATCGACCCGCGCCATTTGATCTGGCCCAGGACGTTGAAGCGCTCGGGATACCGCGAATAGAGCATCGCCTCGGCGCGACCGTATCCGCGCTGTTGGCCGTAGTAAGCCTTGATGGTGTTGCGGCGAAAGTGCCACACGAACGCCGAGGGACAAAATCCCAGGCGCATACCGGAGTCGAGGATGCGCCAACATACGTCGACGTCGTCGCCGGCGGAGGTGAACTGCGGATCGAAGCCACCAACCTTTAGCAGCGCGGCCTTGGTGAAGACCATGTTGCATCCTGCGAGATGCTCAGCGACATCGTCGGCGGTGAGCACATGACATGGCGCGCCCGGAGATGCGGCGCAGCAGGCCTCGACCCAGCCATCCTCATGAGGCGCATAGTTGGGCCCGCCGCATCCATCGAAATTTTTCTCGGTAAGCATGCGTATCATCAACGTAAGCCAATGAGGGTCGACTACGCAGTCAGAATCGGTGTAGGCGATGAGTTCGCCGCGTGCTGCATGGAGGCCGACATTGCGCGCGACGCTGAGGCCCTTGTTGGGCTGACGGATGAGGCGGAACTCGGGGAAGTCCATCGAGATCTCGGCAGTGCGATCACGCGAGCCGTCATCGACGATGATGACCTCGAAGTTGGGGTAATCGAGCTTCCGCAGCGATTCGAGGCATGGAAGCATCGTGCGCTCGGCGTTGTAGGCGCAGATGACGACGGAAACCATCGGAGTCTTGGGGAGCGCCGGCGGGCAAGTGCCATTGAGGATGACGAAGGGCATCAGCTCGGAGGCCTTCATCATGATGGCGCCGGTGAAATCAGGAGACGGCGGGGTCGGAACGGGAGGCGCTACCACTCCCGCAGCTCCAGTTCCGAACGCCACCGCAACCGCCTCGTCCTGCCCCGGCGAGGTTTGGTTGAACTCGATGACCACCGGCCTCGCTTCTGCGAGGTTGTGTAAACTAACGACATAGTCACGCAGCTCGACCGGCGCGAGCGCGGGAACATCGCCATAGATGAAATCTTCTTCGAGCATCGTCAAAGCGCGCGTCTCAGGGCGATGGCGGATGGCGACGAGCGCCGAGGCATGGCAGGACTTTATAGTCTCAATAATGTCGCGCAGGGCCCGACTTGCCTTCCCGAGGCCATAGGCACGAAGCGCATCCTGCGAGATCGGGCAATTTATTAAGAAACCCAAGAGGCCAGGACGACCATTAAGGATGTTCACCGCATGGGTGATACGCGCGGTCACCTCGGCCAACTTACGCCGATCGATGATTTCCTCGGGCGCGATTTCCAGCTCTACGATGCTATACAGTCCCACCGTGCTTGCCAGGTCGAGGATCGGGTCCGCTTGCGCTTCGGTCAGGATGAGCGTCGTGGTATGCGCCTGCTTCAGCTCGTCGAGGCGACCGAGCAGTCGCACCTTGGCTTCGAAGTCCAGGGTGGCGCTGAGGCCTTCCAGCCGCATCGCTTTGAGAAAAAATTTCTGGCCGTTGCGGGAGAAGAACTTCCCGTGTGGAGTAACCGAGCGAAGCGGCTCGAGATCGATCATAGTGGCGATACCCTTCCTAACGGGAAGGCGGTATCAGCCAAAAGGATGCCATCAATAACTCCGCACCGATGTTGAGTTATTCCGGAAATCGCGCGGAATCGTCAGCCGAATTGGGTTGGGAGGCTGCACGCTTTGCGACGAGATGCATCCTGCCGCTATCTCTGCTTCCAGGCGTAGCTCTCGCAACCTGCGAGACATTTCGGTCGCTAGTTTGGCATTTTGCTAAAGGCTACTCTTGATATTTGCGAATTTGGTATTAGATATGTATTAACAATTCAGCGCCGCCGCTGATATTCTCGAAGCTAGAGCAACCCAATGAGATCATCCCGACTTCGTGTCTGCTGCAATCCCAACAAGACTCCCCTCAAACGTGTTCCATCCGACACCTCGGCGGAGGGCACGCCTGAGGAGCTCGACTCGATTCGGCTTCATCTCGAAAGAATTGACCAACTGCTTCATGGACTCTTCGGCCCTATCTACAGCAACTCGCCTGAGAGCCTGCAGGCTCGCGCCGATGTCGCCGAAATCATCGACCAGCACTTCGATGCGATCGTTTGCGAATGGGAACAAGCTATCGGCGCAATTTTTGGCCTTCCGACCGTCAATCGCGAGCCCGGCGAGGCGAGTCCCGACCTGGTAAATTCGCTGATTCGATTTACCGATCACCTGCGCGATCCGAATGACCTCCGCACCTACGTCTATCTGCGCAAGCATTGCCAGCAGGGGATGCTGCAACGCGCGCAACCGTCGCAGTTCAACACTATTCACATCGCGCTCAAGCAGATCATCCTCAAGCACATCTATGCGAGCGCGCGCGGAAAAAAGGGTGAGCAGCTACGCGATGTCGCAGTCGCCTCGATCGACGAGCGGCGCCTGATGGTATCGTGGTTCTATATCGAAACGCGCGAGGCAGCCTTGCGCGCGTCCGAAGAAAAGTATCGCAACCTGATCAATCACGCCCCTGATCCGATGTATGAGATTGATGCCGACACGCTGGTCGTCCTGGGCGCGAATTCCGCCGCCGAACGCCTGCATCGCAAGCTCCCGGGCGAAGAGCATCTGCCGCTCATCGGTCGTCCAATCACGGATTTCGTGCCCGAGGAAGCGCGCGCGGGAACAAAGGAACACTTCCTCGACGTAGTTCGTAACGGCTCGGGTCAGACTCTGGATCTGCCTCTTGGTTCATTCTTCTTCGATGAAAACTCTTCGCTAATCACCTATGGCAATCAGCGCTTCATCCACATGATCCTCCGCGACGTCACGCATCGCCGCGAAATGATGGATGAGTTGCTAAAGGCCGAACGCCTCGCCGCCGCGGGAACCTTTGCCGCCGGCGTTGCGCATGAGGTGAATAATCCGCTCGCGTCGATTTCGTCGCTGGTGCAGTCGCTGCTCTCCGGCGAAGACGATTCGACCCGGCGCACCACGCTGCATACCATCCTTTCGCAGATCACCCGCATCTCCGGCACGCTGAAGGATCTTTTCAACTTCGCGCGGCCCTCGACCGCGCAGCGCAAGGCGGTGGATATCAATCAGCTCATCACCGAGACGCTGCGTCTCGCGAGCTACAACAAGCGTTTCAGCGACGTGACCGTCGAGCCGGCACTCGCGCCCGATCTCAACCTGGTGTACGCCGACAACAACGAGATTCAACAGGTCGTCCTCAATCTGCTCTTCAACGCCGCCGACGCGACCCAATGTGGAAGCGGCGTCATTAAGGTGGTGACGGAAAACTATCCGCCCAAGAATGGCGAGAAGCAGCGCTACGTCGTGGTTCGCATCATCGACAACGGCATCGGCATTCCGAAAGAACATCTGAAGCGCGTGTTTGATCCGTTTTTCACTACCAAGCCCGCCGGCTCAGGCGTCGGACTCGGATTGTCGCTTTGCCAGCGCATCATCATGGCCAATGGCGGGATGATCAAGCTCGAGAGCCAGGTCGGCAAAGGTACTAGCGTCATCATCGGGTTGCCGGTGATGGAATCGATGCAGCATATGGTCGGCATCACGCCGACCCAGCAGGCGCAGCAACCTACCAATTGACTGCGCCCTTTGACTGGGGCACATGGTTTCAGAACAGACCGCATTTTCGCCGGATACCGGCCGTCGCTATCGCGTGCTCGTCGTCGAAGACGAGGCGCTGATGCGTTCCATCATTCTCGACCTGATGCGCGGCGAGGGCTACGAAGTCGTCGAAGCGCCGTCGGGCGAGGTCGCGTGGCAGATTTTCGAAAAAGAGAAAATCGACCTCGCGATCCTCGACTTGAACCTGAGCGGCGGGAGCAGCGGCCTCGATGTGCTCAAAAAGATGCGCGACGTCGATAGCGAGGTTATGGCGATTATCGTCACCGCCTACGCCAGCGTCGAATCCGCCGTGCAGGCGCTGCAACAGGGCGCCTACGACTACATCACCAAGCCGTTCGCCAACGACCATCTGAAGAACCAGGTGCGCCACGCGCTCGAAGCCAAGGCGCTGTTCAAGGAAAACCACTTCCTGCGCCGCGAGCTGCGTGAGAAGTATCGCTTCGAAAACATCATCGGCAAAGGCGATGCGATCGAGTCGGTCTTCCGCATCATGGAGAAAGTCGCGCGCACCGATTCCAGCGTGCTCATCACGGGAGAATCGGGCACTGGCAAAGAGCTGGTCGCGCGCGCGATCCATTTCACCTCGGAGCGCGCCAACGGACGCTTCCTGCCGATCAATTGCGGCGCGCTGCCGGAAAATCTCCTCGAAAGCGAACTCTTCGGCTACAAGCGCGGCGCCTTCACCGGCGCGATGAACGAAAAAGTCGGCCTGCTCAAGTCGGCGGACAAGGGCACCGTCTTCCTCGACGAGATCGGCGACATGCCGCTGGCGCTGCAAATCAAACTGCTGCGCGTGCTGCAGGAGCGCGAGGTCTATCCGCTCGGCTCCAACGACCCGGTTTCATTTGACGTGCGTGTGCTATGCGCGACCAACAAGGACCTCGAGGTCGAGGCCAAGGCCGGCCGTTTCCGCGAGGAACTGCTCTATCGCATCAACGTCATCACCATCAAGTTGCCGCCGTTGCGCGAACGCAAGGACGATATCCCGCTGTTGGCGAGTCATTTTCTGAAGAAGTTTGAGCGCTCGCTCGGCCGCGGCGGAATGCGCTTTTCCAAGGGCGCGATGAAGCTGCTGCTCAGCTACGCGTGGCCGGGCAACGTGCGCGAACTGGAGAACACCATCGAGCGCGCGGCGATCCTCGCGGAAACCGACGTCATCCATTCGCACGATTTGCCGGACAAGCTGCGCAGCAACGCGATGCCTGCGGGCTCCGACTTCGAGACTGGCAACGTGACGCTGGAAGATCTCGAGCGTGAGCACATCAAGCGCGTGTTGGGCAAGGTGGAGGGGAACAAGGATCGCGCCGCGCAGATGTTGGGCATCCACGTTTCGACGCTATATCGCAAGATGCAGCGTTATCGCCTCGACGGCCCCGCCGACCCGATTCCAGTCGTTCCTCAAGCCCGCCTCGCCTAATCCCCTCTCCCGCGCCTGCTGACTTTGTCAGCAAGGCGCAAGCTGGGAGAGGACGACGCGCGACACGCTCTGCGTGTTGCGCGTCGGGTGAGGGCCGGAGGGCGTCCTCGCCCGACGGTGGTGGAGCTTCACAAACGTGCTGCGAATACATCATCCAGAGAGTAGAATATGACACGCTGTGAACGCTCGCCCGAGACCTCAAAAGCGCGCGACTACCCTTCGCGCTCGATCTCTACGCAGTGAGGCGAACATCGCAGAAAACAGACTGTGGCAGGTTCTTGCGCAATCGGCAGGTGGACGGAGCAAAGTTCCGCCGCCAGGTGCCCACAGATAGATGCTTCGCCGACTTCTGCTGCGAACAATACAAATTGATTGTCGAGGTGGACGGCTCACAGCATGCTGAACAGGAATCCTACGATGCCGCCCGTAGCTCTCAGCTCAACGCCGCAGGATACCGCATTTTGCGCTTCTGGAATGACGACGTCCTGAAGAACCTCGAAGGAGTTGTGGACGTCATTCGAGCGGAATTGCAGCGACGGGGATGATCGGAACATCGTGGCACTCCACCACCGTCGGGCGCAGCGCCCTCCGGCCCTCACTCGCCGCGCAACACGCGAAGCGTGTCGCACGTCGTCCTCTCCCAGCTTGCGCCTCGCTGACAAAGTCAGCAGGCGCGGGAGAGGCTCAGAGGCGCAGGTGAGCGCGGCCGAAGAGGAAGCGTTGCGCGCCGGTCACAACCTCCAGCGCGGTCATCGCAAGACAAAAAATCGGGCCGAGGAACATCAAATAGTGCGTCGAGGATACCAGGGCCAGCACCGCGAAGAAGATTAGTGCCTCGGTGCGCTCGAGAATGCCGGGAGGGTAATCAATCAGCTTCGGGCCTGTGCGCTCCATTGCAGCGCCGACCGCGAGGAACACCGTGATGTTCACGTACCAGCTCGCCACCAGCAGCAGCGCATAAAAATCCAGCTCGCGATGGCGCCATACAATTCCGATGATCACCGCGGCCTCGACGACGCGGTCGAAAGATAAATCCATCACCCCTCCGAATGGGGTCGAGGCGCCGCCGAACTCGCGCGCGATGGTTCCATCGAGGGCATCGAGGGTGGCGCTGAGCGCGAGCAGCAGGATACCGAGGCCGACTCGATCGAGCGCGAACGCCACGCCTGCGAGCACGCCGATGCTGACGGCCGCGATCGTCGCAACATTGGCCGTGACGCCGATGCGGTGCAGAAGGCGCGCGGCGGTGGATTGGATGCGCCTTGTGGTTGGGTTGGCGCCCAGGACGCTATCGAGCATGCGTTAGATGACCGCCACTTCGGCAAGTTGTTCGAGAGGCCACCGTAGGCGCGGCGTCTGCGGAACCAAGCGTGGATTGTGTTGCTCCATGGCGATTAGGAAAATAGCTGCGCGACTCACGCTCCCAAATCGATCGGTTAAGGGCAAGCGCCAATTTACCCGGCCATTATGTGATAGGAGTACGTGTCAGGTTGCCTCGCGATTCACGCCACCGCATCGAGCGGCTCATGCTGTACGGCGCCATCCTGCTGGCGCTGGCGTTTCCCTATCCCGTGAATGCTGCCCCAGCGCTCAACTTCCCGCCCTCGGACTTCGATATCCTGAGCGTCGAGACCGGGCTCCTCATTGGCCATGCCCATTACAGCGTCGACCAGCAACCGCACTCCCTCATCCTGCACGGCGAGAGCCGCTACCTGACTGGCGAATACGACATCGAGGAGGATCATTTATCCATCGCCGGGAACGGCGGCGTGCCGAAGCTGATCAGCTTTCGCCATGACTTCTTCAATGCCGATGGGTCGCCATCGGTGAAATCGATGCTCGATATCGCAACCGGCATGGCGGTGTGCGGCAAAGATTTGGAGGGTAATCTCGATCTAGCCGAGAAGAAACTCAGTATTCCCGAAAATACTTATGCCGGCGCCAGCGTTCTGCTGCCGATCCAGGAGCTGGTGGCGCGGGTCGATCGCAGCCGCACTATGCAACTGCATGTCTTCAACTGCGCGCCCGCTCCGAGGTTGATTGCGGTGGACATAAAATTGGGGTCGCACGCCCAAACCTGGCCCGAGTATCCGGGCGATTTGGAAAAGATCGACATCAAGGCGAACTTCGGCTTCTGGACGGTGGTTATCCAGCCCTTCATCCCGAAGCTGGCGGCATGGTTCGATCCCTCGCAGAACATGCTGCTGGTGGGGGTCCAGCTCCAGCGTTACTACAAAGGCGAGAAGATCATCCTGGTGCGGAAACGCGAAGCGAGCATCTCCAAAGCACTGCCGGCGCCGGATCCCTCGCCGCGGTAAAATCAGCCGGGGTCGCGGCCTAGCGAGCGCCCGCGCAAATCTATCCGCTTATCAAGCTGCCCCCGCAGCAACGTCGTGGTTGGTTCGGACTGCGCCTCCGCAACTTCATCGCTTCTGATCAACTGAAGTATCGGAG
This sequence comes from uncultured delta proteobacterium, assembly GCA_963814035.1. GTDB lineage: Bacteria > Desulfobacterota > Binatia > Binatales > Binataceae > DATGKG01. The sequence continues at coordinate 211,616 of CAWFBH010000008.1, forward strand.
TGGTGGCAAGGGTGGTGGCCAGCGACATAATCACTAGGATCGCAAACATCCGCGGATTGATGACCCTGAGTTGGAGACCGATGTTGAGCACGATCAATTCCGCCAGCCCGCGCGTGTTCATCAGCACTCCCAACGATGATGCGTCGCGCCAGCCAAGGCCCGTCATCCGCGCCGCCACGAAGCTGCCGCCGAACTTGCCAATCGAGGCGACCGCGATGGTCAGTCCACACAGCAGCCACGCCTCTTGCCCGCTCACCAGGCCGATTCGAGTGCGAAGGCCGGTAATGGCGAAAAATGTGGGCAGCAGCAACACCACCAACACGTCTTCGAGCCGTTCCGTCATGTCGTGCGCGAGCTTGCTGTCCGAGGGAATGATCGCGCCGAGTGCGAATGCGCCGAACATCGCGTGAATGCCGATAAGATCCGTAGCCAGCGCCGAGAGCAGCAACAGCACAAACACGATAGCCATCATGCCCTGGGTCAAACGCGCGGTGCTTTCGTTTCTCAGCGTTAATCGAACGATAGTGGGCCGCACCAGGACCAGCATCGACGCGACGTAGACAATCGCCATCGCGGCCGTAATCAGACTGCCTGTGCCGTGTGACTCGACCACGCCGACCACCACCGCAAGCAGGCACCATGCGGTTACGTCATCCACGGCGGCGCAGGTAAGCGCCAATATCCCCAGTGGGGTTTTCTGGATGCGAAGGTCGGTTAAAATCCGTGACAACACCGGGAACGCGGTCACCGACATCGAGACGCCCACGAACAGCGAAAAGCCAGTGAACGGTACGCCCGCCGCAGCGACCTGCGGATACAGCACGAGGGCGAGCAAGGTTCCAAGCAGAAATGGCGTGACGATACTGGCGTGCGAGATCGCGACCGCTGCTTGTCCTTGCCGTCCGACCAGCTTCGGATCAAGCTCGAGACCCACCAAAAACATGTACAAGATGATCCCCAGCTGGGCGAGCACGTCCAGGAACGGCGCCACCATCGGCGGCAGCAGATACGTGAAAGCCTGCGGCCATACGCGACCGAGCAGCGACGGACCGAGCATGATGCCCGCCATAATTTCGCCCACCACCGCGGGTTGTTTCAGAAGCCGGAAGAGCATCCCGCCCAGGCGCGCGAAGGCGATCACCACCGATAGCGCCAGCAAAACGTGAACCATTACGTCGGCGTCATGCCCGCCTGCGGGACCAGAAGCAACCCCGAGTTCCGCGGCTGGCCGGGTGGGCGCGGGAGCAGCATCCCGAACTCGCGGATCACCAGATAGATGATGACGGCTACGCTGAGCAGTCCCCCGTAAATAAGGGCCTCGCGAGCGAATCGGTCGAAATAATACTTCAGCTCGAGCGTCTGGCCGGTGGCGAACATTCATCCGCAAGTTAGCAAATGTCCAAGCGCGACGGTATGCGAGGTGAGTATCTCCAAAAAGCGACTACGGCGGCGCGATCACCGCCACCGTGCCGTAAATGATTTATGCGAATTGCGAGCGCGTTGCGGTCCGCACTCGCGGGGATCTAGAAGTGCGTCACGCCGCCCTCGTCGAAATGACGCACGGGGGAGGCCTTCGGTTTGACGTACTGAAACGAGGTCTGGCACTGCGTGCAAGTGCCTTGGGGCTGGCTGCCATTGCGGCGCACCAGTTTGATGTTACGTACGATTCCGTCGGTGCACAGATGTGCGGCGACGGGGTAATCGTAGACGGTGCGGATCACCGCGGCTGGTTCGGCCATTCTCTACCTAACGCTCCCTCATGCAGACAGTTTCCTTTGTTTTGCTTCGTTGCCCTGTCGATTCCGGCCCGGGAACGAATTGTAGGAAAGCAAATTTAGCGCAAATCCTGTGTCGATCAATCTTTTGATGACGATTGTGTTAAATATTTTTGCGACCGACCTCCAAGTGACGATTCCAGCCGGCCGGACATTCACTCCCAGTGCGCGGAATCGCCGCCTATGATTTTGAAATGATGCCGACTGCCGGCTCCGGGGAAGCTCGGCTACGATGGCCGCGGGGCGGGCCGGCGCGGGACCAGCACCTTGCGCCGCAGCATCATGATGGTCTCGTTCTTCTGATTGAAACCGCGCGTCTCAACATACACGATCCGCGGTCGCTCTTGCTCATAGAGAGGGCGTCACTTCGAGCACCTTGGTTTCCGAGTACAGCGTGTCTCCCGCGAAGGTCGGCCCGGTGTGCCGGGCCGATTCGTATTCGAGATTGGCGATCGCGGTCTCGCTGATGT
>CAWFBH010000009.1:0-52320 GCA_963814035.1 uncultured delta proteobacterium
GAACGCCGGCAACCGCGGGAAAATGTCGAAGGCGTAGAAAACCCACGCAATCAGCGCCGCGCAGCTCATCCCGACCATCGCCTTGCCGACGTTCACCGCGATGAGCCCGGTCATGTACTCGGCCACTGAGAGTGGCGTCGAGAACAGGTTCACCAGGTTGCGCGACCACAGCTCGTCGAGAAAGCCGACCGCCATGTCGCGCTGAAATCCGAAAAACAGTCCCCACAGGATGATCGCGCCGAGCATGAAGCTGATCGTCCCGGGCTGCAGATGATTCCCGCGCCCCAGGTAGATGGTGAAAAATCCCCACACGATGATGTCGAGGACCGGCCAGTACACCATGTCGATGACCCGATCCATGTTGCGGCGCGCCTCGTAGGTATGGCGCAGCATCACAGCTTTAATCCTATGCGGCTTCATTGGTTTGCCTTTGCGCGACATGGAGGAAAACCTCCTCCAGCGCGGGTTCGTCGCGATCCTCCTTGAGGATCGTCTGGGTAACTTCGATGGGCGTGCCGCTCGCGAGCACGCGGCCGCGGCTGAGAAAAATGATCCGCGTGCACATCTTCTCGACCTCCGCCATGTTGTGCGAGGTGTAGAGGATCGTCGTGCCGCGCTCGCGCTGCATGTCGAGCAGGATCTGTTTCACCTGCGATGCGATCTGCGGATCGAGGTACGCCGTCGGCTCATCGAGGAGCAGCAGTTTCGGATCGTTCATGAAGGCCTTGCATAGGCCGACACGCGTGGTCTCTCCCGAGGACAATCGTGAGACCGGCTTGCGCAGCAACTCCTCGATACCGAACAGTTTCGCGAGCTCGGCGATCTTCCCGCGCGCATCGCGCAGGTTGTACATCCGCGCGAACACCATCAGGTTCTCGAACACCGTGAGGCGAATCGGGAACGCGACGTAGGGCGAGGTGAAGTTCATCTGCTCGAGGATCTCCTGGCGATGCTCCTCGAAGCGCCGGCCGAAAATCCGCACCTCGCCCGAGGTCGGCGAAATCAGTCCGAGGATCATGTGGATGGTGGTCGTCTTGCCCGCGCCATTTGGACCGAGCAGTCCGACGATTTCACCCGGGCGCACCTCGAACGACACATCATTCACCGCGACAAATTTTTTGAACACTTTGGTCAGGTGATCGATTTCTATCAACATGATTTCCTCCTCTCGCGCGCTCGGTTGCGTGAAATAAAAAAGGCCACGGATGCGGATGAGCACCCATGGCCTTTTGTGATCGCGTGTTGTGGTTATCTAGGCGTCAATAGAACATCGCGCACACATCTCCATGGGCTTTCGCCGGAGTTCTGGCTTTGTCGGTAAGCATCATGGAGTTACGGTGATATTCCTGGACCGTCGTAAAAGTAGCAGAGGTTCTCATCTGATGCAAAGAGGCTAATGACTCTTAACGTCCGAGCTTGCTTCAGACATGACGCAGAGTATATCTTACGATATATCGGATAAGTCAGGAGGTCAGCCAATATGTTCGGAAGACATGGTCATTGGGCGCGCGGCGGCGGATGCCGCCCTGGTTTTGGTTCGTGGGCTCCGCGCAGCCGCTTCTTCGGACCCGGCGAAGTCCGCCTCGCGATTCTTTCCCTGCTGACTGACGGTCCTCGTCACGGCTACGAGTTGATGAAGATGCTCGCCCAGCGCTCGGGCGGGATCTATCGCGCCAGCGCCGGCACCATCTACCCGACCCTGCAGCAACTGGAGGACGAGGGTCTCATCGCGGCGGAGGCACAGGAAGGCAAGCGCGTTTTTCGCATCACTGAAGAGGGCAAGCGCGAGCTTCGCCTCGAAGACGACGTTGTCGAGCGTATCTGGCGTCGCGCGAAGATGTGGAACGAATGGCGCGCGGCGTTCGACCCCGAGGTCCAGGAAATTGTGCGTCCGGCCGAACGCGTGATGAAGGCCGCGTTCAGTGCGATGTCGGGTGCCTCATCCTCGAATGCGGACAAAGTTCGCGAGATCCTCGAGCGCGCGCTCCGCGAGCTGGAAGGCCTGCGCGGCAAGGAATAGGAGTTGCGGCTTTCCTTTTTCCCTCTCCTGGAGGGAGAGGGTGGCGCTACTGCGCCCGTGAGGCCCGCGGTCACGGATTCGATTTAGCCATCGAGGTGCCGAGCGCCTGCTGCTTCTGGCGCATGATGCCGACCAGCTTGTCGTAACCGCCGTCATTGAGGACGCGGTTGAACTGATTGCGGTAGTTGGCGATTACACTGATGGCGTCGAGCGTGATGTCGTAGATCTTCCACTGCCCGTCGTCGAGCTTCATCAGGTAATTCACATCGATGGGCTTCGGGCGATCCTGCAGCGTCACCGAACTGAACACGACCGCCTGATCGGGCGAATCGATCCGCTCCCGGATGAACTGGATGCTCGAGGACTGCACGGTCTGCTGCACCTTCTCAACCGAGTACTGCTCCATCCGCGATAGATAGACGTCCTCGATGAAGTTGGTGAAAAGCGGCACAAACTCCGCCTGCTGCGAGGGCGAGAAATCGCGCCAATGACGGCCTACCGCGGTGCGCGCCATTTTTTCGAAATCGAAGCGGCTCTCCGCGATGGCGCGCAACTTCTTCTCGCGGTCGGCGGGCGGGATATTTTGATCGGTGAAGATCGCCTTGGCCTGATCGACGACGCTCTTCACGGACGCCATCGGACCGACCGGCGCGGCGTCCGCTGAGGTCGCGGTCTGCGCGAACGATGCATTCAAGAGCACAGCGCCAATGAGGATCAGCAGGATTGCGAAGCGTTCGCGTCGAGGAAATGTTGATATCACGTCAACAATCTTAAATGGCGACGTTCGCGGAGGCTATCCGTCACGATCAACGGGGTTTGCTTTCACACCCAGTGGCCGCATAATGCGCGGCATCTCGATGTCATCAGCCTTTCATCGCAGGATCTCTTTCGCGATCGCCCTTGCGATCCTCATGTGCGGGCATGCGTTCGCTCAGGTCCCGCATAAGGAGCAGCAGCAAGCCGATACTCTCGAGAAGCTCGCGCGCCAGGAATTCGGCGAGCTCAGCGCCGCGGAGCGCATCTTCGTGCGCGGCGCGGTCTCGCGCAACCTCCTGTGGGTCGGGCCCAACGACAATCCCGATGACCCGGCGAACGATCCCGCGAAGACCGAAAAATGGAGTCCCGATCGAAATATCCGCGCCGGCCTCTTCGCCTGGTTGGTCGCCGATCCGGAGACGGCGGCGTTGCTTCACCCCAGTGGACCCGGCATCGCGGGGGCGAAGATCGTCGGCAAGCTCGATCTTTCGTACGCTGAGGTCACGCGTGCGCTCACGCTGGTTCGATGCGCGATTCCCGATGGCATCGATTTCTCCAATGCCTCGATCGCGGGCATCGAGCTTCGCAGCAGCGTGACCGGCCCCATCACCGGCGACTTCGCGCACATCAAGGGCGACCTCGCGCTGCACTTCGGCCATTACGGGGCGCTCAGCATTTTCCGCGCGACTATCGGTGGCGATCTGGATTGCAGCGGCGCCGACTTCACCGGGAGCGGTCTCGCCGATACTATCTCGGCGCAGGAATCTTCGATCGGTGGCGATGCCAGTTTTGTGCAGAACTTCACCACCGATGGAAGTCTCTATTTTCGCCTCGCTCGGATCGGCCGCTCGCTCAGCCTCAATCACGCGCGCTTCGTGGGCGGCGGCGAGACCGGCCTCGACGCGCAACGCGCGACGGTAGCGGGACCATTCTATTGGGTGGACATCACGCTCACGCCGCAAACCAAACTCGACCTCGAAAACGCAAGCATCGAATCGCTGTTCGACAACCGCCGGAGTTGGCCCGCGCCCGGCAACCTCGATATCGACGGATTTACCTACAGTGAGTTTGGCGGCGACAGCCCCGCCGATTCCGATGAGCGGCTTCAGTGGCTCGCGCTCCAGGCGCCGGGATATCGTCCGCAGCCGTACGCGCAGCTGGCGAAGGCACTCAAGGACAGCGGCAGGAGCGAGGGCGAAATCGAAGTGCTGATCGCGCAGCGCATCGCGCTGCGCCAGTCCGGTCATCTTTCATTCGCGTCACGCGTATGGAATCTGCTGCTGGAGGGAACCATCGGCTACGGTTACCGGCCGATGCGCGCGCTGTGGTGGATCGCAGGCTTCGTGCTCCTCGGCGCGCTGCTGTTCGGATGGGGCTATCGCGTCGGCGTGATGACGCCCAGCGAGTCCGACGCCTACGAGGTGTTCGCCCGCGAGGGCCGCCCGCCGGCGCACTATACGCATTTTAACGCGTTCGTCTACTCGTTGGAAAATTTTCTGCCGGTCGTGGATCTCCATTTGGGAAATCAATGGCGTCCTAATGTTCGTGAGCGCGTAGTGACGGATGCAGGCACCGGCGAATGGCACACCGCGAGCGCAATGAGCGCCGGCAAGCTGCTGCGATGGTATCTATGGTTTCACATCCTCGCGGGATGGGTCCTCACCCCGCTTTTGTTCGCCGGCCTCTCCGGCCTGATTCGGGTGGAATGATCACCGCGACCGCGCGCAATCAGATAAAATAAAGGTTGACGCGCACGCGTCACTCCGATGCAGAACGCGGAAATCGCAAAATATCTCGCCGAGATCGCCGACATGATGGAACTCACGGGCGAGAACTTTTTTCACGTGCGCGCCTATCGCAATGCTGCCCGCGCGGTGCTCGACTATCCAGGAAATTTCTCCAAGCTGACCATCCAGCAGATGGAGAAAGTGCCCGACATCGGTAAGGGCATTTCCTCGAAGCTCGACACGCTCATCAAAACCGGCGAGTTGGAGATCTATCGCGAGCTGCGCAAGAAAGTGCCGCCCGGCATGATGGACGTCATGAAGCTGCCGGCGCTCGGACCCAAGCGCGTCAGGCAGCTGCACGATGAACTCGGGATCAAGAGCCTCGACGATTTGAAGAGCGCGCTCGACTCGGGTGCGCTACGCACCATTCGCGGGTTCGGCCCCAAGATGGAGGAGAGCATCCGGCATGCGCTGGAACGGCGGGTGGAAATCGCGACGAGGCGATGGCTCTACGCGGATGCGGCCAGCGAAGTTGAAGGCCTCCTCGCTCATCTGCGCGGATGCGCGGCGGTTACGAGAATTGAGGTCGCGGGAAGTTTCCGTCGCAGGCGCGACACCGTCGGCGATCTCGATCTGCTCGCGATATCGAACGATGCGGCGCAGGTGATGCAGCGGCTGGTCGAATATCCGCACGTCGCGCATACACGTTGGCGTCGGCGACACCAAAAGCACCGTGATTCTGCATGATGGCTTGCAAGTCGATCTGCGCGTGCTGCCCGAAGAGAGCTACGGCGCCGCGCTGATTTATTTCACCGGCTCGAAGGACCACTGCGTGCATATCCGGCGCCTCGCGCAGCGCATGGAACTCTCGCTCAACGAGTACGGCCTTTTTCGCGGCGCGCAATCTATTGCCGGGCGTACCGAGGAGGAAGTCTATCGCGCGCTCGGCCTCGAATGGATCGCGCCGGAGTTGCGCGAGGATCGCGGCGAAGTCAAAGCCGCGATGGATGGCACGCTGCCGCACCTGATCATGCGTGGCGATCTTCGCGGCGACCTGCATTCGCATTCCACATACACCGACGGGCGCGCATCGATCGAAGAGATGGCGCGCGCCGCGGATGCGGCTGGCCTCGAATATCTCGCCGTCACCGATCATTCGCAGCGCCTTGCGATGGTCACCGGCCTCGATCCGAAGCGGCTGCGCGAGCAGTGGCGCGAGATCGAGGAGGTTCAGTCGCGCGTCAAAGTGAAACTGCTGCGCGGTATCGAGGTCGACATCCTCGAAGATGGCGCGCTCGACTTGCCGGACGACATTCTCGCCGAGCTGGATTGGGTGGTCGCGTCGGTACATTACAAACTCCGTCAATCGCCCGAGGAGATGACGCGGCGGCTCGTCGTCGCCATCGGCAATCCCAACGTCGACGTCATCGGTCATCCGACCGGCCGCATTTTGATCGACAAGCGCGAGCCGAGTAGTTTCGACTTCAACGAGGTGCTGCGCGCGGCGGCCGGCGAAGGATGCGCGCTCGAAGTCAATTCGCAATCGCAGCGCCTCGACCTGACCGACACCAACTGCATCGCGGCCAAACAGGCCGGCGTGAAACTGGTGATCTCCAGCGACTCGCACTCGCCCAAGGGTTTTGGATTGCTACAATTGGGCGTCAACCAGGCGCGGCGCGGATGGATCGAGCCGGACGATGTTCTGAACACGCGCCCGCTCAAGGACTTGCGTCAGCGCTAGGTTCTTCACGCCTCGCGCCGCTTGCATTTCCGATGCCCCGACGTGAGATGGCGTCCGGCGTGAGTGATCGCATCTACCAAAGCGGCGACGCCATCAGCCGTCGATGAACTTCGTGAGCTGACGCCCCGCGCGATCGTCCTCGGAATCATCCTCGCGGTGATCCTCGGCGCGGCGAATGCCTACCTCGGCCTCTATGCCGGCTTGACGGTGTCGGCGAGTATTCCCGCGGCGGTCGTATCGATGGCGATTTTGCGCATCCTCGGCGGCTCGACGATTCTCGAAAACAATGTCGTGCAGACGGTCGCGTCGGCGGGCGAGGCGGTCGCGGCCGGCGCCATTTTCACGTTTCCGGCGCTGGTGATTCTCGGATGGAAGGGTGACCTGCCCTATCTCGATGTCACCGCGCTATGCCTCGCGGGCGGCACCATGGGCAGTCTGCTGGTGGTGTTTCTGCGTCGCGCCTACATCGTGGAGGAAAAACTGCCCTTCCCGGAGGGTCGTCGCATGCGCCGAGGTTCTGCGCGCCGGCGCGAAGACCGCGAACGCCGCGCCGCTGCTTTACGGCGGCATAATTTCCGCGCTGCTGAAGACCTCGCAGGATATCGCGGGCTTCGTTCCCGGCATGTTTTCCGGCGCGCGATGGGTCGGCGGCGCCGCGGTCGCCGGCTCGGTTGACATTTCAGCCGCGCTGCTCGGCGTCGGATACATCGTCGGCATCCGCGTCGCGATGCTGGTGTTCTTCGGTGGCGCGATCGCGTGGTTTATCGCGGTTCCGATTGCGTCGGCGAGTCATCCGGAACTGCGCGCACTCGGCGCCTATGCGGCGGCGACCAACGTCTGGAGCAACGAGGTGCGATACCTCGGCGTCGGCGCGATGCTCACCGGCGGCATCGTCACGCTATGGCGATCTGCGCTCGCGCATCGGAAACGCGCTGGCCGAAGGCATTCGCGTGGTGCGTGCGGGCGGCTCCGCCGTTGCGACCGCGCGCGAAGATACCGATCTCTCGCCGACCGCGATCATAACCGCATCGGGACTGGCGCTGCCGGTGATTTTCGCGCTCTGCATGGTGCTGACTGGGAGTCTCATGCTCAGCCTCGCGATGGCGGTAGTGCTCGCGATCGTCGGATTTTTCGCGACCGCGGTGGCCGGTTATCTGACCGGCCTCGTCGGCGCATCGAACAATCCAGTTTCCGGCGTGACGGTGATCGTTTTGCTCGCGCTGGCGCTGGTCCTGAAGCTGCTGGGCGTCTCGGCCGGCGTTGGTCCGCGCCTCGCGATTATGGCGGGTGCGGTGGTTTGCACCGCGGCCGCGATGGCGGGCGACTCGATGCACGATCTGGCGACCGGATATCACGTCGGCGCGACGCCGCGCGCGCTTGAGATCGCGGTATTGATCGGCGCGATCGCGTCCGCATTTATCGTGGCGCCGGTGCTCAACCTGCTACTCAACGCCTACGGCATCGCGGGCACCGTCGGCGCGAAAGCCAACGCGCTCGCGGCGCCGCAAGCGTTCCTGATGGCGAAGGTCACGCAAGGCGTTTTCAGCGGCGGGCCTGCGATGGGGCATCATTTCGATTGGCGCCGCGCTGGCAGCCGCGCTCGCGATCATCGACGGACAGCTTGAACGACGCGGCAGCTCATGGCGCACGCCGATTATGCCGGTCGCGATCGGACTCTATCTTCCGTTTGGATTGAGCGTCGCTATCTTGATTGGAGCGCTCGCCGGCATCGGTCGCCCGCGCGAGGAAGGCGGATCGGGCATCCTGTTCGCGGCCGGACTCGTCGCGGGTGAGGCGCTGATGGGCGTTGCGAGCGGCGCGCTCGTCACCGCCGGCGTTCATCTGCCGTTGTTCTGAAGGAGGCTCAGAATGTCGAGACTCTTAGCGATACTACTCGTGGGCGCATTTGCCGTCACGATGACCATCGAGCGCATTTGCCGGCCGAGGAAGTCGTTGCGGCGCCCAGCGGCGGACGCACCGAGGTGATCTCTTTCCAGCCTGCGCTGCCGAAAGCGCCTGCGCGCGAGGGCTCATGCTGGACGTCCTCGATCGCGCTGCCCCGCGCGGGAGCCTGGCGATGCATGATCGGCAACGGCATCGAGGATCCGTGCTTCGCGACTCCAGCAAGTCCCCGACGCCGTCATCTGCGGCGCGAATCCCGCAACCTCAGACGCGGGCTTTCTGCTCAAACTTACCAAGCCGCTTCCGCCACCGGATGCTCACCTTCCGTCAACGCCATCGCCGTGGATGGTGCAGCTCGCTATCGGCCAGGGTCAGGTCCCGGGTCCTTACGCGATGCCGCCGCCGAAGACGTACTGCTCGCGCATGACCGGCACGATGGCGATGGTCGATGGACAGCCGGTTCCGTTTTCCTGCTGGGAGGCGCACGTCGAATCGCAGCCGAAGCTGGGCGACACGCAGTTCGGCCTGCTCGATGATTTCAATCCCGGCAAGGTCTGGACCGTGACCGAAGTTACTTTCGCGATCGATCCGAAACCCGCGCCGAATCAGCCGCCATTCAAGTTGATTGGCAAGAAGACCATCGCGCTTGAAAAAGTCTGGGAGTGATTATTTGCGCAGCTGCCGCAGTTGACGCTGAGTCATCATCCAGCGGAGCTTGGCAGCCGCGCTCTCGACGCGATCGGGAAATTCCAGCGCAATCACGCCGCCCTGCTTCAGCCTGATACCCACCGACTCGGATGGAGTCCGTGAGCATCAGCGAGGCCATGCGCGAGAGCGTCGGCTCGTGACCCACTATCAATACGCTTTCGGGGAGACGCTGCTTGCCCAAGGCCTCCAGCGCGCTGGCGGGCGATGCGCCGGTGGAAAGTTCCGGCAACGGTTTGGGCTTCGGGCCGCCGAGTTCAGCGGCGACGATTTCGGCGGTCTGCGGCCGCGCGCGTCACGGGGCTGGTGAGAATCACGTTGAACGCGAGACCGCTGACGCGCATGCCGGCCGCAGCCTTGCGAATTTTGTCGGCGCCTTTCTCAGTCAGCTTGCGCGCGGAGTCGTCGCCCTTGGGCGTGGGCTCTTCGGCGAGGCCGTGGCGCATGATGTACAGCATCATCGGATGACACCCCTTTCGGTTGAACTTTCGCGAGGGCTTTTTTCAAAGTGCGATCGGGATCGCTTTTGGCGAAGCGACTCCAATGCTTGAGCCCGCGGCGCTTCAGTTTGCGTTCACTGCGATGAATCGCGTCAGCCAACGCGCCGCATGCGAATGCAACGTTGGCGGGAAGCTCGCGCGAGGCCACGAATTCCTTGATCCACGCCACCGCGACCACCGCGTCGTGATACTCGCCGACCAGGTCCTGCAAATCTTCGAGGCTCCTCAGCATTTCGCCGAGTTGCTTCTCGTCGATGGCGAGCATCGTTTCGAGCGCGTAGCGCGAGCCTTTCGCGCGCTTGCGCAAACGGTGCAGCTCATCGGGACCGGGGTCCTCGGGCAGTTTCTCGCCCGCGCGCATCATCGATTTCAGCATCGGCGCGAAGAGATCGCCCGCGACGGAACCGAATGCGGCATCGCCTTGCGTGGTGATCGCGATCGGCGCCGAGAGCCGCGCCACCAGCTCCTTGTAGCGCCGCGAGGCGAGCGAGCGTGGCGAGATTCTCGGCCGCCTTCGCACGACGCACGCGAAGCTCCTCGAACAACGGTTCGAGGTGTTTCGCGACCTGCGGGTCGAGTTTTTTCGCGGTCTTTTGCATCAGCTGCTCGAGTACATCGAGATCGCGCACCGCACCCGCTTGTTGGCCGAGCCATTTCAGCCGCTCGTCGGTTTCTTTCGGTTTGATCGCCGCGATGTAGGTCCCGAAAAGGCGGACGGCCGAGCGCAGACGCCGCGCTGCCACCCGCACCTGATGAACGGGTTCAGCCTCGCCACGCTGCGCGGCGGGCACTTGTGCAATCAGCGCCTTGACGTGAAAGGCGATCGCGCTGCGCGCGGCCGAGCCGGTAGCATCATGCGGTTGGACGGTGAAGTTAGAGGCTGCCAAGGACGCGAGGTCTCTCTGCCGCGATTCAAGTGAAAGAGGTTGCGGCGAGGGAATCAGACTGCCTTCTGTCGTCCCACAATTCCGGCGGACGCGTCAACGAGGGGCGACTTCCTGCGGCCGTCCCGCTGTCGCAGCGCGATGCGGCGGTCGAGCAGCTTCGCGAGCAGATCGACGCGCTTCTCGCAGGTCCATAGTTCCAAATCCGCGCGCTCGGCGCCGGAATCGACATCGATGCAGAGCTTACCCGGCGCGTGGCTGAGATGAACATTTTTGACGATGCCGAAATGCGTGCGATCGAGGCCGTCGGCGACGCGCAGGATCGCGGCCAGCGCGCGCACCATCCGGCGTTTGTCTTCGGGGAGCGAGTACAACTCGGGCGAATCAACCTTCGCGCCTTGCTTGCGATGGCCACGCGCGACTTGCGCGATGCTCTCGATTTCGTCGGGAGTAAAACCGAACAGGTCGGCGTTCTTGATGAGGTAATACGAATGCCGATTGTGGCGGTCGTGATCGATGGTATGCCCGATGTCGTGGAGCAGCGCCGCATACTCCAAAATCTCGCGTGCATCGGGCGGCAGTTCGAGCTCTTCCGCGGTCGCATCGAAAATCTGGCCGGCGAGCTTCGCGACGGTCTGGCCGTGCTCGTTGCTGCCTCTCGAATTTCTTCGCCAGCGCGGCGACCGAATGCTTGCGCGCATCGATCGCTTCGCGACGGCTTGCGATTCCGGCCAGTTCGAGCAACAAGCCCTCGCGCAGTGCCCAGGTGCATGCGACCAGTTCGGGGGCTCCCGAATGATGCAGGATGTAGTCGGTGAGTATCGCCGAGGCGGGCATCAGGTCGGCGCGTTTCGCGTCGATGCCCGGCAGTTCGAGGCGATCGGCAAAGATCGCATTCCAGAATTCGTTTGCGAACCTGCGCGATTTCTTCCGCCGATGCGGTCGCGCCGCCGAGGCGTCCTAACTCCTCGCCACGCGCCGCCCGCGCCATCGCGACCAGCGTGTTGACGGTGCCCGAGGTTCCAACCGCGCGCTGGACGCCATCGCGCCGCGCGCTTTTGAGCAGGTCGCCCATTTCATCCGCAAGATGCGCTTCCAGATCTTTAACCTGACGCGCGGTCGGCGGATCGTCGGTGAGGAATTGCTCGGTGATGCGGGAGACGCCGAGCTTGAGGCTCCGCATCCACATCGCCTCGCCGTCGCGCACCATAACTAATTCGACGCTGCCGCCGCCGATATCCACCAGCAGATGCGGCCCGCCTTCGAGGCCCATCGCATGCCGTGCGGCGACGAAAATCAGCCGCGCTTCCTCGGCGCCAGGGATAATTTCGACTTTGAGACCGGTTTCGCGGCGGATGCGCGCGACGAATTCCGCGCTGTTCTTGGTCTCGCGCACCGCGCTGGTCGCGACCGCACGCACCCGATTGACGTTACGAAGTTTGATGAGTTTCTGAAAATTGCTGAGGGTGCGGACCGCGAGGTCCATCGCTTCCTTGCTCAGCGTCCCGGTTTCGAAGGCGCGGCGGCCGAGCCGGACGGTCTCTTTGACGCGATCGACCACATCGATGTTGCCGTCGCGATTCACGTCGGCAATCACCATGTGAACTGAATTGGTTCCGACGTCGATGGCAGCAAGCCGCATATATCGAAGGTAACCGTCTCAAAGACTCAAGTCATTACTCTTATGTTACATCTCATTAAATTTTCTTCGCTCTGCCCTTCTTAGGGATGCTCTCGGGCATTATTCTTGATCGCATGAGCGCCGCGGCTATTACCGGCGAGCAGCACCTCGAGTCCGGTTCGGCGCAAAAATGGCTGATTGCCCTCGCGGTAATGCTCGGCACCACGCTCGAGGTGCTCGATACCTCGATCGTCAACGTCGCGCTGCCGCACATGCAGGGCACCTTCTCCGCCAGCGTCGATGAGATCGCATGGGTGGTGACGAGCTACCTGGTCGCCAACGGCATCATGATCCCGATGACGGGATGGATCTCGTCGCGCTTCGGACGCAAGCGCTATTTCATGGCCTCGGTCACGGTGTTCGTCGCGGCCTCAGGGCTATGCGGCGCGGCCACCTCGCTCAATCAGATGGTGATCTTCCGGCTCATCCAGGGCGCGGCCGGCGCGGCGATGATCCCGTCCTCGCAGGCGATCCTGATGGAAACTTTTCCGCCCGCCGAGCAGCAACTCGCGATGGCGATGTGGGGCGTCGGGCTGATGGTCGCGCCCATCATGGGGCCGACGCTCGGCGGATGGATCACCGATAACTGGAACTGGCGCTGGAATTTCTACATCAACCTGCCCATCGGCGCGGCTGCGTTGCTGATGGTTTACACCTTCGTGCACGACCCCGTGTATCTGCGTCAGCGGCGCGCGAAGGGCGGGCGCGTCGATTACATCGGCATCGTATGCCTGGTGCTCGGCCTCGGCCTGATGGAAATCGTGCTCGATCGCGGGCAGCGCGCCGACTGGTTCAACTCCGCATGGGTATGGTACTTCACCGCCGCGTCGGCGGCGGCGTTCATCATCCTGATTTTCCACGAGCTGCGCTTCTCGGAGCCGATACTCGATTTGCGCATCATGGCGATCCCGGCCTTCGATCTGTCGGTCATGCTGATCGTCGCGATGAGCTTCGCCCTCTATGGCACCGGCCTCCTCAATCCGATCTTCCTGCAGGAACTGATGGGCTATACCGCATGGCGAGCCGGCCTGGTGCTCGCGCCGCGCGGCCTCGGCACAATGGCCTCGATGCTGCTCATCGGGCAGCTCGCGCGCTTCAAGTTCGATACGCGGCCGCTGGTCGGGCTCGGCTTCGTGCTGATGGCGATGTCGCTCTGGACGATGTCGAACTGGAATCTGAACGTGAGCAGTTGGGTGGTCATCTGGCCGAGCATCACCATGGGCATCGGGATGGGATTTATCTTCCCGACCTTGTCGGCGGCGACGCTTTCGGTGGTCAATCGCGAGCGGATGGGCTATGCGGCGAGCCTGTACAACATGATGCGCAACGCCGGCGCGGCGATCGGTATTTCATACATGACAACTACACTGGTGAATCATCAGCAGATTCATCAGAGCTACCTGGTCGAGCATTTCTCGGTCTTCGATGCATGGCGGATGAGCAACGCGGCTCCTCGGATGGCGGGCGGCCACGGCTTCTATTTCACGCCGCAGCTTACAGACGCGGGGCATCAAAGCTTCGCGGGCGTCTATGGAATGATTCAGCAGCAGGCCTCGATGCTGGCATTCAACGACATCTATCGAGTGTTGGCGATCTGGATGGTGCTGCTGATCCCGTCGTTCTTACTCCTCCGCCGCGGCGCGGCCTCCAGCAGCGCCGCGCACTGAGGGTCCTTGATGAGGTTCAGGCGCATTTGCGTTGCAGCGCCTCCTCCAGAGCCAGGCGGATGAAGCGTCGGTAGGGCACGCCCGCCTTGGCCGCCGCAGCGCGGACCGCATCGAGGAGCTCCAGCGGCAGGCGCATGTTCACGCGTTCGGTCTCCGCTTGAAATTCAAAGCGCAGCGGTCGCATCGCGAAAAGGTCGTAATCCGTCAAATCCGTCAAATCGGCCTTGTCGGCGAAGTCTTCCGCTGCTTTATCGAATTCGCATCGGCGCGAATTGATCAGCGCCGGTCTGGATGGTTGGCATGCAGGTCCCGTAGTCGCCGATTTCGGTGCTGCTTTTGCTATTCAGCCATCACAACGGAGCACCCTATCGCATCCTGCGCGATGACTCGAAGTCTGCTATGATGTGACTCAGGCGCTCCTTGGGGGGCGCCTCGTGCGTTGTGGGAATGATGGGAACATCGGTGAGATTACCAAACGAAGCCAAATTGTCCTTGAAAATAAAGGATTCGCGTCGAGGAGACCTCCGCGAGAATCGAGTGAAACGAACCCAAGTGCCGAGTATCGAAAATGCGAAAACAAACCCACTAAATACCCGCGGAACCGAAGGGTTTTTGGATTTTAGACCATCGCGAAGAACACAGGCTGAAGCCTGTGCCACTTACGAAATTGCAAAAACAAACCCACTTTATGCCCGTAGTATGTTGGGCTTTTTCAAATTCGTGCGCCGATGAGCGGCGCCCTTGCCGTATCACGCTGTACCCGCCATAATCTTCGAGTCATCGAGAGCGGTATTTCGGAAAGGAGCGTACTGATGGCATCGATTGCAGCGACGGCGAAGAAATTCTTCGAGGCGTGCGAGACCGGGAAGGGTTGGGAAGGATGCAAGGAGTATTGCCAGCCGAATGCGACCTTCGCGGCGCAGGCCGAGCCGCTCGCAGATACCAAAACCCTCCAGCAATACGCGGATTGGATGAAGGGCCTGCTCACCTTCGTACCCGATGGGCGTTACGAGTTGAAGTCCTTCGCCATCGACGAGGAGCGGAAAAACGTCAGCGCCTATGCGGTTTTTCATGGCACCCATACGGGGCAAGGCGGCCCAGTCCCGCCGACCGGCAAGAGCACCGCGAGTGACTATGTGTACGTGATGGAGTTCGAGGGCGACAAGATTCGGCATATGACGAAGATCTGGAACGCGGGTTGGGCGATGAAGGAATTCGGATGGGCTTGAGGCCCTCGGAATTACATAAACGAACCCACCGCGAGCATCGCAAGCAACGGTCCTCGAAGCGGGCTGGATTACATAAACGAACCCACCGCATCGAGGCATAAGTCATCGCGGAAAGTGCAAGAACAAACCCACTTAACCTTTGCAAATGCTAGGGTTTCTTCCGAGCCGAGCATCTATCGACATGATGTCGGTAATCAATGCGCCAAGGTAACCTTACCCGGGTCATTCTTCTTCATCAGCAGCACCAGCGGCACCATGCACAGCGCCGCCACCGCGAAGACCCAGATCACGTCCACGAAGGCGAGCGCAGCCGACTGCTGCTGCATCAGGCCGTAGATTCGCCCATATGCCTGATGGCTCGCGTCCACCGGACTGTAGCCCTGCTGCATCATGTTGGAGGTCAGCGCGCTGAGGCCGTTGCGGAAGACATGGTCGTAGCGCGTCACATGCGAGGCGATGCGGTCCTGGTGGAACTGCGAGCGGCGCGCGACCAGCGTGGTGACCAGCGCGATACCGACGCTGCCCCCGACATTGCGAGCCAGGCTGATGAGGCTTGACACCTGGTTGTTCTTGTTCGGCGCGATGCCGAGGTACGCGATGGTCGTAATCGGCACGAACAGGAACGCGAGCCCAATCGACTGCTGAATCCGGTAGATCATCGCGGTCTGAAAATTGATGTCCGGATTGATGTTGCTCATCGCCAGGAACGCGAGTCCGGTAATGAGGAAGCCCAGCCCGATCAGCCAGCGCGCCTGCACCCGGGACACCAGCCCGCCGACTATCGGCATCATCAGCGCGATGGCGAAGCCGCCCGGCGAGAGCACCATCCCTGCTAACTGCGAGGTATAGCCCATGAGCTGCTGGAGATAGAGCGGCAGCAGGATAGTCGAGCCGTACAGGCCGAAGCCGAGGATAAACATCATCAGAATGGCGGTGGCGAAAGTGCGCTCGCGGAACAGCCTCAGGTCGAGGATGGGATTCTTCTGCCGCCACTCCCAGATGACGAATGCGATCAGCGAGGCGGTCGAGATGACGATGAACCAGGTGATCATGCGGGAGCCGAACCAGTCGAGCTCCTGCCCGCGATCGAGCACCACCTGCAGGCATCCGAGGCCGAGCACGATGAGGCCGAGCCCGATGAAATCGATGTTGGCGCGCCATCCGGCCTTGCGCTCTTCCTTCTTCAGATACGGCGGGTCCTCGACCATCCGGTAGGTGAGCAGTAGCGAAATGATACCGATTGGCACATTGATGAAGAATATCCACCGCCAGTTGAAATGATCGGTGATGTAACCACCCAGGGTCGGACCGATGGCGGGGGCGAGCACCACCGCCATCCCATACATCGCGAACGCCATGCCGAACTTTTCTCCGGGAAAGGTGTCCGCGAGGATGGCCTGCTCGCTCGGCTGCAAGCCTCCGCCGCCCGCGCCCTGGATGATGCGGAATATCACCAGCGTGCTGAGCGTCGGGGCGAAGCCGCAGAACAGCGAGCTGATCGAGAACAGCGCGACGCAGGTCATGTAGAAACGCTTGCGTCCGATGAAGCCGGAAACCCACGCGCTCAGCGGCAGGACGATCGCATTCGCCACGAGGTAGGCAGTCAGCACCCACGTGCTCTCATCGACGCTCGCGGAAAGGCCGCCCGCGATGTGCGGCAGCGAGACATTCGCGATGCTGGTGTCGAGCACTTCCATGAACGTCGCGAGCGTCACCGTGAACGCGATCGCCCACGGATTGCGCGCAGGCCGCGCGACCGGAGGCGCGAAGGGGCGGGGCGCCGCGCTCATTTGAACCGGACTTTGGCTTCGACCGACATTCCGATGCGCAGGCGATGGTCGGGGTCCTGGCCTGGCTTCAGGCGGATACGAATCGGCAGACGCTGCACCACCTTGACGTAGTTGCCGGTGGCGTTCTCCGGCGGCATCAGGCTGTACTTCTCGCCGCTCGCGCCGCCGACGCCCTCGACGTAGCCCTGGTAGTCGCGGCCGATCGCATCGACGTAAATCGTCGCGCGCTGTCCCGGCTTCATCCGGCGAATCTGGGTCTCCTTGAAGTTGGCGGTGATCCAGATGTCGTCGAGCGGCACAATCGCGAGGAGCAACTCGCCTGGCTGCACGCGCTGCCCTTCCTCGACGGTCTTCTTGCCGATGACCCCGCTCATCGGCGCGGTGATGCGCGTGTAATCGAGATTGAGCAGCGCCTGATCGACGGCGGCCTGCGCGGCATCGACCGCCGCGGCACGCGAGGCGATCACGGTTTTGGCCGCCTCCGCGCTTGCGCTATCCGACTCCACGGCCGCATCGGCGACCGCCGCGGCGCGCACATGGTCGTCGTGTTCCGAGTTGGAGGCGATGCGCATCTTGAAGAGCGATTCGTAGCGGTCGGCGTCATTGCGCGCCTGCAGCGCGGTGGCCTCGCTCTGTCGCACCTTGCTCAGCGATGCGGCATAGTCCGCGCGCGCCGACGCGAGCTGCGCCCTGGCCTGCTCGAGATTCGCGCGCGCGCTGGCCAGCGCGGTGTTCGCATCGCGAGGATCGATCTGCGCAATCAAGGCGCCCGCTTTGACGTAATCGGTATCCTGCACGTAGACGCGCTCGATGGTGCCCTCGATGCGCGAGCTGATCGGCGCGATATGACCATCGACTTGAGCGTCGTCTGTGGATTCATACGCGTCGAGGTATCTCCACAGTCGCGGGCCGCCGATCATCGCGGTCGATCCAAGCAGCACCAGCACCAACGTCCACACGATGCCTCGAACCGCGCGTCGCGAAGGCCGCCGTCGGTTCCCGCCCGGATGCTTCGGTTGATGCTTCGGTTCATGATGCGGTGCGTTTTGCGTAATCGGTTTCCCACCAGCATCGGGCGGAACGACCGGGAGTTCATCCAGCATCAAAAGTTCGCGGCTCTCGGTTTCGTGCACTGGCGTAGGGGATTCCATTACTTACTTACCTGCCAAAATCCGATCGACATTCTCGCGCACGATCGACTGGATCGCCTTGATCTGTTCCTTGGAAAACTCGCGCCATCCAAGCTGACGAAACACCGCCGCGCGGCTGGTGCGAAACACCAGGACCTGCCCAAGCAGCGTCTGGGTCCTGATTAGAATCTTCTCGTCATCGCTGCGCCGTCCCAATACGATTGCGAGCAGCCTGGCGCACGCCTCGGTCAGCCGGCGCATCATCCCTTCGTAGAGAATTTCGAATGCCGCGCCGGGTTGCAGTTGCTCGCGCATCACGAAGCTGGCGAAGCTGTCGGCGAATTCGGAGCCGACGACGATCGCGGAAAACCGCTCCAGCAGCTCCTGCAGCAGCGTCGTCGCGTCCTTGCGCGAGGGCTTTTTCCCTTCGAGAGTGAGTTCGATTTTGCTGATGGTCGGCAGGATGTCCCGGCCGCAGTTGGCGACGACGAACTCCGCGGCCGCGCGGTAGAGGCCTTCCTTGCTGCCGAAATGGTATGGAATCGCGGCGAGGTTGGCGCCCGCCGCATCCGCGAGCATCCGCGTGCTGGCGCCGTCGAAGCCATAATCGCCGAAAATTTTTAGCCCGGCTTCAATCAGCCGCTGCCGGGTGTCTTCGCCGCGCGATGCAGAGGACGCGAGTTCGCGTTTCGCAAGAAGGACAGCCATTGGCGCTCCACGCTCTTGGAAGATGATGGAGGTATTTAGATCAATCGAACGTTTCAGTCAATCGATTGAATGTAGCGAAAAAGGCGCTGGAGCAAATTCAGCGCATCGACGCGAACACCTGCTCGAAGGTCTCGCGCGCGATGCGGTCGAAAAGGACGAATTCCACCAGCTTCACCGAGGTGGTCGCGTCGAGATGATCGCGCACTTCTTCGAGCATCATCCGCGCGCATCGATCGAGCGGGAATCCCGCGATGCCGGTGCCGATCGCCGGAAATGCGATGCTCTCGAGGTTGCGCTCTGCCGCGCGCAGGAGCGAATTGCGCGTCGAGGCGCGAAGATTGTCCTCCGTCGTGGAGCCGCCCAGATGCATACTCGCGGCATGGATGACGAACTTCGCCTTGAGCTTGCCGCCCGTCGTGATCGCGGCTTCGCCCAACGGGATGCCGCCGATGCGATCGCATTCCTTTTGAATCTCGGGGCCGCCCTTGCCACGGATCGCTCCCGCGACGCCCGCACCGAGGATGAGGTCGTTGTTCGCGGCGTTAACGATCGCATCAATGTCGCATTCGGTGATATCGCCCTGCGAGATTTTCACTTTGTCGCGCCAGCTCTGATTTGCTTTCGGCATAGTTGGCCTCCGTATAAGTTGACGCCTCGGTCCTTAGGAGCGATTGTAGTCGGACTTTTTCAATAACCGGAGAATTTCATGGACAAGAACAGCGTTGTTATTCCATCCGAAATGAAGGCGATGTACGACAACTTTCACTTCGCCCCAGCAATCAAAGACGGCGACCGCCTCTTTTGCTCCGGCGTGATCGGAATTGGTCCGGACGGCAAGGCCGCGAGCGATCCGGAGACGCAATTCAAGCAGGCATTTGAGTCGCTCAAGTCGGTGCTCACCGCCGGTGGCGCATCGATCGGCAACGTCGTCGATATCACGACTTTCCACGTCGGGCTTGCAGGCCAACATGCGCGCCTTCATGAAGGTCAAGGATCAATACGTCACCGCGCCGTATCCGGCCTGGACCGCGATCGGTATCAGTGAGTTGGCGTTCCCCGGCGGCCTGGTCGAAATCAAAGCGGTCGCGCGTCTGAAGAAGTAGGCGACGAATAAAGATGAAGGCGATCGACGGCGACAGCCACTTCATCGAACCGCTCGACCTCTTCGAGCGCTATATCGATCCGCGTTTTCGCGATCGCGCGATGCGAGTGGAGCGCGACGCGGCGACCGGCGAATTCACCATTCTGGTTGACCACAAGCCGATGCGTCTCGGCAACGCGGCGCAGTTGCTCGGCGCGGTGGTCAGCTACGGCGAGAAGGAAAAAGGCCACGCCCTGAACGACTTCGACGCGTACCAGTTCAGCAACGCGCGATGGCAGAACATGGAACGCCGGGTGAAATTCCTCGACGATGAGGGTTTCGCCGCGCAGGTCATCTATCCGACGATGGGCATCCTGTGGCAGGGCGACGTGCAGGATCCGCTGCTCGCCGACGCGCTCTGTCGCGCCTACAACACCTGGGCATTCGAGATGTGCGCCTCGCACAGAGATCGCCTGATTCCGGCCGCGCACATTTCACTCCTCGATGCGGCGCTGGCCACGCGCGAGATGCATCGCGTCGCCAAGCTCGGATGCAAAACTATTTTCGTGGCCTCGACGCCCATCGACGGTCACGGCTTCGGTCATCCGGCTTTGGATCCGGTCTGGGCTGCCGCGCAGGAACTCGAGCTGTCGGTCGGCATCCACCTGGTCGGCCATTCTGACTACACCGGCAGTCAATGGGTGCGCGGCTACGATCCCGGATTCATGTTCATCACGATGAACGTCATCCAGGATCCGCGGATGGCTCTCACGACGATGGTCTATGATGGCGTTTTCGAGCGCTTCCCGAACCTCCGCGTCGCCACTATCGAGGCGATGGCGGGATGGGTCGGCGAGTGGCTCGAACGCCTGGACTATCGCTTCAAGTACATGGGGCATACGTCGAAGATGAAGCGTCCCGCGAGCGAGTACTTCGCCCGCAACATCTGGATCAGCGCCGATCCCGAGGAGCGGATGTTGCCACTGATGGTGGAGTTCGCGGGCGATGATCGTTTCTTCGTCGGTTCCGACTATCCGCATGCCGAGGGCTTCGTGAATCCGGTGGAGACGACGCGCGCGCGTCTGGCGAAATTGCCGGAAGCCATCGGTGCGAAAAGGTTTTGTACGACAACGCGAAGGCCTTCTACGGAATTTGATATGGCAACTCTCGAAGAACTGATCGCGCGGCTGCGCAGGCTCGAGGACATCGAACAGATCAACGCAGCTCAAGGCGCGATACTGCGCCGTACTGCGACAACAACTACGATGCCGAGGGTATCGCGTCGCTGTTCGTCGAGGACGGCATATGGGACGGCGGCGCGCTCGGCAAGGGCGAGGGTCACGCGGGCATCGTCAAATTTTTCCGTCGCGCACCGTCAGCATTCACATTCGCGATTCATAACGTGATGAACCCGATCATCGAAGTGGACGGCGACACTGCCACCGGCCGCTGGTATCTGCTGCAGCCTCTGACGCGGCGCAACAGCGAAACCGAATCCGCGATGTGGCTGGCCGGCCGGTACGAGGACGACTACGTGCGCGCGGGCGGCGAATGGAAGTTTAAGCGGCTGCGATTCTTCACTCGCATGCTCACGCCGTACGATGAAGGATGGGCCAAGAAGCCGCTCGCCGTAAGGTCACCCCACTAACCTCGCCCGCGCGGCAGCGCGGCCCTGTCGCTTCAGGTAAGGAACAAGATGACATGCCGTTGACGGATGCTAACTATTAGTCTCGGGCTTTTCTTTCCACCTCAGGCCGGCCCGACGCTATGTCCAGGTCTGCCGCCGTATCGCGCGGCCCGGGCGCGCGCCGATATGCGCGCCATTGCGAACCACGGCGGCGCCGTTGACGAAGACATGGCTGATGCCACTCGGATAGCGCCGTGGATCCGAGTAAGTCGCGGTGTCAGCGATCTCCTTCGCATCGAAGATCACCAGATCGGCGAATGCGCCCGCGCGAATCACCCCGCGATCGCGCAGATGGAATTTCTCAGCGGCCATCCCCGTCATCCGATAGATCGCCGCTTCGAGGCTCATCAAGCCGCCCTGGCGCGCGTAATGCCCGATGACGCGCGGGAAGGTCCCATACAGGCGCGGATGCGGTTTGGCGCCCATCGCGAGGCCGTCGGAACCGATCATCGTGCTCGGATGCGCCATCACCATGCGCACGTCGTCCTCGCTCATCAGGTCGAGCACCACGACGGTGCCGGGATCCTCATCGACAATTCTACGCGCGGCTTCCAGCGCGCCGAGGTCCATCTCCGCGGCGATTTGGTCGAGGCGGCGGCCCTCCCATTCCCGACGCGATGGAACCGACGCGATGAGAATCCGCTCCGGCGGCACGATGCCGATGCCGCCGCGCGCGCCGCTCGCATCGAGTCCGCCGTTCTGGATGACCGCGGCCAGGACCGTACTTCCTGACGTATAGGGATACTGATCGGCGGTAACCTCGAGTCCGCGAGCGCGCGCCGCCTCGATGAGCCGCAGCGATTCGCGCACCATCCCCCAGTTCTCCAGCCCCGATGCCTTGTGATGCGAAATCTGCACCGGCACGCCCGCCTCGGCGCCGATGCGAATCGTCTCACGAATCGAATCGAGGAGGCCCGCCGCCTCGTTGCGCATGTGACTGGCGTAGAGCGCGCCGCTGCCCCGCATCGTGCGCGCGAGTTCGATGATTTCCTCGGTTTGCGCGTAGCGTCCGGGCTCGTAGATGAGGCCGGTGGAGAAACCGACGGCGCCCGCCTCGATCGCGTCGCGCAGCCATCCGCCCATAGTCGCCATTTCGGCGGCGGTCGGCTCGCGCTTGGCATTGCCCATCGCACCCAGGCGCAAGCTGCCATGACCCGCGAGCACCGCGACATTGAGGCTGGGAGGATTCTCATCGACAGCGCGGAAGTAGCCGGCGTAGTCGGTCCATTCGGGAACCTTCTCGGACGGTCCGTGAAGCGCGCGAAAAATCACCGCCGCCGCGGGATTCGGGGCCGCCCCCATCCCGCAGTTGCCGACGACATCGGTGGTGACGCCTTGCATCACCTTGAAATCCATTTCGGGTGTGAGGAGCACCGCCCAGTCGTCGTGGCTATGAACATCGATAAAGCCGGGCGCGACGGTGAGGCCGCGCGCATCGAGCTCGAGGGCGCCGCGCTCGGCAATGTCACCGACAGTGGCGATACGGTCGCCGCGAATTCCGATGGAAGCTTCGAAGGATGGCGCGCCGGTTCCATCGACGATTGCGGCATTGCGAATGATGACGTCGTAAGCTCATTTACTTCTCGATTTTGAGGACGAAGGTTCCATCGGGGCGTTCCTCGGTAGCCAGCATCGCATAGCCCTCGCCTTCGGCGGCGCGCGGGATGTCACGATAACCACGCGGATCATCGAGCATCAACTCGAGGACCTGCCCGCGCTCCATCTGCTCGAGGCGGACCTTGGCATGCGCCCAGTTGAGTGGGCATTTAACCCCGCGAAGATCGAGTTTGATGGCGTCGGGTTGGTCCATTCTATGAGGCGAAATAATAGCGAAGGCTCAATGAAATCAGGCCTTTAGTGGCTTTGTTTTGACATTTTGATGAGGCGCGCACGGCTATTCGGTGGGTTCGTTTATGTAAAATCCCAATCGCCGAAGTGGCTTTGTTTTGCCTTCTGATCCCTCGCTTCTCTCGCTGTTTTTTGCAAGAGAAGCTGGCTGGCGCACCGAGTACCGCGAACTCCGATGCCCCGTCGGCATGGAATGCCGCGTGACGGACTGATGAGAGCCGGTCGCGCTGCGCGACCGGTGGTGGGGCCACCATCGATATCCCCGAACCCCTGCATTTGCCTGAGGTTTTTGGCTTCGTTTGGTAATTCTCGACGGCCATAGTGGGTTTGCTTTTCTAATTGCCGCCTCGTGGCGTCTCTGAATCATCGAATCGCTGCGCGGAGCCCCTTCGCCGAGCCTCAGGGCCACTTCTCGCGATCCTCGAAGTGGGTTTGTTTTTGCATTTTCGCCGTTCAATCACGACCCAGCATCCACCGTATGCCCGATAGCAACCCCGGACCTGCTGTGCCTATACATCCTAGCATGGATGGCCAGCATGAGGGTGCCGTCCGGGTCGTAACCTGGATGATGCGCGAAGGGCGGCATATCACCCAGATGCGCGATTTCGGCGATGAGATGTGCCGGCGCATCGTCGCCGCCGGCTTCCCGATCCAGCGCGCATTCTGCTCGACCAAAACGCTGCATCCGGAAGTTTACGGCACCGCGTACGTATGGCGCCGCGACCAGCCCGGTGCCGAACGGCTGACCGCTTTGCATGGCTTCCAGAGCACCCGGGAGGCGAGCAGCAGCCCCATCGTCGCGGTGGAGAATTCCGGGGGCCCGATTCGCCGCCGGCTATGCGATGCCGACTGCCTAATGGATTTCCCGGTCCTCAGCGAATTGAAGAGCGCGGGTGGCACCGACTACCTCGCGTTGCCGCTGAAATATTCCAGCGGTGAGATCAACTGCATCACATTTTCAACCGATCGCACGGGGGGCTTCACCGATGCCGAAGTCGCGGGCCTCGCCGAGGTCGCCGAGGCGCTCGCGATCATTGTCGAGGTGCAATCGACGCGGCGCATCGCGCGCCATCTGATGGATACCTACGTCGGTCATCGCACGGGAGAGCGCGTGCTCTCCGGCGCCATCACGCGCGGCGCCGCGCTAACCATCCACGCGGTCATCTGGTTTTGCGACTTGCGCGGCTTCACGGCGCTGGCGGATTCGCTTCCGCGCGATCGTCTGGTCGCGATGCTGAATGACTACTTCGAGGCGGTTGTCGCGGCGGTCGTCGGCGAAGGCGGCGAGGCGCTCAAGTTCATGGGCGATGGACTCCTCGCGATTTTCGAATTGGCCGACAATGAGGCCCCTTCCTCACGATGCGCGGCGGCGCTGCGCGCGGCAAGTACCGCATCGGAGAAAATCGCGGCACGCAACCTCGAACGGCGCGCGGCGGGTGAGCCTGAAATCCGCTTCGGCCTGGCGCTGCATCTGGGCGAGGTGAACTATGGCAACATCGGCGCACCCAACCGGCTCGATTTCACGGTCATCGGACCGGCGGTGAATCATGCCGCGCGGCTGGAGAAAATCGCATCCGAGCTGGGTCGTCATGTGGTGACCTCGGCGAGCTTCGCAGCGGCGGCAGGATCAACATTGGAGAGCCTCGGGAAGCATCATCTGCGCGGCGTGGCGGAACCGCAGGAGGTTTTCGCGCCGCGGAATCAGGAGAACCACACAGGCACAGAGCCTCAAAATTAGGGAAATGCAGGGGATCGATTGCACAAGGAATACTGCATCGAGGAAATTATGTTGCATTCGCGCGGCGCGATGCGGTACGGCGATTGCTCACTCGCTGACGCATGAAAACTGCGGCCAACATTGAATGCAAGCAGGACGCGGGAGTCTTCGCGCCGGTCATCGATCGCAATCGATGCGAGGGTAAAGAAGACTGCGTCCAGGTCTGCCCCTACGACGTCTTCGAGATGCGCAAGCTCAGCGCCGAAGACAAGAATGCGCTGCCGTTCGTCTCCCGCGTCAAAGCGCTGATGCATCGCAACTGGCAGGCCTTCGCGGTGCGCGCCGCGGACTGCCATGCGTGCGGGCTATGCGTCGCCGCCTGCCCCGAGCACGCCGTCAAACTCGAACGCCGCAGGTAGAAAATTCCACGTCGGGTCTAGATGGCCAATTGCAGGATGGTTTCGTCCGGCTTGAGGTGGACCATCGCCACACTCGATTCCCACAGCTCGGCGGCCTTGCGCTCGTCGTATGAATCCTTTGAGGATGGAACCGCCTTGCGCCCGACAAAGTATTTATCGGTGACGCCATCCAGCGCAGGATCGAGCACCAGTCGCGCGAGGTCGGCGCCTGACTTGCCCGCGCCGTTGACTCCGGGGATGAAGCGGAGCGCGGGCAGCGCGAAGTTCCAGATGAATTTCATGAATGGGGTGTAGTCGCGCGCCAGTCCGGTGCCCGGCATCAAACCGGGATCGAACGCGGTCACGCCGATTTTGTCGTGACCCTCCGCTTTGAGGCGCCGCGCCAGTTCATAGGCGAACATCACGTTGCACAACTTCGAAGTCGTGTAGGCGCGCCGGCCTGCGGTGCCCGGATCCTCGCCTGATGCACGCTTCGCCACCGAAGCAGCATCGATGTAGTCGGGCCTTCGGCATTCCGGTGAATTGGTCGGGATTGTGGGTCCCGCTGCTCACTATAACGATGCGCGCGCGATCGCTCAGGTAACGCAGGAGCAGATTCACCAGCAGAAAATGCCCAAGGTGATTGACGGCGAAGGTGGTCTCGTAGCCCTCAGCGGTAAAGGTAAGCTCGCGGACGGTTTGAATTCCCGCATTGCAGACGATCGCTCCGATCGGAGGCAGCCCGCGCGCGGCAAATCCGGCTGCGAATCGACGCACCGAATCGAGCGACCCCAGATCGAGGTCGATTGCCGCGACGTTAGAATTTCCGGTCGCGGCAATTATCGAGCGGGCTGCTTCTTCCGATTTCGCATGGTCACGGGCGGCGATGATCACCTGCCATTGCGGCGACGCGGCCGCGATTACGCGCGCGCATTCATAACCCAATCCGCCGTTGCCGCCGGTGATTATCGCGGTAAGCAATTTGGTCTCGATCAGAAGTAGATGATTATCTGCCCACCATCTGTCGGATGCCGGCTTCGATGCGGGCTTCGTCGGGCACCGCCACTTTCTCCAGCGGCGGGCTGAACGGAATCGGCACATCGAGGGCGGTGATTCGCTTCACCGGCGCATCGAGGAAATCAAAACCCTTGTCCGCGATGATCGCCGCGATGTCGGCCGCCGCACCGCCGCGCATATGACCTTCATCGGCGATGATGACGCGATTGGTTTTCTCCACCGACGCGAGAATCGTTTCCTCGTCGAGCGGGATCAGCGTACGCGGATCGACGATCTCGACCGAGATGCCCTCCTTGGCGAGTTTCTCGGCCACCTTCATCGTCTTCGAGACCATCGCGCCGATCGCAACCACGGTGACGTGCTCGCCCTCGCGCTTCACCGCCGCCTTGCCCAGCGGCACCAGATGGTCGCCGTCGGGAACATTTTCTTTCAGGCGACCGAGGCCGCCATGCTCGAAAACAATCACCGGGTTGTTGTCGCGAATCGCGCTCTTGAGCAGTCCCTTCATATCCGATGGACCCGACGGCACCACCAGCTTCAATCCGGGGACGCTGAGGAATTGCGCATACACAGTCTCGGAGTGCTGCGCGGCCGCCCCGCCCATCGCGCCGTACACCGCGCGAAATGTTATCGGCATGGTCGCCTGGCCGCCTGACATATAGCGGAGCTTCGCGGCCTGGTTGCAGACCTGATCGAAGGCGCAATAGAAGAAGCTCGCGAACTCGACCTCGCAGATGGGCCGCGTACCCGCCATCGCGGCGCCGACAGCTGCGCCGACGAATCCCGCCTCCGAGATCGGCGTGTTGCGCACGCGCTTGAGGCCGAACTTGTCGACCAGTCCCTTGGTCGCGCCGAATGCGCTCAGCACCACGTCCTCGCCCATCACGAAGGTGAGCGGGTCGCGCTCCATCTCCTCGACGAGCGCCGTGTTGATGGCCTGGATGAAATTGATTTGCGGCATCGTCGTGCCTCTACTTCGCGTAAACGTCATCGGTTACTTCGGACACATCAGGCAGCTCGCTCTCGCGCGCGAATTTGATCGCATCCTCGAGCTCGGCCGTGGTTTCCTTATCGATGCGATCGAGTTCCGCCTTGTCGATTTTCCCGCCGCCAACGAGGAATTGCTGATACCGAATGATGGGGCATTTGAGCTTCCACGCCTCGACCTCCGCGGTCGGACGATACGCGCCCTCGCCGAGGAACGCCGCTTCGCCGACGACGTGCCCTTCCCATCGGTAGGTTTTGCATTCGAGCAGCGTGGGACCTTCACCGGCGCGCGCCCGCGCAACTGCTTCGCTCGCTTTGGCGAAAACCTCCATCACATCATTACCGTCAACGATGATGCCCGGGATGTTGTAGCCGTGCGCGCGCTGCGCGATGTCGCGGACCGAGGTCACGGTCTGCATCGGCGTGAACTCGCCGTAGCCGTTGTTCTCGCATACGAAGACCACTGGCAGTTTCCATACCGCGGCGAGGTTGAGGGATTCGTGGAAGGTGCCCTCGTTGGAGGCGCCGTCGCCGAAGAAGCATGCGGTCACGTCATCCTTGCCGGCGATGACCGCGGCGAGCGCCGAGCCGGTCGCAATCGGCAAGCCTCCACCGACGATGCCATTGGCGCCGAGGATCCCGAGCGCGTAGTCGACGATATGCATCGAGCCGCCCTTGCCTTTGCAGTAGCCGGTGCGCTTGCCGTACAGCTCCGCCATCATGCGGTTGAGCTGTCCACCCTTGGCGAGCAGATGGCCGTGGCCGCGATGGGTCGAGGTGATGCGATCGGTCTTGCGCAGCGCCGCGCATACGCCGGTGGCCGATGCCTCCTCGCCAATCGAGACGTGGACGAATCCCGGCAGCTCGTTGGCGAGTGCGAGGTCACGCGTTTTGGTCTCGAACTGACGGATGCGCTGCATCGAGCGATACATCTCGAGCAGTTTGTCCTTGCCGACATCCATGATGGCTAGCCTCCCGCGAAGTGGCGCGCTTATGGGCCTGACGAAGCGGAACGCTAGTCCCGAGGCATAGCGATCGTCAAATGAGTGGACACCCTTAGCCTGTGTCTTTTTTAATTCGAGAAGCACACTTGCTGAAGCCTGTTCCACATCATGATAGATGTTCCTCGGCTATGAATGGCGTTGCGGCGAAGATTGAGGGCGTTCGAAATGCGCGGCGCAAGGTTGTGCCGGGCGTTACCGGCAAGTCGGTGGCGAAGTTGCTCCGCGTCCTCGCCAGGGAGGCGCCGAAGTGGAATGCGCCGATCGTCGCCCTCGCCGCGCAACAGAATCAGAGCCCGTTCCTCACCCTCATCGGATGCATCCTGAGCCTGCGCACCAAGGATCAAATGACCGCGGTCGCATGCGAGAAGTTGTTCGCCACGGCGCGCACGCCCGAAGAGATGCTCGCACTCGCGCCCAAGACGCTGGAGAAGCTCATCTACCCGGTCGGGTTCTATCGCACCAAGGCGCGCGTGATTCGCGGCATCTGCCGCGACCTCATCGATAAATTCGGCGGCCGCGTACCCGACAATATAGATGACCTGATGACGCTCAACGGCGTGGGGCGCAAGACCGCCAACCTGGTGGTGACGCAGGCGTTTCGCAAGCCGGGCATCTGTGTCGATACCCACGTGCATCGCATTTCGAATCGATGGGGCCTGGTCGCGAGCAAGACCCCCGACAAGACCGAGATGGCGCTGCGCGAAGTCCTGCCGCTGCGCCATTGGATCGACTACAATACGATTTCTCGTCGCATTCGGTCAGACGCTATGCCAGCCGGTGTCGCCGTGGTGCTCGCGCTGCCCGATCGCGACCCAATGCCCGAGGATCGGCGTCGTGCACTCCCGTTAGCCTGCTCCAGGAGGATCTTGCGATGGATATCGGATTTATCGGACTCGGATCGATGGGACTGCCGATGGCGGCCAATCTGCTCACTGCCGGTCATAAGCTGCGGGTCTACAATCGCACCGCGTCGAAGGCCGACGCGCTGGTGAAGCGCGGCGCCGAGTTGACCTCCAACAGCGCGGCGGTCGCCTCGCCTGGCGGCGTCGTGATCACGATGCTCGCCGATGACGCCGCGCTCGAGGGCGTCGTGGTCGGCGTCGATACCATCGCGCATCGCCTCGCGCCGGGCGGCATCCACATCTCGATGAGCACCATCGCGCCCGCGACCTCGCGCAAGCTGGCGCAGTATCACGCCGAGAACGGCAGCGCTTATATCGCCGCGCCGGTGTTCGGCCGGCCCGAGGCCGCGCATGCGAAACGGCTGTGGATTTGTACCTCGGGGGCGCATCACGACAAGCATAGGGTTGCGGAAGTCCTTGCGGCCATGGGCCAGAAGACGTTCGATTTTGGCGAGGATCCCGGCGCGGCGCATGCGGTCAAGGTGTCGGGTAATTTCATGATCGCCGCGGCGATGGAAGCGATGGCCGAGGCGCTCGCGATGCTGGAAAAAAGCAACGTCGATCGCGTCGCGGCAATCGAGATGCTGAGTTCGACGCTATTCGCATGCCCCGTCTATCAAGGATATGGAAAGGCGATCGCGGAGATGCGGCATACGCCGGTGGGGTTTCGGCTGCCGCTCGGCCTCAAGGATGTCGAGCTGGCACTGAAAACTGCAGGCGAGGTGCGCGCACCGATGCCGACCGCGGGGATTCTGCGCGACCGCTTCATCGCGAGCATCGCCAAGGGGCGCGAGGAGCTGGACTGGTCGGCGATTGCGCTGATGGCGCGCGACGACGCCGGCCTGCCCGAGCGCAAGTAGCCGAGCCTCATGCGTTGGTTGCGCAAGGGATTGCTCGCCGGATTTGCCGCGCTGGCGATGTTGGTCGCGGGCGGCAACGCCTACGCGATCGATTTTTACGAGATCCAGATTTATCCGGTCGAGACCGACCCGCAGTATCATCTGCAGTTGGAGCTTCATTCCAACAGCACCACGACCGCCGTCGGTCAGGAAGCCAAAAGCCAAATCGATCCGTACCAGATCCACGAAACGATCGAGGCGACTTATGGAATCCTGCCGCATGTCGAAATCGGTCAGTATTTCTGCACCGCCAAGCTCGACGATGGTCACTACGAATACGCGGGCTCGCGCAGCAAGATCCATTTTGGAATTCCGCAAACGATGGATTGGCCGGTCTCCTTCGGCGGCAATCTCGAGCTCGACTACATGCGCCGCGCTGCCGAGGATCAGCCGCTGACGCTGGAGATGCGCCCGATCGCGGAGACGCATCTGGGACCGGTCGAGATAGTTGCGAACCTGCCCTTCGAGAAACCTTTCTCCGGGCCGGGCACCCATAAGGGGGTCACCATCTCGCCTCAGGGCGAGGTGCAATACAATCAGCTCTTCCCGTGGCTATCGCCCGCGGTCGAGTACTATGGCGATATGGGTGCGATCCAGCCGCTGCCCAGCGTGCAGCATCAGCAGCATTTTATCGTGCCCGCGCTGAATTTCGATTTTCTTCCGCAATTGGAGATGAACCTCGGCGTCGGGATCGGGATGACGCGCGCGAGTAATGGAACATTTGTGAAGACCATCATAGGATGGACGTTCTGAGGCCAGGAACCCTCGCGCAGAAAGTAAGTTGCGCGTAATCAGGGGTTAAACTATCCTCGACTCTCACTGCCTGAAGTTCAAATGGCTTCACCCCATCAGGTACGCAAAACCGAGGAAAAACTGGGGCTGATTTTCGGCCGCATCCGGTCGATTCGCACCCGCCTCAACTCGCTGGCATGGCAGCGGGCGGCCTTCGGGAGCCTCGGCTGGATTATCGCGACCGGCGCAATCACAGTACTTGCGGCATTTTACCTGCAACCGCTCATGTTCCTCGTCATCGCGACCATCCTGGCCTTCGTAGCGATCGCGGGAGTAACCAACAGTGTCCGCGCCGCATGGCGCAGCTACGTCAATCGCGGCGGTGCCGCATCGATCGCCGATCGCCGCGCCGATCTGAAGGGACGGCTGGAAACCATCATCGAGCTCGGCCAGCGCCAGAAGGTCGTCAGGCTGAGGCAGAATCCTGAGCATCTCCTGCTCTGGTCCTATCTGATCGAGGACACCCTGAGCCGCCAGGAGGAATTCGCGCCGGCGCGGATCGAGGCGCGGCGCGTCTCGCGCTCGATTTACGGCTTCGTCGCCGCGCTGCTCCTCGCGATTGCGATCCTGCCTTTGATTGCGCGAGTGCGCGGCAAGCCCATTCCGCTCTCGGCGAATCAAGATGAGATGACAGTGGACCTCGACGACCTGCATCTGCGCGCGGCCGATTCCGATTCTGACGACGCGGTCGAGGTTCATGCCGACCCGAGCACGATGCGCAAGCTCCAGGACAAGCTTGCGGCTGAAGCCGCCGCGGGAAGCGGCAAGTCATCGGACACTCCGATGGACAAGATGATGAACCATGCGCGGAACCTGGCCGATCGTCTGCAGGACAAGCTGACCGGTCGCGCACCGCAGCGTGAGCGTCTCACCCTGAAGCTCGCGGATAATTCGCAGGACGTGAACTCGCTGGAGAAACGCGATCCGGTCAAGCTCAATCCGCATCGCAAGGGCGAGGATGCGGACGCGCATTTCGAGCATGAGAACAACGGCAACGACTCCTCGACCATGCCGAACAACGCGATCCCCAAAGAGCCTCAAAACGAGAGCGTGAGCGGGGGCGGCAACGACGAGACCAGCACGCCGGAGCAGCGCCAAAACCCCACTGATAGTTCCACCGACAAATCCGCCGACCAGGTGAGCAGCGATTCCAGCAGCAACGGCGGCTCGGCCCATGGCATCGGCGCCGACCCGGATACGCTGTTCGGTTCCCCATCGGATCCAAAAATGGGCGGCCAGGGCTTCGAGATCTCCATCGATGCGCGCTCCGAAGTCAAAGGACCGCAGGCCTCAGGGCACGCATATCTTCCGCCGAAGGTCCGCACTCCACTCAACTCGACTCAGCATCCCGACGAACCTGTCGCGCGCGCCGCGGTGCCCGAGGAAGATCGCGCCGCGATAAAGAAGGTTTTTGAACGATGAGCGAAGTAAGCGGCGGCGAGATGCCGACGGTGGGCGATTTCGCTCGCGTCTTCCGGCGGATCCAGTCGGAGATTCATAAGGTCATCATCGGCCACGAGCAGGCGGTCGAGGAATTGTTGATGGCGCTGTTCGCCGGCGGCCACGTGCTGATCGAAGGCGTGCCCGGCACCGGCAAAACCACCCTCGTCAAAACCTTGGGCCTCGCGCTCAACCTCAGTTTCAATCGCATCCAGTTCACCGTGGATCTGATGCCCGCCGATATCACCGGCACCCGCGTCATCCTCAGCACCGAGGACGGGCGGCGCGATTTTCAATTTCAGCGCGGCCCGGTGTTTTGCAACATTCTGCTCGGCGACGAGATCAATCGCGCGACCCCGAAGACCCAGTCGGCGCTCCTCGAAGCGATGGCGGAATTGCAGGTCACCGTCGCCGCGAAAACCTATCCGCTCGATCCGCCGTTCTTCGTGATGGCAACGCTCAACCCCATCGAGATGGAGGGCACCTATCCGCTGCCCGAGGCGCAGCTCGATCGCTTCCTCTTCAAGGTCAAGCTCAACTATCCCGACGAGGAGCAGTTGATTCGGATCATTTCGACCACCACGGGACCTGAGGAAGCCGGCATCGAGGCCGCGTTTCCTCGCGAGGAGGCGGCCTTGCGCATCGAGGCGCTGAAGAAGCTGGTGCGCAACGTCATCGCGGCGCCGGCCATCGAGCAATATGCGGCGCGGATGGTTCGCGCGACCCAGCCTGCTAACTCCAAGTTTGTTTCCGATTCACCGAAAGCGGTGCACGAGGAAACCGTCAATCGCTATGTGATGTTCGGTTCGAGTCCGCGCGGCGCACAGGCGCTTATCCTCGGCGGTAAAGTTCGCGCGCTGCTCGACGGGCGCGCCAATGTCGCGCGCGAGGATATCGAAGCGATCGCGCCGTCGGCGTTGTCCCATCGCATCATGCTCAACTACGCGGCGCACTCTGACGGAATCGATGGCGCGCACATCGTTGAGCGCGTGGTGCGATCGATTCATTCGGCGAGACCGGCGTAGAGGTATCGCATGCTCGAAGCTCGCGCATTCGAGCCGGACTTTTTGCGGCGCCTCGATCGCCTGGTGCTGGGCGTCAGGCGTGCGCGCACCGTCCGCGCCGGTCAGCGCACCATCGGTCGCGTGCAGGGACTCGGCATCGAGCCGGAAAATTTCAAGGAGTACGCCGAGGGCGACGACCTCCGCTTCCTCGATTGGAATGCTTTCGCGCGCCTCGACGATCTGCTCATTCGCACCTATCGCGCGGAACGCCAGGTCGAGATCACGATCATGCTCGATGCGAGCGCCTCGATGGCGATGCCGGAACGCGACGACAAATTCGGCCTCGCGCGCGCGCTCGCCGCCACGTTCGCCTACATCGGCATGGCGGAGAACGACGCGGTGCGGATCGTGTCATTCGGCTCGCGGCGTGACGGCGTGAAGCTCGCGCCGACGCCTTTCTATCGCCGGCGCGAGCAGTATCAAGCCTTCAAATCGTTTCTCGATGACCTGGAGTGCGCAGGCGAGACGCGCCTCTCGGCCGCGGTGGGAGAATTGCTCCTGCAACGCCGCCCCGCCGGCGTGGTGATCCTGATCTCTGACTTCCTGGTAAATCAAACTGATTTCGAAGAAGCGATGCTGCATCTCCTCGGCACCCGTCAAGAGGTCAAGCTGGTGCACGTGATGGGCGAGATGGAGTCCGAAGGTTCCTATCCGCCCGGGCTATATCGGATTCGCGACAGTGAGAGCGGTGAACTGCGTGAGGTCGCTTTTGGTCCCGAACTGGCCACCGCCTGTCGCAACCGGGTCGCGGCGATTTCGGAGCGCATCCACGAATTCTGCATGGGTCACGCAATCATCTACGCGCAGGCATTCGGCGCGCGCCACCTCGATGCGATTTTGGAGCGCGAACTTCCAGTCATGGGGGTGATTCGCTAGGTGGGCGTGCTCAATCCCAACAACCTGCTGTGGGCCATCAGCATCGCGATTCTCCTGGCGATTTATCTCCGCTCGCGCTCGCGCCCGACGCTGGAGGTTTCGAGTTTGCTGCTTTTCGATGAAGCCGCCGCGCCGACCGCGCGCGTGCGCCACCTGCGCATCGATCCTTTGTTCTGGCTCGAAGTGGCGATCCTCGCGGCATCACGCTCGCGCTGGCCGGCTTGTATGTTCGCTCCTCGTCGGCGGCGGCGCGGGGCAGAACTCGCGCGCTGGTGTTCGACCTCGCGGCGGGAATGGGCGCGCGCGAAGGAAGCGGGACGCGACTGGAGGTGGCGAAGAAGCAGGCCCTCGCAATCGTCGATGCGGCGCCGGAGCGCGATCGGTTCAGCGTCATCGGTTATGCGCTCGAAGCGCAAATGATTCATCCGGAGACCGCGAATCGCGACGCGATCCGCAAGGCCATCGACGGATTGCGATCGATGGCAGTGCCCGCACGCCGCGCCGCGCTATCCGCCGCGCTGATGCGTGCGCGCGCTACCGGCGACGTGGAATTTTTCGCGGACCGGAAACCCGCGGCCACGGTAATCGCCGATTCCGGCTTGAGCTCCGGGTTCCAGTTTCATCAAAGCGGTTCGCCCGCCGATAATCTCGCCGTCGTTTCGCTCGATCCCGGGGTCCCCAACACTTCAAAAGGGCGCGTCGTGCTCAGGAATTTCGGCGTCAAGCCAGATTTATGCGAACTGGCGGTGGACAACGACGGCAAGGAAGTTTTCCATCAAACTCTGATCTTGGCGCCGGCCGAACAGATCCTGGTGCTCTTCGGCCCGCTGACGAGCGGCGGCCTGGTACATGCGCGAATCCGCAGCGAGGACGCGCTCAAAGCCGACAACGATCGCTACGCATATGCGCCGGTCGAGAGCCACGCGCATGTGCTGGTGCTTTCGCCCGATGCGGCGGTGCGCGACGACCTGGCGCGCGTGCTGCTCGCGGTCAACAGCAACTTCATCATCACCACCGCCGACCCCGCGCAGTTCAAAGGTACGGAATCATACGAGCTCGCGGTGCTGCACGACTCCTACGTTTCCGGGATCAACGCGCAATCCATCATGTTGGTTTTTCCTCCATTGGGTAGCAGCGGAAAAATCCCGGGGCTGCAAGTTTCCGGAACCGCACCGGCCGCATTGATGACCAATGAGAGCCGTGACGATTCGAATGCCGCGCCGACCGCGCTGGCCGCGACGCGCATGGTGGTCCTTCCGGAATGGATGAGCGTCCGCGCGTCGGGCACCGCCGCCGGTGCGCACGAGGCGTTGCCGCTGGTCGCGACCGGCGCGCTCCCATCCGGGCAGTTCGGCTTGGTCGCCTTCGACGTTCGCCAGCATCTGCTGCTCGATCCCGATCGTCTCGACGCGCTGGTGGCGACGGTTGACCTGGTGCGCGAACTCACTGCGCCGGCCGACTTGCGCATCGTGCCGACTGGAACCTTTGTCGCGGTGCCGGCGCCCGCCGGAGCGAAGGTCACTGCTCCCGATGGCGGCGCGATTGCGCCCTCGCGCGATCAATGGGGCCGCCTGCGCATCCGGCCCTTGCAGCCGGGCGACTACGCGATCGAAGCCGCATCGGGAAAGACTGATGTGTATGCGAACTACTACGATGCTACGGAATCGGATCTGACGGCGATCGCTGCGCCGCCATCACCCGCGACGGCACCCATCCGCGCCGCCGAATCCGTAGCATCGCCCAGGCATGTGCAGCCGTTGTCAGCGCTGCTGATCGTCTTCGCGGTGATCGCGATTCTGCTGGAGTCCGTTTGGCTGCTGCGAACTGCCAATCGATGGGGGATGCGTCATGTTTGAGCGTCCCCTCCTGCTATGGCTGTTGCTCGCGATACCGCTCATCGCGCTGCCGGCGCTGCTGGCGGTGCGACGGGGAAGGGTCGGCGCCGGGCTGATCGCCGCCGCACTGCGGGTGTCGGCATTCGTCGCGCTGGTGTTCGCGTTGGCCGGCTTCGGAATTCCAACTCGCGCCGCATCGCATCGGGTCGAGACGGTCGCGCTGATCGATCAGTCGCGCTCGATCGCGCCCGATCAGGAAACCTGGATGCGTGCGAACGTTCGGGAGCTGGCGCGCGCGAGCGGCACCAGCGATCAGCTCGCGGTTCTCGGCTTCGGACGCGACGTGCGGATGCTTTCGCCGATGGGCGATCCGCGCCTCATCAGCATGCCGCTGGTTTCGGCGGATTCGGGCGCCACCGATATCGGCGAAGCACTCACCGCCGCTGACAGCCTGTTTTCATCCGAAGCTGACAAGCGAATTTTGCTGCTAAGTGACGGCAACCAGACGCTCGGCGATGCGGCCGCTGAAATTCCCGCGCTGGTGGAGAACAAGGTCCGGGTGTTCGCCGCCGCGCCGCCGGTGTCCGCGACCCAGCGCGTCGCGCTGACCGGCTTCGAGGCGCCCGGCGCGGTGCGCGCCAATCAGCGCTTCACCTTTCATATCGCGATCGAGAGCGAAGCGCCGAGCCCGGTCAAAATCAATCTCGAATTGCTCAACGACAAGGACCCGGTCGGCGGGCAGACCGTCGAGTTGAAACCGGGGCTCAATCGCTTCGAGCTTCCGTACCGAATCGATCAGCCCGGCGCGTACATAATGGGCGCACGGCTGCGACCGCCCGCATCGATGGTCGCGCTCAACGCGCTCGCCGAAACCGCGCTGACAGTTATCGCGCCGCCGCAAATCCTGGTCGCCGGAACCGCGCCGCCCGAAAGCCTGCTGAACGCGCTCAAACTGCGCGAGTACAACGTGACGGTGACTTCGCCGCGCAGCCTGCCGACGCATCCGGAAGACTACCTGCCGTACCAGGCGGTGGTTCTTTCCGATGCGACGGTCGCCACGCTCAGTGACGCTTCGGCCACCGCGCTCAATCGCTACGTATCGGATTTCGGCGGCGGTCTCATCGCGACCGGTGAGACGATGCGCGATGAGCGCTTCGCCGGGACGCCGCTGGAAAAGACTTTGCCGGTGAAATTTCAACCGCAGCCGCCGCCCCCCTCGCGCGAGCCGATCGCGGTGTTTTTGTGCATCGATCGCAGCAACTCGATGAGCTACGACTCGCGCTATCCGGCGGTGCGCGACGGCGAGCGCATCCGCTACGCGAAGACCGCCGCGATCGCGTTGCTGCGCCAGCTCGATGACACCGACCTCGCGGGTGTCATCGCCTTCGATTCGCAACCGTATGTGCTCGGGCATCTGGCCCCGCTGGGCGAGGATCGCGCGGAGCTGGAAAATCGCATCGAGCGCCTGGAGCCCGGCGGCGGCACCGATTTTAAAGATGCGCTGGAAATCGCGGAGCGCGAGATCCTCGACAGCAAAATCGCGGTGCGCCAGGTTTTTCTGCTTACCGACGGTGACACCAACCGCCAATATCACGATCACGATGCGCTGATTGCCGATTTCGCGGCGCAGCATATTCCGGTCTCGACACTTCGCATCGGTCCCGATCTCGCAAACCTGCGCTTGCTGCAGGATTTCGCGCAGGCGACCGGCGGCACTTTCTATCGCGTGCAGGACATCGAGAAGCTGCCGCTGCTGCTGGTCGGCCTCACGCGCGAGGCGATGAACCGGCGCAAGCAGGGCCGCTCGGAACTCGAAGCGGGCGGGCCGAGCGCGATTCTCACCGGCATCGACGTGAAAGACATGCCGCCGATCGACTACTACGCGACGACGCAGCCGAAGGACGGCGCGCAGGTGCCGCTCAAGATCACACGTCGCGACAGCTCGTCGCCGTTGCTGGCTGCGTGGCAATACGGCCTCGGACGCGCGGTGGTGTTCACCGCGGATCCGGATTCGCTTGCGACATTGAGCTGGATTCGATGGAATCGCTACGCGGAATTCTGGTCACAGCTGGTCAACTGGGCGATGCGCCCTGGCGACGCGGGTCCGTTCTCGATGCGAGTCGAAACCGCATCCGATGGCGGCATTCATGTCGACGCCGAGAAAATCGACACCGGCCCGGTCTCCAACCTGGTGCTGCGCGTGACCGGCACCGGCCATGCGATGGACGTGCCGATGACGCAGACCGACGCCGCGATCTATCGCGCCGAACTCGGCCAATTGCCACGCGGAAAGTACACCGCGATGCTGATGGTCAAGGGCGGCGACACCGAGCGCGTCATCATGCAGCGCGAGTTTGCATCGGCCGGAGCCGCCCCGGCCGATGCCGACGAGGTACGCCTGCGTCCGCGCAATCTGACCGTGCTGAAGAATATCGCGCTGGCCACCGGCGGCGCGCTCGATGCGTTGCCTGCGCAAATCCTGCGGCCGACCGGCGCGCTGGTCACGATGCATCGTAGCGCGGAGCCGTGGCTGCTGCCGCTTGCGATTTTGTTGTTCCTCGGCGAGGTATTCGTGCGACGGCGTTTTCTGGGAGACTGACTCACCATCGATGGGAGAATCTATGCTGCGACGAACTGGTCTGGTTAGCGGCTGGTCCGCTCTCGTGACCGCGCTGGCGATCTTGACTCTCAGTGGCGAAGTGCTCG
Organism: uncultured delta proteobacterium; assembly: GCA_963814035.1. Classification (GTDB taxonomy): domain Bacteria; phylum Desulfobacterota; class Binatia; order Binatales; family Binataceae; genus DATGKG01. Next base: position 38,694 of record CAWFBH010000009.1, read on the forward strand.
CACAAGCCACGCAACGCGACATCGATGCATTTTCGAAAGCCAGCCTGGTTTACATCGCGACCGTGCGCAAAGACGGCAATCAAAGCAAAGCCGCGCCGGTATGGTTCACCACCACGCCCGATCACGTGCTGCTCATCAACACCAGTCCCACGTCATGGAAGGCGAAGCGTATCAAGCGCGGAAGCCCGGCGATGGTCTGGATCGGCTCCGAAGACGGCCCGGCGTTTATCGGCAAGGCGGAAATCACGACCGACCCTGCGTTGCAGAATCGCATCATTACCGACTATCCGGAGAAGTACATGATGGCGCGGGTAGGACTGTTCAAGCCGAGCCAGGAAAAGTTCGACAAGGGCTCGGTGGTCGCGATCAAGATTACGCCGGTGCGCGATCTGCCGGATTTCACCTCGAAGCCGGGCACCCCTGCGCCTCCGCTCGAAGCGCCAGCGTCGGCGCCACATTGAGGCGCGCGGTTCGATGCGGGGTCTCACGCCAACCGAACTGAAAGATTGGTGCACCAGGCATGGTGTCGAGCTCGACGATCGCCTGACGCCGCTGCATCCGTTTCGGAGTGCCTTAACGGTGCGGTGTGGTTTTCCGAAGAACATCTCGCAGCTGACGTGGTTCTGCCGCTTCATCGAGGGTTCCTTGCAGTCGCATGAGGATTGCCTTCTATGGGTCACTGCATGGGGCGTATGGCCGAGCTCGGAGAATTGGGACCTCTACTATCGGCTTCGGCGAAGTTATTCAGAACCTCGACTGATTCAGGAGGTACCGGGACATCTGTTTCTTAAATCCGAGAAGGCGGACCTGGTGAACTTCATCGAGGTTGGCCTCATCAGCGGTTGGGATATGCATCTGATCCCGAGCGCCGGTTCGAGACACGTCTTCGTGTCGCACGATGAGTGGGTGGAATTTGCGTTGAATGATCGCGTCCGGGCTGAGCAGATCTCGGCAGATTTGAAGTCAGCGGAGTTGAAAATTTATTCCTTCGGTAGAAGACTGCCCTTGGACCGCTGATGGTTAGATTCTTCGTAGCTGGCGCAATTCTCGGAACCGATGCGGCGCGGTACAATGTCACCAATGGCCACCCCTTCCAACTCGATGCTCATCCGCAGGGCGCTGGCGCGCAAATGCCCGGTCTGCGGACGCGGCGACATTTTCGCGACGCATTTCCGGATGAATCACGATTGCCCGAGTTGCCACGTCATTTTCTGGAAGGACCCGGGCGAGTCACTCGGCGCGATGTACGTCGACTATGCGGTCGCGACAGTCGCGTTTCTGATCGCATGGTTCATCCTCGACTTCACCACGCATCTGTCGGATCCGGTCCAGGTCGCAATCGTCGGGGCCATCGCGGTCGCGAGCATCCTGATTTGCTATCCCTTGTCGCGTAGCATCTGGACGGTGCTGGTCTATCTTTCCGGCGGGATTGAGAGGCCGAAAATTCGGGCGATTCGCGGCGGTAAGGTCCTCTGAGTCTGCTAGCTCTGCATCGATGCGGGGCGGCGGCCGCGAAGACGCTCATTCAGCTTCGATAATTTTTCGGCGGCGGCCGCGAGGGTTTCATCGCTCTTGGAGAACGTGAAGCGAATCTTGCGCTTCCCCAGCTCCGGGTGCCGATAGAAACTCGATCCCGGCACCGCGGCGACGCCGACTTCGTCGAGGAGAAAATTCGCCGCCGCGAAATCATCGCTGAAGCCCAGATGACCGATATCCGCGATGATGTAGTACGCGCCCTGCGGCGAGCGGCACTTGAGGCCCGCCGCGTTGAGTGCGCCGAGGAGAGTCGCGCGCTTGCGCTCGTACATCGCGGCGAGGTCGGCATAGAACTTCGGCGGCAGCTTGCAGCGCGGCAGCCCCGGCCTCCTGCAGCGGATGCGGCGCGCCGACGGTCAGGAAGTCGTGCACCTTGCGAATCGCCGAGGTCAGCCGCTCGCATGCGACCGTGTAGGCCAGACGCCATCCGGTGATGGAGTATGTCTTCGACAGACCGCTGATGGTGACCGTGCGATCGGCCATCCCGGGCAGGCTCGCGATCGAGACGTGCTGCGCGCCGCCATAGATGATGTGCTCGTAGATTTCGTCGGTAATCGCCAGGGTGTCGTGTCTCTGGCATAGCTCGGCGATCAGCTCGAGCTCGGCGCTTCGAGAAGACCTTGCCGGTCGGATTGTGCGGCGTGTTGATGATGATGGCCTTGGTCCGCCGGGTGAACGCGGCCTCGAGTTCCTTGCGATCGATCGAGAAATCCGGGTCGCGCAGCGTGACGTAGCGGGCGGCGCGCGCCGGCAAGGATCACGTCGGGGCCGTAGTTCTCGTAGAACGGCTCGAAGATGATGACCTCGTCGCCGGGATTTATCACCGCCGAGCAGCGTCGCGATCATCGCCTCGGTGGCGCCGCAGGTCACGGTGACGTTCTTGTCGGGGTCGCACTCAATTTTGTTATAGCTGCGGACCTTGGCGGCGATGGCGGCGCGGAAGTTCGGCGAGCCGTGGGTGATGGCGTACTGGTTGTAGTCCTCGTCGATGGCGCGCTTGGCGGCTTCCTTGAGCTCGGTCGGGCGCCGGGAAGTCGGGAAATCCCTGGGCGAGGTTGACCGCGCCGACCCGAAGGGCGCGGCGAGTCATTTCACGGATAACTGATTCGGTGAAGAACCGGGTCTTATGGGAAACGTCTGTCGGCATCGCCGAGCCAGTCTATGCGTCGATCGAGGCTCGCGCCAAGCTCGCTAGACCTGCGAAAATCGAGTATCGATGCGAGACCTACCGCCTCGCGTGTTGGGTGGGGATATTCTTCCGCAACGGCTTCCTCGAGGAGGCCGGCCCCCTGCTTGAGGCGCCATTCGTCGATAACTTCGACATTGAAGCGCCAGTCGCTGCCGATTTTGAACCCCGGCAGCTGGCCTTTCTTCAAAAGCCGATAGATGGTGGAACGATGGACGCGGAGATAATCCGCCAATTCATTAACGGTTAGTACTTTGGGCGCGGCAGCCATATTCGATGGTTCCTTTTGGTATTCCCAACCCTGTCAGCAGCAATTAAAGCCCGGTACCTCATCGCCCCCGCACCGTCCGCAGCGCCCCCGCCGCACGCCTCCCCCAACAGCGTCTAGGTCTGCATATGTGTACCATAATGAGACAATCGTTGCCATAGCTAGCATGAGGTATCTTTTAGGCCTATTGCGCGCGTTATCCGAACAGACGTTTCGCTTCCGCTTGCAATTCCGCGCGATGATCGGGATGCGCAATCGCGATCAGTTCCGCCGCCCGCTCCCGATGATTCTTCCCGAGGAGCCTCGCGATGCCATATTCGGTGATAACGGTGTCGGCAAAGTACCGCGGGACTGTTATCAGTGCGCCCGCTTCTAGTTGAGGGACGATTCGCGATACCGCGCCTTCGAGCGCCGTCGATTGCAATAGCGTGATTGCGCGCCCGCCCTTGCTGAGGAATGCCCCGATGTGGGTTTCCGGCTGGCCCCCGGTGCCATTGATCATGCGCGCGCCGGTGACGGTCTCGGAGTTGATTTGGCCCGTCAGGTCAACACTAAGCGCGTTATTGATCGAGGTCTGCTTATGATTGGAGCTAATGACGCCGAGGTTGAGAACATATTCCGGGTCGTAGAGTTCAAAGGCCGGATTGTCGTTGATGATCTCCAAATCCGCCGGGTCCGACCCTGACCATGCGTTCGCGATGGCTTTCCCACGATGGATGCTCTTGCGGCGTCCGTTGATGATTCCCGCATCGACCAGCTTCGCGATTCCCGGCGCGACCATCTCGGTATGGAGCCCGAGGTCGATCTTTCGATTGAAGGCGCCCATCCGCGGCATCTGCGACGATGGGTCGCCGACCCCAATCTGGATGGTCGCCCCGTCTTCGACCACCTCGCTGAGGTAGCCGGCGATGGTCCGATACTCCTCGGGCGGGTCGCTGACCCCCATCAGCACCCGCAAATCGGCCACCGACATCCGTGCGAGGTACTGGATTATGGGCGCGATGCGTTCGACGCCAACCTCCTCGCATCACCTGCTTCACCCCGGCGCGCTTCTCCTCGTCCATCCTGGCAAGTTCGCGGTCGATGGCGCCGAGGTCGGGCGGCGGAGGGGTGCCATCGACGAAGTACGCGAACTCGCTGACGTGCATATAGACGTCGCCATGGGTCCGGGTCAGGGTCGCATCGACTTCCGCCACTGCCATCCGCGCCCGGCGGGCATACATCCGCTTGTTCCACTGATGGGGTCCGAAGCTGACGTAACCTTGCGCATTAGGCGGCGTGACATTCACGAAGGTGATGTCGATGGGCTTGTCCTCGGCGGGCCGCTCATCGTGCGCCTTGAAGCTGCTCGACAGCAGATTGGGGAGATATGCCCCACGCCTCGCATCATGCGTCGGGCGGCCGAGGTTGCCGATGAAAATTTCAAACTCGATGCGAAAAATCGCGCTGAGGTCGCGGCTGAACCATCCCGGATCGACCAGCGGCGACGATAGGCGCAGATCGATCAGCCCGCCGATTTTGTCGGCATGCGCACCCAGCGCGCGTTGCATCGTGATGCCGCTCGCGAGCGGGAAATGCACGCGCATTCCGGGCTTGACCAATGCCGCGGCTTCCTCGGTCGAGATCCGGCGCGACTCGTAATGTTCCTTCCAATTCATGGCGATGCTTCCTGAGAATGGATTCGATGGCCGGGCATCGTTGTATCGCGAAATCGTCACGCCGCGGTAACCGAACTTGTGGCGACGGCAATCGCCGCTTGTCCATCGACGGCGCGCCTACTACCGTCGGAATAGATGAGCGCCACCATCCGCATCGGCACTTCGGGCTTCAGTTACAAGGAATGGCTCGGCGGATTCTATCCGGAGAAACTCGCCGGTCCGAAGATGCTCGCGCACTATGCGCAGCGGCTCCCCACCGTCGAAATCAACTACACCTTTCGCGCGATGCCGCGGCGCGAGATGCTGGAGAAGTGGGCCGCGCAGACGCCCGAGCATTTTCGCTTCGCGCTCAAAGCGCCCCAGCGCATCACCCATTTTGCGAAGCTGAAGGACGTTGACAATCCGGTCGCGCACTTCGCCGAGGTCGCATCCTCGATGGGCACGCACCTCGGACCGGTGCTGTTTCAACTGCCGCCGAACTTCAAGCGCGATGTTGCGCTGCTGCGGGATTTCCTCGCATTGCTGCATGGGCGCCTGCGCCCCGCCTTCGAGTTTCGCGACAAGTCGTGGTTCGATGATTCGATTTTGCAAACTCTGCGCGAGGGCGGCGCATCGCTATGCATCGCCGAGAGCGAGACTATCGCGAGCCCCGTCGAGCGCACCGCAAATTTTGTTTATATGCGTTTGCGCCATGAGGAATACGATGCCGCCGGCCTGAAGCTATGGGCCGAGCGCATCACCAGGATGGCCGCCGAATCGGACGAAATCTACATCTTTTTCAAGCACGAGACCTCGGCGCCGGACCGGGCGATGCGCCTGCGCGCGCTGCTTCCCGGCGCACTGTAACTTTGTATCCGCCTGCGCGCCTTGTTCGTATTAATTGGTGACATGGCTATCGACTTAATGAATACGGATGGGTGCTGCCATCGTCATTAGACAGTCAGGAAACGACGCCTAAACCTGGCCTCATCCAGTCATGGAGGACCGAACAATGAAGAAATTTCTTTTAGCTTTGTCTCTCGCGGCGCTGACCGCCGGCTTCGCTGGCACCAGCTATGCCCAAGGCTTCATGGGCTACAGTGCCTGCGCCAACAACAACAGCAAGCACTGTGTTGACGCGCGCAACGCTTTTGCCGAGCATCACAACGGTGTGTATCCGAACCAGTATTACAACAGCTGGTACGGCGGAAATCAGGGCCGTTGGAACCGTGCCAACAACGATTGGCGATGGGAAGGCATCAACGGCGATCAGTACGGGCGCGGCGCACATGGCTGGGAGTGGCACCATCATCACGACCACGACCACGATCACTTCTAAGTCTCATCCGGCGCGGAGATCTGTCAGACCAGACAGATCTCCGCGTATCTCCACTGAAAGTCACTCTTCCATAAGGAAGCCGCGTGCGGATGCGCGATGGCCGCTCTTCCGTTCTCATCCCGCTTAATGACTTTTCTTCCCCACCTCAAATTCGATCGAGCGGCACTCCTGCAACTAGCGATCGTCGCTGGCGCATTCGTCGCGCTGACGTTCATTTTCCTCGCGCTGACTCGAATCATTCTTCGCTGGATTGGACGCCTCACCGGTTCACATCGTGATTGGATGCAGGCGCTCTTGCATGCGCTCTCACCCGCGCTCAAGGTCGCCGCGGTCGTGGTCGCGATGGCGATCGCGCTCAATGTCGAACCTATTCCATCGCGCTGGCATGGAGTCATCGGAGCCGCCGTATCGGCCGGCACCGTGCTCGCCCTGGTCGTCTTCGCCGATGGCCTGCTGACTTTCTGGATGGGGCGCGCGTCGGCTCGGTTTCCATTGCTCAACCAGGGTTATGGGATCGTGACCGGGCTGCTGCGCGGTTTCGTTTTCGGCCTCGGCGCTTTGATGTTTCTCGACAGCATCGGAATCTCGATCGGGCCAATTCTGGCGACGCTCGGGGTCGGCTCGCTGGCGATCGCGCTCGCGCTTCAGGAGACGCTGAAAAACACCCTCTCCGGATTCTTCGTGGTGATCGATAAGCCGCTGGAGGTCGGCGACTACGTGAAACTTTCCAGTGGCCAGGAGGGATGGCTGACGCAGCTCGGATGGCGCAGCAGCAAGTTCCGCATGATTAACGACAACCTCGTGGTCGTGCCGAACTCGCAATTGGTCGACACCATCCTGACCAACCTGCGCGGCCCCGACGGCGCTCTTAGTGTCGAAGTCGATCTCAATGTCGCCACTGGAAGTGACCTCCAGGACATTGAGAGCGTCACCTTGGCGGCCGCGGCCGAGGCGATGAAATCCACCAATGGCGTCGAATCCAGGCTGGCGCCTTCCCTCTACTTTCAAAGTGCGACCGGGGCGTCACTGGCCGTAGCGGTTCTCCTGCGCGTCGCCGAGAGCGCTCAGATCGAGAAAGTTCGCCACGAGTTCGTCAAGCGCCTGACCCAGAGTTATCAAGCGAAAGAGATAAAACTCGCCTGACGAGATCTTTCCGCGCAGTGCGGTTCGCTGACCGCCCGCTAAGAATCTTTATTGGCCTCGTTCCTGCTCCGGATACTGCGATCCAGCAACCCGAGCAATGCGTGCACCGCTTCCATCGCGGGGACCGCAACCTGATGGCGATGCGCCGCGCGCACCACTCCTCCGCTCAACGCGTCATATTCGAGCCGCGCTCCGCGATCGTAGTCCTGGCGCGTCGAGGTCTTGAGCGCGCGCAGATTCTTGCGCGAATGTTCCAGCAGCGACTCGATGCGATCTGGCCCGAGCTTCGCGCCATCGGCCCGCGCGACCGCCAACGTCTCGTCCATCAAAGTGCGAACCAACGCGGCGCCGTCGGGATCGTCGAGCACCTCGCCAACCGTGCGGCGCGTCAGCGTGGTCACCGTGTTGAATGCCGCGTTCCACAAAAGCTTCGACCATCGAAAGGTGAAGATGTCGGCGACCAGCTCGCCGTATATTCCCGCGCGCCGAAACGCGTCGGCGATTTTCAGCGCGCGCGGAGTCGCGCCGCCGTCGAGCTCGCCATACTCGATGACGCCGGTGGTAACATGAAGAATCTTTCCCGGCGCGACCAGCTCGACGCCGGCGCGCGCGCATCCGGCCATGATCGCCTCGCGCCCGAAATGCTCGGCGAGGCGCGCCTCGCTCTCCACGCCATTTTGCAGCGTCAGAATCGCGCCGCCCGGCGCGAGGCATCCGGTGAGCGACTTCGCCGCGGCCTCGGTGTCATACGCCTTGACGCAAAAGAGGACTAAATCGTAGGGCGCGAACGCGCGAGGATCATCGGTCGCGGTCACTGGTCCATGAAAGTCGCCGCGCGGGCTCTTGAGCTCAAGGCCGTGCTCCGTCAGCGCCTGCAAATTTCGGCCGCGCGCGCAAAACACCACGTCCTCGCCGGCCTGATGCAGCCGCGCGCCGAAGTAGGCGCCGATCGCGCCCGCGCCCATCACCAGGATCTTCATTTGCTCGCGTTCGCCGCGATTCCGGCATCGAGCAGCTTCAGCAGCGCGTGCACCGTTTGCGTCGCCGGCGCCGCGATTCCGTGCCGCTTCGCCGCGCGGAGAATTGCGCCCGTGATGGCGTCATACTCCAGCCGCTTGCCTTTCTCGTAATCCTGCAACGTCGAGGGGCGAATCGAGTTCAGGTTCGGATATTTGCTCATCCGGCGAAGCTGGGTCTCTGCTTCCTCCTCGGTCAGTTTGGCGCCTTCCGCGCGGCCCACCCATACCGTCTCGAGGAACAACTGCCGCACCAGCGCGGCGCCGTCGGGATCCGCAATCGCGGCGCCCACCGAGCAGCGCCCGAGCGTGCAAACTGTATTGGTGCCGTTGTTGCCCATCAGCTTGTGCCATCTGATAGTGAGCAGATCGCCGGTCAGCTCGCCCAGCACGCCCGCGCGGCGAAAGCTCTCAGCGATGCGCTCGGCACGCGGGGTCTTGCGTCCATCGAGCTCGCCGATTTCCGCATTGCCGCCGACCGTATGCAGCAGCTTGCCGGGCGCGGTGATTTCGGCCCCGACCCGGGCATTGCCGCCCATCACCTGTTCGCGCGGAAACACTTCGCACAGCAGCGCCTCGTTCTCCACGCCATTTTGTAGGGTCAGGATGACGCCGTCCTCAGTGAGGCATCCGACCAACTGCTTCGCGGCCGCGATCGTATCCTGCGATTTGACGCAAAACAGTATCAATTCGTAGGGCGCGAATTCGTGCGGGTTCGCCGATGCCTTGATGGGCAAATGAAATTCGCGCGAAATGCCGCCGGTGTGCATCCGCTCGTCGATGCTGGTGACCTCCAGGCCGTGCTGTTTGAGCGCGCGCAGATGCTCGCCGCGCGCGCAAAAATAAACTTCGTCGCCGGCCCGCTGCAGCCATGCGCCGTAAAATGCGCCGATCGCGCCCGCGCCCATCACCAGAATCTTCATGCTATCCGTTATAGAGAACGCGCCGATGGTTCCGCTAGTCTGGCCTGCTTGGATATCGAAGCCGAGCCGTCGCATCGCGAGACGCCGACCAACCTCGCGCGCGAATCGATCATCGCGGTCGCGACGCTCTCGCGCTGGTCGCTCTTCGCGCGCCGGAAATTCGGCGATGCCGAGCAGCGCGCGCGAGCCTTGGTGTTTTTGCCGCTGATTGGTTTGATGGCCGGCGTCGTCTTCGCATTCCTCGATCGGACCCTGAGCGATTTTCTCTCGCCAATGGCGCGATCGATCATCGTCATCGTCCTCATCGAAGTTGCGACCGGTGGCATCGACGCACTCGGAATCGCCGACCTGGTCGACGCGATCCGCATTGGCTCGCGACCGGCATCAACCGGCCTCGCGCGGATCGGGCCGGTGGGAGCGCTCGCCGCGATCGCGTGGTTCCTCGCGGCGGCATATTCGCTCTCGCGGATTCACGATCCCGCCAGTCGCAGCGCCAGTCTGGTGATGGCCTCGATGCTCTCGCGCTGGGCAATCACCCCGATCGGATACGGTCTGCGCCCGCTCGAGCGCTGGGGCCTCGGCGTGCCGTACGAAGGCCCGATCCGCTTTCGCGAGTTTTCGATTTCGAGCGCCGTCGCGCTCGCGCTAACGATGGGTCTTTATGAAAACGTTGGGCTGGTCGTGATCGTGGCGCTCGCGCTGACGATTCTCGCGATGCGCCTGGTGCTCAGCCGCCGCCTCGGCGGCGCCGCCGGATACGCGCTCGCGGGCGGCATGGCAGTCTGCGAGTTAGTGATTTTCGCGGTGATGGCCGCGCTCACGCGCTAGCCATTGCGCTTTAGCGCATCGGCCCAAATCGTCGCGAGCTGCTGCTGAAGCTGCGCGATGGTGCCGTTGTTCTCGATGACGATGGTCGCGTGCTTGCGCCGCTCCTCGTCGGGCAGTTGCGCCTTGATGCGCGCCTCGGTCTGCTCGGGCTTCAGCCCGCGCTCGCGCTCGACCCGCGCGATGACGAAATCTTTCGCCGCGGTGATGAGCCATATTTCGTCGAACACCGACTGCCAGTTGGCTTCGATGAGAATGGCGGCCTCGACCACAATCGGTTTGCGCTCGCCCCTGGCGCGAGACTCGGCGATCATCTCGCGGATGCGATTCTTGGTCGCCGGCCACACCGCATCGGTGAGTTTGGTCAGCTTGGCGGGCTCCTTGAAAACGATCGGCCCGAGCTTGCTGCGATCCACGCTGCCGTCGGGCGCGAGGACCTCCTTGCCGAACACTGCGACCACGCCGTCGTAGGCGGGACCGCCCGGCGCGTAGGTGCTATGCGCGATTTTGTCCGCGTCCATTACGGTCGCGCCGAGCTCGGCGAGAATTCTCGTGACCGTGGTCTTGCCGCATCCGATTCCGCCGGTGAGTCCGATGTTCAACATGCTGTGCTTTCCATTTTTGCTATCGCTGTTCGGCGACAGGTTCCTTCCACGCCTGCAAATTGTACAAATAGCTGAAAAATCCGCCACGCGAGAGCAGTTCCTGGAAGCTGCCCTGCTCCTCGATGACGCCGTCACGCAGTACCAATATGCGATCCGCGTTCTGAATCGTCGAGAGCCGATGCGCGATGACCAGCGTAGTGCGCCCGCGCATCGCCTCCTGCACGGCGGCCAGCACCAGCGCTTCAGTCTCGGTGTCGAGCGCGCTGGTCGGCTCATCCATGATCAAAATCGGCGCGTCCTTGAGCAACGCGCGCGCGATGGTGACGCGCTGCGCCTCGCCCTCCGACAAGCTGTGGCCGCCCTGCCCAACGAGCTCATCGAAGCCGCGCGGCAACTTCGCGAGCACCGGATCGAGGCGCGCCATCGCGGCGGCGTGACGTATCTCGTCGTCGCTCGCGCCGGGTCTTCCCAGCGCGATATTCGCGCGCAGCGTATCGCCGAGGACGAGCGGCGGCTGCAACACCACCGCGATATTTTTTCGCAGCGACTCCAGCGTGACCTCGCGCAGGTCGCGCCCGTCGATCTTGATGGTGCCCGCGCCGCGGCTCATAGAAGCGCATCACCAGGCTCGCCAGGGTGGTCTTGCCGGCGCCGCTCGGACCGACGATCGCGATCGACTCGCCCGCCTTGGCCGTGAAGCTGATGCCCTTCAGCACCGGATTCGACTCTTCGTAGGAAAACACTACATCCTCGAAGTCGATCTCGCCGAGCACTCGCGGCATCGCGCGCGCACCCGGCCGATCCTTGATATCCGGATCGATCGCGAGGAGTTCGAGGCATCGGCGCAGCCCCGCCTTCGCGCCCTGCACCTGCCCATAGGTCTGAAAGATCTGATTGATCGGCGCATACAGCGACGCGAGGTACGAGGTGAAAACGATCAGTCCACCGATAGTCAGCTCCGCGCGCATCACGTGCAGCGCGCCGAAATACATCACCAGCGCGGTTCCGATCGCGATGACCACGCTGACGCCGCCGGCGTACACCGATTGGAAGGTGTAGAGGCGCAGGTTCTCGCCGAGGCTTTCGCTGCTGGAGCGCACGAATTCGCGATACGATTCGGCCTCGCGGGTAAACGCCTGCACCACGTGAATCGAGGCGAGCGCGCGATGCGCTACGGTGTAGAGTGCGCTCTCCTTGACCCGCGCCTCGGTTGCGAGCCGATCGATGGTGCCGCTGACCGACGCGATCAGGATCACCAGCATCGGAATGACGCCGAGCGCGATCAGCGTCATGGTGACGTCGATCTTGATCATCACGATGAACATGCCGACCAGCAGGATCGACGAGGCGAGGATCTGGAAGATGCCGTTCATCGTGATGGTCTGAATCGCGAAGGTGTCGTAGACGATGCGCACCATCAGGTCGCCGATTTCGCGCCGGCGATGAAATCCCAGCGACAGGCGCTGCAAATGGTCGAAGAGCTGGCCGCGCAAGTCGTTGACCATCCGCTGGCCGATGGAAATCGAAATGTAGTTATTCGCTACTGTAAGTATTCCGGTGAGAACGTAGATAAGGACGCCGCCGACGCATGCGGCGACCAGCAGGTCCATGCTCGAATACTGCGCCAGCGGCGCGAACTGCAGAGGCTTGCCGCTCAGCACATTGTCGATGAGAACCTTGAGTGGCCACGGCTTGAGCACCTCCATCGCCGCGCCCATCGCGACGCCGGCAATCGCGAGGACGAAGCGCCACAGATGCCGCTCATCCGGCGAAAGACCTCGGCGTAAATTCCGCGGGCGCTCAAAAAGTTTCTCCGGGGTGAACCGCGGCCTTCAGGCCTTGGCTTTGGCGATCGTTGCGGCCGACGCGACGAGCAACGACGGCACGCGTTGCGATCGAATGATCGCGGGCGCGACTGCGATCGAGATCAACAGCTGCCGTTCCGCCGATCGCGCCGATGGCACTGAGGCCGCATGCGATCAGCGCGATGAAAACCACCGCCGCCGCGATGATGGTCCGCGTCGGTTCGGTCTTGGTGCGCCATGCGAGCGCGAGGGTGCCGTCGCTCTGGCGCAGCGCATTGAGCGGAACCCGAACCGCGGGCGGCAACACGATGTTCAGGTCCCACGCCTTGAAACCGTCAGTGGCCGCGACCGCAAGGCCGTACTTCACCAGCGCCGCGCGGATTTCGGCGAGCAGCACCGGCGGAATCCATTTTGTCCACCACCGAATCGCCCTCGGCGGTGAAGATGATGCTGCCGCGCGAACTGAACGGAACGGTCGGAACATCATCCGCTTCGCGGTGCGAGGGAAAAGCGGACGCGCTCGCGTTCGAAGCTGCGCACCAGCGGCCCGAGGAGATAAAGCATCGCGAGAGTGGCGCGCGTCGAGAGCGTAAACTCGCGGCCGTCGGCGTCGGCGAAGGCGGCGGACAGAATCGCGGTCGCGATCCAGATGATGATGCCGAGGCATCCGAGCGTGCCGAGCAGCGGGCTCAACACCCCGCGAGCGCGAGAATCACCGACACCGCGACCCATTCGAAGGTCTGCGGCAACTCCGCGAGCCACGGCAGATCGGCGCCGGCATACACCGACTGAAGAGTCCGCGCCCGAAGGCGCCGTGATAGACGCGCGGACCGCCGAGCAGCGCCGACAGCCACGAACCCGCGCCGCCGTAGAGTCCGACCCGCTGCAGAGTACGAAGTGGATACTTTTTGTAGAGGAGGCCCTCGCCGGCGCCATAGCCGCGTTGCTGGCGGAGGTAGTCGCGCAAGGTGGCGCGGCGCTCATGGATGACGACCGCGCCGGGCGCATCGACCAGCGGCGCGCTTTTTTCCGCCGGCAACTCGCGAGACGCCATGAGAGATCGACGTCGTCGCCCGCCGCGATGAAGGAGGCATCGAAGCCGCCGACTTCGCAGCGCCGCTTTGGTCATCGCCATGTTGCATCCGCAGAGCTGGGTGAGTTCGTCGCCGTCGCCGCGCACCTCGCGCGGAATTCCCGGTGCCTGCGCGAACGCATCTTGCATTTGCGGCGCGAAGTTGGGTCCGCCCGCCGCGGCGGCGCCCCGGCGGGTGACGGCTTCGACCAGGTGATAGAGCCAGTCCACATCGGCGCGCGCGTCGGAATCGATGAACGCGACGATCTCGC
>CAWFBH010000010.1:0-40068 GCA_963814035.1 uncultured delta proteobacterium
GGAACGTCGCGAGCGGAGGAGTCTAGTCAAAATGTCGCTGGTTGGTGGAATGTCGTTGGTGGGCGGTGCCGGATGGGAATTTTCGGGCCGGCCTCTATTTATGGCAGCAGGCGGCCTGGCGCGAGCCTTTACGAGACCTCGATTCCAACCGCGAGCGAACGCTGGCTCTATCCCTGCGAGGCGGTTCTCCGCGGCGACCTGGTGCCATGATTCTTTGACCGCTCCGGGCAGCATCCAGACGAGCTTGATTGCGAGCAGCCAAATACCAATGACCACTCCACCCACGACTCCCAGCCCGAGCATGAAAACGGTGCCCTCCGGAGTTCCAGCCCACCAGAACAGTTGTACGAATTGATGCCAACGGCAGTGTATTGGTTTCAAACTTCCAATCGGAGCATCCGTTAAGTGGCAATGAGAGAAGATCGCAATAGCACCGAAGTCACCATTCAGAGGTCGCTCGTAGGTGCCACATCGTCGGGAGGTGACGACCGGTGCGAACCGCCAGAAACGACCGGGTTTTCTAAGTGCTCCTCACTCTTCTCTGCAAGAACCTGCCTCCAGGCTTGCGGGATCTGCCAAACAATCCCGACGGCGATCACGATTATTCCCACGACCAAAAGCGCCATAACGCCGGTCGACATCAGACCGTTTAGTCCGTCCGTAGTTCCAGGGGAGCAACCGAGCCGAGGCAACTGATCCCAGAAGTAGTCCATTGGATCACGCAATTCTAACCAAGGAATCGATCCCGAGCGCCAATGATCGACCAGTTTAAACCTTACGACACTACTCGCATCTCGGGCTTCCTCGCCGCCATCTCTGGGGCAACTGAAGATGTAAACGAATTGAGCGCTCGACTCACCACGCTTGCCACCGTATCTCGAAAGGCAGCCCTTCAAATCGCTGATCTCTCCAGTGCAGCACACACCATGGCTATGAGTCAAGCACTGGCGACGCGTTGTCAATGTAAATGTGAAGCGCCAGCTAAACCACCATCCACAGTATCATCACCTCTGGAGAAGACGTGGAAAGGGTTTTTTGTAGGAGCGGCTGCTATTGGCGCGGCGGGGCTTTGGTCGGCGGCGGTGAAACGACTTTGGGCAGTCATTACTGCACCGATAGTGATGAAGGGGTTGGCTGCGATTGGGCGAATCGTTACATCTCGACGGGAATTTGAGGTCGCCTCGGAAGCCTTCATTGCTGTGGCAGACACCACAGTAGAGTTGGCCGCGGCGATCGGCGCTCTAGCAGCCGGTGTGCCGATCGCCCCGATTGTAGCCGCCGTCGCACTTATCGGTGGAGCGGCCTTTCTGATTTGGCGGAGCTGGAGCTCTGTCGTACGAACCATTCGGAAGCTTGTTTCAGTGATTTCTACCGAAGCCATCACGATCATTGGCGATCCCGCTTCCGCCATAGGTCTTGGGTTGAAGAACGACAGCCCTGGCCAACCCGAACCGGCCCTGAACGCGACATCGCGCGAACGAACGAGCCGTGGCTTGCGAGCTTTCGCATCTGTGACGGTCACTTCGTCGGCTGCCAATCTCTTACCGCTGGCACCTCCTTCACTATGAGCCATCGAGCCATCGCAGCTTTGGGATGGATTTCAAGCAGGACGTCTCGAGTGCGCGGCGGGCCGTAGCCACGGCGATGCTAACTGCTCCACTCCTGGTGGCGCCTACGATGGCGAATGCTTCGTCCGGTCGGACGATACCCAGAGCATCGAGCGCACCTATGGTATTCAATTCCACTCCGACGATCGTCATCAACGGATACGAATCGGAGGGCATTGAGCACCGGATTGAAGAGGCTCTCAGACAGCATCGCGAATCGATCTTCGCGCAGTGGTCTCGCGAGCTTCAGCGGCGTCAAAGGACGGAATTCTGATGTTTGCGGTATTAGGGGACATTCCGTTTCAAGTGGTGGGCTCGCCAGAGGCACTCAGCGATTCGAGAAGCTATGACTACGCGGAGCATCGAGTGGTTCAAGCTCGACCCGTCCTCCAGTGGCTGGCGGACGATCTGGTGACCGTTCGTTTGGAGATGCTTCTGCATCGTTCATTTACGGACCCGGCTGCCAGTCTTCTGGTTTTGCAGGAGACAGCCTCGACGCACGCGGCTTTACCCCTGGTCTTTGGCAATGGAGATTTCCGCGGATACTTTGTCATCGTAACGATAGACACGGTATCGCGTCAGCTGAGTGGTGTCGGAGATATGTTCGCTGTACTGGTACGACTCACATTGCGGGAGTCGCCGCTGCAGTTCGACCCGGCGGTGGCTCCAATTCCCAACTTTCTTCCAATCGGTATCGCGACCGCTGCGTTACCAGGGAGCTCGACAGCGCCGGCAGTCGCGTCGACGGGAGTGTCTGCGCTGGCGGCGCTAGTATCGCCCTCGGGCCCTGCCAGCGCGATTCTGCTACCAGACGATGTCTCCACCTCTGTGATAGTCAGGAGTGCGCAGTGATGAGTGCGCAATTCCTCACCTATATCACCGGCGACGGCGACCGATGGGATTTGCTGGCCTGGAGATACTATGGCGATGCCACTCAATTTGGGCCGATCATTATGGCTAATCCAAGTGTACCGATCGAGGCGGTGTTTTCCGCAGGTTTAACCCTTGTCGTTCCCGTGTTGCAAAGCGCCAGCGTCGTCTCAAGCAATTTGCCGCCCTGGAAAAGAGTTAATCCCTAGTTCGATCAGGCCAATATGGCATCAGACGTCTCCATATTTACTCGTTCGCCTCAGTGGGTGCTTACGTATCAAGGCATCAACATCACGGCGGACATCTCGCCGATGGTTTTGAGCATCTGCTATACCGACTATCTTTCTGAATTATCGGGCGAGCTCGAGATCGTGGTCGAGGACCACGATCAGAAGTGGCAGTCATCGTGGTATCCGACGTTGGGAGATGAGCTGGCATTAGCGATCGGTTACCAGGGCGAGGGGCTGCTTCCTTGCGGGAGCTTCCAGCTCGATCAACTTGAGTTGGCAGGCCCGCCGGACACTTTCACAATGCGATGTCTTGCCGCGTACATCACCCCCGCGATGCGTACGCGCAACAGCGTCGGCTACGAAGGCGAGACTTTGCTGGGAATAGCAGCAACGATCGCCGAGAAATACGGACTTCAGATAGTAAGCGCCCCCGACATTATAGACATCGCCTTCGAAAGAGTTACGCAAAAATACGAAACCGACCTGGCGTTTTTGAAGCGACTAGCGCTGGAGCATGACTACGACTTTACCATCCGCGGGCTGGTACTTGTGTTTTACTCGAGAATCAGTCTCGAAGCCGTGCCGCCGGTTAAAACATTATCTCGAACGGATCTCGAGAGCTTTCAGTTTCGGAATCGTACCCATAATACGTATCGTGGCTCTCAGGTCACCTATCAAAACCCGTTGAGTAAGTCCTTAATATACCAAAGCTCCATCGCCGTTGCTCCAATCGGCACCGGTGACGTGTTGAAGGTCGTATCAAGATGTGAAAATGGCCAGCAAGCGCTAATTCGAGCGCAGGCGGCCTTGCGGGCCCAGAATATGTGGTTTATTGATGCCAGTCTTGTCATGCCGGGTTCAATCGCGATGGCGTCAGGTATCACCATTGAGCTCTCGGGGTTTGGTGAATTCGACGGCGCTTATGTCGTTCTAGTCGCGAGCCATAGACTGGAAAGAACGCATGGATATACCACCTATATCGAGGTTAGTCGTGTCTTTTAGTTCGTCTGTTAGAGACTCTGGGGGTGACCCTGGCGCGGTGCGCTCGGCTTTGCGGCTGGGAATTGTTACAGATCAGGATCTGGCGCTCGCACGGCTGCGGGTGAGGTTCAATGAGCTCGATCAGATGCTTAGCTACTGGTTGCCCGTAGTGGTGCCAAAGACCCAAAACGACAAAGCATATTGGCTTCCCGATATTGGAGAACAGGTCGTGTGCCTCATGGACACACGAGATGAAGCTGGGGTTGTCTTGGGCGCGATCTATTCTCAAGCCGATTCGACGCCTGTCCAGAGCAGTGATAAGTTCCATCTCGGGTTTAAGGACGGAACTGCTATAGAATATGATCGTGAGGCACACGTTCTGGCGGTAAGCTTCCAGGATTCAGCTGCTTTCAAGTATGACAGCGCGGGACACGCGTTGACGCTGAGCTTCGCAGACCAGGCGGCAATCAACTACGATGCGTCGGCTCACTCTCTGGCGGTCAACTTCAGCGATGGAACGGTATTGAGATATGATTCCTCCGATCATGCCTTGACCATCGTGGGGGCCGCCGGAGCGTCTGTAACAATGAGTGCGCCGGTAGGAATCACACTCGAGTCCGGCGATTCCTATGTATCCATTCTCCCGAGTGGTGTAAGTGTTCACCCACCGCTGCCTTGACGATCGACGACCCAATGACAATCAGCAGCGCGATAAACCATACTCTACCAATAACACTCGCTCCCGGGTACGACGATGAGTACTAATGCCGTCACTCTTGCTGATATCACATCCGCAGATTGGTCTTTGAAGGTGGGTACGATCGGCGCTGTTGTCCAGGGCATTCGTGATATCGATCAATGCATCGCAATTATTCTCACGACACCGCGAGGCGCGGATCCACTGCGCCCTACCTTCGGCGCGGATTTGTGGCGATATATTGACAACCCGATAAGCGTGGCCATTCCTTCGATTGTGCGCGAGGTAGGCGTCGCGATCGCAATGTGGGAGCCGCGCGTCTCTCTTCAATCCGTGAGCGTATCCCCGGCAAACGACGCTAGCTCTCAGTCTGGGGCTCATTTAAATGTCGCAATCACCTGGCAACTCAAGCTCGGCCCTTCGACCTCGTCGAGCGTGACCGTAGTCGGTTTTCAAGGAGGTAAGTGATGGGGCAAGGAATTTCTTCGTTGCCGGCGCCATTGTTTGTGAACGATCCTGACGGAACCGATCCCAATCTAATTCTTGCGGATATGATAGCCGCTTTCGAATCGTCGTCGGGGCGCACGTTGCAACCGGCACAGGTTGAGCGCCTCCTTATTGATTTGTACGCATATCGAGAGTCACTCGTCCGCAATGCGATTCAATATGCGGCTAAGCAGAATCTGCTCGCGTTCGCGATCTTCCCCATGATCGATTACCTGGGCGCTTTGGTCGGTGTGAACCGTCTCCAGGCACAACCGGCCAGCGCCACCCTGCAATTTACTCTCTCAAACCCACTAACCATAGAATATACCGTGTCAGCCGGGACCCGAGTTGGTAGCGGCGACGGTCAGGTGGTCTTTGCAAGCAACGCCGATCTGATATTTGCCCCGGGTGTCACCAGCGCGAGCGTCGACGCAACTGCCGTGGTCGCAGGCGTCGGCGGAAACGGTTTTTTGCCCGGTCAGATAAATTTACTGCTCGATCCGAGCGGGCTGCTGGCGGCCGCCAGCAATACCACCACTACTTCGGGCGGCTCAGCTCCTGAAACGGACGATCACCTTCGCACCAGGATACAGGCCGCGCCTAACCAGTTCAGCTCAGCGGGTCCCGCAGGAGCATATCGATTTTTTACGTTGAGCGTCGACCCTTCAATAATAGATGTTCAGGTAGTTAGTCCTGCCCCCGGAACCGTGAACGTTTACGTTCTTACCGGACCTATCTCCGTGCAGCCCGCCTCGTCGCCTAACTATCTTGCGATCGCGAGTCCCGCGCTCCTCACGAGTGTCCAGGTCGCGCTCGATTCAGACACGGTTCGTCCGCTGACAGATACTGTGGTTACGTCGGCTGTTACTGAAGTTGATTATCAAATCAACGCGACTTTGACCTTATACTCCGACGCAGATCCGAGCTTGACAATGGGGGCCGCCTCGACCGCTATCCAGCAGTTTGCGCTCGATTTGGCGTCGAAGATTCAGAGAGACATCGTTCCCAGCCAAATCATCGCCGCACTGTCGGTTTCCGGGGTCTACGAGGTGACGCTCAATTCGCCTTCGTATACCCAGCTAACCGCAGGCCAGTGGCCGAATTGTACGAACATCACACTAGCGCAAGCGGTCAGCACCGAGCACAGCTAGACGCTCTGTGAACCGTGGCGCATCAAGCAGGAAGTCGTTATGGCCGAGCTCCAGATTCCATCTTCGATAGACGATAGCCGAAGTCAGGCGTTGATGGGCCTGATCGAGCGACTGGGAGAGATCGATCTCACTCCTCTGCTGGTCTACCGAATCGATTCCGTTCCCTCCGCTGCGCTACCGTTTCTCGCCTGGCAGTTCGATATTCTGTCGCCGCTTTGGCAGACAGTAGCGCCGGTCATTACGAGTGTTGACGCGATTACGAATGTGGACTTGCTGATCGATATTGATACCCTGACCGAAGCATCTTCGGTAGGAGCTGCCCAGCAGCGCGTTACAATAGCGGCGCAACGATCGCTAGTAAAGATGGCCGTCCAATTGCATCGTTTCCGCGGAACCCCATGGTCAATCAAGAATGCACTCGCAACCTTGGGATGGGTTAACGTCTCGTTGTTGGAGGGACAAGCCAGTTGGGGCGGCATTCAATATCCATCGGATGAGGGTTGGGCAGTCTTCCGTGCAGTGATTCAGCTCGGCCCAGACCAGACTATCGAGCCCAGCGCGCCCGATCTCGCAGTATCCGCGATAAGTTTCTTCAAGCCGTCAAGGTCGTTGCTTGATGCGTTAGTATTCGCATTGTCACCGATCTTCGATGTCGCGCCAACACCTTCAGATGCTTTAACCTTGGGGGGAATTGCCAGCTACCAACTCAACGTCTCACCGGGTCCGTCCGATGCGGTCCTTTCAATTGCAATCAGCCTTTTACCCTTGCCCGATTCGTACGGACCCGCTGCGCCACTTTATTCGGGTCACTATCGTCATAGCGGGATCACCTACGGAGTCAACCAGCCTTCGGTCGCTGATTCGGCTTTAGTTGTAGACGGCAATGCAGTCCTTCAAGGCGGATAGCCGGATGTAGGTCCGCAAATGTTCATCAATCACACGTGTTATCGATGTTGGAGGTAGAATGAAAGTATCGACGGTCTCAAGCAATATGGCAGGTTTGGAGCCTTCTACCGCAAATACACAAGGTCGCAGGCTGAGCCCCTCAAATACGCGTCCCCTCGGGGTGGTCCGTTTTGAGATTTTCGAACGTAGCAGACTCATTGCGAGAATCGAAGATCGCAATCTCTTCGTGAATGCCGGCCTGCCTGCGCTTGCGGCGCTGATGGGCGGGGACACCAGCGGAGAGTTTGCCTCCGTGGTTGGCTTCGGATCCGGCAGCGCCACTCCCATGCTAACGGATTCCGGACTAACGGTGCCATCGTACTACAAATCATTGGACTCGCACTCGGAAGACGGTGCGGGCAGCGTAACCTTCAATTGGAGTCTCGGCACCGGCGATACCGGTGCGGTTGGAATTACGATTCAGGAGTTGGGGCTGTTCGCCAACAACGCCACTGTCGTATTGCCGGGCACGACTCAACCCACTCCGATGTTGGCGCGCAAAACCATCAGTCCCATAGTTTTTACCTCGAGCATGAGTCTGAGTGGGGTCTGGACGTTGACATTCTAGGCAGCCCGTGAAAATCCGACCAAGGAGCGTCACATGGCATTATTGATCGACAGCCCCAGTTTTACCGCGAATGAGGTGTACGAGATCCAAGCGACCGATGCGGTCGAAGGGGCGGCTACGGGCGCGAGTTTCGGCGGGCTGGGGCTCTCAAATCAGCCTCACCAGCAGCTCGCCAATCGAACTGCGTTTCTGAAGCAGCGCCAGGACACCAACATAGGAAATATAGCAGCGCTGCAGGCCTTTACTGGACTGTTCAAAGGCTTGATGTCGGGTAATGGATACGCACAACTGCCTTTCCTCGACGTGAATCGGGGACTGATCACTGCGACAATACAGTGGGGCGCGCTATTTCCCACCGGCGGCCTCGTCCAAGATCAGACATACGCCGTGACGTGGCCAATTCAGTTTCCGAATGCGTGCGTATGGGCTCTCGCCTCACTGTCAAATGGTGCGGCGGATACGAATTGTGGGAAGCTGGTGATGGAGACGGTAGGATTCACACCTGCGACGGGCATCTTTATGTCGGACTTTATCTCCGGCGCACTGGTCACCGCCCATAAGAATGATGGCTTCTATTGGCTCTCGCTGGGCTTCTAAGTAGGCGGGGAAATGAGAAGCCCTGATCTCATGCCGGCCTAGAGACCTAGCGATGCTCCGAGTTTTTGACGCTCGTCGATAGGATCCCCAAACATCATCGAGCTCGCTCGCGCACGCTTGAAATAGAGATGCGCCGAAGCCTCCCAGGTGAAACCCATTCCGCCATGGATCTGGATGTTATCGGCGGCCGCACGGAAATAAGCCTCAGAGCAATAGGATCTGGCGATCTGCGCTGCGGACTGCAACTGAGCGTCATCGTTTTCGGCCGCGGCAAACACCGCATTGTAGGCGGCCGAGCGCGCTAATTCTGTTTCGACCAGCATGTCGGCGCACTTATGCTTGATTGCCTGAAATGATCCGATAGGTCGTCCAAATTGAAGCCGCGTTTTCGCGTACTCAGTGGATAACTCAAGGCATCGCTGCGCGCCTCCTACTTGCTCGGCCGCTAACATAGCCGACGCCAACGCAAGGACGTGCTTAATGGCCACCGTCACGTCACCGCTTCCGGATAGCAAGGCAGCTGGAGTATCAGCAAAGGATAGTCGAGCTAGCTTTCGAGTAAGGTCCAAAGTTGGTAGGGATGCGCGCTCGAATTTTCCTTCCGCATGAAAGAGCCCCAATCCATGGTCAGTGCGCGCCGCGACTAACACGATGTCCGCTGCGGCGCCATCAAGGACGTAATCCTTGATTCCCGATAGCTTCCACTTCGAGCCGTCGCGCGTCGCCCGCATCGTGATCGATTCCGTATCCCACCGTGCATGTTCCTCAACGAATGCCAATGTTGCGATAGCTTTGCCGGATGCTATCGCAGGCAGTAGTTTTGCTTTGCTGGCGTCGTCCGCGATGTGGAGCAAAGCGGCCGCTCCCAGAACAGCCGTTGAGAGGTATGGTCCGCAGAATAATACGCGGCCCATTTCTTCCATCACGATTCCGAGTTCGACCGGCCCCAGGCCTGCGCCGCCATGCTGCTCCGGTATGATGAGTCCCAGCAGCGACAACTCAGATGCCATGCGTTCCCACGTCTTGGCGTCGTAGCCACGCTCGGTTTCCATGAGCTTGCGGACGGTCTGCTCGTTCGATTCGTTTTCCAAAAATCGCCGGACCGTTTGCCGAAGCTGGTCATGCTCATTGGTAAAGGAAATGTCCATCTGGTTAGTCCTTGAGTCTAGAATCGAATACCGGTGCGCTTAGGCGCTGCGTGGGATGTTCTTCCATGGGACGTCTTTGTCGCCACGAGGCTCGCCGGGAAGTCCGAGCACGCGTTCGCCAAGGATGTTTTTCATCACTTCTGAGGTCCCACCTTCGATGGAGTTGGCACGCGCGCGCAGGAACTGGTATTTCGCCATTCCAAGGCGGCCTTCTTTAGCGCGGGAGGTCGGACGCCGCCGCTGATAGCCGGCCTCATACACCAGCGAGTCGCCGCCGATAACATCCATCGCGCATTCCCAAATGCGCTTGTTGAGTTCGGCTTGCGCGAGCTTCGCGACTGATCCTTCTGGCCCCGGATTCCCGGCCTTGCGTGCGGCCTTGCCGCGTTGCACCGTGATGCGCAGCAACTCCGCCTCGATGTAGAGTTTCGCAATCCGATCCCGCATCACGGTTTCGCTCGCGGGCGTGAAGTGCTTGCTGTCGCGCGATTTCCACAGGTCCATCAGCACTCCAATGGAGCCGCCGCCTGGACGGGTGGGAGCGCCGCCAATCGCGGTGCGCTCGTTCATCAGCGTGGTGATGGCGACCTTCCAGCCTTCACCTTCTTTTCCCATCATTCGATCGGTGGGAATTTTCACATCGGTGAAGAAGATCTCGTTGAACTCCGCTTCTCCGGTAATCTGATGAAGCGGTCTGACTTCAACCCCGGGGCTCTGCATGTCGAGAAGAAAGTACGACATGCCCAAATGCTTGGGTGCGTCGGGATTGGTGCGCGCCAGCAGCATGCCCCATTTCGAGAGATGCGCGAGGCTGGTCCATACCTTCTGTCCATTTACGGTCCACGAATCGCCCTCGCGCACCGCACGCGTGGAGAGGCCGGCGACGTCGGAGCCCGCGCCGGGCTCACTGAACATCTGACACCAGATATCCTCGCCGGTGAAAATGCGCCGGAGCAAATTGTCGCGCATCCAGTCGGTCCCGTGCGTGAGGACGGTTGGCGCGCCCATCCCGATGCCGATAGCATTGATCATCATGTCGTCGTAGTGCGTCTTCGCATGCTGCGCTAGCTCATCGGCGACGATCGCCTGCATGCCGGGGCTGATACCAAGTCCGCCGTAGCCCTTGGGGAAATGCACCCACGCCAGGCCGTGGTCGTACTGTTTTCCGCGAAAGGTGAATTGATCGACCTTATCGGGATGCGCTTCTTCGAGCAGTTTGCGGACGCGCGCACGCAGATCAGCTTCGGTGATTTCTTGCTGGGCCATCGTTTTGGACTCCTTGCGAACCTCAAGGATTAGCATTTCCAGCGGCAGCGGGAAAAGCTGTGCCCCAGGCCAACCTAGCGCTGCGCAGAAGACAACCTGCCTGCTTCGTACGGGATTCGAATTCATTCAAAGCGGCGAGCGTCTCCTGACGATCTTTTTCGTCAGCGATCAATTTCAAGGCGGCTTCGCGATCGCGGAAGTGCTTCGCCATGTCATCGACGAGCGGCTGGGGCATCCGCACGAAATTGTCTTTGGCGTGAAGGCGGAGCAGTTGCGCATAGGCCTGGTCGGCCGGCGGATAGACACCTGGCTGGTCCGCGCCTCCGGTATCGAGGATTAGGTTGGGCAGCTCAATCCGATTGGTATCGATTTTCCCTAGTTCCTGTCGGTACTGGTCGGAGGCTTTATGAAACGCGCCGAAGTATAGAATTCTCGCTTCTTTAGGGAGCGGACGATAAGGCAATCGAGTGAACGGCCCGACGTTGGGAACCAGGTTCCCGAGCAAGCCGAAAAATCGCGCGAAGTAGCCCGGCTGAAGAAAGACGTGTCCGAATTCCTTTTCGAAATCGCCGCGCGGCATCACGTGCAGGAAGTCCTTTTCGACCACTCCTGGTTCGAGTGAATTGATGTCTTCGCGATAGAGCCGCCATGCGATACCGGTGGCTTCGTCGATCAGGGTCCGAAAACCCCATCGATAGGTGGTTAGAGCGATATCGAAGTTGTCGAACAGATCGCTCAGCTCGAGCCCGTAGGTCTCCTTGAACACCCGATTAAGGAAATCTTTGGGAACCTTGAATTCCAGGGAGTGCTCGAAAAGATCGGGAATTTCGTGGCGATGCGCGACTTGAAGAATGTCGAAGCGAAACTCCGTCTCCAGATGCGCGGAAGGCGACTCCGCGTAGGTGACCGTATCGCCGTATTGCTGCTGGAGGTTCGGAAAAACGACCGGCACCGCCAGATTGGTCGCCAGCGGATGACCGACGGTGTCTCCTTCATAGTGAGCCATCACCCCCAGCGCGAACGCGTATTCTTCGGGCGTATTCGCCTCGGCAATCAGACGGTTAATAAAGTCCCCGGTTCGCACGTAGTGGAGGAGATCTGTGAACTCGCGGCTGCCGAACGGAAAATAGCCGAGGTCGGGCAAGTGCGAGCCCGCGCGCGCGTACGAGCGAGTATCGGAGAGTTCCTGATCGGTTATATTGGGGAATCGTTTGCGGATCAGCGGAACCAATTGGTCCTTCCAGGCCTGATCGACGATCGCCTGATGGGCGAGGACCGAGAAAGCATCGGACGGGGTCGGCATCGTGACGAGGAAGAGGATCGCCAGCAACGAGACAAATCGCCATAGGGTAGCTCTTTTCATGGTGAGTTCCTGGAGTCGAGCTAGGAGGATTGGCGTCAGCGCCAGTAGCTGTCGATTAAATTCTCTACCGATTCTTGAAGGCCGTCCATTCTTCCAAAGCCTTGCGGTTGGGCCCGGGTTCTGTTCGCAAAAAAACCGGGCGGCCATCGTGGCCGCCCGGCATCGCAATCAAAGGAGTCTTCCGCCTATTTGTTATGCGGATTCTGTTCTTGGGTGCGGCGACGCTCCTCGTCCTGGCGATTGCCGCCCGGCTGGTTGCCGCCCTGTTGATTCTGCCGATCGCGCTGCGAATCTCCCTGCTGATGCTGCTGCCGGTCGTGCTGATGTTGGTCGTCGCGGCGCTGACCCGGATTCTGTTGCTGAGGGTTATGCTGGTTCGGCTGGTTGGGGTTGTTCGGACGTTGTTCGTTACTCATCACTTGCACTCCTTACAGGCTGAACGACCCGAGGCTCCGGAAGTGTCGCCGGAGGGGGAAGTCGAAGGGCTGCATGCCCTATACAAAGAGGCTACGCCGACAAACTAGCAGTAGGCAAATCTGGCCCTGAGGGCAGGTGCGAATCACGCCGGGCAATGCAGGATTTCCATCGCGCTGCCTAAATGAGTGCGGCCGCGCATCTGCACTTTGTGTCGGAAAAGTGCTCTCTCAACGGAGATAGTTGGTCGACAAACTCTGCACAGTTTTGAAAAAGTCCTCGATGGTTTCGCGGATGATTTGCGCGACCGGCTTGATCGCATCGATGCGACCGCAGACCTGCCCCGACAACGCGATGCTCGCCTCCATGTTGCCGCCGAAATAGAGATCCTTCGCGTTGCCGAATTCGCTCATCATGTTGGGACCGGGCTCCCGCTCCAGCCGCGAGGTTTTCTGCGTCCGCAACGCTCGCAAGGCCGGCTTGGAGAACTGATTGAGAAAGACCGTGTCGGTTTCCGCCGCCCCGAGGATCGCATTCTTCCAATTCGCATGGACAGGTGACTCTGCCGATGAAACCATGCGGGTGCCCATCTGTACGCCTTCAGCACCGAGTGCGAAGGCCGCAGCCATCGTGCGCCCGTCGGTAATGCCGCCGGCTGCGATAATCGGCACCTCAACTTTTTCGCGCACCAGCGGTAGCAGCACCATCGAAGAGACCGGCTGCGGATTCTTGAAGCCGCCACCTTCGCCACCCTCGACGATGAGTCCGTCGACGCCCGCTTCGACCGCTTTCAGGGCGCCCTTGAGCGTCGGGATGACGTGGAAGACAGTCAGTCCTGCGGCCTTTAGCTCGCCGCAATATTTCCCCGGATCGCCCGCCGAGGTGGTAACGAATCGCACGCCTTGATCGACGACGAATTTGACGATGCCGGGATCGCGCACGAACGCAAGCGCGATGTTCACACCGAACGGTTTGTCGGTGAGCGAACGCATCGTGCGGATCTCTTCTTTGATCTCGCTGAGCTCGCCCGACGAGGTTTCGATGATGCCCATGCCGCCCGCATTCGACACCGCAGAGGCGAGTGGTGCGCGCGCGATCCATCCCATCGGCGCTTGCACGATCGGATATTCGGTCCCGAGCAGCTTGGTAACTCGATTCACGATTTTGGGTTGCATCAGTTGCTCACATGAAGTTGCGGTTTGCGCGAGGCCCAGGGCCGAGCTTGCTCCAGTTGCGATGCGAGCCGAATCAGCGTGGCTTCATCGCCGAAGCGACCCGCGATCTGCACGCCGATCGGGAGACCCGCCGGAGTCGCATATAGAGGAAGCGAAATCGCGGGCTGGCCGGTGGTATTGAACAACGGCGTGAACGGGCAATAGGCGAAGACCTGGCGGGTCCACTCCATTGCCGTCATGCCTTGTTTGTTTTGATTGATCTCGCCCAGCGGCGCCGGTGGACGAGCGATAGTCGGCGTCACGAGCGCATCGACATTTTCGAAGAAGGCGCCGACTGATCGCGAAAGCATATTGCCATAGCCTTCCGCATAGAGCAGTTCGAGTGCGGTGATGCGCTTGCCGTCCTCATAGCATGCGAGGGTGACCGCCTCGAGATTGTCGAGGCTCGGTTTCCGATTGAGGCTCTTCGCCGCGACATCGACCGAAAGCGCTGTAAACGCTGCCCAGATCACGTGCACATTGTTGAGGAACGCATCCCAGTTGTACTGGGGCCCGCCTTCGACGAGCGTATGCCCGAGGTCTTCGAGTGTGCGAACCGTTTCATGTACTGCCTTGACGCATTCGGGATCGATCTTCTCGCCCGACGCGGGAATGGTGGTCCATGCAATGCGAAGCTTGCCGGTCGGAGCGCCGACTTCTTGCCCCAGTGGTCGCCCGAATGGCGCGATCATCGCGGGAGCGCCGACATCGGGACCCGCGACCGCATCGAGAAGAGCGGCGGCATCGCGAACCGTACGTGTCACCGCGAATTCGATCGCCAGGCCGCATAGCGGGTCGGCATAGTCCGGTCCGGTGGGCGTGCGATCGCGAGTTGGCTTAAGTCCGACCAGCCCGTTGCATGCTGCGGGTATACGAATTGATCCTCCGCCATCGTTGGCATGTGCGACCGGGACGATTCCGGCCGCAACCGCCGCACCCGAGCCTCCGCTTGATCCTCCCGCGCTGCGACTCAAGTCCCATGGATTGTGCACCGGGCCAAACAGCACCGTCTCGGTAGTCGGATTGTACCCAAGCTCGGGAGTTTGCGTGGTACCCATCAGCACCAGGCCTGCACGACGAAAGCGCGCCATCAGCTCGGTATCGGAGTCAGGAACCACGCCCTGCGCGAGCCGGCATCCTGAATCGGAGCGAACATTTTTCGCGTGCAGCACCAGCTCCTTGATGACGAACGGCACGCCGGCGAAGGGACCACTTGGAGATTTCGCAGCGATTTCCGCCGCCGCCATTTCGGGCAGCGTTTGCAGCACTGCGTTGAGCTTGGGATTTACCTTTGCGACCGCGGCTATCGCGGTATCGAGGAGTTCCTTCGGGGTAACTTCCTTACGCGCGACCAGTGCGGCGAGTCCAAGTCCGTCATACGAGCTGTAGTCGGAAAGAGAAATCATTCGAGGCTCCACTTTGCAGAAAGTTCATGATCCTTAGCCGCAACTATGGAAGATTAAAAGAGCAGGGCAGGTTTCAGTCGTTTAGCATCGATAGTGCGGTCATGAACTTCCCGCCGGCCGTGCGGGGAATTGTCTCCATCCGCTCGAAGGAAACGCTTGCTTTGATTCCGAGAAGATCGTCGAAACCAGCGCTGATTGAGGCTTGAGAGTCAGTATCCAACGCGCGATCCGAAACGTATCGCACGACGTAATGATCGTGAGTTTCCTGTACGATCTGGAATTGGCGAATCTCGGGTCGGGCCCTTATCGGTCCCACCAACGGCCACGGCGATTTGCGTACGCCACCGGGTAAGCGGAAAAGATTAATCCCGCGTCCGATCACCTTGCCCATAACCGAAAGCGTCCGGCCGCAACTGCATGTCTTATCTGATGCGATTGCGTAATCGCCGATCTCATAGCGAATGAGAGGCATAAGGCGATTCTCGAGGGTACTGATCAGGATTCTCCCCATCTGCCCAGGCAGGACCGACACGCCGGCTTCATCGACGATCTCGACCGCCACGTGTTCCGCATTGATGTGATAGCTTCCACGCGGGCATTGCCATGCGATGAAGCCCTCCGTGGAGCCATAGTTGTCACTAATCTCTAATCCGAGAATATGCCGCGTCCGTTCCCGGATCGATTCATCGAGGACCTCGCCCCCGGTAAAGATGCGCTTCAGCTCCCCGATGCGAATGGCGCGCCGCTCGAAGACCCGAAGCAGCCCCTCGAGGTTCGATGGCATCGTGTAGAGGAACTCCGGTTTCGCCGCGAGCAGCGCGTCCACCTGCTCCTCGAAGGGGCGGAATATCAGCCGCATGAATGTCGATCGCAGTCGCAGCCGCGAATAAACCAGCATCGAGTCGGCGCTGTCGTCATCCCGCGAGGTGAACGCGAGGATCCACGCGGTGCGTCGCAGCGGATTCCATCCGTTGGCGAAAAGATAGCGAATCCGCGCCGCGTACCGCCCTGTCTGATGGCCCACATCGAAGAGAAACTCGACCGGCATTCCGGTCGACCCCGATGAGCTGTCATGGAAGAAATCAGCCCTGCCGCCGATTCTCTCCCGCACCGAACGATTGAGTGCCGGAATGTCCGATCTCTTCAGTATGGGATAGTCGCGCAGATCCTTCGATGCGGTCCCTCGGAAGTGTTCCCGATAAAAGGGGATCTCCGCGGCGGCGCGGAGGCTCGCTTCGAGGCGCCGCGACGATTCGGCCTCAAGCGCGGATTTACTCGCATATTGCGAACGAACGAGGTGGGCATACTTGGGGATAAGCGGCAGCAGGATCCGGAGTTTGCCCATTGCGAGATAGCTTCATGAAAGAAGAATCGAAATCAAGGGTGATTTAATGTTGTCATCCGGCGAATTGGAAGTTGATGGGTCTTATTAGGTTAACTTGACATAGCCAGCATCCCGGAAGTACAAGCAACTAGACCAAAGGGCATAGGGGAGTTCAGACGTGAAGCGAAAGCGCAGGAACATTCTTCTGAACAAGCTGTCCCAGGATTCGGCGCTCGATTTAACCGCCATGGTTAATGAACTCTGCGACAAGAGCATCAACCCGCAGGGCGAGCCGGAAATAGCCCTTCGCTGGAGCCGGCGTTTCGCCGCTTCGGGCAAAGGTCTGTGCACCCCGGCTCCCCGGATCAGACTCTAAGCAGCAGGAATCCCGGCAGTAGATGACGAGACGAAGAAAATCCGTGATTTTGGCGAAGCTGGCCGGAGATTCAGACGCCGAACTGAAATCGATGGTGGCTGAAATTTCCGGGCTGAAAACCGCGCCCGGGCACAACACCGCCAAATCCTCGGGCTGGGCTCGGCGGTTTGCGGCGTCCGGCAAAAACTTCGCCCCGAAGATCCGGGAATCGTAATAGTTTCCAAATCTGCCAAATTTTGGAGGATAAGGATGGCCAGAAAAAGGACTCCCATAGTTCTGCGCAAGTTGTCGCATAAATCGGCCGCCACGTTGGGATCGATGGTTGCGGACCTGACCGGCGAGGAAAAAGCCGATGCCCGCCAGGCTGCCAAACCGGCGCCCTGGAGTCAGCGGTTCGCGGCGTCCGGCAAATTTTCACCTCCGTAACCGACGGCCTCGCCCGGGCTGTCCGCCGAGGATCTCTGAATTCGGACGCGCTTCGCATATCGTTCGAACGCGGCGGCCAGCCATTCTCGCTGATGCGGTAAGCGGTGGACGCGCAAACCATTCTCTGGACCGATACCGAGCTCTATCACCGGCGATACGAGAAAACTGCGACCGCGCTGATGGCGGTCGAGCGCGTGCTGCGGGCGCGCCGTCCGCTCGATGGCGGCGAGGACGAGTTCCTGTCTCTCTACGCGGTGCTGGCCGCTGCTGATCCCGAAACCTTCACCATCATATGGGAGGATCCTTACGCCTACTTCTGGGCGCGGTTTGCCTACGAACTGGTCGGATGGTGCCTGAACCCGGAGCCGCTGCCGCCGGCACTCGCGAAATATTGCGCCGCGATGGGCACCGACGATGCCCATCGCGCGCTCGCGCTTCATCTCGCGGAGTTCAAGAAGTTCATCCTCGCGTTAGATCTTAAGTCGGGCGCCACGCGTCGATTCGATCATCCGCTGGAAACGATGCTTCCCTTCTCGATTCCGGGAACCAGGCTTTCGGTGCTCGGACGCGGCCCGATCCTGGTGAACGGCGTCACGGACGGGATATTGGAAATCATTCGCAAAGAAACCGCGATGCGCCTTGAACTGGGCGCGGAGTTTTCCGCTTCCTCGTTCCCTCGGCTCGTTGAGCGCCCACTCGTACGCTATGGCGATTTCGAGCTGACCCTCAAGCCGGAGACATTTTGCGTGCCCGGGGTCGAAGCCGCTCGTGCCTTCGTCGATCTCGCCGACGACTATCAGGATCAATTCGTAACGCTGGTTCAGGAGGGCCTGGCGCTGGTGGAGCGGCATGCCCCGGCCACCCTCGAGCAGATGCGCGAGCTGGTGCAAGTTATCGCATTCAAGCCACCCGCCACGGCGGACTATTCCAATGTGAGTTTCTCGGATTTGCCCGGCGCTTTCATTCTGAGCGCGGTGCGCGAACCCTACTGGATGGCGGATGCGCTCATCCATGAGTTCCTCCACAACCGGTTGTTTTTTATTGCCGAAGGCGGTGAGCTGCTGGAGGATACCGGCGAAGTTGAGAGCGGCGAATTCTACTCTCCGTGGCGTGACGATGCGCGTCCTCTGAGTGGTCTGCTGCACGCGGTCTATGTCTATATCGGGGTTGCGAAGTTCTGGTTCTCGGTCTGCCGGAGCGGCGAGACCAGCGGGCCGCGGCGCGAGTATGCGGTGGATCAGGCGGTGCGCGCGGTCCTGGAGCTCCAAATCGGCCTCGCGCAGTTACGCCGATTCGCGACCTTTA
Source organism: uncultured delta proteobacterium (assembly GCA_963814035.1). GTDB lineage: Bacteria > Desulfobacterota > Binatia > Binatales > Binataceae > DATGKG01. The sequence goes on from CAWFBH010000010.1 coordinate 18,375, forward strand.
CCAAGCGCGGCGCTGAGCTGTTTGAGGAAATGGAGCGCGAGGTCGGAGCGTTCGTGGCCGCGATGCCCGCGATGAAGCTTTCGCCGCGAGCGCCCGGGGCGATTGCGCGCGGCGACGGGCAAATCGTTCCGTTTGGTGTCGGCGCGGATGGCCATCGGCTATCGATACTAGAGAGCATCGTCGAGCACGCGGCGAAGTTCGACACCCGCCATCAATGCGATCTCAAATCGATTCTGCGTCTTCCGTAGTCAATCGTAGGACGATTTTTTCCAGATGCCGCGCTGATGCATCAGCGCGATCTGCTTCTCGATGACTTTCTCCCGATACTCGCGATGCTTCATCGGCTCGCGTTCAAGGTACAGGTTCTTCGGGTAAATCGGATCCTTGTAAAGCATCTGGTACAGCTCTGTGCGCAGGTCTTTCATCCAGTTGTCCCACTGCGCACTCCCGCGATGATGCCGCAGCGCCTCGATATCGATGACGCCGCCAACATAGGTTGCGACGCCGCCGTAATCCTGCCGCCCCACGATCTGCCCGCGATAGTCGATGATGAATGACTGCCCGCCAAAGGTATCGATCGGCTCGCTGGAGCCGTCGAGCGCATACGCCCCGAGATTAGGCGCAATCACATACATATTGTTATCCAGCGCGCGGGCCCGGCTCTGGATCTCGAACAACCCGTTGCCGGTCGCGGGATGCGGGTAGGAGCCGCGATACACCACCTCGGCGCCGTTCATCGCGAGTGCGCGCGCATTTTCGGGATATGAACCCTCGTTCGCCATCATGATGCCGAGGCGGCCGATCTCGGTGTCGGCGACCGGCCAGAACGCGTCGAGCGTGAGGCCGTACTTCTCGACCCACCAATCGAAGATGTCGTGGGGACAGACCGAATGCTCGACCGGAAACAGCGGCGAAACCTTGTAATGCTTGAGGATGACTTCGCCCTTGGGATCCAGGATGAAGCCGACATTGAAGAAGCGATCCCGCCAGTCCGGATGATGCGCCTTGGCCTGTGCCATAATGTAGGAATTGTAATCCCGCGCGATGACGCCGAGCGCGTCAGTCTCCGGCCCCGGAATATCGATCGCGCATTCGCGCGCGAATTGAACATGGTCGAGGTCGAGGACCTCGTCGTTGAAGCCCTGCAGCGCGCCTTCCGGAAACGCAATCAGGCGCACCGGCAATTCAAGGCTCGACAGCCACGCGGCGGCCTTCACCAGATGGCGCAGGTTCTCGAGGTTGACGCCGATGTCCTCGCGCTTGCGAATCCCGCGCACGGTGGGAATCAGACCAACTGCGGTATAAGGCTTAATCATCCGCGGCCCCGCGGTACCGAACGGTTGCTTCGTAGGGGCGCTTCGCGCAGCGCCCGCAACGATGTGGTGGGTGGGAAGACCTTCGCGAATGCACCATCGCTGCGGGTCGTTCGCCGAACCACCCCTTCGACGAAGGCCGCTTCAAGCATTGGTGAGGTCCACCTTCGGCAACTCCGCCAATGCTTCCTCGATCGCGTGCGCGGGATACGCCGAATCCTCCAGCTTGCCGCTGAGAAAACTGTCATATGCCGCCATGTCGAAATTGCCGTGCCCCGAGAGGTTGAAGAAAATCGTTTTGCGCTCTCCACTGCGCTTGCAGGCGAGCGCCTCGTCGATCGCGACGCGAATGGCATGATTGCTCTCCGGCGCAGGAATGATCCCCTCGGTGCGCGAGAACATCAATCCCGCCTGGAAGGTCGCACGCTGCGGCACCGCGACGGCCTCGACAATGCCCTCATGATGAAGCTGCGAAACCAGCGGCGAGTCGCCGTGATAGCGCAGGCCTCCGGCGTGAATCGAGGGCGGCACGAAGTTGCGCCCCAGCGTGTACATCAGCATCAACGGCGTGAGGCCCTCGGTGTCGCCGGAATCGTAGGCATAGTGACCGCGAGTCAGGGTGGGACATGACTCAGGCTCAACCGCGACGAGGCGCACATTCTTGCCCGCGGCTTTATCGGCGAGAAACGGAAACGCGACGCCGCCGAAGTTCGAGCCTCCGCCGCAGCACGCGATGATGACATCGGGATAGTCGCCGACCTTCTCGAACTGCTTTTTCGCTTCGAGGCCGATGACCGTCTGATGCAGCAGCACATGATTGAGCACCGACCCCAGCGCATAGTTGGTATCGGGGCGCGTGGCAGCTTCCTCGACCGCCTCCGAAATCGCGATACCGAGCGAGCCGGTCGAATCAGGATGCTGTTCGAGGATATGCCGGCCCGCCTTGGTGCGCGGACTCGGGCTCGCGATGACCTCTGCTCCCCACGCCTCCATCATCGAGCGGCGAAACGGTTTCTGCTCGTAGCTGACACGCACCATGTACACGCGAATCTCGATGCCGAACATCTGACCCGCCATCGCGAGCGCCGAACCCCATTGTCCCGCGCCGGTTTCGGTTGCGATGCGCCGCACGCCGGCCTGCTGATTGTAGTAAGCCTGCGGTACCGAGGTATTCGGCTTATGCGAACCGGCCGGGCTCACGCCTTCGTACTTGTAGTAGATCTTCGCGGGCGTCCCGAGCGCGGCTTCCAGGCGATGCGCGCGGAACATCGGAGTCGGTCGCCATAGCCGATAGATTTCGCGCACCGGCTCCGGAATCGGAATCCATCGCTCGCGCGAGATTTCCTGCTCGATGATCGCGGGCGGAAAAATCGCGGCGAGCGACTGCGGATTGACCGGCTTGCCGTCCCCGCCGAGCAGCGGCGCGGGTGGGTTCGGCATATCGGCCACCACGTTGTACCAGCTGGCCGGTATTTCGGATTCTTCGAGCAGAATTTTCACTTGAGACATGCAGGGTGATTAGCAAGATCGCGCATCGGAGCAAACCCCGCCGTCAGCGCATCATCAATCCCCGCAGTACGCCGCGCCGACGATGGTGCGCATCGTCCCTCGGAGGGCGAAACGCTGCTGACCGGGAACGCGAATGCCCCGCGCCTTGAAGTGGTGCTGATCGAGCCGGAGCGCGCGCTCACACCATGATCTCCGGTTGGTAATCGAGTGCGGGTTTGTTTCGTCGAACGCGGCTGCTATAGGGATCGAATCCCACCGAACAGAGCGGAGGAAACTCGCATGCTTAAAATTTATGGAACCTCGATGTCGCGCGCCAGCCGCGTTTTATGGGCCGCGGAAGAAACCGGCGTCAAGTACGAACAGGTCCCCACGCAGATCGCGGAGGTAAAATCACCGGCGCATCTGAAGCTCAATCCCAACGGGCATATCCCGGTCATTGATGACGACGGCTTCGTGCTCTTCGAATCGATGGCGATCAACTTCTACCTCGCCGCGAAATACGGCAAGGCGCCGTTGTGGCCCGAGTCGATTCAGGATCGCGCGCTGGCGAATCAATGGAGCTACTGGGCGATGCTGGAAGTTGAGCCATCGCTGGTGGTCATGCTGCAAAATGTGTTTGCGCCGCCCGATAAAAAGAATCCGGCGGCCGCTGCCGAAGCGGCCGCGAAGCTCAAGGCGCCACTCGCAATCATCGAGCAGCATTTGAGCAATCGCGAATACCTGGTGAACAAGGATTTCACCATCGGCGACCTCGATGTGGCCTCGGTCTGGGTCATCGGCACTATGGTCGGGCTGGATTTTTCGTCGGCGCCGAAAACAGTGGCGTGGCTGACCAAGTGCACCTCGCGCCCCGCGAGCGAACGCGCCCGCCAGAAGCCGTAGCCGCTAACTATTCAAAAAATGAAAGGGCCGGGGCGCATCGATGCGCTCCGGCCCTCGTCGTTGCAGATTCGCGAATCGATCAGCCGTGTTGGCCGGTGCGGATCAACTGGCCGGGGGTCGCGCCGGTGCACTTGCCCTCATCCCAGGTTTCCACGCCATTGCAGATGATCGACTTGTAGCCGCGCGCATGTTGCACGCGCCGCCATTCGCCGCCCGGGAAATCCTTGACGATCTCGCCGACCCAGCTGGGCTCGACGCCGAGTCCGTTGAGGTCGTACACGACGACATCCGCCGCGAGGCCTTCGCGCAAGGTGCCGCGATCGCGGAAGCCCGCCGCATGCGCGGGGAGCGCGGAGAGCCGGTAGTGCGCCTCTTCCAGCGTGATGCGCTTTTCGTCGCGCACCAGCCATCCGAGGAAATCCGTGGTGTAGGCGCCGCCGGTGAAGAACTTGGTGTGCGCGCCGCCGTCCGAGACGCCCGGAATGGTGTAGGGCGAGTCGTTGATCATCTCGGAATAGAAATCGAGGTTGAAGCCGCGATTGGGGCCGAGGAATTCGACCTTCAAGTCGCCGGCGACCGACAGATCGAGCATCACATCGATCTCGTCCTTGTTCTCTTCCTTGGCGATCTGACCGATGGTCTTGCCGATATACTTCTCGAGTTCCGGCTTGTCATCCGCCCACTGCACGATGAGATAACGAATCTCTCCGCCGACGCCCTTCTGGATGACTTCGAGCTTCTTGTTGGCCTCTTCGTGCTCGCGCTTGATGGCCGCGCGTAGCTCGGGGTCGCGCATCTTGCGGATTTTCTCTTCGGTGGTGCCGGTGGTGACGGCGCGCCACGCCGGGCTCGCATCGTAGAGGTTCCAGTGTTCCAGCGTGAAGGCGAAGCCGGTGCGCAGCGTCGCGGTCTGGCCGAAAATCGGCAGGCCCTTCTCGCGGCATCGCTTCAGCCATGCGAGGCTGCGCTGATGGGGCAGGGGATCCTTACGCGCGGGAGCGATCGCATTGTAGAGGATGGGGCGATTGGCCGCCGCCGCCAGCTTCTCGACGAATGCGAGGTCATCTTTGATCTTGCCGGTCGCCTGGGTGATCTGGATGAAGCCCTCGTCGCGCTCACGAAGGACGCGCGCGAGATTGAGGATGTCTTCATCGCACATCAAATCGGTGACCATCGGCGAGCCGTCAAAGTCGGCCTGGGTGGAATCCTCGCCGAGGCGCTGAATGGAGAAGCCGCTGAGGCCCGCATCCATTCCCTCTGCGAGCAGACGGCGCATCTCGTTGCGCTCGGCCTCGGTGGCCGGACGCGATTTCGCCGCGTCGATGCCCATCACGTAAACCATCAGCGATGAGGTCGGGAGATACTGAATCGCGTTGACGCCCTTGGGCTGGCGATCGAGCGAGTCCATGTACTGCGGGATAGTTTCCCAATCCCAGTTCATGCCCTGCTTCATCGATTCGTAAGGGATTGCCTCGGTGCGCGTCATCATCAGCATCGAGCGCTCGCGCCCTTCCGGCTTGACCGGAAAGAAGCCGAAGCCGCAGTTGCCGAGCACCACCGAGGTCACGCCATGCCAACCGGAAATCGTGCAGTACGGATCCCATCGAATCTGCGCATCATAATGGGTGTGCAAATCGACGAAGCCCGGCGCGACGATGAGGCCATCGGCATCGATGACTTTCTTCGCGAAGCCGTTGGCGCGGCCGCCGACCTGGGCGATCCTGCCATCTTTGATGAAGAGATCGCCCTGGAAGCGCGGCACTCGCGTTCCATCGACGATCGTTCCGCCTTTGATTTGAATATCGTATTCGGCCATTAAGGTTCCCTCCTTGGGAAACAAGGTTGGGACTCGGCGCATAAGCTAAGCGTCTCGCCCGTGATGATTTGCTTTTACAGCAATGCTTATGCTGCAGGCAAGCAAAATTGAACGAGCGGTATGTTGATAATGTCGGTATTGCAGTTGCGATATGCAACCGCCGTTCGGGCCATGACGTATGCTCGCGCGGATGTCGGCCGTCAACCCATAGAAGCTGAAGTTGCCGACCACATCCGCGCGAGCAGTGCGATTCTACGCCGCCGCCACCATCGGCTCGACGACTTGCGACGCCACCAGCGCGGGATCGAGGTCCACACCTTCCGCCTCATCAATCGCGACATCATCGAGTATCGCGGCGACGGCAGGGACGGGTTCCTCGAACGCGGTGTCGAGCGCGATGCGCGCGCCGCTGAACAGACGCTTGCGGACCGCCTGCACATCGAGCTCGAACAGCTCGGCGATCCATCGAAAGCTGCCCATCGCGGAAGAATCGCTGAGGAACCAGGCGCGAGCGGTACGTTGACAGTAGTTGACCTGGACCTTGCGATAGCGACTCGGCCCTTCCGACGGGATGTCGCCGTAGTAGTCGCGGAACGCCTGAGCGAGCACCGCGAACCATAGTTTTGGCGCCCCTTCGCTTTGTTCAAGTCCGGCGAAGAGCGCACGTGATTGGAAGCGAGACTGATCGGTGCCCTGACCGATCGAAACCTGAGTGTCCTGACCCACTGGGTATTCCCTCCCTTAAGAGAAACATCCCCCCCAGTGCGTGCTTCGATACGATTGTGAGACCCAGCCAAAGTCTCTTACTTGACAACCGTACTTCTACAGTGCGAGATAAATATCGTAAGAGAGAAATCTGTGTCAAGCATCGAGGATGAACAATTTTCGTCGAAAGCGCAAACTTTAGCGCATCGACTGCGCACCGTACTGGAGAAACTAGGCCTCAATCAGACCCACGCTGCCGAGCGCGCCGGAATTCCGCTTGCGACGCTCAACAAATGGATCAATCAATCCGATAAAGCGCCCAATCCCAGCGCAGAAAACTTAATCGCGCTGAAACAGGCGTTTAACGTCTCGATTGACTGGTTGCTGACCGGCGAAGGCATGCGCGAACCGATGCCGTCCTTCGTCGATGTCCTCACTCGTCTCACCAAATGGCTTGAATCTTCAATAGGTTCGGGAGCTCTCGACCCCAACCGTATCGACATCGTGCGGCCCGAAGGCGACGCTTTCCTTCCCGAGTACGGGCCCAATGATCTGTTCGTCCTGGAGCGGACGGCGATGCTCCCAGCGCAGGATCAGATTTGCCAGGTCAGCTTCGGGGGAATGACTGGCTTCAAGCGAGTGATTCACGAGTTGGACGGCTCGGTGCTGCTAACAGCGCCTAATCCCGCAACGCCTCCATGGCGGGTGGCGGCCGGTGAGATCCAGAACCAAATCAAGGTTCATGGGCGGGTCGTCGGTGCCCTCAAGGTCTTCGGTAGAATGGATTAATATCCATTTGGATAGAGAAAATTGACAACTATAGTTGCGGAGAGACAATCATTACCCGATAGAATTTCCTATTGCATGGATTAGTTTAGATTCGCCGCTTTAGCATCCGATAGAAACTAATGGCGACATTGAGACCGTCATTGCATTAAACTTGCGGCCTTAAACCGCAATGCTGCGTATCAAGGATGAGAGGGAAGCGGAGCGCGCCGAAGAGCGATTTGGCTAAGGCGTGGCGGACCGCTTCTATGGACGAGGCCGAGCATCGCAGACGATCGGAAGGCAGCCTTTTATCTCTCCAGGCGCCAGCGAAGATTCCGGCTTATGCGGGCTTTAGAATCGCGCAGTCGCAAACCTGCCCTAAATCGCCGCGCTGACTATTTCGCAACGGCCCGGCCGATCTCAGCCGGGAAATTATCGCTGAGACAGCGGCGAGACGGTCCCCGCCGCTTCTCAAGCGCCGTTCGACTTGCAGCCGATCCCCATCGCGCCCGCCAGCCCCGCAGTCAGCCTTGCGCATCTACATGTTGCCGGTCGAGCGCGAATCCGCGCTAAGCCTCCATCGATCGATGGTCTCCACGTTAAAGCGCCAGTCGCTGCCGACCCGGAAGGCCGGGAGCTGCGAGCGCTTCAACATGCGGTAGATGGTGCTTTGGTGGACGTGCAGATAGTCCGCGACTTCTTTTACCGTGAGAACGCGTTTCGCCATGGTTTGGCCTCCCTCCGATTCGCGTGTGAGATGATGTCATAGTTCTGTGACTATGTGTTAACGCGAGAGCACAGTAGAAGCAAATGAAATGCCTATCAGTTTGAAAAAATATTTCGTTGAAATGATTAGTTTGCGTCTATTTCAAGCAACCATATGTGGTTTGTTTATGACGAAACCGCAAAAAAGTGGCGATACCGCCAATTTTCGGTGCTCATAAATCAAGTCAGTTCGTCCCCGCCAATGAATCTCGCGAGCCAGGCCGTTCGCGATCAGTACGGAATGCCTCAATTATCCGCTATTATCGAAGATGGGCTTCCATTCCACACCGACCTCGGTCGCACCTGAGCATCAAACCCCCGGAGCATCCTCCAGATGAGCGACATTTACCGACATCCTGACGAATACGACCTCGAACACCTCGGCGATGAGGAAGACATCGGATTTTATCTCTCCCTCGTTCGCACCCTCCGCCCGCGCCGAGTCCTCGAACTCGGATGCGGGACCGGCAGAATCACCTTGCCGATGGCGCAGGAGGCTGCCCGCTTTGGCTGGGAGGTGATCGGTCTCGACAACCAGTCGGAAATGCTGGAGCAGGCCGAGCAGAATCGTGCCCGCCTCTCATCCGAGGCTCGCGCGCGGCTGCGATTTGTGGCTGGGGACATGCGAACCTTTTGCACGGAGCCGGTCGACCTCATCATCATTCCGTGTTCGTCGATGAGTCATGTGCTCGAGCTCGACGATCAGATCGCGGTCTTCAAGCGATGCTACGAAAACCTGAGTCCGGGTGGCCGCTTCATCGTCGAAGTCACCATGCCCAACCTGGCCGCGTACTCCGATTCCTTTAGCGTGCCGCCGCGCACGCCGCTCGAAATCGACCTCGATCGCACCGATGAGAGCGACGGCACTCGCCTGATTCGCCGCAAGACCACGCGCTACCGGAGCGACCGGCAACTGGCGGAGATTCGTTTTCTCTACGAAAAGTATCAGCACGGCCGCGCCGTCGAGAGCTACATCGATGACTTCGCGAGCCACGTGTTTTTCCCGCGCGAGCTGGAGTTGCTTTTCATCCATGCCGGCTTTGAAATCGAGCGCACGGTGGGCGACTATCGCGGGAAGCCGCTCGCCGCGGATTCATCGCTCATCATCATGACCGGGAGGCGTGCTGTTAGCTGATGGCAAAAACCGAAACAGCAGTAGGGAAGGGCGCCGTCGCAACGACGCTTCTTTATCTGATGGATCGGCCCGAGGCCTCCAGGGACGATGCCACCGGATGGCCCGGCCGGTCGGCGCCGCGCTCGGTCACGATCGCCGATGCGCGCGCGCTCGATGCGCCGTCGCTCGATAGCGAAGGATTTCAGTTGGTGCGCCACGATTCAGCGGTCGCGAATTTCTATGACCCCGAAGAAGTCCGCCGCGTCTATTACCCCGAACTCGCGCGCTTGCTGTGCGAAGTTACCGGAGCCGCGAAGGCCGTCATCTTCGCGCACGATGTCCGCTCATCGGACAAAGCGAAGCAGAACGGCGACAGCATTCGCGAGCCGGTGTCCTCGGTCCATAACGACTACACGCCGAAGTCGGCGCCGCAGATGGTGTGCGAGAATCTTCCTCCCGATGAAGCGCAGCATCGGCTCGGCAGGCGCTACGCGGAGATCAACATCTGGAAGCCGATTCGCGGCCCGGTGCTCGCTCGGCCACTGGCCGTTTGCGACGCGCGCAGCATCGCACCAGGTGACCTGATCCCGACCGACCGCTACCTCAAGCACGAGGTCTTCATGATGACCTTCAACCCGGCGCATCGATGGTTTTATTTTCCAAAGATGCAGACGGGCGAAACATTACTCATTAAAGGTTACGACTCGATGCTGGATGGACGCGCGCGCTTCACCGCCCACGCCTCATTCGCGGATCCGGCCACGCCTGGCGAAGCGCCCCCGCGCGAAAGCATCGAAGCGCGCGCGTTGCTGTTTTTCGATTAAGACTTCTTCTCTCGCTGCAGGGGCGAGATTACTTCCGCTTCCGCGAGTGCTGCCAGTAGTCTCTTCGCGTTCTCGGGTGAGCGGAGCAGATGCGCGGTTTCGGTCAGCGCCGCAAGTTCATCGGCCGCGACCAGTGCCACGTCGCGCGCACCGCGCCGATGGATGATCAGCGCCTCGCGTGTTTCAGCAACTTCATCGCAGTGCGATGCGAAATTCGCGCGTGCTTCCGTATAGCTGGTCTCTTTCGGCACAACAAAAGTACATCGTACAGGATTCCGGTACGCGATGCCCTCATCTAAAAAGGCGCTGACTTTGGCGGTCGCGAACCGCGGATGACCCGATTATGATCTCGCTCGTGAAAACACCCGCCATCGACATCCACGCGCATGCGCTGATCGGTAAGGCCGAGGAAATCGCGCGCCAGGAAGATCGCTGGCGGCGCGAGATGCAAGAGGCCGCGCGCCTCGCCGGCAAGGAATCATCGGAACATAACCAGCGCCTGATGCAGACCGCGTATCTCGCGGGACTGACGCGGGTCGAAGCGCGCCTCGCCTCGATGGACGAAATGGGTATCGACATCGAGGCGGTCAGCCCCGTGCCCACGCAATATTACTACTGGGCAGAGCGCGCGGCCGCCGAGCAAATCGTGGAGGCCGCCAACGAGGGCATCGCGGCAATCTGCGCGAGCAAGCCTCAGCGCATCGTTGGGCTGGGCAGCGTCGCGATGCAATTCCCTGAGCTCGCCGCCGAGCAGCTTGAGCACGCGATGCGCGATCTGCATCTGAAGGGCGTCATCATCTCGACCGCCGTCAACGGCGCCGAGCTGGCCGATCCGCGCTTCGAGGTTTTCTGGGCCAAGGCCGAGGCGCTCGGCGCAGTGGTTTTCATCCATCCGATGGGATGCTCGCTGGGTACGCGACTCACCCCGTATTACCTCTCGAACGTCATCGGCAATCCGGCCGAGACCACGGTCGCGCTCGCGCATCTGATTTTCAGCGGCATGTTCGATCGCCATCCGAAACTGAAAGTGGTCGCCGCGCACGGCGGCGGATATTTTCCGTTCTATACCGCGCGCTTCGACCATGGATGGCGCGTGCGTCCCGAGGCGCATACCTGCGTGGAGGCGCCGAGCACCTACCTCAAGAAGATCTGGTTCGACTCGCTGGTCTATGAGCCCGCGCAACTCGAGTATCTGATTCGTCGCGCGGGCGCCGCCAATGTGGTCCTCGGGACGGATTTTCCCTTCGACATGGGGATGAACGATCCTCTCGGTCTGCTGAACTCGGTCGCGGGCTTGTCGGATGACGATCGCGCGCTGATCCGTGGCGGAAACGCCTCGCGGTTGTTGGGCCTCGCGTAGTAGGTTTCTCAGCTCGCTTGCATAGTCGCCAACTCGTTGTTTACCTTGGAAGCGCATGGGCCCAGGGGTACCGAAGAGCAAACTCGACGAAACCTCCCTTTCACTCCTGAAACTACAACTGGATGCGGGAGAGCAACTGCTATGGGCTGGAAAACCCCACTGGTGGCGTGACCGTTTGCCCTTGGTGATTGGCGTAATTGCAATGGTGCCGAGTCTGGTTTGGATCGTTTTCGTTCGGATTCGGTTTCCTCGTTATGGCGAGGTCGTGCCCGGAGTATCGCTCATACTGTATTACCTGACATCTTTGGCCCTTGCGCTGTTTACTTCCTATAACCGCGACCGGGATTCCTTGTTTGCGTTGACCGACCGGCGAGCCATCCGGATGTGGCCGATCCACTGCGTTCCATATGTCAACGACCGCGGCGAACCAGTCAGCATTCGGAAGCGCTGGTTTGGACGACTCACCATCGGAGATACCAACAGGCGGATGTGGAATGGTGGACCACGGGCCGTCAAACCGGGAATCGCATCATTCCTCGACTTCTTCGCAATTCCGCATCTCAATGATGTCCTGCGCATCGCGATTGAGGCACAGCAGCGCGAGTTGCCCGACCGAAGCGGACGCCCCGCAGCTTAACTGGCGGCTGCCCCTTGCAGTGAGATTGCGCGCGGGCCTATAGAGATTGCGATCACGTGCCGGAGCGGTCTCAACGAACGTCTTTCTAAAACGTAAAATGGCGCGTCCCGAAGCAAAGAGTTTTCGCCGACCGGAGCAGGTCCGGACTTTTCCTAACGGGCGGGTCGAAACCGTTTCGCATAACGAAACCACCATCGGCCGCTTCTCGATGGAGCCCGGCTGGCGATGGTCGCGCGATGTCGGGCCGATCGCGCAGACCCGCTCGTGCCAAATCCATCACCAGGGTGTCGTTCTAAAGGGGTGCCTGCGCATCGAGTCCGACACCGGCGAAGTGTGCGAATTCGAAGTCGATGATGTTTACGATATTCCTCCCGGCCACGATGCGACGGTTATCGGCGATGAGACCTTCGAGGCGATCGAGTTTGCCTCGGCGCGGATTTATGCGATGCCGGCCGACGGCGATCGCGTCCTCGCCGCGGTGCTGTGCACCGACATCGTAGAATCAACCTCGCATCTCAGGAGGCTCGGCGATTCCGCCTGGCGCGAATTACTCACCGAGCACAATCAGCGCACCCGCAGCGAGCTTAATCGCTTTCGCGGCCGCGAGATTAAGACCACCGGCGATGGCTTCGTCGCCGTCTTCGATGGCCCCGCGCGCGCGGTTCGATGCGCGCAGGCGATCGCTTCATCGGTCGGCAACCTGGGTATCGCCATCCGCGCCGGAATTCATACCGGCGAAGTTGAATTGGTCGGCACCGATGTTCGAGGCCTCGCAGTGCACGAAGCCGCACGGGTCACGAGTACCGCGGCGGCAGGAGAGGTCCTCGTCTCCGCAACGACCAAACTTTTGCTTTCCGGCTCGGGACTGTCGTTCGAATCCGCGGGGGTCCATCAGCTCAAGGGTTTAGCTGAGACCAGCGAGCTGTTCCGGCTTACCGCCTCCGGTTAAGGAACCCAGCCGCTCGATTTGTGTGCCGACCCGATGGTCGAAATGTGCTATCATGCTGATGCGGCGCCCATTCGGGTGCCGCAGTAATTTGGACCGTATTGCGCGAATGCGAAATTACCAAACGAAGCCAAATAACCCTTTATTTTCAAAGACTCTCAATTTTTAAATGGCCGGACTGAAGCCACCGCGAGTGCAATCTCCGAAAAGTGGCACAGGCTTCAGCCTGTGTCTTCGGCGATTTATAAGCGCCGTCGAAGTGCAAACAAAGCCACTTCTCGGCAGCGTCGAGAAGTGGCCCTGAGGCTCGGCGAAGGGCCTAGATGACAAAACTTGCGTGTGGAAAACCCAAAACAAACCCACTTTATTCAGGAGATTGCTGGATTTTTTATGCAGGCAGGTAGCGCTCCGCCACCGGTCGCGCGGCGCGTCCGGCTCTCATCAGTCCGTCACGGTTCTCGCGCCGCAGCCATTGCGAGAACCGCGCCGGCCAGCTTCTCTCGCAAAAGAAAGCGAGAAGCGACGGATCAGGGAGAATTGCAAAAATAAACCCACTTCGAGCATCGCGAGAAGTGGTCCCGAGCGCTGCGCGAAGGACCTCGAATAACGCAAATCTACCAAACAAAGCCAAATAATGCCTGCCAATCCTCAGCTTTTTAAAATGGGGACCTATAAATCATCAGTCTTCGCCTTCGTAGTAGTCGACCTCCGATGCCTCGCGGAAGCATTTGCGCATCGCACTCACCCTGCCAGACCCGCCCGGCGCCCGGCCCGCGATAATCCCCAGCTTCCCCGAATCCGGATAGCCACAAACCTCGGGCCCGACCATCGTCGAGAAGCAGATGTATCGCAGTGGTTCCGACCCAGTGTTGATAAGTTGATGCGCGTCGTTCGGCCCGGAGCGGAAGTTCACGAAATGTCCGGCGCCGATGGGGAACTCCTCGGCGCCGAGACGCAAAGTTCCGGAACCCGCCAGGATGTAGAGCGCCTCCTCGTTGGCGAAGTGATAGTGGAACGGCCACGCGCGCTTGCCGGGCGCAACCTCGAACAGGCTACATCCGAGTTTATCGGCGCCGGCGGCCTGGCCCAGCAGCTTGCGCCGAAACCCGATGCGCTCGCCATGCGCGAGTTCCATCCAGTCGATCTCGTTCTCGTGTACGATCGCCTTGCGCGAATCCATGCGGAACCTCATCGGAGAAGCTGGTTTGAGGCCTCAGATTATAACTGTACTGATGTTGATTGCAACTGGATTGATGTTGATCCAGCGAAAGATGGGACACGGCCGCCAGCCGACCTCAGATGCGGATGATGCAGCCGATGATTAATCGAGATCGGCAGATTTGGACGAAGTGCTGCTCGGCGCCGGTCGCGATGTCCGCGAGATGGTCGAGGGAGGATTGTACGGCTGGGTCTTTTGCGGCACCGCGATTATTTCCGGCTGAAGCGGTTCGGCTCCGATATCGCGCTTATAAACGACGCACGGACGGTCATCGCAATCGCGGTGGCTCTCGGGCGGTTCGTAGTAGAAGGGCGTCGCGGGCGCGAAATTCTGATAGTAAGCGCCGTCGGGGTCGTGCGGCGCGGCCGCGTAGGCGTCATATCCATGGTTAGGTCCGAATTTGAAGTCCGACGGATAGGTACCAAAGTACGCGGGCTGCGAGTTGGTGCAGGCCTGGAGGCCGAGCGCGAAAATGACCAATGCGGTGGCGGAGAAAATGCGCATCTGCTGGTGAACCTGCAATCCAAACTAGGCCGAATCATGGCTCCGGACAAGCCGCTTTCCAGTGACCTTCCGTTGTTGTTTATAAAACATTACAAAATGTAATATTACCCGTCTAGACATCGACAAGCGTCTATTAGCTTGCGGTTTCATTCCAATGCAATAAGGGCTATAAGCGTCCCAGACACGGTGCGGTAAGCATCGTCCGCAGTTTCGACGATGTTTCGCCCCTCCGTGCCCGCTTATGGCTGACGAGAAGGATATCGACCTCATCGACCTGATTGCGCCCGCGCCCAAGGCGAGGAAGCCGCGCGCCGCGAAGGCGCCCGACGTCAGGGAACGGGTCGCTTCATTCCTCGGGTCCGCCGAAGCGATGCCTCTTGAGGAGCCCACCCCGCGCGAGCTGGTCGAGGCGCAATCGCACGGTCGCCTCGAGGTGCGGCCCATCGGCACGCCGCTCGGCCTCAAGGAGCTGGCCAACCTTCATAAGAAGACCTGGAGCAACTTGAACGTCGCGGAGAAGCGGGTGCACGTGCTGCTATGGCCGCTCGCGCTGCACTTTGGCCTGTACCAGATCAAGCCGGGGCAGGGGAATCGCCGTCCTCCGCTGATTGGCGCATTCTGGGCGCGCTGCCTCGCCGATGCGCCGCTCACTCTCGGTCATCTTTACCCGGCGGCGCTGTTCAAGGACATGCTGGCGAGCGACGTATGGGAATTCGGCGGGATGGTGATCGACACCACCTACCAGGGCAAGGGGCTGGTCAAGCTGCTCTCGGACACCGCGCGGATTTTCCTGTTCTCGCGACGGCCGAAGCTTCTCATCACCAATCCCATCGAGCCGCTCTACGAAATGTATAAACAGCTGGGGCTGAAGACGGTGGGCGAGAAACCGGTCGAGCATCCCCACGCCTACAATGTGAAGGTATGGCTCATGTATGGACGCTTCGATGAGATGTCGAAGCCGTTCTACATGTAGTAGCAAAAAAAGCCTCGGGAAGTACTGGCCGAGTGCTTGTAAATTCCCGGTGGTCTTGATTGAAAGATAGCTCGATCCAAGAAAGGAGATACGCCGACCAGATGGCGGCGATAATTCCTAAATGACATCACGCACCGTTTATCGCGAACTCGCCACCGCCGGACTCCTGCTAGCCTCCTATCCAATCGATGTGCTCACGCGCCCGGGGGAGCGTTTCATTCCGCGCCTCGGGCTGATTGGCGACCCGGTGATTCTGGTGCATGGGCTCGGCGGCAATCGCGCGAACTTCTTCGCGTTCGCCGCGTATCTTCGGATGACCGGGTTTCTGAACATCCACTTTTTCGAGTACACGCGCGCGCAGTCGCAATCGGTAGCCGAATCCGCCAAGCGGCTCGGCATCATGATCGACGATCTGGCGCCGGCGGGCGGGGTTCATCTGATCGGGCATAGCCTCGGCGGAACGATCTCGCGCCGATTCACCGCGATGGCTCCCAAAGGGACCGTTAGCACGCTGATCACGATCGGGTCACCCTATGCATTCGGGCAAGTAAGTCCGGAGGAGATCGCGATCTTCGGTGACGAGGATCCGATCGTTCCGCCGCCGCCGACCGAGATGATGACGGAACAAATGTTCAAGCAGATGGTGGTGCTCGAGGACACCGGCCATCTCGCGATTCTCTATCATCCTGAAACCCTGCGCGTGGCGGCTTCCGAGTTGCGGCTCAATCGCGACTAGCGTGAGGCATCCATGGCGGATGCACAGCTGATTCAGTTCCGCCCCCTGACGCTCGATGACCTCGAGCTGATGCATCGATGGCTCAACACCGACTTCGTGGCGCGATGGTGGCCGGGATGGCCGCGCCTCGAGCAGGTGCGGGCGAAGTACGCGCCGCGCATCGAGGGGAACGATCCTACAAAATGTTTCATCGTGGAGTTCGAGGCTGCTCCGACCGCGTTCATCCAGTGCTATTACATCCGCGACTACCCCGAGTATCCGATTGGACCCGAGGCGGCTAATGCGGCGGGGATCGATCTGTTCATCGGCGAGCGCGAGCATGCCTATCGAGGCCTCGGCCCGCGCCTCATTCGCGAATTTCTCGGTCGCATAGTGTTCCGCGAACTCGCGGTCGACAGCTGCATCATAGGGCCTGCGGAAAATAATCACGCCGCGATTCGCGCCTATGAAAAAGCCGGCTTCAAATATCTGAAGACAGTTTCGATTCCCGGCGAACTCGAGCCTGAGTATCTTATGCGCATCGGCCGCGAGGACTGCGTGCCCGACCTGCGATGAGCGATAAACCGGAATACTCGGCCATCATTCTCGCGGGCGGGCGAAGCTCGCGGATGGGGCGGCCCAAGGCCGAGCTGCCCTTCGCGGTCGGCACGATGCTCGACTACATCGTCGCCGAAATGTTGCGGGCGTTCGATGAACTCGTGGTGGCAGTCGCGGAACCGAAGCGATTTGCATGGGAAGGGTATGGCGCGCGATCGATCGAAGATCGCGACTCGTATAGCGGCCCGGTTGCGGCGCTCGAACACGCGCTGCGCGAGATCGAATTCGATCGCGCCTTCGTATGCTCCTGCGATGTGCCGTTCGTCAACGGCGACCTCGCGCGCCGGCTCTGCGAGATGCTCGGCGATGACGATGTCCTGATTCCGCAGGTCGAGGGGAAGTTGCAGATGCTCCATGCGGTGTATCGGAAGGAGTGCGCGAAGACCCTTGCGGCCATGCGCAAGAATCGAGAGAGTCGTCTTCACGAGATCGTGAATTTTGCGAAGGCGCGCATCGTGCCCGAAGACGAAATCCGCGCGCTCGATCCCGAGCTTCTCAGCTTCTTCAACGTCAACACGCCCGAGGACTATCAGCGCGCCCTCAAACTCATGGACGAGAAGTACAAAATGTAGGATCAGCCATCCTTCGGGGTCCAGCGCAGGATCGGACGGCGCGCCGCCTCGGCCTCGTCGACGCGCCGCAGCGGCAGCGTATGTGGCGCGTGCTTCACCAAATCAGGATCGGTCAGCGCCTCGTGGTAAATCGCTTCCATTGCCGCGATGAAGTCGTCGAGGGTTTCTTTGCCTTCGGTTTCGGTCGGCTCGATCATCAGCGCGCCCGGCACCACCAGCGGAAAATAAATCGTCGGCGGATGCATCCCGTAGTCGAGCAGGCGCTTAGCGATTTCCAGCGTGCTCACGTGCGCCTTTTTTTCGAGATCGTGGGTCAGCACGCATTCATGCATCGAAGGCTCGCTCGACGCGCAGGGGAATTTGCCCTCGAGTTGCTTGCGCACGTAGTTCGCATTGAGGATGGCGAGCCTGCTCGCCTCGGCCAGGCCATCGCCGCCGAGCGCGAGGATATAAGTGTAGGCGCGCACCAGCATCCCGAAGTTACCATGAAACGAGCGCAGCCGTCCGATGGAGTCGGGCTGATTGCTCTCGAACTCCCATCCACTCGCGGTCTTCTTCAATCGCGGAATCGGCAGGAACGGTTCCAGATGCCTCTTTACCGCGACCGGACCGGCGCCTGGGCCGCCGCCGCCATGCGGGGTCGAGAAGGTCTTGTGCAGGTTTAGCTGCACAATGTCAGCGCCCATGTGGCCCGGCTTCGCGACGCCCATCAGCGCGTTCATGTTGGCGCCGTCGAGGTAGAGCAGGGCGCCGCGCGCATGCAGTGCGGCGGCAATTTCCTGGATTTGCGGCTCGAAAATTCCCTCGGTGTTGGGATTGGTGACCATCAGCGCGGCGACGTCATCGTCGAGCAGGCGCTCAATCTCCGATGCTTCCAGAAAGCCGCGCTGGTTGGACCGCGCCACTTTGACCTCGAAGCCGGCCAGCGTGCAGCTCGCGGGATTGGTGCCATGCGCGGTGTCGGGAATTATTACTTTGTGGCGCAGGTGGCCGCGCGACTTATGGTACGCGCGAATCATCATCAGCCCGGTGAGCTCGCCCTGCGCACCGGCCGCCGGATGTAGCGTGACCGCGTCCATGCCGGTGATTTCCGCGAGCGCCGCCTCGAGGCGCGCCATCAGCTCCAATGCGCCCTGCGCGAGATGGGCGGGAGTTCGAGGATGCAGCGCGGTGAACCCTCGCAACGAGGCCATCTCGTCGTTGAGCAGCGGGTTGTACTTCATCGTGCAGGAGCCGAGCGGATAGAACTGCAGCGCCTGCGCAAAATTCAAATGGGACAGGCGCAAAAAATGACGGAGCACCTGCGGCTCATGAAGCTCCGGGAATCCCGGCAAGTCGTCGCGGCAGAGATCGGCGCCGAGAATTTCCGAACCGCGCTGCGCGCCCGCCTCGCGCGGATGCAAATCGACGCCGCGCCGATCGGGCGTCGAAAGTTCGAAGATCAGGGGAACCTCGCGCTTCGATTCCGCCTGGGCTTTTGGATCATTGGGTTTGGTCATTGGCATGATTCTGGGAATGATTCTGATCCTGGCCGCCGTCGCCATTATTGTTTCTCCGGAGCCTCCGCCAACATCTCACTGAGGCGAGCGAAGTCGCTCGCGCGATTCATCTCAGTCACCGCGATCAGCACGCCGTCATCGAGCTCGGGATACTCCGGCGCCATCGGCAGTCCCGCGAGGATGCCACGATCTTCCGCGGACTTGAGGGCGCTGGCGACGCGAGGAATTCGCGTCACGAATTCGTTGAAGAAGGGCCCGGAGAAGCGCGGCTGAATCTTCGCCGCCACGAGTGCATCGTGCGCCCGATGCGCGAGTTCGACGTTGCGCTCCGCCAGCCCGCGCAGCCCGCGACGTCCAAGCAGCGACAGATACACCGTCGCGGCGAGCGCACACAGTGAGTGGTTGGTGCAGATGTTGGAGGTCGCGCGCTCACGCCGGATGTGTTGCTCGCGGGTTGCCAGCGTCAGGCGTGAAGGCGCGATTGCCGTCGGCGTCGCGAGTCTGGCCGACCAGGCGTCCGGGCATCTGGCGGAGATGCGCGTTGCGCGCCGCCATGAAGCCGAGCCCCGGTCCTCCAAACTGGAGCGGCAAGCCGAAGCTTTGCCCTTCACCAACCGCGATGTCGATGCCGAGATCGCCCGGCGCTTTCAGCAGCCCAAGCGCGAGGCCTTCCGCCGTCACCGAGATCGCGAGCGCGCCGGCCTGATGCGCGATCTTCGCGATCGCGCCGAGCGGCTCGATGATTCCGAATCCGTTGGGATATCCGGCGACGGCGCAGAGCAGATTTTCCTTCGCGAGCGATTGCAGTTCGCCGAGGTCGATCTGACCGCTCGATGCATCGAACGGAACCTCGATTATTTCGATACCTGGCACCGCGCTCAGGTAGGTCCGAATGGTCGCGCGATAATCGGGCCAGAGCGCGCGCGAGAGCGCCACGATCGAGCGCTTCGGTGCGATCCGCCGGGCCATCAACACCGCTTCGGCCGCAGCGGACGCGCCGTCGTACATACTGGCGTTGGCGACCTCGAGGCCGGTGAGCTGGCTGATGAGCGTCTGAAATTCGAAGATCGCCTGCGTGGTGCCCTGGCTCGCCTCGGCCTGATAGGGCGTGTAGCTGGTCGCGAACTCGGCGCGGGAAATCACCGCGCGCACCACCGCGGGAACGTAATGGTTGTAGTAGCCGCCGCCGAGAAAGCTGATTAGATCGGGAGCGAGATTCTTATCCGCGAGCGCCGCTACTTCCGTCGCGACATCCTGCTCGCTCATGCCGGGTGCGAGCGCGATGGCGGCGGTGTTGCGGAGGTTGGCGGGAACGTGGGCGATCAGATCGTCGAGGAGATCGACGCCGATCGCATCGAGCATCGTGCGCACGTCCGTATCGGTGTGCGGCATGAATCTCATAGTAGGAAAATCCTCCGCGTCATTTTCCGCTCCGCTGGTAAAACGGCCTCGCGACCACGGTGGTTGGAATCTTTCGATGCCGGACCTCGACCTGAAGCTTGGTCCCGACTGCAGGACGTTCGGGACCGCCGACATATGCCATCGCAATTGGTCGATTGAGCGCAGGAGCAAAGGTCCCGCTGGTGACGGCGCCGGCCTGCGCATCATTCATGATGATCGAGTAGCCCTGCCGCGCAATCGTTCGGGCATCGTCGGTGGCAATGCCAATCAGATATTTCTTCAGGCCATTCGCCTTTTGCGCCGCCAAAGCTTCCTCGCCGACGAAGCCGCGGCCGAACTTAACGTAGGTGCCAAGGCCGGCTTGCAGCGGGGAGGTCTCGCGATCGAGTTCGTGACCGTAGAGAGGAAGGCCCGCTTCGAGGCGCAAGGTATCGCGCGCGCCAAGGCCGCACGGCTTTAATTCCCTTGACGACGCCAGCACTTCCGCGAAGAGACGCGACGCATCATTTGCGGCGACGAAAAATTCGAAGCCGTCCTCGCCGGTGTAGCCGGTGCGCGCCGCGATGCATCGCACGCCCGCAACGTCGCCTTCGGCGACACCGAACCGCGGAACTCGATTGATAGGAAACGCGGCGAGCGCTTCAGGATCTCGACCGCCTTGGACCCTGAACGGCGACCAGCGCGGTTTCCTCGCTGACATCGCGAAAAGCGGCGCCGTGATGGTTGAGTTCGAGCAACCACTCGCGATCTGCCTCGATGTTCGAGGCGTTGACGCAGAGCATGAAGCGCTCAGCGCCGAGGCGATACACAATGAGGTCATCGATAGTGCCGCCGTCGGGCGCGCAGAGCAGGGTGTATTGGGCGTGGCCTTCGTGCAGACGCGCGGCCGAGTTGGTGAGCGCTCGTTCGAGAAGCTCCAACGCATGCGGCCCGGCAACCTCGAATTCGCCCATATGGCTGAGGTCGAAAACCCCGGCCGCTGCGCGCACCGCCATGTGCTCCGCGATGATGCCGCTGTACTGCACCGGCATCTCGAAGCCCGCGAAGTTGGTCATTCGCGCGCCGAGCTGCTGATGATCGGCGAACAATACAGTGCGCTTCGGAAGACTCATCGTCATTGCAGTTTTACAAGGCTATTTTACAAGCGCCGCGAGCCCTAAACGAGGTGACCCTCAAGATTCGCAAACAGCGCCGCCCGATTGCGCACAGGCCGGCATCGAGGCTGTGGAGCAGTTCGTCAGCGTTTCGCGCATGCTATTATCGATGGCTCATCATGTCGGCGATTATCATGGATGGACGCGCGGTTAGTGCGCATTTGATTCCCGAAGTGAAGCAGCACTTAAAGGAGCTGCGCGAGCGGCATCACGTCGCGCCCTCGCTGACTGCGGTTTTGGTGGGACGCGATCCCGCCTCGCGCCAATACGTGAAGAACAAGCGCCGGCTCGCCGAGGAACTGGGGTGCAAAAGCGAAATCCTGGAGATTCCCGAGGCGGATGCCACCACGGATTCGATGCTCGAAATTCTTGACCGGCTCAATCGCGACGAGCAATACGT
>CAWFBH010000011.1:0-128527 GCA_963814035.1 uncultured delta proteobacterium
TATTGTTTACATACCTACTTGGTTGCAGTTGCGTCTGTGCTATCGCGTACGATGGCTGCGATGTGCGTGCGTTGCTCTCTCGGCTATGGTGGCGCTAGGGGCTTTCCTCGGGCCCGAGGGTGACGCAACACAATCTTTGATGCTCCTACTTTACCTTCCCCGAGAGGTTGGCCGACACCTCGCCGTTGTTCGCGCCGTATGCCGAAGCTGAGCGAGAACGTCGCGCTTTGCGTGCCGCTCGTGTTACCGGAAGGCGGAACCAGGGGAATTCCGATGCCGCACTTTCCCTTCGGGGCCAAGGCCTGCCCCGAACATTGGTCGTCGGCAATCTTAAAGGCGCCGGGATCGGTGCCGCTGACCATTGGTGGCGCCGAAGGTCACGGTCACGGTGCTCGGATTCGAGATGATCATGCTATTCGGCTTACCGTGGTCGCCCGCGCTCTCCTTCGGGAGCGATCACTCAGATTTCGGCGCTATAAGGGTCACCGCGATGCCGGTACCTCTCAGAGCCACTGCGGGACTCGTGCCGTTGTAGGTCACGTCGATCGACCCCCGTCGCGGTTCCGATGTTATCGGCGCAAACTCGACCTCGAACGAGCAGGTCTTCTTCGGCGCGATGGTACTACCGGTGCAGGTGTTCGGGCCTCCGGCGATGGTGAACGGAGCGGTCGCAGTCACGGTGGTGATTGCGCCGCGAGCCGTGCCCTTGTTGGTCAGCGTCACTTTCTTCGGCTGCTGGTTCCGGTCACATCGACGTTGCCGAAGTTCAGCGTGGTCGGTGAGGCGGTAAGCGCCGTCATCGGAGATCCGCGATAGGCGTAGATCGGCGTCCGCCCGGGGACAGTTCTGGATCCTCCCACGTTTGCGTCGCCGCTGTGGTGGTGCCGTAGAGATTGGCGCTGGTGTCCGCGATCAGTGCCGACTGGGACGCATCGCCGTCGGGCCGTTAGCGAAGCCCCAGACATAGCTCGGTCCAGTTGTCTCCGGCGGTCGCGGGAGGTGTCAGCTTGAAGACCGTATCGGAAATAAATCGAATTGCTCTGCTCAAACCCCGCCGACGAAGGTCGTGCCATAGAGATTGCCGCTCGTATCCATGATCAGGCCGGCCTAGGGCTATCGCCGTCGTTGCCGTTGCCGAAGCTCCAGAGGATTGACTCGGTCCAAGTTTCCCGCCGCTGTCGAGGGAGGTGTCAGCTCGAACGCGGTCCCCCCAATTCACCCGGTACCGTAAGCCCCACCCGGCGGTCGTGCCGTAGAGATTGCCACTCAAATCCATGATCAGGCCGGCCACGGGTAAGCGCCGTCGTTGCCGTTGCCAAAACTCCACAGGATTGACTCGGTCCAATTTCCCCCACTCGTCGCGGGAGGTGTCAGCTCGAATACCGTCCCACCCGTTGGATGCACATAACCCCGCCTAACGTAGGTCGTGCCGTAGAGATTGCCGCTCTTATCCATGATCAGGCCGGCTTCGGGGTCAGCGCCGTCTTTACCGTTGCCGAAGCTCCACAGGATGATTCAGTCCAATTTCCCGCCAATAGTCGAGGGAGGCGTCAGCTTGAACGCCGTCGCCTCCCCCTTCCGTAAGCCCCGCCTATCATGGTCGTGCCGTAAAGATTGCCGCTCTTATCCATGATCAGCCCAGCATCGGGGACTGCCCGTCGGTCCCGTTACCAAAGTTCCAGAGGATTGACTCGGTCCAATTTCCGCCAATAGTCGCTGGTGGAGTGAGCTGGTACACCGTCCCGCCGCAGTCGTCGAAGGTGGCCGAATTTGCGTACGTCCCGCCGCACAAGGTCGTACCGTGTGCAACTTACCACCCACATCCATGATGAGGCCGCCAACCGGCCTATAGCCGTCGCTGGGGTTGCTGCCAAACGCCATCAGCACTGATTCGACGCCCTCGGGCGTCAGCTCATATGCGGTTCCTCCGGCCGTGCTGCCGCCGGTTTCCCCCAGCTGAGTAGTGCCGTAGAGATTGCCGCTCTTATCTATAATCAAGCTGGCGACGGTGTAGTTTATGCCGTTGTAGCTGGTGGGAAAGTTCAGCAATCTTATCGGTATAGCCGATTGCTTGACTACGAGCGGGAACGCTCAAGGAAGATAGGATCCACTAAAGTGGCGAGAATGGTACACCAGAATCGCTGATTTGATAACCGCAAGTTTAATTCCTGATCTACCCATATGTTGTGTGGCCCCGAGACTATGGCGCTTCGATTCAAATACTGCGCTGAGGCTCTGACGGGCACGAGGATCGTTTGCCAATATCAACGCGGCGCGACGCCGTTGCCTTCGAGGACTAACGAAGGACTCGTGCCGTTGTAAGTCACGTCAATCCCGCCGATCTCCTTTCCGACGGACGACGGCGCAAACTCTACCGCAAAGGTGCAGGTCTTTCTGGGGCGATGGTGTTGCCGGAGCAGGTGTTCGCGCCGCCTGCAATCTCGAACGGCCCGGTCGCGGTCACGTTGGCGATCTGCGCCGCCAGCGTGCCTTGGTTGATCAGTTTCATTGTTTTCGGCCGGCTGGTTCCGGGTCCTACTACATTGCCGAAGTTCAGCTTGGTAGGCGACGCGGGTGAGAACCACCTGGATTCCGAACACCGCTCCTGCGCCGGAACTCGTTCCTTTGGGGTCACCGCCTTGGCTGGTCGTCCCGTAGAGACTGCCCCTGCTATCTATGATCAAGCCGTCAAGAGACCCATAGCCGTCGAGGCCCTTTCCAAAGCTCCAGAGGACTGACTCGTTCCAATTCCCCGCGCTTGGTGACGGAGGTGTCAACTCGAACGCGGTCCCCAACCCCTTTGGGGTCCCTTTTGCGGCGTTCGGGTCTAAATAAGTCCCGCCAAAAAAGGTAGTGCCGTAGAGATGGCCTGTCGTATCCATGACCAGGCCCGATAAGGCAACGTGCCGTCCTTGCCCTTGCCAAAGCTCCAGAGACTGACTCGGTCCAGCTTCCCTCCCGTCGTTGCAGGAGTTGTCAGCTCGAACACTGTCCCTTTGGCACCGACACCTCCGCCTTGGGTAGTGCTGTAAAGATTGCCGCTCTTATCCATGATGACACCGGCGGGACCGGAGCCGTCGGTCCCATCAAAGCTCCAAAGGACTGACTCGGCCCAATTCCCTCCGCTCGTTGCGGGAGGTGTCAGCTCGACACTGTCCCTGGCGTTGGCCCCTCCTCCCTCGGTAGCGCCGTAAAGATTCCCTCCTGTATCCATGATCAGGCCAGCGGGACCAAGCCGTCCGTGCCATCAAAGCTGAAGAGGACTGACTCCATCCAACTACCCCCTCCAACGGGTGTCAGCTCGAAGACCGTTCCCATGTTGTCAGCCCCACCGCCTCCGGTGCCGTATATATTGCCGCTGGTATCCATGATCAGATTTCCACCGGGCGAACTTCCGTCACTGCCGTTGAAACTATGCAGGAGTGACTGGTCCAACTTCCCCCGGCAGTGGCGGGGGGTTAAGCTCGAACACCGTCCGGACCCCAGTCCCCACCGGCCAAGAGTCGGTTGCCGTAGAGATTGCCGCTGGCATCAATCGGCAATCGCCCATCGGCTGATTGCCATCGGAACCCCTGTTAAAGCTCCAAATGATTGACTCGTTCCAGTTTGCCCCACTGTTGGTTGGAGGGGTCAGCTCGAAGACCGCGCCCTCGCCATGAGCTCCGCCTCCCAAGGTCGTGCCGTAGAGATTGCCGGTGGTATCCATTGTGAGGCCGGCTTGCGGACCAACGCCGTCGGGTTGGTGGTCAAAGCTCCAGAGGACGCTCTCGCTGGTAGCGATTGTCTTCCCCTGAGCGGTCAAGCTCAGGAAGGGCAGGATAGCTAGCGTAGCTATAATGACATCCAGGAAACGTTTTGATGTCCGCAACTTTAATTCCCCCGAATCCAAACTATGCGTTTATCCACGCAGCGCGGATGTTATCTTGATGATCAGTTCGAATACCGCGTCCGTTTTACAGGAAGCTGTACAGGACTGACTCGGTCCAACTTCCTCCGCTAACCAGGGGAGGCGTCAGCTGGTAAACCATCCCCATCCATCCGTTCCACCTCCGTTCGTCGTGCCGTAGAAATGCAGAAGCTTGCCAGCTTGGAGTCCGTATCCATCAGCAGCCCCGCCAACGGCTGAGCACCGTCGCCGCCGCTGGTGCCGCTGAAGCTATGGAGGATCGATTCGGTCCACTCTCCACCACCGGTAGCGGTGGGAGGCGACAGCTCGAACACCGTCCCTTCGTTGTACGTCCCGCCTAGTTGGGTCGTCCCGTAAAGGTTGCCGTTGGCATCCGCGATCAGGACCGCGATACGGCCCCTGGCCATCGGTGCCATTGCCAAAATTCCACAAAACTGTTTCGGTCCCGCTCGCCGTCAGCTCAAAGACTGTTCCCTGGCCATATTGCCCGCCGCCGCGGGCTAAGACCGTATTGGTTGCCGTTGTTCGTGATCAGACCAACTGGCCAGAAGCCGTCGGTCGTCCCGCCAGTGAAGCTATATGGTGGAGCCTCGCTCCAACTTCCCCCTTTCGTGGCGGGAGGGATGAGCTCGAATACCGTCCCTTCGCCTGGTACGCCGGAAGTCCCCCCGTGGAGAGTCGTTCCATAGAGGTTGCCGCCCGCATCCATGACAAAGCCGACATAAGGCCAAGCGCCGTCGGTTCCGTCAAAGCTCCAGAGGACTGACTCCGCCCACTTTCCTTTGCTCTTCGCTGGAGGTGAAAGCTCGAATACGTTTCCGTCGCCGCTCGCTCCGCCCTCCTCGGTGGTGCCGTAGAGATTGCCACCGGCATCCATGATCAGAGAGGCATGGGGGGCAAGGCCGTCAGCGCCTTCGAAGCTCAGGAGTGTCGAGTCGGTCCAACTTCCCCCACTGGTGGAGGGAGGCATCAGCTCGAATACAGTCCCGTATGCATAGGCCCCGCCGATTAGAGTCGTGCCATAGAGATTGCCCTTATCCATGAGTAGATCGGCTGCTGGATAAGTGCCGTCGGCACCGTTGAAGTTGAGCAGGATCGATTCGGTCCAGCTTCCTCCAACGATAGTGGGAGGTATCAGCTCAAAAACCGTTCCGCGCCGAACATCGTCCCGGCGAGGTAGGCCCCGCCCTCGCTGGTGGTGCCGTAGAGATTGCCTTGGTATCCATGACCAAGCCTGATGCGGGCGCTCTGCCGTCCTGGGGAGTGCCTTTCGCGAACGCTTGACTGCGAGCGGCCAGGCTAAGGGCGGTAAGGATAGCAATGGCAGCGAAAACGACATCCAGTGAACGATTGAATATCCTCAACTTTTGTTCCCCTGATCTTGACGATATGTGTTTAGGAGCTGCTGCTTTGCGACCTTTCATCCTAAATCCTCCCGAGGTCGGATCGTGCGCTCAGGCACACGAACCTTCTGTCAGATAGGCGGGAAAACTGAAGGAACAAAGGGAAATTGGAGGGAACAAATGCGCGATAGGTCGGGACAAATTGCGGCGGAGCGACGAGTCCCGACTAGAGTTGCCAGGCGATAAGGTGGTCGGGGTCGGGCTGATAGGAGCAGAAGCTGCCGGTGTTTATCGTGGCGCCAAAATGACGGCCCAACGCCGGAAGCTGATCGCGAATTTTTCTTACTACCGAACGGATGCTCTTGCCGACAAGCCCGCGCGCACGTTCCTCGCTCCGCGACGCTGTGCGCGCGCGTCCGCCCAGCCCGAATGAACTTGCGAGTTCTTGGCCGAGAGTCTCGACTTCAGCACGTAGACGGTCGGAACGCCCGAGGTCATTGTTTCGCTCTGCTTCGTCTACTTCGGCCTGAAGGTCGCGTAACCGGCCGCGATATTCGGAGCGCGCTCGAGCATCGATGATGGGTCCTGAGTCCCCGATCTCGGGAACGATTTCCAGATCTCGAGACTCGGCATGGATTGTCTTGCTTCCGCCGGTGGCCCTTCCTTCAATTGCTTCAATCAGGTCATGGACGTGGATGCGCTGCCCCGGATGTGCGAGTAGGTAAGCTATATAGCGAAGACCCTTTGCGTCCCTCAGCCGGAACGTTGTGGTGCCGTAGCCGATCGTCCAGAACTCGCCTTCTTTTTTGAATGCGGCCGGACGCGAGTTCGGACGCTCTCGACCTTTGGCAGAGTCGACCGACAAATGTCTTGCCGCTTCGACGCGATCAATCCAACGTTGGCCAGCACCGTGACGCCGGTATATCTCGCTGGCTGCATCAAACTCTCGCGTGCGACGGAATATTCGAAGGCCTTATTAGTGCCACGCCCCAATCGTGCAGCGTGTCGGCCTCATCCCATGGTAGGGAGTACCGCCGAAAAGTAGCTATCGCGCTTTCGAAGTGAGGCGCGAAGCTCCGGTCGTGTCCGCGCCGACCACCCCCTCCGCACGCTCAACAGCGCCGGCCAGACCGAGCCAATCTTCGCCTTGTTCGATAATGGCCCGGCATATCTCAAGATGCGGAAGTGCCTCCTCGGGTCGTCCCGCCTCAATCGCAAGCAGAGCTGCCTCGGGACGACTCCGCAATTCCCAAGAAAGGTCAGTCGGTTCGTACGCGCGCACCAATTGCTGAAAGCATTCAGCGGCTAACCGGAAGTCTCCGCTCACCCGTCGGATCCAAACGAGAGCAAAAGAGCCACCGCCTCGTCCCAGCGATGGCCAGTTCTCCGCGCCCATTCCAACATCGTCCGATTCATTTCGATGGCGGCCTCCCAGTCTCCTTCGCGAAAGGCCATCAGGCTTCGAAAAGTTGGGGCTACCCTATGTTCCGCAGCGAGCGCTTTTGCTCGGTGGAGATCTCCGGCCATCAGTTCGGCGATCGCAGAAACTCGAAATGACGCGCGCCGTAATCTGGCGAAAGGCCCTGGTCCGCTCCATCCCAATGGTAAAAAATCGTTTCGCCTCGAGCGGATCTCGCATCAGAATCCGACACCAGGCCGTAGTAAAACATGGCCAATGCGAAAGAGTTCCGGCTCCGCCACTCCCTGAACTACGCCCGAGACTTCGTCGAAAGCTGCGGCGGCCCCCGATGTCTTCCTTTGATCACGAGGAGCCGGCCATGCACTGACGCCGCCATGACCCAAGCCGGAGTTGGAGTTCGTTCGAATACTTGCCTGGCTTGCTGCGAGCGACGATCGCTTCGTCGATTCGAACCGCCGAAAAAGAGACGACCCGCCAAGCCTTGATAAAGCCAACCAAGGCCCTGGGATCGGTCCAGGGACCCGACCATGCTAGTGCCTGGCGAAAATATGCCAGGGCGCGCGGAAAATCGGCTCCGGGCGCGAAGTCAGGTTGCTGGCTGAGGGCGAGTCCCAGAACGCTTTTGTTGCGGCGACCTTCTCCTCATCTTTTAATTCCTGGTAAATGACTCAACGCCGCTTCGAGGTGGGCGACACCTTCGGCTGGGTCGAGGTGGAAGGCGGTCAAGCCTGCCGAACAACAGAGAATAGCGGCCCTGCGGGCGTCCTTTTGACCTTCGCTAAGCGCCACCGCCTCCCGCAAGTTCGCGACGGCGACCGAGATAGGCGAAAACTGCGGAGGCTGCTTTGGCGGCGCGGAGCGAGTATTCAATCGCTTTCTCCACCAGTCCCGCCTCGCGAAAATGATGCGCCAGTTCCGCCAGATGAGGGTCAATGTTCTCTCGATGGATCTCTTCTAAACGGTTAGCGATCCTCCCGTGAATCCGAAAGCGACCGTTGGTATCAAGTTGGTCGTACAACGCTTCGCGGATGAGCGCGTGGGAGAATCGATAACGACCTTGCCCGACCGCAGCACGATGCCGAGGCTGGATGCCTCATCTAAAAGGCGATTGCTTCGTCGGTCGAGACATCTGCCACGCTCCGACAAAGATCCGCCTCGAACTCGCTTCCGATTGCCGCCGCGGCCGCGAAAATCGAGTTCGACTCCGGCGAAAGGCCATCAAGACGACTACGGATCGCTTCCCGCACGCCTCTGGGAATTTTGAATGGCCGATCCAGAGCTCCGGCGTTCCGATCGCTCGTTCTGCGATCAGCTTGCGTACGATTCCATCTACAAACAGCGGATTTCCCTTGGTGGCGGCGCAAAGTTTCGCGACCAGCGTGTAGTCCGGCGTTTGTCCCGCCCTGAACTCGACTAACTTGCGTCACCTCCGCCTCGCTAAGACCACTCACCGGAATCGATTGCGCCTCGCGGCTAAGCTCCCCGATTATTTTGCTCAAGCTGGGCGAGCGCCGCACCTCCATGTCGCGATAGGTCGCGACGATCATGATCGCCGCACCTTTTAACTCGCGCGCCATAAAATGGAGCAGTGCAAGCGATGCCTCGTCCGCGTCATGCAAATCGTCAAGCACGATAAGCATCGGATGCGTGCGCGCCCCGATTTTGAGAAAGTTGGTAACCGCATCGAAGAGCCGAAAGCGCGCCTCGTTTGGATTAAGCTTGTCGGTAAGCTGCGGGCGAGACGGCGACTGCGCGGTCCGCAGGTCAGGAATGATCTGCGCTACCTCATGGACGATGTCGAAGGCGATTTCGGACTCCAAAGCGAGTTTACGCCGCCCCGGCTCAAGCGCGCCGAGGAAGCTGCGAATTACTTGAATCCACGGCCAGTACGCCGGCGCACCGTCACCCTCCCAGCAGCGGCCCCATAGAACCTGCGGGCCACGGGCTTTCACCCTCGAAGCAACTCGTCGGCCAGCCGCGTCTTTCCGATTCCGGGTTCGCCGTAAATCAGGAACAGATGCGCGTCGCTATCGGCGCCGGCCTCGCAGGCCGAAACGAGTTCCGCAAGCTCGCGCTCACGCCCGATGAAAGAGTTGCGCGCAAAGGCGCTTTGCTCCGTGGCTGACTCGCCCATTCTGCAGACTGCTACATTCCCCCGCGCAACAGAGTCATATAAGGGTTGGGATGATGTTGAACATACTTGAAACGCCCTCCCCGCGTCTATCGCGAGTCTGGGAGCCGGTGATGTGCCCAAGGTATCCGATGGGCGCACGTGTGTCTTCGAGCATGAAGCGCCCGCTACGACGTGCCAACTATGTCGGCAGCATTCAGGAGGCGCCGTGGAGGAACCGCTCGAATTGCAGGCTTCAGGAGAAGATCACTGATGCACAGGCATTGTGACGTTGCTCACAATAATCTTCACCCCATCGCCATATTGTTCGCGACGATCGCCTTGATTACCGCGATCCCCTCGCTTTCGATGGCGCAGACGGTGCCGATGCGCGGCACCGTTGACCCGGGGTCTCCGCCATGGCCATGCGGGGGCACCTCGATTCCGCGAAACCCCTTATCCTCGATATTCGATTTGCTGTGCGCAATCGCGCGCAGCTGGAACAATAATCGCCGCTCAGATGAATCCCAATTCGCCGTATTATCATCAGTGGATCACTCCCGATGAATTCACTCGCCGCTTCGGGCCCACCAGTAAGGACTTTTCCTCGGTGAAGAAATGGCTGAACAAGAATGGATTTCGGATCATCGGTGGTTCGCGCGAAGACGGCTACATTCGTTTCAGTGGCGATGCGGCTTCGACCGAGCGCCTGTTCAATACCCGCCTCGAGGACTTCGGCGATGGAAAATTCGCGAATGTGACTGAACCTGAGGTTCCCGTGCAGTTTGAGAATGTGATTGGCGATATTCTGGGGATGCAGAATATTGGCCGCCTCCAACCCGCATATAAGGCCACCACCCTGAAACAAGGTGCTCGCGAGCTCCCGCCTTCGAAGCGAGGCGCGCGTTCGGGATCGGCTTCGGGCGCGGCTTTTAACCTAGCCAATATCGGAAGATCGGGCTTCACTTTTGCCGCGCCCGATTTTTATAGCTTCTATAACGAAAACCCGCTGCTGAATGCGGGTAATACCGGAACCAACGGTAGCGACTGTATCGGGATCTTTGCTGCCAGCAATATCTATCCCGAACCTTCGCAGGCTGCGATTCTGTCTGACTATTTTAAGCTTTTTTCGCAGTACACAGCCTTTTCGACCGCCCCATCTCTGACCATCGATCTGTCGAAAGAGAGCGACCCCGGAGTAGTGACGGAGCCCCCCTCGATGGCCCCGGCCTCGACCTTGAGGCGTACCTCGACATTGAAGCGGCGCATGTCATCGCGCCCGGAGCGCCGATAACCTTGTATGTCACCAATCCGCATCTTTTGCTCACACAGAATCTGAGCGATGCCCTAACCGCGATGACCAGCGAGAACAGGTGCGGGGCGCTGAGTTTCAGCTACTACTTGTGCCTAGCACCAACGTCCTTCCTGAGTAGTACGCTGGGCGATCTGTTTTCCAAGGCCCAGGCTGATGGACAGTCGGTCTTCGTAGCCTCGGGTGATCACGGTGCGGATAACTGCAACTTGGGTTTTCCTAATGTAAGCGAGCTTGCAGCAAATCCACTGGTGACCGCGGTGGGTGGGACCCAAGTCGACTCTGCAAGTTATGATCAGAACGGGTTCTCCTCCGGATACTCGAGCGAGTCTTCGTTGAACATTCAAAACGGAGATCCCAAGCTGGCGGGTCAGAATTCGGTGAGCGGCGGCGGCATCAGCGCCATCTTCAAAAAGCCTCCGTGGCAAGTGGGAGTGACGGGCACCAGCAACGATAGCTTTCGGGACCTGCCTGATGTGTCCTCGCTGGCTGGCAGCCCCGGATTGATCGTTTACACGGATAGCCACGATGCCAAAGGTAATGCCTCCCCGAAAGAAGTAGTCGGTTTGTACGGCGGGACTAGCCTCGCGGCGCCGACCTGGGCAGGATTTTCGCGCCTTCTTCAAACGGCAAATGGCGGGAAGCGCCTTGGCAGCCTGAACCCGGTGATATGGGCGCTCGGTATCGCCGGACAAGCGGCAAATGGGTTCCATGACATAACTTCCGGCGACAATGATTTCATTAGCGACGTGAATGGGAAGACGGTCGGAGTTCAGGGATATTCGGCGGGTCCCGGGTACGACCTGGTTACCGGATGGGGATCTATCGACGCTAGTGCATTCGTCAGCGCCTATCTAAACGCACCAACTCCCCCGCCGACCGTGTCGTCGAAACTAGGGGCGACTCCAGCCAACCTGAAATTCGCGACAACCGCAGTGGGCGTTGCGAGCAAAGCGAGAACGGTCACGCTTGTGAATGAAGCCAGGCAGGGTGGCCCTGCAATCACCCTAAACGGATTCGCGCTGACCTCGAACATCCAAGTCTCGGGCGGCACCTGTACCGTGGGTGAAAGAGTCGCAGCTAAAGGAAAATGCACTATTGCATTTGTCATGACGCCAGCGACCGTCGGAACTAACAACGGAAGCGTGGCCATTATTAGTAACTCTAGCCAAGGCGAGCGGACGATCCAGGCATCGGTACAAGGAAAGATGGCGAAGCTAGCCAATTAGAGGCTTGCGCCACTCGCCTCGATGGCCCCAGTCCGAAGGTGGCAGAATCTACGTAGACCCCGCTGCACATGGTCGTGCCGTATAGATTACCACCGCCATCCATGATCATTTCGCCGACGGCCTGGCGACGAATGCGTCCATCGACCCGAGCGTCAGGCCGATCTTCTGCCCCCGTGCCATGACCACACCCCAGGTCTCGGCAACCTGCGGATCAATGTCGATGATGCGCTCTTCGAACCGCAAAGGAAGCTCCTCGGCAAGCCATGTGGCCAGACGCTCGCGCCGGCGACCCGCCGGTAATATCTCGACTCCCCGGCGGATCTCGGCGAACGAAATCACGCTAATGAACACGCGGTCTTCGTCCACCTCGGCCAGCCACGAAATGACGTTGCGGTCCGGTTGCGGCCTGACCCATTCCGACATCACGTTGGTGTCGAGCAGAAAGCTCACAACTCGATCTCGCGCGGGCCATCCTTGGAGCGCTTAATCTTGAGGCCCGAGCCGCGTAAGGGCGAGGCCGCGAAGAACTCTGCAAGGTTGCCCTTGCGTTTTGTTTTGCGCTGCCACTCCTCGTCCGACACCACAACCACCGCATTTTTACCTTTGCGGGTGATGGTCTGCGGACCATCCGCGAGAGCGCGATCGATCAACTCGCTGAATCGCGCCTTGGCCTCCGCCACCGCCCACGTTCCCCGAACGTGGCGCTATGACGATTGATCGTAGTCATCCTGGTCATAGTGGTCATTATATCGTAAAACTGCGCTGGCGAGCTACTGAGGAGCTGGATACAGGTCAGAATCAGGGACTTCACCGCGATTGAGAACAACTGCGGCTCCCGTGAATTGCGGGCGAATCGATAAGAACTAGCTGATTGAAGCGAATGACACTATATTACTCGTCGAATATGAGGAGAAAGTGCACATCTGGGAACGACCCGATTGGCCCGCCCTGGCGTTGGGAGCATGCGCGTTTTCGATGCGGCGCACGCGCCCAATCACTTCGCCGATAGCTTTCTTCGAGGCGACGCTGGGAATCTGTCGCAAACGGCACACCAGCGTCGAAGAGGCCGAGGAGGATGTTCGCGATTTCCTCGAGGTGGCCAGAATCGAACTGATTCCGATCACGGCCAAGGAAGCAGAGACGGCACTTTCCGCGTTTTCTCGTTATGGCAAAGGACGCGGCCATCCCGCGCAGCTCAAGCTTGGAGATTGTTTTGCCTATGCCGCCGCCAAAAACCACCGCAGGGCGATCTTGTTCAAGGGCGATGATTTCGACCAGACCGACATCCGCTCGGCGCCTCGCGCCCGCTGATTTCGCCGCGCCGATTGCGGCGTTTCAGCGAAGCTCGATCTGACAGATGCCTTCTTTGGTAGCGGTTTCGAGTGCGGCCGCGGCCGCCGCGGTGCGCGTTTCCACTCCGAGCCGTTCCAGGATGTGTTCCACGTGTTTCGAGACGGTTCGCGAACTTATGCTCAGAATAACCCCAATCTCGCGATTGGTCTTGCCCGCCGCGATGTAGGCCAGAATTTCTGACTCACGCCTGGTCAAAGGAAGACTCGAGAGCGCCGCAGGATCGATTGTCCGGCGATGCTCTTCGAACAGCAGGAAATTCTGTTCAGGTTTTATGAACAGATGAATAGTGAGGCGGTTGCCGTCCTGCTGTAACACAAAGGGACGGCGAACCCCGGAACGTCGGTGGACTTTCGCAGAGTCTTCTCCGACCACGAAATCCATTGAGCGAGCGACTCTGGCAGGCCGCGCCTGGTTCGGTTCGGAAAAAACTTCTCCAGAGCCCGTGTCGCGGCTGCAGTTTCCATCGTAACCGTCCCATTCAGATCGATCGCCAGGACGCCGCGCTCGGGGCGATTCGGGTCGCCCTTCGTGGTCGCCATTTCGAGCAGCGCCGAGGTGCTGTGCGCAAGGCGAAAGGCTTGGTGTACGTGCGGCGAAATCGAAACCAGCATATCCCTGTGTGCATCTGGAATCTGCTTGTTCAGACCCACCCCTATGAATTCGAGGTGATCGGGTCTGTCGTGCAAGAACAAGGTGCAGCAATCTCTGACCCTGCTGGGTCGATAGACTTCGTTATAAAGCGCCGAGCGCAGGAATTGTGACAATGGCTGGACGTCGGACCATCGCGTGAATTGCTCACAACGAGTGCGCTGGAAGTAGACGATGATCGGGCTCGTAAGCGCATGGCGAGCGAGAATTTCATCAAGCTCAGGAGGTACAAGCCCAGGAGGATCGCTGCGTTGGGTCTGGCCGTGCAAAGCAGTCCCGGCATAATACGATGCGTTGGCGGCGAACATGGCGGGGACGAGCGCTCGGAGTGCAGAGAGCAGATGCTGCCTGAGCTCCTCAGCGGTTCGAGGCTCGTAGAGTCCTCTCACGAACTCGAGCGCACGATCAAATTCGGTCCGGGTGTAGCGGTACATAAGAGTCCCTGCCTGCGCGGATTGTCCGCCGGGCTCTCGTATACGTCAAATGACGTATTGCCCAGATATGACTCGCTG
Organism: uncultured delta proteobacterium; assembly: GCA_963814035.1. Taxonomy (GTDB): domain Bacteria; phylum Desulfobacterota; class Binatia; order Binatales; family Binataceae; genus DATGKG01. Next base: position 13,835 of record CAWFBH010000011.1, read on the forward strand.
GTATCATCCGCACCGGCGTGATGCCGACATATGTCAGCAATTCAGTTTTTTTCGACGCCACGCCAGGGGCCCCTTGAGAATCAATGAGCCTCATCGCGGAGGGGATTGATGATGCCGTCTCCAAGAAAGCCACGGATAGGCGGGAGCGCGCTTTCAGGTGCAACGCTCTTGGCGGCAATGCTGACGATGTCATCGGTTTCGGCGCAATCGGTTGCCATTGATGGAACTGTGGCGCTCGATGCGACTGGGCTTAGCCCCGTCGGGCATGCCAGCCGCAACATCCCTCCGCCCGTCCACATTCCGATGCCATTTGACGCGCCGCCGCTGTCAGAGCCAGCGGTGCCTCCACCATCCGCTTCCCAGCCGGCCGTCGTTTCGCCCGCCGTAATCCCCGGCGGCTGGTTACCGGTGGGTCAGAAGCCGCCATTTGCCCCTGGCAGCGTATTCTTGCTCACCAATGGCGAAGTCCTGGCCCAGGATAGCGACCTGACGAATGTCGCCTGGTGGGTCCTTGTCCCAAACAACGGCAGCTATATCGATGGATCCTGGTTCAAAGTGAATTCGCCGCCGAAATGTCCTAACAATAGGACACCTGCGGATGACGTTTACTCTCCGCTTTACTACGCCTCAGCCGTGTTGCCGGACGGCCGGTTCGTCATGATCGGGGGTGAATACAATTACAACTACACAATCGCCGCAGGAGGATTCCCGGCCACTAACGTAGTCTTGACCGACCAAGGCGCCATCTATGATCCGGTCGCAAACAATTGGACCTGCATCGCACCTCCCACCGGGTGGCCCAGTATAGGCGATGCCCAGTCCGTGGTTCTGCCGAACGGGACATTCATGATTGCGCACCCACAAGGTAACTCAGTGGTGACGTTAAACGCCAAATCGAACCCGCCAACCTTTAACAAACCCTTCACCCCGTCCGGCAAGTCGGCGGATCCGAATAACGATGAGGAGGCATGGACGCTGCTGCCGAATGGCTCCGTGCTGTCGGATGGCTCGGTACTACCGGATGGCTCGTTTCTGACGTTGGAGATCTTTAACTCGAATGACCGTAAAGAAACTCCAGCTCTGGTTTATAATCCCTCCAAGAAGGAGTGGATCAGCGCCGGCTCCGCGCCGCAACCCCTAGTCAACCTCAATATCAATTCCGCTAACATGATGCCCTTCTATGAAATCGGACCGGCGACCCTGAGTCCCAACGGCACCGTATTCGCAGAGGGAGCTACCGGCTTCAACGACATTTATTATCCGAGCTACGGGACCTGGGCCGTCGGCCCTAGTTTTCCAACCGTGTCCGGACCCGGAACGGAACAATTGAACGCGGTTGATGCTCCGGCGGCGCTGCTTCCCGACGGCAACGTGCTCGTAGCGGCTTCGCCCATTTATGCTGCCCCCACTGAGTTTTTCGAGTTCGACGGGAGCAACCTGACAGAAGTCCCCGCGCCACCCAATGCGGTCAACGACCCTACCTTCATGGAGCGCCTGTTGCTGCTTCCCACCGGCCAGGTTCTCTTTACCGATGGTACCCCGGATGTAGAGGTCTACACGTCCGTAGGCTTTTTCAACCCGTCATGGGCTCCAACCATCACCAGTTCCCCATCCGACGTGACTCCCGGCGGAACGAACTACACACTGACCGGGACGCAGCTCAATGGCTTGTCGCAGGCGGTCAGCTACGGGGATGACTACCAGGCGGCCACCAACTATCCACTGGTGGCCATCCAAAATAATCGGACCTTGGATTTCAATTTTGCCCGTACTCATTCCTTCAGCACCATGGCGGTGGCGACGGGCGATACTCCGGTCTCCACTAAATTCGATGTGAGTGACGGTACGCCTCTGGGTCCGAGCACCTTGTATGTCATCGCAAACGGAATTGAGTCCGCGGGCGTGAGTGTGAACGTAACGGCGACCCAGTCACCGCCGGTGCTCCAAATCACGCCGACGACGCTCACGTTTCCGAATACCGTGGTGGGGGGGACGAGCGCAGTGGAAACGGTGAAGCTGACCAATCCGCATAGCTCAACGAATGCGGTATCGATCGGGAACATTTCCCACTCAACTCCCACTTCGTTCTATGTTTCCGCTCCAACTTGCGGAACTTTGGCGCCCGGCGATTCTTGTACGATCTCTGTGGCATTTATTCCGAACGCGCCTACCAAGGAGACCGAGACGCTGAGCATAACCGACAACGCGCAACACAGTCCGCAAACGGTGTTGCTTAGCGGCACGGGGGTGCCTCCAACGCTCCAGGTTACGCCGACGACGCTGACGTTTCCGAATACCCCGGTCGGAGCGCTCAGCAACTCGCAAACGGTAACCCTGACCAATCCCTCACCGGGGACCCCGGTATCTATCGAGAAGGTTTCCACCTCAAATGACGCTTTGTTCCCCTACACCTATTTCCAGTGCCCCGCGGTTCTCCCGGTCGGCGGTTCTTGTCCGATCTCGGTGTTTTTTTCGCCCAACGCGGCCACTAAGCAAACCGGAACGCTGACGATTACCGACAGCGCCCAGGGCAGTCCACAGACGGTGGCGCTCAGCGGCACTGGGGTGGCTCCGACGCTCGGGATTGCGCCGGCAAAGCTCACTTTTCCGGAGACCCTTGCAGGACACTCGAGCCAACCGTTAACGGTCACGCTAACAGCGACTCAGGGTCCGGTGCAGCTCCAGTCGATTACCACTCCTGACCTTCCGGCCGCGTTTACACAGATCAACAATTGTCCCGTTCCCGGAACTCTGGCGGCCTTTTCTTCTTGTGCGATCTCGGTAACGTTTACACCCAACGCGATCGCGAATCAGGGACAGCTACTGATTACCGACAACGCGAGCGGCAGTCCGCAGACGGTGATACTTCTCGGCATAGGAGAAATTGCAATGCTGAGCGCGTCACCGGCGACGCTGAATTTCGGCAACTTCCTTGCGAACCATACCAGTGCGCCCAAGACCGTGACGTTGACTAACAAGGGCAACCTCGCGGCACAGATAGCCAGCGTGACCGTGCCCGCGCCGTTCAAGATTGCCGGCGGCGCGAACACCTGCGCGGGCGAAACCATCATGCCGAACGGAACCTGCTCGTTCGACGTCGAGTACGCACCGACGATCGCTGGGTCGGCAAGCCAGGAGTCTGTCGAGGTCACCTACAACGGCACCAGTCCTGCGATAACTGTGGATGGAGTGTCACCGCAGGTAGGGAGACCGCCGCCCCACTAGAGAATCTCAGCAATAGCTTTGCCCACGCCGCCCCAAGACCAAAACAGGCGGATCTGCCTGGGCTTTGAACCATGGAACCCAAACCGTTCAGCGAAGCTCGATCTAAGAAGATGCTTTTCTTGCGCCATCATCTTCGATGGCTGCCTCGTGGTCAGCGCGAACGATGAGACGACGGCGGTCCAGCCCGCACCATTGATTTTATTCTACCGGCATTCAGCCCGTGGACCGATCTCGCGACCCCGCCGATCTGGCTTTGGTTGACCGCAGCCCCGGGTTCGAGGTTTTTCACGAACGGCACTTTCGCTCCCGGTTGCCCTCATCCGGGCGGCCCTGAACTTCCCGGCCGGGGATAGGCGCCGCTCCCTGAATCCTCCTCAGCTCTAGGGGGGTCGAAAAAGGCGGTCTAAAAACTTATGTGAAGACTTAAAAAATGGCTTAAAAAAACACTTTTAAAAACTTATGTGTTTTAGTATTCCTGCTTCAAACATGTCTTAAACCTATAGTTATCAAATACTAACTACCCGCGCGAAAGTTCAAGGTAGGAGAGCGCAAAACCGGCTGCGCAGCCTGGTCGCGCCGCTCAATCCCTTCACCAGACACGGGTTTCGTTGGGACCCTGGCAGAATTAACATTCGGCCCCGACGCAATGCCAAAACGCCGTTCGATTATTTGCGGGATTTTTTGATTGGCGAAGGCAGATCAAAGAAAGGATCCCAAAAGTAAACGTCATTGATCACTGGATCTGTCAACCGCAAACTCTAAGTGATCGTTCGGTAATTTGGTCCGCGATCACCGAATGGCGAAGACTGCCTCGCAGAAGCCTATTTGGGCACCGGAATGGCACGCCCTGATCGTTGGCTCACGGGTGAACAAGGGCGCTATGATGCCCAAGGCGGCCATGATGGCGCGCGCCGTAAAGCGGCTTTTAGGGAAGATTAGTGCGCAACATTAAGATCCGGCTTGGTTTATTAGTACTTCTTGCTTTGGTTGTTGCGGCGGGGCGGGCGCACGCCACACCGGTTTGCGATTCGGTGCCGGGCAATCTGATCCAGAATTGCGGATTCGAAATTTTCGACCACACTCTTTCGGACTGGACCGTCGGTGGGATTACCACGGTCGGCATGTTCGGCCTGCGGTTGGAAACCCTCAACAACGGTACCACCACTTCGATCGCCACCCTATCGCAGTCTCTGGCCCTCAACCCCCTGGACACATATACACTTTCTTTCTATCTCGGCAGCACCGGCGGCACCTCCAACAGCTTCTCGGCCTCGCTCGGTGGCGATACGCTTTTTGACCAGAGGATATCCCGGCCTCTTTTTTCAACGACCCTGCGGCTTCTGATTTTAATTTCGGCTACCAGTTCTTCACTTTCACTGCGCTCGGTGGTAACGGCGTGCTCGAGTTCAGCCTGCAGGACAATCCTGGATATCTCTGGTTGGAGGACGTTTCCCCTCGTAAAAGACAGCATCGCCGTAACTCCTGAGCCAGGTAGCCTCGTGCTGATCGGGCTCGGCCTGTTGATGTTTGCAGTTATGCGATGGCGGACCAGCGGGATCGGAAAAGCCTAAAGAGTGGCCAGCGCCAGGGGCGCCGCTGTCCATCCGGGAACGGCGCCGCAGATAGTCGTCGGCGATGGGTAACCTGGTTCAAGAGCGAGCTGGAGCCGGGAGTTGCTTTCGGCGTTGATCGATGTCTTCGCGGTCGATTGACCGAAATGCCGCCACGTCGAATTTCTCTACTGCAAAGGGTCCCATCACGTTGCCGTCTTCCGCCGGTAGCATCGAACGACGCATTGGGGGCAGTAAGGTCATTATCCGAAATCAATTCGACCCACGCCGAGATCGGACGGTTCGCAAATCCTACATCGCGTGGCCCCACACTTTCGACGGATCGGCATCCCAAGGATAGACGTGAACCATCCAGCCGAAAAGCTGTGGGTAGAAACGCCCGTCGGCGGCGTTGCAGTCAGCTTTGGTATCGATCGAACCCTTGGGCCCGAGCTTCGTCCAATCTGACCTTGGTTAGGTCCGTGCCTTTCTTCGGAAAACAGAGATTGATATGGCGATGCCACTGCGCGACGCTCAGCGGAATGCGCCGGTCAAGTTGATCCTCACTGTCATGCTTGGGCGCCGTGTACATCGCGCCCGACGAGTTCGTACCCGCCCTCAGGCGTTGGCCGATAGAGCAGTGAGGTCGGCTGGGAGGGGTTGAACAGGATTGCCGCCTTGACGGCGTTCCAGTCTTTCGTGAAATGGAGCTCGGGTTGTTTCAACTCGGGGTGGAACGGTTTGAAGCCGTCCCGTTCCGCAACGTGGTAGTCGCGATATTTCGCGAGCGCGGTTTTGATCGTATCGAGCAGGTTCTGGGCGCGAGCGCGGTCAGCGTCGCTGGCAGGGCGCAACTTGCTCCACGCCATGTGCTCATTCCATATTGCCCATGCCGCCCATATTCATCGAGCCCATGTTCGACATCGAAGCGCTGCCACTCATCGACGCCATTTCCATGTGGCCGGAGCACATCGCGTCCGCCATCCCGGGATCCATTTTGTCGAATTCGAACGCGCGCAGTCCGTAACCGGCTACGGCACCCATCCTGGTGGCGGCCGCGGGAGTGGGGCTCGCAGAAGCCGCCTGCTGAGCAAAGGCGCGATTTGAAATGAGGAGAGCCGCCGTTAGCGCAGTAGAAACTCCAACCGCTAGCAGCTTTTCCCTCGTTCTCTTCAAGCCGCCGTCACTATCGCCGCCCCGATTCCAACGATGAATGCGCGCTCGCCAAAGCTTTGAAATGAAAACCCCCATCGACGCACCGATAATGTGGAGCGAGGCTTATGTCAATGTGCCCCGAAGCCGCGGGAGGCGGGCTGTACTGACCTCAAAGCCACTTGAGCTCTGGTGACGAAAGCGGTACGGGGGGTCGATATTAACTCCGGTTGCCACGGGTCAAGCAGGGAAATCCCTAAGCGCTGGAAGTCCTTGACGTTGCGGGTGGCGAGAGTGAGACCGTGCGCCTCCGCCGTGGCGGCGACGAATGCGTCCATCGACCCGAGCGTCAGGCCCATCTTCTGCCCCCGTGCCATGACCACACCCCAAGTCTCGGCAACCTGCGGATCAATGTTGATGATGCGCCCTTCGAATCGCACAGGAAGATCCTCGGCAAGCCATGTCGCCAGCCGCTCGCGCCGGCGTCCCGCCGGTAACATCTCGACTCCCCGGCGGATCTCGGCGAGCGAAATCACGCTAATGTACACACGGTCTTCATCCACCTCGGCCAGCCACGAAATGACATTGCGGTCCGGTTGCGGCTTGACCCATTCCGACACCACATTGGTGTCGAGCAGAAAGCTCACAACTGGATCTCGCGCGGCCCATCTTTGGACCGCTTGATCTTGAGGTCAGAGCCGCGCAAGGGCGAGGCGGCGAAGAACTCCGCAAGGTTGCCCTTGCGTTTGGTTTTGCGCTGCCACTCCTCGGCCGACACGACAACCACCGCCTTTTTACCCTTGCGGGTGATGGTCTGCGGACCATCTGCGAGAGCGCGGTCGATCAACTCGCTGAATCGCGCCTTGGCCTCCGCCACCGCCCACGTTCTTGCGGGATGGCGATCACGGGCTTGGATAGTCATCTTAGTCATAGTGGTCATTGTATGGTAATCTGAACGACCAAGCTACCGGCTGGGTCCAGTGGCCGGGGACTAAGCGGAGCTGCTCGGGCATAGGTGTCATAGTGGATGATGGTATTATTTTCTCCTAGAAATAGCGGCTGTCCCTCCGAGACCGGGGAAGCCGACCCCATCGAGGACTCCATGATCTGCCAACTAGCAATCGTGAGGGAGAAGACGAAAAGACACACCGGAAGCTAGCCGGGCGGTCCTCATGGGACTGCGGCGGCGGGAAGTATCGATGGGGTCAAAAGCGTTGGACAAAGCGACGACGGGACTATCGGCATATTGCACAACCAGTCAGCTTCGGGTGGCCGAGTATCGAAGCAACCGAGCTTTTGGGACCGTGACGAACTGCCGAATCTGAAATTCTCTCTGCTGCCGAAGATTTCTTGCGAAAGTCCCCGGTTCGCGGACTCACCGTCGACAATCTGATGGCGCGAACCACCTTTGCACGCCCATCATTCTACAGCTACTTTCGCGACCGAAGTCATTTGATCGTCAAACTGACGTTGCGCCCTGGGCGAGCGAAACCGAGCGATTGCAGCTCGTTGGTTAGCCGGTCACGAATCGGTTTCTGATCTGCGCAAGAGGGCTGCTATCGATTTGTCAACGAATCCTTAACCATATTGACAATTTCGAAAGAAACGGCGAGTCTGCGTCAAAGGTTCTTTTAGCACTACCGGCTCAGTTATGGGGAGGGCACCAGCAGATTATGACAAAGGCGGAATTAGTCGAAAGTCTTGCCAGCAAGTTTCCGATGGAAAGGATTGAAGCCGAAAAGTCCGTCAACATCTTGCTCGATGGCATCATCGGTGCGTTGCAACGGGGCCAACGAGTGGTTATCTCGGGCTTCGGTGCCTTTTCGGTATCGGTGCGTCCCGCACGCGCTGGACGCAACCCGAAAACCGGGGAGTCCATTCAACTCTCCTCGAATCGATCCGCGAAGTTCAAACCCGGAAGACAACTCAAAGAATCTCTGAACAATGGATTTGACCCGTAACCCGCCTCGGGGAGTTCTGACTCTTTCGAAAATGAGATGGTGGAATCCGCCATCTGCGCCTCGCCGCGCTGTATCGGATTCGACGGAAAAGGACCCGGTCATCCTGCCCAGCTCAACCTCGGAGATTGCTTTGCGTACGCCGCAGCCAAAAACCTCCGCAGGGCGCCGTTGTTCAAGGGCGACAATTTCGACAAGACCGACATCCGGGTAGCAAGCCGAACCTAGTTGAAATCCGCCGAAGCAGTCTTTATTCCGTAGGACGGTGCATCTTTGGAGCGCTTGATCTCGAGGTCCGAGCCGCAAAGGCGAGGCGGCGAAGAACTCCGCAAGGTCACCCTGCATTGGTCTTGCGCTGCCACTCCTCTGCCGAGATGACGACCACTGCACTTATACCCCTGCGGGTAGTGGTTTGCGGACCATCCGAGATTGCGCGTTCAATCACTTCGCTGAATCGCGCCTTGGCTTCGGCAACTGACCACGCTCCCCCATCGCGGCGCTGACGAGTTGAGATCGTCATTTTGGTCATAGCGGTCATCATATCGTGAACCCTCTAGAGCCAGAGATTTTACCCGCCCCATGAGTTCCCGCTATACCTTGGGGACGATATACAAAAACCTCGAATCTATAATTTTTAGAAAGATTTGGGATATGGGAAACTAGCGCGCTTGCTCGAAGCCAAATCCATCACCCGCCGATTCGGACGCACCATCGCGCTCGACGGCATCAATTTCGTCGCACGCGTCGGCGAGATCCACGCGCTGCTCGGCGAAAATGGGGCCGGTAAAACCACCTTGATGAAGGTTTTCACCGGCGGCGTGCGTCCCGATGCGGGCACGGTCGAACTTGACGGCACTCCGCTTCCGCTCGGGTCACCCGATGCCGCGTTGCGTGCGGGAATTGCCGCAGTGCATCAGAGCCCGATGTTGTTCGAGCGCTTCAGCTGGGAAGAAAATCTCGCACTCGGCGGCTTCGGACGCGACGGCGGCAGGCTCGGCCTTCAGCAAGTCGATATGGAAGACGTCGTGTCGAAGGCGCGCGAGCTCGCGCGCCATCTCGGTTTCGAGTTGCCGCCGCCCGGCGCAATTATCGCTGACCGATCGGTCGCCGAGCGCGTGCGCCTCGAGGTTCTGCGGGCTTTGAGCTTTGATCCTCGCGTACTCATCCTCGACGAGCCCACCGGCGTACTGACGCCGAGCGAGCTGACCGCGTTTCTGGATCTGCTGCGGCGCCTGCGCGGTGAGGGACGGATCGTCGTCCTCATCACGCACAAACTTGCCGAAGCGCGCGCAGTCGCGGACCGAATCACGGTGTTGCGCGGCGGCCGCCTGGTGGCCGAAACGACGCCAGAAAAATCCAACGAATCCGAGCTCGCGCGCCTGATGATCGGTGAGCTGACGATTCCGCCCGAACAGCAGACAAATCCCGTAGCAAATCCCGCCACCCTGCTCGAAATCGAGAATCTTACTTATCGCAAGCATGGTGTGACGATCCTGGATGGAATCTCGCTGCGTCTGGGCGCCGGCGAGATCGTGGGCGTCGCGGGTGTCGATGGTAACGGGCAGGCCGAGCTGGTCGAAGTCCTTGCTGGCGCGCGCAGGGCGACTTCCGGATCGTTTGGAGTCCCGGGCAGTGACGGTTCGTCCATGGCTGTCATACCGCAGGATCGCGACCTAGACGGGCTCATCCTCGACATGGAGCTGTGGGAAAATTTTCTCCTCGCGCAGCCGGTTCGCAAGCGAATGACGCGCCGTGGATGGCTCGATGTTTCGCGCGCAATGGAACTTTGCCGCGAGGCGCTCGGCGCGTTTCGGATTCGTGCCGCCGGCCCCGAGGCCCTCGCGTCGTCGCTATCCGGAGGCAATCGCCAGCGGCTCGAGGTCGCGCGCGCGCTCACCCAGAACCCTCGCGTGATCGTAGCTCACAATGTGACGCGAGGACTGGATCTCGTCGCAACTGCTGACGTGCATCGGACCCTGCTCGAATTTGCGGCCGACGGCGGCGCGGTGCTCCTCGTGTCTAGCGATCTCGATGAATTGCTGGCGATTGCGGGTCGGCTCTTTGTGATCAGCCGGGGAAAAATTCATCCCGCCAATCCGCAGGATCGTTCGCCCGAAAAGCTGGGCTTGCTGATGGCCGGCCGCTGGAGCGATTGACGTGCTATCCACCCTGGGAAAGCCCGCCGGAGCAATCGCGCTCGCGATCGCGCTGATCTCTCTCGTGTTGTTGGCTTTGGGAGCCTCTCCAACTGGAGTCTTCATCGCGCTATGGCAGGGCGCATTCGGAAACTGGAACGCTTTCACCGATTCACTGGTTAAAGCCACCCCACTGGTATTCACTGGGCTCGCGATCTCGGTCGCGTTCTCCGCCGCACTCTGGAATATCGGCGCCGATGGGCAATTGGTGATCGGCGCCATCGCCGTCGGCGCGGTCGGACCGTTTCTCGGCGGATGGCCACGGCCGCTCGCGCTCACGATTGTCTTAGCCGCGGGCGCGATCGGCGGCGCCGCGTGGAGCGCCATCTGCGGATGGCTGCGCGCACGCCGCGACACCAACGAGGTGATCAGCACCATCATGCTGAACTTCGTCGCAGCGCAAATTCTAAGCTGGACGGTTCACGGCCCGCTGATGGAAGCCTCGCACGCGTATCCGCGGAGCATGCCAATCGCACCGAGCGCCGAGATGTACATGTTCATGCCGCCGACACGTCTCAACCTCGGAATGATTATCGCGCTCGTCTTCGCGATCGCGATGTACCTTTTGCTATTTCGAAGCGACGTCGGCTTTCAGCTGCGCGCGATGGGATTAAACCGCCGTGCGGCGAATTTCTTTCGCATCCCGATTCCAGCGCTCACGATTTGGACGATGGCGCTAAGCGGTGCGCTCGCCGGGATCGGCGGCGCAGTCCAGATCTCCGCCATCAATCACCGCCTGTATGAGAAAATCTCACCCGGCTGGGGTTTCGAGGCGATTGCGGTGGCGCTGGTCGCGCGGCTCAACCCGCTCGGCATCGTGGTCGCGGCGATTTTCTTCGGCGCACTCGACAACGGTTCGCAAGCGATGCAGCGTGCCGAAGGCGTTTCGCCCGTGCTGGTGCAGGTGATTCAGGCGGTGGTGATCCTTATTCTGCTCGCGTTCGATACCAGCGCATGGGGCAATATCCGCGAGGTGTTTTCGCGCGCGCCGGTCGCGGCCGCGTCGGTCGAGAGTGCGAATGCTTGAGGCATTTCTCATCTCGACCATTGCGATGGCCACGCCCATCCTGCTTGCGGCGTTGGGCGAACTGCTGGTCGAGGAAAGCGGCATCATTAATGTGGGGATCGAAGGCGCAATGCTGGCGGGTGCATTCTTCGCGCTGTCGGGCGTGTACTTCACCGGCAGTATCGCGGTCGGCCTGACCTGCGGCATCGCGGCGGCGATCGCGATCAACGCTATGCTTGGCGTGCTATTGATCAACCTCGCGGTTAACCAGGTGGTTGCAGGCACCGCGCTGAATATTTTCGCAGCGGGAATTACCGGAGTTTTTTATCGCAAGTTTTTCGGTATCACTGGCAAGGCTTTCATCGTGAGCCCGCTGCATGCGCTCGCCCTTGGGCCGCTGGCGCGAATTCCGTTTTTCGGCCCGATGCTGTTCGATCAGAGCCCGCTGGTCTACCTCGCTTTTCTTCTGGTGCCGGTTTTCGCCTGGTTGATTCGCCGCACGCGCTACGGTTTGGGGGTACGTGCGGCCGGCGAACGTCCCGAGGCGGCGGATGCGCTGGGGCTCGGTGTGTATGCGCTTAGATGGCAGGCGCTGATCGTATCGGGAGTTCTTACCGGACTCGCGGGCGCGTTTCTCACCCTCGTCTACGCCAATACGTTCGTGGAGAACATCTCGGCCGGACGCGGATTCGTCGCGCTCGCCGTGGTGATTCTTGGACAGCGCAATTCATGGGGACTGGCGGCCGCCTCGATATTGTTCGGCGCCGCGATGGCGCTCCAATTCGGATTGCAAGCGCTTGGTACCGCGGTGCCGTATCAGCTTTTCCTTGCACTTCCGTATGCGCTGACGCTGATCGTGCTCGCGTTCTTCGGTGGCCAGGCGCGCGATCCGAGCGCGCTCGGGATCCCATACCTCCGTAACTGATTTGACCGGAACTGGCGCTCAGCCCTTACGGGCGATGACGATCATCCGCCGGGTTCCGATGGAATAGACCTCGCGCTCGAATCCACCGAATACCGCCGTCACCTGGAAGCTCACTCCTTCCAGCAGCCGCGTCATCTCGGTCAGCGTGTAAAGCCGGATGTTGTGGCCGATGGACTCCCGGCGGCCACCTTTGGGATCTACCACGATGAAATGCACATGCATGCGGCTGGTTGCGAGATCCAGATCGCGCCGCTCGACGTACAATGTTCCGTCTGCCCCGGTGTGCCAGTCGTTCGGGATGTAATTGTCGATCGCCCACTCGCGGTTGAGCATATCAAGCAGGAGTGTTCCGCCCGCTTTTAGAGCCTTCACTGCCGATTGCAACACCTTCAAATCCTCGGCCTCGGACTCGAGGTAGCCGAACGAGGAATACATATTGACGATCGCGTCGAACTTGTTCACAAAGGGAATCTCGCGCATGTCAGCCGCCACCGTCTCAATCGAGACGTTGCTCGCGAGTGCCGCCTGCTGCGCGAGTTGGACGTAATCAGGATTCAAATCGAGACCGGTGACTTTGAATCCGCGCTTCGCCAGCTGCACCGCATGGCGTCCCTGGCCGCAACACAAATCCAGCACCTGCGCGCCCGATTTCAGATCGAGGGCACTCGCTACGAAGGAGCTTTCCTTCTCGGCGCGCTCGTCAGTGAACATGTGTCTGTACACGTCCAGATAGTCGGCGCGAAAAAAATCCACGTACCAGGCGGAGCCTTGCGAGGCCATCGCTTTCCTCTCTCCAGATGCGCGGCGGATTTGAAAAATTTTCGACCCGCGCACGTCAAGCGCATGAAGATCGCACAAGCCATCGGCCGCGTCGAGTTACGCGCCCGGATGGCCCCAGCTACTTTCAATCATGATAGGGTGGCGCGCCAACGGTGAGGGAGTCAGCGTGGACAAGATCGCAGTACTCGCGAGCGGAGGCCTCGATAGCTCGGTTCTGATCGCGCAAATGGCATCGGACGCCGCGGTATCCCCGATTTACGTGCGATGCGGCTTCGCCTGGGAAGAAGAAGAGCTTCACGCCCTGCAGTCTTTCCTCGCTGCGCTGAACAACCCGAACGTAGAATCGATAACAGTGCTGTCCACGCCCGCCGCGTCGCTATACGGAACCCATTGGAGCGTAACCGGAGCGCGAGTTCCGGCCGCCGACGAGCCCGACGAGAATACCTATCTGCCTGGCCGCAATATTTTATTGATTTCGCTAGCTGCAATTTGGGGAAGCACGCATGACGTCTCACGCGTGGCTATCGGATCCCTCGGAGGAAATCCGTTCCCCGACGCCAGCCCGCAGTTCTTCGAAAGCTTTGCTCAAGTCTTAAGCAGCGGGCTAGGACGAAAGGTGCTCATCGAGGCACCCATGCGCGGGCTTCATAAGGAAGACATTATCAGGCGATTCCAAAACCTGCCACTCGAGCTGACGTTGACTTGCATGGCTCCGAGGAACTCTCAGCACTGCGGCCAGTGCAACAAATGTTATGAGCGTCAGAAGGCCTTCAGGCAGGCGGCTATCAGTCGATCGCACCGTCTATTTCGGTTGCGTTCCATAGGAATGGAAACGACCTCTCTGCATACCTATCGCGCGCGAATACCTTGGGTCTGGGTTCTGGCGATGCTGCTGGTGGGTGTCCTCGACTGCTGCACTTCCCATCCCGCCCCGGATACCAAGAAGGCCTCCACTATATTTCGCGTCGCGCTACTTACACCCGGGCCGGTCAGCGACGCGGGGTGGAATGCCGCGGCATATCATGGACTGGAACTTATCAAGACGCAAGCTCGGCGCCGAAACCGCACTGGTACAGACTAAATCCCCAACTGACTTCGATGACGCTTTCCGCGATTTCGCCTCCCGCGGCTTCGATCTGATCTTTGCGCATGGCTTCGAATACACCGATTCCGCGATGGAAGTAGCTCGGAGCTTTCCTGACACTTACTTCGTGGTGAGCTCAGGCAGCGCATCCGCGAAGAATGTTGCGTCGATAACCTTCGACGTTGATCAAGCAACCTACGTCGAAGGCGTGCTCGCCGCAGGAGTCTCGAAAACCGGTGTGGTGGGTGCGGTCGGCGGCATCGAACTGCCATCGGTCAAATTATTCTTCGAGGGGTTCAAACGCGGCTTTCTTTCGGTAAATCCAAAGGGCCGCGTCCTGATCAGCTATACCGGCAACTTCGACGATGTAGGAGCCGCGAAGGAGGCGGCGCTTGCGCAAATAAGCCAGGGCGCCGATGTGCTGATTCACAACGCCGACGCGGCCGGGCTCGGCGTGTTTCTCGCCGCCAAGCAAGCCCACGCCTATGCCTTCGGGGTGTTCAACAATCAGAACGATATCGCCCCGGACGTGATCCTGGCCAGCGCGGTGACATCAAATGCGCTGGCGTTTCTGAAAATCGCGACCGAGGTCAAAGAGAAGCGCTTTAATGCTGGGATGCTGGTGTTTGGGATGCAGGACGGGATGGTGAGCCTCGCGTACAATTCCAAGCTCGAGTCGCAGATTCCTCCCGCCGCTCTTGAGCGGGCGCGCAAAGTCGAGCATGACCTCGCGATCGGCAAGCTGGTACTTCCGCCAACTACTTTGAGCCAACCAACGAAATAGCAAACGAAATTCGCGATCAGGAGTTTCTTTCAATTCCTTTTAACCCGCTCGACCTGGTATGCACCTTGACATGGGGGGAGAATTGCGGCGCTGGGAACCTGTCGCAAACAGCACACGAGCGTCGAGGAGGCCGAGGAGGATGTTCGCGATTTCCTCGAGGTGGCCAGAAGCGAACTGATTCCGATCACGGCCAAGGAAGCAGAGACGGCACTGACCGCGTTTGCTCGTTATGGCAAAGGACGCGGCCATCCCGCGCAGCTCAAGCTTGGCGATTGCTTTGCCTATGCTGCCGCCAAAAACCACCGCAGGACGATCTTGTTCAAGGGCGATGATTTCGACAAGACCGACATCCGTTCGGCGCCTCGCGCCCGCTGATTTCGCCGCGCCAATTGCGCCCGCAGTTGCGATCGGCGTTCCGCTTGGTTCGGATCTTATTCGCTACACGAAGGGCGAGAGAGCGGTAAGTTTCAGCGAAGCTCGATCTGAAAAGATGCCTTTCTTGCGTCATCATCTTCGATGGGTGCATCGTGGTCAGCGCGAACGACGAGACGACGGCGGTTCAGCCCGCACCATTGATTTTATTCTACCGGCATTCAGCCCGTGGGCCGATCTCGCGGACCCCGCCGGTCCGGGTTTGGTTGACCGCAGCCCCGGGCTCGAGGTTTTCACGAACGGCACTTTCGCTCCCGGTTGCCCTCATCCAGGCGGCCCTGACTTCCCCGGCCGGGGATAGGTGCCGCTCCCTGCATCTGAGCTTTACATCCTAAGTGAGTTCTGAGGGACGGCGAGTTTGGAATTCCTTGTATACGCTCGGCGGCATTTTGTCTTGCCACGGAGGCCGCTTCGGTTGTGCGGGGTCGCTCCCAGTCCGCGTTGTGGCCCTCCGGACTCATGGGCCGATTTGCTCTTTGTTCGCCTTATTTTCGGACGATTTTCGGCCCAAATAAAAACTTATGTGGCCTGGTCCACCTGCTTCAAAACCCTCGCTAAACATCTAGTTATCGAACACCAACCATTCGTCCAAAACCGCGAAGTCCGCGAGTGCAAAACCGGCTGCGCACCGGGGCCCCCACCCCTTAATTCCCCCGCCAGACAAAGGGTTTCGTTAGTCACCCCGGCAAAATTAGCCTTCGGGAGGCTCAGTCGGCCAAAACGTCGTTCTATTATTTGGGTATTTTCCGGTTGACGGGGGCGGATCAAAGAAAAATCCCAAATATGGGGCTGTAAGCCGATAAAAAAATAGACTTATTCGAGCAAAGATAAAGGTGCTGCTGAAGAAATTCAGGGTTGCTAAACAACGGGAACGGCGCAAAATCATTTACGAGATCAATCTGCTGATTCTGCGGTTCGTGAAACTTAAGGACCATTGACGGGCGGTCGTTGCCGAGATTCATTCGGGGCAAGCAAGCCAGCATTGCGTATCCCGCGTTCATCACCGACGCCAGCATATGGAGCGCCCACTATCTCCAGAAGATCGGGACCATGCCTCAGGAACCTAAAATAAGTGGTATCGACGATGCGGCAAAAGTGCTCCGTGTCCATCCCAGCACAGTGTATCGATTGGTGAAGGTTGGCCGGATCCCGGGGGCATTCAAAAGCGGCCGAGTATGGCGCTTTGATCTCCGCGTGCTCGAAGAATAGTAGCCGCAGATCCGACGCGAGCGAAATGAGATCCATGCATGTTGCTGATCGCCGGTGTCAGACGGCGGCGAATAGGTTTGACAGCCTGAAAGGTAACGGCGAGCCTGTAAGGCTCGTCTAGCTTTATTAGTTTGGTTTAGGGGAGGACGCCGGAGCAATCTATGACAAAGGCGGAATTGGTCGAAACGCTTTCCAACAAGCTCCCGATGGACAGGAGTTCAGCTGAAAAGTCCGTCAACATTGTTCTCGACGGCATCATCGAAGCGTTGCAGCAGGGTCAGCGCGTCGTCATTTCGGGCTTCGGTGCTTTCTCGGTGTCGGCCCGCCCAGCGCGCTCGGGCCGCAACCCGGAAACCGGTGAACCGATTCATCTTCCTGCGAGCCGCTCGGCGAAGTTCAAGGCCGGTAAGCAACTCAAAGAGTCTCTAAACTAGAGCCTGGGCAGGCGATCCGCCGCTTCGAGCTCCGGTTCTTTTCGAGAATGAGACTGAGCGCCCCCCGGGTGAGTTATAAGCCACGGCGTGCCTTCTGGGTACTTCACGGGGTAATCAAGGTGCCGCGGATGTTCTTGAGGAGAAAGGCGAGGTCACGTTTAACGGACAACTTTCCGAACAGCGATATGGTTTTCAGCAGGATGAGTTCTTCCTGGGTGACGCCGTGTTTTGCAAGCAATTCCTTATGCCTGCTGAATCGGTCGGTCGGCGTTTTACGTCCGGTGGCCGGCTTGCCTGGGGCATTCGGTTTGGCAAAACACATTCCCCTATACCTTCTGCGGAAAAATCCTGACGCCATTGCCGGCCGTTGAATCTAGGCTCGTCTCTTCGCTCTTGCTCCCGGTGTCGCCACGCTCCCTATCGTCTGGAATGTGGGGACCCATCATGCCGACTAAATATTGGCGTCAACTGTGGTGAGCAAGCCAGTGATGCTGGTTCCCATCGTTAGATAACCGGCGTATACGACGACCGCTACTGCGGCGAGGATCAGGGCGTACTCGGTCATGGTCTGGCCGCGGTCAAAATTGCCGATGAATAGATATCTGCGGATCATCCAATCCCGTATCTGCCCACTAACTGTCTTGCTGACAGCGAGTCGACTGACGCCAGTCGTTCTGCTATTGCGGCACATGGTATCGATTGTGTTCTCCTTTTGTGATCTTGCTACGCTTTGATGCCTTACCAAATTAGCGGTACGCGCGGGCTCTATCAGCATGAGTTATGCCGCCCCCTGGAGCCGACAGATGCGTGTATTTGAATGCTTCAGTAGCGTGAGAGAGGCACTTGTGGCTCGAGCGTGTCGAAGGTGTCTGTGCAGCGACTAGCAACGAGGTTCGTCGATTTAGTTGAGCGCGCAAAAGATAAGGTGAGCGTGCAGGCAACTCTACGACGAGTATCGGTAATGCTACGGGTTGTCGGCCCAAACGGCGCTCTTATCAAACTGTTCTCCGACGAGTGGCGTTACGCAGGATGGGATGATTGAGTGAACTGTTGCTGCCGCCAAACCACGCCAGGAGACCCAAATCGTGTCGAAAGATGGTCTCTCCGTCTTTGGAACTGGAGCACCCGATTCCATCTTCGCCATAAATGAGCCGAGCTGCGCTCGACCGGATTTCGCCCGAAAGGAGAAAGACTTGACGGGCAGACGAATTATTTGGTGCTCCTGTGCCCGCATCGGCAAGTTCCAATGGACTCTCGACATTACCTGAAAGAATGGTGTCGCTGACCGGGCGCCGTAGCTTTTTGGGGATAAGCAATTTCTTCAAGACCGCAGATGCCGGAGCTGGTTTCTGCGTTGTTCGATGGCTTCACGGTCGATCGACCTCAACGCCACCACCCCGAATTCCTCCACTGCGAACGACCCCATCACGTTTCCGTATTCCATCGCGCGGCGAATGTCCTGGTTGGAAAAAGATTCACACGCGGCTAGGTGACCTATCGATGCTCCGGCAAAGGCGTCGCCCGCACCGGTAGGATCCAATGGATTCTCGACCGGATAGCCGGGAATTTCGACGACCGCCTCGGGTTCGAAATGAACCGAGCCCTTTTCGCCTCGCTTGATGAAGAGGTGCCGTGGACCGAATTCAAAAATTGTCGCCGCCGCTTCGGCTAGCGTATCCTCGCCCGAAAGCATCAGTGCTTCCTGCTCGTTGATAACTACAAATTGCACGCGTTGCAGAAGTCGAAGCAGTTCCGCGCGGTGATCCCGAATCCAGTGCTCCATGGTATCCAGGCCAACTAATTTTGGTGCTCGAAGCTGATCCAGTACTTGGAGTTGGAGTACCGGGTCCATATTGGTAAGGAAACAGGCTTCGCTATCGCGGTATCTGCCTGGCACTTCCGGTTGGAAAGACCCGAATACGTTGAGCTGGAGATCTAGGGTGTCCCGGAGATTCATATCGCGTTGGTAACGTCCCGACCAGCGGAAGGTTTTGCCGGACCTTACCTGAACGCCTTCGAGATCAATTCCGACCGACGCGAGATATTCTAGTTCCGGTTGGGGAAAATCCGTGCCGACGGCGGCAACGATCGCGACTTGAGAAAAAAACCGGGCGGCTAAAGCGAAGTATGTGGCGGCGCCGCCGACCAGGTTTTCGCGTTTGCCGTGCGGCGTCTCAACCGTATCAAAGGCCATGGGACCCGCCACGACTAGTTTCATCTCGGCTCACCTGCGGTCTGGGAACCTCACCATTTCAGCTTCGATCTTTGAGATCAATCGCGTACCACCGGGGTCAAGCGGCGTAATTGCGCGGCAAGTTCTGGCGTTGTGCGTCCACGCGGCTCCCTCGTTGTGCCGCCCTAAATCGACTCGATAATATCAGGGATCAGGTTTCAGAAGCGGCAATCTCGGTAACGGCATCTCTTTAGAGATGATTCACTCCGCGCTAGCTATTCAAGATTGAGCGATGACTTTCGCCGCGAGAGGAGCCCGCAGATCCCCAAGCCTGAACAACAACGGCCCAGATTCAGGGGTAGTAGCCGGTGTCGATGTCGGCTCTGTGCCGAAGGCCTAATCGAAAGCGCAATCGCCCGCGCCATTTGCAGTCAATTGCCAGGTCAATTGAGGCCGTCATAACAGGCAAGCTATCTGGCCGACAAAAAAGGCGTTGTCGATAATTGAGCTAATCTGCCCGGCGCTCCTTTTGACCATCTCTTGCGGGATTTCGGTCAATAAGCGTCTCGGATCGTTCGGGCCAGATGATATATCAGGGCGGCAATTGCGATAGATGCTTATGCTGCAGACCGCCCAAATCAGACATTTTCTGGCCGCTATATTTCTTTGCACGGTGGCGTTCGGCAGCATCGCGTTTCCTCCCGCTGCGAGCTCGCAGGCCCCCGCGCAGAGCGCAGCGAAAGCGACGCCGAACTTCAGTCGCTTGGCGGTTAGCCCGGAAAACTTGAGTTTCAAACAAATCAAGTTTCCTCCCGGACCGGCCTTCGAAGATGGGCAGCTTAAGGTTTCTAATAGCGGTAAAGGTAGCACCTCATTGCACGTGACGGTCGCGGCACCGACTGGTTCCGGCGCGGCCGGGTTCAAAATTCTTTCGGGGGAGGGCGCCTTAGCTGCGTTATTACCAGGCGCGAGTGCGACCGTCACCGTCCGGTTTCAGCCCGTGGTCGAGGGAACCGCCGCGGCGACGATGTTGATAAGCAGCGACGCAACTCAGGGTGGTAAGACCCACACCGCCCACTTGGTTGGTTCGGCGAAGGGACCGCTTCCGACGCCAACTGCTACCGCAACCGCCACTGCCACTCCAACGCCGACCGCCACCGCAACAACCACTGCTACTCCAACGCCGACCGCCACCGCCTCGCCGGGACCGCCGCAACTTTACGTGACCAACACATCCCCGTGCAGCAGCGTACTCGCCTTCTCGCTTGCCAGCACTGGAGATGCCGCACCACTCTCTCCCGCTCCGGGAACTGGTCTCGGTACGCCTAGCGCCATCGCTCGAGACCAGATCAGTGGAAAAATCTACATTTCGAACAGCTGCAATAACTCGATAACCGTCTACGCTTCCGGCAGCGCAGGAAACGCTACTCCGATCGCCACAATCATCGGTTCCAATACCAATATTTCCAACCCCACCGGTCTGGCCCTGGATTCAACCGGTAATATCTATGTCGCTAACACTGGCAGCAACGCCATCACAGTCTATCCAGCAGGCAGCACCGGCAATGTCGCGCCCAGCGCAACTATCAGCGGCACGAATACGCAGCTAAATGTTCCCCAGGCAATCGCGCTGGATTCGAAAGGGAACATTTACATCGCCAACAATGGAACGAGCATAGTCACGGTTTATGCGCCGGACAGCAACGGGAATGTCGCGCCAAGTTCGGTAATCGGAGGTTACGAAACGGGGCTCAGCGCACCAGTTGGTATCGCCTTGGACTCCAACGGCAAAATCTACGTGGTTAACAACAGCAACGGAGATTTCAGCGTTACGGTTTATCCATCCGGAAGTAAGGGCGATGTAACACCGGCTGCGACTATCAGCGGTACCACAACCGAGCTAGTAAGCTCCGCAGCGATCGCTGTCGATTCCATGGGCAAAATCTACGTAACCAACGAGCAGAGCAAACTCGGCGGTCTCGATAGCATCAGCTTTTTCGCGCCCGGCAGCAACGGGAATGTTTCACCCATCGCTACTATATCGGGTGCCAATACGGGGCTAGCAGGTCCGCAGGGAATTGCGCTTGATTCTAACAGCGGAATTTACATAGCGAATCGCGCTAACAGCGTCACCTTATATGCAGCTGGAGGCAACGGCAACATTGCGCCGACTGGCGCGTTGGGCTCCGGGGTCGACAACCCCGCCGGCATCGCAACCGATTCTCACGGCAACATCTTCGTCGCCGAGAGCAATGCCGGGAGTAACGGCAGCAACCACGTCGGTTCCATCGGCATTTATCCCGCTTTTAGCAACGCGACAGTGCAACCAGGTGTGACGCTAATCGGCAACACCGGTCTTACTTCGCCGGGAGGAGTTGCCGTCGATCCCGAGGGAAACGTCTACGTCACTGATACCTCGTCGGGCAGAGTCAGTATTTTCGCTCCTGGCAGCAACGGCGCTGCGTCTCCCACCACGGTGATTTCGGGACCGCATACAGGACTCCAAAGCCCAATCGCTATAGCCCTCGATTCAAGTGGATTCATATACGTCGCAGATCAAAACGGTTTCATTATCGTTTTTAAAAAGGGCAGCACAGGCGATGCCGCGCCGATCGCAACCATAGGAGGATCCAATACAGCACTGAACCTTCCAGTCGGGATAGCGTTGGATACGAATGCCAACATCTACGTGGCCAACCACAATCCTTTTATGAACCAGTTGTTCAGCGTCACCGTCTATCCCGCGGGGAGCAACGGCAATGTAAGTCCTAGCTCTATGATTAGCGGCGACATGACCGGACTTATGTTCCCAACCGGTATCGCGCTGGACGCAAATGGCAACATCTACGTGGCCAACGACGGGAGTCCGAGCGGCGGTACTGATAGCATTTCGGTCTATCCCGCGGGTAGCGACGGTAACGTAACCCCTAGTGCGACCATCACCGGGCCGACCACAGCGCTAAGCGCACCATTTGGCTTGGCGATCGGACCTTAGCTGAAGTTCGGAGCATTTTCGTAGTTAGTTGGCATCGCGTTATAGGAATCCCGCGCTTCGGCACGCTGGTACGAGCGTCGACCAATCAGAATCCCAACAACCCAGCACTTCGGATCAGGGAATCAGCGTCAACACTCAACTAAGCCCTGCGCCCGGAGCGCTACTCTTGACTCTCCCTGCTCCTTTTTCGTCAATGCCCAGATTCATCCCTTGGCGCTGTATCGTATAACGAGAATTCGGTTTCTAGACAGCGGGTGACAGCCGATCCCTATCGGCACGGGTCGCCCGCGTTTTTCTTAACCATCTTGCGGTGAATTAGGGTGCCGGATTGCCCGAGCGGCGACGCGGCAGCTTGGCGTTAGTCTTGACCGTCTCAGGCCCCTTTTCCGTTAGCAAACGCCTCAAATATCAAAGCAGCAATGCTAACCAACGAGAGCGACGATTGTAGGGAAAATCAAAAACAGTTGACGATTCGAACAACGATGCAGACGAAAAATCTTGCGTTCATCTTGATTGGTTGGTTCTTCATGCTAACCCACCACGTGCCGAACTTCACGACGGGGCAAGAGTTTGTGGTAGAAACGCAAGTCAGGGGCTTTGCCAGCGCAAAAGCTTGCGCTTTGGCTCGTGATGGCTTTGGTGCGGGCCTTTCGGATATTCCAGACACCGGTATCCCAGCCGCCGTTGTTGTCAACCGGAGCGGGTACGATACCTCCTGCTGTTTCAGCGAGTCTACCGGAGAGGAAAATTGTACCCTCCCAAAGAACTAAACCTACTCGCTCCATCAATCGCTGAATCGATCTGCGGTGGAAAACAGTTTTCCATCCTTACCGCTGCGGCTCTCGTGGACCTCGAGCCGATGATACTACGAAAGTATCGCTGGTAACCCAAGCCGATCTAAGTGACCGCTCGTCGAGGAGAGCCTTGCCCAGCAAAAGGTGAGGTCAGGGACGCATCGCGAACCTGGCATCGAAGGCTTGCTCCAATCCAGGGTTGGTGGCGCGAATCTTATCGACAACGGTTCGGGCCCAATCGAAATAGGCGCGTTTGCGGGCGCATGACCATCCCGTCGGAGGATCCGCGATTAGGTCGTCCAGGTTGCAGATCTTATCGGCGACCTTGACGATCCTGGCGCCGAGCGAAAGGGTTGCGGCATGTTCGACTTGAAGCCGCTTTCGCTCCTCCCTGGGTAAGGTTCTATCGTCAGACAATTCGCGCACCAGTCCCGCGACGACGGGACCGAACTCAGCCTCGAGTTCGACCGGGGTTGTTTCGGTGTCTTCAAGGGTATCGTGAAGGAGCGCGGCGGCGATAATTTCCGGTTCGCTCACCCCTCCGATATCCACGATCAAGCTGGCAACGGCGATCGGATGATTAATGTAGGGGGAAGCGCTGCGACCTTTTCTTTTTTGATGCCGGTGTTTCCGCGCAGCAAAAAACAAGGCCTCAAAGATGATGTCTTTCACAATGAGTCATTCTGCCTCGTATGGAGGCCTAACTGTGGTACCTCGAATCGGGCATAACTTAGCAACACAGAAGCAATTTAACCTTCCTATAGATAGCTGTCAACTCGTTTGAAAGGCGGCCAAGCCTGCTCTAACTCGTATCGAAACAACAAACGGCCGATCTGTTAAAAGTTCTGGCCGATTCTTATATGAGGAGGTCTCGCGGAAGAAAAATCATGGCTCGGTTGGAATGTGTTATTCGAGCTAACCGCAGATTTGCGGTTTGGTTGTTCGACGCGCGCGCTTCACACCGGTAGCCGGCGCGAGAAATCTGCTAAAAGGTCGATAGCGATCATGATTATAGCGGCGAGATCCAATTTACTGATTCGCGATCAGACTCGATCGTTTTGCTGAAAACCTGTTGCTGGAGGTAGTTGCTTGGAATCGAAAACTGCGTGGGATCTACGAATTCACCCCGCTGCAAACCTGTTTCCCTTGATGGGCGACCAGGATTACGAGGCGCTGCGGGACGATATCAAGGCCCAGGGACTCGAGCACCCGATCATGCTTTATAGGGGAGAGGTTCTCGACGGGCGCAATCGCCTGCGAGCGTGTCGCGAACTTGCGATTCCACCTCGATATGTAGACTACGGCGGCGCCGATCCTTTTGGGTACGTTGTCAGTGCAAATTTGCGCCGGCGATCACTCAACAAGACCGCCGCCTCGATCGCAGCGGCGAGATTCGCGGATCTCAGGTGGGGAGGGGATCGAAGGAAGCCTTCGGGCCCTACCCATAGCGATGCCGCGCGGCTTTTCGGCATTAGTAAAAGGCTCGTCGAAAAGGCTTCGGCTTTCCTTAACGTCGCCAACAAAGGTCAAGTGAGCGATGATGTCGTGCAGAAGGTCGCTCGCGGCGAGATGAGCATCGACCGTGCGATGGTAATTTCAGGTCTATCTGGATCCCGCAAGCCGAAAGGGCTGAAGAAGCGTGGAAACAGTGAAGACTGGGCCAACCGGTTTGGGCCACGGCTGCATAGTGAAGTGGAGGCCTTCCGCCACCACCTGGACGCTTTGCTTAACGATGCGAAAAAGGCCAAAGAGCTCACTCCCGAGCGTTTCAATCAGTGGAACGAGGCCTGCGATACAATCGGCAGGCTGCTGAGGGAAATCGGAGTACGAAATCCTATACCAGCCGATGAGAGTGTCGGCTTCGAGGAAGAGGTGAACGACCCTGGTTCGATCAAATCTCAGAGCCAAACGAAGCGTCCATCGCGTGGCGGTCGCTGGAGGATTCAGATAGTTAAGACTCCGCGAGCGGATTGATTTTATTCATGGGCCATCGAAATTTCTTCATCCGGGAGTTTACCAGCTAAATCACAGAAGTGTTCTGCCTCGGTGACACTCGCATTGGGTCTGGATGAGCCAATAGGTTCCAATCACTCGCTCAGGTCACCAAGTCTGTTAAATCCTGTCGCCTCCTTTCCTATAGAGAGGTCTATCGCTGTCTAGCTTGCGCCCGTTCGATGGACTCCTCGATTGGATCATCAGGAGGAAAACATGGCGAAAGCAGGCGCTCTGAAATTGCAGCATCTCCCGATCGTCGAGCTGAAGGTAAACCCGCGTAATCCGAAGCTACATCCAGCTGGCCAGATCAAACAGCTAGCGAAGAGCATAGAGACTTTCGGCTTCATCGTACCGGTGATCGTCAGTCGCGACTTCGATGTGATCGCGGGGCGCGGCCGAATCTTTGCCGCGCAGCATCTCGGTTGGACCGAGCTGCCGTGCATCCGAGTCGATCATCTGACCGACGCTCAGGCCAAAGCCTTCCTGATCGCCGACAATCGGCTGACTGAAATCGCCGATTGGGATCAGCAAGTGCTAGCGGAAAACCTCAAGGAACTGTCGTTGCTCGATCTCGACTTCGATCTGGAAGTCATCGGCTTCGAGACCGGCGAAATTGATCTCATGATCGAGGGACTCGCGAGCCGGTGCCGGAAGAGGATCCCGCCAATAACGCCCTCACGATGCCAACCGAGCCCCCGGTAACTCGCCCTGGCGACCTGTGGTAGCTCGGTAATCATCGCCTGCTCTGCGCGGATGCAACCGACGGCGCGTCCTTGGCGCGCCTGACGACGGGAAACTCGCTGGGATGGTCTTCGTCGATCCTCCGTTCAATGTTCCCATCCCGGGCAATGTCAGCGGCCTCGGTAAAATCCAGCATCGCAACTTCGCGATGGCGTCAGGCGAGATGACGGAGCAGGGTTTCACCGCATTTCTGGAATGCCAATTCAAGCTGCTCGCTGCGCAAGTCGCGCGGGATCAGTCCACTTCGTTTGCATGGACTGGAGGCATTGTCTCGAGATCCTGACCGCCGCGAAAAAGATCTATCAACTCCTGAATCTTTGCGTCTGGAATAAGAGGAACGGGGGCATGGGTTCGCTGTACCGTTCGAAGCACGAACTGATCTTGTGTTCAAGAATGGCTCGGCGCCGCATCAGAACAACATTGAGCTCGGTGTGCACGGCGGAATCGAACCAACGTCTGGGACTACCCGGGTGCCAACTCCTTTCACGAAGGTCGGCTCGATGATCTGGCCGCGCATCCCACCATTAAGCCGGTGGCGCTGGTCGCCGACGCCATCCTCGACTGCTCCAAGAGGAACTCGATCGTCCTGGATACCTTTACCGGAAGCGGCACCACCATTCTGGCCGCGGAACGAACCGGCCGGCGTGCTTACGCGATGGAGATCGATCCCGCGTACGTCGATGTCGCGATCCAGCGCTTCGAGAAACTGACCAGCAAAGCCGTCGTGCACGCCGAGACGAAGCAGTCCTTCGCACAATCAAAGCAGAACGGCTGGGCGAGCTCGCTTCGAGAGGAGGAGCGCAAGATGGCGAATGATTACCGCGTCGGCTACCGCAAGCCTCCTAAGGAGTCACGGTTTACAAAAGGAAAATCGGGCAATCCCAAGGGGCGACCTAAGGGGACTGAAAAATCTCAGTACCTATCTGAGCGAAGAACTCGACGAGGTGATCACCGTGCGCGAGGGCGGCAAGGTGGTCAGATGACCAAGGGACGTGCGCTGATCAAAACCCTCTGGCACGTCGTCTCAAGGGCGACCCGCGAGCAGCACGCGAGATCATCGTCATGGATCGCCTGATGAACGCAACTGCCGAGGGCGAAGAGGAGATCGCCCTCGGGACCGACGACGTTGAAATCGTTCAGACCTTCTTCAAGAGCTGGAGCCGGTCCCAGAACTTGCCGCGCAAGACAAGGACCCTGAAACCAGGATCGATCCCTCAAAGGAGCACAACGGAAAATGAATTTGACAACCGCGGAGGTAGAAGCCCTCCTGCGTACTAAGCTCGGTGCTTTCATTTACAAAGCTTTTAATACGCTGGTACCTGGTCAGAATTATCATCACAATTGGCACCTCGAGGCGTTGGCTTACCATCTTGAACAAGCTGCTGCTGGCAACATCACCCGCCTGCTGATCACGCTACCGCCGCGAAGCCTAAAATCTGTATGCGCATCGGTGGCGTTTCCCGCTTGGCTGCTCGGGCGCGACCCGTCGCGCCGTATTGTGTGCGCCAGCTACTCGGCTGAGCTCGCCGGCAAGCACGCCGGCGACTGCCGCCAGATTATGGAGTCGGGGTGGTATGGGCAGATCTTTCATGGAACGCGTATCGCGCGTGGCAGAAATAGCGAGATGGATTTTGTGACCACCCGTCAGGGTTATCGTTACTCCACCTCAGTGGGTGGAACCCTCACCGGCCGCGGCGGCGACATGCTCATCATAGACGATCCTCTGAAGGCCGACGACGCGATGTCGCAAGCCAAGCGCGACGCCGTCAACGAGTGGTACGACGGCACTCTCTACTCCCGCCTCGACGACAAGCGCCGGGGCGTGATCATTTTGATCATGCAGCGCCTGCATCTGGACGATTTGGCGGGACATGTTCTTGAGCAGGAACAATGGACCCACCTTAACCTGCCCGCAATCGCCGAATCCGATCAGACGATCCGGATTAGCGATCAGGAGGCTTACTACCGTCCCGCCGGCGAGCTGTTGCACCCCGAGATGGAGCCACAAGACGTTCTGGATCGGATGAAGCGAACCCTGGGCGGCTTCAAGTTCTCCGCGCAATATCAGCAAAATCCGATCCCCATCGAAGGTAACCTGATTAAACCCAGCTGGTTCCGATATTACGATCAGGAACCGGCCCGGGAGCACACCGATCAGATCGTGCAATCGTGGGACACCGCCTATGCCGACACCGACGGTAGCGACTACTCGGTGTGCTCAACGTGGCTGGTGCGCCGCCACGAAAACTTCCTGCTCGACATTCTGCGGCAGCGACTAACCTACGCCGCGCTCAGAGAGGCAGCGAAAAGACATGCGATCCGGTGGCAGCCCGACGTCGTGGTTATCGAGAACCGCAGCTCCGGGATGGCGCTGATCGACGACCTGAGGCAGGCCGCCGATTACTGCGGACCACTGCCGATTGCGTTTGACCCCGTCGGCGACAAAATCGAGCGTATGGCCCGCCACGCGGCCGCGATTGAAGCGGGGCAGGTCGTGTTACCGCGCCGGGCTTCCTTTCTGGACGATTTCCTCGCCGAACTCGCGCAGTTTCCTCACGGCAGCCACGATGATCAGGTCGACAGCGTTTCCCAATTCCTGGATTGGATCCGAAACCGGCCAGGTGTAATTACCTGGGACTTCGGTTTGTCCAGCGTAGGGGAGGGAGAGTTGCCGGGAATCATCGCGCCGCATTCCGCGCCGTCGCCCACCGTCGTAGCTCCGCGCGTGTTGATTGCCCACCGCGATCAGTTAATTCCACCCGATGAGTATCTAGCCCGTTTTGGTCCCCGGACCTAAACGGCCAAATTGAAGATGGCTCTTCTCCGAGGGACTGCCAGGTGTAAACAATCGTGACCCAGGGGCGCCAACTTTTTCTTACTTTTCCTTATAGCGCCGGCCCGGAAAATTCCCTGCTCGGATCAAAAAATTCCCTGTTCCCTGCGCCGCCAAACTGCGCACGACCGGTAAAGAAGCCCTGCGGCTGTTGCGCTCCTTGCTCTTCTTCCAAGCTCAGACGGGACTCCTACTCGGTAAAATTCCCTGTTTCTTCCCTGCTGATCAGGGAATTGCGCCGGTCTTTGAGGGCCCTGTCGATTTCACTCATATGAGTGAACCTGAGGCAGTTTCATAGCATCAACGGTTACCACGGAGACGCTCTTCGTCGCGCCGACGCCGGCCCCTTACTCAGCTACCAGGTTGGTTACAGCACCTCTAGCTGGAACCCCGTCTGATTCCTGCTAGTCTTGAAGAGAGAGACAAGGCCATGGACTACAAAGGAGACCAAGATTGGACCTAGAAAGAATCGTCGCCGAACTGAAGAGTGAACAGGATCGAATTGGGAGAGCCATCGACGCTCTGCTCGATGGAGTTGGCTTGACCAGACCACGCGGGCGCCCTCGTAAGGACGCAATGGTCGTTCCCAAGCGCCGCGGAGGGATCACGCCGGAGGGGAGAAGGCGTCTAGCCGCCGCAATGAAAGCGCGCTGGGCGGCACGCAAGGCAAAGTCAGCTCCTAAATCAAATAAGGCGAGCGCAGCGGATAAATCGACCACCCCTAAAAAGCGCGGCGGTGGTCTGAGTCCAGCGGGAAGGAAGCGATTGTCCGAAATGATGAAAAAACGCTGGGCAGAGAGAAGGAAAAAGGCGAGTTAAGCTTGTAGTGCCGCCGGCCTTCCGGAGCGGGACGGAAATTTCTCTCGATCTGAGGCACAACCCTATCGAGCTGCTCGAGGCGGAGGCTCGTCCTCTGAGAAATATAACGGCGAAATCTAATCCGCGGAATGCCGCTACGATTCAGCGACAAACGACCATGGTGAAGACTAAATCCAGAGTCTTCGCACGTTGCCCCAACTGCGACAAAAAAACCTTTCGAGCGAACGACAGGCCTCGGACCGGTGTGGAGCAGAGTTGGGTTCACCAGGACGGGATCTGTCGGGATTTGGATTGTCGGTACTCTGGCTGGCGCCACGTCATTGATAACCGCAGATCCACCTTCTGGTGGACCCGTGGAAAACCATCCTGCAACTGTGCGGAGTAGTTTTCGCATTGCCGAAATTAAAGATGTCGAAGGATTCGCTTTATGAGTGACTCGGCATTCGCAAGTAATTCTGAACGCAAAGGTCACGCCATTGACGAAATGTTTACAAACGAGGATAAGGTAGGCTGCCCACTAGGATCGAAGGAGAGTAGTGACGATGACCAAAAGAACGCTCGGCTCTGTCGTGAAGGAAGCTCGTGACGGGGCGAGAATGAGTCAGCGGGAACTCAGCTCAGCGGTCGGCATTAAAGCCAGCCATGTTGCGTATATTGAGAACGGTCGCCGCCGACCGTCGATTGCGCTGATCAATCGGCTGAGCGGAACGCTGGGACTCGACGCGAAAGAATTGCTTGTTCTGGCGCACCCGGAGGTCAAGCAAATAGTCGATCGCGATCGGCCTTCAGCCAAAAAAGGCGACAGCGCTTGGCAGCGGTTCGTGTCAAACCAGGCGTTGCTCCGGCGTCACGCTATCACCAAAGGCGAACTCAAGGTTCTGAAGCAGGTCGCGTTGCTCGAAACCGTCGCCCATCCCGGCCATTTCATTTTCATTCTGAATGCTATCCGGCAAGCCGCGGCTCAACTTTGACAATCTTGCCTCGATTCTCCGTTGCGGCTTGCTCACGACAATCCGCGGAGAAACGGAATCGCGATGTGTCCGCAATTCATTGCGCCGCCTCTCGAACGACGCTAAGCCGCAAGCGGTGAGCGCCTCGACTTTTCGGGATGAGCCTTCCAAACGAAGTAGTAGAGGAAACACTGGAGGAATCGCTTCGCGGTGACAGACGGGGCAGCCGTAATACAATTACGTCTCTGGAGAGCAACCCGCCAAATTGATCGACCACGAGGAGAACTCTTTACCGCCAAAAGAAAAGCCGCTCCCCAAAAGGGAAATGTCCTGTCCTTTTCGAATCGTATAGCGCCGCTCGTCCGTGGCCTCTCTTTTGCTCTGCGTGCCGTCGGGGGTACATACGAGCATGACAGCATGTGGGGGCATGTTGGCTCTCGACGGCGATACGCCGCCCGAGTTCCACGGGATTGTCGGCAGCAGCCCGGCGGTCCAGGCCATGAATGCAAAAATCACAGCGTTCGCTAGGACCAAGAGCACCGTACTGATCGTTGGTGAGAGCGGCACCGGCAAGGAGTTGGTCGCGCGCGCGATTCATCAAGCATCCGCGCCGCACCTGCCTTTCGTCGCGCTCAATTGCGCCGCGCTGCCCAAAGATCTCATCGAAAGCGAGCTCTTCGGATACACAAAAGGGGCCTTCAGCGGTGCCAACCAGGAGCAACTCGGTCTATTTCGCTCGGCGCACGGCGGAACGCTGTTTCTTGATGAAATAACCGAAATGAGTCCCGAGACTCAGGCCAAGCTGCTACGCGCGATCCAGGAACGATGCGTCCGACCCGTCGGTGGAACGCGCGAGATTCCGGTCGACGTACGAATCATTGCGTCGACCAACCGAGAACCAGAAAAGGCCGTCCGCGAGGGTCATCTTCGCAAGGACCTGTATTATCGACTGGCGGTTGGGGTCATCCGAGCCGTACCTCTGCGCGAGCGTACCGAAGACCTTTGGCTCCTGCTGCGACATTTCATCGATCTTTTTAACGCGAAATTCGCCAGGCCGATCAAGGTGACGGCTATCGAGGCCGCCGCGCTTGACCTTCTTACCCGCTACTCGTGGCCCGGAAATGTCCGCGAGTTGAGCAATGCTGTCGAGGCCGCGCTGAGTTTCAGCGCTGCGGAAATCCTTCGGCGGGAAGATTTTCCCCTGGCGGATCATGAGTCACCACAATCACCCGCGGTGCCGCAGCCAACCGTGCCCGAAGATGCGGTCGAAGCGGACACTCCGGTCATCTTCAGCTCGCTCAAAAATGTCGAGCGCGATCACATCGTGTGGACGCTACAAAACACTGGTGGTAACAAGGCTCTCGCGGCCCGGATGCTCGGCATTTCGCGCAAGAGTCTTTACGATCGGCTAGCTGAACACAGTCTCGGCGATTGGATCAGAAAGATCAATCAGGCCGCCGCGGCCCGCCAGTTTGCAGCGCATTCAGCCAGCGAGGCGGGATTGAGCGAAGCGTGACACGATCGTTCGCGATGCTTGTCCGCGCGGGCGAACGACATTTGTGAAGGGCCGGTAACGCCGCCGCGTCGGGGCGTGCGTTAACGAAGCGAGCCCAGTACTGTCACGCCAGCGTGGTAGGGTAGTCGCGCACGTCTTAACCGGAGTTCGTTTGAAGCCGCTCAACGCGATCGACCTGCCTAATCAGGTCACGTTCGCTCCGCCTCGAGGTGATGCGTATTGGTCTCCAGTTGGTGGCCAGAGCTAGTGTGAAATCGAACAGGAAATTCGGATTACAAAATAAACGCCGCCCCGAACCAGTCCGCGAGTGTGGCCCGGTTGCACAGCAGGTCAGTTTCGCGTAGGTGAATACCGAAGCAAACGTGCTTGGGGAATGTGGCCGGAAGAACCACTCACACCGAACCCGAAAGAATTCGCCGTCGCCGCCGCAAGCCCGATGCCGCCGAAGCCGAAATTCTCGCGGCGGCGGAGGATTTCCTGCGAGAGCTCCCGGTTTGCGAACTGACAGTCGATAGTCTGATGGCACGAACCGGCTTGGCGCGTCCGTCTTTCTATGGCTACTTTCGCGACCGAAGTCATTTGATTGTCAAACTGACGGAGCGCCTTGAAGCCCGAAACCGAGCGATTGCCGATCGCTGGTTGGCCGGGCACGAATCACAGTCTGATTTGCGCAAAACAATGCGGGATCTTGCCGAGCTTTACGACGTCCGAGGGCCATCTCCTGCGGGCTCTATCGGAGGCGGCTGGCAGCGACCAAACCGTCGAACTTAGCTATCGGCGGATGTTGGATAGCCTAATCTTTGCGATCGCGCGAAAGGTTCGGACCGAGATGGAGGCCGGCCTGACAACAGTTACGGATCCCCTAGAAATTGCCACTGCGCTGGTGCTCATGAACGAACGCTACCTGGTTGAAAAGTTGGGGCGTCGACCTCAAGCCAAGACCAAAATCGTCGCAGACACTCTCACCGCAATCTGGCTCCGAGTGCTCTATGGCATTGCGCAGTAGATTTTGCGCTGGCTTTGGTGAGGCATCAGGTCTCAGAAGAAACGAAGGGCCAGGTTAGTTGTTCCTGATAGGTTGACCAATCGAGTTCGGTGTACACAGAAAGTCAGGGAGGAACGGGCGGTGAGAAAGCACCTTAGACACGTCAGCGGTCTTCTCCTGGTTGGGTTTGTGATCTCGCTGGTTCTGGTGGTCATGGCACGTTCGAGCAGCCTACCAGCTCTGGTTCGAGTTTCCGGCCCCAGCCCATTCGCACATTGCAGCATCATCTTGGGGATGGACGAGATTAATTACCTCAACGGCGAGGTCGAACCGTGGATAGCGTCGAACCCGCAGAATCTCAACAATCTTATCGGCGTATGGCAACAGGACCGGTTTCAGATTATCGGCTCCCGCGGCGAAGTAACCGGGGTCTCTCACGATGGTGGGGAAACGTGGACGAGGACCTTCCCTCATTTTTCCCGCTGCGCCGGCGGTAACGCGAAAAACGGTGGTAACTACGAGCGCTCGACCGATCCATGGGTGACCTTTTCTCCCAACGGCACCGCCAATCAGATCAGTCTGTCGCTCGATTTGTCCGATGCATTGGAGGCCATCCTCGCCAGCCGCTCCACTAACGGTGGTGACCAGTGGAGCCAGCCAAAAATATTGCTCGCGGATACCGACCCCAATGTGTTCGATGACAAGCCGTCGATCACCGCCGATTCGAACGACTCTCATCTGGTGTATGCAGTGTGGGACCGAGTCGACGCCAACTTTACTCCGAACCTCGGGCCGACGTGGTTCGCGCGGTCTATTGACGGAGGCAA
Source organism: uncultured delta proteobacterium (assembly GCA_963814035.1). GTDB lineage: Bacteria > Desulfobacterota > Binatia > Binatales > Binataceae > DATGKG01. The sequence goes on from CAWFBH010000011.1 coordinate 47,197, forward strand.
CAGCTGGGAACCAGCCCAACCCATTTACGATCCGGGTCCGGATGCTCAGACTATCGCGAACCAAATCGTATCGATGCCCAACGGCGACCTGATCGACTTTTTCGCATTGCAGACCAATCAGAGCAGCCCCACCTTGGCGGCTACCATGGTCGCCGTCATCCGCTCGCAGGACAAAGGGCTGACGTGGTCGAATCCTCCCGTCATCATCAATACCCTGCAAAGTGTTGGCATCACGGATGTAAAAACGGGAGCGCTGGTACGAACCGGCGACATTATTCCTGATATTGCAGTCGACCGACGAAAGGGCACGTTGTATGTGGTCTGGCAGGACGCCCGTTTCAGCGGCGACCTGCGCGACGGCATTGCCCTCTCGCAGTCCAATGACGGCGGAGCGAGTTGGTCGGCGCCGGTTCAGGTCAACCAGGTGCCCGCAGTCCAGGCATTCACCGCCTCGGTTGATGTGGCGAACGACGGCACCATCGGCATCAATTACTATGATTTTCGCAAGGATACCTCCGACCCGGGCGTTCTGCTCACGAACTACTGGCAGATAACATCGCGCAAAGCAGCGGGACCCTGGCGGGAAGTTCCGCTCGGTGGCTCTTTCGACATGCTAACCGCGCCCTTTGATCCGGTTCTGGGATATTTCCTTGGCGACTACGAGGGCTTGGCTCACGCCGGCGATTCCTTCCTGCCGTTCTTTGTGAAGGCCAATTCCGGAAAACCGAAGAATCCGACCGATGTGTTCGTAGCGCTTTCCGGCGAGGGAGATACCAGCACCAATGGACATGTCGAGGTAAACTCGAACCCGTTGCCCTTGGTCGAGCGAGTGAGAGCTCACCGAGGGAGAAGACAGTTGCGTTAGCTACGCCGGTTCTCTTCGACGGGTACTCCCCGAGTTGCGCCAGCTGCGTCGTGGTCGCTGCCTGCACGTTGCGTGGCGAGCTAATCCGTCAGGCGGAATCACGTTTGCTTCCCGGCATAGATGACGCCAACGGTGAGCAACGTACCCAATTGAAGACGCCGATTAAATTTCCTGCCTCGGGCGCTGCACGCGTGAAGAGTCCTAAAAAACTATCTCGCCTGTCAGATTTTTTGACCGCTTCCAACAGCTAAGGCGGCTACCGACCCGAATTCCCTGTTTACGCTGACCTTTCCCCCTCCCGGTATCCCAAGGGTCGTCTGAGGCCGCGCAAGCGCTTTGAGGCCGCCGCATCGGCGGCGCACCGGGCACATGATCCGCCTCCGCGAATGCGAAGCGCGAACGACCCGCAAGGATGATGCAGGCGCCACGACCTTTGCAATCAAAGGATCTTGAGGAGCGGGATTACGATGACGCGGCCACTCCATCCTTTCTATCAGCGTTTCTTTCGCAAGCTCTATCGCGACAACTGCGGACGCAAGCGGACGATGCCGGCCGTTGCGATGACGGCAGTAAAAGCGAACACGATCGCGATGTCTGGCGCGATTTCGGAAAACGTTGCGTGATCGAAGATCAGGCCGAGGTACGCGTCCATTGCCCATGAGGCGGGCGAGAGACGCGCCAGGGTCTTCATGAACGGTGGGACGATTTCGAGCGGCCACATGCATCCTCCGAGCATTCCGATCGACACCGCGATCCATGGACCGAGTGCGATCGCTTGCTGCCGGGTGCGAAACACGGTGCCCATCAGGAGGACGATCGCGACCCCCAGCGAAGTGACCGCCGCGGTAGTCAAAACCAAGCCTAGGGTATCGCCCCAATGAATGCCGAAGAAAAACCGCGCGGCGACAATCAAGAACACCGCTTGCACGATCATCTGCTGTGCCGGCGCGATCGCGAGCATCGCGAGCAGTTCCCAGGTCCGACGCGGCGTGGCCAGCAGGCGGCGCGAAATGCCGCTTTCGCGAAGCTGGAGGATGCTGACGGCCGAGACGAACCCGGTGACCATCACGAATAGCACCAGGTTGGCGGGCGCGGTGTAAGCGAATCCGAGGCGCGGAAGACCGGCGTGCCCGCCCGCGGGATAGCGAATCGGAACTTCGAGCGGTTGACCGCCCCGCGCCATCCGGCTGAGTTCCGTGTTGATGCCGGCGCGCATGACTTCGGCGCCGGCGCTCGCGCTCGAGAGGTACACATCAAGGTTCTGGTCGCCATGCCAGCCGGGCGGAATCATAATCCCGGCGTTCATCCTGCCGCGGAAAACCGCAAGTTTAAGCCTCTCCTCATTGGTATAGTCGCGAATCTGAAAATCGTTCATTGGAGACCAGCCCGGCGGCGAGCGCCCGGCTCGCGCTCGTATTCGCGCGATCGACGAGGCCGACCTCGAATGACGCGCTGCTGTAACCGCCCATCGCGAAGCCGACGATGGCCATCACCAGGGTTGGCAGCAGGAACAACAAGACAAGGCGGCGGCGGTCGCGCCGGACGCCGGCACCGCTGACAGCTGCCGCGCCGAAAATCACGTTCAGACTATGCGATAGTGGCATCAGGTCATCCTTTGGAGTGATCCGCGAGCCCTCAGCCCTGCGAACGCGATGCCGCTCAATCCGACGATCGCGGTAACGGCCAGCGGCTGCGCTATCGTCATCAAGGTTCCGTGAGCGCCGGCGGCGGACAAATCCAGGAAGCCGAAGAACGCCTGTCCGTTCGGCGTAAGTCGAGTCAGGGTTTCGAACACATCGGGAAGTCCTTGCGGAGGCAGGAACTGTCCGCCGACGATTGACAGCAGAGCGATAACCATCGCCGCCAATGCGGTTCCCTGCTCAGCGTTGTCAGCGAGACTCATCAGGAACGCGGTCAATCCGATCGCCATCAGCACACTGGTGAACACCAGCGCTATAGTCGGCAGCGGGTTTCCCCATCGGGTGCCGAACATCAAAGAGGTCGCCGCGATCATGGTTGCCATTTGAATAAGCCCGATGAGGAGTAGGGCGGCGAATTTCCCCGTGACAATCGCGTAGGGCGGTGTGGGCGAGGCGATCAGCCGCACCATGGTGCGCGAATCGACCTCCGCTTGCAGCGCGCGGACTCCTGACAACACCCCGAAGTTCAGGAACAGCACGGTCATCGATACCGCAAAAAAATCGACGATTCGCATCTGCCCGCCCGCGGAGCGCGGTATCACTTCGGGGACTGCGCGAGCGGGAGGGATTGCCGCGCGGTATATGAAATCGCGGAAGAGCTCGCTGGTTCCCTGCATCGCGAACGGTTCGCCGCGCGCGGCGAGAATCTCGGCCGGCGGGGGATCCCCGTTGCGGATGGCGCGCCCGAATCCGGGACTCATCACCACCGCACACTCCGCCTGATGCTCCTGGATCATCTTTTCCGCGGCGGGCAGTGAGTCGACCGGTTCGACCCGGATCATGCCGCGCAGCGCGGGGCGCTTAACGAAATCAACGAATCCGGATGACAGCTTGGAGTGGTCGAGATCCGCTATGCCCAGCCGCATCCCGGATCCGGCGGGCGAACCGCCGAGCGCGAGGCCCATCAGCGCGGTCAGCGCGAGCGGAGCGACGATCGCGGTCACAATCGCGGTACGATCGCGCAGCCGCTGGCGCAGATCCTTGAGGCAAATCAACAGCGCGTGTGACATCTGAAATCAATCGCGCAGTGCGCGCCCCGTCATCCGCAGGAAGACGTCTTCAAGATTGGGCTCAACCACGTGCACGCTCTCTGCGACGGCGCCCGCGTCGAGCAGCGCCGTCAGCATCGCGGGCAAGCGGCGCGCGCCATCGTCGGCCAATACGTGAAGATGGCCGTTCTCCACGTTCGCGGACCGCACGCCCTCCAGGGCGCCTACGATACGCTCCGCGCGTTGGGCCGAATCGCCGCGTCCCAGTCCGATCTCGATGCGCGCATCATGCCCCAGAGCCGCGACCAGTTCGTCGCGGGTGCCCTCGGTCATGAGCCGGCCGGAATCGATAATCCCAATCCGTGCGCAAAGACGCTCCGCCTCCTCCATGTAGTGGGTGGTATAGAGAATCGCGGTGCCCGCGTCGCGCAGGCGTTCCACCAAATCGAAGATCGCGCTACGGCTTTGCGGGTCGACGCCGACCGTCGGCTCATCCAGGATCAGGAGCTTGGGCCGATGCAGAATTCCGCACGCAAGATTCAGGCGCCTCTGCATCCCGCCCGAATAGGTGCCGACGATGTCGTCGGCGCGCGGCGTTAAACCGACCGCCTCGAGTGCGCCTTCGATCGCATCGTGCAGCGGGGTGCCGCTGAGATCGTACATGCGGCCCCAGAAGTCGAGATTTTCGCGCGCGGTGAGATCGAGGTAGAGAGTGATCGCCTGCGGCACGATCCCGATAAGCGCGCGCGCCTCAAGACCCGTGTCGATATCGATGCCCTCGATGGCTATTTCGCCCGCGTCGCGCGCGAGGATTCCGGCGATCATCGAGATCGAAGTTGTCTTGCCGGCGCCGTTGGGACCGAGCAGACCATAGATTTCACCGGCTGCGATGGTGAATCCGACACCATCGACCGCGACTCGCGTTCCGAAGCTCTTGCGCAGCCCTCGCACGAGCAGCGCGGGATTGGTTTGCGCCATGGCCATCACTTGCACCTCCACGTTCAGTTCACCGCCACTCCTCAGCGCAACTGAGAATAAGCCTCATCAGGCACGCTCTCCGCGCGCCTGACACTCAAAGCCGCCATCCGCGAAGAGGATTTGTCCGGTCAGCAGCGAATTTTCCGGGCTCACACACCAGGCTAGCAGGGCGGCCATCTGCTCAGGACGAGCGGGATAGGCCACCCGCATCGGCACCATCTGGCCAGCGGATGCTCTCCGATCGGGATCCGACAAAATGTAGGCGGCCGCCGGGGTGTCGATGAAGCCCGGCGCGACCACGTTCAGCGGAATTCCCGCGCCGGCCCATTCCGACTTGACCGCGACCCTTCGGCACCAACGATTCAAGGCATGCTTGGCACTGCCGTAAAGATCGAGGGGACCTTTTCCGGCGGCGATCGCGTCCGCTCCGGCCGCGATTGCGGTCGGTTCGTCCAGGTTGAGGCACGCTTCGAGGATTCGCGGATCGGCCGGGCTCAACGAAGCGATCGAGGACACCATCACCGCGCGAGGGGCTGGGCTGCCGTTCAGCAGCGGGCGCAACCCTTCGAGCGTCGCCACCGCGCCGAAGAAGTTGACCGCGAGCATGGTCTCCGCGAGACCGCCGCCGGCGTTGGCTACGATGGCGTCGATCCTTCCGCCGGACAACCGCGTCACGCCGTCGATCAATTGGGCGCGCCCTTCACCGGTGGCCAGATTCGCGATGACATCGGCATCGTGAAGATCGCAGGCGATGACGCGATGGTGCTGTTCCCGCAGCAAGCGCGTGGTAGCGGCGCCGATGCCGGAGGCGGCGCCAGTGACAACATAGGTTCGATCCATGGTAAATACTCCCATCCGGAATTTCGGCGCTCGATAAAATCGCAGTCGATTTTAGTTCCTCGGCTCGCGTGAGGTTGTTAGAACGACTATTCTAAAATAGATGTTCGGAGTCAAGTGGGAGATAGAACATGGCTGCTGGGCAACCTAAGCGGAAATCAATTGCGACCGCTCAGGCCGGCGCGGTCGGCGTGCGCGGGCATCGCGTTCGCGACCTCGCCAAAGCCGAGGAGCGTCGCCGCGAGATCCTGGTGGGCGCGGCGCGCGCCTTCGCGCACGGCGGCTACGACGCCACCAACATGGACCAAATCGCGCAAGCGTGCGGCCTGGCCAAGGGCCACATCTATCACTACTTCCGCAGCAAGGAGGAAATCTTTACCGAGATCCGAGTTGATGCGGTTAGCCGAGCTATCGATGCACTGGTTGCCGTCGCACCTGAAAACGATCCGGAACTGGCCCTGCGCAACGCGGTGAGAGCGGTGATTGCCAGAATCTGCGATGAGGAACAACGTTACGAGGCCCTGCTGGCAGACCCCGCTTCACTGAGCCCGGAAAATCGCAAGCGCATTCGGAAGTTGGGGCGGCGTTACGAGCTGATGTTCACCGACATCGTACGCCGGGGAATCGCGAAGGGAATCTTCGTTGCGGGCGATCCCAAACTCATGAGCTTCGTCATCTTGCGCGGAGCTTTCACGGTGGCCAACTGGTATCGCGAAGGCGGCAAATGGAAACCTCAATGGATCGTCGAGCAGGTGACTGAGCAGCTGGTCAGAAGCGTGCGTCATCCTGCCAGGCGCGACGTTGGTTGAGGTCGGCAATTCTCGCGCAGCTCACGGGATCTACGAAACGCCAGAATAAAGCGTGGGCAGCGAGGAACCGATTGGCCAAGGGATACGAGAAGATTCCGAACCGGCTTAGTCGCGGCATACCTTCCGGCGCGGCCTCTGATGATTCCGCGCCTTCGGAATCCGCCTAACCCGGGCCGCCGTGAGCGTCGACGCTTTGAAGGCGATGAGGCACGCGAACCGCCCGCCAGGATGTAGCGAGAAAGGAACTCGTCGCGCTTGCCTCAGCGCTTCAAATGTTGCGGTCCAAAAATAAGCGCGGTCTAGCTGGTGCGATACAGAGGAACCTGGTCCTCGATCCATTCCTCGGCGTCAACTTCGCGAGCGAAATCCGCCGCGACCTTTTTTTCTTTCCAGAAGATTTCCCACTTTTCAGTGTCGGGATTTTTCTTGATTAGGTATCCGTGCAGGTCAGCCATTCTTGAATCCTCCTTTTATCCGAGCAGGACAGACGGTGAAAATAATCGATGTTTTTCCGAGGGCACGCGCACCGTCATCACCGGAACCGATGACTCGCGCACCACGCGCTCCGCCACGCTACCGAGGAAAAAATGGCTCAGGCCGGTGCGGCCATGGGTCGCCATCACGATGAGATCCGCGCCTTGCTGTCCCGCCGCCTCGATAATCGCGGCCGCGGGTTCGCCGGTTACCACTACAATCTCATACGAATGAGTAAGCTCCTCACTCGCGATGCGGTTGAGGCGCCGGCGCGCGTCTTCCTCAGCGCCGGCCAGCGGCTCCACCATCAGTGGCTGGCCCATCGCTTCGACCGGCATCGGCACGACGTGAAACAGAATAACGGTGCCCTTATTCGCTTCGGCGATCTGGCGCGCCGTGGCGATGGTCAACTTGGTGCTGGGACTGAAATCCACCGCGCAGAGTACTTTTTGAAAGGGATGTGACATTGAGCAGTCTCCTTCGCGGGCCGTGTCCTTGATGCCTCGGACTAATCGGAAACGCACAGAATGTGCCATTCCAGATGCGCTCTGGACTGCGCGAATTGCGCTAACAACTGCATCCGATCGTGACAGCAGCGACGAATCGTTGGCGCGATTGGCGCGCGGATCGAACGGCTTGCGTGGCGGGCGCCGCCATCCCGAAGTTACCTACCTCATTCATGAAGACCCGCCCGCCTCCGAGGCATTACGTGCGGCTATCACGCAGCGGCTATGATGAAGGCGGCGGTGCGAGGTTCGATATGGGAGACTCCGCGAAATCGACGACGACGGCTCCACGTGGCCTCAGCAGCGAAGAAGCTCGCCTGCGCCTGCTTGAATCCGGCCCCAACGCAATCGCCGAGAAAAAGCCGAGCTTGATCCTTGCGATACTGGGCAAGTTCTGGGCGCCGGTGCCGTGGACCCGGCGCCCATGGCGGCGATCCTCGCGGCGCGTTCGATGTCGTCGTCCCCTCGCTTCCGGGCTATGGATTGGCTCGAGGTCACCATCCTGCTCGAACTCGCGCTGGGCAAATTTCTGGAGGCCGTCGTCATTGCGATACTGCTCGCCTTTAATGCGGCGCTGAGTTTGTTCCAGGAAACCCGGGCGCGCGGCGCGCTTGCACTATTGCAGCAGCGGCTCGCGGTGCAATCCAAAGTTCTGCGGGATGGGATTTGGCGACAGATTCCGGCGGAGCAACTGGTGGTGGACGATTTCGTTCATCTGCAGATGGGCGATTTGGTGCCGGCGGACATCGATATCCAGGAGGGCCTGGTGTTGCTCGATCAAGCCGCCCTCACCGGTGAATCGGTGCCGATTGAAGTTGAATCCGGCCAACAGGCCTATGCGGGTGCGTTAGTCAAACGCGGCGGGGCCAGCGGAAACGTCGGCGCCACCGGCTCGCGAACCTATTTTGGACAGACGGCCGAGCTGGTGCGGTCAGCCCGCACCGTTAGCCACCTCGAGAGCATCATTTTTTCGATCGTGAAATACCTGGTCGCGATGGACACGGCACTCGCGGCAGGAGTCTTCCTTTATGCCGCGCACGCAGGCATGCCGCTTAGCGAGACACTGCCATTCGTGCTCATCCTGCTGGTCGCGTCGGTCCCGGTCGCGCTACCCGCCACCTTTACCTGGCGACCGCGCTGGGTGCGGTGGAACTGGCAAAGCACGGGGTGCTGGTCACGCGTCTATCGGCGATCGAGGAAGCGGCGGCGATGGATATGTTGTGCAGCGACAAGACCGGGACGATAACCAAAAACGAGCTGTCGCTGAAGATCGTGCATGCTTATCCGCCCTTCAGCGAACAGGATCTGTTGCGGTTTGCGGCCTGGGCGAGCGACGAGGCAGGACAGGATCCCATCGACCTCGCGATTCTCGCTCGCGCCAAGACCCTTGGTGTAATCGTAGCGGCGGCTCAACGCGTCAAGTTCATTCCGTTCGAGCCGGCGACCAAACTTGCCGAAGCCACGATTGCTCAAAACGGAAACCGCCTGCGCGCGATTAAGGGCGCCCCGATCGCGGTCTCCACGCAAACTTCCCAACCCGTCGATTTGGACCCCGAGGTCGAACGGCTCGCGGTGCAAGGTTACCGGGTACTCGCGGTTGCGGGCGGTGCCGAGGGCGCAATCCGCATCATCGGGCTGCTGGCGCTTCAGGATCCCCCGCGGGAGGATTCCTTGCGGCTGCTGGCGAGCCTGAAGAAATTGGGTGTCCGCATCGCAATGGTAACCGGAGACGGTGTCGCAACCGCTCACGCGATCGCAACCCAGATCGGGATCGCAGGGCGGACCTGCTCGTCATCGGAATTGCGCAAGAACATCAAGGGCGCGCTCGATTGCGCCGTGTTCGCGGGCGTTCTCCCGGAAGACAAGTTTAATCTGGTTCGGGCGTTGCAGCGCGAAGGACACATCGTTGGAATGACCGGCGACGGGGTGAACGATGCTCCGGCGCTCAAGCAGGCCGAAGTTGGGATCGCGGTGGCCAGTGCAACCGATGTGGCGAAAGCGTCTGCCAGCCTGGTGCTGACCAATCCCGGTCTTTCGGACACTCTGGCCGCAGTCGAAACCAGCCGGCGCATCTACCAGCGGATGCTCACCTACACCCTTAACAAGATCATCAAGACTGTCGAAATCGGGCTGTTTTTGAGCATCGGCGTGATTCTTACGCGCAGCTTCATCATCACCCCGGTGCTGATCGTAATGCTGCTGTTCACCAATGACTTCGTGACCATGTCGATTGCGACCGATCATGTTACCGCGTCGTCAACGCCGGACCGCTGGCATATCGGGTCCCTTATGGTGGTTGGAGCGAGCCTCGGCAGTTTAATCCTGCTGCTGTCGTTCGGGCTGTTTTTCTATGCGCGCAACGTGCTTCGGTTGCCGTTTCCTCAGCTCCAGACGCTGGTTTTTGTGACGTTGGTTTTCACCGGCCAGGGGATGGTGTACCTGGTGCGCGAGCGCGGCCACTTTTGGGACTCCTCGCCCAGCGGATGGATGATTCTCAGTTCGATCGCGGATGTAACCGTGGTCTGCGTAATGGCGACCTGGGGAATTCTGATGGCGGCCCTCTCGGGCGGGATACTGGTCTCCGTGATCGTGGCGTGCGTGGTCTACCTGATGGCGCTGGACGTTGTGAAGGTGCCGATTCTGCGGCGCTTGAGGTGAACTTGACTCGACGGTTGCGGCGCCTGCGCGGAGCTTACTTCTCCTGAAGGCCCTCGATGTAGTCGACCAGGCCCGCGATGCGGGCTTTGACTTTCTCCTCGGCTTCTTTGCTGAACTCGCGGCCCTCGGGCTGGAAAGTCAGGCCCCATAGCGGCATGTCGGTATCAGGATCGAAGTGACCGGACATGCGTTTGCGGCCGTCGATGACGTCGTAAACTTCCTGGCGGGGAAATTTACCGTCATTGTCTTTGGTAAGCATCGTCAGGTTGGCGGGTTTGAATCCCGGAATCACCTGGGTCGCGGGTCCGTTGCCCTTGCCGTCGACGCCATGGCAATCGGCGCAATGCAGGACGAAATCCTTTTTCGCCGTCGAGGGTTGGGAGATCTGCGCCGATGCCGCTGATGCGAGCAGCACGCAGATTCCTAATGACATCAGTAATGAGCACACGCCGCCGGCGAGCCGGCGCATCGATAAGGATCGGTCATTTGTCATGGCGACAGTAAAATCATGCCGCATGCTTCCTTGGCAAGACGAGCCCTGCGTCCATCCACAGTCTGCCATCAGACCTGCGTGGCTTCGACCGCTTCAGCCGTGTGCGAAGGGCGAATCGTCAGCACCGGGCAGGCGGCTTCCCGCACCACGCGTTCGGCGACACTGCCCATGAATAGATGAGAGAGGCCGCGGCGTCCGTGGGTGCTCATCACGATGACATCGGCGTCGAAGGTTTTCTGAGCATGAAGGATTGCGGCCGCCGGCTGCCCGACCATGGTGCGCAGCTCGTGCTTCACACCTAAAAGATGAGTTTTTGCGAGCTCCGTCAGCTTCGCCTTCGAAACCTCTTCTTCCGGAGTGTAGAGGTCGACGTAGATGGGCGCATCCCCGGGCTGAATGACAATTGGAATGATGTGGAGAACTTCGAGCGCCCCATCATTCTGGCGCGCCATTTCGGCGGCGGCGTCGAGTGCGGCGATGGAGTTGTGATCGAAGTCGACCGGGCAAAGGATTTTCTTGAAGGGATATGTCATCTGACTTCTCCTGCCGCAATTGCGGGAATCATCCAGATAGCGATTGCCATGCCAGTAAGACCGGGTAGATCTCCGAACCGATTCCCTCGCCATGGTGTAGCGATCGGAAACAACGCCACCATTATCGCTGGCACGAATCGTAACCAGGATGGCATCCGCAGACATTTTGCTGGCTATTTCGACCGTCAACGCGGGATATGAGGCCATGGCAGGAGGCTTGCAACTACTGTCCAAGCGAGGTGACGAACGATGCTCATCGGCAGATTGATGACCTACGGCGCGGCAACGGTTTCTTCGCACGATACGCTGCAGACCGCCGCCGACCTAATGAAGAATGGCGGCTTTCGCCGCGTTCCGGTGGTGGACGAAGGCAAGCTGGTCGGCATCGTTTCCGACCGCGACGTTCGCGAGCACAGCGGATACCTTGAATTGACCAGAGTCACTGCGGCGATGACCGCTGACCCCCAGACGGTGACGCCGAAGATGAGCGTCGAGGATGCCGCGCGGCTGATGATCGAGCATAAGATCGGCGGCCTGCCGGTGGTCGAAGACGGCAAGCTGGTCGGCATGATTACCACGACCGATGTATTGAAAGCGTTCCTCAAGGTTGAAGCCGCCGCGCAAACCTTTGCGGACGAATAGCTCGAAGTGGAAAGGCATAGAAAATGAAAACTGGACTTAATCGAAATGCCGGTGGAAAGGGACTCGTCCGAAGCAAAGACCGTCGCGGCTCGCGCTCTGACAAGAGTCCGCCGGTCACTCGACGCGCCGAATTTAAGGATCCTTCGATCTGCGATCGATGCGGAGCGGTTTACTCCGCCAAGACCTGGCGTCGTGGCCGCCGTTTGTCGGAGGAGCTGGAGAAGAAAGCCACCTGGGTGCATTGCCCCGGATGCGCGCAGGCCGAGGCGGGCGAGTATCACGGCCGCATCCTCATCGAGCTCTCCGAACGGGCCGCGGCCACTCCCGATGACGTCGCGCGAAGGATCAAGAACGTGGAGAGCCGGGCCGGCTACACCCAGCCCGAGCGCAAGGTTCTCTCCAGCACCTGGAACGGCAACGAGCTCGAAGTGCTGACGACCTCGCAGAAGCTGGCCCATCGAATTGCGCGCGAGGTCGCGAAGGCCTTCGGCGGCAAGCCTCGCCTTTCATGGGATGACGAAGACGGCACGCTGCTGGCGCGTATCAAGCTGACTGCCATCAAACACGCGAGGACGGGAAAATGAACGATAGAGAATTTATCACCCGGGTTGCGCAGCGAGCGGGAACCGATGTGGAAGGCGCCGGAGCCATCACCTACGCCGTCTTCCAGGAGTTGCGCGAGCGAATCACCCCCAAGGAAGCTTTCGATGTGGCCAGTCAGTTGCCGATCGATCTCCAGGTGCTATGGCTGGAGAACGAGCGCATCGATCGCGGCGTGCGCAAGACTCATGAAACCGAATTCGTCGCCCGCGTGCGTTACTATGCCAGTCTCGCCGATTTCGATACGGCGGAGCGCGGGGTGCGAGCGGTGTTTGCGACGCTGCAGGAAGCGCTCGGCAGCCCCAGCGGCATGGAAGGCGAGGCATGGGACATCTTCAGCCAGCTGCCCAAGGACCTGAAGAAGTTGTGGCTCGCGGCGCACGACGTGCACGCCTAGTTCAATCGCGATAATACCCATGAAACGAAGGAGGTTCGGCTCGGCAGCGAGTCGCACCTCCTTCGCGCATTTGGCGTCAAACCGATGGATCGAGGTCTTCGCCGTTAGGATGAGAGCGTCGGCGCCTGCGTCGTGACAGCAGGTTAGTGCTCTCGATCCACTTCTCCACCTCGTCTGCATCGAAACGCAACATCCTGCCGATGCGGAAGACCGGCAGCCGCGCTTCCTTGACCAGACGATAAACCGTGACCGGATGCATACCCAGACGCTCGGCCACTTCGGTAATGGTCAATATTTTTTGCGTCGCCACACCGCTTATGCAGTTGGCGTGCCTCTTGCGTTTCCATCGTCCCTGAAGAGTTGGAATCCAAGAGGAGAGCATCATGCCTGTCAACGTAGTTCATACCCTTGAAGATGAAGCTGCCTGGGAACGCGCCAAAGACATTGCGGCCAATGAGTATCCGGATGCGACTGGCTCCAACTACTGGCGGATCGTGATGGGCATCTACAAGAAGATGACCCACTACATCGCGAAATCCGAGCGTGGCGATCATGATCCGGTTTGGCGAATGGCACGATAGTCGTGATGCGATTCGCTTCAGCGTGTAGCGAATCGAGTCATTACGGTTGCGGCAACAAATTCTCCATAGCCCTGCCCGCGAAGGTCCTCTCACCCAGCGAAGTCATCAGTGCTCGCTGCGTGAATAATTTATCGACCAACCGGTCGGTAGATTATTTGCGGAATAGTTCATCCACCAAACCCACTTTGCGTTTCTCATGAAAAACCGTGGCGCGCTTCGCCACAGGCTTGGCGCGATCGGAACCATCCTGACGGCCGGAAACGCGAAAAATATTGAGTCTGCGTGCGGATTATTTTGGCACGCTGACTGCTTCCGACTTCGACATCGAAAATGATTCTCGCGGACGCCCATCGGGGCAGAGGTAACGATGCTGTCAGCCTGGATGCCGCCAAACGTTTCGACCTTTGGCGGGCAAATCGATCATGTTATCTACCTGATTCTCTACATCGTCGGGTTTTTTTTCATCCTGAGTGAAGGGCTGCTGATCTATTTCGCGATCTCGTCGCGACGCAAGGGTCCTCGGCAGGCGCATTACAATCGCGGTGACACGCCGCGCGAGATGGCGTGGATATTGGTGCCGGCGCTGGTGATCCTCGGGCTTGACCTCGGGATTGATTCCGCCGGCGGCCGCGCGTGGGACCTCGAGAAGAACTACCGCCCGCAAGGCGCGGTGGAAGTCAAAGTCACCGCCAAGCAGTTCAACTGGGAATTCACCTATGCGGGTCCGGACGGCAAGCTCGGCACCCCCGACGACGTGATGATCGAAAACGAGCTCCACGTGCCGGTCGGAAAGGTCATCCGTCTATCGCTGAATTCCGAGGATGTCATCCACAGCTTGTGGGTGCCCAATCTGAGGCTCAAGCAGGATGTGGTGCCCGGCCGCGCGATACCCGCCTGGTTCGAGGCTACCAAGCCCGGGACTTACGAGATCATGTGTTCCGAGTTGTGCGGCTTCGGTCACTACTCGATGCACGGGACGGTCGTCGTCCAGAGCGAGGCAGATTACTCGAAGTGGGTGAACGAAAACGTTCTTCATGCGACTAACACCGCGAGTGCGGGCCAGTAGGGGAAGGGAGATCGAATGAACGTCGCAATGAAAGCTTCTCACGAACACGAGCATGAACTTGGATTCGTGCGGCGCTACATCTTTTCGACCGACCACAAGGTTATCGGAAAGCAGTACATGACGCTGTCCGCGCTGATGGCGATCATCGGCGGGTTTTCCGCGTACATCATCCGATGGCAGCTCGCCTGGCCGGAGACCTCGATTCCTGGATGGGGCGCCATCGGCCCCGACCAGTACAACGCCACGATGACCATGCATGGCACCGTGATGGTGTTCTTCGTGGCGATGCCGTTTCTGCTCGGCGGCTTCGGCAACTACCTGATTCCAATCATGGTGGGCGCCGATGACATGGCGTTTCCGCGCCTCAATGCGATGTCGTTCTGGACCCAGTTCCTGGCGTCGATGGTGCTGGTCGCCTCGATGTTCGCGCCGGAAGGACCGGCCGCGGCGGGATGGACAGCATACACGCCGCTCTCCGACAATCCGCTCTACACCGGCGTCTATCTGGGCCAGGATTTGTGGATCCTCGCAACGGCGCTCGAGTTTGCGTCGTTCCTGATGGGCGGGGTGAACTTCCTCACCACCGTGTTCAACATGCGGGCGCCCGGCATGTCGCTGATGCGCTTGCCGTTGTTCGTGTGGATGGAAATCACGGCCGCGCTGGTCTTTCTGCTTTCGGTCGGCCCGCTCATCGCGGCGGCCATCATGCTGCTGCTGGATCGCAGGCTCGGCACCGGATTCTTCCGGCCAGACAGGGGCGGCGACCCGCTGATGTGGGAGCATCTGTTCTGGTTCTTCGGGCATCCGGAGGTTTATGTGGTCGCGCTTCCGGGCTTCGGCATCATGCTCGAAGTGATGCCGGTCTTCGCGCGCAAGCCAATCTTCGGCTACAAGATGATGGTTTATTCGACCATCGCGGCCGGTCTGCTGAGCTTCGTCGTCTGGGCTCATCATATGTTCGTCTCGGGGATGGATCCGCGACTGGCGACGCCATTCAGCATCACCACCATCATGATCTCGGTGCCGTTCGCGATAATTGTCTTCGCGATGATCGCGAGCTTGTGGCGCGCCTCGATTCGTTTCACCGCGGCGATGCTGTTCGCGCTGGGCGGGTTGTTGACGTTCATAATCGGCGGCGTCACCGGAATCTTCCTCGGCTCCTCGGCTTCGGACATCTACATGCACGGGACCTACTTCGTGGTCGCGCATTTCCACTACACGATGTTCCCGGTGACCTTCTTCGGCGGTATCGCGGGGCTGTACTTCTGGTTCCCCAAGATGTTCGGCCGCATGATGAACGAGTTCTGGGGCAAGGTTCATTTCTGGATATCGTTCTTCGCGTTCAACGGGATTTTTATTCCGCTGTTCCTGGTCGGATTGGGCGGGCATCCGCGGCGCATCTATGAGCTCTCCTCCTACGAGATGCTGAAGCCGCTGCAGCCGCTGCATGTGCTCGCGACGATCTGCCTGTTCGGCTTGCTGATCGCGCAGGTGCCCTTCGTCATCAACCTGTTCCACTCGATGGTGCGCGGCAAAGTGGCGGAGAAAAATCCGTGGCATGCGAACACCCTGGAGTGGACGCTCGCCTCGCCGCCGCCGCATCCGAACTTCCCGGTGCCGCCGCGCGTCTATCGCGACCCCTACGAATACAGCGTTCCCGAGATGACGGAGGATTGGCTGCCGCAGGATCAACCGATGCCGATCGCCGCGGCCACCGCCGCCCGCTAAAGCCACGCGAGAAAGAGAGAGGATAGAAACGGATGAGCGCAGGGGTTGAAAGCATTCCACTCGTGGTCGAGACCGACCGTCTTCGCGAGATACCCATCGGCAGGATGGCGATCTGGTGGTTCCTCGCGTCGGAAATCCTGGTCTTCGGCGGACTGATCACCGCCTTCGTGCTGTACCAGTTCGCGCACGGGGGATTTGCCGCCGACGCGGAACACGTCAAATGGCGCTTCGGAGCCTTCAACACGTTGGTGCTGGTGACTTCGAGCATGACGATGATCATGGCGCTGGCGTCGGCGCGCGCGAATGATCGTCGGCGCACCCGGATGTTTCTGCTGTTCACGATCCTGCTCGGCTGCTTTTTTCTGTGTGTGAAAGGACTCGAATATCGCGGCGAATTCAGCGAGGGGTTCTATCCGTCGTCGGGAATGTTCTGGTCCTTCTATTTCGGCATGACGGGACTGCATGCGCTGCACATGCTGGCGGGCATCGTCATTAACCTGATGTTGTTCATCGCGACCGGGCGCGACAATACCTGGGAGTTCCTGCAGCGGCGCATTGAGTACGGCGGCCTCTACTGGCACTTCGTCGATGTGGTGTGGATCTTCCTGTTCCCGTTGCTGTACCTGACCTGATCGATTTGGGGAGAAAGTAAGATGAGTGAAACAACTGTTGGAGCAATCGACACCCGGGCCGAATCCAATCTCTACATGATGATTTGGGCGTGGCTGGTGTTTCTGCTGATCGCCGGTCTGATGATATTCGTGCTGCCGATTCCGCGCACGGCCGCAGTGATAACGATCTTCTCGATCGCCGCGATCAAGGCCGGCCTCGTGCTGCGCAACTATATGCATCTGAAGCACGAACACCTGATTCTGTATCTGACCGTCCTGGTGCCGGCGCTGCTGTTCCTCGGCATGGCGCTGACGCTGATTCCGGACATCGTCTATCGTCACGCGCTGGGGCTGGGCCGATGAGGACCCTCGCCTCGATCCTCCTCACATTCGCGGCTCCGATGCTGCCCTCGATCGCGGCGGCTTGTCCGGCCTGCTTCGGTGCCTCGGATGCGCGCACGATATCGGCTTACTACGCGAGCACGATGTTGCTGAGCCTGATGCCGTTCGCGCTCATCGGAGGGGTGATTCTAGGCGTCATTCTGATGCGCAACCGCCCGCCGGGTGGCGAGGATCCTTCGTCCTAGCTATCGAAGAGGATGCGCCGGTCGGCGGCAAATGCGGCCGACCGGGCAGCTTTGTGAAATCAGGGAGCGACGAAGACCTCGCGCGCGTGGTTGGTGTCGCAATACTCGAGCACCTGCGCGATCTTGTCGCCCGCGAAGCTGACATAGAAATGATAGAGGTTCGAATACTTGCGCCCATTGGCGGCCGTGGTGTTCGATTCGCATTGCACTGAGACGTTGTTGCCTTCGCTGAAGACCGTGCCCCATTTCATGTTGAGCCCGTTCGGCATCATGGTCTTGAGTCCCTTGGCGAATCCTTTCAGCGCGTCCTTGCCCTTGACCGGCGCAAAGCCCGGCATGCGCGTCATCACGCGCCACTCGAAGTTGTCGGCGACGAGAGCCTCGAGTTTGGCGGGATCGGGATTTTCAAGCATCGCGAGAAATTCGACGGCGCGTTCTTTTTGTTGTGCTGGTGTCATGACGTAACCTCCTGATCGATCGATAGCTACTCAAACCGCGTCGAATGCGCAAACTCGTGGCGCTTAACTGCGCGGGAGAAACTCGTTGCGCACACCCGAGGTAAGCTGCGTCGGCGCGACGCGATCGAGCGCGTCGAGATCCCATCCGCCTTCGCGAATCATCGTGCGGATCGGCTCCGGCTCGGGATAGATTCCGACCATCTCACCGCCGACGACAAATGTCCGTCCGTTCACGTTCGCCGCGGCCTCGGTGCAGAGCCACACCACCAGCGCGGCGACCTGCTCGGGCTTGTTATCCATCGGATTCGGCATGGCAACCGGAGTGCCGCGCTCGCCGAGCATCGCACGGGTGCGCTCCATCGCCTTAAGCGCCTCTTCATCGAAGAGGCGCGTCGCGGCGCGAGGCCGAATCGCATTGCATCGCACGTTGAAGCGTCCGAGGTCGCGCGCAATCGTGCGGGTGAAACCGACGATACCTTCCTTCGCGGCCGAGTAACTCGACTGCCCCAGATGGCCGAGGCCCGACTCCGAGGCGGTATTCACGATGACACCGCTTTTCTGCTCCCGAAAAATCATCGCGGCGGCTCGGATAGTCGAGAAGGTGCCCTTCATGTGCACCGCTATGACGTCATCCCAGTCGCTCTCGTTCATATTGTAGATGATGCGTGGGCGCACGATGCCGGCATTGTTCACGAGGAGATCGAGGCGTCCGAAGCTGTCGAGCGCGGTTTGAATGATGCGCGCGCCGCCATCCATGGTCGCCACGTTGTCGTAATTTGCTACCGCCTCACCGCCGGCGGCGCGAATTTCCTGAACTACCTGCGCGGCGACGCGATCGTCGGCGCCTCCACCGATCGGCCCGCCGCCCAAATCGTTAACGATGACCCTGGCACCCTCGTGCGCGAGGAGCATCGCCTCGGCGCGCCCGATACCGCGCCCCGCGCCGGTGACGACCGCAACCTTCCCTGGTAATCGTTTTTTCCCCGATGGTTCAGCGTTAGCCATTCTGATCGCTCCTGTTTTGGAAGGATTTATCTCTATTTTCTGACGCGAATGCCGGAATCGCTGACGACCACCAACAGTTTCTTCAGTGGCTGCAGGTTTTCGATTTCCGGGAGGAATTCGAGAACCGCGCGGCGCACCGAACTTCGCCCGACCCGCCCAAAGCGAAACAGCACAATGCCATGATATGACTCGGGAGGATAAACTCGGATGTCACCGAGTCCTTTATCCAAAGAGAAGAGACACCGTCGCGCTCGGCGCGCCGCGTCGGCAACGACAGAGTCCGCTTTGCCCACCAGTCCCTCGTCGTCAACCGAGTCTACAAGGTGCCCAAGGCGGCGCAAATCGTCAGCCAGTTCGGCGGGCAGGTTCTCGTCGAGTTTTATGCGCATTATTGGACAAGGGAGTCAGTTCCTCTTCGTGTACCAAGGCGGCTGCATACGCGATCGCGGCACGGACGTGAGCCTCTTTGAGCGACGGATAGGACCGAACTATCTCATCACTCGTTGCTCCTTCAGCTAGCGAGTCGAGAATTACGGCTACCGGCACGCGTGTACCCTTCGCGCATAGCTGGCCACTCGCGATGCCGCGCCGCGAGATGAGATGTTTTCTCCAATCGATCACGAACTCACCGATCTTCGTTTATCATACTGTGGAGCGTCTGCCGAAGTCGCGCACGGTTTGACATATTTGCTGGAATATTCGACATCATTGTAACCGGCCCGCTAAACGATCGGTCAGGACGAAATGGAGATAGCACGATGCCATCGAAAGATATCGTTGTCGACGCCGACGGACACATCCTCGAGCCGCCGGATCTGTGGGAAAAATATCTCGAAGAGAAATATCAACCGCGCAGCATCAAGGTGGTGAAGAACGAGAAGGGCCTCGAATGCCTGCAGTATGATGGCAAGCTGTCGGCGATGGCGCAGCCGGGTTTCCTCGCCGCGCTCGGCGGGATGGGCAAGGAGCAGGACCAGCTCCGTCCCGATGCCGAGCGGACCTATGTCGGATGCGCGCCGTTCGGTTCGATGGATGCCAGGGAGCGCGTCGAGCTGCTCGACAAGGAAAACCTCGCCAAGGCGGTGCTCTATCCGACGCTGGGAATTCTGTGGGAAGCCGAAGTCGACGACGTCGAGCTCTCGCAGGCATACTGCCGCGCGTACAATCGATGGATCGCCGATTTCTGCCGGCCTTACAGCGACCGCCTGATTCCGATCGCGCATCTCTCGCTCGGCGATCCTCAAGCGGCTGCGCAGGAACTGGAGCGCGCGGTCAAGGATGGATGCAAAGGCGCGTTCGTCGCGCCGTTCACCATCACGCATAAGCCGCATGGCCATCCGGACCACGATGTGGTTTTCGCGATGTGTGAAAAGCTCGACGTGCCGTTCGCGATACATCCAACCTTCGAGCCGAAGGGGCTCAATCGCGCGCGCTTCCATGGCATGGAGCGGATGCCGCTGCTGGGCGTGATGGCGTCGCAGATTCTGCAGCAACCGCTCTCGACGTTTTTCCAGTTCGGCGTGTTCGATAAATTTCCCAAACTGAAAGTCGTCATCCTCGAATCCGGCTCGTCATGGCTGGGGTTCTGGATGGATCGCATGGACGAGGGTTACGAGACCTGGATCGGCGGCACCCTGCCGCTCAAAAAGAAGCCGAGCGAGTACGTGCGCAAGCAGGTGTGGATTTCCGGCGATCCCGATGAGCAGGCGACCGCCTATGTCATCGATTATGTCGGCCGCGACCGTTTCTTCTGGGCCAGCGACTTCCCGCATCCCGATCACGGCGGCAAATACCTCGACGCGCTGGAGCGGATGGTGAAGCCGATGTCGCCCGAGTCGCGCCGCGCCATCGTGGGTCAGAACGTCCTCGACTGTTACAAACTGTAGGATTCGGGAAATGCCAGGAAATCAGCTCATCATCGATGCCGACGGCCACATCCTCGAGCCGGTCGAGCTATGGGACCAGTACCTCGAGGAAAAATATCGCGCGCGCGGCATCAAGATTAAGCGCGACGCCAACGGAATGGAGTTCCTCGAGTACGACGGCAAACCGTCGCAGATGATTCGCCCCGGCGTGCTGCACACCATGGGCGCGATGGGCCGCACGGCCGCGGAGATGAAGCCCTCGGCCGAGCGCACCTACGTCAATGCGGCGCCGTTCGGTTCGATGGATGCGAAGGAGCGGTTGCAGCTGCTCGATCAGGACGGCATCGACAAGGCGATTCTCTATCCGACCATCGGGCTGCTGTGGGAGGCCGAGGTCGAGGATCCCGAACTCAGCAACGCCTACTGCCGCGCCTACAATCGCTGGATTGCGGATTTTTGCCGCGACTCGGGCGGGCGTCTCATTCCCATCGCGCACATTTCGATGAGCGATGTTCCCGCCGCGTGCGCCGAGCTGGAGCGCGCGGTCAAGGATGGATGCAAAGGCGCATTCGTCGCGCCGTTCAATCATCAGCGCAAGGCGCACGGCCATCCCGATTTCGATCCGTTGTTCGCGAAGTTCCAGGAGCTCGACATTCCGTACGGCATCCATCCGACCTTCGAGCCGACCTCGCTCGCATCGCGGAGGTTCAGCGGGCTGGGCACCTCGATATGGTATCATCAGGTGACCGCGTGCTATGGGGCGCAGATCGCGTTCACCACACTGTTCTCATTCGGCGTGTTCGACAAATTTCCGCAACTCAAAGTGGTGGTGCTCGAGGCGGGCGCGGGATGGATTGGCTACTGGGTGGACAGGATGGATGCGCTCTACGAGGTTCCCATCAATCGCGCGCCGCTGAAGCACACCCCGAGTCACTACATCCGCACGCAATGCTGGATTTCCGCCGATCCCGACGAGCGCGCGCTCGCCGGGCTGAGCAAATTCATCGGCGAGGATCGATTCTTCTGGGCGAGTGACTTTCCGCATCAGGATCACGGCCGCGAATACATGAAGGAGTTGAAGGGCTTGCTGGCCGAGATGCCGGCATCAGCCGCGGCGAAACTCGCGGGCGAGACGGTCGCCAAGTTGTATAGAATTTAATTCTTTCGGGCGACCGCCCAGCCATCGGGACTCGACCAGAGGAGCTTCCCCTCGCGGCGCTGACCGGGCGCGAAGATATCGAGCACTTCGATGCCGCGCAGTTCCGCCGGCGCCAGGCCATTCACCAACTCGAGTTCCGCGGTGTCGCTGATATGAGGTGGCACGCGCGGTTCCGAGATCGGCATCGGGGTGCGCAGAGTCCGACGCCAGGTCGCATAGCACGCCCACGGCTCCTTCGTTTCCACGATGCTATTGGCGGGCGTATTCTGCGCGATCCATTGGTAGGTCGCGAAACGGCCCGGGTCCGCGTCGCTGATGATCAAGTCTTGCCACTGGGGAAGGTTAGTGAGGCCGAGCAGGAGCGCGATGGTTACAGTAACCGCGCCGCTCAAACCGAAACGCTTCTGGAGGCGGAATAAAGCGTATCCCGCGAAGATGCTGAAAAAATAGCTCAGGTCGCTAAGAAAGCGTGACGGCGTGAAACCAACATAGCCGTCACCCGTGGTGAGCAGGTGATAGAAGTAGGAGGCCGGCCCGAACAGCACATACAGAAGAATTAGCGTTGCACACACAGAGTGGAGCACATGCGGGCTTGCGCCTTTGCGCCAATAATCGAGCGCCGCGCCGGTTATCGCGAAGGGAACCAACACCAGTCCCATAGTCATCGGCTCGAACACATCGTGGATGTGGAAGACCCGGGTATCGGACAGCGAGGCTGCCTTGAGAGCGTAGGGTACCAGGAAGAGCGAGGCGGCTACGGCGGCGAGACCCAGCCCGAAAAAGATCGTCAGATAGCGCCGCTCGGGATCGCGGATTACCAGGAAGATAAGCATCTGAACGATCAGTACGAGTCCCAGAGTCACCATGACGTGATGATGGGTTATACACACCGCGGCGAACAGCAGGCCAATCAGCGCGGTGGTTCGCTTCCGCTCGCCGTTGCGGATCACGAGGCCGAGTATTCCGAGCCCGATCAGCATGCCCAGCTCGTTAGGCAGACCTCCCCACAGCAGATAATCCGCGCTTCCCCAAAATGCCCACAGGCTGTACGCGATCGCGGCGTACAGACCTATGGTCCGCGACGCGAAATATTCCGCGCCCATAACGTAGATGGCGAGCGCGGCGAGAACGCTGAAGGTTACCATCAGCATTTGAAAGGTGAGTGGAAGCGATAAGCCGGAGAACCACGCGAACAGCACGATGATGAAGTGACTTCCGATGGGATAGTTCAGTGCCGCGTTATCGAACGGCATCCAGTCGCGAATGAGGTGGTCAGTCAGCGCGATCTTTTTCGCCAGCAACAAGTGGAAGGTCGGGTCCCATCCGCGCGGAACCGGAGATTGCCTCACCACCAGACCCTGCAACACGACCACCAACAGAAGTAGCAAGATGAGCAGGATGGTTGGGCTGGACGACCATCCGAAGGTCACCTCACTCGGAGGTCCAGGCCTGCCGCTCCTATGAGCGCGCGACCAGAAGATGCTGCCGACGCTGAGCATCAGCAATCCGGCCCATACGCAATAAAACCAGCTCAGATGAGCGAAGGAGCAGAGGTGGGCGACGTACACGGCGCTCGCAATCCCGAGGACGCTGCCCCACGCGATGCGTTGCTCCGCGGAATCGTCGGGAAACAGGATCGTCCAGCCACTGATGCCCGGCACCGCAACGAGAACAAGTCCGAGCACGAAGAGGAGATACGGAATAATGAGCATCTCCGAGGCCGGCGTTCTCCGCTATGGCGACGGCGGGTAGCTGATGAATTCGAGCAGGTTGCCATCGGGATCGCGGAAATACACGCTGATGCCTTTTCCGCGGCCGCCGAGACGCGGCTCGGGTCCGACCTCGATCGCGATGTTGTGCTGCTGGAGATGCTCGATGGCGGATTCAGGCGTGCCGGGCCATACGAAGCAGTAATCGCCGCCGCCGATCATCGGATGTTTCGCTTTGAGCGTGATCTGATTATCCGGCGGATGCAGATTGAACCGGTTGCGTCCGAAGCTGATGCTCACAATCGGCCATTTGCCGGCGCGCCACTTCTCCAGCCCGTCGGCCCGGGCGCCGAACACGCGCACATAAAATTCCACCGAGCGCTCGATGTCGCCGACCGGCATCGCGACATGATCGATATCGATTTCCATGGCGTCTTCCTCACTCTCCGTGCTGGCTGAACGTCAATTCGATCGCGACCGCCGGTACCGCCGCCGGCGAATCTCCCGCATTGAAGAACGCTCCCGCCAGCGCGAGCGGCGCTTCGCTGCGAAACCATACCGCGCGCCGATATGCCTCGCCTCGAAACGACGGTTTCCGATAAACGATGCGCGCGCGCGATGCGAAGAGGCGCTTCAGGTCATGACCCCGGCCGTGGAGCAGGTCCGCGATGTGTTCCTCCATCGCGCGCAGATACGCGGTGCCGTTGATATGGCGATTTGGATCGGTCTGGCCATAGTGCCAGACGTGCGTCGGCGCTTCGTTGAAATCCGGTTGCCGGGCGAGATCGACGATCGAATGAACACCCGGAACCTCGACGATGCGAGTCGGCAATTCGCCCAGGCCCAGCTCCGCCGGAAGCTTGGTCACGCGGCGGCGCGCAGGATCGGGGTCATAGCGAGTGAAGACGTTCAGCATTCGCGCACTGGCGAGCTCGGTGCCGCCGGCATCGAAGACCGTATGACGTCCTTCGCGCACCAGATGCCGCACCGCGCCGGAATCATCCAGCGACTTCGCGAGGAAGGATTCGCCTCGAATGATGACTGGCTGATTCGGATCGCAGGCGACATCGCGAGTTTCCAGCTCGACGTAAACCAGCGGGGTGAAAATGCCCGCCATCTTTTCGAAATCGTGCATGCCCGCGAGGATGCGTTGCCACGGCGCGAAGTGTGAGCGGCCGGCGTATTCGGAAACCGACGACAGCCTGATACTTCGATTCTCAGTCAGGCTGGGAAAGCTGACCGGCTCGCGCAGCCGCGTGCGCACGATCCGATCGGCGAGGTTAACGATTCGTTTGGCCATGCTCGGGCAAATTATCGTTGATGAGGCGCGCGAGGAAAGAGGCGTCCTAGCGGTGCCGGTTCATCATGCGATAGTCAACGAACGCGACGACCTCATCCTTTTGATTGGTGAGCGTCGAGCGAATCACCGTGAAGGTCATGGTGCCGGTGCGGCCGGTTTTTTCGTAGGTTTCTTTCACCTCGGTCTTGACCGAAATCGAGTCGCCGGGACGAATGGGCGTTTTCAGTTCCAGATCGATGCCGGCCATCAGGCCGCCGCGCGGAAACATCGTCTGCTCGGCGGAATTTTCGCCGCGCCGGATCGAGGCAGCAAACCACGGGGGCGCAACAATTCCGCCGTAAGGTCCAGCCGCGGCGGCAACCGGATCCATATAAGAGGATTGAGGTCGCCGACTGCGTTACAGAAGTTGGTGATTTTTTCGGCCGTGACCTCGATTGGAGCATCCGGCTGGAATCTGCGCGCTAGATTGGATTCGTCTTCTTTCACGTTTAATGACTGTAGGATCTCGATGGATCGAGTGCAAAACAAATGCGCCGCGCGGCTTGCTTCCTGATCCGCGGTGTTGATGGAATCGTCGGTGCATTCGCGCAACGCATTTTCACTGCGACGACGAGGAGGAAGGCATGAGTAGCTCGCGGCAACTTCGTTTGGGCGCGTTCATGCGGCCGATCAGCATCCACACCGCGGCATGGCGCTACCCCGGTGCGTTTCCCGATGCGAATTTCAATTTCGCGCATCTCACCCGCTTCGCCCAAACCCTTGAGCGCGGCAAGTTCGACGCCTTCTTTATGGCGGATCATCTCGCGGTGCTGAACATGCCGATTCAGGCGCTCAAGCGCAGCGCCACCGTCACCTCGTTCGACCCGCTGACGTTGCTGCCGGCGCTCGCGGTGCTGACCAATCGCCTCGGACTGATCGCGACCGCCTCGACGACCTACAACGAGCCGTACCATGTCGCGCGAAAATTCGCGTCGCTCGACCACATCAGCGGCGGGCGCGCGGGATGGAACGTGGTCACCTCGGGCAATCCTGACGAGGCGATGAACTTCGGCCTCGAAGAGCATGTCGAGCACGCGACCCGCTATCGCCGCGCGCGCGAGTTTTTCGACGTCGTAACCGGCCTGTGGGATAGCTGGGCGGACGACGCCTTCATCCGCGACGTTGACTCGGGGACTTATTTCGATCCCGAGAAACTTCACGTCCTCAATCATCGCGGGGAGTTTCTGCGAGTGCGCGGGCCGCTCAATATCGCGCGACCCATTCAGGGCTGGCCCGTTATCGTGCAGGCGGGCGCATCCGATGCGGGTCGGCAACTGGCCGCGGAAACGGCCGAGGTGATCTTCGGAGCCGGCAGCAACATCGCGAATGGCCGCGCCTTTTATGCCGACGTTAAGGGCCGCATGGAATCGCTCGGTCGTCCGCGTGATCATCTAAAAGTTCTGCCGGGCGCATTCATCGTAGTCGGCGACACCGTTGAAGAAGCTCGCGCGAAGCGGATGCGCCTCGACAGTCTCGTGCATTATGACAGCGCTATCGCGTCGCTCTCGATCATGCTCGGTCACGATGCGTCGAAATTCGATCCGGATGGTCCGTTGCCGCCGATCCCGGAGAGCAACGCCAGCAAAAGTGGACGGGAACGGATTCTGGAATACGCCGAGCGCGAGAAGCTGACGGTGCGCCAGCTCGCGCAGCGCGTGGGCGGATTTGGCGGACTGGCGTTTGTCGGCACGCCTCAGACGATCGCGGATCAAATGGAGGAGTGGCTCTTCACCGACGCCTGCGACGGCTTCAACGTGATGTTCCCTTATCTTCCGGCGGGACTCGACGACTTCGTCGATCGCGTGGTGCCGGAGCTCCAGCGCCGCGGGATCTTTCGTAAAGAATATGAGGGCCCGACGCTGCGAGAAAATCTCGGCTTGCCGCGACCCGAGAATCGCTTCTTTCCAAAACTCGCGGCTCAACCGGAGAAGTCCATCGCGCACGAACCGGCGACGCAGCAACTCCGATGATGGCTAGCGACTTGCGCTACCGCCGCTGCCCGGACTTACCGGCGGGCGCGCCGGCATAAGCCGGGCCGCAAATTTATTCGACCCGACTGACTGCGGGATCTGGACGGCCTCGAGCGCAAGCATCGATCCGACAAAATAGAGTGGGGTGGCCGAAATCAGCGAGTAAGTGCCCTCGCCATTTCCAAGCACGAGCGTATTAGTCGAATATTTCGTCAAGCCCAATTTGGAGGCAAAGGGCAGGGTGGCATATTCGTGAAGTTCGACCCTCAAGGAGGGCAGCCAATCCACTACATGGTTGGGCAGGTAGCCAGGATGAGGGGTGAATGCGCGATGCAGCTGCACGATGGTTTGCAGATCGGCGCGGCTCGGATCGATGGCGTCGCGAACTTGTTTCAGCGCAATGCTGCATACCTCGAGTCTTCCGTCTTTCCAGATGAATCCAAGATTCCTTAGATACTCCTCGGTAGCTGGCATCGTTGGCGGCGGCGCTTTTTGCATCTCGATATAAACCACGTCGTGGTCATGCGCCGTCGGTACGCGATCGGAATTGGAAAACAGCTTGGTTTTAACCGTGAGGTTAAACCCGGTGTTTTCCGGATCGGGTGGAAGATATTCGTCGTTCCACAGGCTAGTCGGACCTTTGAAGGATGACTGCAAAGCCAGGCGCCCATAAACCTCGAAGCTGGTGGTCGCGTTCCAGGCTTCGCCGACAAAGGTGTAGGCCGGAAATAAACCGTAGGTGTAGGGAGCATCGGCGACGTCGAACGGCCGCCATTTTATCGGCACCGCCAGGGTCATTTCGAAATCGTTGTAGCTGCGATCCTTGGGATGATCCGCCGTCAGCCCGGAAAATCCGCTAAGGATTAGACACACGACTCCGTCGCCGTCGATTTTGTCCATCGGGGCGATCGTGAAGTTTGTCGGTGAAGACGCCCTGGACCAGCGTCTTCAACTGATCCCAGTCCGCCTTCAAAGGCAGAATCCTCATCTTCAAAGGGAAGGTCTTTATTTCAAACGGCGCGCACAACTCATCGCGGGCGCCGCTGCCCAACTCGATGTAATCGATGGGTTGGGGGGCTTTTAACGACGGATTGTCCAGATTCTCCGTCCAATCGGTCCAGGGCGTGCGCCAGACCTGCCTCAAAGCGCAGCCCATCGAGACGTCCATCTCGACCCAGAACGGCATCAAGGGCTTGATCCGAACCATACCCTTGCTATCGGTTGCGCCGTTCATCTCGGTTTCAATCCCCAGCATCTTCACCACCGGCTGGGCTTCATCATCGAGCAATGCGAGGGTAACCCCGGCGCTCGAGTCCGGCGCCGACAAGTCACTCATCAGGCGGGCGTCCTTGATGCTATCGACGCGCATCTGGGTCTCGACGATCCCTTGAAAGCAGGCTTTTTTGGGATTCACGGCATCGCGGAACTGCTTGAAGGTGATGAGGCTGACGGGCGGCAAAGAGTATCGAGAGTTTGGCGAGGCTGCGGAAGTATCGGCGGGGGCGCCCAGACCCAGGGATGAATAGGCTTTGCCGTAGAAGCGCTGGAGCATCGAAAAAATCGAGTCCGGGGGAGCATCAGTGGAAGCGCCGAGAAGACCATAGGCAGCTTGCAGCGAGGACGTTATCGCTCGTGGAATCGCGATCAAGACATCGGGAATGATGGATCTGGCAGAATATGCGAGTTGATCCTGCGAAACCGTCAGGAAGGTTCGGATGTGGGTTTCGCCGGCCTTATCGGAAGGTATTTCAAGGCTCGCATGTAACATCAACTTAGGGCCGGTCGGCTGAAAAATCGGCGCCTGCGCATCGACATGAAAAAATTCTTTCGTCCATCCATAGACCTGTCGTCCACCTGACATCGAAAGCGCGCTATCTACATAAATGAAGGGATAGCACATCGCCCATTTTACGAAGGACCAGTGTCCATCGCTGAATTCCTGCATCTCGAGAGGTAGGCCAAAAGCAAGCTCGTGTTGGGAGAACCAGCCGGCATTCGCGATGTTGCTGGCCATCTTGCCATAGTTGACAACTTCTAACAGGACGAAAGAAGCCGCCGGATAGAAGCGCACCGGAACCACGCCCGACTCAGTCTCGGGATGCTCGGGGAAGTGGTTCAGGTACAGCTCGCAAAAATGCCTCAAAACGTCGATTTTCGCGCGCAGCGGATAGATTCGCGCCACCACATCGGTATATTTCACGTCCAGGTTCGGCGGGAACGAGGGAAAACTGCTCAGTTCGCTGTTGAATTCCGGGTATGGCCAAGGTTTCGATTTCCCGATGATTGTCGCGCCCATTTCCCCCTCCGCTCGATAGGCACATTAACGCCCACCCGGCGGAACCTCCAGTGAAGTGGCGAGATCGCTAGCGAGGGTTGATCTATCGAAGCCGGTGTTGGATGTTTTCAGCCGGTTCGTGGTTTGGGGAGGGGTTTGTGCCCGCAGAGAAGCCAATCAACGTCGCCGTCATCGGTGGCGGATGCGCCGCGATCGCCGCCGCGTTCGAACTCAGCCGCCCTGAGCATGCCGGCAAATTTCACGTAACTATCTATCAAATGGGCTGGCGGCTCGGAGGAAAAGGGGCCTCGGGACGCGGCCCCAATGCGCGCATCGAGGAGCACGGCTTCCATGTCTGGATGGGATTCTATGAAAATGCCTTTCGCCTGATGCGCGAATGCTACGCGGAACTGGCGCGCGATCGCACCAAATGCCGCATCGCCGATTGGCGGGACGCGTTTTTCCCAGCGCCCTTCCTGAGCGTGCCCGCGCCTTCCAAAAATGGTCCCTATACTCCATTGATATCTTATTTTCCCCCGGCGGAGGGTCTTCCTGGCGATCCGCTGACCGATACGAATCCTTTCACCGTTTCTTCGTATTTGGCGCATACCGCGTCGGCTCTACGAACGATGTTGTTGTCGGTGGATGCGCGCAGCGCAAAAGCTCGCGACAGCAGCCCTCTGCGGGTTGATCAACCTCAAGAATCGACGTCGCCGTTTCCGGGGATGCCGGAAGATCTCAAAACCCGCATCTTTCGTTTGCTGAAGTTTGGTCTGCTGGCGACCAGCGCGGGGGTAATCGAGGCGCTGGGGCTGTTGCAGGCGCTCTTCGAGCGAACTCCGAGCTATTCTAAAGCGTTACTTCCGATTTTGGAGGCGATATCGTCGACGGTGCGGCGCCAAATCGAATCCGCCCTCAGCGATGATCCGGAGCTAACCATCCTCTGGCAGGCGATGGATTTGGAAATGACCTCGATGTTGGGGATTGTGCGATTCGGCTTAGTGACCGATCCGCGCGGCTTCGATGCGATAAATGACTACGATTTTCGCGAATGGCTTAAAATCAACGGCGCGTCGGAAAGCACCGTCAACTCGCCCCTGGTGCGTGCATCGTACGACCTCGCGATGGCATATGAAGGAGGCGATTACCGCCGCCCGGGCCATGCCGCTGGGGTCGCGCTCCGAGGATCGCTTCGCTTTTTGTTTACCTATCGCGGTTCGATCGTATGGAAGATGCGCGCCGGGATGGGCGACGTGGTGTTTGCGCCTTTTTATGAGGTGCTCAAGCGGCGCGGGGTCTCATTCGAGTTCTTCCATCGACTCCAGGCCGTGAAGCTTGCGGAGGCCGCTGAGCTGGGGCAGGGCGAGCGGGCCTATGTTAAGGCGCTCGAATTCGCGGTTCAGGCGGAAGTCCAGACCGGAGAATATCAGCCGCTCATCGACCTCGATGGCCTGCCGTGCTGGCCCTCAACCCCTGACCTTGCCCAGTTGGTCGATGGCGACAATCTCAAGGATCGGAAATTTGAATCTCATTGGGATCAGCGAGCGGTGAAGCAAAAGACGCTCAAGGTTTCCGAGGACTTCGATTTTGTCGTCCTTGGCATCGGACTCGGAGCTATCCCCTATGTTTGCCAGGACATTCTGCAGCGCGACCAGCGCTGGCGCGATATGGTCACGCATCTAAAGACGGTGGAGACCCAGGCCTTTCAGCTTTGGATGAATGAAGACATGGAAGCGCTCGGATGGGAGGGACCTCCGGTGTCGATGTGCGGCTTTGCGCGGCCATTCGATACCTGGGGTGATATGCGCCATCTTATTCCTGAGGAAAGGTGGAAGGTGGCGCCGCGCGCGATCGCATATTTCTGTAGCGCGCTAACCGATCCGCCTGTCCCATTAAATGTGAATGACCCTGACTACGAGTCGAAGCGCCGCGACCAGGTCCGCAAGGATGCGATCCTCTTTCTCAACCGCGAAATCGGACAGCTATGGCCGGGTGCCGTGACACTGCCGGGAAAATTCAGATGGGAACTTCTCGTTGAGGGAAATTGCAGTGCGGGAGAAGGAGAAGCGCGTTTCAATTCCCAATTCTGGACCGCCAATGTTAGTCCGACGGAGCGTTATGTCTTATCGCTTCCGGGTACTGCGAAATATCGAATCTCACCGCTGGACAATACCTACGACAATATGACAATTGCCGGAGATTGGACTTCGACCGGGCTGGATACCGGTTGTGTTGAATCGGCGACCATTTCCGGCAGGCTCGCGGCGCATGCGATATCGAGCTTTCCCCATCTCAACGAGATTGTTGGGTACGATCATCCGTAGGAGCTGAAGATTATGGAAAATCCCAAACGGCTCCATCGCGAGGACCCGGCCAGGAGCGCTCCGTTGCGCAGCTTCGGGGGAGTTTTTCGCCAGGAACCCAATTCCGGTTTTTCCCGGACCGCGCCGGCCAACGGAACCGCGAACTCGGCAGCGCAACCAGATTGCGATGAGCCGGTAGGCCTCGCCTATCGGGTGATCGAAAAGCATATCAATGATGGAAAGCAGAATGCGGGACTCTTCAACGGACAGCCCTATCACCATAACAAGCCGGTGACCGACGGTTTTCAGGAAATACTCGATCGAATCATCCGCTTTCAAAGCGAGCTTTTCCCTTTGTTCATCGAGGCGCTGACTTCCGCGGTCAGCGCGGAGCCAATGAAGACACCGGCCGGCCGGGCCGCCTCACCTCCGGCCGGCGACGGCTCGGCCGCCGAGAACTCGCAGGCGATTTCCGTCGAGGTAGCCTCGACCAGGCCGGTGCAGGTTTCCATCGATCTCAAAGAGAACTCGGAAATGCTTCCGCTGATAACCCTGGGATTGCGTGCGGTCGGGAAAGATACTCCGCTCGCCGGCGACGTAAGCTTCGCCCCGGGGTCGTCCGGAAATCCGGTTCAACTGAGAGTTTCGATAGCCAATGACTGCGGACCGGGTGCATACTCGGGCGTGATCGTGAATCAGGTGACTGGAGATGTTCGCGGAACTTTGACGGTGCGCGTCGGTACTTAATCGCTCGCAAGCAAGACAGGCGGATATGAGCGCGGAATCCCATGCCGGTCTGGTCTCCACGATGCTGAATGAGTACGGTCAGGTCACCCGGGCCGCGCTCGAGGACTACCTCGTCGATCGGGAACCGCGCCGCTACCTTTATGACCTGGTGACAGACTATCCCCGGCGCGGCGGCAAGATGATGCGCCCGAGCTTGTGCATCGCCACCGCGCGTCTGTTCGGAGCGCCGATCGAGCACGCGCTCGGCACCGCGGTCGCTATCGAGCTGCTGCACAACGCGCTGCTTATTCACGACGACATCGAAGATGGCAGCGAGCAACGCCGCGGCCGCCCGACGCTCCATCAACTTCACGGCGTGCCGCTGGCTCTCAACGCGGGTGACATGCTGACTCTGACCGCGCTGCGACCATTGATGGACAATCGCGAGAGCATCGGCGAGTCGCTAGCTCTGCGTCTAATCGAAGAGACCGAGCGGATGGCGCGCGAATGTGCCGAAGGGCAATCGATCGAACTGGGATGGCGGCACGATAATGCCATCGAGATCAGCGATGCTGACTATCTCGAGATGGTGCTGAAGAAGACCTGCTGGTTGGCCACCATCTTTCCTTTAAGGGCCGGAGCGCTGATAGGTAGTCGCGGAAGTGCGGACCTCGAGGCATTCGTCCGCTACGGGTTTTTCCTCGGCGCGGCTTTTCAGATCCAGGACGATCTCCTTAACCTCGTCGGGGACCATAGCTATGGCAAAGAGCGCGACGGGGATCTGTGGGAGGGTAAGCGGACCCTGATGCTGATCCGGGCGCTGCAGGAATCGACGCCGCAAGAGCGGGAGCGGTTGCGCGCGGCGCTGCGTGCGCCGCGATCGGAGCGATCATCCGAAGAGGTGATCTGGATGCGCGAGCTCATCGACAAATATCACGGCGTCGAGCATGCGCGGCAGTTCGCGCAGGAGTTGGTCGGTGCGGCGCTGCACGAATTTAGTCTGTTCGCCTCGGGGCTGCCCGACTCGCGCGATAAAGCTTTTCTGGAACAGATGCCGTTGTGGGTGATCGAACGAAACTGAGGAGGGAGCTATGCCGTCAGAGCCGGTCCCAGGGATGAAACTGGCTATCGGTCCGGGCCATCGCGCGCCGACCGATAAGCTCAACGACTACAACCTCGCGCTGGGCGACGCCCTGGCCTTGCCGGCCGACCTTGCCCAGACCTTCACCGGCGTTATCTCGCAGATCTTCCCGCTCGCGGCGGACCTTGGCCGGATGCAGTTCTTTCTCGACCGGTACCTCAACTTTCCGTCTGACGGCGAGGCGCCACCGGTCTATTTCCGTCCCGCGGCGCCGTTCGTGATGCTGGAAGTGCTCAACTACAGCTCGGTGGCCTCCAACGTGGCGAATGTCGGCTGGTTCTCGCAGCATGAGATCGCCTTCGGCATGCCCTTGGAATGGTATGCGCGAGACGGCGACCATCTGAGGTTTCTCACTCACGCGCTCATTTATCCCTATATCTACGTCGATAACTCTGTGTCTCTATCAGGTGGACGCCAGATCTACGGCTGGAGCAAGGCGCCGGTGAAGCTGGTGCCGACCGCGGCCGTCTTCGAACCGGCGAACACCCAGACCCTGCTGAGTCTCAAGCTCCTGGCGAAAGGAGATGAACCGGCCGCGCTGGAGCCGAATCTTCTGCGGATACGTCAAAGGAAAATTCTGCAGCCGTCGGCCTCCTCGCTTCCCGGGCTCTTAACCGCGATACCCAATGCAATTACGGCGTCGCTGCAGGCGGCAGTCAGCCTGCTTCAATCCTCGGGGTCCGGAAGCGGCGGCTATGCGGGCAATCATGCGCAGCTGCTTTTCAAAATGTTGCCACGATTTTATGGAGATTTCCGTCAGTACTTACCCCAAGGTCTGCGCGACTGGTGCGGCGGCCATCGTGATCCGCTCGATGCTCCCACCAGCATCATAACCTTGAAGGAGATTCGCGATATCCAGGAACCTAACCAGCCTTTCCGTTCGCTCGCATGCTATCAGGGCATTCTCGAATCGGAGATGAAAATTACCGGGCTGACTGATGGTGGATCGCTTATCGATGCGAGCAGCCCCGACCCAAGCGGTGGAGTCTATATCGATTTGGCTGGAAAACATCCGGAGCCCTTGCAGCTCGGCCTCGAAGCGCTCGAACTGAACACTCCTGAC
The DNA here is from genome assembly GCA_963814035.1 of uncultured delta proteobacterium. Lineage (GTDB taxonomy): Bacteria > Desulfobacterota > Binatia > Binatales > Binataceae > DATGKG01. The sequence goes on from CAWFBH010000011.1 coordinate 81,264, forward strand.
TGGGGCGAGGTTCGAAGACTCAAGCCGCTGTTTCCGCTCTGGCTGGAGATGGACCTCACCTACGGTCTGGCAGACTATCAGGCCTGGCGCACCAACAAGACTTACTGGACGCAGGAAAATGCGCCGCGATTGAGAGAGACCCAGCATCCTATTCCCTACATAGGGCTCGGGAGTGGAGCGGCGGAAGAAATTGCGCCGCCGCGGAACTTCCCTTCGGTGATTATGCGGGTTCTACCTCTTCCGGCGGATGGACCAACGCTCGACGCGCTGCTCCAACAATATCTCGACAATCCCTTCTTCAGCTTCGTCCACACCGGTGGGGTTAGTGGGAAGGCGGTAGTGGCGCTGATTCTCAGTAACTTTCAGAACATGTTGACCCTCGCGCCGCAAAGCGGAACCTATGCAGACTACGAGCTTACTTTTGCGATACCCGCGATCTGGAAGAATAAGACGACCGGATCGTCGGGCACTTGTCTGGTGCCTGCCTATACGCTCGCCGGCAGTTATTGGAACACGGTAACCAGCTTCGAGGTCTACGGGCGTCTGACCCTGAAATCCCGGTTTGTAAGTCCTCCGTTCACGGCTTTCATGCCTCCGCAATTCGGTCCGTCGGGAAACCTCTCGGTCACCGTGATGACGGAACTCTTTCCCCTAAAGAGTAAGGCGCAGGAGCTGCAAGACCTTCCGGTGGTCGAGCTCTACTCAGTCTTTCCCCAGGCTGGAGCGGGAACTCAGGGTGCGCCGCTGAGTGGATTTCTCGCGCAAATCGGGCTGTCTCAATTCGCCGATGCATCACCGTTTTTCAGCGTGGGTCTTAAGCAGATTCGTGACGCAAACAATCCCACCAAGGCGGACTACCAGGCCGGGGTCTGGCTGGGACGCTCTTTTCAGCCGTCCAATACCGAGTACTATCCGCAGCAACTGCGAGTCAATCTCTATGAATATGAGAACATGAGCATGGTCGGCCAGTTGGGACTGATACCGGACTCTGTCTCTCCGGTAGTAGGCCCCGGACCCACTCAGCTCGCTTCGATAACCGCCGTAAATCCGATCACGCTAAGCGGTGCGATGCTTGGTACCTCCGCTGACACCGGATGGTGGAGGATCGGCAACCAACCGGCGGTGGGCAATCCGTCGTTCAATCCTTAAGAAGCGAAATCAGCAATACCCAATCGCGCGATACCAGGTGATAGCATCGCGGATGGTATCGCTCAGCGGTCGAGGCGTGATGCCCAGGTCTTTGAGCGCTTCGGGCCGGTCGAGATAGTCGATCGCGGTGGCCATCATCATACCGGCGGAGACGATAGGTGTTTGTTGGCCCATCGCGCTGAATGCGATCTCGGTCAGGCACGAAGTGAGCATCGCGAAATTGGTCGAGGTGGTGAACCTGGGCATCGGCACCCCGCCGAGTCCACAAACAGTCGCGTAAAGCTCCTCGGTCGAGACCGCATGGCCGGTGGTCAGGAGCGGCTCCGAATACCTTTCCTTGTCGATAGCTGTGAGGAGAGCCGCCGCGACATCGCGGACATCCACTATGTTGAGCATTTGTGCGATGCGGCCCGGGATCTCTCCACACAGCAGGAGCGGAATCGTGCATACGCGGCGATCGTGCAGGTCCCATGGACCTAGACAGTAAGTGGGGTTCACGATTATCGAGCGGAGCCCGTGGCGCGCGGCGTCGAGGAGTTGGGCTTCGATGAGCTGCTTCACCTCGAAGTACGGAAGGGTGAGACTGAGGAGCTGCGCCCGCGTCCGCTGCGCCTGGGTAGTCGGGCTGACTTGCGTGACGAACGAACCCACATAGGCCAGCGTGGCGTCGTGCTTCAAGGCGACCTCGATCAGATGGCGCGTCCTGGCCTCCGCGGCCGCGAAGGGATCCGGCTCGGGTGCGCGGCCGGGGAAGATGAGTGACATGGGGTAGGGCGCGGCGCCATCGACGATCATGTGGTGGCCGGAAGTCCATCCGTCGAGCAAGCTGGGATTGTCGGCATTGCCGCGCAGGTAGTTCACCGGCAGGCCTTCGAGGTTGAGCGGCAGCGGCCGGCGGCCACACGCAGTCACCTCCCAGCCACGATCCAATAGCGCGCGAGTGATGGCATTTCCAAGATGCCCGCCGGCGCCGATGACTAATGCTTTCATAATCGAGGTTGCTGGACCGCTTCGCCCACTGAGGCTAGTATCGCGTGCGCCACTGCATCGCAACTCCGGTTGAGGAAAAAGAGTGTCCGGCGAGCATCGTACACGAATGTCGTTTGCCTTCGATCCCGTGGTGGACGTTCCCGCCGGGATCTACCTCAGTCAATTATGGCTGTACTCGCTGACGGTGCTGCATCCGGTGCAGATGGCGCGCCGCATCGGAATGTTCCCGAAGACCTCGCTCGGCAGATATCCGGCGCGGCGGTCGACCATCGGCGCGGGTCAGTTCTATTGCCGCGAATTTCCCGCGCCGGTTTACCTCGAAGCTGAGTCTCCACATCAAGACTCGGTGCGTGACTTCGATCGCGGCGCGAAGCTCTATGAAACCGTCGTCGCGCCCTTCACCAGGCCGGTTGACGAGGTGTCGCTGGGTTTGATGAAGCGGATGCTGCCGCCGGCGGCGAGGATCCTCGACCTCGGATGCGGACCGGGCAGCGAACTTTTCCGCCTCGCGGAAGTGGTGCCCGAGGGTGAAGTGGTTGGAGTGGATCTCGCATCGGAAATGATCGCGGCGGCTCATAGCGGCGCGCGTCAGCGCGGTCTGACGAATACGGCTTTCTTCCAGGCTGATGTGACGAAGCTGCCGGATCACTTCAGCGGACGCTTCGATGCGGTCCACTCATCCTTCGCGTTTCATCACTATGGCGATCCGACCGCCGCGCTCATCGAGGCGCATCGCGCGTTGAACGCGAACGGCCGGGCATTCGTGATCGACGGCGGCACTTGGTGGGCCAACATGATCAGCGCTCCGTTGGCGAAGCTGGGCGATCCCGGATGGGTCGGCTTCCATACTCCGGAGCAGTTTCAGGATTTGTTTCGGCGCGCGGGCTTCTCGGATTTCTATTGGGAGGAGCTGCTACCGGGAGTCGGCATGTGCATCGGGAGCAAGTAGCGTTCAAGCAAGCGGGCGCAGGGTATCGAGCACCGCGCGCGCGGCGCGCAGATCGGGAGCATCGAAGCCTTCGGTGAAGCTTCCGTAGATTTCGCTGAGCAGCGGGCCCGCCTCCTCGCTTCTTCCCGCTTCGATGAGGAGCTGGCTGAGGCAGGTGGCGGCGCGCAATTCGAAAAGCTTCGCGCCCTGATGATGCGCGAGCTCGATTGCTTCGCGAAAGTATTTTTCGGCCTCGCTGCGGACGGTTTGCACCTCGAGGGTGCTGAAATCCCGCCCGTGCAGCTTCTTCAACGCCAGCACGCCGCGAATCCGATGAAGTTCCGGCTCGACAAAGCGTTCTTCGTTGCGATCCATGATCTCGGTGGCTTGCTCGAGCAATCGAACCCCGGTCTTGACCCGTCCCAGGTTGCCGAACGCTTCAGCCAGCGCCGAGCGATACCAGGTGAGCGCTTCTTCAAGCCCGGTGTCGGTGAGATTGCTTACCCGGGAAGCGAGGGCCATCAGCTCCTCGACGCGTCCCTCAAAAGCAAGGCCCAGGATCTCGAAGGAAGTTATGGTCTCCGCATAGAATCGAAATCCATGTTCGCGACTGAGCGTCGTGGTTTCGCGAACGATCTCAGGCAATCGGTCGAATTCGCGGCGGATGCAGTAATAGTTAGCCGCAGTGCACAGGCAGACCGCGAGGGTGAAAGGATATCCCAGCTCGCGCGCCAGCGCGAGCGCGGCGTTCAACTTGGCTTCGGCCTGATCCGGAAAACCCAAAATCAACCAGGTCATCGCGTCGTAGGCCAGGCAAGTTACGCACAGGTCCTGCCCGACCCGAAACGCGAGACTGCGATGGGTCGGTTTGTCGTAGGAGTTTATCGCCCGCTCGAAGCTTGCGTGCGCGTTCGGCGAAATCGCCCATGAAGAATTTCGCGTTGCCCATCAGCCATCCACTCAGCAACGTCCTGTCGCGCGGCGCGTCTGAATGCAGCGCGTCCATTTCCTCGGCGTGGGCGAGCGCCTGCCGCAGTTTGCCTCTGCAAGCGTGGAAACTGCCGATGCCGAACAGCACCGACACCAGATGTTGTTGCTCGCCCAGTTGTTTGCAGAGTTCGAGCGCCCGCTGAAAAGCCCCTCCCATTTCCGGAACGTACCATCCTTCCAGCACCTGCAGCGTGACCCCATAGTCGATCAGAAGATCCAGCTCGCGCCGGTCACGTTCCTGCGCCTGCTCCAGCCTGGGTATGATCTCGATGGCGCTCTTCAAATGGCGCAAGGCGCCGCGATAGGCGTTTTGCGAGATCTCGCGTTTGGCGGCCTTGGCGAGATACTCGACCGCTTTCGCATCGTGACCGCCGCGGCTGTAATGGTTCGCGAGATCGCCCAGGTAGTCATCGAGTTGATCGGCAAATAGAGTCTCGAGGGCGTTCCCGGCGCGTTGATGCAGGAGCTTGCGCCGTTCCATCAACAATGAGTTGTAAGCGACTTCCTGGGTCAGCGCGTGCTTGAAGGTGTATTCGATTTCGCCGACCGACGGTTGTTCGTAAATGAATTCCGCGAGTTGGAGGTTGGCCAACATCACGGGGATCTCATGCGCTGAATCTGTCGCCAGCACGTTAGTGATCAGCGGGAGGGAGAAGTCACGACCGATTACCGCCAGCGTTTGCAGCAAAGTTTTTTCATTGGGTGGCAGGCGATCGATACGTGCGGCGAGGATCGATTGGACGGTGGTCGGAATTCTCAGCTCTTCGGGCGGCTTGGTAAGTCTCATCGTCGCACCGTCGCGCCGTAGTGCGCCCTCTTCGAAGAGGACCTGGACCGTCTCTTCCATAAAGAAAGGGTTGCCCTCGGTACGCTCGATAATCAGGTGCCGCAGAGGGTGTGAGCTCCGGGCTGTCGCCGAGCAGCACTGACAACATTTCTTCGGCGCTCTCGCTGCGCAGCGGATCGAGTCTCAGTTGCGTGTAGTAGGTTTTGTTGCCCCACTCCTGCTGATATTCGGGACGATAGTTGACCAGGAGCAAAACCTTCGCGGTCGCGATGGAGTCCGCAAGCATATCCAGCACTGCCTGCGTCTCCTCATCGATCCATTGCAGATCCTCGAACACCAGCATCAAGGGTTGATGGAGACTCTCCCGCAGCAGGATGCGCTTTATGACTTCCAGGGTGCGCCTCTTCCTGATCTGCGGGTCGATCTCGACCGCGGGTTCTTCCTGCGCCGCGATCCCGAGCAGGGCCAGCAGAAAGGGCAGGGTGTCCTCGAGCGGGAGATCCAGCGCGGTCAAGCGGGCAGTAACCTTCTCCCGCCGCGTCGGCTCGTCATCCTCGGAGCCGATTTTGAAATAGTTGCGCAGCATCTCGATCACGGGTAAGTAGCCCGACGCTTTGCCATGCGCGATCGAGAACCCTTCGAGCACCGTCCAGCCCGCCTGGTTTCGGAGTTTGAATTCGAAGAAGAGCCGCGATTTTCCGGTGCCGGCCTCCGCCACTGCCGCGGCGATCTGTCCTCGTCCTTCAAACGCGAGATGTGCGGCATCTTCGAGCAGAGCCATCTCGCGGTCGCGGCCCACGAACTTCGCCAATCCGCGACCGGCCGCACGCTGCAGACGCGACCGCAAGGGCCCCAGGCCGGTCACTTCGGAAGCGTGAATCGGCTCGCTGAGGCCTCTGACTCCGATCGGACCCAGCGAGCGAAGGGTGAAGTATCCTTCGCAAAGCCTGGCGGTCGATTCCGCCACCGCGACCGAACCAACCGGAGCAACCGCCTGCATGCGCGACGCCAGGTTGATGACGTGTCCGATCGGCGCATATTCGGTGTGTCCATCGCGAGTGGCGATCGAACGGATGACGACCTCGCCGGTATTTATCCCGACCCGGCATTGCAACGGATTGCCACCTTCAGCGACCAGTTTCGCGGAATAGCGCCGCAATTCTTCCTGCATCCGGAGCGCCGCATACAAGGCGCGCTGGGGATGGTCCTCTTGCGCAATCGGGGCGCCGAACAGCGCGAAGATGCCGTCACCGGTTGACTGCACGATGTGGCCTTCGTAGCGGCGGGACGCATCGATCATCAGCCTCAGCGCCGGGTCGACGACTGCTCGCGCCCGTTCCGGATCGAGGTCTTCCATCATGGCGGTGGAACCGCTGATATCGGCGAACAGCGCGGTGACGGTCTTGCGTTCGCCTTCCTGAGCCGAGGATTCCGCGTCGGCAAATACGACCTTGGGCGTCTCGTCGGAGAAGCGAGGTCAAGTTTCTGGGCCGCGCTATGCCCCTGGAGGTCGGCGGCGCATTGGCCGCAGAAATCGAATTCCGGCGGATTCTTGAACGAGCACTTCGGGCAATTGAGCGCGAGCGGAGTTCGGCACTTCCCGCAAAACTTCATGCCGGAGGGATTATCGAATTGGCACTTTGGACAGCGCATCCGAACTCCAATCACCTGTACCGATGGCGTCAGTATCGCCAGATTCCCTGATAAAGAAAACCACCTAGTCCTGGCAAGGATTAAGCCGAATTCAAGCGAGTAGGAAGGCTATGGGTTGGGTTACCTCCCAAAGCGAAATTCCTCGCGGCTGCAATGCTGGTTTGAGCCCACGGTAGCCCCGGGCGATGCAGCAATTTTTGTGGCTGGAGCTGAAGAAATCGTACTACTCCAGTCGCATTTTCCGGGGCCAACCGCTATTTGGGAGTTCGCGACCTCTTCCCCGCTAGATACCAGATACCGAAGAGGCCGACGATCGGCGCCGCGAGCGGGAGCATCGCGAGGTGGACGGGTTTTTCGCGGGCCACCTGGCGCAGGCGCCCTCCAATCCTGCGCAGAGGGTTGCCGCCACTCCGATCCGGTGCCATGGCGGCCAGATAGGGGCGACCGGATCCTCCGCTGGTCAGTCCCCTCACGCCGGCCGCGTCGCGTCCCAGGGTCAGGTAGCGCCCGCGGATTTCAGCGGGAGCGATCACGATGTGTTCGGCACGCGCGCGGGGCTGGCGCCAGATCGTCACTCCGCTCTGAACCAGGGCCAAAGCATGCACGATGTTCTGCCCGCGATACAGCGCGGCGGGATCGGGAATCGGCAGGCTCTCGACGAGAGCGCGCCGCATCGCCACGTTGTTGGCCCAGTAGGTCGGCGACGGGGTGAGTCGGGTCTCGCCCGTATAGCGGGGGAAGTTGAACGTGAGCGCGAAAGCCAGGCTATACGGCCCGCTGATCGGCGTCGTCGTCTCACCGGCGACGATCTGCGCATCCGGCCGCTCGGCGAAGCCTTCCAGCAGCGCGTCGAGCCAGCCCGCCTCGTAGCGGAGATCGGAGTCGCAGAAGATGATGATATCGGAATCGGACAGCGACGCGCCGTGAGCCTTGAGGCCGACATAGCTGGTCTTCAGCTTCACGCGGACAACGGTAAGCCAGGGGTAGTCGCGCCGCAGCGGGGCGAAGCTCTCATCCGCGAGCTCGCCCCCATCCACGAGGAAGACGCCCTTCGCTCGCGTGAGAGTTGGCCCCTGCCGGGCGAGGCTGTCGAGGCAGTCACGCAGTGCCGCAAGGTCGGCCAGGTGGAGATTGTCCGTCTCGATGACGATGGAGAACGTGGGAGTCATCGGGGCGCCGGCGATGCCGGTGCCGCGACTATCCTGGTCCGCGCTGCGTTCCGGCCTAGCTGACATGCGGCGCACCGGTCGAATGTCCACTCGTGGTCGCCTTCCCCGCTTGTGCGGTCGCGCTCCCGATGGACCATGCTAACGAACCGAGCGCTAACGCGCCGAGCAGCACTGCGGACCGCACTCGCGAGTAACCGCCGGCCGTGACAGTTCGCCGATAGATCTCCATTCGCTCGGCGGAATTCAACGCTCTTGGTCGAAGAATCGAGTTGGCTCGCCGGCGATGCCGGCCATAGAGGAACACCTTCTTGTAGTAGACGGAGACGCGGTCGAGCTCAAGATGCGTCACGACGGCGCCGGCAAGGTATCGGATCCGCGCGCAGGACCGCTCCTTGGCGACCCGCCGCACGAAGATGGCATCCGCGCCGCGGGGCAGGTCGAGAAACAGACCGAAGCTGTCGAAGAGGCATCGGCGCACCGCCATGTTGCTGGTGTATCCGTAGTACAGCTCCGGGTCGCTTGCTTCCAGCACGAACTGGTCCTTGGTGTTCTCGTAATCGCCGATGGACCCCAGGAGGAGCGATCGGCGCGCCGGGACTCGCCGCCCGCAGAGCAGATCGATCCCCGGATCAGACATCGCCGTCGCAATCTCCCGGATCCAGGACGCCGCCGGCACGCAATCGGGATCCGTGAAGGCGAGGATCTCACCCCGCGCGGCCTTGATACCGCGATTGCGCGCGAGATAGGCGCCCGGGGCCGGCTCGGAGAGGAGCGTGACACTTTGATAGCGCTTCCCGATCTCGAGCGAGCGATCTGTCGATAGGTTGTCCACCAGCAGGATTTCGTAGTCGCTCGATGGATAGTCCTGCGCGACCAGGGCGTCGAGACATAAGGCCAGGTAGCGCTGCGCGTTGTACATCGGAACGATGACCGACACGAACATGCCGCTACCTCCTTGGGGAAATTCCGTTTGAGGAAGCGACTATAAGCGTCCGGGGAGCGGGGCGTAAACCATCCGCGGGAGTTTCGATACGGATTTTCGTTTGGGGCTAAACTCCGACTCGCTGCGGAAGGTGTTTGGTGGGCAGGGGTGGAATCGAACCGCCGACACAAGGATTTTCAGTCCTTTGCTCTACCGACTGAGCTACCTGCCCACCGATGCGTCGCGCAGAACCTTCATTGCTACCGATCCGCGAGGCCGCATGCAACTGCCTCAGCGCTGCAACTTCGCGACCCGCGACTCCACGAAGTCGATCACCTTCGCTTCGAGATTTACCCCATCGAGGCGATCGATCTCCTGCACTCCCGTGGGGCTGGTCACATTCACCTCGGTCAGGTAGTCGCCGATGATGTCGAGGCCGACGAAGTAGAGCCCATCATGCTCGAGGCGTGGACGCAGCACCCGGCAAATCTCGCGATCGCGAGGGGTGATGGGAGCCTTCACGGTATTGCCGCCGACATGGATGTTCCCGCGATGCTCATCGTCGCGCGGTACCCGCAGCGTGCCGCCGATCGGCTCGCCATTGAGCACAATGAGCCGCTTGTCGCCGAGGCGCACTTCCGGAATGTAGCGCTGCGCCATGATCGGTTGAGTCTCGAAGCGGGTGACGGTTTCGAGAATCGCGCCGAGGTTGCGATCGCCGACGCTGACCAGGAATACGCCCTCGCCGCCGTGTCCGCCGAGCGGCTTGACGATCATCTGCCCGCCTTGCTCGAGCAGAAATTTCCGCAGGCGCGTGACCTCGTAAGTCACCAGGGTAGGCGGAATCGCCTCGGGAAAATTCAACTGATAGAGCTTTTCGTTTGCGGTCAGCAACGCGTTCGGCTTGTTTATGACGAAGGTGCGGCGCGTGTCGGCCAGCGCCAGTAACATCGCCGCGTAAGCGAATTGCGCATCAACCGGAGGGTCCTTGCGCATGAAAATCGCGTGGAAATGTTCCAGCTGGTAGTCGTCGCCTTCGTCGAGGAATTTGTAATGCGGCGTCGCGCGCGCGACCTCGCAGCGGCGGGCGAACGCGTAGGGCTGATGGCCTCGCGCGACCAAATCCCGCAGGCCGGCGAAATAAACCTCGTGTCCGCGCGCGACCGCCTCGAGCATGAAGGCAAACGTGGTGTCTTTGTCGACCAGGACTTGCGACAAGGGATCCATGACGAACAGGAATCTATGCGGCACCGGTCAATCTCCTCCGCGAAATTCTTCGAGTAGCGCGGCCGCGACGCTCACCGCCGCGATGGCCGCGGTCTCGCTGCGCAGCCGATTGCTTCCGAGACCCACCGGAACGAAACCCGCGTCTTTCGCGAGCCGCAACTCAGCATCGGTGAAGTCGCCCTCGGGACCGCATGCGATGATGATCCCGCGCGTCCGTTGACGTCGAACTACCGATGCGATTGGTTCTGCTCCCATCGTGCAAATCATCTTGAGCGGCGCGGCCTCGGATGCGCCATCTGCGAGCCTGTCTTTTGCGAGGGTTCCAATCAAGTCCGCGAATTGCCTCGGTTCGTGCAGCTCCAATGCTTGGGGCGCGAGGCTTTGTTTGGCAGCCGCGGTGGCGAGGCGGCGCCATCTGAGGATGCGCTCGCTTCCCGGGTCTCGAACCACGCCGCGCTCGCATAGCATCGGGTATAACTCGGTCACGCCAAGTTCGGCGGCTTTTTCGACGATGAAATCCATCCGCGGTCCTTTGATGATCGCGGTCGCGAGGATCAGCGTCGGCGACGCAACCGTCGTTGCGGTTCTTTCGATGCGCAGGATCACGCGATCATCCTCAAAGCTTTCGATCCGCGCGAGGTGCTCGACGTTGTCCGGCGCCATCAGCGCGATGGATGCGCCCGGCCGGAGTCGCATCACATCGCGCAGGTGATGCAACTCGGCGCCATCGATTATCGCGATGCTATCAACGATCGGATGACGCAGCGCGAAGCGGGGAGGGCGGCTCATCGCGTGACCCCGCGCTCGAATACCATCGTGATCCATCCGCGCGATGCGGTGGTTTTCGCGAGTTGGAGTTCGGGGCCGTAATGCGAGGTGATCGATTTAGCCTCGCGCGAAAGAATTCCGCCCAGCACGAGATGGCCGCCGCTGGCAATAAGCAGTTTCAGGTCAGGCGCCATCGCGATCAGCGTCTTGCTGAGGATGTTAGCCACCGCCAGATCGAATTTCCCGCGGATCTTCGCAAGCGGCGTCGTGGAAAAAGCGATGCGGTTCGCCACCCTATTGAGGTCGGCATTCTCGCGCGCATTATCGAGCGCGATGGCATCGTTATCGATGGCCATGATTTTGCGCACGCCGAGCATCGCCATCGCAATCGCGAGGATTCCCGAGCCGGTGCCGACATCGATCGCGCGGGTGATCTTGTGGCGAGCGATGAGGTCGTCGATCGCAAGCATCGCACCGCTCGTAGTCGGATGATGCCCGGTACCAAATGCCTGTCCCGGCAAAACTGTGATGCCGATGCGGCCGGGCTCGCGCTTGCGATTCCACGGCGGCACGATCAGGAAACGTTCGCCAACCGGCAGCGGCTTGAAGCGCGATTGCCACATCGTCGCCCACCCGGGATCGACGATCGATTGAAGGGCGGCATCCTGATCCGAATCAGCCAGCATCCCTGCGGCGCGCATCGCGCGCCGAATCGCGCGAAGTTTCGCCGGCCGCAGCGAGGTGAAATATGCCTCGAGTGTGACCGGACGCCGCGACTTCGGGCCGGCGCGGCCGCCGCGCTCAACCGCGCATCCGAGCGCGCCGTTGGCGACGAGCAACCCTGCGGCCTCATCGGCAAGACCCGCGGGAGTTTCGAAACTCGCCTTGATGTATGTCGGCTTCGACGCCATCGGGTGGATAATTACCGAACCACGCGCCGCATGGAATCGCATGTGGATGTCGCGCGCAACGCGATTTGCCACAGTCAGCAGCACGCACGTACAATCCCTCCCGAGCTTGAGACATTCCGGGATTGTCGCGGCGGAGGTGGCGTACGCTCAAGATCGCGCATCGTGGTTCCAGCGGAACCCATCCTGAAAATACCATTTCGGCTTTCCTCGCCGCGGCGGATGAAGGCGCCGACATGTGCGAGCTCGACGTGCAAGCGACCCGCGATGGCGCGGTGATCGTGCTGCATGATGAAACGGTCGATCGCACCACCGACGGACACGGCGCGGTTGCCGATCTGACGTTGGAAGAAATCAAGCGACTCGACGCCGGGGCCAAATTCAATCCAGCCTTCCGAGGCGAGCGCATTCCGACCCTCGAGGAAGTTTTTCAAGCGGTGCGCGGCAAGCTCGCCCTCAACATCGAAATCAAAGAAGGTAACGTCGAGCGGCAGGTATGCGAAATGATCCGTTTCAACCATGCCCTCACGTCCTCGATGGTGTCGAGCTTCGAATGGAATGCGCTCGAAAAGGTGCGCGCGATCGATCCCGAAATCCGCATCGGACTCCTCGCCGAGAAACACCGCGACCGCCTGCTCGATGCCGCATCGGCGATGCATGCCTATTCCGTCAATCCGCGCTTCGACATGATCGACGCTGATTTCTGCGCGCGAGCCCATGCGCTCGGCCTCCAGGTGCTGGTGTGGACAGTCGACGTTCCGCAGGCGATGCAAATTCTGATCGCCGCCGGCGTCGATGGTATAATGACCAACTATCCGGCGCGGTTGAGGGATGTTGCGGGAGGTTGAGGGAGCGAGTGGCGCGATACGGTGACAATGCGATCGATGAGGTTCGGCAACGCGCCGACATCGTCGAGATCATCGGTGCGCACGTTCGCCTGCGTCGCGCGGGCCGCAACTTCGTCGGCCTCTGTCCCTTTCATAACGAGAAGACCCCATCGTTTTCCGTCAACGCGGAGCGCGGTTTTTATCATTGCTTCGGATGTGGCGCGGGCGGCACCGTTTTCAACTTCATGATGAAGATTGAAGGGCTGTCGTTTCCCGAGGCGATTCGTTCATTGGCAACGCGCTACGGCGTTTCGCTTCCCGAGTTGAAAAATGACGGCCCCGGCGCGGCCGAACGCGATGCTCTTACGCGCGCCAATCAGACCGCCGCGGAATTTTATGCGCATGTGCTATGGAACACGCCCGACGGCGAGCAGGCGCGCGAATATCTGCACTCGCGAGGCATCACCGTCGAGACCGCGCGCGCATACTTTCTCGGCTTCTCGCCGTCGCGTCCAGCCTCCCTCGCGAAGGCGCTGGAGAAGCGCGGGCTGACCGAGGCGGGGGTCAAGGCGGGCGTCGTCAAGCGCGATGCGATGGGACTCCATGATGCGTTTCGTGCGCGCGTGATGTTTCCGATTCGCGACGCGCAGGGGAAGGTGATCGCCTTCGGCGGCCGCGTCCTCGATGCAAGAATGCCGAAGTATCTCAATTCTCCCGAATCGCCCGCGTACTCGAAAACGCGCACGCTGTATGGACTTCATGAGGCGCGCGCGGCGATCGCATCCCAGGATCGCGTGATCATCGTCGAGGGCTACTTCGACGTTATCGCATTGTGGCAGGCGGGCTTTCGCGAGACGGTCGCGAGCTGCGGCACCTCATTGACGGTGGAGCAGCTTCGGCTGCTCTCCCGGTACACGAAAAATGTTTTCGCCTGCTTCGATGGCGATGACGCGGGGCGAAAGGCCTCGTTGCGAGCGCTGGAGATTTTTCTGCAAGCGGGATTGCTTGGGCGCGGCATCTTTGTCCCGACCGGATTCGATCCCGATACGCTGGTGCGCGAGCGCGGCGCGGGATTTCTGGAAGAGTTGATCGGTACATCAGAGTTGCTGGTGGATTATTTCTTGAAGGAGCAGGCGCGCGAGGCAAAAGGATCGCTGGCCGGTCGCGCGCGTGCCGCCGAGAAAGTCGCCGATCTTCTAAAGCTGGTCGCCAATCCCTTCGAGTTCGATCTGTTGGCCCGCAAAGCCGCGGAGTTGCTCGGAGTCGGTGAGGACACGCTACGCAAGGCCGCGCGCGGGATATCGCGCACCTCGCGCGGTGAGCGTCGGATCGAGATGGTGAAGGCGCCCCCGCGCCTCGATGTGACGGCGGAGTGCGAGCTTGGCCTGGTCGCGATCGCGCTGCTGCACCCCTCGATGCGCCGCGAGATTCACGAGCTGTCGTCGTCGGAGCTTTTCTCGGATGCGGCGCTCGGAATCGTTTTCGACGAAGTGTGCGCCCTCGAAGAAGCCGCGATCGGTTTCGATGAATTCATCGGCGATCGCCTGTCTGAGGAGCAGCAAAGCCGCATCGCGGAGATGGCGGTTGGGCCGCTGGTGGACGATCCCGCGAATGCGCGAAAACTGGCAGAAGACTACATTTTGGCCTTGAACCGGCGGCAGACTCGGCGCGAGGTCGATCAACATAAGCGCGCCGCCACGTCATCAGGCGCAGGGAGCAGCGATCAGCGATGCGGTGGCGAACGTGCAGGCGGTTATCGAGCTCAAAAAGCGCGAGGAACGAGAGAGGCGCAACGCGAGCTAAACGGTCGATTAGTAGCCCTTAATTATAGTCCCCAAAGCTGTTAGGATTTTATTTACTCGATGTACCGAATGCCTGCCACGGGGCCCATAGCTCAGCTTGGTTTAGAGCTGCCGGCTCATAACCGGCTGGTCCCAGGTTCAAATCCTGGTGGGCCCATTCCAATAGAATCATTAAAACGGCATCAACATGTCCGATTGAAGACGCGCCTGCGAACACGGTCGGGTGCAAATCGGCCAATGCCGGGGAGAAGTTGAATTGCGTGAAGAAATAAAGCGGCTTATGGGCCTTCAGATCCTCGACCGCAAACTGAAGGAATTAGAGCAGTCGCTTTCCACCGTCGCTCTCCGTGTCAACCAGCTACGCGACCAGACTTCAAAACAAGAGGCGGAACTCGAAAAGCTCTCCACCGAGGAACAGGAAGCCGCCGCCGCGCGCAAAAAACTCGAGCGCGAGATGGCGGAAGGCGAGGCGCGCCTGCGCAACAAGCGGATGCGCCAGAACCTGGTCCGCAACGATAAGGAGCTGCAGGCGCTCGCGCACGAAGTCGACTCGCTCAAGGAAGGCAATCAGCGGATTGAGGGCGAACTGCTGGTGATGATGGAGGGCGCGGGTCCGCGGCTGGCGAAAATCAAGGAACTGAGCGAAACGCTGGCAACCGCGCGCACCGAGTTGACGGCGGCTGAGAAAGAGATCGCGGGCCAGGTCGAGGAGATCAAGGCGGAGCTCGCCCAGCAGCAGCGCGAGCGCGACAAGATCGCGAAAGAAATCGATCCGGCGCTGGTCTCGCGATACAACGTGATCTTCGATCGCCGCCAGGGTGTCGCGGTTGCGATTGCGCGCGCGGGGACCTGCCAGGGATGCATGCGGAGGCTGCCGCCGCAGCTTTACAACGAGATTCAGAAGCATCTGCAGATCCATTTTTGCCCGGCGTGCCAGCGCATCCTGTTCTACGAGGAGCCGGCTGCGACGAAATAGCGGTTTGTAGCCGCGACGCGAAATTTCGTACAGTCATGACGATCGCTTCGCTCAGGAGGATCCGCCGTGGCTGATTACACTGTCGCAGAATCCACCGCTGGTAAACTTCGCGGCACCGTCAAAGACGGCGTCCATACTTTCAAGGGCATCCCTTACGGCGCACCCGCCGAAGGCGCCGCCCGATTCAAGCCTCCCACTAAAGCCGCGCCATGGAGCGGGGTTCGCGACGCGATCGAATTCGGTCCGCGCGCGTATCAAAACGACAATGCGTTTGCCTTGATGCCGGAACTGCTTGCGCTCTTCAATGCGGAGCCGCTGCCGATGAGCGAAAACTGTCTCGTGCTCAATGTCTGGACACCGGCGCTCGATGGGCGCAAACGCCCGGTCCTGTTCTGGTGCCACGGCGGCGCCTTCATTTCCGGATCGGGTTCTTCTGCGTGGTATGACGGCACCAACCTCGCGAAGAATGGTGACGTCGTAGTCGTCACCATCAACCATCGCCTCGGCGCGCCAGGATTTTTGTATCTCGGCGAGCTTGCGGGCGAGGCGTATGCCGCATCGGGCAACGTCGGGATGCTTGATATCGTCGAGGCGCTGAAATGGACGCGCGACAACATCGAGCGGTTCGGCGGCGATCCGGCCAACGTCACGATCTTTGGCGAATCCGGCGGCGGCGCGAAAGTCAGTGTCCTGATGGCGATGCCCTCCGCGCACGGACTTTTCCATAAAGCGATAGTGCAGAGTGGTCCGGGAGTGGTGATGATGGATCGCGGCGAAGCTACCGAAACCGCGACCATGGTGCTCAAGGAGTTGGGCCTCGACGCGAAGCAGATCGACAAGCTGCATCAGGTGCCTGCCGAGGCACTCATCAGCGCGCAGTCCGCCGTGCTCGCGAAAGTTGGATCGGGTCTCAACGCTTTGGCGAATCGGCGCAGGATCGGTTTCAATCCGGTCGTGGATGGCGTTTGCCTTGCCGCATCACCCGTTTGAACCGATTGCGCCAAAGATCTCCGCCCACATTCCTTTGATGATCGGCACCAACAAGGACGAGATCCTTTTGTTCGCGCCGCAACTCACGGACCTCGACGAGCCGACGATGCAGACACGAATGAAAGCGTTCCTCGGCGACAACGCCGAGCGCATCATCGAGGCATATCGGCGCGCGAGGCCGAAAGCATCGGCGGCCGAGATTGCGATCGCGATTACCAGCGACAAGTTCATGCGCATCGGATCGATCACGCTGGCGGAGCGCCAGGCCGCACAACATGCCGGGCAAGTGTTCATGTATCTATTCACCTGGGAAACGCCGGTGCTCGGCGGCAGGCTCAAGTCGCCGCATGCGCTCGAAATCCCGTTCGTGTTCGACAACGTCGCGACCGATCGCCTCAGCGGCGACACGCCGACGAAATTTGCCCTCGCTGAGAAAATGAGCAAGGCGTGGATCTCCTTCGCGCGCACCGGCGATCCGAATCATGCGGGGATACCCAAATGGCCCGGATACTCCTCTGAAAAGCGCGCGACGATGATCTTCGATGACGAATGCAAAATCGCGAATGATCCGTATGGGCCGGAGCGCCTCGCCTGGGCTGCGGCCTGACCTACGGGCAGTCGCGATCAGACATTGACGTCCCGAACTCCCGGAATCGGGCGGAGGAGTGACTCTCTTGAGCAGCAGCATTCGGCCACTGCCGTCGAGCTCCGTAGGATTGCTGGTCATGATCACTTGATATTGCGCGCGCGCGCTGGCGGGCTGCTGCTGAGCCCAGATACTTTCCCAGCACATCAGGTAGTCGAATTTGCCCGCGTCTTTAAACAGCACGATCGGAACGACCCGCCGCGAGTAAAATGCAACGTCGTAATCCATGTCGAGCAGGTAGCCGAGCGGATGATCATCGACGATCTTCAGCGCATCGCCGGTGAATGTTTTGAGAGCCAGGGTATTCGCAACCGCCGGCACCACCACGACATTTGCCGCGAGCGCCAGCAGTCCGATGCCTCCGGCGATTGCGAGCGTCATTTTGTGCGCGGCCTTGCTGCTCCGGAAAAGGAAAATGCCCATCGCCAACGCGGCCAGCGGGATCGCGATGCTCAGGTAAACGCGCGAGGCGGCGGAAGCTCGTAGCGCGTGAGTGAAATCGAGCTCGCTGATGCCACAAGCGCGGAAGCCGGCGGCAATCGCCGACGGCGAGAGCCATAGCATCGCAAGAGCAAGCAGCGCCGCCGCTCCCGCGATCGCCAGCGCCGCGCCATACAGCGAGGAGAAAAATCCGACCAGGCGTGCCGAGGTCGCGGGCGCATCTATGGCATCGACGAGATAGAGCGCGGTGATCGTCGCGAGCGCGGGATACAAGGGCAAAAGATAAACCCCGCGTTTGCTGTGCGAGAAGCTGTAGAATCCGAGCACCACGACAAACCACGTCAGAAGGTACATGAGACGCGAATCGGCTTTGCGAGGAGCGCGCAGCGCCCGCCAAATCACCAGCGCGAGAATCGGCGTCCACGGCATGAATCCGCCGGTGAGCGCGCCCTCCAGGTAGTAGAAAGCGTGCGCGTGACCTTCATGAAAATCCGACGCGCCGACGAACCTGACGAAATTCTCCGCGATGAGTTGTTTCTCGATGAACGCCTTGCCGCCGATGATGGATGCCGCGACGTACCACCATCCGGCGAGGATCGCGACGATCGCTGTGCCGCGGGCGATTTTCAAATCGCGCAGGAGATCCCATCGCCATTGCATCGCGATCCAAATCAACGCGACCGCGCCCGGCAGCACCAGCCCGACCGGCCCCTTCGTGAGAACTGCCAGCGCGATTGCTACATAAAGGAGACTGCGGCGGCCGGTCAGTCCTTCCGCGATGAGAATGAATTCGAAGAACGCCATCTCCATGAAGAAGGTCAGCGTCATGTCCACCCGCGCGCCGGTCGCGGATTGCAGATATTGCATCGAGGTCGCGAGGATCAATGCCGCCATGAGCGCGGCGCGCGCATTGAACATCCGCCTCACGTAGTAGTAACAGGCGAGCACGCCCGCGAGGCCGAACAGCGCCGACGGCAGCCTGACGGTCCATTCGTTGACGCCGCCGAAAAGCATCGCGAGCAGCGCCGCCGTCCAGTGCATCAGCAGCGGCTTGGACGGAAGCTCGATACCGGCGCGCATCGGCAGGATCACGCCGCCTCCAGTTGCCATCGCGAGAACCGTGACTGCCTCGCGCGGCTCGCCCTTGGTATAGAAGGGATAGCCGCCGAGGTTCACGATGAAAATCAACGCGCTGAAAACCGCAAGCGCCGGAATCGCGAGAATCGGCTGTGCGAGCGTATCGAGCCATCCGAGCGGACGTGCCTCTTCGGATGTGGGGAGTGCCTGAACCTCGACCGGCGCCTCCAATGGCGCGGTGCCTGCTTCGCGCGCGAGTTTAATGGTGTCGCTCATTTCGATTACTAAAACGCTCGCGACTAACATACCGACGATGCGCGACGGAAACAGTCCCCCGGTCGCGCGTTGCGAGACTTGCCAGCGCAACCGTTCAAGGCTAATACCGCATTCAACCAACGGAGTAATCCGCATACCGGGAGTGACGCATGAATCAGTGGAAAATTGGCGACGTAAAAATCACTCGTGTTATCGAATCCGAAGCGGTGTGGGACGGCACGATGTTGCTGCCCAACGCCACCGCTGACAACGTCAAAAAGGAAGGCGATTGGCTCGCGCCCTTTGCGAGCCCGGACGGCAGGGTCAAGCTGACCATCCAGGCGCTCATCATCGAATCGCAGGGGAAGCGGATTCTCGTCGATACCTGCATCGGCAATGATAAGGTCCGCTCCAATCCCGAATGGAACAAACTGAAGCTGCCATTCCTCAGCGACCTCGAGAAAGCGGGCAGCCCGCGCGAGAAAATCGATCGCGTCGTATGCACCCATCTCCACATCGATCACGTGGGATGGAATACGATGCTGAAAAATGACAAATGGGTGCCGACTTTCCCCAACGCCAAATATCTGATTGGCGGCACCGAATGGGATTTCTTCTCACGCTCCGAGGATCCGTTCTTCAAGGATCCGGTTGACGATTCCGTACGACCGATCATGGCGGAAGGGATGAGCCAACTGATCGACGACAAGCACAAGATCACCGACGAGGTCTGGTCGGAATCCACCCCGGGCCACACTCCCGGTCATTTCGCGATTCGGATTTCCTCGAAGGGAGAGAACGCGGTAATCACGGGCGATCTGATGCATCATCCTATTCAGTGCCGCTACCCCGAATGGGATGACGCCTTCGATGTCGATGGGCCCCGCGCAAAGAAGACCCGCCGGGAATTTTGCGAACGCTATGCGGACGGCAAAACTCTCGTCATCGGGACTCATTTCGCTTCGCCCTCAGCGGGTAAGATCGTGAAGAAGGACGATTCGTTCCGGTTCGTCCTCGCCTAAATCGGTAACCAATTCGCGGCGGCGTAAGCGGCACTTCGGACCTTACGCCGCCGCACTTTTTTTCGTGGGAAGCCGCGCTCTCATCCGCGCAGCCAAGGAGTAGAGAAATGAAACTTCAGGATCGAGTTGCGATAGTCACCGGATGCGGACGTGAGCGCGGAATCGGACGCGCGATCGCGCTGCGACTGGCGAAAGAGGGCGCGCACATCGTGGCCGGTGAGTATGGCCGCGCGATGAAAGAATATCCCGACGCAAAATTCGGCCAGATGGAAGAGCTCGAAAGCCTCGTCGCCGAGGTGCGCAAGCTCGGGCGAAAATGCCTGCCGGTGAAGGTTGACGTCACCGACGAGCCCGAAGTGGCTGCGATGGCCGAAGCGGCGTGGAAGGAATTCGGCCGCATCGACATCTTGTGCAACAACGCAGGCGGCGGCGTCGGCGGCGGCCCGGTCGTGCAGCAGACGCTGGATTCATGGAATAAAACGGTCGCTATCAACCTGACTGGGACGTTTCTATGCGCGAAGCACGTCGCGCCGAAGATCATTCAGGGCGGACGCGGCGGCCGCATCATCAATACCGCATCGATCGCGGGCAAGCGCGGCGGCCCGGGAATGGCTGCGTATTCGGCGGCCAAGCACGGCGTCATCGGACTGACGCGCAGCCTCGCGCTCGAGCTCGGTCAATTCGGCATCACCGTCAATGCGGTCTGCCCCGGCTTTGTGGAGACGCAACTCTTCGAGGGATTGCTGCAGATGGTCGGAACGACGCAGCGCACCGATCGCGAGGGGGCGCGGAAATTCTTCGAGCGCCAGGTGCCGATGGGCCGAATGGAGACCGGTGACGATGTGGCGAATGTCGTGGCGTTCCTCGCCTCCGATGACGGCAACTACATGACTGGCCAGGCGCTCAACATCTGCGGCGGCGTCGAGTGGCATTGAGAGGAGCTAAGCGGGCACTTCGCAGACGGTGACCATGAATTTGCCGCTCGGAGCGCGTGCGATTTCATCAACCTTCTCGAAACTGACGTTCGCATCCTCCCAGAGGCCGTCTTCACGCAGTCTCGATTGGATTTGCGCCTCGGTCTCGAGAGTTAGCGTTCGGTCGGCGACATAGCGCACACTGAACTGCGTGAACGATTTCTGCACTAGCTGAAAGGATTGCAGTTCCGGGAATTCTCTCAAGGTCCCGAGCGCCGGCCAGCCTGACATCATGATGCCATTTGGCTTGCGAAACATGTTGGCCTGGCGCCCGAGGATTCGTCCGAGCAGGGGGAGGGTCCGCCCGCATGGGCATTCGCTGCGCACCGCGGTGGCGAAATCGCCGATTTCGTAACGGACCAACGGCATTAGGTAGTTTTCGAGCGTAGTCAGCAGCACTCGACCCATTTGTCCCGGGGCAACCTCATTGCCGGTATCGTCGACGATTTCTACCCACACATGTTCGGCGTTGATGTGATAGCTGCCCGAGGGACATTGAAATGCGATAAATGTCTCGGTGGATCCGTAGTTGTCACGGACGTTCGAAACCGAACAGCCGACGCGCGCGCTCGCGCATGGAATCGTCCACTGCTTCCCCACCGCACAGGGCTCGCCGCAGCGAGGGCAGGCGACGCCCGGTTTGCTCCATCACGTGAAGAATTCCGTCGATGCCGCTTGGGAAGCCATAGAGCGAAACGGCGTGTGTCCGATCGAGGATGTCGACCTGCTCGGAGAATGGGGTCCAGCTCGGGTAGAACTTCACACCAATCCACGAAAACGCTCTGATTAGCTCGCCGATAGCTTGATGGTCGGGATTACGCTCCACTAGTTGCGATGCGCCCGCGAACCATGCGCTGCGCTGAAGCGGGCTCCATCCGTGCATGCGCAAGTAACGAATCCTTGCGGCATTGCGTCCCGCCTGGTGACTGTGAGTCGAACAGAAACTTGACGGCGGGGCCGCTGGTTCCCGAGGAGCGCTCGCTGACGAAGCGCGTCCGCGGAGGATATAGCGAGATTACCGATTGCCGCAGCGGTTCAATGTCGGCGCGCTTGAGCAGTGGCAGGCGCGGCAAATCCTCGGGGCTCGGCGCGGAACCGAGACGGTCTCGATAGAACGGAATCTTGAGCGCCGCCCGGATTATCTCGCGCAGCTGCCGCTCGCGATACGATTCGAGCTTCTCCGGTGGCCAATACTGCGATCGCAATAACGCGGCATAGCGCGGCGCGGCTCCGATCAGTCTCGCAAATGCACTCACGTTAGCTGAGCCGTTTACTTGAGTGGCACCAAGCCGTGAACCCAACCGACCAGAGAATAACGCTTGCCGAATAGCACCGGCGTGACGCGATGCTGCATGAAGGAAGGAAAAATCGTGATCGAGCCAAGTTCAGAGCTGGCTGGCCGTTTCGCACGGCCGCGGGGAAATTGCAGCTTCCCGCCGATGTATGTCGTTGGCTTGCTGAGTTGCACGGAGAAGGAAAGTTTTCGCGTGATATTCACTCCCGGCCCGATATCCACGTGCCACCGGTAATGCCCCCCGAGCCCATATTCGGTAAATTGCAACCGCTCGATTGGTTCAAGATCGTAATGCCAGTGCCTCGAATTGGCCTCGGCGATCGCCGCGCTAACGGTTCGGAAGATCCACTGTGTGGCTTCGCTATTCAGGATCCAGCCAATTCGCGCATACCGTGTCCGCCACCGCATTTTGTCTTCACGGTTGATTTTCACGGCCGCGCGCGTCCGCGACAAACTTAAACCGGTTCGTACTATGTTCGAACATTCATCGGGTGTGAATATCGCGCCTGCCAGGGTTTGGGGTTGGTAAGGGTCGGGCCAATTCTGCGGGTCGTCCGAAACATCGTTCGATAAGAGGCCAACCTGGGTACTCACCGGGAGCGCGCCTGTCTTCTCTTTCACAGCGGTCAACCAACGTCGCAAGATGAGCCGCTTACGCTCTGGAAGTGACGCGGCCCATGAACGTGTCGACCGCGCGCCCGAATGCCGATTCGTTTTCGTAACGGCCCAGATCAAGGATGAAATAAGTCGCGCCTGCCTCGCGATCGGCATTCAATTTCTCGCGCGCCGATGAGGGATCCTCGAGTTTCAAGCCGCGTCGCACGATGATCTCAGGTGAAGGTTTCCCCGCGGCGGCGACTTTAGCCTTGAGTGCGTCGACGGCAGCTTTCATCTCGGCCGTGCGCAACATCGGATGCCATCCGTCTCCGAATTTCAGCACCCGTTCCTGAGCCGCGGCGCTGTTGCCGCCAATCCAGATTGGAGGACGCGCGGGCCGCGGCAGGAACACGAACGCCGGGAATTTCACCAGCTTGCCATCGTAGGGACGCGCTTCCTCGCTATTCCACAGATGATGCAGGACCGCGAGCGTCTCGGTTGTCATTGCGCCACGCTTCTTGATGTCCGCGCCGAGCGCCTCGAACTCCGGCTTCATCCATCCCACCCCGACCCCGAGGATCATGCGGTCGCCGGAAAGCTCCTGGATCGTCGCGAGCTGCTTCGCGGTCAGCACGGCGGGACGATAGGGAATCACCAGCACCGAAACGCCGAGGCGGATGCGCTCGGTCGCGCCGGCCAGAAAAGCCAAGGTCGCCAGCACATCGAGATAGCGGCCGCCCGAGCCTTCCGTTTGATCGGGCGGGATGCACAAATGATCGGATACAAACAGCGCATCGAAGCCGGCCTGTTCCGCGATGCGTGCGCATTCGCGGATGGTTTTACGATTCGATTGCGGTCCCATATTTCGAATGGCGATTCCGTACTTCATCGTCGGTCCCTCATTTGCGGTACGCGGGGCTCTCCCGCGCGGGTGCCCGACAGTGTAATGGATATGTCGCGGAAACGCCGCAACAATATCGAGGGAGAATAGGGTGGGGCGTCCATCGGCAAAATCTCGCAAGGCTTACAATTTCGACGCGTTGCTCGACGTTGCGGTACGGGTATTTCTCGAACGCGGCTACGACGGCAGCTCGCTCGACCAGGTTGCTCGCGCGGCCGGCATCACCAAGGCGAGCATCTACTATCACGCGCGGGGCAAAGAGGAATTGCTGCTGCGCGGCGCCGGGCGCGCCTTCGATGCGTTATTCGCGGTGCTCGAAAAGGAGCCCGAAGCCTCCAAAGGTCCCGCGCTCAGCCGCCTGAAGCACGTCATCCTGCGAACCATCGAGGTTACTATCGCAATGACGCCCGAGGTCGCATTGCTGCTGCGCGTGCGCGGTAACACCCGCGCCGAACGGCGCATCCTCGAGCGACGGCGCGAGTTCGATCGCCTGATGGCGGGATTGATCGTGGCCGCGCAGAAGGAAAAAAGCATCCGCAGTGACATCGACGCCCGCCTCGCGACGCGGCTGCTCTTCGGGATGCTGAACTCCATTACCGAATGGTATCGACGCGAGGGCGCGCTGCATGCGCCGGAAATCGCCGACGCGGTTTTCAAGCTCGCCTTTGACGGCCTCGCGCGATGATGGCGGCTTGATGATTAGGTCGCGGCAGTGTGTACTTCGTGCGATGAGAATCCACGGCTCGCGTGCATTGTTCATGACATTCGCGCTGGCGCTTGCGATGAGCGTCGCGCCCGGATGCGGCGGCGTCAATCAACTCCCGACCCTCGACGAGCAGGTGAAGGCGGCATGGAGCGAGGTGCTCAATCAATATCAGCGTCGCGCCGACCTGATTCCCAACCTGGTCGAAACCGTCAAAGGCTATGCTCATCAGGAGCAGCAGGTGCTGACCGAGGTGACCGAGGCGCGCGCAAAAGCCACCCAGATGCAACTGCCGCCCGACATCCTTTCGAATCCGGACAAATTCAAGGAGTTCGAGCAAAACCAGGCCGCACTCGGCGGCGCCTTGGGAAGACTCCTGGCGGTCAGCGAGAAATATCCTGATCTGAAATCGAACCAGAATTTCCTCGCGCTCCAGTCACAGCTCGAGGGCACCGAAAATCGCATCGCGGTGGCGCGCCGCGACTACATTTTGGCGGTCCAGCAATACAACACGTATCTGCGCACCTATCCGGGCAAATGGATCGCGGGCTGGCTCTATCCCGAGATGAAAGTTCGCGAGACCTTCAGCATCTCCGAGCAGGCGCAGCAGGTTCCGCAGGTCAAGTTCTGATGCGCCGGCGACCTGCGTGCGCGATGGCGCTGCTACTCCTGGTTTTTACCGGACGCGCCGTTGCGGCCGACCTTAAATTTCCGCCGCTGACGGGCCGCGTCGTTGACGACGCCGGCGTTCTCAACCCCTCGACCATCAGCCAGCTCGATGCGATGCTCGCGCAGCACGAGCACACCAGCGGTGAGCAAGTCGTGGTCGCCACGCTCGACTCGCTGCAAGGCGATACGATCGAGGACTACGGCTACCAGCTTGGACGATTCTGGGGCATCGGGCAAAAGGGCAAGAATACCGGCGCGATCCTGATTGTCGCGCCGCATGAGCACAAGGTCAGAATCGAGGTCGGCTACGGGCTGGAGGGCCAACTCACCGATGCGGCCAGCCGCGTCATTATCGAAAACTACATAACTCCGCAATTTCGCAGGGGCGATTTCGATGCGGGGGTGCTCGCGGGCACGGCAGGAATTTTACGCGCCCTCGGCGACGCTGCGGCCGCGAATCTCAGCGGAAACCAGGAGACTGGTGCGTCGGCAAACGAAAATGAAACCAGCCAGCTTTCATCTTCCGATGCGTTAATTCTGCTGATCTTTCTCGTCTTCGTAATTTTCCTGCTGATGCGAAGGAGCCGGCTTCCGTACCTGATGCGCCATGGCACATCTCCGGGTTCGGGCGCCTACTATGGCGGCGGATCATCGAGTGGTGGCGGGTTTTCGGGAGGTGGATTTTCTGGCGGTGGCGGGTCATTTGGCGGCGGCGGCGCGTCAGGGAGCTGGTGAACGATGATGGACCGGTTAACGGCTGAGGATCATCGGCGCATCCGCGAAGCGGCGAATGCCGTCGAGGAACGCTCCGGCGCCAAAATCGCCGTGGTCATAACTCGGGTAAGCGAGCGCTATGCTCTTTACACGATGGCGTGGGCATCGATCAGCGCTTTTACGGCGGGCGGTCTGGCGATCGCCGCGCGTCCAGCTCTTAGCGGCAAGTCACTGATTTTTATCGAGCTATGTGTTCTGGTCGCGATGGCGCTGCTGCTGGAGGTGCTGCCGATCCGGCTCGCGATGGTGCCGGAACGCGTCAAGCACGCGAGCGCCCGCAACCTCGCGCATCGAGAGTTCACCGCGCACACGGTGGCCGACGGGACGCATCCGATGCGCCTCCTCTTTTTCGTGTCGATCGGCGAACGCTATGTGGAGATCATTGCCGATCACGCAACTCACGCGATAGCGCCGGCTGGGACCTGGCGGCGCATCGTCGATGACTTCATCGCGGCGGTGAAATCTGATCGCATCGCGGAAGGTGTCGTCGCCGCGATCGAATCATGCGGCGCGATCCTGCCTGCCCTTCCGGAACGGGCAAAAGAAGCCGAGGTTTAGGCGCGCGGAATATCGCCTAGGGCTTTGGTGCCCAGGGCGCGCGCTGCTTAGCGAAAAATGCCGTCAGGCCAGCGCGGCATTCGTCGGTCAAATGAGGCGCGGCGGCGTATTCGGCCGTGGTCATCGCCATCGCCTCGGAAGAAAACTCGCGCAGTAGCGATTTGGAAAGCACCTCCGCTTTGGGCCCGTTCATCGCGACCGAGTTGGCCCATCGCAGCGCGGTCGTAAGGAGCTCCTCCTTGGGGACCACCTCATTGATGAGTCCGATTTCCTTGGCTTGTGCTGCGGGAATGAGATCGCCGGTGAGGATGAGATACCGCGCCTGGCGCTCACCGACCAACCGCATCAGATGGAGCAGGACCATGCCCGCCTGGATACCCACCTTCATTTCGGGATAGCCGATGCGCGCTTCGGGGACGGCGACCACCATATCGCATGCGCTAAGAAGTCCCGCGCCCCCGGCCGTCGCGGCGCCATTGACGGCCGCGATCGTTGGCTTCAGGGATTTGAACACACGATCGATGAGATGCTCGCCGCGCAGCGCACTTTCCCACGCCGCCCCGCCGTTGTCGAACTTCAGCGTGGCGAGGGCCTCGCGAAGTTCCTTCAAATCCATCCCCGAGCAGAACGCCGAGCCGGTGCCGGTAAGGATGATCGCGCGGACCTGGGCGTCCGCCTCGGCTCGCTCCAATGCCGCCGCGATCGCTTCGAGCATCGGGATGCTGAGCGCGTTGCGGCTCTCGGGATTGTTGAGCGTGATAATCGCAGCCGGATAGCGCGCCTCATATTGAACAATTTCCGCCACTGGTATCTCCCCTCCGTCAAAGCTGCGGAGCGAGAAAATTGTCACATAGCGGGAAAGGTGATCCTACGGGCGAGGAAAAAGAAAAGCGTAACTTAAAGTAATAGATGAGGTTAGACTTCGCGGTCGATTTGGTCTTCGATCAGCACCGTCAGGCTGTCGCGATATTCCGAGGCCGGTAGTTCCGCGAGCAGGCCGCGCGCGATCTTCAACCTGATCGGCAGCCATCGCACGCGCCTCGGCAATCAGGTCGGGGGCGCGGAGCAAGCCAAGCGCGTGCTCGAACTTTGCGCCATCCATCTTACCGTCATTCTGGAAGAGTTGGCGGACTTCCGGGTTGCGCGTGATCCCCAGGACCACCGGCAGCGAGGGGATTCCCGCGCGCAAATCAGAGCCGACCGGTTTGCCGATTTTTTCCTCGGGTCCGAGGATATCGAGGATGTCATCGACCATCTGAAACGCACGCCCCACTGCAACGCCAAGGTTCCACATCGATTCGATGGTCCGCTTCGATGCGCCTGCGAGATCCGCGGCGACGCGGCCGCCCGCGGAAAACAACGAGGCCGTCTTGCGCGTGATGACGGTCAGGTAATCGTTGAAGTTCGCTGCCGCGCTATGCCGAAAGCGGCCCTCCATCACTTCGCCCTCGGTGAGCTGGATGCAGGCCTGCGCCGCCGTGCGCACCAGATGCTCCTCGAAGCGGCCGCACAATTCGAACGCGCGACAGAAAAGATAATCGCCGGCGATCAGTGTGCCGCCCGCGCCATAGCGCGCAAACGCCGAGGGTTTGCCGCGCCGCAGCATGCCCGCGTCGATGATGTCGTCGTGCAGCAGCGTCGCCGAATGAATCAGCTCGAGCGCGATTGCCGCATCGATGGCGTCTTCGACGTGAGCATCGTCGCCGCCGCATGCGCGATAGACCAATAGGATGAACGTCGGTCGCAGACGCTTGCCGCCCGCATCAACGAGGTAATGGCAAATCTCGGCGATGATCGATTCGTCGGAGTCGAGCAGCCGCGAAAGTTTCGCCTCAGCGGCGACGAGGTCAGCCTCGACGAGGCGCGCGGGGCTGATGCTTTCGCTGAGAGCCTCGGAGTCCAGTTGGTATGCTTTGGCTTTCTTCACGGTCTAACGGAACAGGTCGGCCTCGGCGGGACGAATGAGAATCTTCGCCGTGCCTTCGAAGGGTTGAAATTTGTATCCGCGCAGATGCACTGCGGGAATGCCCGAAGCTTTTTCCATGAGCAAGCCGCCCGCCGCGGAGAGCTGATCGGCCAGCGCGACGACGGTATGGTGGAGCTCGCGGCCGCCCAGGTCGTTTGTTCCGCGCAAATCAAGCATCGGGTTGATGCCGGCCACACCAATGCAAATGTCTGTCAGTCCATCGCGCCACGGTCGCCCGAAGGTGTCGGTGACGACAACGGCGGCATCGGCGCCGCACAGACGCTTGAGGCCGTCGCGAATCTTGCGCGCCGAGGCATCGGCATCTTCGGGCAGCAGCAGCGCGAGGTCATCGCCCAGGGTGTTGGATTCATCGACGCCGGCATTGGCGCATACGAAGCCCGGCCCGGTTTCGACGATGAGCACGCCGTGGTCGTTGCGCACGATGCGGCTGGTCTGGCGCAGCACCAGTTCGACGGCGCGCGGATCCTTCTCCCATCGCGCGGCGTACTGCTTGGCGAAGGTTGATGGCTCGATGCTTTTCAGCTCGACCATGCGCCCTTCGGCCTTGGAGACGACTTTTTGGCATACGATGACGATGTCGCCGTTTTGCAGCGTCAAGCCGGTTTGATCGAGTCCCTTCGCAATCAGCGCGGCGAGATCGTCGCCAGCCTTTACGATAGGAACTCCCTCGATTGCCGTCAGAGTAATCGAAGCCATGCCACGCCTAAATTACACGGTCAGAGAGGCGAGAACTATCCTCCATAATTATTCTCGCGAGGCGCGCGGACTTGGCCGGGGTCGTCATGATGGTGTCCGCCACAATAGTGCGCATGCCGAGATCGCGGATGGCTTCGACATGGTTGCGGTCAACCTTATCGAGGACAAAGGTTCCGACGATATCCTTATAGAGCCGCGCGATTCCGAGTGCGGATACTTCCAGGCCGAGCCCGCGCAGCATCTTGTCGGCCGGACCTTTGATGGTCTTGCCACCGACGATGGGGCTAATCGCGATGACGCGCTCGCGCGCGGAAGTCAGCGCCTCGCGCACCCCCCGCAGGCCGAAGATCGGTCCGAGCGAAACGAACGGATTCGAGGGCGCGAGGATGATCGCGCTCGAATCCCGAATCGCATGGAGGACCGCAGGCAGGGGCCGCGCATCCTCGATGCCGCGCAGTTCGATCTCCTCGACAAATCCGCGCGCGCGTCCTTTCACGAAATATTCCTGGAACGGCATCGAGGCTTTGCCGCGCAGCTTCACGAAGGTGCGGACGCGATCATCGCTCATCGGCAGGATGCGCGATTTGACCCCGAAGCGTTTCGCGATGTCCGCAGTGATGTCGCTAAGTTTCTTGCCCGCGCGCAATTGATCGGTGCGATAGAGATGCGTCGCGAGGTCGCGATCGCCGAGTCCGAACCATGGCTTGCCGTAAAACCGGCCGAGCGCCTCCAGCACGCGGAAGCTTTCGTCGCGCAGGCCCCAACCCTGGCCGGGATGCACCTCGCCCGCGAGCGTGTACATGATCGTATCCACATCAGGTGAGACATGGAGGCCGAAAAACGTCTCATCGTCGCCGGTGTTGACGACGACGGTGAGACGCTCGGGCGGAATTACTTTGACCAGGCCGCGGATGAACCTAGCGGCCCCCACCCCCCCCGCCGGCACCAACACTTGCTTCAACCTGGGAGGGGACGATTGGCCTCGCGCCATTGGGAGCCTTTCTTCCGTATAACTTTTTGTAGAGCGTGGTACGTTCGACTGCGACGCGGCCCATCTGCGCGCGCCTTTTCTTCGATGAGATCGACGGGGACAAACTCGCCGGAATCGCCGCCCGCCTCGCGCGTGATGCTTTCTTCCATCAGGGTGCCGGAAAAATCGTTGCAGCCGGCCTTCAGCGTTAGCGCTGCAACCTCGACACCGAGCTTCACCCATGAGGTCTGCAGATTGTTGATCTGCCCGCGCAGGAACAGGCGCGCAAAGGCATACATCTGAAAGTCGAGCACACCCAACTCTGGCGGCTTCACCAGGCCCTTGCGATAGAGCACGGTGTTTTCCGCGATGAAACGCAGCGGCACAAACTCGGTGAATCCGTGAGTGTTCTTCTGGATGCTACGGAGCAGGTTCAGATGATTGACGACGTGCCGCGAGTTCTCGAGATGTCCATACATGATGGTCGAGGTGGTCGGGACGCCCAGCGAATGTGCCGTGGTGATGATCTCCACCCATGCGGCGACATCGACTTTCTTATGGCTGAGGATCTCGCGGATGCTGTCGTCGAGAATTTCTGCCGCGGTGCCGGGAATCGAGCCGAGGCCCGCGTCGCGCAGCATGCCGATGTACTCGGGATAATCCATTCGCACCCGCTTGGCGCCGAATAGAATCTCCATCGGCGAGAAAGCGTGTACATGGATCTCGGGATACTTGGTTTTGATCGCCGTCAGCACGTCGCGATATTTGAAGTCGGGCATCTCGGGATTGATGCCGCCCTGCATGCATACTTCGGTGGCGCCGCGCGCGATCGCCTCGCCAACCTTGTTCAGAACGACTTCATCGGGATGATCGTACGCGTCGGATTCCCAGCGCTGGCGCTTGAAGCCGCAAAACTGGCATCCGACGAAGCAGATGTTGGTGAAGTTGATGTTGCGATTAACGACGTAAGTGACCTCGTTGCCAACGTCCTCGGCGCGCGCGAGATCCGCGCATTTCACTGTCGCGCGAAGATCGTCGCCCGTCGCGGTGTAAAGAGTGTGGCCTTCCTCGGGCGTGAGTTCCTCGCGTGCGAGGCTGCGCTTGAGCGCGCGCGCGCACCTCCGGCGAGGTTTTGTCGATCAACGCGGAAAGCGAGCGTCGCTTCGATTTCATCAACCCAGTTTCGCCAAACTTCGACGTTCACGGCGGTCCTCCGGAAACTCTTCGCCTGCATCGCACGCACTCGCGGCGCGATGGCAGGATCGAGCCATTCGTCTGAAATATACTCTGGATAGATTGCGAGCCGTTCGCGTAAGCGAAAGCCCGACCTATCACAGCGTTCCGCCAGCCGTTCGAGATGCGGCCATGGCGACTCCGGGTTCACGTAATCCTTGCTGAGCGGTGAAATCCCGCCCCAATCATTTATTCCCGCATGAAGAAAAAGTTCAATCTGATTCGGCGACAGATTCGGCGGCGCCTGCACGTTCATTTTCGCGCCCAGCAGCAGGCGCGCAGTGGCCAGCGTCCGCGCCATGTCGATTTCGTCGGGCTCGGGCGCATTCGCCATCGGGATTTCCGGCTTGGCGCGGAAGTTCTGGATGATGACTTCCTGGATATGGCCGTGGCGCTCGTGAATATCGCGAATCGCGAGGAGGCTCTGCGCGCGCTCGACGATGTTCTCGCCGATTCCGATGAGAATCCCGCTGGTGAAGGGAATCTTCAGCTCGCCGGCTTCCTCGGTCATCTTGATGCGCAAAGCGCGGGTCTTTGTCGGGCGCCCATTGATGCACGCCGCCGCTCGCGCGCAGACGCGGTGAAACGTTCTCGAGCATCAAACCCATGCTGGCGTTGAGCGGACGCAGCATCGCCATCTCGTCGCGCGTCATCAGGCCGGCATTGGTATGCGGCAGCAGGCCCTCATCGATCGCCAGCTCGCAGGCGCGGCCGACATACTCGATGGTGCTGCGGACGCCGAGCTGATTCAGCGTCTCGCGATATTCCTTAAATGCGACCTCGGGCTTGTCGCCGAGGCACATCAGCGCTTCTTTGCAGCCGAGCTCCGCGCCGCGTTCGCGACCACGCGCGAAATTTCATCGGGCATCATCGTCCACGCGCCCGGGATCGCCGGGGTCCTTGCGAAAGGTGCAGTAGGTGCATCGATCGCGGCATAGATTGGTGACGGGCAGAAACACCTTGCGCGAGTAAGTCACGTCGCGACCCTTGCCGCGATCGCGCAACTGCGCCGCCGCATCGAGGAGGTCGCCGAGGTCGGCCTCGGGGCACTCGATGAGCGCGATTGTGTCCGCTTCAGTCAGTCGCTCGCCCGCGAGAGCACGGTCGAGAATATCGCGAATCGGCGAGCGCGCGACGGAAGCGGATGCGATGGAGGTTCCGCTACCCATATCCATCGGGTTATAGGCTACGGAGATATGGTGCGCAAGCCAGTTGCAAAAGAAAACTGCCATGGTGAACTTCGGTCAGGCAAAACCACAGAGACACGGAGGCACAGAGAAAAAAGATGCGGGCCTCAGAAGGCGCTGAGAGAAAAGTTTCCGAAGAGGGCCGCCGCGGCCCGCATCTGCCGTCTTACTCTGTGTCTCTGTGCCTCTGTGGTTTTGTCTGGTAGGGCTTTCGAATGTTCGAGGTACCTTTCGCACATACCTATTCGATTGTCGCGCGCGATCCCGCGACCGGCGAGCTCGGCGCGGCGGTCCAGTCGCATTGGTTCGCGGTTGGCGCGAATGTCATTCATGCGGAGGCCGAAGTCGGCGCGGTCGCGACGCAGGCTTTCGTCGATCCCGGCTACGGGCCGCTCGGCCTCGAGCTGATGCGCGCGGGCCATTCGGCGCCCGAAACTCTCGCGGGCTTGCTCGCCGCCGATGAGCATCGCGAGATTCGCCAGGTTGCGATGGTCGATGCGCAGGGCAGGGCGGCAGCGCATACCGGCAATCGCACGCTGGCGGAGGCCGGGCACATCGTCGGCGCGCAATTCACCGTCGAGGCCAACATGATGCTCAATGCGACGGTGCCCGAGGCGATGGCGCGCGCGTTTCAGGCGACGGCAGGTGACCTCGCGCATCGGATGCTGGCGGCGCTCGATGCCGCGGAGGCGGAAGGCGGCGACGTTCGCGGGCGGCAATCGGCCGCGCTGCATTATGGTGGGCGGCAAGTCATCGCGGGCGTCCGTGGTTTGACAAGCTTTTCGATGTTGCGGGTCGATGACCATCCGGAGCCGCTGGTCGGAATTGCGCCGACTGGTGGATGTGCAACGCGCATACGCGGCGAAAGAAATTGCTGATGCGGCATTTGCGCGTGGCGACATTGAAGCCGGCAATCGCGAATATGAGCGCGCGCAATCGCTGTCGCCACTCAATCCGGAATTTTCTTTTTGGCATGGATCGCGATGCTCAAGGCTGGCCGCATCGACGATGCGGTGCGAATACTCGCGTCCGGTCTTCGCGCGCGATCGCAACTGGGCGACGGCTGGCGCTGCGGATGGTCGGCACGCAATTTCTTCCCGATAACGCTGCCGCCGTTCGTGAGGCTATCGCAAAGGCGCAAAGCGAGGGGAAACGCGGCCCGTAACCTTTTCGCGCCTCGGCGGTTTATATAGTTAGAGGCGAAGGTGGCTGGCAAATCCGCATTGAAAGCGCGTCTGAATGTCGCTCCCGAGCGCAGTCTGATCGAGGCGGCGCAGCGCGATCCTGCATGCTTCGCACAGCTTTATGAAGACAATTTCGAACGCGTGTATGCGTTCATCGCGCGGAGAGTCCGCGATCGCGATCAGGCGCAGGATCTGACCGCCGATGTTTTCCATAGCGCGCTCAAGAATCTCCCGCGCTTCGAATGGCGTGGTGCGCCATTCGCGGCCTGGCTGTTTCGCATTGCGGCAAATGCAATTGCGGATCGCGGCAAGCGCGCGGCCCAGCTCGAAACGATCAAACTGCGCGCAGATAGATCCTGCTCCATCCAGCGACGCCGATCTCGCCGAAGTCGAGCATCGGGCACGCCTGTTCAAATTAGTGGAGAAACTTCCCGACGATCAGCGCCGCGTAATCACCATGCGTTTTGCACAGCAGAAAAGTATCGCCGAGATTGCCAAGGATATCGGGCGTAGCGAGGGCGCCATCAAACAGCTTCAGTTTCGCGGTCTGCAAAGTTTGCGCACGATGGTGGGTGAGCGATGAAACGAGCCATCAAAAAAAAGCCGATCGCCAAGCCCGCGCCGCTCGCGCAGCAGCTCGATAAGGCGGTCGAGAAGATCATGAGCGATCGCGAAGGCAAGCTGCCGCGGGTCAACTCCCGCATCGCGGGCATACTACGCATCGCGTCGGAGCTGCGCGATCTGCCCGCCGATGACTTCCGGGCGCGGCTCAAGAAGGATCTCGTTTCGCGCGCGACGCCGATGGCTTCGGCGCCGCGGAAGGCGAGCTACATTCCGGCGGGATCTCATACTGCAAATGCGTGCCTGGTGGTGCGTGATGCGCCGGCCGCAAT
Organism: uncultured delta proteobacterium; assembly: GCA_963814035.1. Classification (GTDB taxonomy): domain Bacteria; phylum Desulfobacterota; class Binatia; order Binatales; family Binataceae; genus DATGKG01. Next base: position 115,411 of record CAWFBH010000011.1, read on the forward strand.
CGAGTTCTACAAGAAGGCCTTCGGCGCGACCGAGCTGATGCGCCTGGACGACCCGAGCGGCAACATCATTCATGCACAAATAAAGATTGGCGACTCACCGATCGATATCGCGCCCGAGCAGGGAAAATACAATCGCAGTCCGCAGTCGCTCGGAGGCTCGACGGTCCCGATTGCACTCTATGTCGAAGATGTCGATGCGTTTGCCGAGAAAGCGATCGCGGCCGGTGCGAAAGTGATTTTCCCGATCGACGACTGGTTCTATGGCGACCGCAGTGGCCGATTGGAAGATCCATTCGGGCATATGTGGATCGTCTCGACGCACAAGGAAGATGTCGCGCCTGAAGAGATGACGCGTCGCGCCGCGGAATGGATGAAGCCGATGCCGGGCGCGCCAGCCGAGACGCCCGCCGCCGAAGTTGCGGGCGCGCCCGAGGGCTACCACAGCATCACGCCGTATCTGCAGGTGAAGGGAGCATCGAAGCTGATTGAATTCCTCATTAATGCGTTCAGCGCCGAGGAGATTTTCCGGGTGCCGCGCGGTGACGAGATCGCGCACGCGCAATTGAAGATCGAAGGTTCGATGATCGAAGTGGCCGACGCGATCGATAAATACCAGCCGAACCCCAGCGCGATTTGGCTACACGTCGAAGACGCCGATGCGACCTATGCGCGCGCGCTCAAAGCGGGTGCCACATCGTTGCAGGCGCCCGCGGAACAGGAATATGGCGAGCGTTCGGCGAGTGTGACGGATCCATTCGGCAATAACTGGTACATCGCCAGCTATCACACGAATGCCGAACCGCCGCCGAAGGAGTTGCATACCATCACGCCATACCTCCATCCGAAGAGTGCACCGCCGGTCATCGACTTTCTGAAGCGTGCGTTCGATGGTGAGGAACTGGAGCGCCATCAGGATCAGGAGGGTGTCGTGCATCACGCGAAGATTCGCATCGGCGATTCGATCATCGCGATGGGCGAGGCTCACGGGCCCTATCAGCCGATGCCGCCGGCGCTGCATCTTTATGTGCCCGATACCGACGCGGCCTACCGGCGCGCGGTCGCAGCCGGCGCCATTTCCATCGATGAGCCGGTCGATGCAGGCTACGGCGATCGCTATGCGGGCGTGAAGGATCCTTTCGGCAACGTATGGTACCTCGCGACGCATGTGCGCGACTTCACGATTCCCGCCGAGCCGCCCGTACCTGAAATCGAGCCGCGCCAGCGTCCCGGCAGCATCATGCCGTTTATGTTCAGCGACAACCCGCAGGCGGCGTTCGATTTGTATCGGAAGGTGTTCGGCGCGCGGGAAGTCCATCGCGTGACGCAGCCGAATGGAAAGCCGAGCCACATCCAGATGGCGATCGGCGAGACGCATGTAATGCTGGACGATGCGACCGCGCCACATGCGGCGGAATATCGAGCGAAGAAGCTCGCCGGCACGCCGCGCGACTTTGGCGGCACGCCGCTGCATCTCTATATCTACGTCGACGACGCGGACGCCGCGTTCAAGCGCGCTATCGAATCCGGCTCGAAGGTGATCGATCCGATAGCGGACAAAGAGTGGGGAGATAGATGCGGTGGCGTACAGGATCCCTTCGGCCACATCTGGTACATCGCGACGCCACTCAAGAACGCCTCGCACTAACTCGCGGAGGACGACGATGGCCGTCAAAGCGGTTCCCAACGGATGGCACACGGTGACCCCGCGACTGTTTGTGGCCAATGCCGCGAAGCTGGTGGAGTTTCTCAAGCATGCTTTCGACGCGAGCGGAGATTTTCGCAGCGACGGACCGTCCGAGATTCTGATCGGCGATTCGATTGTGATGGTAAGCGAGGCGGGCGTGCGCGATGCGATGCCGGCGTTTCTCTACCTGTACCTGGAGGACACCGATGGCGCATATCGGCGCGCGCTCGCAGCCGGCGCGACCGTCATCGAGGAGCCGGCCGACATGTTCTATGGTGATCGGCGCGCCACAGTTAAGGATCCGTTCGGGAACATCTGGCAAATCGCCACGCACAAGGAAGACCTCTCGCTCGAAGAGATACGCAAACGCGCCCAGGACGCATTCAAAAGCTAAATCGTCCAAGGAGGAAAACCATGCCGGCCAAGGTCAAATTCATTCCCGAGGGTGTATCCGCGGTGACGCCATATCTGGTGGTGAGCAACGCGGCGGAGATGATCGATTTCTATAAGAAGGTGTTCGGCGCAACCGAAACCATGCGCTTCAAACAGCCCGACGGGCGCGTCGGCCACGCCGAGCTCAAAATCAACGGGGCTGCCGTCATGCTGGCGGACGAGTTCCCCGAGATGGAGCTGCTGTCGCCCAAATCGCTCGGCGCGAAGCGTTCGCCGGTCTCCATCCATCTTTATGTCGAGAATGTTGACGAAGTGTACAAGAAGGCGCTCGGCGCCGGAGCAGTCTCGTTGCGTGAGCCGGCCGACCAGTTTTACGGCGAGCGGCTGGCGCAGATTCAGGACGCCTCAGGGCATAGCTGGAGCATTTCGACGCGAATCGAGGAAGTGTCGCCGGAGGAAATGCAGAAACGCGCCAAGGCGATGGGCAACCCGAGCTGAGGATTTACCATGAGCGGCACGAATTATATCCAGGAAGGCCACACCGCGATCACGCCGTATCTCTATGCCAAGGTCGAGCTGGTCGACTTTCTTAAGCAGGCATTCGGCGCGGAGATCACACATCAGCCGGAAGTGGACAGTGCGGGAAACTTTCACTGCGAGGCCACCATCGGCGGTGCGCCGATCGTCTTCGGCAACGGTTACTTCGCCGATCCGTCGATGGCCGCGGCGATCTACCTTTATGTTCCCGATGTCGATGCGACCTACCAGCGCGCGCTCAGCCTCGGCGCCACAGCGGTCCGCGAACCCACGAATGAATCCTGGGGCGACCGCGTCGGCGGGGTGAAGGACACCTCGGGCAACACCTGGTGGATCGCGACGCACAAAGCCGCGAAGTGAGGCAACTATGGAAACACAAAATTTTCAGGCGATCGAGCCGCCCGGTCTTGCGCTTTATCGGATCGGTATCGGCCACTATTTCTCGCGCGCGCTGGCGCTGGCGGCGAAGCTCGGCATCGCCGATTTTCTAACCGACGGTCCTCGTCGCTATGAGGACCTCGCGAAGGCAACCGATACGCACGCGCCGTCGCTCAATCGCGTGCTGCGACTGCTCGCGAGTATCGGGATATTCGAGGAGCGCGAGGATGGGATATTCGCGCTGACGCCAACCGGCGACTTGCTGCGCACCGGCGCGCCGGGATCGATGCGATCCTCGGTGCAGCTGTTTGCCGGCGTCGGGATTCAGGATTCGTGGAAGGAACTGGAGTATTGCGTGCAAACCGGCGAGCCGGCGTTCCGGCGTCGTTCGCCCGATGGCGATGCGTTCTCCCAGATAGCACAGAATCCCGAGATGGCGAAGGTCTTCGACGAAGCGATGGCGACCTTCGCGCCGATGACCGCCGCCGCGATTGCCGCTGCGTATGATTTTTCGTCATTCGGTAAGTTGATCGACATCGGCGGAGGCAACGGAGCGCTGCTGATTGGCATCCTCAAGGCCAATCCGAATCTGCGCGGGATGGTGTTCGACTTGCCGCATGCGGCTGGAAAAGCGCGCGCCAAAATCGCCGAAGCGGGAGTGCAGTCGCGCTGCGAAGCGGTCGCCGGCGATTTCTTCAAAGAAGTGCCGCCCGGCGCCGACGCTTACATCATCAAGCACGTCATCCATGACTGGAACGACGAGCGCGCGACGGCGATTTTGCGCAACGTTCATCGCGCGATGCCCGCGCATGGCAAATTGCTCCTTGCGGAGGGAGTTTATCCCGTGCGCATCGATCAATCCGATGGTGGACGCGGCGCGGCGGCCAACGATGTCAACATGCTGGTATGCACCGGCGGGCGGCAGCGTTCCGAAGCCGAGTTCCGCTCGCTCTACGCGGCCAGCGGTTTTCGCCTCACCAATATCGTCCCGACTCCCGCGCGACTCAGCCTGATCGAAGGTGTACGAGTCTAGCCATGGCGCATCCACGCATGTATGACGATTCGAATCCCACGCTCAAGCGGCTGCGCGAGGTCTGTCTCGCGCTCCCCGAGGCATTCGAGAAAGAGGCGTGGGGCGAGTGTACCTTTCGCGTCACCGGCGGCAGCATGTTCGCGATGACCGACAACAATCACCATAACAGCGGCCACGTCGCGGTATGGGTGAAGGCACCGCCGATGGTGCAGGAGATCCTCGTCAACTCGGATGCGAAACGGTTTTTCATCCCGCCCTACATGGGTCCGAAGGGATGGGTCGGCGTGCGCCTCGATTACAAAGTTGATTGGGATGAAGTCGCGGCGATTTTGAAAGACGGCTATTTGATGTCGGCGCCGAAGCGCCTCGCCGGTCGCATTCCATCGGCGATGAAGGAAGCTGCGAGCATCTCCAACCTCGCGACGAAAAAAAAGTCTCGAGCGAGAAAGACCTCCGGCGTGGGGCGCAATGAATCTCGCTGAGCCGCCTGCCGAAACGACGGCGGCGAAACCGCGCACCGCCGCGCTCGCCTTCATCTTCATCACGGTAGTGCTCGATATGCTCGCGCTCGGCATGATCGTGCCGGTGCTGCCACAGCTGGTCGAGAACTTCATGCATGGCAACACGTCGCGCGCCGCCGAGTACGTGGGGTTGTTCGCGACGGTGTGGGCGGCGATGCAGTTCCTCTTCTCGCCGGTCCTCGGCGCGCTCTCGGATCGCTTCGGACGCCGCCCGGTCATCCTGCTGTCGAACTTCGGCCTCGGCCTCGACTACGTCGTAATGGCGCTGGCACCGACCGTATGGTGGCTGTTCGTCGGCCGCGTCATCTCGGGAATTACCGCGGCGAGTTTTTCCGCGGCGAGCGCGTATATCGCCGATGTGGCGCCGCCGGAAAAGCGCGCGGCGGGCTTTGGCATGATTAGCGGCGCCTTCGGACTCGGCTTCGTGCTCGGGCCCGCGATGGGCGGTGTGCTCGGCAACATCGATCCGCGATTGCCGTTTTGGGTCGCGGCCGGACTCAGCCTGCTCAATGCGATGTACGGATTATTTGTCTTGCCGGAGTCGCTTCCGCGCGATCGGCGCGAGCCGTTCAGTTGGCATCGCGCGAATCCGCTCGGATCGATCAAGCTGTTGCGCTCGCATGCGGAGCTGTTCGGACTATCGGCGGTGAATTTCCTTGCCAGCATCGCGCATGAGGCGCTGCCGACGACCTTCGTGCTCTACGCGATGTACCGATACGGCTGGAACGCGCGCACCATCGGCCTCGCGATGGCCACCGTCGGTGTGTGCTCGGTGGTGGTTGGCGTTGGGATGGTGCAGCCCCTGGTCGCGAGGTTTGGGGATCGCCGCGTCATGCTAGGCGGCATGTGGTTCAACCTCGCGGGATTTTTGATTTATGGCCTCGCGCCGACCGGGCTGCTGTTCTGGACCGGCGTGCCGGTGGGCGGCCTGGGAGGATTGTCGAATCCTCCGATGCAGGGGCTGATGACGCGGCGCGTGAAGGAGACCGAACAGGGGCAGTTGCAGGGCGCGCTGAGCAGCATTCGCGGGATCGCATTCATGATCGGGCCGCTTATTTTCACCACCACCTTTGCGAGCTTCATCGGTCCGCGTCGCGATTGGCACCTGCCGGGCGCGCCGTATTTGCTGGCCGCCGTAATCGTGCTGGCGTCGATAGCGATTGCATGGCGCACGACCGCTCCCAAAAGCATTGAAGAAGCGATTCCCGCCGTGCCGGCAGCCGAAGTAGTTGACTGACTGTTTCTAAAGACGGGAGGTAGGCCTCCATGAGCAAGTACATACGTCATGGCCAAGGCAGCGTTCGCCCTTACATCTATGGCGGTCTCGATTTGCCGGCCTTCGTGCGCGAGGTCTTCGGAGCGACAGAAATCGAGCGGCTCGGCTATCCCAAAGGTGGTTGCCATCTCGAGGCGCAAATCGGCGATTCGGTAATCGTCATCGAAGCGGCGGAGTCTTTCCCTCCGGGCGCGCAGACCACACAGAACTCGATCTATGTCTACGTCGCCGACGTCGATGCCGCCTATAAGCGCGCGCTCGAAAGGGGAGCGACTTCCATCGCACTGCCGGAGGACAAGCCCTATCAAGAGCGCGCATGTGGCGTGCGAGACCGTTTCGGCAATACCTGGTGGATCGCGACCTATACGGGTTGAAGATGGAGCGGAGCGCTAGTTACTGATCGAGCCCAGCTTCGCGGGCAATCCTCCTACCGTGACGGCGTTCCCACCCGCGGAGATCGTCACTGCGGTAACCTGCTGCGAAGAGGCGGTCGAGCTGGTGTTGTCGGAGTTGCCGCATCCCGCCCACGCTACCGCCAGACCGAGCGCCAGCGCCGTCATGAGGATCACGCGCCGCCGCCTTCCACCTGGCAGACCGAGCGGGACGATTCCCAGTAACATCAATGCTCCGACCGGCGATTGGTTGGCTGTGATAGGTGACGAACTGAGACTCGCGTATTGAGTCGCGCCTCCCAGCATCCCGGTACTTGTCCCGATAGTGGCGCTTAAAGAGAAGGTCGCCGAACCACCGCCGGGAATAATAATCGGTGTTTGAAAGATGAAGGTCGGTCTATCAGTCGGAGGAGTATTGGTCTCGGATTGTCCACCGCCAGTCAGTGTCATCGAGCTGAACATCTTCGCGCGGCTTACGCTGATGGTTACCGAGGTGATGCTCTCGGAGGTGGCGAGATTGTTCCGCACGGTGAAGGTACCGGCGGCGACGGTGGCGCCGGATGTTCCCGAGGTCGAGACCGAGGTGCTCGTCACACTGGCGCCTGGCGTCGGCGATACGGTCGGGGTTGGTGATTGCTGACTGCCCACTCCTGTGGTTGGCGTCGCGCTGGGGCTGGCCCAACTGCACAAAGTTGCACCGGTGCTGACGGGCCCGCCATCGGCGATGCTGCATGACCAGGTCGCACAGCGCTGAGCCTGCGTGTCGCAGCCATAGCGCGCAGGCGGATTGCTGCCCGGGATGATGGGGCAATCGGCGTCGCTCGAGCAACTTGGCGACACCGCTGCGCCGGCGAAGAGCGCGCCCGCGCTGATGTTTCCCGCGCAGTTCTGCTTTTGCACGTCGTAGCCATATGCCGGCGGGAATGAACTGCAGGATGGAACCGGGCCCGATTCCGTCGTCGCGACATCCTTGGGGATTCCACCGGGCGCGAAGATGATGCGGTAGCTGCGCGCATCGCTGGAATAGGTCTGCGGATCATTCGGCCAGGTATACGCACCGGGAAAGACTGAATGCACGGTATCGTCACCGATGCACGCGGTCGGGTCACTGGTGACATCGGTGCAATGACCAAACATCGGCTGTGACCCGAAGTTGGGAGGATTCGGATGAGTGCAGATGTTCGCCGCGCACTTATCATTCTTGAGATAGGCGCGACACGAGCATTTTGCCGGGCCGTTGTGGTTATCCCAGCATCCCGCGCTCTGCTCACACTGATCAGTGTTGGTGCAGGTTTGGCTATAAATATGATTCGGGTCTCCGGGTGGGGCGAAGCAACAGAAGGCCAGCCAGTCTTTACATTTCTCGTTCGTGCTCGGGTCGCAGCCGGCGCCGGGAGTGCTCGGGTATTCGTATCTTCCACAATTGCTGAAGCAGGCCACGACGTCGTCAGGATTGTCCTGCCCCTGGATTATTTGCCCTACTTCTCCGCGTGTAAGCCGAAAGCTCGGCATGCACCGGCTCGGCTCTCGCAAATCGGCGCCATGGATTGCCAAGGGTTGATTCTGGCTTAACCAGTTCGGTTCGGTCGGAGCTCCCGGCTTCGATTCGCAATGAGGTCCGAGTGCCTGGACGTCGGTGGTGAGGCTTACGCCATCGACGAGGCTGATGTCCGGAAACTCGAATCCCTGACCACCCTGGGAGTTGAAGGTCCATTCCACGATACTGACCGGCGCTCTTCCGGCGCTGGCCAGCGGAGGATTTCTGAGCGCCTGCATGCCGCAATCATAAGCGTCGCCGCAGGAGCCGGTTTCACACTGGGCGAGGTTGTGCGCGATGTCGTATTTGCACCCGGTGCGAGGATAGAACCTCGGACCGTTGGCGCCACAGCTCGCATTACTCTGCTGGCATTGCGTCCCTTCCCAGCCCAGCGGTATGTCAATCGTCAGTATGTTCCCGTTGTTGGGCGCGCCCTTCGGGAGCATCACCCAGGTTCCCTCGCGCGGTTCCACCGCGATGGGCGAAGGCACCGGGCCATTGGGCACAGACGAACCCTGATTGGCGGCATTTGCGGTTCCCAGGATCGTCACATTGGATTCATTGACCAACTGCACCACGTAATCGAAGCCGGGGGCGGGAGTCGGAACCGGCAGGCTGTTCTCGTACGCCGAGGCACCGGGAACCGAAGAAGAGCAGGAGGGGCAGGAGCCATTCGGCCCGGGTTGGGAAGCGCAGGGCGCCGGTGGCGTCGCGATCGCTAATGGAACTTCGGCGGCGAGCCGATTCAGAACTCCGTCCGTTGAGATGGATGCGTCTTGTGCCCTGGCCCCGCCTGAGCCCGCTATGATGTAAATCAAACTGAGCGCGCAAATAACCAGCGCCGGCGCGAGGAAACGAATTCGAACGCCCAGGATGATCTGTCCAACGTGCTTGGAGCCCAACTGACACTTCCCCTCCGTTCGACTTTGAAGGGAAGACTACAGACCGCTAATTTAAGAGTACAGAGCGTTAATTTGGAAGAACAAGTCCACCAGAGCGGGAGGCTTTACCTCGTGCTCCGGACCGTGCCCGGCCAGAATGGAACCGGATCGGTACGCCGCTGTACTCTTCGTCGAGCCTCTATCGTTGGCGCCGTTCGAAGGACGGTCCGGAAAAGCCGGTGCCGAACTGGCTCATACGTGAATTGCCGGTCGCCATCCCGCCATCAACGATCATCGCGGTGCCGGTAATCCACTCCGAGTCGTCACTCGCCAGGAAGGTGGCCATCGCGGCGATGTCTTCCGGTTTGCCGGCGCGTGGAATCGGCTGCATCCGCGCCATGTTCTTCAGCGCCGCTTCCTCGCCGCCCGGCATCCCGCGATAGGTCAATGGAGTTACGATGCCGCCGGGACAGATACAATTTACGCGGATTTTGTCGTGGCCGAGATCGATCGCGGCCGACTCGGTGATGCTGATGACCGCGGCTTTGGCTGCGCTGTAGGCGCACAGTCCCGCAACCCCGCGCAATCCCGCGACCGACGAGGTCGAGATAATCGATCCTCCGCCAACCTTGCGCATCGGCGCGACCGAATATTTGATTCCGAGGAACACCGCGCGGGTGAGGATGTGGAAAGTCTTGTCCCAGTCCTCACTCTTTAGGTCTTCGATGCGTCCGGTGGCGCCGCCCAGTCCGGCATTATTGAAAGTGATGTCGAGCCGGCCGAATTCGGTGACGGCGCGATTGATGACGGCCTTGATGTCGTCCTCGCTGATGACATCGGTGCGCTGAAAAACCGCGCGTCCCTTGGCCGCCGCGATTTCCGATACCACCAGCTCGCCGCCCTGCGAGTTCAGGTCGGCGATCACGACCGCAGCGCCTTCGTGCGCAAACCGGATCGCGGTCGCGCGTCCCATTCCGCTCGCCGCGCCGGTTATAACTGCTACTTTTCCATCCAGCTTGCCCATCAGAGGTCTCCTTCATTAAGCAGGTCTGAGCCTTTGCATAGCAGGGAATCGCGCGATGCGGGTAACGGCGGATCCGATGCTATAATCGACGGCCCAGATGCCGAAGCTTACGCCAAATAACAGCCGCAGCGCGCAGATGATGACGCGCGCGGCCGGCAAGGGAATGCTGGCGGCCGAGGAAGATCGCGCCGGGCAACCTCCTGTGACGGAACCGCCGCCGCAGGATGACTTTCTTGAAAAGCTCGCATGGGAAAAATCCAAACACGAGATGCGCGTCGAAATTCGTGCCGAAATTCGCGCCGAGATTCATCCAGAGCCGGGCCGCAACGTCGGCCCGGAATATGATTCGCTGGTCAATTATCCTGAATCCAAACCAGCCGACGAAGGGCATCCTGACGATTCCTCCGATGACATTGATCGCAAGCTCGATCTGATCCCGCCCGAGCCCGGCGTCTACCTGCTCAAGGACAAGGGCGGCAAGGTCCTCTACGTCGGCAAGGCGAAGTCGCTGCGTTCGCGCGTGCGCGCCTACTTCCGCGATGGCGGCGACGAGCGCTTCCAGGTGCGCTTCCTGATGCGGCGGGTGCGCGACTTCGACACCCTGGTGACGCGCAGTGAGAAGGAAGCGCTGATCCTCGAAAACAACCTCATCAAACAGTACAAGCCGCGTTACAACATCCGCCTGAAGGACGACAAATCCTACTTAAGCGCCAAAGTCACCAATCATCCGTGGCCGCGCATCATGGTGACCCGCAAGATCATCAAAGATGGCGGCAAATACTTCGGCCCGTTCGGCTCCGCCGACGGCCTGCGCGAAACCATCGACGTGATCCGCAAAGTGTTCCCGCTGCGCACCTGCTCCGATGCGGTCTTCAAGAACCGCGCGCGTCCGTGCCTCGAATATCAGATCAAACGATGCCTGGGGCCGTGCTGCCTCGCCGTCGATCGCGATGAGTATGGCGGCCATTTGCACGCCGCGACGATGCTGCTGGAAGGGAAGGACCTCGAACTGCTGCGCGAGATGCGCGAGCAGATGAAGGCGCATGCCGAGCGCCTCGAATTCGAAGACGCCGCGCGAATGCGCGACCGCGTGCGCGCCATCGAGAAGACCGTCGAGCGCCAGACCGTGCTCCATCATTGGGGAATCGATCAGGATGTCTTCGGGCTCTATCGCGAGGGCGGCTTCATCGAGGCGATCGTCCTGATGGTGCGTGGCGGCAAGCTGACCAGCACTCATAGCTGGGATTTCCAGGACCTCGAATTCGCCGACCAGGATGTGCTCGCGGATCTCCTCACTCAGTATTACTCTGGCGCGCGCAACATTCCCGATGAGGTCATCGTGCCGGTCGCCCTCGAAGATGCCGAGGTGCGCGCCGAGCTGCTCACCGAAAAGCGCGGCAAGAAGGTTGAGTTCCTGCTCCCGCAGCGCGGCGAGAAGCTCCGCCTGCTCGAAATGGCGATGGAGAATGCGCGCCAGAGTTTCGCCTCGCGCCGCGACAATGAGTTGACGCGCGAGAAGATGCTCGATGACCTCCGCACCAAGCTGCATCTGAAGAACACGCCGAAGCGGATGGAGTGCTACGACATCTCCAATCTTCAGGGCACGATGGTGGTTGGCTCGCAGGTCACCTTCGATGAAGGCGAGCCGCGCAAGGATCTCTATCGGCGCTACCGCATCCGCAGCTTCGAGGGTCAGGATGACTTCGCAAGCATGTATGAAGTTCTGAAGCGCCGCCTGACGCGTGCAGTCGAAGAAAAAGAATATCCCGACCTGTGGGTCATCGACGGCGGCAAGGGCCAACTCAATGTCGCGGTCGAGGTGCTCAAGGAATTCAACCTGCTCGACCAGATCGATGTGGTTTCGCTCGCCAAGCAGCATGTCCTCAACGACGGCCTGGCGGAGACGGTGGTGAAGTCGGAAGAGCGCGTCTTTATTCCGAATCGCAAAGACCCCATCGTGCTGCCGAAGAACTCCACCGCGCTGTTCCTGCTGGTGCGCATCCGCGACGAGGCGCATCGCTTCGCGATCACCTACAACCGCGAGTTGCGCAAGCGCGCGCGGCTGCGCTCCGCCATCGACGATATAGACGGTATCGGTCCGGTGAAAAGGCGCGCGCTGTTGCGTCACTTCGGCAGCCTGCGACGGATTCGCGAGGCCACCGTCGAGGAGATCGCGCAGGTGAAGGGGATGAATCGCGACCTCGCCGCAAAGATTCGCGCGCACCTCGATGAGATGTCGGCGCTCCTCGACAAGGAAGAGCGCGCCGACTCGGTAGAAGTCAGCCCTGAACCAGTGCCGCCTGTAGTGCCGCCCGAAGTCGCGCCGCCGGATCCTCTCGATCATCGAAACTGATTCCGAATAACTTCCGATGCGCGCTTGACGAAGAACAAGCTCGCGTTGTATTTAACCTAACAGTTATTTAGCTGATGGGTTTAATATGGAGACCAACATGGAACCTCATCGAGTTGTATCGCGCGACGAATGGCTCGCGGCACGCACCGCGCTCCTCGCCAAAGAAAAGGCTCTGACCAGGCAGCAGGATCAACTGACCGCGGAGCAACGCGCGCTGCCGTGGGTCAAAGTCGAGAAGGATTATGTCTTCGATGCGCCTTCCGGAAAGGTGACGCTGGCCGACCTGTTCAATGGACGCAGCCAGCTCTTCATCAAGCACTTCATGATGGGCCCCGGCGCGACCCATCAATGCGTCGGATGCTCACTGGAAGTCGACCACGTCGAGGGCATCCTCGAACATCTGCAAAATCACGACGTTTCTTATGTTGCGGTGGCGCGCGCGCCGATCGAAGAAATCGAGGTGGTGCGCCATCGGATGGGTTGGCACTTTCCCTGGGTTTCGTCTTACCACAGCGATTTCAATTACGACTTCAACGTGTCCTTCACGCCCGCGCAGCTCGCGGCCGGCAACGCTTTCTACAACTTTCAGCACATGAATCCCGGAGTGGAAGACCTCTCAGGCGACAGCGTTTTCTACCGCGACGATACCGGTCAGATTTTCCATACCTATTCCGTCTTCGGCCGCGGCGGTGAAGCTTTTCTCGGGATTTACCGAATCTTCGATGTGATGCCGAAGGGCCGCAACGAGAACGGGCCTTATCATTCGCTCACCGACTGGGCGCGGCCGAAAAACCAGTACGGCAAGGGCGGCATGGTCGAGGGCAACGGGCGCTATCACGCGACCGCCTGCGCCTGCAGTACCCACAAGTGACAGTGAGCGGCTGAATCAACGCTAACATCCTGCTATGATGAGGACGTGGCGCCCCGCAAGGGCGCCACCGCCGTTTTTGAGAAGGAAGCGATATTGCAAAAGTGCAAAAACAAACCCATTAAAGATCGTGAAACGTTGGGATTTCCTGTAATTGACGCCACGTCGGTAGAATCTGATCTGCCCGATGGGGGAGGCGCGCAAACGAACGGCCCGAGGCATGCGCAGCCTCGGGCCGTA